>NZ_VOUA01000006.1 GCF_024372725.1 Methanosarcina sp. KYL-1
TATTTGCTGAAAATGCATCAAATTTATTGACAGGGATTCTACATAGATGTGGAATTGAAAGAACTTTTGAAACAGTGATGAATGTATACGAAAGTCAAGCATTGGATCCACATGTAAATAGAGAAAGGTTTAGAGAAGAATGGTTTGAATGAAAGTTGTAGATTGGAAAAACAGTAACGTAAGAAGGAAAATGAATCTTAACCGATGACGAATGAATTTAAATATACTTTCTGGAAAAGCCGGTCGTCTTCGACGACCGGTGAGAGTGACGGTACCTGAAAAGCAGATTGAAAAAAGGTTTTTAGGGATAGCTGAAAAGGTGAATTACAGCTGTCCTGTCTGGATTAGCAGGGTTCAATTCGTTTCATGTAGTTGTGATTTCGGTTGAATATTCGGCTCTGCAGAAATTCTCTTTGATAAAAATCCTATTAATTTGAACCGGGTGGGCTAAACTGAGTGATCCAAACTGAGTGATCCAAACTGAGTGACCCAAACTGAGTGACCCAAACTGAGTGGACCAATCAGTACTTTTACATCTTTATTTAAGCCTCTTACAGATGATTAAGAGAGGTTTTCTACAAAGCCCAACATATCATTTCTTTTCAATCACTCATTTTCTTAGTGGAAATTTCATATTCTTGCTAGAAATTTGTATAACCTGAATACATTTTTTATAACCTGAATTCATTTCTGGACCATTGTTACTACACTCAAATACCAATTTATTCCTGAAACAGGTATTTTTAAGGGTTTTTTACCGTGGAAAGGCGAAAAAACACCCCTTTAGAAATAAAAGCCGTTTGAAAGCAGCTATACAGAGTTCAAAACAAGTATTTTAATATGAAACAATTTTTATAGAAATTAACCTATATATATTGACAAGTATAATACGCTGAAATCAGGCCTTGCCTGGGGGACAGCAGGCCGGAAATGAATGAGGGGGGAACAAACTCGACATGGCAGAAACTTCGGACCTGTTGATATTCTGGGCTGTGGTTATGGCCCGCTTCTTAATACCGCTTACTATTCCGCGCTACCCTCTCCCGGGTGTGCTGGCTTCCCTGATTCTTGATATGGTCGACCAGACGATATTCCAGCTGTTTACAAACCTGCCCCTGGAAGGTTACCAGGGATATGATAAGGCCCTTGACATTTATTACCTGAGTATCACCTACCTTTCGACGCTCCGCAACTGGTCGAACCTCTACGCCTTTAAGTTGGACCGCTTCCTCTTCTACTACCGGCTGGTAGGCGTAGCTATTTTCGAAATGGTACACCTGCGCTACCTGCTGCTTATTTTCCCCAACACCTTCGAGTACTTCTTCATCTTCTACGAAGCCGTCCGCCTGAAATGGGACCCGAAGGTTTTGACAAAAAGAAAGTTGATCGCTGCAGCAGCCCTTATCTGGGTTTTCGTCAAGATACCCCAGGAATACTGGATCCACGTCGCCCAGCTGGACACCACTGACTGGATCAAAGCCAACCCCTCAAACGCCCTCATCCTGGTTGCCTATGCAGCATTCCTGCTCGGCCTGGCCTGGTGGCTGCTCCGGGACCTGCCTCCTGCCCGGAAGGGCCTGAAATTCGAAGCCCTCCCTGTAGCAGCCGCCCCGGTTGTCCCCCCCATACCAAAAACGGTGAAGGAGCAGCGGGAACGCCTCATAAACAAGCAGGTAATCGAGAAAATCGTGCTGATCTCCCTCCTGACCATAATCTTCGCCCAGATACTTCCGGGCGTTCGGGCAAACAACATCCAGATATCCATTGCCGTGGCTTTCATCATCATAGTAAACACGGCCCTGAGTCACTGGCTGGCCCGGCGCGGAAGGCACTGGAGTTCCATTGTAAGGGAATTTATCGTGATGTCACTGGTAAATACCGGCCTCATCCTCCTCTTAAACTTCCTCAGCCCCAGGTACGAAGGCTCAATCAACCTCGAGAACACGCTCTTCTTCGTCCTGCTCCTGACCCTGATCGTCACCCTCTACGACCGCTACTGGCAGCTCCATGCCAATAACAATGCCAACAGCCATTCTGTCGGAGAGGGAAAAAAGGAGTGAAAAACAGGGGAGATCCGCTGGCATTTTTCACGATACGGAATGCACTTCAACTGCTTGATTATGCCACTTGATTACGCCACTTGATTACGCCACTTGATTACGTCACTTGATTACGCCACTTGATTATCCCGCTTAATTATCCCGCTTAATTATCCCGCTTAATTATCCCGCCTGATTCTCCCGCTCGATTATGTACGACCTTAACAACCAACCGCGGGATCAAAGACAAAATAAAAGAGAACAGTTTTAAATCCGGAGGTATTAAATTATAATGGTGTTGGTTGGTGTTTAATCTAGAAGAGATACATAAAAAGAGTGAAAGTAGTGATCCCTATGAACGCAGAGAATCTGTCTGTCAGTTAAGAAGAGAGTTCAGCTCCTTGCCTGACAAACAAAAAGCATGGGAAGAGCTGATAAAATTCACAGCTGATGAAGACAGTGTTGTGCGGCACTGGGCAGTCCAGGAGCTGGGAAAAACGTTCCAGCAAATCCCGGAAAAACAAAAAGCATGGGAAGACCTGCACAGACTGACCCTTGACGAAGACAGCTTTTTGCGGCATTGGGCAGCAGAAGCTTTGGGAAAAGCGTTCCAGCAAATCCCGGAAAAACAAAAAGCATGGGAAGACCTGCACAGGCTGGCAGCGGATGAATACGGTGTTGTGCGGCTCTGGGCAGCGGAAGCCCTGGGAGAAGCGTTCCAGCAAATCCCGGAAAAACAAAAAGCATGGGAAGACCTTATAAAACTCACGGATGACGAATACAGCGGTGTGCGGTTCTGGGCAGCCCATGCACTTGAAAACGCATTCCAGCAAACCCCGGGAAAACAAAAAGCATGGGAAGACCTCCAGAGACTGACCCTTGACGAAGACGACGAAGTGAGAGGGAAAGCCAGAGAGGCAGTTGAAAAAGAATCACAAATTCCCGTGTAAACGGGAAGGGAAATTGAAGCATTTTTAGCCCTCTTTACAGGAATTATTTTTTTGGATTTAGCTCGCCGTTTGACACCGGTTCCCCTCTGGCCTTGATCTGAAGATCCTGGACGCATGAAACCTGAACAAATATTTCATCTCATACACCTGCAGATCCGTCTCCTCACTTAATTCCCGGATTGTCGCCTGCATGCTTCCTTCTTTCAGTTTACCCGGGAAAACGATAGAAACCTCCTCTCTACTCACGAACACTTTTTTACACCTCAAAACCATCTCCACACCCACGGCAACTTTCTTGCCCCAACCCAATTCCCGAGCACAGGGCAGGAACTTTCATTGTGAAAAAGGTTCAAAGGTGGTCAAAATTTTAATGAAGAAAATTTTCTGAAAAAGTACCTTTCCTGAGATTGTCAGATTAACAATAATCAACTTAAGGACAGGGCAAATAATATCTCTTAGAAGCCAATTGAAAAAAGAATCTATGAATTGATGGAAAGAAAAATACGGGCGAAACAAAATTTAAATATTGAGACAGATATTAATGCTGGCTATGAAAAGAAAGTTTCAAAGAGATCTGGTGTCAGCCTTTGGCTGGTTCCTCATCTGGCTGGTCGTCAAAAGCTATGTGGAAACTTATCACACTTGATTCCCACAGGGGCAGCAGAAAAATCAGGCCTGTCCCATAAACCTTTTTTTACGAATTCAAGAATGTTTCTCGCGAAAGAGTTTCGCGAAAGAGAAAAACCAGCTTCTTTATTTTTCAACTAAAAAAATAACATACTTCACAAACAATTTTTTATATATCAAAACCAGATTTACCTCCATGGATGCCTTCTGGTCCCGCTCCAGTACTCTCGGCGCAAAACAGAAAGCCTTTTCCTGGCGGATAGACACCCGGGGAAATATTTTCATAAAAAGGAAGTTCAGGCACGCCCGCTTCCCAAGAATCGATAAGATTAGCTGCACCCACCTGAACAAACTGGACGGGTTCATGCAGGACCGGGAGTGGAAAGACCTGGCAAATAACGTTGCAAAACTGCACCGGAGAAACGAAAAGGAAGGGATCGGAAATTTCCTTTACAGGCTCAGGCCTGATGTGTCTTATGCCCAGCTCTCAAGTCAGTTGGGGGCTATTTTTTACCGGTCCGGGGTCTGGGAGTGGAATGAACAGAAAAGGGGGATGCAGTTCCAGCTGCTTCCGGGAGACTGGAGGGAAAAAACGGTTGGGTATTACCGGAGTTCGCTTGAGAAAGAACACGGGTCCATTTTAGGGGAAAGATATCCGGAAGCAGGGGAAAAAGGCGAAGGATGCCAGAAAGCTGAACAGACCAGGCTTTCGGCTTTTTTCAGCTCTTGAGTGAAAAAATGACAAAAGGTAAACAGGCAAAAGGTAAACAGGCAAAAGGTAAACGGGCAAAAGGTAAACGGGCAAAAGGTAAGCGGATAAAAGAATAAAAGAATAAAAAAGTTAAAAAGTTTTATTCTTAGAATATATTGCGTTTTCAGTTGCCTTCCAGTTGTTCCTGAGAATTTTCACAGAAGCCGCTGAAATAACGGCCAGGAACCCGTAAAGAAATATCATGAAAATTATGGGAGAGGCGTCCGTGAATCTGGAAGCTGAAACAGTGCCTGCTTGAAGGTCATTTAAGTTAATGACTTCCAGGAGGTTAAGGACCTCTTTGAGCAGCATGGAAATAAAAAGGGCCAGGATTGAGTAAAAAGACAGTATTATTATATTTAGTTTCACACCGTCCCTTATCCTCTTCTTTCCATATAGTTGTTTCTACACTCCGGAATTTCCATGTAAAGGGTCTTAAATTAGCTCTGAAAATCGATGTTCTAATTTGAGAATCACTTCTCAAAGTAAGACTGCCCTATCAAAAATTTCATTTTTTGTATCTATTAAGCATACCAAAAATCAGTCGATTGATGCTGATTTTGAGGTTTCAAAAACATGGAATTACCAACTTACGTAAAACAGAAAAACACAATCAATAGCCGACAATTATATAAAATAAGGCAAGATGATCTTGCCCGTTTTACATTTAGGAGGATGTCTATTGATGTTGTTTTTCATACGCTGAATAGTTACCCAAAAACTAATATTGTGTTGAAATTATAAATATAAACTTATGTCCTTCAATGAAATCGATGATGTTCCATGGAATCCATAGAACCTTATTTCCCCCCAAAAACCACATCTTTTAAGACCTCATGCCGATCTAAGGAGTTAATGAACGTAATTTTGCAGGCCAGGTCGTGAGCTCCCCAACAGATTTTGAATCATAACTTTGTAGCTATGATTGAAACCAGATTAAAGTAGTTTCCACCTTCAGCTTCCATCATTCCTATATCCCTGCGAGCATAGTCGTTATCACACAAAAGCCAATCCTGCCAGGATTCTTTTAAGCAATTTAATTCTTTGCATTCTTTAATACTTACCAAATCAGAGTTTTTCCATAAATTACACCACCAATCAAATGAGTGTAGAGTTAAAGTCATATCATCACACCAGTATGGCACTAATTCTGCTGGAACTCCATTTGTAAATTCCTGCTTCAAGCCCGGAACTGCAACTGCTATTTGCCCTCCTTTTTTTACAAGTGGAGCAAAATACTTTGTCAAATAATCTTTTTCAACCCCGAAATAGTGATAGGCATCTATACTGATAGCAGCATCAAAAAATTCATTTGCAAACGGCAAATCGTGGGCTTCCGCGTGTATTGGTATTATTTTATCTTCCAGTCCCATTGACTTGATTCTCTCATAGTTATCTGTTGCACTTATCCAGAGATCAGTTGCAAAAACCGTAACATCATATTCTTTTGCCAGGAATATTGAGGTCAGCCCTCTCCCACAGCCGAGATCAAGTATTCTCATGCCTTTCTCAAGCTTCAAAGATTCGGACACTTCCTCAAGAACCTTCATTGCGTTTGGTCCCATCATGTTTTCTTTAACAAAATCAAAATCGTATCTGTTACTTTTTGTAAACGTCATCTTGACCACTTTTAGTTAATCTATTCCATATTATTTCATGGAGTTTGTTCCTTAGAATTCTTCTACAGGTTCAGTGTAACCTTTGCCACATATCGTTCTTTTATTTGAATGAATGTATTCGGTCAGCATAGCCCTTAACTTAACAACTTCACTTTCATATGCTTGAACAGTAGTCTTAATATCGTTCGGAAAGATAACCGTTTTACTCTACAATAAACTGAAAAGTAGTGAAAAGATGGATGAAAAATTACTTGCAAAAATCGGATTAAACAGGTATGAGAGTTCGGTTTACCTGACACTTCTAAAACAGGATTCTATGGAAGCAAGCAAATTATCAAATGCATCGAAAGTCCCTATAGGAAAGATCTACGAGGTTCTAAAAGCCCTCAAAAACTATGAGCTTGTCGAAATCCAGCCGTCAAGGCCACAAAGATACCGGGTGGTTGATCCTGAAAGAGCATTTAAACTCATGTACAAAAGAAAAGAGGAAGAAGCACTCAATGAGCTCAAAATGCTTAAAGAAACATTTGATGAAATCGAAAGGGAACTTTGCAACGACAATTCACCACAAAATGTTGAAACTGTCTTCTGGCCTGACAGGTTCCGTAATAATGAACTGAATGAAATGGTGGCTTCGGCTTTTGAGAAAATCGAGCATGAAATATGTGTTGTAATCCATAGTAAGTACAGACCTGGAAGATCGGAACTATATGATTCCGCGGTATCCACCTTCAGCAAAGCTTATTTGAGTTTAGTACAGCGCGGCGTAAAAGTTAAAATGTTGGACCCGGGATCACAATTACTGCCATCTTTTAAAGAGCTTATTGATTTGATAGAAGACCTGTCATTTAAACGCAATATTAAGGACCTGATGGAAATAAGAATTTTAGAAACCGAATACAATTTTGTAATCATTGATTCCAGGATAACCCTGCTCGATATTGAAGACCAGTTCAATACGGGTAGAAACCTCGGTATGACAAGAATATATGATGAATCATATGCAAAGCGATTTAAGGCAAAATTTGATGAACTCTGGGCAAAGGGTGAATTGTTTCTCTGACATTTATTCCATAGGATCCGCTAAACCTTGAAGAAAACCGGGAGTAGATACAGAAAATCGAAGATTTTTTTCTCTTCAGGCTGTTCAGCTGGTCAACTACCCCTCCCTGTCTCCTTCGGAGCCGAGAAAGGGGCTTGAATGTCCCTGAATTCTCTCAGATCATTTCATTCGTTTGGATGGTTGACAAGCACCCCTGGTACTCCACGCTATATATCGGTATCGGCATTTTTCCAACCAATCCGATATTGAGGATTTTCCCGGTTTAATGAAAACATACTTTTTTGGCACCGACACCAGCGAAGGGTCGTGCAATTTAATTGTACGGTCCGGAAGTTTTGCCTGGATCGTCTGAGTATCGGTATCGGGAAAATTTTGAGTAATCCGACATATGACATATTTTATGGCCTGAAAGGTTTGTTCATTTTGCTTCACTTTCCTGAGCAGCCTTTGAACAATCGGCTTTCAGGTCCCTGGGCTCTCACCGGTCGAGCCTGCGAGACCGGTTTTTCCAAAAAAGTTAATGGACAAAGGCGTTTTAGACAAAGAAATTCGAGTTGGATATTGCCAGCTTTGAGCTTTCTGTCCTGGTATTCAAACATGCTCAATTTCAGAAAGATCTATTCAATCGGTACGTCAACATATATTTACAGTTAAAGCCCATGTCAGAAATTTGAGCCATTTCAATTAATCAGTCCCCAGGATCCATTTCCATAGGGGGACATAACTGATCCCTGATTCTTCTTTTTCGAGGTTCTTAGTTAGCAGGACCAGCCCGGAAACCCTGTCCCCGAAATGCTCCTTGAATTCCAGCAGGGCATTGATTTCTCCTGCCCTTATGCGGTCCGTATAGCTGCAGTTTATACCTGTGAGCATCTGATCCCTGCCTTTTATGACAAAATCCACTTCTCTTTTTTGCTTCCAGTAAAAGAATTCCGCTTTTCTTCGCTTCAATTCTATAAATGTAAGGTTTTCCGCAAGCCTCCCTTCATCGGCAGAAAAGGTGAATGCTACTGAATTCCGGAGCCCGTTGTCTATGCAGTAGACTTTCCTGGGCATTTTGATTGAGATCGAATCTTTAACAGAGTAGGAAAAGAAATTCAGCTGGTAGATGAGGTAGGCCTGTTCCAGGTAAAGCAGGTATTCTTTGAGGCTGTTTACGGAGAGTCCCGTAGCGTTTGAAATTTTCGAATAGCTCAGGAGGGTGGAGACGTTCGCCAGGGAATAGTTTGCAAGTTCGATAAGTTTTGCACTTTCCCGGATCTTCCGGCCCACAACTATGTCCCGGAGGAGGATGCTGTTGAAGTATTCGGTTAGCCGAAGGTGGTTGATGTCCGAATCTTCCTCCAGGACAACTTCGGGAAAACCTCCTTTGAAGAGGTATCTGTTGAAATGGTGCAGAACCACATTTTTCTGGACGTCGGGGTCTTTCAGTTCAAAACCCACGAAATCCAGGTACTCCCCAAAGGAGATGGGGAAGATGTGCTGCGTGATCATCCTCCCGGTCAGGAGGGTTGCAAGCCGGTCAGAGAGCATGGTACTGTTCGAACCGGTGAGCACGAATTTGATTTCTTCCCCGTGGAGGTCGTAAAACTTCTTGACCCACTGCTCCCAGCCTTCGATGTTCTGGATTTCATCCAGGAAGATGTATTTTCTCCCTTCAGGTGCATGCAGCTCGATATATTCGGCGAAGATGCGGTCGAGTATCCCTATGCTTTTGTCCTCGAAAGGTTCGTCAAGGTTGAAGTAGAGGATATTTTCAGGTTCCACCCCCTGCCCGACCAGGTAGTCTATCGCCTGGTACATCAAAGTCGATTTCCCGCACCTCCTGACCCCGGTAATGCAGACGACTTCCCTTATGCCCATAAGTTTCAGGATCCTTTCAAGGGTCCGGGGACGGGAGATCCTCTTTTTGGATTCAGGGACTTTGCCCTCTGTCCACCAGGGGTTCCAAATCTTCATGAGCTGCTTCATAAAGAAGTATTTGAGCACCGAATATTTATATCTTTCATTATAATGATGATTTTAGCTGAAAATATTGTTATTATAATGACTATTATTACTTAAAATATCGTCATTGTAATGAAGATTATTTAGGTGAAAGTGGATTTTTGAGGAATCGGAGTAGAGATGAAATGAAAATGCATTATTAAGTCCTGGTGTACTGGAAAAAACCCTGCAGGATGCTCTGCAAGCAAGAGCGAATTTGAAACTCTTCTACCCTCAGGAATTTAAGCAAAAAGGCTTATAGCTGATATTATGAGGTTCAAAATTATCCTTGAGGAAGACGAAGAAACCGGGGGATTCATTGCCAGCTTTCCCGGCTTTCCCGGCTGTTTTTCGCAGGGGGATACAGCTGAAGAAGCTATTGAGAATATTAAAGAAGCAATTCAGGCCTGCCTGGAATCACTTATAGAAGACGGACTGCAGGCCTGCCTGGGAAAGCCCTCCTGCAGAGTGGTCGATGTTATTGCTTGAATGTCCGGAACCTTGATGCATAAGGGTGCATAATGGAGTTTTAAAAAGGTTTACGGGGCACACAAATGCATTTAAGATTTGAGTGGCAAAATGGTAATCAGGTGCTAACTATTGGACGACTCAATGCGGCTTTTGCATGACAGGGCCGAACAAAAAATGGATTACTACGGCAAAATGATTGCAGAAATGGAACAGAAATACGGTATGGACTTTTCCGCTTTTGAAAAAAGAATCCATTCGAGAGTCGGGGAAGAAGATTTCGAAGAGTGGGATGATTTCATACTCTGGAAAAGCTACGTTAAAGCGTCCCGGTACCGGGAACAGTTCCGTTGATTGAAATCTCAACCTGCCGGTAATTATGCCATATCATCATCCACACCCATATTTTTCACCAGCTGGAGAATTGACCATGTACCTTTTCCCTGTCGTGATCGAAAAAGCAAACAACAATTATTCAGCGTATTCCCCTGACCTTCCAGGCTGTGTAGCTACCGGCTCCACCAGGGCTGAGGTAGAGAAAAATATCCATGAAGCTATTGAAATGCATGTGCAGGGACTGCTGGAAGACAATTTACCTATTCCTGAATCAGAATCCTTTGCTGAGTACGTGGCTATTGCTGAAAAACCCTCCACAGGTTCGGAAGCTGTGTAAATTGATAATTTTGATGCTAAATCCTTTTCTTTTTACATCAGACAAAATATATTTCTTCGGTGGGCGGGCGCTTCAATCACTCCCTAACGAACCTCTGTCCAGCTTTGAGATGTTAAAAGCCCGCGCCCCTCCGCATCCTGATCCTCAGCAGTTCCCACCCCCCCATTTTTTCTCTCCCTCCCCTCGCCCGACTCCCTCGGGGCTGCTTTCGGATCAGCAGTACGACCTTTTGCGTGGGGTGTTTTCCAAATTAAAGGGGCATGTCGATCACATAGCAGCTAAAATATATTTCGCCGGTGGGCGGGCGCTTCAATCTAACCCCCGGAAAACCTTTTGTCCAGCTTTGAGATGTTAAAAGCCCGCGCCCCTCCGCATCCCGATCCTCAGCAGTTCCCACCCCGCCCATTTTTTTTCTCTCCCTCTCCTCGCCCGACTCCCTCGGGGCTGCTTTCAGATCAGCAGTACGACCTTTTGCGTGGGGTGTTTCTTAGAAATTGGCGGGGGTTTTGCGATCCCACATCAGTTAAAATATATTTTTCTGCCGGCGGTTGTTTAAATCTTCCACGAACACGTTTGTTAAGAATGAGAAGTAAAATACCCGTGAGCATTTAATTCTTTTTTCGTTTGAGTTTCCCGATTCTTGACGATTTCCTTTCCACCTCTTCCAGATCATTCAATCGTTTTTGTGCTAAATCACCCCATTCAGGATTTGAAGCATTAGCAAAGGCAATCTCTATAGCCTTTGAAATCGTATTAGAAAAGCTGAAAGGAGCATCCATAGGATAACGCTCGGTATAAATTTTCTCCAAGTAAGCAACCCTTAGAAGATCCTCTTCAGTTAATGAGATGGACTTACGAGGAGGGGCATTATCCCGAATCCTTTTTGGATTAATTATTGAATCAGCCATATGTATACTGTGATGCTTTATTATTTATAAGACTTTTAAATCGCTAATTCTAGAAGAGTTAAGACATTCGAAAAGTCAAAAAATATACAATAGATAATAACATTTTTTGCGGGATTCTAAGTTATTTTTTGTTTAGGAGGGCCATTGAAGTTTTTTTGACTCATTTCAGTTCATTTTAAATATATTTATCATGCCGGCGGTCTGCTTAAATCTCCCCCGAATACGTTTGTTAAGATAAAGTTAAGAAAAGTGAAATTAAAAACTCGTGATTTTTACATCTTTATAAGGGGCACGTTTGTCCTTTCTATCCCGTGTCACTAAAATATATTTCTTCGGTGGGCGGGCGCTTCAATCGAACCCCCGGAATCCTCTCGTTCGGACGAGGGAGATTAAAAGCCCGCGCCCCTCCGCATCCCGATCCTCAGCAGTTCCCACCCCCGCCCTTTTTTTTCTCTCCCTCTCCTCGCCCGACTCCCTCGGGGCTGCTTTCAGATCAGCAGTACGACCTTTTGCGTGGGGTGTTTTCTGAATTCCAGGGGCATGTTTTTCTTCCCGACCCCATAGCAGCTAAAATATATTTTGTTGGTGAGCGGGCGCTTCAATCTGACCCCCGGAAACCACTTGTTAATAATTTAGAGATCGAAAGCATGTAGCTGTTTCGAATTACGGTGGAAGTTTCTCAAACTAGTCTTAGTTTTGAACGAAACTGATAAAACGAAATCGTGATCTATTTGGTGTATAATGCCTGAAACAATGCCTGTTCACAATTTCTTAAACTTGTTTTAACGCATAATTGTTTGTTCCCTTATACTCGGTCTTATATATTTGAGTGCCACTAAAAAAATTGTATTTTCCAGTTTGCCCATCTTTTTTATAGGTTGCTTGTATAGTTAACTGTATCACGCTTTTAATATACTTAGTTTGAAGTTTTCGGAAGGTGTTGGGATAACTGTAAATGAGGCAAATAATAGTGATCCGAGGTTCAAAATAAAGCATTTATTGCTTTTATTTTTCCTGGCGGCAATTATTCTTCCTGATTTTGTCATTTCACTTTTAATAGTATTTTTACTTTCACTTGTTATTCTTAATAGAAATTATTTGATATGTTATTCGGGCTATGTATACAAAATTTTAAGATCAGAGAAAGAAAGCATAAGTGAAGAAGTAAAAGAAAATATTGAAAAAACTATTTTAGACTTGTCCAAAAGGTACGAATCATACAAACTAAGAAAGGAAACTTACTTAACTTTTCATGAGAAGGAAAAATTAATCAATACCTGCCAGAGCTGTTTAGACACCTGTTCTATTTATACACATAAAAGTAAAATCTTGGATGAGCCTTCCAAAGACTTTCTTGGAAGGTCAGTGGAGCAATTAACCTGTTTATTGAATGAATTTAAGGCATATGACAATGAGGATTTTATACAGGAAAGAATCCAAAAATACGACTTTTTATTTCAGAAGTCTCCTTTTCCTCTGGACGACTCACAAAAAAGGTCCATAGTAATTGACGATACACATAATTTAGTTGTAGCAGGTGCCGGTTCTGGAAAAACCGAAGTCCTGATTACCAGAGCTGCTTATCTCACGGAAAGAGCCCCCGATGGGGTTGACGCTAAAAAGATACTTATTCTTGCGTTTCAGAATAAAGCAGCTGGAGAGGTTAAAAACAGACTTGGTGAAAGGTTTGGGATTGATGCCATAGAAGTCAGGACTTTTCATTCGTTAGGAAAGAAAATTCTTGAAGATGCCTGCAAAAACTCAGGTAAAGAGATTCCTGAATTAAAATTTTCGGGCTACAATTTTGAAAAAGAATTCTCCAGTTATATTAATTCTCTATTCAATCTTAAAAAAACGGATGGAAATTTCCAGAAGAAAATTTTGGATTACATGAAACTCTACCATGACGATGCGATTGTCAGGAGTAAAGATGATTTCGAAGAAAAAGAAGAATTTTACAAATACATGAAGGGTCTAACGTATACGGCTCTTGATGGAACTAAGGTCAAAAGTGAAGCTGAAAGGGCTATACTGAACTTTTTTCTGAGCCACAACTTAAGCGGAGAAAGGATAAGGATATCTTACGAACATCCTGCGGAGTGGATGGCTTATACCGGTGCCAGCGGCGAGAAAAAAATCCCGAGGCCTGATTTTTTCTTTCCCGATTACGACATCTACCTTGAACACTGGGCAATAGACAGGGATGGCAATGTGCCTGATTGGTTTGAAGGCGAAAACGCATCGGAAGAATACAGAAAAAGCATGGCGATGAAAATCGGGAAGTTCTCGCAACAGGACAAATATTCTCTTGTGGAAACCACATATTATGAATTCAAAGAAACAAATTTTGAGAAAACTTTGACCGAAAGGCTGACAAATGCATTAAAAGCAAAGTATCCCGATAAAGATTTTGAGTTCACTCCTGCTCCATACGAACAGCTTGTCAATAGATTGAGCGCTGAATGCAGAGAATCCGTCAAAGGTCTTTCTTTCAACATTGGCAGATTCATAACAATTGCTAAAACATATAATCTGTCCCCTAAAAAGATCGAGCACAGGCTGTTAACCGAGAGATGGTCTGCAAAACAAAAAATGTTTGCCAGCATCGCTTCAGATATTTATGAAATTTATGAAAATGAGTTAAGAAATGAAAACAAAATTGATTTTTCTGACATGATCAATCTTGCTGTAAAAGAACTGAAAGAAAACACGGAATTATGCAAAGATTCTTTCAACCAGATTTTGATTGATGAATATCAGGACATCAGTGCTCAAAGATACGAACTCATAAGAGAGCTTATGAGGAAAAACGAAGGGTGTAAGCTTTTTTGCGTGGGTGACGATTGGCAGAGCATAATGGGTTTTTCAGGGTCCAATCTCGATTTCTTCGTGAATTTCCATGAATACTTCGATCATCCTGCGAGGACCGACCTTTCTATCAACTATAGAAGCTGCAAGTCTATAGTGGATACTGGTGCTGAAATTATAGTCTACAATAAAGGTTCGCAGATCAAAAAAGAAACCTTTGCTAAAAATAATGATGAACGTCCTATCAGGGTTTACATCTCGGATTATGATCGGCGGTTCCCATACAAGTACCACTCCCAAATAACCAGGCACTGTGTCGATTCAATAAAGTGTTATCTTGATGAAGGCTATGAGGCAAAAGACATTTTGCTTCTATCCAGAATTGGGAAAAATATAATGATGCAGAAGAATTTGAGGGAATACGCCGAAAAGATGAAGGTTCCTCTTTCCTTTGATGGAAATAAAAACCCGAATAAGGTGCCTTTCATGACGGTTCACAGGAGCAAAGGTTTGCAGGCAAAAGTTGTTTTTCTGCTGGATGTGGTGGAAGGCATGTACGGTTTTCCCTGTGAATTGGAAAATCCCGACATTTTTGAACCCGCAACTCACTCAAGCAAGAAAGATAGATATCAGGAAGAAAGAAGACTTTTTTACGTCGCTGTTACGCGGGCTATGAGTGACCTGATTATCTATACGCAAAAAGATTCGGTTAGTAAATTCATAAACGAGATTGAAAACAAAGTTACTATTTGTGAGCTGAAATAATGTAAATAAAATTTTGGCAGCTTTCACTAATCTGTTGATTATTCAAACTATTCTTAATTTTTTGTAAGCGAGTCACTCAAAACTTCCAATTCAGTTTTAATATATTTAGTTGGTGGGCGGACGCTTCAATCACTCTCCGGAATCCTCTCGTTCAGAGGTGAGAGATTAAAAGCCCGCGCCCCTCCGCATCCCGATCCTCAGCAGTTCCTCCCCCCGCCCATTTTTTTCCCTCCCTCCCCTCGTCCGACTCCCTCGGGGCTGCTTTCAGCTCATCAGCAAGACCTTTTGCGTGGGGTGTTTTTCGAATTACAGGGGCACGTTTGTCCTCTCTATCCATTTCAGCTAAAATATATTTCGCCGGTGGGCGGGCGCTTCAATCGAACCCCCGGAATCCTCTCGTTCGGACGAGGGAGATTTAAAGCCCGCGCCCCTCCGCATCCTGATCCTCAGCAGTTCCTCCCCCCGCCCATTTTTTCTCTCCAGCTCCTCGCCCGACTCCCTCGGAGCTGCTTTCAGATCAGCAGTACGACCTTTTGCGTGGGGTGTTTTTCGAATTACAGGGGCACGTTTTTCCTCTCGATCCCCAGTCAGCTAAAATATATTTTTTTGGTCGGCGGGCGCTTCAATCACTCCCGGAAAACCTTTTGTCCAGCTTCGAGATGTTAAAAGCCTGCGCCCCTCCGCATCCCGATCCTCAGCAGTTCCCACCCCCCCATTTTTTCTCTCCCTCCCCTCGCCCGACTCCCTCGGGGCTGCTTTCGGATCAGCAGTACGACCTTTTGCGTGGGGTGTTTTCTGAATTCCAGGGGCATGTTTTGCCTCTCGATCCCATGTCAGCTAAAATATATTTCTTTAGTGGGCGGGCGCTTCAATCTAACCCCCGAAAAACCTTTTGTCCAGACTACGCCAAGAAATCACATTTACTTGTTTTTAAAACGCAAAACAAGATTCTTCAATTCATAAATCTTGTCAGCCACAAGCTTCGGAACATTTGTTTCCATCTCATAAGTAGCAAGCATTGGAATTAGTGGAATAGCAACCTTCAGTTTCTGAGTCGTACTCAAAGGAGAATACAATTCGTAGAGAACTTCATCGATTTTTTCATTCATTTCAGGTATATCGTTTTTGATATCTTCTAGGTTTCTTTGGATCGTATCAAGATATTCCTGTGGATTTTGTAGTTCATCTACAGATTCTGTTAATCTATCAACTGAAACCCTTAGATCTTTAATCTCATTCAAAACTGGAGCTGTTTTTTCAGACACCTGTATGTCTATAATTTGTGGAATAAGGTTATTGAGAAGAGTATACTGCTTAACTATGTCAGGTTCTCCTAGAATCCTATCAATTCGATTGAGGATTGAGCTGTTTTCTTCAATTTTAGGAATGTACGATTTGAGAAGATTAACAAGGCTCTCAATTTGCATTTCTAGATATTCCTGACTCCCAATTTCCCATTTCTGAACTTCCCGACTGACAGCACATGCAATTTCTTCCGTATCAGTACCTTGAGATTCCCGGCACGCGGTCTTTGCTTTCTCCTGGATTTCTTCGAGTAGGGATTTTAGTTTGCGATCGAGGATGGGAAGGCCTTTTTTCAGTACTTGTGTGGCAGAAGGCGCTTTTTCTTCGGTATTTTTCATCAGTTCTGACGCTTGCTCGCAATATTCCCTATAATAATTAAGTTCGCTTTTCTTGGCTTCTAAGTCCATTTTTTCAAGCTTCTGAACTTCCTTTAATGCGTTGGCCAGATTTTGAACAGCTTCAAAGAGTAACCTTTTTTTCTCTGACCCCTTTACAGCATTTTTTGCTTCAGCAAGGTATCTGTCGATTTCGCCCTTAGGCGGCTGCTTTTCGGCACTGATTATCGTATAAAATGAACGGTAGAAAGGTAAGCAAAAGCTCGAAGGGTTGTAATAACCAGCTTCTTTAGTAGCTTTTTCAAAAAAGTTTATTGAATTTTCAAGTTCTCGTATGTATTCTTCTTCGTATCTAGATTGAGAGGCTTTGTAGATGGAAATTCTGCCAAGAGAATGATACGCATTGGCTCTCACATAGTTGCTTTCATCTGAAGTCAATCTGTGTAATTCTTCTAAAGCTTGTTTTTTGTCAGGTACATATTGAAAAGCAGTTCCAATTGCCCATGTTGTAACATTTCGTATCCTGAAATCTTCATCTAAGGTCAATTTATGTAAATCTTCCCACGCCTTTCTTTTATCAGGTATTTGTTGAAAAGCAGTTCCAATTACCTCTGCTGTTTCCCCCCGTACATTATAGTCGATATCTGAAGTCAATCTGTGTAAATCTTCCCATACCTGTTCACTGTTGGGTACGTATTGAAAAGCAGTTCCTATTGCCTTCGTTGCTTGGCGTCGAACATTATAGTTTTCATCCAAGGTCCATCTGTGTATATCATCCAATGCTTCGACTTTATCAGGTAAATGTTGAAAAGCAGTTTCAATTGTCTCCACTGCCTGCTCTCGAACATTCTCGTCTTCATCCGAAATCAATGTGATAAGATCTTCCCACGCTTGTTTTTTGTCAGGCATATATCGAAAAGCAGTCCCAATTGTCCCCGTTGCCTGATCTCGCACATTCTCGTCTTCGTCCGAAGTCAATCTGATTAAATCTTTCCACGCTTGTTTTTTGTCAGGTGCATATTGAAAAGCAGTTCCAACTGCCCACGTTGCCTGCTCTCGCACGTTATATTCTTCGTCCGAAGTCAATGTGATAAGATCTTCCCACGCTTGTTTTTTACAGGGAATGTATTGAAAAGTAGTTCCAATTACCACTGCTGCTTCCCCTCGCACATCATAGTCTTCGTCTGAGACTAAGTCGTGTAAATCTTCCCATGCTTGTTTTTTGCAGGGAATGTATTGAAAAGCAGTCCCAATTGCCGTTGTTGCCTTCCATCTCACATCATAGTCTTCATCTGAGACTAAGTTGTGTAAGTCTTCCCATGCTTGTTTTTTGTAGAGTACATACTGAAAAGCAGTTCCAATTACCTCTGCTGCTTGTTCTCTTACATAATCATCTTCATTTGAAATCAATCCGATTAAATCTTCCCATTCGTTTTTGTCAGGTACATGTTGAAAAGCAGTTTTGAGTGCTCTTATTGAGTGCTCTCTTACATAGTCGTCTTCGTCTGAAGTTAATCTGAATAAATCATTCCATGCCTGTTTTTTATCGGGTACATACTGAAAAACAGTTTCAATTTCCTCTACTACGCGCCATCGTACATCGTAGTCTCCGTCTGCAATCAATTTGATTAAATTCTCCCATGCCTGTTTCTTGTCAGGTACATGTTGAAAAGTAGTTCTAATTGCTCCAACTGCCTGCTCTTTCACATAGCTATCTTCGTCTGAAAGCAATCTGATTATATCTTCCCATGCTTGTTTTTTGTTATTTATATGCTGAAAAACAGTTTCAAGTATTCCGATTGCATGTTCTCTTACGATACTATCTTTATCTGAAATTAATCTGTGTAATTCTTCCCATACTTTTTGCTTCTCAGGAAGATTTCCAAAATTATCTCTCAGTTGCCTCAAAGCCATCATACGTTCACTGAGCTGTTCACTGCGGCATTTTTTATGAATCTCTTCCTGATCTATCAATTTGGTACCCCTTAAACCTTCTAACACTCCAAAATTAATAAACCATTCCTTTTTCCATCTTTCCTTCAAATTGTGATTGTTTTAGAGACATTCAATTACGCTTCATTTCAATTTCTCATCATCCATTAAGGAAAGACCGGTCGTCTTCGACGACCGGTGAGTGCCCCGGCTATCTAAAATAAGACATTGACTAACGGTTTTATGATTCACCTTAAAAACGAAACCGAAAAAGAGGACAAAAAGACCGAAACAAAAAAAGTGGGGCCTGTTCCTTAAGGGAACAGACAAAATAAGACGGATTTATTCCTTATCCATCACTTTCCTGTACATCCTCGCCTGGAACCCGTGATACTTCGCAAACCCTTCCGCATCCTGCTGGTTGATGGTCTGGCTGTCAAAAGAAACCAGGTCCTCAGAATAAAGCGCATTCGGAGAGCTGCGGGCAAGGATAGTAAGTGCGCCTTTGTAGAGCTTCACTTTCACTGTGCCTGTGACCCTTTCCTGGGACTTGTCGATGAAGGCGTTGAGGTCGGCAAAGAGGGGGTCGTCGACCAGGCCTGCGTATGCCATTTCGGACCACTGCTCTTCTACGGTCTTCTTGAACTTGAGTTCGCCGCGGGTGAGGATGAGTTTTTCAAGGTCGGCGTGGGCTGCGAGGAGGACGGTGGCTGCGGGGTGCTCGTAGTTCTCGCGGGCTTTTAAGCCGAGGACGCGGTCTTCGATCATGTCGGAGCGGCCGACGCCGTGGACTCCGGCGATCTCGTTGAGCATCTTGATGAGCATGTAGCCGCCCATTTCTTCGCCGTTTAAGGAGACCGGGACCCCGGAATTGAAGCCGATCTCAAGGATCATGGGCTCTTCGGGGGCTTTTTCTGCGGACTTTGTCCACTCGAAGATCTCTTCGGGGGGGACGAAGGAGGGGTCTTCAAGGCGGCCGCCTTCGATGCTGCGGCTCCAGATGTTTTCGTCAACGCTCCAGGGCTTGGACTTGGTGGCTTCGACGGGGATGCCGTGCTCTTTGGCGTAGTTGATTTCCCACTCGCGGGTCAGGTTCATCTCACGCATGGGGGCGATTACGTCCATGTCGGTCTGGCGGAAGACGGCTTCAAAGCGGAGCTGGTCGTTGCCTTTCCCGGTGCAGCCGTGGGCAAGGGCTACTGCGCCTTCTTTAATGGCTGCTTCGACTACCTTCTTGGCGATCAGCGGGCGGGCAACCGAGGTGCCCATCACGTAGCCTTCGTAGTTCCCGTTGGCTTTGATCAGGGGGAAGATGTAGTCCCTTACGAACTCTTCCTTTGCATCGATCGTGTAGTGCTTGTTGCTGATCTTCTGGGCTTTTGCGTCAGCCTTCCTGATCTCTTCCGCAGGCTGCCCGACATCGACCGAAATTGTGATTACTTCGTCGTACCCGTACTTTTCCTTGAGGATGGGGATGCACACAGAAGTGTCAAGCCCACCGGAATATGCAAGTGCTACTTTCTTTGCCATGATTCTACCCCTAATTAGTTTCGGATTAATTTCTGGTAATTGTCATTTGAAAAACGGTAATGGGTCTGTAATGAGTTTGAAAGTTAAAAATGATTTGCCGGCGGGCGGGTTTTGCCTTACTTTTTGCCTTGATTCCCGCCGTGCCGGCCTGTTATTCTGCTGCTTGTTATTTTGCTGCTTGTTATTTTGCTTTGGCTTGCTTTACTTTGCCTTGCTGTTCTGCCGTTGCCTGACGTTTACTGCTCCATCTCTTTGTGGTAATCGTTGATGGATTTGATGGTCAGTTCCTGGCCGTTCTTCATGGTCTCGATGGCATCGGCTGCAGCGCTTGCTGCCTGGATGGTGGTGATGTAAGGGACCTTGAAATCAACGGCTGCCCTCCTGATCCTGGAGCCGTCCCTGCGGGACTGCTGGCTGGTGGGGGTGTTGATTATCAGGTCGACTTCGTCCCTGCGCATCATGTCGATTACGTTTGGGCTTCCGTCGTGCACCTTCTTTACGGTGTCCATGAAGACTCCGTGGTCGGCAAGGTAGTTGACCGTGCCCCGGGTGCCCATGAGTTCGAGGCCTGCTGCCTGCAGTTTCCTTGCAATCTCTACCAGCTGGGGCTTGTCGGCGTTCCTGATGGAGAGGAAGACTTTGCCGGTCAGGGGGAGGAGGTTGTCTGCAGCAAGTTCTGCCTTATAGTAGGCCCTTCCGAAATCGTAGTCCACACCCATGACCTCGCCCGTGCTCTTCATCTCGGGGCCGAGGACCGGGTCTGCTCCGGGGAGCTTGTCAAAGGGCAGGAGGACTTCCTTGATCGAGACGTGTTTGGGTTTGGGCTCGTCGGTGTAGCCCATGGACTTCAGGCTCTGCCCGGCAATGGCCCTGGCTGCGATCTTTGCAAGGGGGATCCCGACGGCTTTTGAGACGAAGGGGATCGTCCGGCTGGAGCGGGGGTTGGCTTCGAGCACAAAGACCTTCCCGTCCTTTTCGGCCATCTGGATGTTGATGAGCCCTTTCACCTTCAGGCCGAGGGCGATCTTCCGGGTGTATTCCCTGACCTTTTCCAGGACATCTTCCGAGAGGGACTGGGGCGGGATTACACAGGCCGAGTCTCCGGAGTGCACCCCGGCTTCCTCGATGTGTTCCATGATTGCGCCGATCAGCACGTCTTTCTGGTCGCAGACTGCGTCAACGTCTATTTCGCAGGCGCCTTCCAGGAAGTCGTCGATCAGGATCGGGTGTTCGGGAGAGACCCTTACAGCCTCTTTCATGTAGCGTTCCAGGTCGGTCTCGTCATAAACGATTTCCATTGCCCGCCCGCCGAGCACGTAGGAGGGGCGCACAAGCACCGGGAAGCCGATCCTTTTGGCAACCTCGATGGCTTCCTTCTGGGAAGTTGCATACCCGCCTTCGGGCTGGGGGATGCCGAGCTTCTGCATCAGGACGTAGAACTTTTCCCTGTCTTCGGCAAGGTCCATGTCGTCGGGGTCCGTACCCAGAATAACGGTGTCCAGGTCGGTCCTGCGCTGGAGTTCCTTTTTCAGGGGGATTGCCAGGTTCACCGAGGTCTGCCCTCCGAACTGCACCAGGACCCCGTACGGCCTTTCCCTCTCGATTACGTTCATCACGTATTCCAGGGTAAGGGGCTCAAAGAAGAGCTTGTCCGAGGTGTCGAAGTCCGTAGACACGGTCTCGGGGTTGTTGTTGATGATGTGGGTCTCGATTCCCTCTTCCCGGAGCGCCGTAACAGCGTGCACGGTACAGTAGTCGAACTCGATTCCCTGCCCGATCCGGATCGGGCCTGCGCCCAGGATAAGGACTTTCTTCTTATCCGTTGGGTTGGTCTCGCAGGTGTCTTCGTAAGTGGAGTAATAATAGGGAGTTGCTGCCTGGAACTCGGCTGCGCAGGTGTCCACCATCTTGAAGGTTGCAACGATCCCTGCTGCGTGCCTGAGGTCGCTGATTTCCGCCCTGGTCTTCCCGGTAAGTTCCGAGAGGCGCGAGTCCGGAAAACCCATCTTTTTTACTTCGCGGAGGAATTCAGGAGTGAGCTCTTCGTTCCTTATGCGCTTTTCCATGTCCACGATTTTCTTTATCTTGGAAATGAAGAAGGGGTTTATGTTCGAAAGTTCCGAGATTTCCTTTATCGACATGCCCCTTTCAAGAGCGTGGAAAAGGACAAAGAGGCGCTCGCTGGTCGGGGTCTTGAGGAGGGTCTTGATCTCCGGCTCTTCCCAGCGTTTTATCCCGAGCTGGCTGTCGATGTCCAGGGACTTGAAGGCCTTGAGCAGGGACTCTTCAATCGTCCTGCCGATTGCCATGACTTCTCCCGTACTCTTCATGGCAGTGGTCAGGGTCTTGTCCGCGGTCGTGAACTTATCAAAGGGCCACCTGGGGATCTTCGTGATCACGTAGTCGAGAGCCGGCTCAAAAGAAGCCGGGGTATTTTTGGTGACATTGTTTACGATCTCGTCGAGCTTCATTCCGATTGCAATCTTTGCGGTTACGCGGGCAATCGGGTAGCCTGTCGCCTTGGACGCAAGGGCAGAAGACCGCGAAACCCTCGGGTTGACCTCGACGATGCGGTAGTCGCCTTCCTTTAAGGCGTACTGGATATTGCACCCTCCTTCGATCTTGAGGGCGCGGATGATCTTGATTGAGGCACTCCTGAGCATCTGGTGCTCGGCGTCCGTAAGGGTCTGGGACGGGGCAACGACTGCAGATTCCCCGGTGTGCACGCCCATGGGGTCAATGTTTTCCATGTTACAGATCACGATACAGGTATCGCTTGCGTCCCTCATGACCTCGTACTCGACCTCTGCCCACCCGAGCACGCTTTCTTCGATAAGCACCTGGTTGATGCGGCTTCTCCTGAGCCCGCGTTCCGTAATTTCCAGGAGCTCTTCTTTTGTGCGGGCAATTCCGCCGCCTGCTCCTCCCAGGGTGTAAGCCGGGCGGACGATCAGGGGCAGGCCGAGTTCCCCGACCACTTCTTCGGCTTCCTTTAAGGAATTGACTGCCCGGCTCAGGGGCACCTTTTCCCCGATACTGAGCATGGTCTCCTTGAAGAGTTCCCTGTCTTCCGTGTTCTTGATGGCTTCAACGGGGGTGCCCAGGATCTGGACTCCGTATTTCTCAAAGACCCCCATCTCCGCAAGTTCGCTGGTGATGTTAAGCCCGGTCTGCCCGCCGATTCCTGCAATGATCCCGTCGGGGCGCTCTTTTTCGATGATCCTTTCCACGATCCGGGCGTCTAAGGGCTCGATGTAGACCGAGTCCGCCATTTCGGGGTCGGTCATGATCGTAGCCGGGTTTGAGTTTACAAGGACTACTTTGATTCCTTCTTCCTTTAAGGACCTGCAGGCCTGGCTGCCCGAGAAGTCGAATTCCGCAGCCTGTCCGATTGTGATCGGCCCTGAGCCTATGAGCAGGACTTTCTTTATGTCTTCACGTTTCGCCATCAGAGCTCACCTCCGAGGGTCTTTACGACCTTGCCGAAGAAGACCTCCTCCGTGTCCATGGGCCCTGCCTGGGCTTCGGGGTGGAACTGCACGCTGAAGACGTCCAGGTCTTTGTGGGAGACCCCTTCCACGGTCCCGTCGTTTGCGTTGAGGTACTTTACGTAGAGCCCGGTCCCGTCAAGGGAGTCCGCGTCCACTGCAAAACCGTGGTTCTGGGAAGTTATGAACACTTTGTTTTCCACCAGGTCCTTTACGGGCTGGTTTCCTCCCCTGTGCCCGAACTTGAGCTTGTAAGTCCTTGCCCCCATGGCAAGGGATATGATCTGGTGCCCGAAGCAGATCCCGCAGACAGGGACCGTGCCTGCAAAGTGTTTGACCGCATTGATTGCGTCGGTCGCCTTTTCCGGGTCTCCGGGCCCGTTTGAAACAAAAAGCATGTCAGGCTCGTACCCTGCAATTTCCGAGGGTGAAGCCGTTGCAGGGACCACCGTGAGGTCGATCCCCCTCTTATTCAGGTTGTTTAAGATATTGCGCTTGATCCCGAGGTCGATTACCACCGCGTGTTTGGGCTTTCCGCTGCCCTTCCAGGCCCCTGCTGCCCCGGGGATAAAGTAGGGTTCCTTGCAGGTCACAAGGGAGATAAGTTCCTGGTCCGTTATCTGCGGAAAGTTCCTTGCCACTTCTACGGCCTCTTCCCCATCGTCACTCCCCGTAATCAGGGCTGCCCGCATGGTCCCGCGTTCCCGGGTCTTGATGGTAAGCATCCGGGAGTCCACGCCTTCGATCCCTGGCTTTCCTTCATCCTCTAAAAATTTGTGGATAGAACGAGTAGATTTGTAGTGGTAGGGGTTTTTGCAGGCTTCACGGACCACAAGTCCCTCCGCGTGGATATTGTCGGACTGGACGCGCTCCCCGCTTATACCGTAGTTTCCGATAAGGGGATAGGTGAACATCAAAAGCTGACCCTTATACGAAGGGTCGGTTAGTGCTTCCTCATATCCCGTGAATTGAGTGGTAAAAACAAGTTCGCCGCATGCTGTGCCTTCGGCACCAAAACCGGTGCCCTTAATAACTGTTCCGTCTTCTAAACCTAGTACTGCCTTCATCATCTGAACCTGCGAGTAAATGTCATAAGACATGTATAAGTGTTGCGATGCCTTTAAGAGTCTAAGAACTTCTAATTATTTTATGGGTTTTTTAATATATATAATTTTTAATGATAATTTTTAATGAAAAGTTTAAAGAATATTTTAATGAAAATTTCCCTTTTTGTGCATTCCTGCTAAAATCCCTTTTTCCCTGTCTTCTTTTTCTTTCTTCCCCCTTTAATTCTCCCTTCCTTTTCTCCCTTCCTTTTCTCCCTTCTTATTCATCTATCTTAATCAGTCTACCCACTTCCTTTCCTTTTATGCCCTTCACCTCTTTTCCCCTTTCTGGCCCGGGTATTTTTATTTCAAATACATTTTTAATATATTTATTCTGATGTACGGGCACTCAGACTCTTCAGCCTGAGGTACTCCCCTTATCCCGGCCCCCTTACCGTCGGAATTTCTGTGTGTTTCGGGGGCAGGTGGAGGTTCCAAGGATATGCCATTAAGATGTCTCGGATATTTAACAAATCCTACTTTTTTCATAATATCAATTATGTATTTGGAGAAATTATGTGTTAATATTGTGATAATTTTCATATTTTAAGCTTCTTCTACCCGGGCTAATTTATGCTAATTTCTCCGGGCGGAAATTCAGTTAGTATATTAAATTTTCGCAAAAATATTATATATAATTGGCCGACAATAACTTGTATTAAAGAAGTTTGTACTAACAGGAAGTTTGCTCGAATTTTTTTCATGATAATTTTCTTACGTATCATGATAATTTTCTACATAGCCGCTTCGGTCATACCGGGGTATTATTGTGAACAAAAATGTGAAACTAGAAGTACGAAATATAACCAAAATTTTTGGTAAGAACCCCCAGAAAGTGATCTCCCTTCTTAAGGAAGGGAAATCCAAAAGTGAAATTTTTGAAAAAACGAAACAGACCATCGGGCTTAACGGCGTCAATTTCGAAGTCTACGATGGGGAGATTTTCGTCATAATGGGGCTTTCGGGTTCCGGGAAGTCCACTCTTTTACGCTGCTTAAACCGCCTTATCGAGCCAACTGCCGGGGAAATCCTGATTGACGGGCAGGACATCACGCAAATGAGTGCGGAAGAACTGCGGAATACTCGCAGGACCAAACTCGGGATGGTGTTCCAGAACTTTGCCCTGCTCCCCCACAGGACCGTGCTCGAAAATGTGGCGTACGGGCTTGAGATCCAGGGAATCCCGAAGGATGAACGCTATGAAAAAGCCCGGGAAGCCCTCGAGACCGTGGGGCTCAAAGGCTACGAGCAGAGCAAAATAACCCAGCTCAGCGGAGGCATGAAGCAGAGGGTCGGGCTTGCAAGAGCCCTTGCCAACGACCCGGACATCCTGCTCATGGACGAGGCCTTCAGTGCCCTTGACCCCCTGATCAGGAGCGACATGCAGGACGAACTGCTCTCCCTTGAAGACCGGGTGCAAAAGACCATCATTTTCGTTTCCCACGACCTTGACGAAGCTCTCAAACTGGGGGACAGGATAGCCCTTATGAAAGACGGGGAAGTCGTCCAGATAGGGACTCCCGAAGAGATCCTGACCGAGCCTGCCGACTCTTACGTATCCAGGTTCGTTGCAGGGGTCGACAGGTCAAAGATCCTCACCGCCGAATCGGTGATGAAGCGCCCCGAGCCGTTTGTCTCCCTGAGCTCCGGCCCCAGGGTTGCCATGCAGCTTATGAAGGAGCGCGGGATATCCTCTATCTATGTAGTGGAAGGAAAGAACCGGCGCCTGATGGGCATTCTCATGATAAATGACGCCCTTGATGCCATGAAAACAGGAAAAAGCCTGGAAGCCGTGATGATTCCCGTAATCCCCCGCGTGCCTCCTGACATGCCCTTAAACGAAGTAATCCCCCTTATCGCAGACAGCCAGTACCCCCTGGCCGTGGTCAACGACGCCGGAAAACTGCTCGGGATCATCGTCCGCGGCAGTGTGCTCGGAGCACTTGCAATAGCCGGGGAAACCGAAGAAACCGGCGGGCCTGAAGCTCCTGACCTTGAGGAAACCGTGCGCACCGGGAAAAATGAAGGTGAAGCCGGCCCCCCGGACCCGGAAAGCTCCGGCGGCCTCAACGGTATCATTGACAAAGACAGTATCAATAAGGGCATTATTGACAAAGGCCCTATCGATAAAGGCATTATTGATAATGTCATTGGAAGCGGGCCTGCTCCTGAAGTAGAGGCCAGAAGTGTGGCTCCTGCTCCGGAGGTGGGGGCCAGAACTGAGGCTCCTGCCAGGCCTGAACTTAAGGGCGAGCTCGAGGTGAAAACATGGTAATTCCGCGGATTCCTATCGGAAATACCGTTGAATTTGCGGTTGACGGGATCGAAACACATTTCGGGGCGGTCCTGGACCTCGTAAGCGACCAGCTTGATTTTCTCATCTCCGCCTTGAAAGATGCCCTGCTTTTCCTGCCCCCCGAACTCTTTATCGTGGGCATTTCCCTGCTAGCATACTTTGCAGGAAGGCGCAACATAAAGCTTGCAGCCGGGACTGCATTCGGTTTTTTCCTTATCGAGAACATGGGGCTCTGGGAGCTCTCGATAGAGACGCTTGCCCTTGTGCTCTCCTCTGCCTTCATGGCCCTGCTTATCGGGGTCCCCGTAGGGATCCTCTGCGCAAAAAACGCCGTGATTTACCATATTGTAAAACCCTCGCTTGACTTCATGCAGACCATGCCGTCTTTTGTGTACCTGATCCCCGCTTTGATCTTTTTCGGGCTCGGAAACGTCCCTGGCATGATCGCAACGGTTGTCTTTGCCATGCCCCCTGCAATCCGGCTCACCAACCTGGGGGTCAGGCAGGTTCCAAAAGAGTTGACCGAGGTTGCTGACGCCTTCGGCTCCACGGGCTGGCAGAAACTTGCAAAGGTCGAACTGCCTGTGGCTCTTCCCACCATCATGGCCGGGATCAACCAGTGCATCATGCTCTCCCTCTCCATGGTGGTCATCGCAGCCATGATCGGAGCCCGCGGGCTCGGGTACCAGGTCCTTTTCGGGATCCAGAGGATAGACATCGGCCTCGGCTTCGAAGCCGGGCTTGCCATTGTCATAATTGCGGTCGTCCTTGACCGGATCACCCAGCACCTCAGCCCGAAATAAAGGGAAATAAAAGTGGCAAAAAGGGTTCGTGAAGGAAGGAACAGGGAGGAACACCCCCTCCCCCTCCGGAACTGCAATTTTAAGGTTAAACGGTTCAAAAACCACCCTTAAAAAGCCACTTTTCAAACCCTATCACTTTTACAGGGATTCCTCCTTCCCCCGATTTCACCTGTGAAGGAGGTCCATCATTTATTCCAAACCCCTCGTAAAAACCTTCCATATGTAGATAAGGAAATTAAAATTAAAAAAATTAAGAAATTAAAAAATTTAATAACTTAAAAATTAAACTTCAAAAATTAAAATTAAAAAAATTAAAAAAGTCATATCAAATACCGGTTGTGAATATTTTGATCAGGACAAAGAATAATCCGAACATAAAAAAGCTCGGATCAGTTTTAGTTATATGTTTGATGCTCGGGCTTGCCCTGTTTGCGGCAGGCTGTGCTGAGAAAGGAGACGAAGCGGCAGGAGCGGCAGAAGGGGCAGAAGCTGCGCATGCCGGAACAGGGCCTTCGGAATTCGATGAGAAGGTGAAGATCGGCTACGTCCTCTGGGACGGGGAGATTGCAAGCACCAACGTCATGCAGCAGGTGCTTGAAGAAGCTGGCTACGAAGTGGAAATAATTGCTGTCGATGCCGGCCCCCTCTACCAGGGACTCGCTGACGGCCAGTTCGACTTTACCACCTCAGCCTGGCTTCCCTACACCCACAAGAACTACTGGGAAACCTACGGGGAACAGCTCGACTCTGTCCAGACTAACCTGGAAGGATGCAAGATCGGACTCGTTGTGCCTTCCTACGTGGCCATCGACTCCATTGAAGAACTCAATTCCGAAAAGGAGAAGTTTGACGGCAAGATCATCGGGATCGACCCCGGAGCCGGAATCATGCAGGCTTCCGAAACCGCAATTTCCGGGTACGACCTGGACATGGAACTGGTCTCAGGCAGCGGTGCCGCAATGACTGCCACCCTGAAAAAGGCTGTTGATTCCGAAGAATGGGTTGTTGTAACCCTCTGGTCCCCCCACTGGTCTTTCAACCGCTGGGACCTCAAATACCTTGACGACCCCAAAGGCGCCTACGGCGACGCCGATCACGTTGAAACCCTTGCAAGGCTCGGCCTCGAAGAAGAAAAGCCCGAGCTCTACGGCATCCTCACCCGCTTCCAGTGGACCCACGACGACATCCAGGCCGTCATGATGGACATTGAAAACGGCATGACCCCCGAAGAGGCTGCCTCAAAGTGGGTCGAGAACAACCCCGAAAAAGTAAACGAATGGATCGGAGAGGAGTAATTTTCTCTTCTCTTTCCCTCTCTATTTTTTATTCTGATTTTTTAGCTCATCTTGTCTTTTAGCTCATTTTACTTTTAGCTCATCTCATCAAGCTCTTTTATACGACACCAACTCTCAATAATAACAATGTAAATAACAATGTAATATAGTAGCCACCATGCTAACAATGTAATATAATAGCCAGCACAAATAATAGCCAGAGCAAATAAGGCCAGTAAAAGACAATAACCCGGTCATTTTTATGGAAAAACCGTATTTCAGGAAAGATCTGCTCAGCACCCTCGAAGGCAAAACCCCTGCAAGGATACCTGTAGGCACTTTTACAACCGCACCCGTGCTCGACCTTATGGACCTTAGCGGGGCAGCCCGCCCCGAGGCTGACAGCCAGCCCGAAAAGATGGCAGTGCTTGCTTTTTCACAGTATGCCAACGCTTCTTTTGAAACCCTCAGGTACCCCTTTGACACGGTTGTGCTAGGAGAAGCCCTGGGCTGCACGATTGACCCCGGCACGAAAGCCAGGACCCCGGCTGTGCTCAGCGGCCCCCTGGACAGTTCCTCCGTGGTCCCCGAACTGCCTGCAGACCTGCTGGAGAGGGGCAGGATCCCGGCTGTCCTGCAAGCCACGGAAATCCTCAGGGAAAAAGCCGGCTCGAACCTTCCCCTCATCGTGGGCATGGAAGGCCCTGCAGACCTTGCAACCTACCTCTGCGGAGCCACCCGCTTCCTTAAATGGACAATCAAAAGGCCCCATATTATAACGAGGCTGGTAGAACTCTGCACCGACGCCTGTATACTATACGCCCGGGAGTGCCTGAAAAGGGGAGCCGATGTGGTCGTCATAGCCGATGCCGTCTCTTCCCCTGACATGATTTCCCCTGACGCCTTCAGGAGCCTGATAAAGCCCGGGATGGCCAGGATCCCAAAAGCCCTCGGAGGTGGCAAAAGCGTGCTCCACATCTGCGGGGCTGCTGACAGTATAATATATGATATGGCAGAGTGCGGGTTTGACGGGCTCAGCCTTGAGGAAGGCATAAAAGACCTGAAAAGCGCCGTGCATACAGCCCATGAAGCCGGAGCAGCTGTAATCGGAAATGTCTCAACGTCCCGGACTCTCTTTGCCGGGAAGCCGGAAGATGTAAAGAGAGAAGCCTTTGAGTGCCTGCAAATGGGTGTCGATGTGCTTGCTCCGGGCTGCGGGCTTGCGCCGGAAACCCCGCTGAAAAACCTGAAGGCTCTGGTGGAAGCACGGAATGAGTTTTGTGGGAGAAAGTGAGTTTTGCGGGAGAAAGTGAGTTTTGCGGGAGAAAGTAAGTAAAAAATAACCGAAATGTCAAAAATGATAAGTGGTTTCAGGGCCACGTTTGTTCGTTCTGCTTCAGGTCGAACCCCATCTTCTCACCGGGCGCCGAAGGCGGCCGGCTTTTCCCTGAAAAAATCCTGGAAGATGCAGAAATTATTCCCAAAGCATCAGTTTCAAACTTCTCACTTCTCACTTCTCATTCCAGACGATGCTTTCAGTTTTTGACTGTATCAGATGATTGCGTCCGGGCTTTCTGCAGCACTTGAACTCAAAAATCAACCTTTCTTCGGAAGATTCCCCCTCCACCGGCTTAGCGAAGAGCTTCTGCAAGCTTTTCCCCGCTCTCAAAGGCCTTTTCGAGCAATTCTTCATTCTTTGAAACCGCACCCTTCGCAAAGCACCTGGTAGCAAGGAATTTTTCCAGCACCTCATAACCCAGGGCTTCAAGAGGCATTCCGAGGGCTTCGAGCGTAAAGCCCATTTCTTCAAGTTTCTCCTGTTCGCAGACTGTAAACACAAGGGCCTTTCGTCCCTGGTCTCCAAGCTTGCTTGAGTAGGGGCCCGGGCGTTCTTCAGTGAAATTGTAGTAGGGGTAGAGCCTGTCGATGAAGGCTTTCATCGGAGCGGTTACGTTGTAGTTGTAGGTTGGAGAGCCGAGGATCAGGCCCTTAGCTTCCTCTATTTCGGGATAAAGGAGTTCCATCCCGTCGTGGAACCGGATGCAGGTCCCGGCTTTCCTGCAGGCTTCGCAGCCGATGCAGGGCTCGATCGAATATTCCCTTAGAAGGACTTTTTTCGCTTCAGCCCCTGCCGATTCCGCCCCTTTCAAAAAGTTGTCGAGCAGGATATCGGTATTCCCGCCTTTTCGGGGGCTTCCGCTCACTCCTAGAATTTTAACCTCATTCATCTTATTACCCTTCATTGTATCAGGGATTACGGGTTAAATAGGTTCGGGAAATGGCTATGTAGAAATCCTCAACCAGCACAGGTTATTCCGGAGTAAAAAGGAGTCATTGTTCAGACTTCGGCAATAATCACGACATAATTTTTCCCGTATTTCCTTGCACATTCGGGACAGGTGGTATACCACATATACCATTTCTTGATTGCAAGCTCCTGGCTTTTTGCGTAGGCTTCAAAGTCCCTGCACCATTCGCCAGTATTTTCGAAATCCCCCTCATACACTTTGCTCAAAAACTTCCCGCTCAATGTTACGTTTTCGGCGCCCTCAACCTCCCTATCAACAGCCAGGTAGAGGTCCATATTGCTTTCCGAGGTGTGGTCCGACAAACAGAGCCAATCCGGGATTTCCGCACCAGCCCTTGCAACTTTCTCGTTCATCCTGATTATCACCTCCGCAAAGTTCAGAGGCACGTAAAGCTGAGTGGAGACTGTATCCTTGATGAACCTTTTATTGTTCCATTCGAAGACTTTTCCGTCCCAGGGTGTGGGATCAAATCTGGGGCAACATTCCGGACTTTCAATTTCGCTGCTCATATTTTTCACCTGTTAATTAATAACTTCAGATATTATTTCAGGATTTGGTTTCGGTATCTTTCAGTGATCCTGTTCTGGACTCAGAACATTATATATTATAAAACTCCACATATTTATCCGGATAATTTTCTCAGGCTTAAATGGAAATTGATCTGATAGTTCTGGGAAAATCAGCTCTGGAAAGATCGCTTCCGAGAACACTAATTTTGATTCTTCTTACTGTTGTGGATATGAGGCAAAAAAATGGCAAAAATGGCAAAAACGCTTAAAACCCTTGAAAAATCCGCCGAGGAAAGCTCCGGCAAAGGCAGGGTCTTTTTCGAGATGGGCAAGTATGAAGAAGCCCTGCAGGCTTACGGGGAAGCCGCTGAGACCTGGAAAGAAATGGCAGACCTCCTTTTCGAAAATGGCAAAGAGGAGAGCGCAAACAATTTACTTGGAAAAGTCTTTAAAACAGAGTCCTGCCGTGGGATGGCTTTTTTCAAGCTAGGAAACTACGAAGAAGCCCTGGAAGTCGTTGACAAAGCTCTGGATCTGAACCCTGAAAGCCCAACCGAGTGGTCCAACCGGGGTTTTGTGCTCTCGGCCCTTGGCAGGAATGAAGAGGCGCTCGAAGCTTTTGATAAGGCGCTCTCCCTTGACCCCGGGTCCCCGAAAACCATGACCAGCAAAGGCGTGGTCTATTTCAGGATGGGACTTCCTGAAAAGGCCCTTGAGACCTTTGACGAAGCCCTGGCAATGGAGCCCAAAAAAGCTTCGGACTGGGCCTGCAAGCTCCCCAGGTTCAGCTTCTTTTCCCGGAACAAGGCTCCCCTCATGAGGCCCGACAACGCCGAGACCTGGTACTGGAAAGGCCAGGTATTTACCGAGCTCGAAGATAAAGAAAAAGCCCTGGACGCCTACAAACACGCCCTCGAAAGCGACCCCGACCACCTGAACTCCCTCTTCCGGGGCGGAGAACTCCTCTGCGAGATCGGGGAATATAAGGAAGCCTTCAAGTGCTACGTGAGGGCGCTGAAACTCAGCCCGGGGAACGAGGCTGCAAAGGAAGGAAAAGAGCTCTGTGAAGAGAAAATAAACGCGAAGCTTGAGGACGAAAATAAGGGTGAAAAGTGAGACAGAAATTTTACCCGAGTTTCCAGACTAATTGAAATGAGCTTCTAACAATGGAAAATGTAAAAACAGATAGCGGAAGCTATGCTTTAGATCGGAATTGCAACGCAGTTGAAAACTTAAATACCTTTCAGAATCAAACTTGCATTCTTTCCTGTTTCAGTGATGTACAGGTTTCGATTTGATTCCCTGATTTTTATGACCATGTCACCAATTTAGAATTTACTTCGTAAATATCATGCCCAAATTATTTTGTGGCAGTTCCTTAGATTCTAAACTACGTTTCTATAGTCTATAATATATATAAATTTGATAATAATATCTATGACTTTTTGTGATCTCATTTACACATAGGTAGTCAATCATTACCAGGCTGATATTTTGATAATAATCAGCATGTTGTCAAATTCGATGAATAAAGGAGATTCTGGGAGTGTCAATTTGTGAATTTACAGCAAATTAGATACGTTGTCCCTTAACCGATGACGAATGAAAGTCATTTCGGAAAACCGATATCTTACATTTGTCGGGACAGCACTTTTTTTCATAGCATGCCTCGGTTTTTTGCGCGCATTTTCATATGAAAGAATAGGCGTGTTTCCAGGGTACGGGGCAAACCTCCCTGCCCAGCTCTGGATTTCTATAAGGTACCTGGGCGGTGTATCCTTTTTTGTAGCCCCTTTGCTCCTGACCAGTGCTGCACTGGATGGGAAAAGGAATGTAAAAACCGCGGGCAATGACCGGTTTGCCCGGGAAGTTTTTCTTGTATATGCTGTTATTACGGCTGCTCTCCTGCTCTCAATCTTTCATTATGGGAACTTTCCGGCCTGTTACTTAAAAAGCTGTGGGCTCACTCCTTTTAAAATATACAGTGAGTATTTCATCTCTTTCTTATTCATAGGCTCGCTGGTGCTCCTGTACCGAAAAAGAGACAGGTTCGAAAAACATGTTTTCAGGATACTCACAACAGCGATAGCGTTATCAATCCTTGCTGAACTGGCTCTTACCCACTATACATATACTGAGGAGTTTTTCAATTTTATCGGGCACATTTTTAACGTCCTATCTTTTTACCTGATATATATCGCAATCGTGGAAACAGGCTTCGACGAGCCCTGCAGCCTTCTTTTCAGGGAGCTCAAATTCAGGGAAGAAGCTTTGCAGAGAGAAACTACTTTCCTTAAAGATGACCAGGGAAGAATTTACAGGATGCTTGGGGTAGAGAAATGTACACCTGCAGGTGAACCTGCAACTGAGGACCTGCAAACAAAAGCGGAACATTACAGCTCATTGGTGCAGAACATCCAGGGGCTCATTGGCTTCCGGCTTGACGAGAAAGGTGTTCCGACGTTCTTTGACGGGGCTGTAGAAGAGATCACGGGTTACAGTAAAAAAGACTTCATTTCAGGAAAGGTGAAGTGGACCGAAATAGTCGCACCTGAAGACCAGCCCCTCATTTTTACAAACATGAAAAGGGCAGAGTCCACCTCTGGTTCCCCTCTTGAGCTGGAATACAGGATACGGAGAAAAGACGGGGAAATAAGATGGGTCAGGGAAATTATGCAGCCTCTTTCAGGAGATTCCGGAACCCCGGGGAAATTCCAGGGCTTTGTTCATGATATCACCCAGCGTAAAATGGCTGAAGAAACCCTTTCCAGGACAGAGAAAGCCCGCATAAAAGAAATTCATCACAGAATTAAAAATAACCTGCAGGTGATCTCCTCGTTACTCAGCCTCCAGGCGGAAAAGTTCAGTGATAAGGAAACCCTTGAAGCCTTCAGGGAAAGCCAGAACCGTGTAGCTTCCGTGGCTCTGATTCATGAAGAGCTTTACGAGGGAAAGGATATGGAGACCCTTGATTTTGCGTTTTATCTCCGCAGGCTGACCGAAGACCTTCTCAGCTCATATACCGTCGGAGACAGGGAAATTGACCTGAAACTGGACCTTGAGCAGATTTATCTGGGAATGGATACCGCAGTTCCTCTCGGCATCATCGTAAATGAGCTGGTTTCGAATTCCTTAAAGCATGCTTTCCCCGCAGGAAAGAGTGGAGAAATCCGTATAAGCCTTTCAAGAGCGAAAGATTACGAAAGAGAATGTGGAAGCAGCAGTTCCGAAGTAGAACGGGACATCGAAAAGGGTTCAAAGAGCATAGAAAGGGGTGAAAAGGACATCGAAAAGGGTTCAGAGAGAAGATCCTGTGAAAAGGGTGAAATGGGTATGGTAAGGTGTTCTGAGGATGAAAAGGACCTGCAGTTTACGCTGGTTGTAGCCGATAATGGAAGGGGCTTTCCTGAAAATATCGATTTCAGGAATACGGATTCCCTCGGGCTCCAGCTTGTAAGCATTCTTGTAGAACAGATAGATGGGAGCATCAAACTTAACAGGGATGCAGGAACAGAATTCAAAATCAGGTTCAGAAAGGTGGGAAATTGAAAGCAAAGACAAAAACATAATCTAAGTTACGTTGGCGCACCCCGCTGCAAGTAACGGGGTATGTTCAGGCCCTCGCTCTAAATCCCGTAAAAGAAGACAATAGACCTTATACGGTTTAGTTCGAGCAGAAGTTACCAAACAAAAATGGATTTGATAAATCTTATATCATCAAAGGTTCTCGGGGAAGTGTCCATCCCCACAGCAAGCTGCGGGGTATTCGGCTAAAGTAAAGATTACCTCCCCGGTTCAGGGGGGGCGGAAAACATCTCGCATGAATGCTCTTTTTTGTGTCCTTCGGGATCAAGTCCCCGTTCCCGCAGAATATACAAAAAGAGGACCAGGCCAAGCCCGTTTACCAGGAGCATGGAGGGAAGGCTGTTTCGGATAACACTCATTATGTCCTCTAGCGGAGCCGGATAGGCGAGTAGCGGGAAAATTACAAGGAGATGGAGGCATTCGACCAGAGCCCCTAAAAAAATGAGTCTAGGGTAGTTAAGTTTCCGTTTCCAGAATATCGAAAAACCTCCTGCAACAAGCCCTGCAGCAATGGTGGCAACGGCGCAGGGAACAGCAGTCCACCCGCCCTGGCTTAAGCGGTAGATACCTCCGATAAGTCCGGCAAGTCCTCCGATTAGCGGTCCCCCCAGAAGCCCTGCAAGCATGGGCCCGAGATCCCTGAAATTGACCAGGATCCCATCTACCGGGACAGCTCGCATCGTGCCGTAGACAGAGAGCAAGCCGAAGCACATTACAAGCCAGATCCTGCTGCTTGCGGAAAGCTGGCCTTCAACCGCTTCACAGAGGGTTTCCGTACGGCTGAACAGGTACAGAGAAAAAGTAACCACAAGCACCCTTTCAAGCAGGGGGACAGCAACGTTGAGCAGATAGCGGTCATTGGCAATAGCAAGGAATAGGAGTACAGAGACTGCAAGTGGCTTTATAAGTGCCGGACTTTCCGTCTTTCCTGCATTGATTTCACCGGCAGGTTTTAAGTTTCCGGGGTCCGTCGGGTTAAGTTCTTGGATCACATAGAGGAAAAACAAAAGTCCCAGCACGTTTATCACGGTCATCGGCAGGTAGGAACTGCGGGCCACTTCCAGAATATCGGAGAGAGGTGCAGGATATGTAAGAAGCGGGAGCAGTACGAATAAGTGCAGGCTCTCCACCAAGACTCCGAGGAAAAGAAGCCTGGAATAACTTAGTTTTTTTTGCCAGCGCTTCGAAAGCACTCCGGCCAGGATACCTGCAGCTATACTTGCCGCTGCACACGGAAGAGCTGTCCAGCCTCCCTGCATGTAGCGAACAGAACCGCCCATAAACCCGGCAACTGCTCCTGTAAAGGGTCCGCAGAGCAGCCCTGCAAGCATGGGCCCGAGGTCCCGGAAATTTACCAGAATCTCTCCTACCGGGATTGCCTGTAGAGTCCCGTAGACCGAGAGAAAGCCAAAATCCAGAGCCAGGAGGCTCTGCTCCTTGAGGTTCAGGCTGCTTTTGAGAGAGTTTTTTACCACGGCAGTCCCTGAGAGAATGTAGAGGAAAAAAGCCGCAACCACAAAGTGTTCGATTAGCTGGATACCGGTTGTCATGAAGCTTCCCTCTAAAATTAAAAGTGCAAGCATGGATATAAGGGCAGTTAAAGCCTGCAGTGAAACTTTCAGGCCTCCTGTTTCCTGTATGCGTGAGGCGAACCTGTTTTCAAGGAAAAAGCTCTGTTCTTTTATGATATACAGGAAGAGAGCCAGTCCGAACACATTCGTAAGGGTCATTGGGAGCAGGAAACTCCGAATAAGGGCCAGGATGTCTTCCAGGGGTGCGGGATAGACGAGGAGAGGAAAAATCACCAGGAGATGGATAGCTTCCACGAAGACGCCAAGCCCGGTAAGCCTTAGATAATCCAGTTTGCCCTTCCAGCAGATTGCGGCATAGCCTGCCAGGACGCCGGCAAGAATCGTTGCAACCGCACAGGGCAGGGAAGTCCAGCCTCCCAGGGAATAGCGATAGAGTCCTCCTATCAGTCCTGCAAAGCCCCCGAGAACGGGTCCTCCCAGCAGTCCGGCAATCATGGGCCCGAGATCCCTGAAGTTGATAAGCGCCCTGTCAAAGAGAATTGCCTGAGTGGTCCCGTAAATGGAAAGCGTGCCGAAGACCATCACTATCAGGGCCCGGTCAGCCATTGAAAAGCCTCTTTCCAGGGCTGACCTCATATTTTTTGAGCTGCTGAACATATATATGACAAAAGCAACCACAGTAACCCTTTCCATCAAAGGGACCCCGAAAAGCAGGAACTGTTCTTCCTTTAAGAGCGCCACAAAGAGGAATAAAAAGCTGCCTGCAACCATGAGCAAGCGCCATAATTTTGACCCTCTTGCATATGCCGGGAGCTTGAAGTCAAGATAGACTACCATAAAACCGATTAATGCAAACATTATTGATGCGAGGGCAGAAACCCACGTGAGGATGTTTCCAGGCTCTCCGAAGCTGATTATTAAGGCAAGGACAATTACAAGCCCGGAGATTATTCCCCTGTAGAGCGTTGTTTCGTCCCTGAAACTTATCCCCGTTCCTCTAAGGATCGAAGCAATCGCCCGGGCTCTTCCGTCAACTCCGGTAAGGATTAGGGCAACAAAAACAACGTACGAAGTTAAAATGAATACCGGAACTCCGTAAGGCAGTTTATTGAGCGAAAGATAGAGCCCGTTAAAGAAATCCGTACTTGAGCCTGAAGAAAGCCCGATAGTCATGAAGGCAAAAGAAAAAATCCCCGTCAGCCAGAAAGCGAGCCCCTGGCTGATTCTTACGTTCCTGAAATGTGTGGAAAAATAAGCTTCTCCATGCCTTGTCCCTATTTTTTCCTTGAGCCAGGTAGAGTAGAACAGGAGGGAAAGGCTTGAACCGGCAGCCCCCAATAGCCCCATAACCGTAATTAGCTGCTCTTTTTCAAGAATAGGGACAAGCCCCTGGGGCACGTTTACAAAAGGAATTCCCGTCCCGAGTAAGGTGTAAAAAGTTCCTATTATTATCAAGCCTGCAAACAAAGATACAAGTTTTTCAAAAAAAGAGTATGGACATTTATAGAGAAAGAGACCCGCCAGGATCAGAGAAATAATTGCCATCAGTTTTATGGAAAGAAGTCCCGGGAAAAGTTGCACCAGAAAAGTTCCCGCAAAGAAGGCGATGCCTCCGAAGCCTAGCAGTTCAAGTGTGTAGATGCACATAATAAAGATTACTTCCCAATTTTGAGGGCCCGGAATGTGCCTGAAACCCCTGAAAATGTCTTCCCCCTGTGCGAGGGTATAACGGGAAAGTCCTTCTATCAGGCAGTATTTGTAGACCAGAGCCACTCCAATAACCCAGAGCATCCTGTATCTGGATGCTGCCCCGGAAATCAACAGGTCCGGATAACTGTCAACACTCATATGGACGGCAAGAATCATAGAAGGCCCTAAGAAAAACAGCAAGTCTAGCAAAACAGGCGCAAACCGCCCCACTTTACCTTGAAGAATAAATGAGGCAGAGTATGCAGAGCCCGAGGCATTTTTAAGATCCCGGAGGGAGTTGATTCCAGCCACTATAGCACCTGTAATTAAAATATTAAATATATAATAAAAGGTCAAAATAGTAATACTCTTTTAAAACAGTTATGCCCCGGAAATGAACCTGCCAATCCCTGTATGAACATACTAACTCCTGTACATATTAAAAATGAGCCTGCATCCGGAAAGCATAAACTCAAAAGAAGTTTGCCCTCCCGGAATCGCAATTACGCACAAAAACAGATATAATCGATTCCTAAGCCCTTGCAGAACTTGCATAAAATAATGAGGAGCTCAAGGCCGGAAGATTGCAAAATAGGACTCACAAAAAAATAGTTTCAGAATGAAGAATCAACGTAATCGACCGGCCTTTTAAAAACAGCCGCTATCATGCCGTCGTCATCAATCTCGTCTGCAAACTTTATGAGTTCCCAGCCTTCAACCCCCAGGCTGTTAAGGTCTTCTTTTGTCTTGGACCATTCATTGAACCTTACTGCTTTAATGTCATATTCCCAGATAGTCATTTTCCATTATCTCCAGTAAAGTTGGATATTATTTACCATATACTACTGGGAATACCTGTTATATGTATCTTTTTAAAAAATGGATTTGCGATTAAATCAAGTAAATTTGATCTTGCTTGCTTTTGGTCCATTAACTTCAGGGTCTATTTTCAGGGTAGTGAGCCTGAGGGAGGGGCAAGCGATTGAATATTAAGGGACTGCCCATTTTTTTCCTCTCAATCCTTTTCCCTCCTGACGCACTTCCCTATTAATCTCTTATCTTCTGTTAAGCTTCCCCTGCTCCCCTCTGCTTCTTTACAATTCACACCTGCTTCTTTGCAAACACCATCCTTGACCCACATTTCATATCCAGGGTCCTGAAGACTTCAAGCCCGTAATCCCCCAGCATCTCGATATATTCGTTGAAAGGTACGCTGTTTTCAAAGCTGTAGCCTGAGCCGCCCTTTTTCGTGTCTTCAAAAGTCCAGAGGTTCCAGTCCAGGTTGAGGAGGGGATTTGATTCCGTATTTTCTTCCGAGAACTGCCGGGTTACGAAAACCCCTCCCTCGTTCAGGGCTGAAGCGATTTTCGGGATAAGTTTGGGAACCTTGCCGCCCGGGTTAGAGGATGAGAAGATAAGGTCGTACTCTGTCCCGAGTTCATCCTTAAAGAAGTCCCCTGGAACTACATCCACATTGGAAGCCCCGTATTTTTCGATGTACTGCTTCGTCTTTACGGTTACCGGAGGAAGGTCGAATACAAAAGCTTCAAGCTGCTCGTTCATTTTTGCAAAAGCAATGGCGTAGAGCCCGTGCCCTCCTCCCATGTCCAGGAGTTTCCGGACCTTTCCGAGATCAACATTTTCCATGACCGTCCTGACGGTTTCCTGGAGCAATCCACAACGTGCGTTTTCAGCCATGCAGCTGATAATCCCCCAGAAAAAAGGACCTTTATCGACAACTTCGGGTCCTTTCCTCATAAGCTCGGGCAAACGGGCCCAGCGTGCAACGTTCCTGGACATTTCGGAAAGGTATTGCTGCTGGGAAAACGGAGTTTCTTTCAGGAGATATGTAGTGCTAAGTTCCGAATTCACATACCAGGGGGAAACCGTGTTTTTTTCAGCTCTGTCTTCACCCTCGTATTCCCTACTCTCTTTCTCAACCTCAGCTATCTCCTCAAACCTGTCCAGAAGCCCGAGGCTGACGAGAGCTTCACAGAAATGGGGAACTAACACAGGGTCGCATCCCAGTTTTTCGGCAAGCTCCCCTGCCTGAAGAGGGGTTTTCAGAGCTTCAAACACCTCAAGTTCAAGAGCCGTAACGATCAGTCGGTACTCTTTAAGTCCCCTGATCGAGTCGTCCATGATCTTGAAGAAACGGTCTGCACCCACAGACGGGGTTTCCATTAGTTCGTTCTTTACTTTCATGTTCAATCTCCTTTTACGCTTTCTTTTCGTCCTTGCCTTGAATGTAATTGCAAGCACGTAACTGCTAAATATGAAAGAATCAATTGGAAATCAATCGGAAACCGATGGAAACCAATTGGAAATTAATCGGAAATCAATTGGAAATTAATCGGAAATTAATCGGAAATCAATTGGAAATCAATTGGAAATTAATCGGAAATCATAGAAACCATAAGAAAGTCACCTGAAATCGATTATTTTTCCTCCCTCCAGAACCGCAATCTCATCGCTCATCCATTCAACGACTTCCATGTCATGCGAGATAAACAGGAAACTGATCCCGTAGTCTTCCTGGAGGTTTTTTAGCAGGGAGAGGATCTGAGCCTGTACAAGGGGGTCAAGCATGGAGGTGGGCTCGTCCGCTACAATGAATTTTGGCCTCAGCCCCAGGATCCGGGCAATGACCACCCTCTGGAGCTGCCCTCCGCTGAGTTCTCCCGGGTAGCGAAAAAGCAGTTCCTCGTTAAGGGAAACTGCATCAATCAGTTCCAGAATCTTACTTTCTTCGGCTTCTTTCCCGCACAGCCCGTGAATCCTTAAGGGCTCGGCAATGCAATCGTAAATCTTCATCTTCGGGTTCAGGGAAGATTCGGGATGCTGGAAAATAATCTGCATTTCGGTCCCGAGCCTTTTAAGTTCCCTGCCCTTCATCCCGGAAATGTCCCTGCCTTCGAAAAAGACCTTTCCCGCCGTGGGCTCCATCAGCCTCAGGACCGTCCTGCCTAGTGTGGATTTGCCGCAGCCGCTTTTCCCGACAAGCCCCAGGGTTTTGCCTTTTTCAAGCTCAAAGCTTACACCGTCAACAGCCCGATTCACCTGCCTGCGGAAGAGCCCGGAATTGTAATACTTTTTCAGGTTCTCGACTTTTAAGAGCGGCATCGTGTCTTCCCTCCCTTTTCGTCCCCGGTCTTTTTTTCATAGAGCAGGCACCTGACCTGTCTCCCTCCCTCAAGTTCCAGGAGTCTGGGCCGGGTTTTCGGGCAGGCTTCCATCCGGAATTCACAGCGGGGGTGGTACCTGCAGCCCGGGGGAGGAGAAACAAAACTCGGGCTCTGCCCGGGAACGGAACGAAGCCCCTTTCCGGGCAGGGATTCCAGGAGGGCTCGGGTGTAGGGGTGTTTCGGGCTGGAAAATATTTCCCCTGCTTCTCCGGTTTCCACGATTTCCCCGGCATACATGACTGCAGCCCTGTCCGCAATTCTCTCCGCAACTTCCAGGTCATGGGTGATCAGGAGCATGGAAGACCCTTCCTGCCGGACAAGCCCGGAAATCAGGTCTGCAATCTGCTGCTTCGTCTGCGGGTCGAGCCCTTTGGTGGGCTCATCGGCAATCAGGAGCCCGGGACGCAGGGCAAGCCCCATGGCAACCATAACCCTCTGGAGCATGCCCCCGCTAAACTGGTGCGGGTATTCGGATTTTCTCGAGGGGTCGATTCCCACGAGTACGAGCATCTCTCCGGCTTTCTTTTTGGCTTCCTTTTTTCCGCAGTTTTCATGGCAGCGGTAGATTTCGGCGATCTGGTCACCTATGGAAAGCACGGGGTTCAGGGAAAGGGAAGGGTTCTGGAGCAGGATCCCGATTTCTTTGCCCCTCACGAGCCTCATTTCCTTTTCGGGGAGTGCAAGCAAATCCCGTCCCAGGAAAAGGATTTTGCCTTCGATCTTCACGTTCCTCGAAAGCAGCCTCAGAAGAGCTTTCCCAAAAGTAGTTTTCCCGCATCCCGTTTCTCCTATGAGGGCAAGGATTTCTCTCTCTTTCACCACCAGGGAAATGCCCTCATTGGCTTTCACAGGGCCCCAGGTGGTCCTGAAGGAGACTTCCAGGTCCTCTACCAAAAGCAGGCTCATCCAGCCATCACCTCCCGGTCTGTCCCCTTATCAAGGCAGTCCCTGAGCCCGTCTCCGGCGAAATTGAAGGCCAGGACCGTGAGCATGATCATCAAGCCCGGGAAAAAGGTCAGGTGGGGAGCACTGCGGAGATAGGGAATGCCTGCCTTCAGCATGGAGCCCCATTCCGGCGTGGGCGGCTGGATCCCTAGCCCCAGGAAACTGAGGGCTGCCGCAAAGATGATTACGTGGGCAATTTCGAGGGTTCCGAGCACTACCACACTTTCCATGCAGTTGGGAAGGATATGCCTGCGCATGATATAGAAGTTCGAAGCCCGAAGCGCCCTTGCAGCTTCCACGAAAGCCCTTTTTTTCAGGGACAGGACCTGCCCCCGGACAAGCCTCGTGTAGACCGGCCACTGGGTAAGAGAAAGGGCAATTACGACATTGGAAAAACCGGAACCAAGTAGCCCCGCAATGACGAGGGCAAGAATAATGTTCGGAAACGCAAGGACTATGTCCACGCCCCGCATTACGATTTCGTCAAACAGGCCTCCCCTGTACCCGGAAAGCACCCCTAGCAGCGTACCTGCAATTGAGGTTGCAGCAACCACGAGAACTCCGATCCCGAGGGAAACCCTTGTGCCGTAGACTACCCTTGAAAAAATGCAGCGCCCCAGGTCGTCTGTCCCGAAAGGATATTCGGAAGAGGAATTCTCAAGCCTCCTGTCAAGCTTTTGCTCGAGAGGATTGTGGGGGGAGATAAAGGGGGCAAAGAGCGCAAGGAAAGAGAGCAGGATGATGAGCAGGACTCCCAGCACTGCAAGCCTGTTTTTCCGGAATTGCCGAATATTAAGTCTTTTTCCTGTCATACTTATGCACCTCCACCCACTTCAGTCATGTTGCCCGTTTCAGTCATGTTTGTCATACCTTATCCGCGGGTCGAGCACCGCATAGAGGATATCCACTGCCAGGTTTGAAAGCGAAAACAACACGGCAATAAAGAGCACACAGCCCTGGACCATGGCAAAGTCCCGTGAAAAGATGGAATCCACAAGCAGCTTTCCAAGCCCCGGCCAGGCAAATATTGTCTCCACGATCACGGTTCCGCCCAGGAGATAGCCCAGCTGCATCCCGGCAAAGGTGAGGACCGGAAGGAGCGCATTTTTGAGGGCGTGCCTGATGAGGATCGTCCGCTCATCAAGCCCTTTGGCCCTGGCTGCAACAATGTATTCCTGTTTCAGCACTTCCAGCATGCTGGAGCGGGTAAGCCTGGTCGTCACCGCAGCCATGGAAGTGCCAAGGGTCAGGGCGGGCAGGACCAGGTTTTCCAGGCTCCCGTAGCCGTAACTCGGGAGCAGGCGGAGGATCAGGGCAAAAAGCCAGATAAAAAGAAGCCCGAGCCAGAAATTGGGGATAGAAACCCCGAGCAGGGAAGTGAAAACACAGGCATTGTCCAGCAGGGTATTTTGCTTAAGGGAGCTCAGGGTCCCTGCAGGAATGGCGATCAGAAGGGAGAGAAACAGGCTTGCCAGGGCAAGTTCGGCAGTCGCAGGCAGGCGCAGCAGGATCTCTTCAAGGATATCGTCAGAGCTTATAAGCGACCTCCCAAAGTCCAGGTGCAGCACATGCTCAAGCCAGTTCAGGTACTGGATATAGACCGAGGAGTTGAGGCCTTCCGTTTCCCTTACGGCTTCGATCTGTTCGGCGCTCAGGTCCTGCCCGTACCTGGCAATAGCAATGACCTCGGCAGGGTCCCCGGGAGCAAGGTACATCGCAGAGAAGGTGATGAGCGTCACCCCGAAGATCACTATAGAAATCAGGAGCAGGCGTTTTGCTATGTAGTTCCACATTTTTCTCGGTCCGGTTTTCCTCAGATACGAATAGAAGCAAACGAGCCTAAAATAAAATGAAAGTGGAAAGAGTGAGGACTTTCACCCCTTTCCACAGCGATTCGTTTCTTTTCGAAATTATTCATTTTTCGAAATTATTCATTTTCCAGGTACACTCCCTCAAGGTTCAACCAGGGGTCCTCGGAGGTGATGGTGTATCCTTTCACATAGGAGTTGGCTGCTACGATTTTTTCTTCGTGGACCAGGTAGAATGCCGGGACTTCTTCGATCACGAAGTCCTGCAGGGCATAGTAAAGTTCCCTCTGCTTATCCTCATCCAGGGTCATGTCAGCTGCGTTTACGAGCTCATCGTAGGTCGCATTCTGGTAGTGGGAACGCGGTGCCGTGGAATGGTGCACGAAGAAATGCCTCGGATAGGGGCCCCAGACAAAGTACCCGCTGCGGATGATTATGTCAAAGTCCCCGGAGTTTTCGAGCTGTGTAATGGCCCCTCCTTCCAGAAGTTTGATTTCCGTATCAATTCCAACTTCTGCGAGTTCACCCTGGATTGCCTGGGCCATAGGGTTGTGCCTGGATGCCCATTCCCCCTTGCTGACCAGGAGAGTCACATGCAGGGTTTCTCCGTCCTTATCCACTATGCCGTCCCCGTCAGAATCCTCCCAGCCGGCTTCCGAAAGCATGGCTCTTGCCATCTCAGGGTCCCGGGAATAGGTCTCAAGGTCGGGGTTGGAGTACATCATGACCGGGGAGTAAGCCCTTCCATTTGCGGCTTTCCCGACACCTTCAAGCACCTCGCTGGTAATTATCTCCGTATCTACGGCATATGCAACGCTCTGCCTGACCGATTTATCATTGAAAGGAGCTTTTTCGCAGTTAAACTGCAGGAAATCGGTGAAAGTAGTAAGTTTCCTGTATACCTCTATACCATCTTCACTTTCGAGCCTTGAAACGTCATATTCGGGGACTTTGAGGATCATGTCCACTTCCCCGGTCTCGAGCGCTATAACCCTGGTGGAAGCCTCAGGAATCACCTTGAAAGTCACCTTTTCGAGTTCTGGTCTTTCGCCCCAGTACTCCTCGTTGCGCGAAAGTACGATTTCCTGGTCCTTGACCCGGCTTTCAAACTTGAAAGGACCGGTCCCGACCGGGCTTACAAAGTTTCCTTCAGAATCAACAGAAGTCGGGCTCATTATAGGCCAGGCTACATGGGTCAGGTAGAAAGGCAGAGGCGTGGGTTTTGCCAGCACGAACTTTACGGTATGGGCGTCAAGGGCTTCCACGCTTACTATGGGCCTCAGCACCGCCTGCCTTACATAGGCCTGCTCGGTGTAGGAAAAGACAACCGATTCAGCGTCAAAAGGCGTTCCGTCATGGAAGCTTACCCCTTCCCGGAGGTGGAAAATCCAGGTTTTTCCGTCGTCAGGGGTTTCCCAGGACTCCGCAAGCCCCGGGACAATATTCAGGTCCGGGTCAAGCCTGACCAGCGTCTCATAGATCTGGGACCAGACAAAACGCCCGTCTCCGTCCGGAAACTTGTCAAGATACCAGTTGTTGACATCCGTACTGATTCCTACAGTTAGTTCCTGGGAAGAGACTTCGGAATCCGCACCTTTAGCGGTTCCTTCCTCATCTCCACCGATGCAGGCACTGGCACTGATCACGGCGAACAGCATGAAAGTGAGCAAAACGAACTTTAACTTCCTATTCATGGTACATCCTCTTTTTTGTGAAGTTGGTGCAGGGGGATTTTTAAGGGAGATTTTTTAGTAAAGAAATGGAATCCCCGATCCCACTTCCTGATAACTCTTCTATGAATCCCTGATTCGGATACGGTAAGGACCTGGAGCTTTCATTCTCCTGCCGGGATTCGGAACATTCCAGCCAATCAGGTACTTATGGGCTCACGATTAATGTATTTTTTAAAGTTCCAAAATTGCAATATATTTAATATTGACAAATAGTAATTTTTAGAATTATTGTAATACTCAATATGATAAAAGAGTTTTCTTATAATAAGATATGTAAACGGCGTTAATCTAAAGTGTTACTCAAAATGAGGAATGTAAAAAGATCCGTAAAAGTGAAAGATCGTCTGGAAAGCAATTTTCAGGGGCAATTCCCTCTTCGTTTCGTAGAGTTCGGAGGAAATTCAATCCCTCATAAATTTCAATTTACTTTTCAGGTACCGCCGCTCTCACCAACTGCTTTGCAGCTTCGGTTTTCCATAAAATGTGTAGGGGATGGCTATACAAGTCATCTCCATAACTATTATGGTCATCTGAATAACTACTAAGATCAACATAATAACTATAAAGGTCATCACGATGACTAAATGCTTTATTGGAATGCCCGAGAGGCGCCGCCAGGCAAGCTGGCGGAGAATTCCTATCTCAATTAGAATGAAAAAAAGTTTCCGGGGTAAAGTGAAGCACTTCCTGGGCTAGCTGGCGGGGGAATCTCTCTTCTTCACATTGTTTGGATTTAAAGGCCCTGGATGTTTCCAGCCTCAATCCCGCTGACTCAGGCAATTTCAGGCTGTTTTAAAGGCACAACATACGGGACCCCGGAATGTGTGCTTATGCAAGCCTTGAACTCGTAGACCTCTGCGATATTCTCGAGGTGAGCGCCGATCCGGGGTCCTCACACAATTTCAGGCCCCGGTTCCCGAAACGAGGAAATCGGCAATTGACTCTATTTCGGGCAGCATGACCTCGAGTTCTTCTCCCGAAAGTCCCGCTTTGAAAACCTCCGCATCCATAGGGACTGCAGCCAGGACCCTTGCCTCGCCTATGGATTCAATCATCACCTGTTTTCCGATTATGTCCACCCTGTTCAGGACAAAATAGCACGGCTTTCCGGCTTTTTCAGCCAGTTCCCCAATTTTCCCTGAAAGCCGGATAGACTCGTAGGACGGGTCAAGCACCATCAATATGAGGTCGCACCCTTCCTCAACCCCTCTTCCGAAGTGCTCGATGCCTGCTTCGGTGTCCACAAGTACCAGGTCTTCAGATGTGGTTTCTATGTTTTTCAACAGGTGTTTGGCCAGCGCACCCATAGGACAGGCACAGCCTTCCCCGAAATCATGGATTTTTCCCACGGCCATCAGTTTTATCTTCCCGTTTTCCTCGGTGTAAGCCTCAGGGATGTCGAATATTTTCCATTTGTCCCCAAAAACCTCCGGGGATTCTCCTTTCTGAAATGCCTGCCTCATTTTTTCTCCCAGGGCCTTTTTTCCTCCCAGGTAATTCATGAAGTCTTCAGGCTTCTCCACTCCGAGCTGCCGGTGCAGCCCGAAGTTCGACTCATCACTGTCCACTACAAGCACATTGTACCCCTTTCTTGCCATTTCCTTTGCAAGCAGGGCCGTAAGCGTGCTCTTGCCGCTTCCGCCTTTTCCGCATACAAGAACTTTCATTTTTGTACCTCTTTTCGGGACTTTGTTTTTTCAATAAGCAAAGGAATCTTCCATTATGCACATTTTATTAAATTAAATAAACACAAATTAAAATTTTATATTACTTAATTAGCATATATTATTAATATTTCTAACATTTTTATGCACAAATAAGAGAAAATATTCAACATTGATAAAACTTTCGAAATCTATCATTTCTTAAAAATAACAACTACAAAAATTGAGGCTTCTTGATACAGGGCAGTTATTGAAGCGTAAAATCAATAAAATCGAAAGCAATGAACTCGAGAGTAATGAACCCGAAAGCAATTAAATAAATCGAATATATGAAATCGCAAATCAATAAAATCGCAAACAATAAATCGTAAATCAAAAAAATCGAACATAATGAAATCGTAAACAATAAATCGTAAATCAAAAAAATCGAATCTATGAAATCGCAAATCAATAAAAAAACGATAACAGAAAAACAAGATAAATATCAACTTTAAATAACCGGATTGGAAACTCCATCCCGGAAAAACCGGGTCTGGAATTCCCTCCGTTTAAGGGAAACAACTTCTGTCAGCTGAGATGCCTGGATATTACAGGCAGCTGCGCTTTTCGGAACCTGTTGAAAGCCAGGTCCGGATCTGACATTAATTTTCCTGAACAGGTTCTGAAGAAACCGCTGCTTCCGGAGCTGCAGGCATTTCGGGGGCTGCTTCAAGTCCCGGGGTTTCAGGCCCTTCAGGCCCTTCAGCGGGAACCGGGGCGTTTTCGTCCTTTGAGGGCTTTGCTTTCAGGATTTTCATCTGGGGGAAGAGGATTACTTCTTTTATGGAGTTGCTGTTCGTGGCAAGCATGACCAGCCGGTCGATGCCGATCCCCACCCCGCCTGTCGGAGGCATCCCGTAGCCCAGGGCGTTGATGTAGTCGTAGTCGATCATCTGGGCTTCGACGTCGCCCATACGGCGCTTTTCGTCCTGTTTCTGGAAGCGGTCCATCTGGTCGAGGGGGTCGTTGAGTTCGGAGAACCCGTTTGCGATTTCCGCACCTGCGATGAAGAGTTCGAAACGTTCGGTATAGCCGGGCTTGCTGCGGTGCGACTTTGCCAGGGGGGAGTTTTCCAGGGGGAAGTCGTGGATGAAGGTCGGGTTGATGAGCTTTTTCTCTGCAAAGTGTTCAAAGAAGAGCACCAGGTAGTTTCCGACGGTGACGGCTTTTTCGAAGTCTTCCATCTTCTCCTTTTCCGCAATCCGCCTGAGTTCTTCAAGGGGGGTCTGCAGGACGTCGATTCCACTGTAGATTTTTACGGCTTCTTCCATTGTGAGGCGCTGCCAGGGGCTTGCAAAGTTTATTGTTTGCTCCCCGAACGGGACTTCAGCCTTTCCGCAGGTCTCCCGGATTATGTGGGATATGATGCCTTCCGTCAGGTCCATCATGTCGTTGTAGTCGCTGTAGGCCTCGTAGATCTCGACCATTGTGAACTCAGGGTTGTGGAAGGTGTCGATGTCTTCGTTCCTGAAATTCTTTGCAATCTCAAAGACCTTTTCAAACCCGCCGACCACAAGCCGCTTTAAGTAGAGTTCCGGGGCAATTCTCAGGTAGAGCTTCTGTTCCAGGAAATTGTGGTAGGTCGTAAAAGGCCGGGCGTTTGCCCCTCCGTAGACCGGCTGGAGGACCGGGGTTTCGAATTCCATGAACTCCTTTTCGGAAAGGAAGCCTCTCAGGAGGGAAAGGATCCTGCTCCTCTTCCTGAAGATGTCCTTTACCCCGTCGTCCATGATAAGGTCAAGGTACCTCTGCCTGTACCTGGTCTCGACATCCTTTAAGCCGTGGAACTTTTCGGGCATGGAGCAGATGGACTTTGAGAGGACTGTAAACCCGTTCATCCAGATGGTTATTTCCCCAAGCTTCGTCCGAAAAACGTTCCCTTCCACGCCGATAATATCACCGGTGTCGATATGTTTGCTGAACAGGTCAAACTCTTCGGTGCCAATATCGTTTTTCCTGACATACACCTGGATTTTGCCGCTGGCATCCGCAATATCGACGAACATCGTCTTTCCGTGGGACCTTATTGCATGGACCCTGCCGGAAGTTATGACCTTATCCTCACTCTTTTCATGCTCGATTTCCGCATGTTTTTCCTTGATTGCGGCAATTGTATCGGTGCGTTCGAATTTCTGGGGGAAAACCGTTACGCCCAGAGCTTGCAATTCGTTCAGCTTATTCATCTTGACTTCGTCAAGATTCAGATTGGGAACGTTCTCCATTTTTAAGTCTCCTGATTGTGAAAATTATGAATTTTAGTTCTATTCGATTTAGATTTAAACCGTTTTGCTGATAAACCGTTTTGTTGATATAATGTTTTGCTGGGTTGCCTGGAAGCTCAAATTATTGATTCCTTTCTTAAACGGAATCGGATGTGAATTAAGTGGAGCTACTTGAATGACGGCTACTTGAATGATGACTGCTTGAATAATAGACAGTAAAAGAGGAAATAATTTTTCAGAATCTTTCCTTCAGTTCACATGAGCTTGAATTTGCACTAATTTCTCTGGCTTCTTATCAAGCCTATTAAATAGGCTTCAGCGCCAGTGCATCTAATAATGCTCTTCGTATATAAAGTTACATAAAAAATCAGGTGGCCCTCGATTAATCTGCTGATGTTATTTCGAAGCCTTCTGATGGCATCTTCCTATTCTGTTTTCCCACCGAAAATGTGGTTACAACCTTCCTACCAGCCAGGAAAAAAACAAGAACCACCTGAATACATGGAAAAACCTGAATTATATGGAGAAATACTCCGCCTGGCGTGAGAAGTGCTTCCCTTGCCCCTATAAACCGTTATTCGTCGCGGGCGATGCAGGGTTCCCCCGCCAGCTTGCCTGGCGGCGCCTCTTCCAAAAAGAAGTTAAAAATAAGATTGGTAAATGTATTTTTTAGATTGTGACTGCTAGCGCACTAATTTCAAATTGAATCCTTATATTTTTTGCAGAACTTTTCTTTTCAGTCATCTGGATACTCTTTTTGAGATACTCTTTTTGGTAGTCCCGATACGTCTTTAAGTCACTCCGATGACTTTTCTATTAATCACAATATACTTTACACACATCTGGATACTCTTTTTCTTATCCATATATATTCTACACTTATGGAAAAGGCCGGCCTCCTTCGTCGGCCGGTGAGAGTGCCGGTACCTGAAAATCTTATCGAAAAAGGTTTAGTTTCATTTCTATTTACCGGATACTCCAGCCGTTTAATGTCGGTTTTTAGTGCATCGGGCCAGACCGGAAATTCCAGGGATTTCAAGAGATTTCAGGAGATTTCAGGAGATTTCAGGGGCTTATTTCTTCCCGGCATATTCCCCTACGATAGGAATGGCTTCTCCGCATTTCGGACAGGTCTTTTCAGGGCTTATGTTATATTCCTGGACTTCGAAAAACCCTCTTGCAATCAAAAGGCTCCCACATTCCGGACAGTAAGTATTCTCATGGGGGTGGCCCGGCACATTGCCCACATACACGAAGCGCATCCCTTCCTCAATTGCAATCGAGCGCGCGTCGTCGAGGGTTTTTACGGGGGTAGGAGGCAGGTCCTTCATCTCGTAGTGGGGGTGGAAGCGGTTGAAGTGAAGAGGGGTGTCTCTCCCCAGGTTTTCGTAGACCCATTTGGAAAGTTCCCTGAGCTCGTCGGGAGAGTCGTTGTGGGTGGGGATGACCAGGTTTACGACCTCCACATGGATCCCGAGCTCTTTTGCAAGCCGGGCTGCTTCGAGGACCGGAGCCAGTTTTGCACTGCAAACATCCCGGTAGAATGCTTCGGAAAAACCCTTGATGTCCACGCTGAAGGCGTCCAGGTAAGGTGCAATCCGCTTCAGGGCTTCAGGGGTGATGTACCCGTTTGTCACGTAGCTTGTCCCGAGCCCCTCTTCCTTTGCAAGTTTTGCCCCGTCATAGGTGTACTCGTACCAGATGGTGGGCTCGTTATAGGTCCAGGAGACTGACTGGCAGCCAGCCATCTTTGCCTGCAGGATAAGCTGGCGGGGGCTCAGGGTTGCCAGGTAGACGTCTTCCGGGACTGCCCGGGAAAGCCTCCAGTTCTGGCAGTGCCTGCACCTGAAGTTGCAGCCTATGGTCCCGACGGAGTACGCGCTGGAACCCGGATAATAATGGTAAAGGGGTTTCTTTTCGATATGAGCCACAGCTTCACTTGCGACTTCCCCGTAGACCAGGGAGAAAAGGGATCCTTCACAGTTTTCCCTGACCCTGCAGATCCCCCGCTTTCCGGGGGCGATTTTGCAGCGGTGGGCACAGAGGCTGCAGCGGACTTTGTTTTCGGCAAGCTTTTCATAAAACATGGCTTCGTGAATCATTATACGGAACCCCCTGTTCCTTACTATGGGATTATGGAAATGGATGTGACAGTATTGTGTCCTGTGCAATTGTTTCCTGCAGGGTAATAAGCCTGTAGTCTCATATACAATATTGCCTGCAGTCTTCTCTTCCTGCAGTCTTCTCTTCCTGCAGAGATCCCTGTTTCTGCATCCGGAGTAGATTCTTTCTGTTTTTACAGTTTCCGGAAATGCCAAAATTGTGCAACTCTTAAATTCAACTCTGAAATGTACAGTTTGAAAGTATAAAAGACTTTGAAATATACAGCTTGAAAGGGGGAAGACATGAAGCCAAAAATTAATTCTACAAGTTTTGGTTCGATTACGGTTAAGGGGAAAACCTTCGAGTATGACATTCTCATCCGCCTGGACGGCCAGGTCGAAAAACGCAGGAAAAAGCTCTCAAAAAAACTTTACGGGACCTCCCATAAAGTCTCGCTTGCCGAAGCAAAGCACATTTATGAAACAGGGGCCAGAAGGTTAATCCTGGGAACCGGCCAGACCGGGTATGTGGAACTTTCAAAGAAAGCCAGGGAGTATTTCGAAAAAAAGGAATGCAAGGTCAAACTCCTGCCAACCCCGAAAGCGATCAAGCTCTGGAACAGGAGCAAGGGGAAAAACATCGCAATGTTCCACGTGACCTGCTGAAACCCGGATTCTGAAAAAACGTTAGGGAAATTGAAATATTGAAGGGGAGAGGCCCGGAAGGCACCCCATTCAAATCTCAATCAGTTCATAATCCCTGCTGCCAAGCCCGAGCTTTTCCCCGTATGCAAGCTGGTGTGTCCCGTCGACCTTTGGCCAGGCCCCTTTGAATTTGTCAGCCCCTGCCTCGTGGTTGCACTGAAGGAAAGAGCCTGCGAGCCCTTTTTGCCTGTTTACCAGGTCGTAGCTTGCCTGGTCGAGGGCTATGGGGTCAATTGATGCAAGGATCCCTATGTCAGGCACGATGGGTGCGTCACTCCAGGGCACGCAGTCGCAGTCCGGGGTGATTTTGAGCAGGAAATTGATGTAGCCTACCCTTCCTTCTTTTCCTTTTACTGCACCGTATGCGTATTCGGTAAGGCACTCCAGGAATTCCGGGATATCGGTTTCCCAGTTCAGGTCAATAGCGTCCTCGGGGCAAACTTCCATGCACTGCCCGCAGCTGATGCATATGCCCGGATCAAGCTTTGATGAATCTCCCTCTATTGAAGCGGCTCCTACAGGGCAGATTTCCACGCATTTCCCGCAGGCAATGCATTTTGCTTCGACCACATGCGGGCTTGTCGGGTAGTGCTGGTCCTTCTTTCCGGCTGCTGGCGCACAGCCCATGGCCAGGTTCTTGATTGCTCCCCCAAAGCCTGCTACGATGTGCCCCTTGAAGTGGGACATCACGACCATGGAATCGGCGGCAGCGATGTCGGACCCGATTTTTACGGACTTGAAGTGCTTCTGCCGGATCTCGACTTCTGCAATGTTCTGGCTCCTCAGCCCGTCGGAAATGATAAGAGGAGCCCGGACCACTGAATAGTCGAAACCGTGTTCGATAGCTGTTGTCAGGTGGTCAACCGCATTGTGCCGGCTCCCGGAGTAGAGGGTGTTCGTGTCCGTAACGAAAGGCTTTGCCCCTGCGGCCCGGATTTTATCCACTACCTGCCGGACAAAGACAGGGTTGATGTACCCATCGTTTCCGTATTCCCCAAAATGGACCTTGATTGCCGTGAGGTCGTCTACCCCTAAAAGTTCTACAAAACCTGCAGCATCAAAAAGCCGCTGGATCTTACTTATTTTGTTATCCCGGGGGTTTTGCGCCCTCAGGTTTGCGAAATAGACTTTGCTTGCCGTATGAGTCCCTCCTGATACAGAATTTGAGTTAGATTTGAGTTAGATTTGAGTTAGATTTGAGTTAGATTTGAGTTAGATTTGAGTTAGATTTGAGTTAGATTTGAGTTAGATTTGAGTTAGATTTGAGTTTACCTTAATTAATGCATTATTAAGGTGTAAAACCTACTGTTATCAAGTAAGGGTTTTTCATTTTTAGGCGTTGCGGGGTTATAGAAGGAAAGAGGGTTATAGAAAGAAATATTCAGGTCCCAGCCTGTGTTGAGGCGGCTGAGCCTTGAGCCTGTGGTAGGTTTTTCGAGGCTGATAAAAAATTGGGTGGGGCAGCGAGTGCCCGCGGATTCTTATGGTTTTGATATCAGGGCTCTTCAAGCGGGGAAACCCATTCCGGGTCTTCCTCTGCCAGTTTTGCGCCGATTTCCTCAACTTTTTTACGGTATTCTTTTGCAGTTTCGGAGTTCCCCGTTTCTTCAAGGAGATTTGCGTAGTTGCTGAAGAGCATAAAATTTCTTTTCAGGGGAACAAGGTCTTCGGGGTTGGATTCTGTCAGGCTTTCGTTAAGGGCCAGGGCTTTTTCAAAGCACTCTTTTCCTTTTTCCTGCTTATCAGTAACCGAATACCCTATCCCGAGATTATTCAGCACTCCAAGCATCTGCTGGAGGTGCATGGGGTTTTCAGGGTCTCTCTCATACAGGATTTTAAGGCTTCTGTATGCATATTCATATTCCGGGATTGTTTCTTCCAGTTTATCGGCATCCCTGTATATGTCCCCGATTTGTTCGGCAAAACTGGCAAGCATTTCCTGAAGTCCCAGGTTCATCGGGTAGGCTTCATATAATTTTTCAACGGTTCGGAGGGCAAGTTCATAGTATTTTCTTGCAACGCTTGAGTCCTTCTTTTCGGACTCCAGTTTTTCAAGGAGGGACATTCCTAAAAAGAATGCCTTGCCTGATGTAAGGATTATGATTTCCGGGTCCTCAAAATGTTCGGCAATTATTTGTTCAAATATTTCAAGAGCTTGCATGTGGTAGGCGCCGGCTTTTTCCTCATTCCCAAGTTCGGAATGCAGCACTGCAAGTTCAAAGTATGTAGTTTCCATATCCAGCTCATGTTCATGTTCATGTTCATGTTCATGTTCATGTTCATGTTCATGTTCATGTTCATGTTCATGTTCATGGTCCGCATGGCAGCTTTCCGGAGGCATCAGTTCAAGGAGCTGTTTCTGGACTTCCAGGACCCTTTCATATGCCCGGATTGCTTTTTCGAATTCCCGATTCTTTTTGAACAGCAGGCCCAGACCGGTCAGTGATTCGAGCAGCCCCTCATGGAAAAACTCGCTATCCGGAGCCGATTCGAAGGCTTCTTCAAATACGGGGAGAGCCCTTTCGTGGTACTGCGCTGCAGTTTCAGGCTCCTCTTCCGCATAGAGCTTTCCGATCTGGTTCCAGGTATCAGCCTTATTAGCTTCTAACATGAGCTTATCGGCATCCTTGGGGTGAAGGTTTTCGTAGATTTCGATTTCCTTCTCATAATAAGCCCTTGCCTTTTCTATTTCTTCCTCTACCGCAAAAAGGTCTCCAAGGTCCCGGTAGATATCGGAAAGTTTCAGGGGATATTCAGGGTTTTCAGGTTCTTTTTGCAGCAGGTTTTCATAGACCTGCAGTTCGTCCTTATAACAGGTTTCTGCACTTTCAGGGTCTCCTATCTCAGAAAACAGCTCTGCAAGTTCATCTAAAGAATTGGCAAGGTTTTTATCGGTTCCGAGCAGGTCCGGGTATTTATCCATCAGTCCCCGGAAAGTTTCCCTTGCCTTCGTATAGTAGTCCCTGGATTTTTCGGTCTCCTCAGTGTCTGAAAATATTAAGCCCGAATCTTTGTACATATCTGCAAGGGCCAGAGAAAACGGAATGTTTTTGGAAATCGGAATGTTTTCAGAAGCTTCAATATTTTCAGGTTCTTCTTCGATCTCGCTTTCAAGCAGTCCCAATGCTTCTTTATAGCACTCCTCCGCCTTTTCGAGATTTTCCAGGTCCGAATACATATCGGCAAGATAACGGTATGTGTAACTCAGGTAAACTTTGGCTTCGGAATTTTCAGGTTCTTTGGCGAGGACTTTCCCGTAGATCTCCACTGCCCGGTCATAAACGTGCTTTGCCTCTTCCAAATACCCCTCTTCCTCACAGATCCGTCCAAAATTCATAAGCGAATCATCAAGGCTGCTGAGGTGTTCGGACATTTCGGTTTCGCTTTTGAGCAATTTCTCAATGAGATCGAATTTTTTTTCGAAAAGTGGAATTGAGTCTTCGATTAATTCCCCGGCTTCAAAACAGAGCCCTATGTGTTCGATCGTTTCCAGGAACTCTTCCAGGTACCCTGGATTTTCGGGATCGGATTCCAATAACTTCTCAAAGCCCAGGACCGCTTTTTCAAAAAGCTCTTCCATCGGATAGATGTAGTCTTTTGCTTTATCGGGGTCTTCGAGCTTCGAAAGGATATCTCCGATGCTTCCGATCGTGTCTCCTATAAAGGACCGGTACTCTTCCTTTTCCGGTTCTTTTGAAAACATCTCCCAGCTAATTTCCAGTGCCTTTCCGAAAAATGCAAGTGACTCTTCGAGTTCGTCAATTCTGTATTTTGCAAAACCTTTAAAAAAAAGGAGATGGTATGAAATCTCAGGGTCCTTTACTTCTTCTGCGATCTTTTCGGCCTTATCAAGGTTTTCAAAGGCCTTTTTATACCTCTCGTTCTCTATATCGTCGGCTGCTTTCTTCAATAAGCGAAAAGCTGAATCTCGTAACTTCCTTGACATAGGAATAGATAGGCTTTTTCACATGATATAAGTGTGTCTCCCGGAAGACTCAGTTTTAATTTGTTCTACTAATGTTTCTTGCAATGTTTATTACCTTCTGTTTTCTTTCTCAACTATCTCCTCTTCTTCCAGGAAGTGATCTATTAACTTACGTGAGATGCTGATTTTCCCCGGCAGGACCGGAAGCTCTTCTACCGAAAACCATTTTGCGTCCTCGATTTCAAACCCGTCGGGCCGGATTTCTTCCGAATCATATTCCGCAGTAAACCCTATCATGAGGGAATTGGGAAACGGCCAGGCCTGTGTCCCGAAATAGGTAATATTTTTCACCCTGAGCCCTACTTCTTCCCAGACTTCCCGGGCAACCGCAGCTTCAGCCGACTCCCCGGGCTCCACGAACCCGGCAATCAGGCTGTACATCCCGGGCGGGAAATTCGGGGACCTGGCAAGTAAAACCTCGTGGCCCTTTCTGATGAGCACGATCACAGCCGGCGAAATCCTGGGATAGAAAAGCTCCCTGCAGTTCGGGCACTCCTTTCCCCTCTCTCCGGGCTTTTGCAGGGTCTTTGCCCCGCAGCGGCTGCAAAACTGGTTGGTCCGGTCCCATTCCATGATCTGGACTGCCTTGTTAACAAGCTCAAAACACCCTTCACTTATCTCCGAATAAGCTCGCCGGAGGTCCAGGAATTCCATCCCTTCGGGAGCAGGAGTGTCTCCGGAAAGTTCCACAGAGTAGCAGTGCACTCCCTCAAGCGTACCCAGGTACTGCTCCCTGACCGCCGGCACCCCGAGTTCCCCGAAGTCCAGCATTTTCGGGACAGCTCCCGGGTTCTTGTGCACCTTCAGGAGAATCTCGCGGCCCCGGAACGCGAACCAGAGGGCTTTTTCGGTCCTGTCGGTGGGGGGTTCGATGCCTACGATGAATTTCGGGTGTACGGGATTTTCCCGGTTTGTGGGGGTCATGGTGCTAATCTCTTTGGTTTTATTGTATATTATGGTTTTAGGGGTATTTTTATCTCACTATTATTTTATTTTTCATAGGGGTGTCTGAATGAAGTTCTCTGTCTGCAGACAAGCTTTAAATCTCGATGAAGTTGAAGTATAAGGGTCCGAACCTAAAATCTAAATGCCAAAATCAAGCTATACTGCTAAGGTTGAAAGCTAAGGTTAAAAGTTAAGGTTAAAAGGTAATGTTGAAAGCTAATGTTGAAAGCCAAAGCTGAAAGATAAAAGTAAAAATCAAGACAAACCCGGCCCTGATAGGAAAAACCTGGAAAAATGAGATTTCTTCAGTTCTTCCTTAATGCAAAGCCGGAGATTCATTTGATTTTTCTTCTCTGTGAAATGAACAGTATGCCGATTATTGCCGCAACAGGCATAACCATTGAAGGGAATTCCGGGATGCTGGTTCCGGTACCCGTGCCGTCAGTATCCGATCCGGTAAGCTAGCCGGCAACTTTGCCGCTGCAATCCACTTCGCCGGTTTTATCCCCTTTTTTAATCAAAATTGTGGAAGGGGGCTCACTACCTTTTTTAAATGAAACATGGGCAGCGATGCCGTAACCATCAGGGTTTTCAGGACTTCCCACATTGTTTTGCAGTTTGATTTCTATGGGACCGGTGGTCTTATATTTATGATTTTTCTGGTAAATTGATGTTGTGAAAATCCCAAAATTAGCTACATTGTAAGGCTTTAAAGAACTAAACTCCCATTTATTCCTTGCAACCGATTTATCGCTTACTTTTTGAACCGGATTATCCGGGTTAAAGATCCAGATCTGCTTCAAGTCCACATTTGAAATGTTGCCCTCATTTTTGGGCTCAATTACCTCAACACGTATAATGTTACCTTCATAATCGACTTTTACTGTAATATTTACACCGTAACTGTAGTCATCATTTACTTCAGTCAGATAAAAGGTCGTTGCACCCGCAGTGCCCATCGCTATAAGCATAAACACAAGGATTCCAATACCGCAGATAGCTTTCATTCCCACAAGCTCCACACTGAGGAATAAATAGACATGTTTTGTATATAATCAATAGAAGATAAAGCTAATTATTTTAGTCAGTATTTCTTAAATTAGGCCGCTCATGTTGTGCATAAGTCTATTAGAAGCTCAAAAGTTCAAATAATTATTTTTTAATGTTTTTCTTCCTAACATACAATAAAAATTAATATACTTAGCTCCTAACCACTACCTATGAATTCGACCCAGTTGCTTCCTTCTGCCTTCCTGGGGATAGTGGGGACGATGTACACATTACTCGTTGCCGTTTCAGTTTCTTTTGTCCAATATTTTGGCAGGAATACGGTGGGAATGAAAAAAGTAATTACCCATTTTACGGTGCTAACTGTTGTTGTTTTTATAGCTCTGGCCTACAACAGCTACATCCTGTATATTGTCATAGGGGGAGAACCGCTAAGCCGACTCCACATACTGGCAAAACTTTTCCCTTCAAAAAATTACCTGTTCTGGGCATGGGCCTTTTCCGTTCTGGCGGTGGGGTATATTTTCGCGTTTTCGGGCTGGCTTTCGTATCTGGTGTTTCTCAGGGTCCGCTCATTAAGGGCCGGGGAGATCGAAGCCTGGAAAGAAGGAAATGCCCGGGAAATCAGGGCGCTTCGGGAAAAGATAAGGCCGGAATTAGCCGGGCTTGAGATGAAAAACGCCGTACTGAAACAATTAAAAGAGGAATTCCTGGTCGAATTCTGGAAAAGCCGTGCCGAAATCAGGGAAAAAGCCCAGCTCATTATAGACCAGGAGATCATGAGAACATCCGGCTTCATAAGCCCCGGAATCAAGAAAATGCTTGACCCCGAAACTGACTTTTCAGGCCCGGACAAAAACCCGTTTGAGGAATACATCTTCCATTCGGAAAGAGTGGAAAAACTGGAGGACCTGCCCGCAGACATGCTCAAAAGCATCGGGGAATACAGGGCCTGCCTGGAAACCATCAATGAAAAGTACGAGGACTTTATGCTTCTGTACGGTGAGGTAAGCCGGGAAAAAGTAAGCATTTTTGAAAAGCAGCAGGAATTAGAGGCTGAGATTAGAGTGCTTGAAGAAGAAAACGAAGGGCTTGACGACCAGTTAAAAGAGCTTGAAAGTGTATCTCCGGTCCCCTTTATAAGAGAAGAAGTCAGCCAGCTTTTAAAGAAAAGTCTCTTTATGCGGCCGTTTATGCGGCCGGGGAATAACAGGAGTGCGCTGGAAAATTCACAGGGTGAAATCTGACCGGAAAAAAGAATCACCGGCTTTTTCCCCTTACCACCATCAGCTCCTCAAATGAAACCTTTGTCCTCCCAACAATATCAACCTCAAACCCCAGTCCCTCCATCTTCTTCCTGACCGCCTCAAACCCGGTAATCGAAGAGATCAGCACGAGAATTTCCCCCTCCTGCCTGAGGTAAGCCCTCACCTGATCTAAAAACCGGTCCAGGGTCTCCCTCCCGCTCTCCCCGCCGTCAAAGGCATAATTAAGCCAGCCAGGCAGCTTTTCTTCCCCGGAAGTGGGGAGGTAGGGCGGGTTGAAGAGAATAAGGTCAAAAAGAGACCCTGTAGCCCCTGATTTTATTCCCCTGAAAAGATCTGTGCGGATGACCTCGACCCCGTTAGCTTTTGCACAGAGGGCGGCGTGGGGGTTGATCTCGGTTGCAAGCACCCGGACGCCGGGGATATTTGCTTTGAGTACGGCGGATACAAAGCCGGACCCAGTCCCTACTTCGAGGACCCGTATGCCGGGCTTTGCCACTCCCAGGGCGGCGTCGGCGAGCAAAAAAGAATCTTCTGCGGGTTCGTAGACAAGGTCCGTGGCCCCGAGTTTTACCCGGGCTTTTTTGTACTCAATTTCAACCATGCTTTATCGGATTCGGACTTATAAGTCCTGGCTTTACCTTATCAGACTTAGTGGTTCAAGTTTAGTAATCTTGTTCAAGCTTCGGAATCTTGTTCAGGTTTCGGGATCTGGTTCAGGCTTCGGAATCTTGTTTTGAGCCCCGGGATCCGGATTTCAGGTCTACGATCATATTTGCGACTTCGGCAAGCTGCTCGGGGGTCAGGTTTTCGGCCCGTTTGCCCATGAAGTCTTCCGGGAGCTGGTTTACGACTTCTTTGACTTCGGGGATCCCGAGCATATAATTGGTGTTAAGGATGGCATTTCGCAGCTTTTTCCGGCGCTGGCTGAAGACGCCGGCCACGAAATCCATGAAAAAAGCCTCGTCTTTGACTTCGAAGGGAGCGGGGCGGGGGACCAGTTTGATTACGGCGGAGTCGACTTCGGGAGCTGGCTGGAAGGCGCCTTTAGGGACTTTCATGAGGATGGAGGCGTCTGCAAAGTAGTAGGTATCCACCGTGAGGCGGGAGTAGTCCTTGCAGTCAGGAGGAGAGACCATGCGCTTTGCAAACTCGTACTGGTACATGAGGATGCCGAGGCTGAACCTGTGGCGCAGGAGCTTGAAGGTGATTTCCGAGGAGATGGAGTAGGGGAGGTTCGAGACGACCTTGTCGAATTCGGGGAAGTCCAGTTTCAGGGCATCTCCTGCGATGATCTCGATGTTTTCTACGGCATCGAAGCGGTCGTGGAGGACGTGGACCAGGGCAGGGTCAAGTTCGATTGCTATGACCTTTTTTGCTTTCCTTGCAAGCCTTTCGGTCAGGTTCCCTATCCCGGCTCCGATTTCAAGGACGGTTTCTTCGGGGTTCAGGTCGGCGGCGGCCACGATCCGGTCGAGGTAACTGGTCTCGACCAGGAAATGCTGGTCAAAGGTGCCTCCTTTTATGCGGTATTTATTGAGAATAGAGCGGACCAAGACTGAAAACTCCTGATGGGTAAAACAAATAAAAAAATTGAAAATAGAAGGTACTTTAAAGGCGGTTCTGAATTCTCTCTTCAGGCCGGCCTCTGGCGGCGTGCGGGGGTAGTAAAGAGCCGGTACTTGATAAAGTCGTCCTTGAGCTCTTCTTCTATCCTGTGGGATATGACTTTTGCCGGGTCGTGGAGGCTCGGGATCCTTTCGTGGATGTCCTGGAAGCTCTTAAAGTCCCCTTTCTTGCGCTCATCGATGATGGACCACATGAGCTTTTTCCCGATCCCGGGAAGGAGTTCCAGCATGTGCAGGCGGGTGGTGATGGAATGGGCTTCATTGAAGAATTTTACGAAGCGGTCTTCCTGGTGGCGGACGCAGGCTTCAAGGATAAAGGGAAGTTCGAGGTTTGCCCCGTGGGTAAGGTCAGAGTGGCCTATCCGCTGCTTTACGTGGTCTATTACATCCCTGTCTCCCTGGCCTATGTAGACCCTGGACTGAATTTCCGGGACCACTCCGTTTTTGGGGGCCAGCTCCATAAGGGTGAATTTCTTGTCTCCCACAGCCTGGACAAGGGGCTTTTTCTGGTGTATCGACTTGACATCAACGGACTTCCCGTAAGGAAGGTAATCGAGCACCCATACGTATTCCTCTCTGTCCTGAGGACTCTCCGAGGCTTTTCCGGATGAGCGCGGGGCTCGTTCTGATTGCGGTCTGCCTGTCGGACGTCTGACAGAAGGAGTTTTTTCAGCAGCATATCTGCTGCCAGTTTGCGGTCTACCGGATTGTAACTTATCTTCTTTCATCAGCACCCATCCTATCAATAAATATGAAACCCCATAGAGATGTTTTATGAATTTAAGGGATACCCTACTCGGGACGCCCTGCTCAACCAGACCTTCCCTTCAAGATCTTCCCTTCAGGTCCGGGACCTATCCCCGATTACCAGGCCTATTTGATTACCCCGGATGTTTCATTCCTGACGCTATCGGAACCTGCCTGGATTTACGGATATTCCCTTATCCATTCCCTATCCGGGGTTTTTCCTTCCCTTTCGAATTTCCAAAGGTCAGGATACTCCCTGAAACTTTAATATTTTCCTGAGTCTCAGGAACTGCCCTCATGAATAACAAGATAGAAACTGATATATAGCTTATTCCATTGCATCTTACAAAAACTGAGTTATAGCTTTATTCTACAGCTTTATTCCACTGCCTTTTCCAAAACAGAGCTATAACTTATTTTTGCACTTTATTCCATTGCCTCGGCGACATACTCGAGGATCTGGTCCATTTCTTCATTTTCCAGGGTGTACTTTTCTTTTGCATAAATTGCCCTGAGTTCGTCCCGGGACTGGGGCAGGATATCCGCAATCCGGATTGCAATCTGGGGCTTCATTTTCTCAAGTTCGAGCAGCTTGTTGATCAGTTCCCTGGCCTTCTCTCCGCTGACTTTGGCAAACAGTTCCGCGTGGTGCAGGGCTTTTCGGAACTCATATGCCACTTCCATATCTCTTTCTCTGCGCTCTTCAGCGATCCTGGTCAGTATTTCCTTGACTTCAGCCAACGTCAATAACTCTTCGTTCAGGACTTCCTTAACTATCATTGGAATACACTCTTTTGGAATTAAAAATTTTCAGGTAGCTACCGTTAGTACAGAGCAATCCACCCGGTCCTTTGCTTCAATATCCCTTTCGATCTTTTTGCCTTCAATTCTTCCTGGCTGCCAGGTTTTCTGCCAATTTCTCCTCAGGTCAGCGGGTTCCCGGATTCAAGAGCCTCATCCCGACCCCTTGCTCTGCACAAACCTGTCTTTCGTCCATAAGCCAGGCTTATCCCGAATAAGGTTATCCAGAGATAACTCTGCTATATGTTCCGCAAACGATATATAATTATAGATGTTCCCGTGCCGGAATGAGCGATCAAGTTTTCAAAAGCAGTTTTGGCAAATCCCTCTCTTAACTCCCCGTGTTAGCCCTGAAGTTTTTTCAAGGGACCTGGGTTATTTAAGCATAACCTTGATTCTTATATCTACATTATATGGCAAGTTCCTCAGGCACGCTTACCTGAACTCTCCAGTAAGAATCCGGACTTCCGGAAAATGGGTGCAGGCGGATATTTCCGGGGATAAAAGCGAGTTAGGTTGTATGAACCTAACTGCCTGCAAAGGAAATTAATTGTATTTCTGGGGTTTCAGGTGCTGTGGAAGGGAAATAACTTCCTTCTTCGCATTGCCGCTGCGGACTTCGAGAATGTATGAGCGCCCGCGCTGCCCGAGAACCTTCCCGGTAGAACCCTGGAACTTCGGGTTTGGCATGCCTCTCTGGATGCTCGGGTCGATGTCGATGTGGACCATCTGACCTTCTTCGAATTCCTGGATTGCCTTGCTTACAGGGGAAATCCCTCTCTCACGAACCGTCTTCTTTAATTTGTACCTTGTGCAACGTTTCTCACCGTGGGAATTTGTCATCGCATGTTCCTCCGTTAGAATGCTCGATTAAATATTTTCTCTCTAATAATTCTTTTTAATGATTGAGTGTTGATTCTCTGATAAGACGTATTCTCTCTAATAAGATGTATTGTATTTAAACAAGACGTTCGGCCAGCTAATCTATTTCAGATATCTACGTTGACCACGTCAAGTTCTTCTACCAGTGCAGGGACTCCTAATAGCCCTGTAAGGCTCGGGTTTGTCCTGCCCTCGTCTCCGGAAACCAGCTCCTTCACATAGAGCCCGCCTTCGCAGTGTACAGTGATTATGGCATATCCGGCTTCGGCAAGTTCCACAAGTTCCGTGTCATGCACGTATCTCTTCCGGACCAGGTCGGCCCGCCTGTGCACCACACGCCTGGGGGTTTGCTGGGATATCTCTGCGCCACTCAAAGTTTCAAGGCAGGATATAAGCTTTTCCTCTGAAACAGGCTCCTTAAATGTAACTTTAAGCTTATAAGTTTTATCCGCCTTCGAGCTTTTCAGGGTCTCTACCATACCCTTTGCAACGAAGCGCAGGTCCCTTACCTCGACTTTCCCGGAAGCTTTCTCGTTGATCTCCTGCATGAGTTTTTCAAGATCAGCAGAGCGTTTTTTCGGGAATTTTGCTTCTACTACAAAGGGCCTTCCGCTTCCAACCATAAGGGCATCGATGTCTTCCCTGCCCGAACCATGGAAAGCAGTGTCACCTGCCTCGAACGCCTCTACAACAGGCTCTTTTATAAGCTCGTCCACGGATTCGGGGTACTGCTTGCCTGTGAAGTTACAGCTTTCGCAGCCCCTCCCGCGGCACTTCCGGCAGGGCCAGCGGGTCTGGGGGATGCCCCTTACCAGCTTGCGGTAGCGCCCGTAGACGTAGACCGAGCGGACCTGGAGTTCCATCGTGCTTTTCGCAAGGTCAAGGGTGATAACGATGTCCGGGTTTTCGAAATCCACATCCTTTTCAACCTTTTCTGCGACAAGTTTTCCGACTTCCCGGTTAAGTTCGGTCTTCAGCTGCTCGGCATAGGCAGTCCCTGCCTCAGCCCAGAGGATCTCTTCGTTTTCGCTCAGAAGCCCGCTCATCTTCGTGCCCACAAGGAAGGTAGAATACTCAAGCCCTTTAAGCTGCCGGGCCGCTTCTTCAGCCAATCCGTCCAGCTTTTTGAACTGGTCAAGGCAGACCCAGCACTGCTCGTCCTCCCCTCCGATCCCGAGCACCTTTCGGGCATAGGCGCTGCAGGGGGCAAGTTCTTTTAAGAGGGAGTCGTCCTTTTCACTTTTGTAGATGCGGTCCCCTTCCAGGGCAAGGGCAAGCTTCAGGGCCTGTCCCCGTTCCCTGTTGCTCAGGCCTGTGGACAGTTTTGCAAACTGCCGGCCGAGGCAATGGTCGCAGACCGGGCCTTCCTGAAGTATCTTTTTTGAAAGTTCAAGTACATCCATTTGCTTTCACATTCTGTAAGCTCGTTGTTCGGGAAATAGACCTGAGGGATGAATGGTGAGTGATAAAGGGTAAATCCCCAATTGTCTAAGGTTTCTATCCTGATAGATTTCTATCCTGATAGGTTTCTATCCTGATAGATTTCTATCCTGATAGGTTTCTATCCTATAGGTTTCTATCCTGATAGAGGGAAATGGAATATAACTTTTTGGATTAAACTGCAGCTGGAGTCGGCAGTCTGCCGAAACCGGCCTCAGTCCTCAACGGAAGGCGTGCCTGCCTCAGCTTCTAAGCCCTCTCCTGCTTCAGCCTCAACCCGGTCCAGCTCGTTGTGGATAAGGGTTATGCAGTGGTTGGAATGCAGGGAAATTGGGCCCACGGAGATGATTTCCGCCCCTGCCTCCAGAAGCTCTTTTTCCTCTTCTTCGGTAACGCCTGTGTGGTCGCCCAGGATGAAGACCGGGTCTTTTATTTCCCTGGCAATTTCCCTTATGTCTTTTCCGTCTTCCCGGAGGTAAAGGAGAGTACGCCCTTCAAACTGTTTCAGGAGGGTCTTTAAGTCTCCCCTGCGGACCCAGACTCCCGGAGTGGACCGGATGTCTTTTTCGCCCGCCTCTTTCTGGAGGGCTTTCTGGATTAACGACCCGCTGCTCCTCTCATCGGGGTTCAGGTACCTGAGGTACATGCCCTCAAACCGCACTATTTTCGCCGGGTCCGGCTCGCCGAGTAAAAGCAGGTGCACATTCACATCCCTGCGCATCCCGAAAGACAGAAAAAGGGAGGCACTCACGCAGCGGCAGAGGATGTCCATTCTTCCCGCAGAACCTGGAAGGTCGTTTAAGGAAAAATCGCCGCTCGTCATTGCCTTATGCCCTATGATAACGATATCGCGCATGGGACTCTATAATTACGTAAGGGATATAAAACATGTGTGCATGTTCACAGGCATCCACATATTATAAAATACACAAGAGATTACAGGCAACGATCACAGGTTATTAACTAAAGGTAATTACATTACAGCTTAACATAAAGGTAATTAAATTACGGCTTAAACTAAAAGCAGTAATATTACAGCTTAAACTAAAAGCAGTTAAATTACATCTAAACCAGGTGCATTAGAATTGCATCTAAACTAAAAACAATCGAGATCATAAGGACTGATTCGGATGAAGATACTCGCCATTTCCGACCCCCACGGGGATTACTCGAAAATAAAGAAGATTATGGAAAGAGCCGGAGACTTCGACCTTGCAGTGGTAGTCGGCGACCTGACCCATTTCGGGCCTGACGAAAAGGTCGAGGAACTTATGGAAATGTTTGATAAACCCGTGCTGGCAATTCCCGGCAACTGTGACCAGAAAAGCATCCTGAAGGCCCTTGACGCTTCAAAAGCCACCAACCTTCACGGGAAAGCCGAGCAGATCGGAAAAATCCGTTTCATAGGACTGGGCGGCTCAAATCCCACTCCTTTCAACACACCTTTCGAGATTCCGGAAGAGGAGATTGAGGGCGCCCTGGAAGGAATGGTCTGCTCTGCCGAAAATGAAGGGGAATGCGGGACCATAGTGCTTCTTACCCACGCTCCTCCCCACGGTGCAAGGGACGAACTTCCTTTCGGGCATGTGGGCAGCACTGCCATCCAGAAGTTTCTGGACAGGGTGGACCTGATCGTTTGCGGGCACATCCACGAAGCCAGGGGCATGGAGAAAGTCGGAAAGACCACTGTCGTGAACCCCGGTGAAGCCTGTAAAGGGTCCTGCGCCCTGATCACAATCGAAGAATCTGAAGACGGAAAACCAATAGAAGTCGAACTTGTGGAGGTCTGAACCCTCCAACTAACTTTTTTTCACATCCAAACCATCTTACCTGGTTTCATCCTTCTACATTGTTCCACCTTTCTAAATTGTTCCACCTTTCTAAATTGTTCCACCCTTCTACATTGTTCCACCCTTCTACATTGTTCCAGACCTTTTTATCCGGTTTTGCCTGAACGGAATACTTAAAATAAATTAAAACCGAATTCTACACATTGAATTTTTAAATGCAGAAAGCTCTGAGGTTGAGTTACGGACGTAATCCAGGAATTCGGTTTTGACCCTGTATTCCTTGATTTCCTGAAAAAGCTGGGCATCGCCTTTCTGATAGGGATCCTGGTCGGGATAGAAAGGGAGCACAGGAGCCAGGAACATGACATCTTTGCAGGCGTAAGGACCTACAGCATAACCTGCATCACAGGGATGGTAACAGCCCTGCTGGCAGCCTCCACGGGGTCCGGGATAGTGTACGTAGCCGCGCTCTTCTTTGCGGCGGTCTGTTCTATCATCACCTACGCCAAGATCTTTCTCTTCAAGCGGATAGGGGTAACCAGCCCGATTACCCTCTTTTTTATTTTCATAATGGGGGTCCTTGTGGGGTATGATTACGGCCTGTTTGCAATCGTCTCTTCTATTGTTGTGACCTTCCTGCTGATCCAGAAAAAAACCCTCCATGAGTTTGCGGGAAGCCTGAACAGGGAAGAGCTTTTCAATGCCATGCAGTTCCTGGCCGTGGCCTTCATCCTCTATCCCGTGATGCCCGGGAAAAAGTTTTTCGGGCTTGTCAACCTCAAGTCCGCAATCCTCATTGTTGTTCTGGTTTCCCTTATCAGTTTCCTGAGTTACGTGCTCCTGAAAAGGTACGGGACAAAACGCGGGCTCTCTTATTCAGGCTTTTTAGGCGGGTTTGTGAACAGCGAGGCCACCACGGGAGCCCTTGCCGGGATATCAAAGAAATCCCCTGAAATGGCAGACCCGGTCCTGATCGGGATTTTGCTCTGCAACACTTCGATGCTGGTCAGGAACCTTGTGGTGGCATTGATAGTTGACCCGAGCGGAAAGACGACCCTTTTGATGCTCCCACCGCAGATTGTTATCATCCTGCTCTCCGGAATTATCGTGCTCAAGCGCAACAGGAGACTCTGTGCTATCGGGAAAGAGACCCTGGAAATCCAGTCTCCCTTCTCCCTGGGCCCGGCGTTTAAGTTCGGCACCGCCTTCACCCTCATCCTCATCATAGGAAACGCTGCCTATGACTTTGCAGGCACAATCGGGATCTACGCCACCGCCCTCGGGGCCTTCGTAAGCAGTTCGGGGGTCATCGTGTCCGTAACCCTCCTTGCGGTAAACGGAAACATCTCCTACGCAACCGCAGCAGAAACGGCCGTGCTCGCAAGCCTCATCAGCACGGTAAACAAGATTCTCCTCTCTAAAATTTCCGGCTCCGCAGAACTTTTCTCCCTGGCAAAGAACATTTTCGGGCTTATCACCCTCACAGGGGCTGCAGCCCTTTTGTTGTGGAGCCGCATGGGAGGGGTGTGAGGGGCTTTTTGGAATTCACTCTTTTTTATTATTTTTATATACTTGGCCCGGAATATACATAAATATAAATGAGGGGATAAAATATATTTATATGTACATTGGGCCATAAAATAAGATAACCCTTTGAAACATAAATCAGCTAATCGGATCAGCTGATCGAATGCGATATTGAATCAACTAATCGGATCGGCTGATTGAATGAGCTAATCTAATGAGATCATTGAATCAGCTCATTGAAACACAATTGCTGCAAAAATCCGGAAACGAAAAATTGATGCAGCAAAATACCCGAAAATAATGTGACTTAGATATGAATTTCAGGATTGTATGTGCATAATCCCGGAATTTCTTAATTGTTAAAGTGGGGATGTATTAAGATGAAAACAAAGATCATTGTTCTGCTTCTTGTCTTGAGCGCCGTGCTACTCTCGGGGTGTGTGGGAGAAGAACAGCCAGCTCCGGAACCTGAAGAAAACGTAACAGAGGAAGAAACGGTAACGCCTGAAGAAACGGTTACAGAGGAAGAAACAGTAACAGAGGAAGAAACGGAAATACCGGAAGAAACTGTAACAGAGGAAGAAACGGAAACACCTGAAGAAAACGTAACAGAGGAAGAAGCGGAGACTCCCGCTCCTATACGGACAACTCCCTATACAATAAGGCTGGAAAACTACAGGGCAACGCCTTCAAGCCTTGATATCAAACAGGGAGAAATCGTTGCCTGGATAAATTTCCAGGACAGGATATTTACTCTGGTTAGTGAAGAAGGGCTCTTTGAGAACACAAACCTGGTCTACAGGCGCTCCTTTGCCTATACGTTTAACGAAACCGGCACCTATACTTTCACTGTAATCGGGCAGCCCAAGATGACCGTTACAATTGATGTAACAGAGCCCTGAACTAAACTTGTTCATAAAATAAATCCTGAATCCGAAATCACCTGAGTCTAAAAATACTAAGTCTTCCTGCCTGTGATTTCAAAAAGCAGGCAGACGAAGATATATACGAAGGTAGATGCAAAATGCAGGCCGGAAAAGAAAACAGGCCTTTTCCGGAAAATCTTTTTTTATGTCTTATTTGCTGTCTGATTAATCGGGTTCTGAATATTATGAAGAGAACCTGAATACCATATAGATACTTCCGTTTTTCCCTTACACGTTTTTAAGTCCGGGCATTATAATGTGCCCCCCCAGCTTTTTTCTGTATAATACTTCCATTAATCCTAAAGCATTTTTGCAATCCAATTTATATCGGAAAACCCCGCCAGCTTGCCTGGCGGCGCCTCTCCAAAAAAACGACGTAGAATCTATTCAAAAAACGACGTAAGATGACGAATTCCGGTTGTAAGGACCAGAATTCAGGATTTCAGGCCATGATTATTCTTTTTATCGTCCAGACCCTGCATCCCTGTTATTTCTTGATTTCATCCCAAATATTTTCACGGAAATGTTATTATTTATAAAGGACTTATATTAAAAAGGAGTGGAAAAAGAAAGTGCAGAGGGGGATGATTAGAACAAATAAATTCTCCCTTATTCCGGCCCTGGCTTTAGCATCGGGGCCATTATTCATGTCAGCATTCCTTTCCGGCTATCTTGCTCCTGAAGAGGAAGCGCAGCAAAATGGAAACCTTGCTGAATACCCGGAAGATACAGATGTTCGTAAGGTGCAGATTTTCGGAAGATACAGGAGTCCCGGAAGAAACACCTCACTTTCGCATTAAATGAGGGTGGGACCTGTAATTTCCTCCTGGAAAGGTATCCGGAAATGCAGATGACCATCACTATAAAATAAGATATCAATGAATAGCATTCCAGATGATCTGCAAGATTATAACGGAAGGCACAACAAAGGTTTCGGTCCCGGTCCCTCCCCGGGACGCGGCCTTCCCTCCCTCGGCAGCCCCTGTATTCTACAACCCGGAAATGGAGCTCAACCGCGATATTAATGTCGCAGCTACGGCAGTTTTCGTGGAAAGGTTACTCGGGAAGAAGGACCTCCAGAGAGAAGAAGTCCGCTACCTGGACGCCTTCTCAGCTTCAGGAATCCGCGGGCTCCGGGTTGCAGGGGAGGTAGGAGTCCGTGCGACTTTAAACGACTGGAGCCCGGAAGCAGTCGAGCTTATACAGGAGAACATCAAACTCAACGGGCTGGAAGGAAGGGCAGAGGCTACCCGGAAAAATGCAAACGTGCTGCTCCACGAGCAAAAATTCCATATCGTGGACATCGACCCCTTCGGGACTCCCTCACCTTTCCTGGATGCGGCCTCGATGTCGGCCTACAACCTGCTCTCCGTCACGGCAACCGATACGGCTCCCCTCTGCGGGGCGCACCTGAATTCGGGGATAAGGAAGTATGCGGCTGTGCCCCTGAATAAGGAGTACCACAGTGAAATGGGGATGAGGGTCCTGCTCGGGGCCTGTGCGCGGGAACTTGCAAAACACGAGAAAGGAATGGTCCCGCTGCTCTCCCATGCCACCAGGCACTATGTCCGCAGCTACCTGGAAATCCGCCACGGGGCCCAGCAGACTGACAGGACCCTTAAATCCATGGGCTTCTTTGTCCACTGCCCGAAATGCGGCTTTCGGGCGCCGGTCTACGGGCTTGCCCCGCATATTGCCCGGGAATGCCCTGCCTGCGGGGGAATAACCCAGGTCGCAGGCCCACTCTGGCTCGGCCCCCTTCGGGAAACCGGGTTCTGTGACGAGGTGCTTGCAGAACTTGAAAGTCGCCCCCTGAACACAAAAGAAAAAGCACAGAAGCTAGTCACCTTCTGCAGGGACGAACTCGATATCCCCATGTTCTACGACCAGCACGTGATCTGCAAGGAACTGGGGGCATCGGCTACGGGAATCGAGATCCTGATAGAGGCCCTCAGGGCCCGGGGGTATGAAGCCTCAAGAACCCATTTCAGCGGGACCTCGTTCAAGACCGATGCGCCACTAGCTGAAATTAAGGAGATTATCCGGACCCTGTAAGAAAAGCGGCTTCAGGGGAATGGATAATTCCAGGGAATGTTAATTCCAGGAACTTCGAATCCCCGTGATTTAGGTCCCCTTGATTGTGATCCCCATGATTGAGGTCCCCGTGGCTATCAATCTGCATGCCCGGTTGAAAGACCTGGTTGAAAAGCCTGGTTGAAAAGCTTTAAAGACAGAAACTGTATAAATATCATGCAAAAATTATTGAATAATGAAAAATACTTCAGACCTGTCAGATCCTCAAGTAATCCGCAAAAAAGCGTTCCAATGTGATATCATGTCCGATGAAGATGCAGAGAAGTTGTTTTTGCAGGAAAAACCCACCCTCGCGCTGCTATTTATAGGCTCGAAGGAAAAGACCTATGCCTCCGTGATTTCGAAGGAGATAGACTCCACTTTTGCCCACACCACGAGAATCCTCTCGAAAATGGAACAGTGCGGACTCATCAGATTCACATTCGAAGGGCGGATCAAATTTGTCGAACTTACGGAATACGGAAGGAAAGTGGAAGCTGCCCTGAAAGAGTTCCGGGACATAATCGGGGATGAAAAAGAGGCTCTGAAAGAAGAGGAACCCGGGAGGAGCGGAGAAGGGGAATTTTCGGAACTCAGGGAAAACCCCGATGAAGGGGAAGGATCCGAACCCGAAAAAGAGCTTGACCCGGTAAACTCCGAACTCCTGGATAAAATCCGGAACTTCAGGAGCAGGATCGAGCACATCCACAGGGAAGCAGTCGGGCAGGGAGAGAGCCGGGATACGATTTCCCGGAAACTCGGCCCCTACAGCCGGGACATCAAAAAGCTCCGGAACCAGGTGGATACGGCAGAAAGCCCTATTGACGAAACAGTTAATGAAGCCCTGGAAGAAAGTGCAGGGCTCCTTGAATCATACCTCAAAGGCTGATCCTTATCAGGACAGTCCTTATCTTATACATTGAAGCGCTGATATTTGTAAAGCGGCAGGAAGAACATGAAAAAAGTTGTAACACTCCAGCACGTATACGGAAAAAACAAGGAAAAAACCATCGGTTCAATTAAAACCCTGGTTGAGAACGAGTTAAAAGACCTTGATGTGAAGCTTGAAATTTCGGTTACTCCGGAAAACTGGGCCGAGTTTTCCCTTGAGGGGGACGACGAGGAGGTCTCGGCAAACTTTCTGGTTTCCAGGTACGGGACCCCGGCAGCAAGAGCCGAACCCGGGAAAGTTTACATAGGTTTTCTCCAGACCTTCGAAGAGGGAGCCTTCCTGGTCAATATCGGGGTCCCGGTGCGGGTCGAAGCCGGGGAACTGGTAGCCCTGGGCCCGGGAAAGCCAAAACAGCTTGCAGCCAGGTTCGGGCTGGTCCCTCACCTGCCGGTTGAAATCGAGGTCTTTGTGGCAAACGGAAAGCAAAAAGCCCGCTTTACCAAAAAGCAGCTTGACCTCTGGTGGAGCTGGAAAAAAGCGGCTACCGACAGGGTTATCGTGAACGGCGCAACCCGCTCGGAAATCAAAAGCGCAATCAAAAAGACCGGGCACGGAAGGGATATTTACGAAGTCGAGCGCCTGGGGATCCTGGAGCATGCAATTATCTGCCGGGAAAAGACTGACGGGCCGGGAATCGTGGCGGCAATCGGGCCGCGCATGAAATCGGAAATGGGAGTCGTAATCGGAGATTCAAAGTAAGAACGGTTTCCAGCCAGGCTTTAAGAACAGTTTTCATCCAGGCAGGTTTCGGTTGGGAAAGTTCCGGCCGAAAAAACCTGGAATCCCTTAATATTTTCCTTTTGGATTTTTTACGCAGCAGCCGGCCAGGAGAGAAAAGTTTCCGGAAAACTCCGGCTGCCTACATCAAAAAACCAGGATGTTATGCTGAATTTCTGAAAAAATAGTTTACAGTGTAATCTCAAAAAGGCAGTGCCCGTGTCCGGTCCCGTAGCATTCCGTTTCCCGGACCCTGTACTCCTGTCCCAGCTTTTCTCTGAGAATCCCTTCGATCAGGCCTTCATTGAAAGCACAGAAGGGTTTTCCGATCACGGGCAGAGATTCGGCCTTGAAGGGGTTTTCGACCCGGAATGAAACAGGTTCTGTCCCGGAGACTGAAACGCGGCATTTCCAGTGTGATTCCAGAAAAACGCCTATCTCTTTCAGGAGTTCTTCAGGGGCCCTGGCTTCGAATGTCGGGGCGAGGCGTCTTCCTACGTCGTTTCCTATCATCTTCACAACCGGTGCGTTGTCTATTCCGTAGGCTTCAAAACCGAAACGAAGGGTGTGGAAAAGGGCTTCCATGAAGTAGGACCTGTCCACCATCCCGTTTCCGGCAACCTTTTCAAGCAGGCTGTTGTAGTGCTCAAAAACGGGTTTCTGGGAGCAGCCCATGTAGTAAGACGTAAGGGAATATATTTTCCGGCGCCTGTCCTCCGGGTCGACTCTTTCTTCCACAAGCTCGCAGGACCTGAGGTTATTAAGGTGTACAGAAACCGTGGACTTGGCCTTTGAGGTGTATTTCACGATTTCATCAAAGGACCTCGGTTCTTCCCTTAGCAGGTCGAGGATCTGGAGCTTTACGGGACTGTCCACGGCAACAAGACCTGAATCAGTATAAAAAAATTCTGTTTTATTTTCGGGCCTTCCCATAATATCTTTAGATAAGTTAGATTATTCAATATATAAAACGTTCGCAAAACCACGAATAATCGCGCTTAATATATAATTTAAAAGATATTCTATTACCCGGTCCTGATTCCTGAAGGCTCCTTTTTTCCGGGAGATAGCATGAAGAGATAGAATAAAATATGACCCGCTACAAAACTGTTAGGCAGGAAAAAGGCGCCTGAAGTGGCAGAAAATTACCTTTAATCAATAAGATACGAATATTGTTCAGATACTGTTCAGATACTGTTCGTGTTCAGGTACTGTTCAGGTACTGTTCAGGTACTGTTCGGACACTTTTCGGGTACTGTTCAGGTACTGTTCGTGTTCGGATACTGTTCGGACACTTTTCGGGTACTATTTAAGAAATTGATTTTAGAAATCGATTTAAGAAATTGATTTTAGAAATTGATTTTAAAATCAAAGGGGTGAAAGCATGGGGTTGCTGAAACGCATGGAAACGGTGTTCAAATCGAAGATGAACAAAGTTGTCAACAGAATGGAAGACCCGCGGGAAACGCTAGATTACTCTTATGAAAAGCAGCTGGAACTGCTCCAGAACGTGAAGAGGGGCGTAGCAGAGGTTGCAAGCTCGAAAAAGCGCCTCCAGCTCCAGCGGGCAAAACTGCTGCAGAGCACGGACAAACTTGAAAAACAGGCAAAAGATGCGCTTGCGGCAGATAGGGAAGACCTGGCAAGGCTTGCCCTTGAACGAAAAGCCGCTCTTATGCAGCAGGTTGAGGGCATTGACGGGGAGATTGCCGAACTTGAAAAGCAGGAAGAAAAGCTGATAGCTTCGGAAAAGCGCCTCTCCACCAAAGTCGAGATCTTCAGGACCCGGAAGGAGTCCATCAAGGCCCAGTATTCCGCAGCTGAAGCCCAGGTCAGGATCAACGAGTCCGTAACCGGGATCAGCGAGGAGATGGCCGACGTGGGCCTTGCCCTGGAAAGGGCCGAAAACAAGACCGATGAGATGAAAGCCCGTGCCGAGGCCATTGATGAGCTGATGGAAGCCGGAACCCTCGAAGACCTCACGGGCAGCAGGGACGAAATCGAACGGGAACTTGCAAAAATCAGCACCCAGAGCAGTGTCGAATCCGAACTTACAAGGCTGAAGGCAGAATCCGGCAAGGAACCTGAGGAGGCGGGAAAATGATTATCAGGATCATAGGCGAAGGGCAGTTCCGGGTGCGTGGGGCCCTCTGCGATGAACTGAACCAGATTGACAACCGGATCGTGGGCCTTGTTGCGGAAGGAAAAGCCGAAGAATTCCGAAAGGAGCTTGTGAAGCTGATTGCCTCCATCCGGGAAAATGGAGAACCGTTAAAAGCGGAAGAAATAGTTGAGTCCGATATCATAGTGCCCCCGGAAGACCTGAGCCTTGAAGAGGCAAGAGACGTATTTACGGGATCCGGGATTTTTGAGGATTGAACAGTTGCAGCCTCAGGGAAGCCTCATTGATCCGGATATGAATATTAGCTATCAGCTGAATACTGGTGAAAATTAGCTATCAGCTGAATACCAATGAAAATTAGCTGAAAATTAGCAGGCCTTCCGGGCCTGCATTCACCGCACAACCATTACCGGAACTTTTGAATGCCTGAGGACATTCTCTGCAACGCTCCCGATAAGGAACCGTTTGATCCCTGTCAGGCCCTGTGTACCCATTACTATCAGGTCAATATCACTTTTCTCTGCATATTCAAGGATTTCTTCAGCCGGGCTGCCTTTTAGCACTACGGGCTCCACCTTAACTCCGGCATCTTTTCCAAGTTTTTCTACATGGCCGGTTGCAGCTTCTCCCCTATCGGCCAGGTATTTTTCAAATGCTTCGGTCCAGCCCATAACCGTCCGTGCAGTTGCTGCATGCTCGGTAGAAATAATATACAGGGCGTACACATCAGCTCCGGTTGCCTTTGCAATATTTATTCCGTAAGAAACTGCATTCCTGGCATTTTCCGAACCGTCGGTTGCAATAAGGATTTTTTTGAAAAGATTTCCCTGTGTCGTATCAACTCCCCCTAAGTCCTATAATATAAAATATGCCTTATTACTATTAAAATTTCATCCCGAATTGGATTGTAAATCGGCTTCGGCTTATTTTAGCAGCCTGTCTACCCGTGTCCCTGGCAGCCTCCACCCCCCATCTGCTTTTCAGTTTGTTCCCCTGGCCTGACCCTGAATTTGATAGTAAACTTCGTGCCTTCATTTCTCTCTAGCCCGAGGCTTCCCTCAATCTGGGCTACAAGGGCATTTACGAGTTGCAAGCCAAGAGTACCCGGGTTTTTGAAATCTATTTCTTCCGGAAAACCTACCCCGGAATCCTCATAAATCAGTGTAAATTCTTCTTCAGGGAGAGGGCCTTTCCGGGAACTTTCGAAGATAGAAGCCGGTTTTGAGGTCCCGTTTTCGTTTGTTTTGGCCCGGGACAGTGCTATATGAATTTTCCCTCCGGTCCCTGCCGGAAATGCGTATTTCAGGGAGTTTGTGAAGAGTTCGTTAATTATGATGCCCAGGGAAATTGCCGTGTCGACCCCGAGAAAAACCCTGCCCACCTCCAGGTTCACCCGGACATTCGAACTCCCCAGCCTGTATGATTTGAGCAGGTCTGCTATCAATTTACGGATATAAGAGGAAAAATCAAGGAAATCAAGGTCCCCGGATTCGTATAGTTCCTCGTGGATGAGAGACATTGACACTATCCGGTTTTCACTGTCTAAAAAGGCTTCTGCAACCTTCTTATCCGTGAACTTTTCCGCCTGCAGGTCCAGCAGGGAAGAGACAATCTGCAGGTTATTCTTGATCCTGTGGTTGATCTCCTTTTTCCGGAGCTGCTCAGCCTTTGCCAGGGCTTCTTCTGCAACTTTCCTCTCGGTAATGTCAATGACCACGCCCTGGAAATACGTGGCCCTGCCTTCCGAATCCCGCTGGATGAAGGTCCTCTCGTCAACCCAGCGCATTTTTCCGTCCCTGGTGAAGATCCGGTATTCCATCTTGAAACTTTCATACCCGGCTTCAATGCAGTAGTCGAGCCCTTCCCTGACCCTGTCTATATCTTCCCTGTGAACGATGTCCCCGTAAAGGACTTTTCCCGAAGTGAAGTCTTCTACCGCATACCCGAACTGTGACACGTTTTCGGAAACGAAATCCGCAGGCCAGTTTTCCTCATTCCGCCATAAAAAGACCACTGCAGGGCTGTTGTTGATTATGGTCCAGAGCACTTTCTGCACTTCAAGGACTATTTTAAGGGCTTCTTCGCTTTCCCTGGGCCCGCTGAGCTCCGGCATTACCCCTAAAAGTCCTGCATTTTCCCTTGAAATGTCCCCACATTTCTTTTTATAAATCGCCGTAAGCCCTTCGGGAATCACATCTTCCAGCTCAAGCATGGAATGCCTCAAGGCGTTTCTCTTCGAAAAGGACTCCGTCTGCCCCTCAAAGAGTTCTTCATTGCCCTGAAGAACCCATTTCCTGTCCTTAAAATAGATTGGAGCGGGAATGGTATCAAGCAGGGTCTCAAGAAAACGTACCCTGTTTTGAAGTCTCTGGTTGATCTTACCGCATTCAAGGATTTTCGTGACCAGATCCAGGACAGACCTGAGAAAATATACCTCTTCAGGGGCAAAATCTCTGGGTTCCAGGCTTTGAAGCGTCATAAGCAGACGGGAGCTGTCCTGGGTTTCTACGGGAATGCAGATCCCGCCTTCAAACTCCCGTGATGGGCAGGTTTCATCTACCTCCGCACTCAGGTCTGGCTCTCTTCCGGAAGGAAGGTCGTAAGAGGGAAAAAAACCAGCTTGAGGATATTTCAAAATTTTACAGGACTCTACTTCAAGGGTTGAAGTAACCATTGCTGCGGCATTATCCAGCAGTTCCCGGATGCCTGCGGATGAGAGGGAGAGCTCCCCGTATCTGGAAAGTACTTCGTGCTGTTTGTCTTTCACATGCAGCTTTTCTTCTTCCTGTTTTCCTGAACTGGTCTCAAGCCCGTGGATGTGTACGTATTCTTCCCCCAGGGGGGTAAACATGAGTGAGTATTTCCTTTCCTCCTCATCTACCTCAAAGTTCAGGGTGCTCTTTTCCATGAGCGCCTTCCGGACAAAACAGATAATTCTTGAAGGAAGTTTTTTTCCCGTGCAGGTCCCCCAGACCTCCATCAAAGGAACCCCTGCTTCGTTTGCGTAGAGCACAGTCCCATCTTTCCCAACCCTGAGGACGGGGGCGGGACTCGTTGAGAGGAGCTGCTTCATCCAGGTAAGCTCGTTTTCTTCGTCCTTAACTGAAGCCCTTTTTGTCCTGAAAACACCCTCTTTATGCAAAGTTATTCTTCCTGTGTATAATATCGGGGTTTCTGTATTAAAAATATTGCATTAAATATAAAGTTTCAATCCCTGTGAAACTGTTGGAAGTTTGAGGAGAACTTTGTGAAACTGTTGGATATTAGGGTAAATATTTGTGAAGCTGTTGGATTTTAGGGTAAATATTTGTGAAGCTGTTGGGTGCCCCTAAAAAGAGGTAGATCCTTAAAAGAGGTAGATCCTTAAAAGAGGTAGATCCTTAAAAGAGGTAGATCCTTAAAAGAGGTAGATCCTTAAAAGAGGTAGATCCTTAAAAGAGGTAGATCCTTAATAAAAAACGGATGTTTGCCGGTCAAAAACCTGAAAATCTGCCCTAATGTAGAATAATTTTTTATGGGTTCTCTTCCATCTGTAATTGAAAAAAAATATTTTGAATACATCCAGGTGGGATATAACTTGTCAAAAAAACAAATTATGCTTATTTTGTTCCTCACAACCGTACTCCTGGCTTCCGGCTGTCTCAGCGACGGCGGGACAAAATTCCAGATTTCCGGTAACGACACCGAAATTGCAGTAGACCTCCCCGGGACCGCGGAGGGAGAATGGTGCCCCGTAGGCTCTCATATCCAGGTCAAGAACCCTGCCACCGGCAAGACCCTTGACATGAATATAGTCGGTACCGAAGAGTTCGAAGGCAAAACCCTCTGCAAAGCCCTGCTTGAAACCGGAAGTGAAGAAGGCACTTCGAAGTTCGAATACATGTGGTCCGAAGACAAGAACACAACCGTATGGACAAAATATGATACCGGGGGAAACGTGTCCGTGAAATACATCTCCAGGGACGGAAAGACCACGATTATTGACGGAGAGGGAAGGACACTGGAGTTTTGAGAATCAGGACCAAGGCCTGTGAAACCGGGCAAAGGCTATGAAATATTTCAATATCCGGGAGTTTTTCTGCCCGGGCCCTATCCGTTTGTCGCGATGGGTCCCGTGCAGGTCCTTCCGTACCGGTCGTAAGTTTTCATAGTATTCTGATTTTCATAGTATTCTGATTTTCATAGTATTCTGATATCTTCAAGCCGGATGTGAAGCCCTGAGGGTTTCTGGAAGATCCTGTTCACCAGGGCCGTATGGGCAAGGCCGATCATGCAGTTGGCAGGCAGGAAGTACTGGCGGGTCCCAAGGACAGGGGGGGCTTTTATGGCACTGGCAATTCCTTCGAAAGCGTGGACATGATAAGCCTGGACATCATGAGCCTCTTCTTTTCTGGCGGCGAGGGGGCCTACGGTATGGCATTCGATCACACCTGTGACCGGGTTTGCGCTCAGGACCCTCAAGGCATGGTAGACAGGACACCCGGGACCCGCAGGCCTTCCGGTCACAAGGTCTCCTTTTTTAATTCCCCATTTTTCCACAAGGTCTGCCCTGAACGGCACTATGAATTTGCGTGCCGACGGCTCACCTGGCAACGGGAGGAGGACGAAGTCATATTCTTTCCCGACCACATCGGTTCCGGAGTAAGCTGGACTTTTCAGCGGGATTACGACCTTCTCCCGTCCCGCAATATTTTCCGGAGCCGCAAAATTCTCCCGGCTCACAAGATTTTCTTTATTGATATTGTGGAACGGGCAGAGGCCTATCTCTGTTAATCCGGCTCTCAGGCGGGAAGCAAAGTCCGAACAGGTCTGAGAACCGCAAGCCCCGCAGTTTTTGCCCGGAGGGGTCCATTCAATCACCCTCAATCACCTCTGTATACGGGCTCCTGCATATCCAGCGGCCGGAGGACCCCAAAGTGGTTTTTCCACCCGATTTCTTTTTTACCGATGCATATCGTGCATACGCCGAGCGGAGGAGACCCCCTGAGCATGACAGGTTCTGCCCCTGCCTCCGGCTGCCCGGAAACCCGTCTCATCAGGTACCTCAAGCCGGTCCCCTGAATTGCGTTCGTCTCCACGATGTCAATACCGGGGACAACTTTCCGGATGCTCTCCCTGAAGACTTCCTTTTCTGCCTGCGACACAAGGTCGGTCTTGGTAACAACCGCCACATCCGCAAGGGCGAGCAAAGGTGCCATCTTGAAAGGGGAATTTGTCCCTGAGATCGAGCTGATAACCGCAATCCCGAGAGAGCCCGTTGTATATGGGGTACACCTGAGGCAGAGGCCTGCACTTTCAATTATCAGGACGTTCCTTGAAAGGTCCTCAGCCCAGCGCAATGCATCCTCAAGGACCAGAATTCCCATGTGGTCGGGGCAGAGGTCTCCTGAATATACCTTTTTGGCCGGGATTCCGAACTCTTCTGCAAGTTCCTCGTCTTCAGTTGCATGCACAACATCAATTTTCAGGAAAGCAGGAAGTGCCCCTTCCGGGAGGTTTCTTATAATCTGGCGTATCACAGCGGTTTTCCCTCCGCTTGGAGGGCCTGCGACTATGAGAAGCTTCATTTGTAGCTCACCCCCCGTTCAACTGCAGCCATCGAAACTCCTGAGGAACCGGAGGACAGAGAGTCTGAGGACAGAGAGTCTGAGGACAGAGAGTCTGAGGACAGAGAACCCGAGGAAAAAGCAGCTCCGTCTCTGAGCAGCTCCCTGATCCGGTGGAGCCTGGCTTCGATTCCTGCAAGGTCTTCAATAAGGTGCTGTTCGTCTCCCATAGGTTCAATCACGGAAGAGACGCCTCCGTGCCTCATCACTATGCGCCTGCCGGCCGTAAGGGCAAGGTATGGGTCGTGTGTTACGAGGATAACAGCCTTATCTCCTCCCTGAAGCGACCGGATGACCCTGTCTTTGAAGATCCCGGCATTTTCGATCTCGTCGAGGAGCAGGATAGGGGTATCGCCGATTACCAGTGCATCTGCAATCATGAGAGACCGGGTCTGGCCCCCGGAGAGGCCGCTCATCCGGGTTTTAGGGGAAATCTCTTCTCCGGTAAATGTATTTGCAAGCTCTATTGTTTCATCAACCAAATCCTCCCTTCCAGGCTTCCGTGCCCTTATGTGCATCAGGAGGAAGGCTTCGACCGAGAGGTCTGCCAGGCAGCGTGTGTTCTGGGTAATAAGGGCAATCGGTTTGAAAGCCGGTTCCCGTATGAAGGCCTCGGGAGGTTCCTCGCCATCAATGAGAATCCTTCTCCCGGTTACGGTATCTCCCTGTGCAAGAGTTTCAATATCATTGATTAAGGCTGATTTTCCCGAACCTGTCGGGCCTACTATTGACAGGGTATCCCCTGGCCTGATCTCGATCCTGTCAAATCCTTCAGTTTCTCCTAACCTGTTTTTTCCGGACTGGATGGTAAGAGTGAATTGGTGTGTCATGTACTCAGAAGTTCGGGCACGAATATTATAAATATTTTCCTAAAAAAGAATAACTTTATCCTTTTAAGCAAAAAATGTGAAATATATTTTCCTTAAATGGCTAATTTTACTAATATTTTGGTAAATATGCTTAGTTTGAACTATCCGGGAATGTCCCTGGAGAATTTTTCGAACTGAATTTCTGCAGTTTCATCCTTCTGTAAAAATGCGGGCGTTTTTACAAATTGAGCCGTCTGTAGAACGGCCCTTTTATTCACAATTGTGAATATGGGTTATAATATTAAAACTTGTGGTCTAACGATGCCTTTACGCATCTACGGGAAAAAATTTAAGGTATAATTAATTTCCCGATAATGGAAAAAAAGAATTTATAAAAGAATACATTTTCAAATAATATAATATGAAAAATTAAAGAAAAGAGTCAGGATTTACGCCGTCTTATTCCCCAGGATGATCTCTATAAATTCCTTTGTTTCCCTTTTTACATCATCACTGCATACTATTGCAGAAATTGCAACCAGGCTGTCAGCCCCGCTTTCAACTACAATCCTGCAGTTTTCCCTGTTTATTCCGCCGATAGCGACTACGGGAATTTTTATGGCACTTTTAACTTCCCTTATCATATCAGGCCCGATTCCATTTCCAGCATCCTTTTTGGTAGACGTATTGAATATGGGTCCGAGCCCGACATAATCAGCCCCGTTTTTTTCGGCTTCAATAGCCTCATCCCTGTTATGGACGGTAAGCCCAATTATCTTCCCGGCCCCGAGAAGTCTTCTTGCGGTATCAATTGGCATGTCATCCTGGCCGATATGCACCCCGTCGGCACCAACCGCTAAAGCAACATCGATTCTGTCGTTCACCAGAAATATTGCATTTTCCCTGCATATGCTCCTGATTTCGGATGCTTCGTTTATCATTTCTTTTGTGCTTTTGTTTTTCTCCCGGTACTGGATAATCCTGCAGCCTGATTCAACTGCCGCTTTTACATCGGATAAAGTACCTTTCTTTGAGAGTTCGGAATCCGTCACAAGGTAAAAGTCAATCTCTTCTAACAGGAGTTTCTGGTTCATTGCTGGCATGTTTATCAGAGTCGAAATTTTGTGGAAGGTCAGGTTTATTCCAGGTTAGCATTCTTCAAAGTTCATCTTATTTTTTACCATTTCATCCGTGAGGTTGAATACCTCATCATACAAATTCACCTTAAAGCTCCCGGGACCGTTTGCCTTTTCGGCTGCAAGTTCCCCGGCAACTCCAAAGCAGCAAAGGGCATCTCTGGCAGCACCGCAGTAATCGGGATTGACCGCAGCAAAGGAACCGATTATCGAGGCAGCCACGCACCCGGTCCCGACAATTGACCCCATCAGCTCATGCCCGTTCTTTACGATAAATGTCTTTTCTCCGTCACTTACTATGTCTTCTTTTCCTGTCATCACGACAGTGCAGGCCTTTGCTTTTGCAAGCCCTTTTGCAACCTGCCTGGGGTCGGCATCGATTGAAGTTGCTTCAACTCCTTTCGTCTCAGCGTTTTCGCCTGCCAGTTTTGCGATTTCGGAATAGTTGCCCTTGATGACATCGATGCGGACGGAGTCAAGGATTTTTGCAGCCATCTCGTCCCTGAACTTCGTAGCCCCGACCCCCACTGCATCGAGCACAACCGGGATTCCCTTCTCGTTTGCAGCAGCAGCAGAGAGAAGCATAGAATCGATGATTTCAACTGTCAGGGTCCCGATATTGAGCACGAGAGCAGACGAGATCCCGGTCATGTCGGCACATTCTTCAGGGGCATGAGCCATCACGGGGAGGGCTCCTATTGCCCTTGTCATGTTTGCGCAGTCGTAAATGGTTACCCAGTTGGTGATGTGGTGGACCAGGGGTTTTGTTTCCCTTATTGTTTTTAGCGGGTTTTGCATAAGTATTCCTCGATGTTCCTCAATGTTCCTCGATATTCCTCGGTAAGCCGGAAGCATTCGTCCGTTATGAACCTCATAAACAGTTATTTAAATATTATTATAGGGCATGTCCAGAGGCAGATAATATCAACATGATAAATATAAAATATAAATTATATAAACTTCTTCCTCGTACCGGTTAAGCTTCTCAGCTTTACAAAACCATAACTTTACAAAACCGGAGATGTAAGTTGCAAAGGAATTCGATACGAAAAATCTTTTGCTTTTCTATAGTGGTCTTCAGATTTCCTTTCCGGTAATCCTTTTTATTCTTCACTTCGCTGATCCCCGGGCTCTCACCGGGTGCCGAAGGCAGCCGGCCTTTTCCAGATGTAAAAGAAAAGACAAAAAACCGAATAGAATGACCCCGCCAGTTCAGGGTTTCAGGCTACAATAACCCAAAATCAGTTTTAATTTTAAAGAATTTTTAACGTTAAGGAGCAGACTTAGCCTGTGCCTGACCTGCTTCATATGAAGGCACTGGAAGGAAAAGAACGATTTAAGATAGAGAAATCTATCCTTAAATTTGAGAATATTGTGAAAAAGAGCAAAGGTTAAAAAGATTAGCGAGTATACCTGAACAGAAAATCTTGAAAGAATAAAAATCGAAGCCAATCGAAACCCTCATTATAATACAATGAAAACAGACGTCAGGCTAAAAATGATTGAAAATAACGTTAACCTTACCACAATAGACGAGCAGCATCCGAAGCTGCAAGCCGGGATTACAGAGGAATAAAAATGATAAACGGTGAACTGAAAAACAAAATCGACCGCATCTGGGACGTTTTCTGGTCAAGCGGCATCTCCAACCCCCTTGAAGTTATCGAGCAAATTACTTACCTTCTATTTTTACGGCGGCTGGACGAACTCCACACGCTGGAAGAAAACAGATCAGCCCGCCTCAAACGCCCCATGGAGCGCCGCATTTTCCCCGAAGGCGAGGACCAGAAAGGCCTCCCTTACGAATCGATGCGCTGGTCACGCTTCAAGAACTCCTCTCCGGCTGAGATGTATACAATAGTGGGCGAGCACGTCTTCCCCTTCCTCCGCACCCTCGGCGGGGACAATTCCACCTATGCCCACCACATGAAAGACGCCCGCTTCACCATCCCCACGCCTGCCCTGCTGTCCAGAGTCGTAGACATGCTCGACGACGTGCCCATGGAAGACCGCGATACCAAAGGCGACCTCTATGAATACATGCTCGGCAAGATCGCAACAGCCGGGCAGAACGGCCAGTTCCGTACCCCGCGCCACATCATCCAGCTTATGGTTGAGCTGACTGCCCCCCAGCCAACCGACATAATCTGCGACCCCGCATGCGGCACAGCCGGCTTTCTCGTAGCTGCCGGCGAAAACCTGCGTAAGCACCACCCCCAGCTCCTCCACGACGCAAAGTTAAAACAGCACTTCCACCACGGTATGTTCCACGGCTTCGACTTCGACAACACCATGCTCCGCATCGGCAGCATGAACATGCTCCTGCACGGCGTGGAAAACCCCGACATCCGCTACCGCGACTCCCTTGCCCAGGACTATGCCAGCGACGAAGAAGCTTACACGCTCGTCCTTGCAAATCCGCCCTTTGCCGGCAGCCTGGACTATGAGAGCACTTCCAAAGAACTCCAGAAGGTCGTCAAGACCAAAAAGACCGAACTGCTTTTCGTAGCCCTTTTCATGCGCCTGCTCAAACCCGGCGGCCGGGCAGCCGTAATCGTCCCCGACGGCGTGCTCTTCGGCTCCAGCAAAGCCCACAAGGAACTTCGCCGCATGCTTGTTGAAGAGCAGAAGCTTGATGCGATTGTTTCACTTCCGAGCGGCGTTTTCAAGCCCTATGCCGGCGTTTCGACTGCCATCCTCCTTTTCACCAAAACCAACTCCGGAGGCACAGACAATGTCTGGTTCTACGACATGAAAGCTGACGGCTGGAGCCTTGACGATAAGCGCAATCCTCTCCTGAGCGAGGACAAACTGGGCCCTGTTCCCTCAACCGAACTTTCCGGGGACGAGCACGCCAGAAACAACCTTCCCGATGTCCTTGCCCGCTGGCAGGAACGCAATAACAGCGAACTCAAACGTGCCAGAACCGAGAAGAGCTTCTGCGTGCCAAAAGCCGACATCGCAATCCAGGGCTACGACCTTTCCCTCAACCGCTACAAGGAAGTTGTGCATGAGGAAGTGGAATACAGAGCCCCGAAAGAGATACTTGAAAGCCTCGCAAAGCTGGAAGCCGAGATTCAGCAGGGGATGAAAGAACTGGAAGGGATGCTGAAGTGAAAGCTAAGTGGCCAACAGTGCGTCTTGATGAGTGTTGTGAGATTGTTTCTGGTGCAACACCTAGAACTTCGAATGATGAGTACTGGGATGGTGACATCTACTGGGCTACACCAAAGGATTTGAGTGATCTTGATGGTGCATATATTTCAGATACGCCTCGAAAGTTAACCCGCTCTGGATTGGAGAGCTGTGCAGCGGCGATTCTTCCAGCAGGTTCTGTGTTATTCAGTTCCCGAGCTCCCATAGGTCATGTAGCAATAAACACAATACCAATGGCAACAAACCAAGGTTTCAAAAGTTTCGTTCCAAAAACCGACAAAATTCATGCAAAATTTTTGTATTATTGGCTCCGCACTAAGCGGTCTTATCTGGAAAGTCTCGGAAATGGTGCAACTTTCAAAGAAGTCTCAAAATCTGTAATTTCACGTGTTAAAATTGCTCTCCCTCCTTTAGAGGAACAAAGAAGAATTGCAGATATTCTGGACCGTGCGGAGGCTCTCCGGGCCAAACGTCGAGCAGCCCTTGCCCAGCTCGATGAGCTCACAGAAGCCGTTTTTATCGAGATGTTCGGTGATCCTGTAGCTAATCCCAAAGGATGGCAATGTGTTCTACTTGGTAAGTACACTACAAAAATTGGTAGTGGAGCTACACCAACAGGTGGAGAATCCGCGTACAAAAAATCTGGAATCTCATTAATTCGCAGCCTAAACGTTCGAGATGGAGAATTTACATATAAAGATCTTGCATTCATAGACGAACAACAAGCCAGAAAACTCGCGAATGTACAGGTTGAAGAAAACGATGTTCTTTTGAATATTACTGGAGCCTCAGTTGCTCGTGTATGTAGAGTTCCTAAAACAATTTTGCCAGCACGAGTAAATCAGCACGTCTCTATAATTAGACCGAACTCCAATCTAAATTTTATATTCCTTGAGCAATTGCTGCTATCACCTAGTATGAAAAGAAAACTACTGAGAATCAGCGGGGCTGGTGCAACACGAGAAGCAATCACCAAAGCACAACTTGAAGAGTTTGAAGTGATTCTTCCTCCACTCATTCTCCAAAAAGAATTTGCTCACAGAATTGCTACTATGGAAAAGCTAAAAGCTGTGCACAAAGCCTCTTTAGCAGAACTGGATGAGCTTTTTGCGTCTCTCCAGCACCGCGCTTTCAGGGGGGAACTGTAAGATGGACACCGCTGCCCATAAACTCAGCTCCAACGGAGGAGATCTATGACCAACTTTGCCTTTCTCGAAGCCGAATGGCCTTCTTTGTATGAGGCAGCCGAAAAAGTCTCAAATGCAGTTTATCCTGACCCTCGTACTGCCTGTTTTTACGCTCGCAGGGCGCTGGAGCTGGCTGTGCAGTGGATGTATAAGCACGACTCTGCACTGCTCCTGCCGTATCAGGACAATTTGAGTGCTCTTATCCATGAGCCTACATTCAAGGAAGTTGCGGGAGAGGCAATTTTCAACAAGGCACGGGTCATTACCCGGCTTGGAAACCAGGCCGTGCACAGCAACCGTGCCATCCTGGAATACGATTCAGTGACAGCCGTGCGTGAACTTTTCCATATAAGCTACTGGCTGGCACGCACCTATGCCAGGGAAGGGAAGCCTGAACCGGGACTGGGCTTTAACCCTGAAGACCTGCCAAAAACAACTGTCCCGAAGCAGACGATAGAGCAGCTCCAGAAGCTGGAAACAAACCTGCGGGAAAAGGACGAAAAACTTTCCGGGCTGCTTGCCGACAAATCCGCACTGGACGAAGAACTCAAACGCCTGCGGGCTGAGGTTGCGAAAGCAAAGAAAGCGGCAGCAGCACAGCCGGATACCCACGATTATTCCGAAGCTCAGACCAGGGACTACTTTATCGACCTGCTGCTCAAGGAGGCTGGCTGGGCGCTGGACCAGCCCCGCGACCGGGAGTTTGAAGTCTCAGGCATGCCGAACGGAAGCGGGGTCGGTTTTGTAGATTACGTGCTCTGGGGCGACGACGGGAAGCCCCTTGCCCTCGTGGAAGCAAAACGTACCAGGCGCGATCCTCGGATTGGCCAGCAGCAGGCAAAACTCTACGCCGACTGCCTGGAAAAACAGTTCGGGCAGAGGCCGGTGATCTTCTACTCAAACGGGTACGAAAACTGGATATGGGATGATGCCAGCTATCCTCCGAGGCAGGTGCAGGGCTTCTACAAAAAAGCTGAACTGGAACTGCTTATCCAGCGGCGCAGGAGCCGGCGGTCCCTCTGCAAAGCCGAGATTGATTCCTCCATTGTCGAACGCTACTATCAGACCCGTGCCATCCGCCGCATCGGGGAAGCTTTTGAACAGGACAATGACCGGAAAGCCCTGGTAGTAATGGCAACAGGCGCAGGCAAGACCCGAACTGTAATTGCACTCTGCGATCTGCTTATGCGCTGCAACTGGGTCAAAAGGGTGCTGTTCCTTGCCGACCGGGTGGCGCTTGTCAACCAGGCGGTAAATGCCTTCAAGCTTCACCTGCCCGATTCCTCACCTGTAAACCTTGTCACGGAAAAGGATACAGAGGGGCGCGTGTTCGTTTCGACCTATCCGACAATGATGAAACAGATAGAAGAGATGAACAACGGGCAGCGCCGCTTTGGAGTCGGGCACTTCGACCTCGTGATCATCGACGAGGCACACCGATCGGTTTTCAAGAAATACAAAGCTATTTTCGACTACTTCGATTCCCTGCTTGTGGGCCTTACGGCAACGCCAAAAAATGAAATCGAGCGCAATACCTACAGCCTCTTTGACCTCGAAAACGGCGTTCCCACCGATGCCTACCATCTGGATGAAGCCGTAAAAGACGGTTTTCTGGTCCCGGCAAAAGCGGTTTCGGTGCCGCTGAAATTCCAGCGCCAGGGGATCAATTACGACGAGCTTTCCGACGAAGATAAAGAGCAGTGGGACGCGCTGGAGTGGGACGAGGACGGGGAAATCCCTGACCGGGTAGAAGCCGAAGCCGTGAACAGGTGGCTGTTTAACAAGGATACCGTGGACAAAGTGCTGGCGCACCTGATGACCCGGGGGCTGAAAGTCGCCGGAGGCGACCGCCTGGGCAAGACCATCCTCTTTGCCAAAAACCAGGCTCATGCTGAATATATTGCCGAACGGTTCAATGCCAATTATCCGCATTACAAGGGTGAGTTTGCCCGTGCTATCACTTTCAAGATCGAGTACGCCCAGAGCCTGATAGACAATTTCTCAACCAGGGAAAAAGCCCCGCATATTGCCCTCTCGGTGGACATGCTCGACACCGGGATCGACGTACCGGAGGTCGTGAACCTGGTGTTCTTCAAACTTGTCCGTTCCAAAACAAAGTTCTGGCAGATGGTGGGACGCGGAACCAGGCTCTGTCCGGACCTTTTCGAACCTGGAAAAGACAAACAGTTCTTTTATCTTTTCGATTACTGCCAGAACCTGGAGTTCTTCAGCCAGGATCCGGAAACCACCGACGGCACAATTGGGGAGTCTCTGGGCACACGCCTGTTCAAGTCCCGGCTTGATTTAATTTCCGAGCTGGACAGCAGGCTTGAGAATTATATCGACTGCGAAGTCGGCGTGGAGACCCGGGAAATATATGGTGAGCCAAAAACGGAAGCCGAAGTCCGCTGCTCGGTTGCCAGAATGCTGCACAGTGAAATTGCCTCGATGAACGTGGAAAACTTCGTCGTCAGGCCAAAGAGAAAGCTGGTAGAGAAATATTCCAGTCCCGATGCCTGGGTGAAGCTCTCCCGCGAAGAACTCTCTGAGCTTTCCTATGAAGTAGCCGGCCTGCCCTCGGAACTGGAACCTGAAGCGGAAGAAGCTAAGCGTTTTGACCACCTGGTACTGAACCTGCAGCTGGCTTTACTGCGTGCGGAACCCGCCTTTGAGCGCCTGTGCAGGCAGGTGAGGGAAATTGCAGGCCTGCTGGAAGAGAAATCAGCCATCCCGATGGTAAGGGACCAGATGGCTCTGATTCTGGATGTGCAGACCGATGAATGGTGGGAGAATGTGACAACTCCCATGCTGGAAACGCTTCGACGGCGCCTGCGCGACCTGGTAAAGCTGATCGAAAAGCGCCACCGGAAGCCCATTTACACCGACTTCGAGGACGTTATGGGCGGCGAAACCGATGTGGAGCTGCCGGGCTTTGTTTCAGCCGGAGATTTCGAGAAATTCCGTGCCAAGACCCGGGCTTTCCTCCTTGAACACCAGGACCTTCCAGTCATTCATAAGCTCAGGATGAACATAGCTCTAACTGCGGATGACCTTGAAGAATTGGAGCAGATACTCTCTAAAAGCGGCCTGGGCGGACCTGAAGAAATCGCCCGCGCCAGAGAGGAATCGCACGGGCTTGGCCTTTTCGTGCGTTCAATGGTGGGGCTGGATAGGGAAGCTGCAAAGCAGGCGCTTTCCATATTCCTTTTAGGCAAGACTCTTAACGCAAACCAGATCGAATTCATAAACCATATCATAAACCATCTTACCGAACACGGCGCAATAGATGCTGCCCTGCTTTACGAATCCCCCTTCACAGACCTTACGCCGCTGGGCCCTGACGGGCTCTTTACCTCCACTCAGGTGGATGAGTTGATAGCGGCTCTGGAGCACATTACGGCAACAGCACTGGCATCATCGGGTTCGCAAGAAACTATAGCTTGAGGGTCGTTGAAATGTTTAAAATTGAAGTATGGAAGTGAAGTGATGTTACAGCCTCAAAACCAAAACAAAAAATATGAACATTTGTTTTCAGATATAGATCAGGGATATCTAAAGATCCCCAAATTCCAGAGAGATTTTGTTTGGAGTCAAGCTAAAACAGCCAGGTTAATTGACAGTATCATCAAAGGTTTTCCAATTGGAACTTTTATATTCTGGAAAACTCGTGAGGAATTACGCCATGTAAGAAACCTGGGAAATATCGATCTTCCAGAAACACCAAAAGGTGATGCTGTTTCATATGTTTTGGATGGGCAGCAACGTATTACTTCACTATATGCTCTAAGGAAAGGTCTGAAAATCACAACAAATGATAAAAAAGATGTTGACTACAAAGATATCTATGTCAACCTTGGATTTGAGCCGGATTCTGATGAAGAAGTTGTTTCCGTAGAAAAACCTGAAGAGTATTCTTCAATTTCTGTTTACGATCTTTTAAATTCAAGTCTCGTAAACTTAATGAAAAAATACAATGACTATGAACTGGAAAAGATCGAAAAATACCAGAAACGTCTTACTAATTACGATTTTTCAACTATAGTAATCTCTGATTACCCTATCGATATTGCCTGTGAAATATTTACCCGCATCAATACCAGCGGACAGGAACTAACTCTTTTTGAAATCATGGTTGCAAAAACCTATGATCAGGAACTTAATTTTGACCTTGCCAGAGAATATTCCAATCTTATTTGCAATGAAGCAGGCGAAAAAGATCTTAAAGATGCCGGATTTGATACGATACCTTCCTCTACGGTTCTTCAATGTGTATCGGCACATCTCTGCCAGCAGGTCAGGCGGAAAGACATTTTAAAACTAAACAAGCGTGAATTCATAGATAGTTGGTATACTGTGAAAGAAGGAATATTTTCTGCAGTTGACTATGTAAGGACTCAACTGCGAATTCCCGTATCCAAACTATTACCTTACAATGCTTTACTGGTCCCGCTTTCATATTTCTTTATCAGAAATGGAGGAGAAAGCCCAACAAACCTTCAAAACAAGCTTCTTACTCAATATTTCTGGTGGGCATCTCTTTCAAATCGTTTTTCCTCGGGAGCCGAGGGAAAAATTGACACTGATTTAAAAAAGATGGATGATATCCTAAACAAACAACCCCCCAGTTATCGCGGAGAAGAATTAGACCTGACAATTGATAAGTTGAGATGGTACTGGTTCAGCACCGGGGATGCTTTTTGTAAAGCGATCTTATGTCTTTACGCTTATTTCGAGCCAAAATCTTTCAGATCCAACAGTATTGTAAAAATCGATAACTCATGGCTGAAAGTTTCAACAAGCAAAAATTATCACCATTTCTTCCCAAAAAGTTACGTGAAAAAACAAGGTATCGAGGAGTGGAAAGGGAATTCAATTCTGAATGTAACCATAGTAGACGATTACCTGAATAAGAGTGAAATTGGGTCCAAAGCTCCTGGATATTACATGAAGAAATTTGAAGAAAGTAATCCTGAACTTCAAAACACCATGAAAACACATCTTATTGATGATATGGAACTTTATGGGGTATGGGGGAACGATTACGAGACATTTATAGAAAAACGCGGAGAAAGGATCCTTGAGGAAATCAATAAAAGAATTGAGCCAATTTAATGATAAGATAATTTCAAGAGGAAGACGATCATCCTTCAAATGAGATGATGATAACCGAAGATTCCTGTAGAAGGAAATTGTCGCTGAACTGCGGTGACAATTCGTTGAGCAAATTGTCTACTCACTGCTTAGACAATTGAGCCTGAAAAATTAAGCAGATCATCTGCTAGAAAGTCCCCCCTAAATTGTGCAGCGGCTTGCTGCACAATCTACCTCATTCTGCCTGAAACCTGATAGAAACTACCTGTAAGAATGTTTTAACATAACAAAATGAAAAGAGTTATAAAGTATACCGATAACTCTTAAAATAATGGGTGGAAGAAAAAGTTATTCTGCTAATGCTTTATTGGGAAGTGGAAGAGCTACAAATCAGAGAGTAGAAAAACTTCAGTCCACACTAAAAGAAGAAGATAACGAAAAAGCTGTGTTACAACTTCTTCAAGTCTTAGCTAGCTCAGATCCAGCCCTAAGTACTATTTTGTTAACAGCTAAAATTCTAACTTTAGCCTATAAGATCTACACTGAAGTTGAAAGCGAATATAAAGAAAGTGGTGATTATGCCACTGCAGTACCCAATGCAATTTTGAAAGTTGCGGGAGATTCAATAGGAAATAAAAAACAGATAATCATTGAAAACGGAGTGAAAATTTGTTGGAATAAAGTAAAAGAAGAAAATGATATAGATGTAAAAAATTCGGAGGTTGATGAAGTTGTGACTTCAGTAGCCACCGAGACAATTTTGGAGATTCTTCAATGACCACATTAAGTTTTGAAGATTTTATGATAAAAGCATATTCTAACAGCATTTATAAGATACTAAAAGCGACAATTGAATCTAAGGAAGTAAAAGGAGCTTATCTTGAAAAAGAATCTCAAGATAGAGATGATATAGATTCTTTACTTAAAGTTGAATCAAATGAAGTTGCTAAGGATTTTGTTGAAGTTTTAAAATCCAAAGGATTTCCGCAAAAAGAGATTTCTGAGGGCGAACAGAAAAAATTACTTAAGGAAATAATCGATGAACATGTCAACAAGAAGTGAAAATCTCGCCTATTTTGAATTCTATACAGCAGATGGTAAAGTAACTTCCATTAAAACCCATCAGTTTAATGAAACTTTTCTCTATGAACTTGATCCTTCTTGTAGAACCAGTAAATTTGACCTTTATAACATTGCAATTGCCTTTTTTGAACTTGAAAGACAACTGATCTTGAAGAAGAAAGTAGTAAAAATTGTCATACCAATCACCAGTAGTACATTTAATAGAATAGACCAGAAAAATGTGTTAAAAATATTAAAAAGTATTTCGTTATTTATATTTAACAAAAATATAATTTTTGAACTTAATCCTTGCTTGAATGTGAATTACCAATCAAATATGATTGAAACTGACCAAAAGTATGATTCTATCTGCCTTTTTTCAGGAGGAGCCGATAGTTTTGTAGGAGTTTTGAACGCAAAGAAAAGAAAGGATAAGGTCCTTTCGTTGTTTATATGGCATAAGAGCTCAAAGAAGCTTTGCTCTTATATAAAAACGCTAAAGACTGAATTACTAGATCAAGAGAAGATATCTTTCGAAAAAGTAAATGTTCCAGATCAGATAAAATATGGATATTCACAATCAAGAGGTTTATTGTATCTAATATGTGGTGGAATATATGCCAGCATGTATAAATCAAATAATCTTATTTTGAGTGAATGCGGAGTTACTATTTATCAACCACGTTTCGGCGAGCTTGATAAAACTACATATACATCTCACCCAGAAATACAAGCATATAGCAGGGAATTGATTAAAGAATTTCTTGGTTTAGAAATCAATATTGAAACTCCTTTTGAAAACAACACAAAATCCGAAATGTTTGCGATGGCAAGTCGAAAAGAACTCTTAAAAAACACACATTCTTGCATAACCTCGATGTATGGTAAAAACATCGGAACTTGCTATGGTTGTATGATTCGGAGAATAGGCTTTATAGTTGCCGATATTGAAGATTGTGATTATTTACATGATATTTTTACACTTGAAGATGATTCGTTTTTAGAGTATGCTAGGACTTATGGGGAAAGAAGAGTTAACGATTTTCTGGAACTCATGAAGTTCTCATTTGATGTTTTGGTCAACTACCAAAAAATGGATTACAGAAAAAAAGAAAAAATAGAAACTTATGGAAAATACGATCTTTTCAGGCGCTTTTCTCTAGACACTTTTGCTGCAATTTATATCCTTTATGAGGAAAAAAATGTCACTCTAAACCCAAGAATTAAAAATGCCTATCTGGATGCTATCAAGTATATAAGTAAAAAAGAAATTGAAGACAGAATAAGTTATGTAAGAAATCTGAAGTGAAGAATTTAATTCACCTTTGATCTCATATTCGTTGTACTGTTCTACTGTAAGTTTAGGGATGAAGATGTGAAACTGAGATAATTGAGAACCTGAAGCTGGTCCTGCGGGGGTAAAGGCTTAGGGAGATCCTACTTTTGAAGAAATAGAAGTAAAAGGCTAAGTATGTGTGGGGTTGAGATACCTCTTTAGCTATCCGTCAGCTGAGAAAAAATCTTATTGTTGTTTTGGAAATTACGTTTTTCCAAATCTCTTTTTCTACATTTTTTTGGAGAGGCGCCGCCAGGCAAGCTGGCGGGGGCATTTATCTCGATCGGATTCAAAAACGTTCTCGTGGTAAGGAAATCTCCCTCAATTAAGCCGGGGGCATAAACATTTTACAAAAGAGAAAAATACAACGCGAATGAAACGATTGGGTTTTTTACATTTTGGAAAAGTTCGGAAATTTACCCGGCCCCAAACTTTTGTCCCCTCATTCTTTTGCTTTCTCGTTTTTTTGCTTTCCTGTCTTTTTACTGCCTTTTTCCTTTTCTTCTTTTTTTTCTGCTTCCTTTTCTGTTTTTACTTCCTTTTCTGTTTTTACTTCCTTTTCTGCTTCTGCTTCCTTTTCTACTTCTTTTTCTTCTGCTTTCTTCTCCGGGCCACAGCTGCTGGCACAGCTGCTTTCAATCCCTCTTGCACTCGTGCAGATTTCACAGGCCCTTGCCACAAAGTCGTCCACTTTATTGTCGATCAGGTCCTGGGCAAGTTTTTCGATCAATTCCTTCGTCTCGCCCTGGAATTCGATCCTGTACCCTCTTTTTCCCGAAATATACTGGGAAACTGCCGACGGTGCAATCCCGAGCAACTTTGCAGAAGTTGCCTGCGACTGGCCTCTATTTACAAGTTCGATTGCAAGACTGGCCCTTATTGCGGGGACCAGATCCCACACAATCTTTTGACACGGAGTTTCCATGATTATCATCACTTTTTGAGGTATTACAATTGTGACTTACTTATATCGTTTGTGCATATATATTTTTTTATAAGATTTAAAAATAATAATAAGTTCAGGCCCGGAACATCGGGGCCCGATCCAGCCACAGGTTGTGGCATATCTGATTGGGATGATATGGGGATCTGTTAAGAAGATATTCATATAAAATTTTTTTATGCATCTCTGGCTGCTCGAGAGAAGTTGCGGGATTAAATTTATATAGTCACAATTGTTATGTTTATTCACAATTGTGAAGGTGACGCAGTGACAATTGAAAACAAGCTCATTTACATGGACAACTCTGCTACGACCCCTGTAAGAAAAGAAGTTGTTGAAGAAATGCTCCCCTACATGACAGAGAATTTCGGAAACCCTTCTTCTATCTATGAGATCGGAAAAATCTCCGGACGCGCTGTCGAAAAAGCAAGAAAGCAGGTTGCAGATGCCATAGGTGCCGAAGAGAATGAGGTCTTTTTTACATCAGGAGGCACCGAATCCGATAACTGGGCATTGAAAGGGATAGCCTTTGCAAACAGGGACAGAGGAAAGCACATAATCACCTCCTCCATCGAGCACCACGCCGTCCTGCACGCCTCTGCCTGGCTGGAGGGGCAGGGGTTTGAGATTACCTACCTCCCGGTCGATAAATACGGCATGATTTCAATTGAGGAACTGAAGAATGCAATCAGAGACGACACCATCCTCATCTCCGTAATGCTTGCAAACAATGAGATCGGGACCATTCAGCCCGTTGAAGAGATCGGAAAAATCGCACGGGAGAAAAGGATCTATTTCCACACCGATGCTGTCCAGGCAATCGGGCACGTTCCCATAGACGTCAAAAAAATGAAGCTTGACCTCCTGTCCCTTTCAGGCCACAAGTTTGAAGGGCCAAAGGGCTGCGGGGCGCTCTACATCAGGAAAGGGACAAAAATCGAAACCCTCCTTCACGGCGGGGCCCAGGAAAGAAAGCACAGGGCCGGGACCGAGAACGTCCCCGGGATCGTGGGGCTCGGGAAAGCCATCGAGCTTGCAGCAGGTGAACTTGAGGAGACGAATAAACACCTCCTGCAACTGAGATCCCGCCTGGTTGAAGGCCTCCTGAAGGTCCCAAAAACCCACCTTAACGGGCACCCCACCCGGAGGCTTGCAAACAACGTGAATGTCACGTTCGAATACATAGAGGGGGAATCCCTCCTGCTCCTGTTGAATGCAACCGGGATTTTTGCATCCACGGGAAGTGCGTGTAACTCGTCTTCGCTCGAACCCTCACATGTGCTTACAGCCTGCGGAGTCCCGCATGAGATCGTGCACGGTTCCCTGAGGCTGAGTCTCGGGAGGCTGAATACGGAAAAAGATGTTGACCGGGTGCTTGAAGCCCTGCCTGAAATAGTGCAGCGGCTCAGGAATATGTCGCCGCTGACCCCTCAGGAATACAGGACCCTGTGATGAATAAGAGGGAAGCCTGAAGGTGAAGACTGAATACAAGATGAAGGCTTTGAAACAACCTGAATATTGAAAAGCAGCACTGGAGGAAAAATCGATGGACTACAGCAAAAAGGTGATGGACCATTTCATGAACCCCCGAAACATGGGGACCCTTGAAAACTGTGATGGGATAGGAGAGGTCGGAAACGCAAAGTGCGGGGATATTATGAAGATATACCTCAGGGTCGAAGAAAATAATCTCAGGGTCGAAGATGGCAGGATCGTGGACGTGAAGTTCCAGACCTTCGGGTGCGGGGCTGCAGTTGCATCGAGCAGCATGGCAACCGAGCTTATCAAAGGAAAAACCCTGAAAGAAGCCTGGGACCTTTCAAACAAAGCCGTTGCAGAAGCCCTGGACGGGCTCCCCCCAATAAAAATGCACTGTTCAATGCTCGCAGAAGAAGCCATCCATGAGGCAATTAACGACTATCTCCTGAAAAAGGGGCTTGAGCCCTGGGAAGACTGATCCCTTAACAGGAAAACATGGACAGGAATGAGAGAATTATGGAAATTATGGAAAACGGGTTAATTGCAGAAGAAATAAAAAGACTCAAAAAAGAAAGGAACGCAATAATCCTTTCACATTTTTACACCCGCAGGGAAGTCCAGGAAGTTGCGGATTTTGTTGGGGACTCCCTTTCCCTCTGCAGGGCGGCAGTGGACTCAAAAGCTGAGGTCATAGTTTTTGCAGGCGTCCATTTCATGGCAGAATCAGCTTCAATCCTTTGCCCTGAAAAACGCGTCCTTTTGCCCGTCCCGGACGCGGGATGCCCGATGGCAGACATGGTCACCGCAAAAGCCCTCCGGGAAGAAAAAGAAAAACACCCCGATGCCGCAGTCGTCTGCTATGTGAACAGTTCGGCTGCCGTAAAAGCGGAATCGGATATCTGCTGCACCTCTGCAAATGCGGTAAATGTGGTAAATTCAATCGAAAATAGGGAGATTATCTTTGTCCCGGACCAGAACCTGGGCGCGTTTGTGTCCCTTCACACAGATAAAAAAATACACCTCTGGCCGGGGTTCTGCCACGTCCACCACAACATCGATGAAGAAGAGATAAAAAAGCTGCAGGATATGCACCCTGATGCGGAATTTCTTGCACACCCCGAATGCAGGCCCGAAGTCCTGCGCCTTGCAGACCACATCCTCAGCACCACCGGGATAATGAAAGAGGTGGAAAGGTCAGGTGCCGGAGAATTCATAATCGGGACTGAAAAAGAGCTTTATGCGAAACTGAAACGGAAATACCCGGATAAAAAATTCTATCCCGCCTCCGGGAAGGCTGTTTGCTATAATATGAAAAAAATCACCCTGGAATCAATCCTTAACAGCCTCCGGAATATGGAATATGAAGTCCGTGTTTCCGGGCAAGTAAGGGAAAAAGCGAAGAAAGCGCTTGACAGGATGCTTGAAATCAGCGGGAATTGAATCGAGGGAATTGAATCGAGGGAATTGAAACTTAAGAATGAGGAAAAACCATGGACAATGAAAGTATGTCCCCGGAAATGACGGCTGAATTAAAAGCGCTCTTACTTGCAACAGGTTCGGTTAATATTGACCCCTCCCTGCTTCCGAAGGGCCGGGCTTCGACTGCGGGCCCCGGGGCGGGCATGAGATCGGTATTTTTTAATTCCGGGGGAAAAAGGGTAAAACTCTCCATGAACAGCAGCTCCCCTTTTTCCATAGTTGAGGCTGAAAGGGAAAGCGGGAGGGTACTTCTCAGAAAGGACGGAAAAACACTTGCTGTCGGCACAATAGAACCGGCTCCTGCCCACTGCCCGAAGCAGGCTTTTGTCACCCTGTCCGAAAAATGCATTTTCGACTGCAAATACTGCCCGGTTCCCAAAATGCAGGGGCAGGTCAAAACGGATGCTGAGGTTTTGCAGGTAATTGATGAAGTGTACGAAAGAGGCGAACTGCAGGCAATCTCTATAACCTCAGGCATTGAAGAGTCCATGGAAGGCGAAGTCCTGCGCGTCCTCAGACTCCTGCCCTCCCTCAAAAAGTACGATGTTCCTGTGGGGGTCTCGGTCTATCCCACTGAAAAGTGCTCGGAACGCTTAAAAGCAGCCGGGGTTTCGGAAGTCAAGTACAATGTGGAGAGCATGGACCCCGAAATCTTCAAACTGGCCTGCGGAGAACTTTCACTGGACTATGTCCTGGATAAACTTGAAGAGGCTGTGGGGATTTTCGGGAAAAACCGGGTCTTCAGCAATTTTATCATAGGGCTAGGGGAGTCCGATGAATGTGTCGAAAAAGGAGTTGAAAAACTGGCATCAATGGGCGTGATCCCCGTCCTCCGCCCGGCAAACCCGCACCCCCTCCGGGCAGGAGATTTCACTTTCAACCGGCCTGACCAGCAGCGCCTCCTCAAACTCGCCAGCATGGAAAAGCATATCCTTTTAAAATATGGGCTGCGCCCGGACCTTGCACGGACCATGTGCTTAAAATGCACAGGCTGCGACCTTGTTCCTTTTGTAGACATCTGAGCTTTTAACTAAATTTCACATAATTTTTTGAGTCCCGAGTTTCGAACGTGTTTCCACAGTCCCTGAGGATTGTTCAGTCCCTGAGGATTGTTCAGTCCCTGAAGATTGCCGGGCCACCTGCACTGCTCCGGTGGACGGATAATTATTTATATGAAAATCACAATTGTGATTTATGTCATCACAATTGTGAATTCGGCGCACGAGATCGTAACAATTGTGAACATCTTGAATATTATCAAAAGCTGTCAGAATGGCAGAGTGGCTATGCTTCCGGCTGCAACCCGGAATTATGTGAGTTCGATTCTCACTTCTGACTTTAAAACGTAAACAATGCAACAAAAGTGTCAGAATGGCAGAGTGGCTATGCATCCGGCTGCAGACCGGAAGATGTGAGTTCGATTCTCACTTCTGACTCTATTGAAACCGGAGAAAAAGAGGTAAAAATACAGAATGGTGCAGGATATCAGGATACAGAAGACCTTTGAAGCGTTATTTGCCCTTGAGGATATAAGGGAGATTTTCAGGGAAGCTTTGCCCACGGGCCTGGATGAAACCGAAGACCGGGAATTTATGAAAAAGGTGTCAGAGCTCAAGGAAATCATAAGCGAGCTTGAAAGCGGGAAAGGAAATGTTAAAGTTTCCCGGCTTGCAGGAAACCTTCCGATCCGGGACAAAGAGGAGTCCTTCATCAATATCCAGCCAATCCAGGCAGCCGGAAGGCTTACGGTTGAGGCAAGGAAAGCTCTGATCGCATACGGGGACGGCTATTCTACCTGCGATTCATGCAAGAAGCCTTTCAGGCTGGATAAGATCACAAAACCCGGCATTGCGGACTTCCATACCGAACTTGCGGAATTCCTGAATATGGATGAAGCCAGGGTGGTCCCCGGGGCAAGAAGGGGATTTCAGGCTGTTGCCTCCTCACTGGTTGAGAAAGGGGATATTGCAATCGTTTCCGCACTTTCCCATTATACGGAATTCCTTTCGGTGGAAAACGCAGGCGGCATTGTAAAAGAGGTCCCCCTTAACGAAAACAATGTAATTACGGCCGAAGCAACCGCAGAGAAGATCGAAGCCGTAATAAGGGAGACCGGAAAGGTCCCCAAAATCGTGATGATGGACCACTTCGATTACCTGTTTGCAAACGAGCACGAGATAAAGGAAATCGCAAAGGTATCCCACCAGTACGACATTCCCCTCCTCTACAACGGGGCCTATACTGTAGGGGTAATGCCTGTTGACGGAAAAGCCCTCGGGGCGGACTTTGTTGTAGGTTCGGGCCACAAGAGCATGGCTTCGGTTGCACCCTCAGGGGTCCTTGCAACAACCGAAGAATGGGCTCCTGTTGTTTTCAGGACCACGCAGATGAAAGGCGACCTTACGGCCCGCAAGTTTGGCATAAAAGAGGTCGAGATGCTGGGCTGCACCCTGATGGGAGGAACGCTCTTCTCAATGATGGCGTCTTTTCCCGCAGTGCAGGAACGGGTAAAACACTGGGACGAAGAGGTTAACAAGTCCAATTACCTGGTCGATAAAATCCTTTCGATTTCGGGGAGCAGGGTACTATCCGAATACCCGAGAAAACACGCCCTCACGAAAATCGATACCACTGACAGCTTTGATACGGTTGCGAAAACCCACCCCAAAAGGGGTTATTACCTGCATGACGAACTTTCAAAAAGAGGCATTACCGGCGTATTTCCCGGAGCCACAAAGGCCTGGAAACTGAGCACTTACGGGCTTTCCTGGCCGAAGGTAAGGTACCTGGCCGATTCATTTGCCGAGATCGCAGAAAAATACGGGCTGGAGGTCAGAGAAAATGGAGAATGAACCTGAAAAACAAAATGTAGAGACACAAAATGTAGAGACACAAAATGTAGACGGAAACCAGACCGGAGATGGAAACCAGACCGGAAATGGAAATCAAACCGGAAATGGAAACCAGACCGGAAATGGAAATCAAACCGGAAGGAAAAGTTTAAGGAAAAAAACCCTCGAAAACCCCGGAATTTCCACCCTTGCGGTACATGCCGGAGCAAAACCGGACCCTGCTACGGGGGCAAGGTCCGTTCCGATTTACCAGACCGCAGCGTATGTATTTAACGACACGGAGCATGCGGCTGACCTTTTCGGGCTCAGGAAAGAAGGCAATATATATACCCGCCTGATGAACCCCACAACCGATGTCTTTGAGAAAAGGATCACTGCCCTTGAAAGGGGTATAGGCGCCCTTGCAACGGCTTCGGGGATGGCTGCAATCACAACAGCCCTGCTCACCTTTACGAGGCCAGGGGACGAAATCGTTTCAGGGGACAAACTCTATGGGGGAACTTACGAGCTGTTCAACTACACTTTCCCCAAACTCGGAAGGACGGTAAAATTTGTTGATTCCAGAAGGCCGGAAGAATTTGAAAATGCAATTTCGGAGAATACAAAGGCCCTCTATGTGGAATCAATCGGAAACCCGGGGCTTGATGTGGCTGACCTCGAAAAACTTGCGGGGATTGCCCACGGGGCGGGAATCCCCCTTGTTGTGGACAACACAGTCGCTCCTTTAATCTCAAAGCCGTTCGAACACGGGGTGGATATAGTCGTATATTCCGCAACAAAATTCATAGGCGGGCACGGGACTTCCATCGGAGGAGTCATTGTGGACTCCGGAAACTTTGACTGGAGCCCTGAGAAGTTCCCCGAAATCTGCGAGCCTGACCCCGGGTACCACGGCCTGGAATATAAGGAAGCCTTCGGAAAGGCAGCCTTCATTGCAAAGGCAAGGGTGCAGTTCATGAGGGATACCGGCGCCTGCATTTCCCCGTTCAACTCCTTCCTGCTGGCCCTGGGGCTTGAGACCCTCCCGCTCAGGATAAAAAAACACTGTGACAACGCCCTCGAAGTTGCAAAATACCTGGAACAGCACCCGAAGGTTTCCTGGGTCTCCTACCCGGGGCTTGAGTCCCACGGGAGCCATGCCCTTGCAAAGAAATACCTGCCAGCCGGTTCCGGAGCAATAATCGGGTTCGGGATCAAGGGCGGAGCCGCTGAGTGCAGGAAGTTTATTGAAAACCTTGAGGTCTTTTCCCACCTTGCAAACATAGGGGACGCAAAAAGCCTGGTGATCCACCCGGCTTCAACAACCCACGAACAGCTCTCAAAAGAAGAACAGCTTGCCTGCGGAGTAACCGAGGACTTTATCCGGCTTTCCATCGGGATCGAGGACGAAAAAGACCTGATCTTCGATATCGAACAGGCCCTTTCAGAGGTATGAGCATGTCAGGTTCGGCCCATAGTCCTGCTATTAAAAGCATTTTCTCGGAAAAAAATGGCCGGAATCCCGGGATGAATCTCGGGATAGTCAGCTCAATGAACTATGAAATCCCCGGCACCTTCAGGCTCGAGAGCGGAAAAACCCTTTCCGGCGTCAGGATAGAGTACGAGATGTACGGGAAAATGAACGCGGACAAAAGCAACGTTATCCTGGTCTGCCACGCCCTTACGGGAAACGCCCATGCTGCGGGCTGGCACGAAGGGGATAAGAAGCCCGGCTGGTGGGACAGTGTAATCGGCCCCAATAAGGCCTTTGACACTGAAAAATACTGCGTTATCTGTTCAAACATACTCGGGGGCTGTAAGGGCTCAACAGGCCCTTCCTCGATAAACCCGGAAACCGGAAAAACATACGGCATCTCCTTTCCCGTGATCACCATAGGGGACATGGTAAATGCCCAGAAAAAGCTGGTCGAACACCTCGGGATAAAACAGCTTTTTGCAGTTGCAGGCGGCTCCATGGGCGGGATGCAGGTGCTCCAGTGGACGGTCAGCTATCCCGGAATGGTAAAAAAAGCAATAGCGATAGCGACCACTGCCTGCACCACTCCCCAGCAGATAGCATTCGGGGCTATCGGCAGGAAAGCCATAACGGATGACCCCAGATGGAACGGAGGGGATTATTACGGAAAAGAAATCCCGTCCCAGGGGCTTTCCCTTGCCCGGATGATAGGGCATATTACATACCTCAGCGACGTTTCGATGCAAAAGAAGTTCGGAAGGGTCCAGCAGGACAAGAACGGCAGGGATAAGAACGGCAGGGATAAGAACGGCAGGGATAAGAACGGCAGGGATAAGAACGGAGGGAATCCTTCTCCAGAGGATCTTTCTCCAGAGGACCTTTCTCAGAATGATCTTTCTCCCAATTTTCAGGTTGAGAGTTACCTGAATTACCAGGGAGATAATTTTACGAAGCGTTTTGATGCCAATTCATACCTGTATATCACAAAAGCCGTTGATTTCTTTGACCTTTCAAAGAACGGGTCCCTTATTGAGGGTTTTTCCGGGGTTACTGCAAAGTATCTGGTGATCTCCGTAAGCTCGGACTGGCTCTACCCTCCTTACCAGTCCCAGGATATCGCATCGTCTCTGATTGCAAACGGGGTCGATGCAAGATACGAGGAAATCAGGTCCCAGTACGGGCACGACGCTTTCCTGCTCGAAGAGGGCCAGCTGAACTACCTGATCAGGGGCTTTCTCTCCCATATTCTCGTCCAGGACATCATGAACCGGGACTTTTGTCCCGTTTCCAGAAACGAGACAATAGAACATGCTTCAAAGCTGATGGTAAAAAAACGTGTGAACCACCTGCCGGTCGTATCGGAAGCCGGGAGGCTTGAAGGCATCGTCACCTCCTGGGATATTACAAAAGCCGTTGCCTGCAAGATAACGGAGTTGAGAGAAATAATCACTGGAGACGTCAGATACGTATTCGAAGATGAGAAAATCGAAACCGCGTCCTCAATAATGGAAAAGTACTCAATTTCCGCCCTTCCCGTCATAGACTCCGATTCCCGGGTAATAGGCATGGTTACAAGCGAGAGCATAAGCGCCCTTATCGGCAGGTTCAGTTAAGATTCAGCTAAGATTCGACTAAGATTCAACTAATTTCGATTTACGGGAGGTGCCGGAAATTAGGATAGTTTTTGTCCATGTGGATTATGCGCGATACTGTGCCAGAAAAAGAGCAAAAGCAGCAGAACCCATCAATATAAAAAGCGATTCGATGGAAGAAGGAGTCGTCCTTTACTGCTGCGTGGAGAAAAACGATGAGGACAGCCCGGCAAGTGTCATTGAAAATTCTACCGGGGAGATCATCAGGCGCCTTGAAATGATAAAGGCAAAAAGGGTCATGATATACCCTTATGCCCACCTTGCAAACGACCTGAGCAGCCCTGAAACTGCAATCGAAATACTAACCGGCCTTGAAAATTCCCTGAAAGATAGGGGCCTTGAAGTAAAAAGAGCTCCCTTCGGCTGGTACAAGGAACTGGAAACAAAAAGCAAAGGGCACCCCCTATCCGACCTTTCAATCACCGTCTGCCCCGTCGTCTGTCCTACCACTGCCTGTCCTACCACCGCCTGTCCGGAAAATGAACAGGAATGTGGAATGCTCTGCCCGTTTTGCCATAAGCAAATCGAAAAAAAGGATGCAGTTTCGTCAATTCTGTGAGTAATTTCCTGTAAGTTTTTTCTTTAACTTTTTTGTTTACTTCTTTTTCTTTAACCTCTTTTTGTTTGTATAAGTTGGAGTGGGAAAGGTTCGGAAATTAACGCCATTCTGCAATAAAAATTTTGTATTTTTATATTTTGATTTTTGATTTTTGATTTTTATATATTTGTTTTCGATACCTTTTCAACTACATTTATATATTTAACTTGAAGTTTGAGCCGATGGTCAGGTTGGTTTCGGGAAAAAATTAAAAACATAAGCTGCAAAAGAATTCAACATGAAAATCCACGTCCTCCAGCACTCCGCCCTAAACACCCTCGGCACCATCGAAGAATACGCCGAAAGCAAAAACCACCCCCTTGAGTCGACCCGCTTTTACGAAACAAAAAACCCGCCAGCCCTCAACACCTTCGACCTCCTCGTAATCATGGGCGGGCCCATGGGGATCTACGACTACGCCGAAAACCCCTGGCTGAAAGACGAAAAAGCCTTCATCAAGCAGGCCATCGGAGCGGGAAAGCCCTTGCTCGGGATCTGCCTGGGGGCGCAGCTGCTCGCCGACGTCCTCGGGGCCAGCGTCTATGAAAACGGGCACAGGGAAATGGGCTGGTTCCCTATAAGAGCAGCCCGGAAGGATGAACAGAAGCCTGAATTCCTGGAAGGGCTGCCGGAAGAGATCACAGTCTTTCACTGGCATTCCCGGACTTTTGATTTGCCGGCGGGGGCCGTGCACCTTTATGAAAGTGAGGGGTGCAGGAACCAGGCTTTCATATATGATGGAAGGGTTGTTGCGATGCAGTTCCACCCTGAAGTTCACGAAGAGAGGGTTGAATCTATGATCAGGCGGTTCGGAGACGAGATGGGAGAAGGACCGTATATTCTGAAAAAGGAGAAGATGCTCGGGCAGGAGGAGTATCTGGCCGGGACGAAGAGGTTTATTTTTTCGGTTCTGGATAAGTTTGAAAAACTGGTCAGGCGTGAAAATAAGGAATAAATTCCAGACTTTTGTTTTCCTTCTGTTTTCCCTCTTGTTTTCCTTCTGTTTTCCCTCTTGTTTTCCTTCTGTTTTCTCTCTTGTTTTCCTTTTAGTTTTTGACTTTTTGGGATATGCCGTATGCGTAACAAAACGTAAAAGTTTTATAATGTAGGGATGGAACTTATCTCAAAATATCAGGTTTTGAGGGACTTATGAATGGAATAATGGCAGGTATGGCTTTCGTACTTGTTTTTCTTTTATTGGTGGTCCTGGCAGCCCCGGCTTCTGGAAAGGTAATAACGGTTGACTTTGGCGGGAACGGAGACTTTTCAACCATATCGGAAGCTGTATCTTATGCTCTGGATGGGGATAAGGTAGTTGTTTATCCCGGAACCTATGAGGATAACGTTAGGGTTACAAAGTCCCTGAACATTGCCGCAAAAAATGAATACTCAAAATACCTTGCTCTAGAAGATGCAGCCATAATCAGGGAGAGCAAAAATGATCCTCTTTTTCATGTCACTGCAGATGAAGTGCGCCTCAGCGGCTTTGTGCTCATAGTCAGCTCCAGTGAAAATACCGGGATATTCCTTGAGGGGGCAAATAACTGTACCATTACCGACAACACAATCTCAGCATACGGGTCGGATGTAAATTGCATAAATCTTGAAAACTCATCGTATAACCTGATAGCATACAATAACCTGGACCCTGAAAGTATAGAGGAAAACCCCGATACATCCGAAAGCAGTACATTGCTTTTGAACTCTACTCATAACCTTCTCCATGAAAACCGGAACATAAAGAACAATGTAATATTGTATCGCTCCTCCCACAACACGATAACAAATAGTGAAAATTACAAAAGCTACATACATCTTGATCTCTCGGACAATAACACGTTAAAAGAAAACCTTGTCCAGAGGAGCAAGTGGAACGGGATATGGCTCACCCGTTCGAACAACAATACACTGATCGGCAATTCTGTAAAGTCCGGTAGCCTGGAGCCTATAGGTCCCTTAGACCCTGAAGAAAAAACTCCGGGAAATTTAGCCGGGATACAGCTTTCACATTCAAATAATAATGTTCTCCGGGATAACAGCGTCCTTTCTAACTGGCAGGACGGGATAGGGCTTGCACATTCGGACCGCAACGAACTCTACAATAACATGGTGGAGTACAACTTCGGGTTGGGAATAGTAATACATGACTCCCGTGGAAATACTGTTGAAGGCAACAGTTTAAAAGGGGCTGAAAAGACTGGAGCCGGTATCGACCTGGAGAATTTACAGGAAAACAAAATTTCCAATAACACCATATCGAATTTCAAGTATGGAGTCCTGTTTGAAAAACCTGCAAACCCATTCGATAAAAGCCTGGCAGAAAATAACTATTTCTCGGATAACCGGAAGGACTTAAAAGTAATTCCCCTCGACCTTGCCCTGGCCTTGCTGCTTGCAGGATTGCTGGGAGGGGCATTTGCGTACAGGATATACGGAAGAAAGCTTTCCCCTCAAAGAATTAAGATGCTGCTGGTCCTCATCTCAGGGTTCTTTTTTTCGTATCTCACAGGACTCCTGCTGGACTATTGGCATTCGGGATGTGAGCTGGTAATTTTTAGCATAACGACAGTAATTTTCCTGGCTTTCACCTCAATTATCGGGATTTCCTTATTCATATCTGCAACGAAAGACGTAATGAAAAAATGGTATTTCGAAATCCCCCTCGTTGTGAGTCTCATAGTGATTGTTCTATCGGTCCTGAGTCCTTATTTCCTGCCAGACATCTCTCATCCCTCCTATGCATTGAGGCTTCTTGCAGCGATTATTCCTGGAATGACAGTCCCCTTCTCCCTTTTATTTTTCTTCATGTTTCCTGCAGATATAAGAAAGAAAATGAATAAAGTGATTTCTGTTTTAACTATCCTTACTGTTTTTACTCTTATCTGCTCTCTCTTTTCAGGGGTTCACCTTTTGCTTTACTCGGATGAGAATATTTTTACGGTGGGGCTGGGAATAATCTGGCTCCTGTTAATGCCTCTTACAGGAATTTGCTACTGGGCAGCTGCCCTTAATTCAGGTGTTATTTCGGAATTCTCCAGGGAGCTGGAACAGCAAGGGCAGGAAATTGGATGAAAAGATTCGGGGGGACTTTCGAACTAAATTAAATAAGAAAGCATATTGTTCCTGAAGAAACAGAATCTCTTCTCTTTAAACAGAGCATCTTTCCTTTAATTTCAATGTTTTTTTCTTTTAAACAGGAAGAGGGCCAGGAGTAAGGAGGCTGAGATTACTGCAGTTACTGAAACAAAGCCTTCAAACCCCGGGATTCTGGCAGCCATATCCTCCACCGTTTCTTCTATGCTTTCTGAAGGTTGAGAAGGAGATCCTGAATTTCCTGGTCTCTCATTTACATCCAGGGTAAGGGTGTTGCGCTGGGAATAGGTTTTGTCTTTTTCGAAAGAGTAGAAGACATCGGCTTCAATGTCGTGTTTTCCTTCTTCATTGCCGACCATTTCTAAGGATATGGTCCTGACGTCGCTTCCGGGCTCAAGCGTGTATTCGGCCTGGTACATCCCCCCGCCGCTTGATGCAAAATAGGAGCCTGCAACCGAAACTCCGCTCGGGGGCTTGATTACGAGCTGGACGTTCATTTCTTTGCCGCCCACGGGGTTCATTACTCCAAGATCGAAAACCGCTGTCTCCCCGACAGAGATCTCTTTTTTAGTGCACTGGAAGGCTACGGAAGGGCCCCTGTTGGAAATCTCCAGCGGGATTTCCTTTATATTTTTATGCCCGTTTTCATCGAGGTCGCAGGCTTCGATTTTGATGAGGTGCTCCCCTGCAGATAAGGGGCCCACGGTGCTCGAGAAGGCTCCCTCCTCATGGAAACTGTCTATTAAAGAGCCGTCAATTTTTACAAGGACGTCCTTGATCCCGCTTTCGTCGCTCACCCGGTAGTTAAGTTCCAGCTGCTCCCCGTCTTCATATATGGAATCACCGTCTCCGATTTCGGAAATCCCGGTTATTTCTATTGTAGGCGCCCGGGGGTCTTCCTGTTTCAGGGTAAGGGTGTAAAAGCCTTCCCCGGTCCCGACGTGGATGAGCCCTTCTGCAGGGTAGTAATTTTCTTTCTCAGCCCTGACCATTACGTCACTTTCCTGGAACAGCCGGATTTTCAGGGTTCCTTCGACATCCGTAGAACCCGCAAGCTCATCATCCACATAAATTTCAGCTTCACTCACAGGGAGGCCGGAAGAGTCCTCTACGCTTAAAGTCAGGGGGACTTTCAGGCACACGAGTTTTATTTCCTCTTCTGCCGTTTCCTCATACCCGTTTTCCACCTGCCGGACAGCCTCAAAATACTCGGGGTGCTTTATGTTTATGAGGTGGGTCTCCCCCTGGGCCGCCTCCGTGCGGACAATGCCCTCAGGGCCGGTAGTTCCTGCAAGCGTATTGTCCAGGTAAATTTCGGCCCCTTCAACTGGGCCGCCGGTACCTTCATCCGTGATTGATACTTCCAGTTCGCCGTAACTTTTGGTCTTCTCGACCTTAACTGTCCCGGAAAGCTCGTTGTTTGTTTCGGAGCTTTCCTCGATGCATGAGGAATACCCGTCCCTGTCCATCATGTCGATATAAGCCGTAACCGTATGGTCCCCACCCTCCGCTTCCCTGTCAAGGGTCCAGGGGCATTCGTAGACAGCGGACTCGCCTGCCGGGAGATTATCAACGTATTTATACCCGAGCCGGGAGCCGTCGACGTACAAACAGATGTAAAAATTATTTCCTGCACTGAGGCCTCCCCTGTTGCCGTACTTTACGGAAAAAGTTACTTCTTCGCCCGTTTTCGGGCTAGCAGGGTCCCATGTGATTTCTTCGATTGCCAGGTCCGGTTTCTGGCCTGCTACCCGGAACGTGCTCAAAAGTTCGTTGTTAGTCTCAACACTTTCCTCAACGCATGCCGCATTCCCGGCTTTATCTTTCATGTCAATATATGCGCTTACCGTATGGTCGCCGTCCATGGTGTCCCTGTCCGCAGTCCAGGAGCATTCATAAACCGCAGACTCTCCGGGCCGGAGGTCGGAGACCCACTCCGAAGCAATCCTTGACTCGTCGACATAGAGGCAGATGTAAAAATCTGTTCCAGGACTCAGGGTGCCCTGGTTGGCATACTTTACGGAAAGGGTCACCCGGTCTTCGGTTTTCGGGTTTTCGGGGTCCCAGCTAATGTCCCGGATTACCAGGTCCGGCTTTCCCTCGCTTACCTGAAAGGTTTTTGAAAGTATGTTGTTTGTTTCGGAACTCTCTGCAATCTGCTCCATGTCCCCGGCTTTATCTCCCATGTCAATACAGGCTGAAACCTCATGGTCCCCGCCCAGCACACTCCGGTCAACAGTCCAGGCACACTCGTAAACGGCAGACTCACCCGCCTGAAGGGCATCGACCCATCCATAGGCGATTTGCGAATCATCGACATATAGACAGATGCAGAAATCCTGTCCCGAACTCCCGGTCCCCCTGTTGGCATACTCGACCGAAAAAACGACTTCGTCTTCCGTTTTCGGGGCATCCGGGCTCCAGCTTATTTCTTCAACGATTAGGTCAGGCTCTTCCGTGCCGGACTCTTCTACATCAGTCTCTTCTACATCAGTCTCTTCTACATCAGTCTCTTCTACATCAGTCTCTTCTACATCAGTCTCTTCTACATCAGTCTCTTCTACATCAGTCTCTTCTACATCAGTCTCTTCTACATCGGTTTCTTCTACATCAGTCTCTTCTACGTCAGTTTCTTCTACATCAGATTCTTCGGAGTTGCTTTCTTCTATTTCCGATTCATCCATGCCGTTTTTTTCTATTTCCGACTCTTCTGTGTTTGTTTCTTCTACTTCATATTCTTCCATGCCGGTTTCTTCTATTTCCGGCTCTTCTATTTCCGTTTCTTCGATTTCAGCCACATAAAAGAATTCTGAGAATTCGTTGTTCCATTCATCACTTTCAGGTACCAGTTCCCCCGGATCGATCACTGCAGCAGCGGAGTGTTCCCCTCCTCCAAAATCGTTTTCAATGTGAATGAAAAAATCAGCGCTTTCGCTTTCTCCCGGGTCCAGGGGAAACACTTCCGTCTCTCCGGCCAACTCTCCATCGATAAAAAAGAGGATTACAAAACTTTCATTCGTGCCTGAAGTCCCGATGTTTGCATATTCCACGGTAAAAATTACGTCATCTCCAGCCTGGGGTTCCGGGATGTCCGGGTAGATCTTTTCAACGCCCAGATCGGCCATTTCTTCGGCATCTGCAGGCGAAATAAAAAGAACAAAAAGAGTGAACACCACAAAAAATATGCTAAACATTATTCCGGTGTGATCTCTTCCGGTATGATCTCTTATGGTGTGATCTCTGTTTAATGCGGACTGCTATTTGTTTAATGTGCACTGCTCGAACGGCAGCGGGTTGAACGGCAGCAGGTTGAACGGCAGTAACGACCCCCCCAGGAACAGTAAATCTGTCAATAAAACTTGTCAATAGAAATAGGGTTTCTTTTTCATCGCTTTTCCGTAGCATCAGGACTTTCTTTTGATCCTCACCGAGACAACCGCTGCAAGAGCCAGAAGCCCGCACAAAACCCCGAACCCGGGAGTTGTTTCCACCTCGGCGCTCACTCCACTGCCGGTTGAATCCCTATCATTATTGCTGTCTTCTCCCTCCGAATCAGGGACTTTCGTATCTTCGGAAGCTTCCGTTACGGTAAAGGGATGGGTAAGCGATATCGGGTAATAGCTGTCCTTATTGTTTTCAGGGTAGTACAGCCCGCTCAGGTGAAGGGTGAAAGTGCCCACCTGGTCCGCTTTAACATTTATGTAGACGGTCCTTGCTTCCCCCGGAGGCACCGTAAACATCCCGTGGACCGTTCCCGCAGCAGCCGCCTGCCCGAAGCCTTCCCCGTTCACATGGATGCCTGCAGGCACGCTGATCCTCATATCGACGCTCAGGTTAACCTCATTCACGGTCGGGTTATCCATGTACATCTCAATGAGCCCGTCTTTCCCCGACTCAATCACATCATTTACCGGCCTGAGTTTGACAACCGGCCCGACCCTGAATTTCGGCTCGCTTACAGTTTTTGAGTCAACAGTGTCGTCAGAGTTGTCAGAGTTTTCAGAGTCGTCAGAGTCATCAGAAGTGGAATCATCCTCGTCGCTGTCGTCGCATAATTCAGAACTTTCTGTCTCAGATAAATCTGCTGAATTATCCCCGGTTCCTGCAACAGGAACTACAAGGACCGGAACTATAATTCCCACCAGACAAAAAACGATTAGAATAAACCTGTTCATATTCTCCCCAATAAGGAAGTAGTATTTTAGGTTATATACCTTTCGAAATCATATCTCTAAATTCGGCATCGGGAGAAATATATTTTATTAGATTCTATTTTATATCTATTATATATGTTCAATTTTATTTTACAGAAGGCACAGGTTTTTAAATTCTTCTTTACTGCCGTTTCGGTTATAAATTAGTTTTTCAATAATTTCTTGTGATGGCAGGGTTGTGGCTCTGCAGTTCCATCCGGAAGTGCATGAAGAAAGGGTCTAGTCAATGATCAGGCGGCTCGGATGTGAGGTGGGGGACGGGCAGTTTATCCCGAAAAAAGAGGAGATGCCCGGGCAGGGGAATATCTGGCCCGGACGAAGAAATTTATGTTTTCGATTTCGAGCAAATTCAAGAAAATGGTTTAAGATAGAAAATTAAAACCCGGAGGCCCATAAGAGTTAGGAAACCTGCTGTCAGTGCCGGTGTATCCGGGGGTCTTCGATTGTCTTTATTTTTACGGGCATATCGGCGGCATTTATATGCTCTTCTTTTTCTGCCCTGACAGACCTGTGCCCGCAGTGCTCGCACTGGCAGTAGCGGGTTATGATGAGGTCCGAGGTGGATGATGAGGTCTTCAATTCTTTTATGTCAGGGTCTTTGAATTCGGTATGGAGGGTGTTTTTCCGGCAGTGCCTGCAGGGGGACCTGAATGGGTCTGTGTTTCTATTTCCTTTCCTGGACTCGATGTTTTCCTGGCTTTCTGAACTGTCCTCGCAGCCGCAGTACCTGCATTTCCAGTGCCTGATTACGGTGACATAGTAGTAATCGGGAGTGCTTACTTCTTTTATGTCCGGCTTTTCCCTTTCTTCACAGGCAAACTCTTTTCCGCATTCGCTGCACCTTGCGGCTTTTACGTAATCGGTGCTTAAGAGCAGTTCGTGGCCGCAGGCTGTGAATGAGGAAAACAGGATTATGACTGCCAGGGACGCATGCAACCTGCCTTCAAGGGAGGGCTCGAACAGGAAAAAGATCTTCTCAATTGAGAGGAGTGATATAACCGCAAGCATGAGACAGAGCATGCCGCTAAGTTCCACGGCATTTCCCCCTAGAAGGCTGATCAACGGAACTCTTTTTAATAGGGTCCGTTTTCGGATTTCTCCTTTGTACAGAAGGGTGTAGCTTTCATCGGTACATTCGGAGGCATACTCATCCGTACATTCGGCATCATGCCCGGCATCATGTCCGGCATCATTCCTGGCAGCATACTCGGCACCATGCCCTCCAGTATTCTCAGCAGCATACCTGGTAGCATACTCAGCAGCATTCCAGGCATTGGATTTTTCATTATTTTTTGAAGTATGTCCGGCAACCTGTTCAAAAGTATAAGGATCAGTAGGTTCGGAAGTATATTCCTTGCCTGCAGCCAGAGAGCTTCCAGCTCTCTTTTTCTGCTCTTCCTATTCCCGGGTGATGGTACTTCCAGAAAACGTATTCAAAGCCTCCGGACCCTCATTTTTCCAGTCAAACTAAGTGACACTAAGTGACAGGGATTCAGCTTTTTTCCGTTTTCGAAATGAAAAGAAAAAGTCCCGGCCAGGCGGCCGAACTATATAAAATATGTTGTCTCCAAAGGATATAAACTGCACGAAATTATTCGATGTCCAGCTTCAAATGCAGACTTCAGGAGGATCTATTCAAAGAAATTAGTGGACTATTCAAAAGGTCCTACTTTTTTCAGCAGCCCTGGAATTGACAAACCTGGTTTTCTCCTCAGCCTCTGCCTTCCCGCCCCTGAGGAATTCAAATTCCCTTGAAAGCATAACCAGTACCACCAGCAGCATGATGTACTCCGTGGCCGGCGATGCAGACCAGACCCCGTCCAGGCCGAAGAATAGAGGCAGGATGAACAGCAGGGGAAAGAGGAACAGGAAGATCTTTCCAAGATGGATGAAGAGGGCTGCCCTGACCCGGTTTATTGACTGGTAATAGATGGCTGTGAGCAGTACGGTACCTTCGGCAAGCAGGGAGAACATGAAAATATTCATCCCCTGCACTGTGATTTTCAGAAGTTCGGGGTCGTTCCGGTTGAAGATCTGCACCACATTCCCGGGAAACAGGCAGATTAACAGAAATCCGAAAGCCCCTATGAGGATACAGGAGAGCATTGTCAGTTTCAGGGTCTTTGAAACCCTTCCATAGCATCGGGCCCCGTAATTGAAACCTATGATCGGCTGTACCCCCAGAGCTATTCCTTCAAAAAGCATGTAGAAGATCGAAAACACATACCCTATGATGCCGTAGGCTGAAACCGCAAGCTCGGAGCCGTATCTTAACAGCATGTAATTGTGTACGAAAAGCACAAGAGCCAGTGAAAACTGCATCACAAAAGACGGGAGACCGGCTTTAAGGATCTGCAGAAAGACGGCGGTTTTGAATTTCATGGCTTTCATCCCCTCCCTGCCATTTCCGGCAAAGCCGGAACTAGTAAGGAAGGGGGTATTCTCGCCTTAAGAGATAAACTCTCATGCTTCAGGTTTATTGCATTTGTTATACTATTAAAATAACGGTTAGTTCATCAATATACTTTTAATTCATGCACATATTTTTAGATTTATGTATGAGGGTTATAGTCAAACAAATATATACTCTATAAAAAGAATTTAACATTGTTCAGGACGCAATGAATTCAAAAAAAATTAGTTGCAGACGTTATATATCAAGGAACAAAGGGACAAGCATATGGAAAAAGTTTTGTCAGTTCTGCCGGTTTTGCTTGTTCCGGCATTACTGACGGATTCGGTAAGTGTAGTTTCGGTGAAAGGCTCCGGAACAGATCTCAAGGAAGCCAGGGAAGGCCCTGAAGGCTCTGGTACTTTAGGTTTCAGTTACAAGGCCCTGATTTTCGACGGCAGGGATGTTTATCGCGACAGAGACATCAAAGCCGGAGAGGTCATGGGGAACAGTAATTCCTGGCATGGAAAACAACTTCCCATTTGCAGAAACAACTGTTCCGAAGGAACATGTTGTAGGGGGACGGGAGTTGTCCGAAACGGGCTCTTTTTGCCTGAAGCAAACTACACAATTACCGAATCAATCATGATGAAACGAGTCGGAAACGACTTTAAAGAGTGGGGGATACATAAGGAAGGTGGCGCAGATTTAGCGGGTTGGGGAGACTCTAAAAACGGATAAAAGGGTATCTTGTGTTCGTACTTAGGAAGCTTATCGGGGGAGAGGCTTCTTGCGGGAAGAATGCAAGCAGTGTGCCGCCTCTCCAAAAGGGCTTGGGAATATAATTTCTAAGCCCTGATCCTACTCTCTAACTTTCCTATTTTATAACCTGTTGTTTTTCACACTTTCGTTTTTCACACTTTCGTTTTCTCTTAAAGGGGACGTTTTTTGCATAAGGGCACAGGACGCACATCACCTGTTAGTTCGACATCAGGAGTTCTTTTGAGTCTTCATATGTGTTTGCCCTGAACTTATTCAGGAAACTCATAAGTTTTTCCCGGGTCAAGTCCCCTTTCTGCATAACGTATGAAACATTCCGGTTGAGCAGTTCCTTCTCCTCAAAGCTAAGGTCTTTTGCGGTGCAGACGATGATAGGGATGTCCACAGTTTCCGGATTTTCTTTGAGGGCCTTGATGACGTCAAAGCCGGTAACTTCCGGCATCATCAGGTCAAGGATGAGCGCATCCGGAAGGAAGTTTAACGTTTTACTTATTGCTTCTTTGCCTCCGTATGCACAGAAGAATTCATACCCTTCCTGCTCGACAATGGATCCGAGAAGCTCTACTATTGCCGGCTCATCATCCACAATGAGAATTTTCGGGGAGGATTTTTCGGTTTTTTCTTTTACCTTTTCCAGGGTGGAGAGAAACAGGTCTTTTTGCACGGGTTTGACCAGATGGTCGAATGCGCCGCAGAGGAGGCTGCAGTTTTTGTCATCGTCCATAGAGATGACCAGGACGGGAATATCGGCTGTTGCGGAGTCCTCCTTCAGGTTTTTCAGGACATCCCAGCCGTTGATGCCGGGAAGCATTATGTCCAGGGTGATCAGGAAAGGTTTCATTTTATGGACAAGGAGGAGGGCCTCTTTCCCGCTGGAAACCGTAGCGACCCTGTATCCCGCATCATTGAGGGTGAACACCAGAAGTTCCCGGGACATTTCATCATCTTCGACCACAAGCACCAGGGGTTCTGTCCCTCTGGCCCCCTCCGGCTCGATTATGAAAGGTATTTCGGTTTCTTCCCCTGCTTCAGCTTTTCTGGCTTCATCTCCTCCTGCTTCAGCTTTTCCCGCTTCGTTTCCCTTTGCATTACCTGCTGCATCATAAATTTCTGTTTCCGAACTACCTGTTCTTTCCAGGTATATTTCGGGCAGTTCTTCATATTTTGAGGACAGCTCGAATGTGAAGGTAGAGCCTTTTCCGGGTTCGCTCTCAACCCATACCCTGCCCCCGTGGAGTTCCACGAATTTTTTTACTAGAGCCAGCCCGAGGCCGGTGCCCTCATACTGTCGGTTGATATCGGAGTCAACCTGCTTGAAGGGCTGGAAGAGGAGTTTCTGGGCTTCTTTTGAGATCCCTATCCCGGTATCCGAAACCGCGACCTTTACCACATCCCGGGTTTTTGAAGCCGAGATTCCCACGTCTCCTCCCTCGGGAGTGAATTTTACAGCGTTGCTTACAAGGTTGTAGAGGACTTGTTTGAAGCGGATCCTGTCAGCGTTAATGAAAAAATTATCTTCGACGTTAAATTTCAGAGAGATGTTTTTCTTCAAAGCAAGGGCAGAGGTTACAGCCCTTGTATCGGCAAATACATCTTGAATTGAAAATTTTTCCAGTTCAAGTTCCATTTTTCCTGCTTCGATTTTGGACAGGTCAAGGATATTGTTGATAAGCGAAAGAAGGTGCTTCCCGCTGGTAGCGATATTGTTTACGAATCTTTTGTTCTGGTCGCCTAGTTCTCCGGTAATCCCCCCGAGCATCACATCCGAAAAGCCGATGATCGCAGTAAGAGGGGTACGCAGTTCATGGCTCATTGTGGCAAGGAACTCACTCTTGGCACGGTTTGCGCTTTCTGCAGTGAGTTTTGCCTCAAGCAGTTCCCTTTCTGCCTTTTTGCTTTCGGAAAGGTCCACAAAGCTTTCGATGAGATATTTTTTATCCCCGATCATTACAGGTACCACGCTCTTCAGGACGGGGAAGGACTCACCTTTTGCATTGAGGAGTAACTTCTCGGATTTGTCGATTTTTTGGCCCAGATTGCTTATGGGGCATCTCTCCTTTTCGGCGGGACAGATGAAACGGTGGCAGACTTTTCCTATGATCTGGTCTTCAGGTAGCCCGATAGCCCCGGATGCTGCCGGATTTACATCGACGATTTCATGTGTTGCGGCGTCGACCAGCAGTATCCCGCAAAGGGTGTTGTCCAGCAGTGTTTTCAACCTCTCTCTGCTTTCCCTGTCCCATTTTTCTGCTTTTTTGCGTGAAGTTATGTCCTGGGCCACGAGCTGAATAACATTTTCCTCAATTTTCAGGAGGGAGGAACTGACTTCTACGTCAATAACACTTCCATCCGGTTTTTCAAACGTCATTTCAAAGCGCGCAGAACCTGTTTCAAGGGTATTCTTCAGGGCTTCTTCTGCCGCAGGCAGGAACTCCCCGGGAATCAGCGACATCAGCGAGACATTCTCGAGCCGGGCCTGTTTAATCCCGAGAGCTTCCCTGCATTTATTATTAAGATCCAGAACCTTTTCTTTATCCAGAATGATGATTGCATCGTTGGAATGCTCAAAAAGCGCCCTGTACCTTTCATCCTTTTCCCTGAGGTTTTCCTCTGCCTGTTTTTGGAGAAGCAGGGCATTTTCAAGCTCCATCCAGCGCCTCAGGGAGAATACCCCCAGGGCGAAGGTAAGGTATACGGAAAGAATAAGCAGGTTTCCCAGTTCCCATTGTTCATACTGCTCAACAAATACGACCACGGACTCAAAGAGGTCAAAGCCCGAGACTACCAGGATAAAAAGGAAGCCCAGGGATAAAATTATAGTTAAATCATTCAATGTTTTTGTAAATCGAATTCTGGAAATATCCGGCATAACACCAACCCCAAGAAAAAACTTGTCTTCCCATTGACATTTTTTTCATTTTTCACACATCCCGGCAAACGATTCATGTAAGACGGGAAACAACCCATATCAGATGATAAACTGCTCTATAAGGAATTTGAACCTCTGGATGTCGATGGGCTTGGAAACATAGCCGCTGCACCCCGCTTTTAAAAACTTTTCTTCATCTCCGCGCATAGCATGGGCTGTAAGGGCGATGACAGGGATCTGCCGGGTTTCAGGATTTTCTTTTAATATTTTCAAAACTTCAAGTCCGTCAAGTCCTGGTAACTGTATATCTAATAATATAAGGTTAAAATCACTTTTTTCAATAAGTTTGATTGCCTCAAATCCGTCTTCAGCCCCTCTAAACTCATATCCGAATGAAACCAGCAAAGTCTTTACAAGCTCCATGATAACGGAATTGTCTTCCACAACAAGTATGCTTTTCATAAGCATCAACCACTGTAACCCTTTTTCACCGGCCAGTCTCTGCCTTATCTGCAAATCCGGATACGGGATCTAAGGTGAATAAGCAGAGAGTTAAATCGGCAGAATAGCCCGGATACACACCAACAAATTTGAATTTTATACTCAAGTTAAGTGAAATTTCTTTAGTATATATATCTGTTTTATTAAAATAGTTTCTATTTTGATCGATTCTTGTTTTCAAGGGTTCCCCGTCCCAAAAATATGGGATTTTTTTACATTAAATCTTCCTCTATTTCCAAACCCTGTGAAATCTAAAAAAATGGTTGTTTTAAATTAATTCCTAAAAAAATAAAATTTCAGATTCAAATGACAATATTTATTTGTTGGCAAAGTGTGGATATTATACTTTATCATTTAATTAATTCAGATCTTGTGTAGATACTGGCAATTTTAGATCATTTCCCGATCAGGTCTCCAGAGAATGGCCTCAAAGAGGAGTCCCTTTTATTTTGCAGATTTTTTAGCCATTTTAGGCTAATTTCTGCTATTTAATTATCATTATATGAAAAAGACAAAAACAGGTAGCTGGGTAGCTGGTATCAAAAAAGTGTGGATTTTTGAGCCAGGGTCCTGAACTGGGATTCTCACAAAAGGTGAGGATAGGTGAAAAAAGTTAAAAAAGGTGAATAAATTGAAAATACGAACGGCATTTATAGCTACTTTACTGGTACTGCTCATAATTTCCGTACCTGCTTCTGCTGCAAAGGCTAAAAACCCGATGTGTAACATAAATGACCAGCTTGCTGAACTGGAGATTGAATCCAGTCCCCTTTCAACCGGCATGCCTGAATGTTATCCTGCCGTGACTGAAGTTGATAGGACCGGAATTGTTTGCGACAACATGGCAAAGTATAAAATTAAAATAAGTGTTGGACCTGGGGAATATGACAGCATAACTCTTACCGGTTATGTGAGGGAGACAAAACCCTGGCATACCAGTTCAAATAAAAATTTAATAATCCTGCCCGGCCAGTCTTTAACTGAAAGTTTCTATTCTGACATGGCGATATACTATGCTCAGGAGGGATATTGTGTCTACGTCCTGGATAGGAGAGAAACAAATGTTCCGGTAACCGAGACTGATTTCAGTTACATGGAAGGCTGGACCATTGACAAATACCTGAGTGACACTTACTGTGGTGTCGCAGTATCAAGGATCCAGACCTCTCTCTTAAATAACAGGCCTGCAGGAGAAGTAGAGGTTATGGCAATCGGGCACAGTCATGGAGCATTAATTCTTACAGCTTATGAGGCGGGTGAATACGATGATTCGCTCCTGGGCAGTGTTGATAAGGTGGTGCCCGTTGAAATTATCATCAGGTACGACCCCGCATATCCGGAATTAATCCAGGCGCAGGCACAACAATTTGTGGAGATTTCCGAAAGTATCGAAATGGGAACATACAATGCAGACAATATGGCCGGGATGATGCAGTTAGCATATCTGGCTTCTGCTTCCCCGGATGACGAATCTCCTGTCCTGCCCGGACTTACGAACAGGCAGGTATTCAGGCTTATGGCCAGCCAGACGTATATGTTCAGTGAATACCCCTATACAGAGGATTACCACTACTGGAGCGGGGATGTCGACGGACTCTATTATGTTGATGAAAACCGCGTACTAAATGCAGCTTTGAATGGTGGAGCCGTACCTTATGCGCCAATAAATATGGACCTGTATATGGCCGGTTTAATGGGCAATATGGAAGGATATGAAATTGACCCGGCCAGAGTGGACTCTCCGGTCCTCTATGTCGGATTAGGGGGTGGCTTTGGGGCTTATGGTTCATGGTGGTACGAAAATGAGGTCGGAAAAATAAATGGTAAGGTTAAGTCAATAATCTGGAATGACCAGGGCCACGGCAGTATAGCCCTTGACTACAATTCCCCCGAGTTGTGGTCAGAGATAAATTGCTGGCTGGAAGACAATTAACGATTTAAAATTGAAAGGAATCTTCTGTCATATCAAAGAATGGCGGTGCACCTCACTGTAAGCAAAGGGATGGCATTTACACCGCCTTTCTTTCTTTAGTGCTTCTTCTTCTTCTTCTTCTTCTTTTTCTTCTTCTTTAGTGCTTCTTTCTTTGGTATTTTTTTCTTTAGTGCTTCTTTCTTTAGTGCTTCTTTCTTTGGTATTTTTTTCTTTAATGCTTCTATTAGCAGGTGTTCTTAGGTAGTGTTTCTTTGGAGCCTGCAGGGAATGTTTATTCTATCATCAATGATTTAATACCCCCTATGAATCTTAAGGCGTTCATGAATCTTAAAACGTTCATCATTCTCTTGCTGGCCCTCACAGTTCTTGCGAGTTCAGGATGTGCAGGTTTTCGCTCTGAAGGAGCCCAAAAAGAATCTACTGATTTTTCCCTCAATTCTTTCCCTGTAAAGTACGCCTCCGTTAACGGCGTAGAGCTCGGGTACAGGGAGTTCGGTTCAGGAGAGCCCATCCTGCTGATCATGGGGTTCGGAGGGACCATGGACATGTGGAATGCGACTTTTGTCGAGCTTCTGGCACAGGACTACAGGGTTATAAGCTTCGACAACAGGGGGATAGGTTTCTCTTCCGATGACGGTGAACCTTTTTCCCTGGACCTGCTGGCAGGGGATGCTGCAGGCCTGCTTGATGCCCTCGGGATCCAGCAAGCCCATGTTCTCGGGACGTCCATGGGTGCCTCGGTTGCCCAGGAAATGGCACTCAACTACCCGGAAAAAGTGGATAAACTTGTCTTCTCCTCGGCAACTTACAGTGTCAACACCCCGGAAACTGCACTCCTGAAAGACCTGCTTCAGTCCTGTGCCGCAAATTCAGGCCTGGATCCGGCGGTCCGGAAACAGGCAGATGCAAACCTGAAATGGAACGGCACATACGAGCGCCTGCCTGAAATCAGGAGCAAGACCCTGCTTTTAGTCGGGACGGACGACGAATTCACACCTCCCGTAATCACCCTTGAGATTGCAGAAAACCTGCCAGGGGCGCAGTTTATTGTATTTGAAGGAGCAAAGCACTGCGGAGAGCGGTATTTACCGGTTGAATATTCAAATGCGGTCCTGGACTTCCTGAATGAGGAGGAATCCTCAAAACTGAAATGAAACATATCCTCAAAACTGGCATGAAATACACCCTTATAATACCATCCATTTTTTATGCGAAAAGCCCCTTTACGTTTTAAACCGGTTCTGAATTGATTTGCGTAAGCCCTTTTTCTTCATATTTGCCAAAACTTTCAGCTACCCGAAAAGAACAAACGCTGATCTGACATGTCTGACAAAAATTCCACCTGCACCCCCCCCGAAATCCTCGCCCCTGCCGGCGACTACGACGCCTTGCTCGCTGCAATAAAAGGAGGAGCTGATGCCGTCTACCTTGGGGTCGGTGAGTTTAATGCCCGCCAGGGGGCAAAGAACTTCACTCTTGATGACCTGGAAGCCGCAGTGGACCTTGCCCACTCCCACGGCGTTTCCGTATACCTTGCCCTGAACATCCCCATTAAACAAAAAGAACTTCAGGACGCCCTTGACATAATCGACCGCTCATACGCCGTCGGAATCGACGCTGTCATCCTGCAGGACCTCGGGCTCCTCAGGCTTCTTACGGAAATCTATCCCGACCTCTCCCTTCATGCCAGCACCCAGATGACAATCCACAACAAGCCCGGGGTCGACTTTGCTTCCGGCCTCGGGGCAAAAAGGGTCATTGTTTCCAGGGAACTCTCCACCGAAGAGGTCAAAGACATAGTGGAGCACTCAAAAGTCGGAATCGAGATCTTCGTCCACGGTGCCCTCTGCTACTCCTATTCCGGGAGGTGCCTCTTCAGCAGCTTCCTCCACGACCGGAGCGCAAACCGGGGGGCCTGTGCCCAGCCCTGCCGCCGCCGCTACAGGTTTGTGGTAAACGGCAGGGAAGTGGACGAAAGGCATGTGGGGGGCAGCTACCCCATAAGCTGTGCCGAACTCTGCACGCTCCCGGGGCTGGAAGATATCGTAAATACGGGGGTTGTAAGCCTCAAGATCGAAGGCCGGATGAAAAAGCCCGAATATGTTACGGCAAGTGCAGATGCCTACAAAACCGCAGTCGAAAGCATCTGCATGCCCGGGGAAAACCCGACCAGGGAAGAGCTTGAAGCAAAAGAAGCCGAGCTTGCAAAACTCTTTTACAGGGGCTTTACAAAGGGCTTCGTGCTCGGGGAAAAGGGTGTCTCCCACCCGAAATACAGCTCAAACTACGGGGCATACCTCGGGAAAGTCCTGGACCTCTCCCGTTCACAGGGCACCACAAAGCTTACCCTGAGGCTGGATGAGGACCTCCACGTAAAAGACGGGGTCAGCATCTTTACGCGGGAACGCATGCTCGGCTCTGCGGTAACCGGGATCGTTACGATTGCAGGCGAGCGCGTTAAAAGTGCAAAGAAAGGCGAAAAAGTGGGGCTTGAGATCAGCTCCAAAACCGGAAGAGCCGTCCAGCGGGGAGACGAACTCTACCTCACAACAGACACCCAGCTCCTGGACACCCTCCAGAAAACAAAGCTAAAACCCCTTCCCGTAAGCCTTAAGGTGAGCGCCAGGACCGGAGAGCGGTTTACAGTCGAAATCGGAGATGAAGAAGGCAACAGCGCCGAATTTGCCGAGGATTATATTGTCCAGGAAGCCCAGAAATCCGCAACTACGGAAGAACAGGTCAGAAAGGCGATGGAGAGCCTTGGGGACACTCCTTTTGAAGCCAAAGACGTCGTAATCGAAGCCGGTGAGAACATCTTTATCCCGGTAGGCGTGCTCAAGAACGCCAGGCGTAAGGCCGCCGACCTGCTGCTGGAAAAAAGGCTCCAGACCTATAAAAAAGAGCAAAAGCACCCCAAACTGACGGATTTCAGCCACCTGTGCATTGCGGAAGACAGCAAACCTGAAGCCAGCGGGAGCAGGGAAAGCAGAGGGAGCAAAAGAGAGGCAAACAAAACCCTCCCTGCAAGAGATCTCCTCCTGAGTGTGGAAGTGCAGGATATTTTCTCCTTTTTCCAGGCAGCAGCCGCAGGTGCAGACATTGTCTATATCCTGATTTCGCGCTTCGAAGATCTGATGGCCCCGGCAAATGCGGAAAAGCTCGAGGCCCTGAAAGCCGGGGGAGTCGAACTCGTCTTCCGTATCCCCAGGATTACCCATGACCGCGAACTTGAGGAACTGAGCCCCCTCCTCGAAAAAGTCAGGGACGCAGGCTTCAGTGTGGCATGTGCCAGCCTCGGGGCGGTCCAGCTTGCAAGAACACTTTCCGTACCCTTTGTCGTCCAGAAGGGCTTCAACATTTTCAACGCCTTTTCTGCCAGCACCTTCTACCGGGCTGGCGCGTACAGGGCAACCCTTTCAAGCGAACTGAACCTGAGTGAGATTAAGAACATCTGCGAAGCCCTCCAGACCTGCGAGGGTTCAGGCCAGACCGAAATTGTCGTGTACGGCCGGGAACTTATGCTGATTACTGAAAATGACCTCATGAAGCCCCTCGTCGACAGGAAAATCGTAAGGAAAGACAGCGACGTGCTCCTTGCTGACCGGGACGGCTCCGAATTCCCCGTCATACGCCAGGGGACCAGGACCCTTATCTACAACTCAAAAGTGCTTGACATGCTGAAGTATGTTAAGAACCTGAAAGGGTATGGGGTGGACGTGCTCCGGCTTGACCTTTCCCTGAGCAGCGCAGCCGAAGTAAAAGAGGTTACAGAGGCTTACAGGGAAGCACTTGCAGGAAAAGAGGCTAAGCTGAAGCCTGCAAGAGGCGTTGAATATACGACCGGGCATTATTTTAAGGGGATTTGATTTTTAAGGGAGTCTGATAAGTAAAAATAAGGAGATTTCAGTCACTCATTTTTAATGGGGCTGGCATGCGATAAAAGAAGACATGAGCTGGTTTGGAATTCATGAGCTGATTTGGAATTCATGAGCTGATTTGGAATTCATGAGCTGATTTGGAATTCAAATTATGAATTCTAACCCAGGCAACGTCATTCGTTATACTGAACCGTTCTTGTACGCTCGACGCAGGAGAGCGGCCTTTCCCGTAATAAGAAAAAACGCACATGAAATTCTTTGAATAACAGGCACAAATAATGAAAGTACTTGAGAGCACTTTCATGCCAAGAAGAAAAATAAGAATAGGTAGATCATAACCTAAATCTGTTTTTAGTAACTTTTATGGTCTCTCATAACTTCTTCTTCTTCCTGCTTTACCTCCTCTCAACTCGTTTTCTTCGACTTCTATTTGGGCTTTGTAGAAATCCTCTAAGTTATGTTTTTACCCAAAAAGTTATAAAAATAAAATTGTAAAAATGCTTCTTATTTTCAGAGGATTTCTACAGAGCCAGGATAAGTTCTATATAAAAATTCAAAAGGCTTTTTTATTGAATAGAACTGATCAGCTCATAGAAGTATTTTGGGTCATGAGTGTAATAAAGGTTGTACCATGAATCTAACGTTTGCAGTGAGAATAAACCCAGTTTCTTCAACACGTGAACAGTAAATTCCAATGGAGCTGTTCCGGAAGCAGTAATCAGATTCCCGTCTGTTACCGCTGGCTCTTGCTTATAGTACATTTCTCCTGCATAATTTGGGCATGTCATTTTAAGAAATCCAAGATCGTTGCTAGTATGCCACCTTTTATTCAGCATCCCACTTTCAGCAAGTCCTATTGTAGCGCCGCAAATTGCTCCAACAATTACATCTTCCCGCAAAAATTCTTCAGCCTTTTTTAAAATAGGGTTGTGAATTGGTTCTGCCCATGTATTACCTCCAGGAAGAATCAAGGCTGCAGCATCTTCAATGATACATTCTTTATGTTCAATATCAGGCAGTATTTTTATGCCACCCATAGTAATTACAGGGGTATTATCTATACCAACTGTTACTATTTTTAAAGGTGATAATCCTTTCCTATAGTATCTTCCCGAGTTTAATTCAGCACTTAAATAACCGATTTCCCAGTCAGCCATTGTGTCAAATACATAAAGATATACTGTGCTTTTCATAAGTATTCCTGAGGTCTTAAAAAATGTTAAAGATATCGGCTTTGTAGAGATCCTCAAGTTATGTCTTTACCCAAAAAATTATGAAATCAAAGTTGCGCTGGCGCACCCCGATGCAAGCAATGGGGTATTTTCGCGCCCCCGCTCAAAATTTCGTTGTATTAGACAATAACCCTAAACAATTTAGTTTGAGCAGAAATTAACAGCCTGAAAGCAAATTGATACATCATTTTTCGTTAACAGTTATCGGGGAAGTTTTCCATTCCCGAAGCAAGCTAGCGGGGTATTCGACTAAAAATTAAACTGATAGTGTGTAATATAAATAAAAAAGGTTGTAGAAATAATTTACATAAAATTAAGAATTTCTACAGAGCCTCTATTTGCTTTTTGTGCAGGGCCGCCAGACAAGCTGGCGGGGGCTTCTATAATATCCTGATTCAAAAAATGTTTCTGGGTACTAAGGGTGGTTCTATCCTCAACCCAGAGCCTTTCTGATTTTTCCCATTTTTGTGAGGGTCGAGCATACGAGCTGCGAGACTTCCTCGTCCGTGCAGTTCCCGGCTGTCCCCGCCTCCAGCAGGTCAGGCTGCATCATTTCCAGCAGGATGCGGTATGAAGGCTCGGCCCGGGCTTCAAGGGCAAAGGTTTCTTGTACGGCCTCAATATCCTTCCGGACAGCTTTAAGGCAGGCTTCAGGTAGGAAACGGGAAGCTACATTCAGGTCCAGGTACCCGGATGCAAAATTGAGGTCCGAGAAGAGGGAGGGGAAATACCTGGTAAGCAGCCGTTCGCAGGCAGCTTCCCCGAGTTTTTCCCTTACATCTTCCAGGGCCAGGCCTGTCCCTATGAACTCCGGGGGCAGGCCTATGGAATAGAGGGCACCGGTAAATTTGATTGCCCTTGGCAGGTGCAGGTTTTCCTCCGGCATGCTGGCTTTGAGCTCATTTCCGATGTCACTGCGGCAGAGCCGGGTTATTCCGGAGATGTCAGGGGCGCTTCTTGAATAGCCTCCGCTTCCCCTGTGCATAAGGCGGTCCCTCTGCTGGGGCAGGAGGTCGGCAATCCTGTTTATTACGGGTGCAAGTTCCCGGATGATGCGGCTGTACCTGGCCCCGAATATCCCTATGATGTTTACGATCTCTTCTTTTTCTTTGGGGGAATAGAGTTCAGGAGTTTCCGGAAGCTTTGCTTTTGCAAGGCGGACCAGGGCTTCTGCATCCCCTTTTTCATGGCTGTACCGGACTGCCGACTGAAGGGTGATGGTCCCTATTCCCCTGTATTCCTCAAAAAAGTTTTCTGCATTTTTCAGGTCCAGGTGCCCCCTGAAAGGCAGGGTCCCGGCTCCGAATATGATCCCTATTTCGGTATCGAGCTCCGAACTTAATTCGGAAAGCCCGCTTATGGCATACTTGCAGGAAAGAGTGCTTGCCACATGCCCGAAGGAGAGTGCCGAGTCGGATTTGCCCAGGAATACCCTGAATTTCTCAGGGACAGTCCCGTAACGCTCTTCCCAGGCAAAGATTGTCTTTTCCGCAAGTCCCTTTGCGCACAAAAGTGCCGGAGCATCTTCAATCAGGGGAATTATCCGCGGCACTTCCATTGAAAACCCGAATTCCTTTTTTGCAAGTTCGCTTACGTCTACCATATACTGCTGTGCTTCCAGGATCTCCCGGACAGTGCCTGTCATGGGGTGCACGAACTCTTGAATTGCCTGGACATCCGAGTATTCCAGGGCATTGTAGTTTGCTTCTGCAACGGACATCATCACCATAAGCTGCCTGAAGCGGTTCTCCTGAAGCGCACTCGGAGCCCTGGGGGTGAGGAATATATCTTTTCCGGGCACCAGGTCCGTTTCCTCTATGAGCTTTGCCACAATCTGGACATTCTGGTGGTAGGGTGTGGCCTTTCCCTCATAGTCCGCCATATATTCGTCGCATCCGAATTCCACTGCTGCTTCCACAGCCTCCCCCGGTTCTTCCTGGGTCGAGATGTACCTGGAAGCAGAATCCGGGTGCTGGGTGCACATTACTTTTGGAAAAGTGGTTTTCCTGGTCATGGGAATATATCCTCACTGCTGTACAAAGCAAAATTTTTGAATTTTCGTTTATTCCATCGAAGGAAGGATCAATTGCCTTATTGTTCGATTGCCTTATTGTTCGATTGCCTTATTGTTCGATTGCCTTATTGTTCGATTGCCTTATTGTTCGATTGCCTTATTGTTCGATTGCCTTATTGTTAACCCAATTTAGAATTCAAAATGGCATCGGGAAAGTTGTTTACCTCTATAATAAATGTTTTCGTTGACAATTAGTAAAACCAGGTTGACAATTCTTAAGCCCGAAAGTCCCCTGCCCTTCAGGAATTACCTGTTTCAAGTATCGGTTTTGAAACTGTTTGTTATATATGCGGTTACCTTACATAAATGAGGTATCATAATGATACCAGTATAAAATAGATACTAGCATGAAGTAGATTCTGATATGAAATAGATACTTTCCGGATAGTGCTCCATTGAACACAACGATATCGGAAAGATACCGAAAAAAAACATTTGAGGTAGAAAAATGTACTGTGACCAGTGCCCTGAAGTCTTAAGCGGAAAAGGCTGTACAAAAAACGGACCCTGCAAGAAGCATAGAGAAGAAGCCGCGAAGCTGGAAAGCAAGGGAAGTGCAGGAGAATTGGGTTTTTCAGCCCGGCTGAGGGGAATTATGGGTGTTTTCGGGAAAAAGCGTTAACATATTAACCGAATTCAACGAAATTCCGATTACCGTAAAATCTTTTTTGATTTATATTTCAGGTACCGACGCTCTCACCGGTCGCTTGCGACCGGCCTTTTCCGTAAAGTGCATTTGAATGACCAAAAAGAGACTCCAGAAAACTGAAATATTTAAGCGGATAAGTGGAAACAAAAAAGAAATGCCGTACAAATTAAAGTTGTGTTTTAATACTAAATGGGCAATTTGATGACTGGTGAAGTACAACTTTATGACTAAAAAGTATATTTGCATGACTGAATACGTACAACCGTATAACCAAAAAGGGCAGTCAGATGACTGAAAGAAATGATCGGAAAAATGGTATTGCAGAAATCTTTTCTCAGATGTAATTTTCCGTGAAGTACTATGTCAAATCAAAGTAATGTCAAATCAAAGTAATGTCAAATCAAAGTAATGTCAAATCAAAGTAATGTCAAATCAAAGTAATGTCAAATCAAAGTAATGCAAATCAAAGTAATGTCAAATCAGAGTGCAGAGCTCCGCAATCATTTTATTTTGCAATCACTTCTTTTCAGTCCTTTTCAGTCTTTGTGGAAAACGCCTCTTGCTTCGCAAGAGGTGAGCGCCCCGGGAACTATATGAAGATCACGAATTGACTTGAAATCTCCTCTTTTTTCTGTTTAGCTCCTGCATTACTTCCATAATTTTTCCTCTCCACTCCCACAACTTTTCCTCTTCCTGCCGTCTGCAAGTCTGAAATTTTCTTTCCGGTATCTGCTTTGATACTGATACCTTTTTTGAAACTGTTTGCTATATATGAGTTGGTATCATATAGAAACTAGTATCCTAAAGATACCGGCATTTTAGAAGATACTACATTTTACTGTGTCTGACATTGACGGAAAATCTCGGAAAAGACCTTGAGTACATCGGAAAGAAGGGAAAATCGGAATAACACTGCATAAAAGGATTTGAGGTGGAAAAACATGTTCTGTAACCAGTGCGAGGAAGCTTTAAACGGAAAAGGTTGTACGAAAAACGGCGTATGCGGAAAGAAGGGAGAGGTTGCCGACCTCCAGGACGACCTGATCTACGTCCTTAAAAGCATTTCATATTATAACCTGAAGGCAAGGGCCTCAGGCCTCAACGAGGATGCGACGGACAGGTTTGTGCTTGACAGTTTCTTTGCCACGCTTACAAATACCAATTTTGACCGGAAAGAAATCGAATCCCTTATAAAGAGAGGGTTCGAACTTCGGGAAGGCATTAAGGCAAAACTTCCGGCTGAGAAAGTGCCTGCGGGAAAGGACCTGCCTGCCGTGGCTGCAGTCACCCCGGAAAGCATAAAGGGAATGGATGTCGGGCTCCACTCCACTGAAGACGAGGACCTCCGCTCCCTCAGGGAACTGCTGGTTTACGGAATGAAAGGCCTGGCTGCCTATGCCCACCACGCATATATCCTCGGGTATAAGGATGAAGCTATCTTTGAGTTCATAGAAAAAGGGCTGGTTTCAACTGCAGACGACAGTGTGGGAGCAGAAGCCCTCCTTGGCCTGGTGCTGGAGTGCGGACAGAAAGGCGTCTCGGTCCTTGCCCTGCTTGATAAGGCAAACACCGAAACTTACGGAAACCCGGAACCGACTGCAATCAACATTGGCGTAAGGGGAAGGCCCGGCATCCTGATCAGCGGGCACGACCTCCGGGACCTCGAACAGCTCCTTGAGCAGACGAAGGGAAGCGGAATCGACGTCTATACCCACGGGGAGATGCTGCCTGCAAACGCATACCCGGCTTTCAAGAAATACGATAACTTCGCAGGCAACTACGGGAACGCCTGGTGGAAACAGAATGAGGAGTTCGAAAAGTTCAACGGCCCCGTCCTCATGACGACCAACTGCATAATCCCGCCGAAGGACTCCTACCTGGGCAGGATCTATACCACAGGGGTCGTGGGCTTTGAAGGGGTCACCCACATCTACGAAAAAGCAGACGGCACAAAGGACTTCTCCGCCCTCATCAAACAGGCAAAGGCCTGCAAACCCCCCGAGCAGCTGGAAAGCGGAACCGTCATCGGAGGCTTTGCCCACGAAGCAGCACTCTCGGTTGCGGACAAGATAATAGACGCCGTAAAGGGCGGACAGATCAGCAGGTTCATCGTGATGGCAGGCTGCGACGGCAGGCATAAAGAAAGGGCCTACTACACCGAGTTTGCAAAAGCCCTCCCGAAAGACACCGTGATCCTGACCGCCGGCTGTGCCAAATACCGTTACAACAAACTCGACTTCGGGGACATCGGCGGCATCCCGAGAGTGATTGACGCCGGGCAGTGCAATGACTCGTATTCCCTTGTGGTCATCGCCCAGAAGCTTGCAGAAGCCTTCGGGCTTGAGGACATAAACGACCTCCCGGTCTCCTACAACATCGGCTGGTACGAACAAAAAGCCGTGCTTGTCCTGCTCGCCCTCCTGAGCCTCGGCGTAAAAAACATCACCCTCGGCCCGACCCTGCCAGCCTTTGTCTCCCCCAACGTCCTCAAAGTGCTGGTCGAAAACTTCAACATAAGGCCGAACACCACCGTCGAAGAAGACCTGAAGGTCCTGCTCCCCATGGCTCCTGCAGAAAAAAGCGAAGCTCCTGAAGAAAAACCTGCGGAAAAACCAAAAAACCCGCAGAACACCCAGAAGCCACAGGGTAACCAGAAGCCGCAGAACAACCAGAAGAGCTCGCCGAATACGGAGAAGAAGCTGGAGAAAACTGTGGAAAAGCCGGAAACAAAAGCAAGGAAGTCCTGGCTCAGCAGCATACCGTTTATTCGTAAATTCGTAAGGTAAGAGAATTAAAAACCTCTTACTCGACTATTTTTCTTTTTGAGCTTTGCTTTAAGTTTCCTATTTTTTAGTTCCCGATTTTTGAATTCCAGGTTTTTGAGTCTCCTTTTTTTGAGTTACCGGTTTTAACATTTTTATCAGGGCCGGGCTGCAAGCTTTTCAGGCTGTTTTTCATATGAAGTAAGCTTGAAAGCCTCAATATCCCACTTCGCCCTTTTTGCCCCTGCCCGGTACACGCTTTCCAGGAAATCCAGCACCTTCTGCTCCGGATACTCAGCCTCCCTTATGCTGTTGTATATGAGAAGGGCAAGTCCTGCTTCAGGATTCCAAAAAGCTTCTTTCGGGCTAAGAGGCTCGTCCATAAGCCCATCGGGCTGAGGGGCCACATAAGCGTAAAAAGCCGGTTCCCTTACGTTCTGGTCCCCTGCCCAGAACCCGAAACTGATAATCTCATGGGAAGAAGACTCGAATTCGACGGGATTTGCCCCTTCCCTCACAGGAGCCGGCCTGCCCGAAAAACGTGTCAATGCAAGATCGGCATGGTGCCAGAAAAAGTGCACTGGCGAGCTTTTACCGATAAACCGGCCCCTGAATGCCTGAAAGATAGGATCGACCCGGACAAGGATCTGCCAGAACCTGTTCACATACTCTTCATCATATGCCACATGGGTTTCATCCGTTGCAAACGGCTCTGTTATTCCGGGAATGTCATAAGGCACAGGCTTGATGCCTGTCACGATCCCCAGCTCGTTAAGGCTTGAAAATACGCGCTCGTAAAAACCAGAAACAGAAAGCCCCTTTAAAGGCACAATTCTTGAGTTTCCTTCACTCGTCTCTATCCTTAAAAGATGCCCTCTGTCCCTGAAATTAAATTCCATTTCGAAAATCCTGCCCCCGTAAGGAATCGGGCCTGTCGTAAGCCCGCGCACCGAGACATAAAAAGGCACATGCCACCAGTGGTTCATTTTCGGAAACAACCCGAGCCTTATTTTTCCCACTATCTGCAGGAACAGGTGCAGCGTGTTCTTCGTATCCTCCCACTCTTCAATGGGCAAAGGTGGAAATCGTGCACTTCGGACATTGCTATTCATAATAATACTCCCCCTCATTAAGATATGTAGCAGTCAAGTTTTGTAGCAGTCAAGTTTTCCAATGACCCCGGCTAAGATTATATTACTTCTATTATATAAACAGGCTAATTTTCAGGGTTTTGAAATTTATATTAACTTATTTAGCCGGGGCCACCAGAGGAAACGCAAACAGCAAAAATACCTATTTATTGCTGGAGGTTCAATCTTCCTGCGGGAAGAAGCTCCGGGGTCTGGGCATTGGGAGACGAGCAGGGCAACATCATCGAGGTTAGCAGCCTTGAGCACTTTTTTGGCGACGTTAAAGCCGTCGATAACATCAGTTTTACCGTGCGGGAAGGCGAGATCTTCTCCTTTCTCGGGCCGAACGGGGCAGGGAAGAGCACGGTAATCAATATCCTGACAACCCTCCTGAGGCTCCAGAAGGGGACTGCAAAGGTCGCAGGATATGATGTGGATAAAGAGCCCGAAAAGGTGAGGAAGTCCATAGGAATCGTCTTTCAGGAGCTGACCCTGGACCGGGACATGACCGCGGGGGAGACCCTGGAGTACCACGGCAGGCTCTATTCCATGCCAAAGGAGGAACGTAAGAGGCGGATCGACGAACTGCTCAGGCTGGTCCAGCTCGAGGGCAAAAGGGATACCCGGACAAAGTATCTCAGCGGCGGGATGAAGCGGAGGCTTGAGATCGCCAGGGGGCTTATGACCCGGCCGAAGGTGCTTTTCATGGACGAGCCGACAATCGGCCTCGACCCCCAGACCAGGATCAGGATCTGGGAATACGTGCGGGAAATCAACCGGCAGGGGACCACCATCTTCCTGACGACCCACTACATGGACGAAGCCGACCAGCTCAGCGACAGGATCAGCATCATAGACAACGGGAAGATCATAATCACAGGCAAGTCCTGGGAACTGAAAAACACGCTTGGCCAGGACCTTATCTACCTTGAGAGCAGCGACAACCGGGCGGCTGCGGAGCTGCTCGGCACTCTCGACAGCGTAAAAGGCATTACGGAAAAATCAAAGGGCATAGTTGTCATGATAAATGTGGACGGCACCCGCCTGCTGCCGAAAGTCATGGAACTGCTTGCCGCCGGCGGGATTTCGATTAAGACCGTAAACCTGAAAAAACCATCCATGGACGATGTTTTTGTCCACTATACCGGCCGGGAGTTCAGGGACGGAGGGGCAGAGAAGATTTCCGCTTCAATCTTAAGGGCAGGCAGGCGCTGAAATCGGGAAGGCGTTGAATTCGAGAAGGCGCTGAAATCGAGAAAGGGTTGAAACGGGGGCAATAGATCATGAACACGGGCTTTCTTACCATCTACTGGCGCGACATGCTAAGGTTTGTCAGGTTCAGGACCCTGCTTTTCGCTTCCCTTGTCCAGCCGGCGCTCTGGCTTGCTTTTTTCGGAATTGCAATGTCCAATAACTTCGACCGGCTGACTGCAACCCTCCCGGTCCTTCCTGATGTCAGGACTGTCAATTACCTGACTTTCATAGGGGCGGGCGTAATTGCCATGACCACGCTCTTTACGAGCCTCTTCGGGGGGACCGTGCTGCTCTTTGACAAGAACTGGGGGCTTATGAGAGAGACCCTTTCAAGCCCGCTTCCGCGAATCCATATCATTATAGGGATCGGGCTTTCCGGCATGACCAAGTCCTTCATCCAGGCAACCGTTATCATGGGGTTCGGGCTCCTGCTCGGGGTCCGGTTTTTTGAAGGCTATGCTCCGATGCAGGTCCTTTTTTCACTGCTGGGGATAATGTTTTTTGTCGGGATATTTTCCCTCGGCTTCCTCTTCCTCTCGGCTGCAATAGCCATCAGCATGGAAAGTCCCGAAGGGATGCAGGCAGTAATCACACTCCTTACCATGCCCTTCTTTTTCACGAGCAACGCGCTTTATCCGGTGGACTCCTTCCCCCCCATTCTCCGGGCCCTGTCCACTATCAACCCCCTGACCCACCTTGTCAGCGGCATCAGGTATTTTGCGATAGGGAATGATTTCTCGGCAATCGGAATTCATTACGTGTATACCCCGAATGAGATTCTTGTTTCCTTTCTGGCCCTTCTGGGCTTTGCAGCTATCATGTTCCTTGCTGCAAGGTGGAGGTTTAGTAAGGTGACGGTAACCTGAGTATTTAACCTGAGTATTATATGAAAGCATGAAAGTATGATAAATCCGGAAATACTTAAAAAAATCTAGAAAAGTCGGAACCAATAGTCGGAAAAGTAGTTGGAAAAAGCACAGGGGAGTGGAAAGCATGGCATGTGAACACAAAGATATGGTAAAGGTAAAAGACGTAAAACCGGGCTCAGTGGGCTGTGAAGAATGCTTAAAAAGCGGGGGCAGCTGGGTGCATCTGAGGATCTGCCTGACCTGCGGGCATGTGGGGTGCTGCAACCAGTCGAAGAATAAGCATGCAACAAAGCATTTCAAGGAGACCGGACACCCTATTATTCAATCCTTCCAGCCAGGAGAAGACTGGAAGTACTGCTATATCGACGGCGAGTATCTGGAATGAAATACCTTCTAATTCGGGTTGTTTCTCAGGTTGTTTCTTGAGTCGAGCCCGGTCCTCTGGAGTCCTCTGGAGTTTAGCTTGCCGGCCCTCTCGGTTTCAGTATCCGCTTTGAAAACTTCCTGTATACCCCTTCTACAATAAAGCAGCCTGCAATGATGCCTGCAAGTAAAACCAGGGTCCCCGGGGAGTGTCCCAGTTCATAGTATACCAGGACAGCAAAAAAGCCCGCACTGCTGAGCAAAGAAGCCCATATCAAAATGGGTTTTGCACGGGTTTCTTTGTACAGGTGCAGGTGGACAGCATTCACGGCTATGTATATTAGAAGCAAAGAGGCACTTGCCAGCATGCCTATGCGTTCCAGGTTCAGGAAATTTGCGCAGAGGATTACAAGGCCCGAAGTGATAAACAGGCCTTCGGTACTTCTTTTCCAGACCTTCCTTTCAAAGAACTCAGGAAGTTCCCCTTCCTTTGCAATAATATAACATGTGTTTGCCCCTCCGTAAAGCGAAGCATTGATCGCAGAAGCTGTAGAAAAAAGGGCAGCAAGCGCCATAATCCTGAAGCCTGCAGCTCCGAGGAATGGTTTTGCGGCTGCTGCAAGAGCATAATCCTTGCTCTGCCCGATCTCGGAAATTGAGAGGTTCCCGATAACTGCCAGGCTCACAAGCACGTAGATGCATATGACCATGACCACGCTCAGGTACAGGGCCCGGGGAAGGGTCTTTTCGGGATTTTCCATATCCTCAGCTGCATTGGTGATCAAACCGAAGCCCTGGTAAGCGAGAAAAACCATGCCTGCCCCGTAAAGGATCTTTGAAGGAGCCGGGAAATTCGAGAGGGCAAGGTTTCCCGGAGTTACGTAGAACAGCCCTGCAAGCCCGAAGAGGATGAGTATGCCAACCTTTATGGAAACAATAAAAAGCTCGGATTTGCCCACAGCCTTTGCCCCTATAAAGTTCACCCCGGTAAAAACAAGGATGATCCCCGTGGCAAAAACCGCATCCCATGCCTGCCCCGAACCTGCAGGCAAAAAGGTAACCGCATAAGAAGAAAACCCCCTGGCATACAGGGCCAGCCCGAATATGTAGCCGACCCAGAGCAAAACATTCAGCCCCCCGCTAAGGATCCCGTCTCCGAACCCTCTTACCAGGAACTCGACCGGCCCCCCCGCCGAAGGGTACCTGGCCCCCAGTTTTGCATAGGAATAAGTGCTTAAAAGCGCAACCAGCCCCGCAATAACAAACGAGACGTACACGGCATTTCCCGAAATCTCCGCAGCCATCCCGAAGATAGAGAATATGCCAGCCCCCACCATTGCTCCCACCCCGATAGAAGTGGCAGCCCACAACCCCATCGACTTAGTTTCCTGCCCCATCCGAAAAAGCCCCTCCGTGTACCCGGTGACAACTGTGTACCTGGTGATAATTGCCTTAAGAAACCCCGATTTCTCCGCTTCTTATTTTTATCCACCCTGGTCCAAATAACTTTGTGCTAACGCCCCGGAATCCGGAAAAAGTGCAATCCAATTGCTCAGTACCCCGAAAACCTTTTTTTGAGCCGGTTTTCAGGTATCGGCGTTCTCACCGGTCAGCTTGCTGACCGGCCTTTTCCAAAAATAACACTGAATATTGACCCACAAATTGTAACTGTTTGATTTCGAATCTGATAGCAATAAGGTATTTGTTGGGTGAAAAGTGCATGCAAATAACTGAATTTAAAGTCATTTGAATGACCAAAAAATATATTCCAGTGACTGAAGAGAGATTCTGAAAAACAGGGATCTGGTTTGAAATCGATGTGTTGAGAAACTAATTGGTACTGAAATAACAGCGAATCGATAAAGAATTGAACCTGTCGAATTTCGATGTCTTTGTCCACTATTTTTTATGCAAAGGCCGGTCGTGCTTGCATGACCGGTGAGAGTAAGGGGTTCTGCAAACATCCGGACACTCTTGGAGGCCGACTAACTGAATCAAAAAACGCCCAAATCTTTTGAGGTTTTAAATTATTCACTCTATCTTCGAGTGCTCCACATATTCCAGAATCGACCCATCAGGATGCTTCACCGTCATATTCCTCCCCGTAGGAACCTCAGTCGGCCCCCGGATAATTTCCGCTCCCTTTTCTTCCAGAAAAGCCTTGAACTCATCAATCGAATCGACCAGCAGCGTAGCCTGTGTGGCTCTGAACGGCTTCAGGGCTTCCTCGGAGCCTGCTATCAGTAAAATGTTTCCTACCTGGGCAAGTTCCAGGCCTATCTGCGGGATTTCGAAACGCATGCCTGCGGAGGTGCCGAGGAGCTCTTCATAGAATTCGAGGGTGGGGTTCAGGGAGGGGATGTAGAGGCGGGAGAGGGTTTGGAGGATTTTCATTTTGATCACTATATAGGGTCCTCGAAAAATGATCAGTTTTTAAGGGTTATTGACCCTTTATTTTTTCCAAGTTCGTATGAGTGGCTTCTTTCAAAAAAAGATAAGGGGTCCTTATTTAAGGATCCTGTTCAGTTTTTCGATTGTGTTTTCAGTTTTGGAATGCAAAATTCCAATTCCCCCGGCTTTTTCCCAGAGTCCTATGTTCTCGGAATTGTCATCTACGAGAATGCATTCTGGGCCTGCATACCGCTCTTTTTCGGCACGTCTGCAGATGATAGCTCTATCCGCAAAATCTTTTCCGATTTCTTTTACAAGCCATTTGTATTTTCCTTTCTTGCTGAATTCAACAACTTCTCCCCTTTTTGGATTTGGATGTGCGGACAGGACCCGTGTGTTATATTTCAACAGATAATTGCAAAGCTCCTTTCCATCTTTTTTCCAGGGCATTTCCGCCCAGAAAGGAATTCCCTGCTCTGCAATGATCCTCCAGAAGTTATCTTTATCCGTACTGTGCATATTAAATAAACCATCAAAGACAGTGTTACATGCAAGATTGAAATCAGTAAGTACATTGTCCATATCAAGGAAAATACTGAAGTTTTTAGATGAATTCGAATCTCTTAAATTTATTTTAGGCATTTCAAAACCTCGGTTATACTGACGTCAAAATTTAATTCCAGACACTTGCTCCTACATTAATAACTTTATTTATTTGTTCGATTATTTTTTCCCTGTACATTAAAACGTCTTTAAGAGGCCTTTTTCCATAGTGTGCATCCCCGTTTCGATACCAAGAAACTATAGCACATGCTTCTGCAATTGTATACCATTCTTCCTTAAACATGAAATTTCTTATGAACTCATAGGAATCTCTGACATAAGGATTATTAATGGATTCAATGTCTGAACAAAAAGCATCATTTATCAGACCTTTCCAGGCGCCCAAATTAATTGTCTTTTTATTTGCCCCCAAGAGACCTTTCAATTCAAATGGAACTTTCTTGATGTGCCTTGCCATATTAATCTTCCAATAAATATCAGGAACGGGCTCACCATGTTTATTAAATATCCCTCCTCGCAACTTTTTTGAAAAGTTGTCATGCAAATATGTCTCAAGCCCCTTTCCATATTCTACAAAAGCTAATGAAAAATCAAAGTCTCTGTTTTTTCTTTGCTGCACTCCATCCAGAACGATTTCTTCTGCCGTATTAAAAAGATCAATAACTTCTTTATTGTTAATTTTACTTAGGGTTATGACATCTTTGGAGAAAATTTCATAGATTCCCCTTAGTTCTTTGTATCGCTTTAACTTCCAATCAGAATCGTGAACCCCTTTCGAATTATTGTATTTTTCAAGCTTGCTTATGGCACACTCGATAGCCTCATATGCTTTTTTGAATTCACGTTTTCTAGCATAAAAGACTGAAATTTTATGCCAGGCTGAAGAACAGAAAAAGAGGTATTCCACAGAATTATTCTTTTCCTCAAATGAAATCCTCACGATTTCATTCAAGATATTTTCTGATTCCGCAAAATCCTCATCAAGATATCTTAAGTAAGCTTTTTCTTCAAGTAAAGCGACCTTAACCAGTTCGTTCTTTTCAATGCCAAGGCCTCTTTCAATCAGGTGACTTGCCTCAACTGTTAACCCGAATTCGTTGAACTGCTCAACTGCCATAACATGGCAGTTCTTTCGATATTCATCTTCATTTTTGATTGTTGAATTCACCTTGTCTATAATGAAATAAAGAACCTCGTAGAATACATCTTTATTATTGAAACAGATCAATTCATCCCTGCAGATTTCAAAAAGGTCCCGGCAGCGATCAGAAAATGTTTCCTCATGACTGCTCAAATCAAGTGCCCTTCCAAGCTCTCCGACCCCACCCCTTATGTCACAGGCTTTGAGCAGGACAAGCCCCAGGAGACAGTGGGCTCTGAAAAGCACTTCTTCTTCACCCGAATCATTAAGAATTTCTCTCAGGATACGTTCCGCTCTTTCTAAGTCATCAAGGACATAATAGCATCTTGAACATTCAAGTTTGAGCCTCTGTACGACATCATGAAGTTCAAGGACTTCCCGGCTAGTTCCAAATTTTACATCTTCTTTCCTGCCAATTATTTCAAGCTCTTTTATTGTACCTTTCAGGTGAATTATACTCCTTCTTGGTTCAATAGTAGTGGGTGTTATAGAAGATAGGTCAAAGACAATTCTTGGACGGACATTCGAGGCTTCCAGTATCATTCTTATTTGTTCCTTTTTCCCAGAAGGATTACACTGGAGATCTCTACCGTCCTCATATACTGTAACGAGGTCCGCCCATCCTTTGTCAAGAAGGCCTGAAGGGTGGGGGGAAGTCGTATCAATGTCACTTATATTTTTTAGTGCACAAGACTTCATATGGATAACCCATTCTTGAGCACATTTTTCTCTTGTCCAACCGTCTTTTAATCCGAGTAAAGTGAAGACTTCCTCATTCATATCTTCTTCAATGGTATCGACCACACTATCCTCATAGCTGTCAGCAAGCTCCACAAGCACGCGGAGAAATCTTAATTTCAACAAGTCCTGGTGGCCACTGAAGTAAGAAGCCAGTTTATAATGGATGAGAATTCTCTTTGGGATTGAAAAGCTTTGAAGTTCTTGATATAGTTTTTCAAAACATTCATTTGCCTTATGTTTATTTTTCAGATGGCAATACATAACCGCCATATTTGAAAGTTCCAGATACCGGACAAAACAAGGTTCTGTGCAGAGTTTTACGAATCTTCCCTGTCTGAAGCTACCAAAGATTCGTGTGAATTTTCTCAATGTGTTGGAAACTCTGGTGCCTGAAGTGAAAGAGTTTGCAATAGAATAAGCCTTTTCAAAATAATTGAGTGAAAGTGGATATTCGTTGCTTTCCTGATAAATTTCTGCAATCCATGAAGTGCAAAGGTACTTCAAATATTGGTAATCCGTATTTTTCAGGACAGTATCAAAAATACGTATGGAACTTTGATAATCTCTCTCCTCATATAACTTTCTGGCTTCGTTGTATGCCAGACAATGTAAAAGGCTTTCTTTTCCGAAAAGATTCAAATTCGTACCTGAAATACAGATGTCAAGGTCATCACAGTACCTGTTCAAAAGCTCGATTTTTTGATCTTCACCAAGGGACCTGAACCAGAAGAATTGAGAAATGAAAATAGAGTCCATATAAAACTTCAAAAATTTCGCAATATCTCTGTCTTCGTGACCTTCAATGAATCCATATTTTTCAAGTAAAGTTTTTATTTTGAAGATAAATTCAGGCCTGAAATTCAAAAATGCAAAAAAAGGAGCAGAAATATTCTTTTTATCTCCACCATAGAGCTGCCGGAAGTAAGGTTTTATGTTTTCGTAGAGGAACTTTGTCTGAATTCTGGAATTTCCGGATTCTGTATACGCTAATACTCTCTTTTTCTCCTGTTCATGGATAAGCCGACCCCAATCATCTTCTTCAGCACAATCCTTTCCGAAGTGTTTCCTTGAGTAATTCGTTAATCCTTCAGAGCAATGGTCATATACTCCGCCCCAGCTAAAAGGTGAATCTTCCTGCCATCTAACAGATATCCATCGGTTAATGTCCTTAATGGATTCCAGAGCAGCAAGAAGGTCCTCTTCTTCATCTCTGCTGGCCTGGGAGAATAATTTCCAGTAGTAATCGTTATCTCTAAAGTTGTTTAATTCTACGCCGTGAGATAGAGCTTTAATTAACTCATCAATCGTTCTGTCATCCTCGAATTCTGATGTAAATAAATTCCCTGATGATTTTAAATCCGCCGAAGGGTTTGAACTGGCAAACATGGGGTGGTCTCTTAAATGTTTTTCAAGGAGAACATACTGAATATAGGCAAGCACATCTTTGAGATCAAAATTTTCCTGCTCAATGCGCTTACAAACATACAGGCTAAAATATGGGTCATGAAGGATTCTCATTAGGAATAAACCGTTGAGCAACATTTGCCTGTGCACACTATTTTTGCTTTGACTGTTTCCTGACTTTAAGTCATTTGTGTTTTTCAGTTCAACCTCAAGGTAATACCTCTCCCTTAAAAATTGTTCAAATTTTTCAGGTAATATCCTTGTCCCTATCATACCTGTACCTCTATCTTTATCGTTCCTTTAAGGTTCTTGATAATCCCTTCTGGAGTTAATACAAAGTAAGAATTTAAAATATCTTCTTCATTTTTAAAATAAGGTTCTGTACCGCACCTGAGCCTCACATGGCTGTGTTTTCGGACAAACTCCTGAAATGCAGCTTCGTCAACCTTTTCAGAAATGTACTCTGTATTCCGAAATTCTCGGGGGAGAATTTGATAAACATTCCACCTGTGAGGGTCAAGTCTTTTGATCAGAGCGCGTAAATTTTCCTGGCAGTTCTTTTTTGTGACGATTGTGTTAATGGCCAGTTTTAGCCCCTGTTCATGAATGAGGTCAGCAAGTTCCAGAGCATAGCTTACGTGATTCTCGGCCCCGCATCTAAGTTCCTTTTCTAGCAGATTGCTGAGAGAATCAATCGGAATAGTGATACCTTTTGCATATCTGGAAATGGATAGTATATTCTCCTTGTTTAAATTTGAACCATTTGTTGTGACCCACACCGAAAAACCACTTTCTCTGGCAATCTTCAGAATTTCATGGAAAAGAGGGTGCATCAGAGGATCTCCACCTACCAAATTCAGGCATTCCACCTTTAATCCATCAAAATCAATTTTTTTGATCCCGTCAAGGAGATCATGCGCCTGTTCCGGGCTTTTTACCTCCCTGTCGATCTTGTTACATAATTTATGCACAGAACAAAACTTACAATTATAATTACACCTTAAGGTAATTTGCCAGTTTAGAGTTTTTATGTGCGGTACATTTTTCCTTAAATTTTCTGAACCAACAAGCATTGTGCACCCTCTCAGCAAAAAAGAAAATAATTTAAAATTTATAAAATGAAGCTCTTCTTCGGGAAATAAAGGAAAACATTAAATCTCCCTGAAAAGAAGCCGGTTCAGGTTTTCAATGGCTTTTTCGTCCGTCTGGATTATATGGAGATTTATCCCATGTTCTTCTGCCACCGTATATGCTGTTTCCCGCTCAAACCCAAGTTCCTTTTCTATAATTTCCTGATCAACGATCCTCTTTTTTCTGGTGTCTTTTATTCTGTACTGATAGACTTTTTCCGGCGTTGAGTCCAGCAAAACCAGGTCCGTGTAAAACTCGTAGTCCCTGTGGGTAAATATGTTATCGATGTATCCCGTTTTCAGGTTATAGACCGTGAGATGGGAATCGACAAGGAGATGTTTGCCGGTAGAAATCTGGATTTTGTTCAATCTTTCATTTATTTTTAATCTGTAGGCGTACTTCTCTTCTTCGGGCAAAAATTCGAAGCCTGAGTAGGCTTCTTCACCCATTATTTCTCTAAGGACGTCAGACCCTGAAATACAATGGACTTCGGGATTCTGCGGCTTTACTTTATTCAGCAGGCTTGTTTTTCCTGTTCCCCTTATGCCGGTAAAGCAAAAACGCCTCAGTGAATTGAAATTTTTATAAGAATTTTCACTCATAATCACCCACCTTCTTACATATTTGCCTGTAACATTTCTGGGGGGAATTCTGGCCTGATTTTTTCATTTATTTCCCTTTTTGTTCCCGTAGTTGTCAGGTCAGCCCATTCGTACAGTCCCCCTCTATTCACGTACTTCTCAATATTTATCACACTGGTCTGTTTTTCCAGAAACTCCTCAAATTCAAAAGTGCCGTATGAACCACCCTCATTTGAGATCACTTTCCCGGAAGGAGAAAGTATGAAGTAGGACCCTATCATATCCTCGTTTGATTCAAAAACAGGCTTTTCTCCCCCTATCAGGCTTATGTGCTCATGTCTCTTCGTAAAATTCTGGAATTCGCTGTCTGTAACTGCAAGTTCTCTCACACAGCCATCGTTCTGCCCCTCGATGTGCAGCATCTGGAATACTTTCCATCTGTGAGGCTTCAGCCGCTGGATTAAGGGTTCCATATTCTCTTTGCAGGTTGGTTTTGTTACAGTTGTATTTACTTTCAACTTGATCCCGTATTCATGGACAAGGTCGGCCACTTCGACTGCATGGCTTACATGATGGCCCATGCCTCTCCCCAGTCTTGCTTCTTTCAGATTGCTTACAGAGTCAACTGATACCCCTACCCAGTCAACATACTTTGCAATCCTGTGGATGTTTTTTTCGTTGATCATTGACCCATTTGTTACAATAGAAACTACGAACCCCATTTCATGGGCAGCTTGTAAAAGTTCATAAAAAAGTGGATGTAAAAAAGGTTCACCACCAACAAAGTTTATTTTTTCAATGTCAATTACATCAGTTCTGAAGGCTTTCAATTTTGAAAGAACAGAACAAGCCTCCTTCATGTCAAGGATTTCCCTGTCAAGTTTCTGGACGTAGCAGAATCTGCATTTATAGTTGCATTTTGTTGTGATATGCCAGTTAACCGAACGAATTCTTTTATCCCCTATCATCATGTATTAAAAAATTCAGATAAGTATTTAAGAGGTTGCTGAAATAAAACCAATATTGAGAAATAATTTCTTTTATTAAGAAACAATTTTAGGAATTGGGAAGTTAAAAAGATGTCAGATCCCCAGAAAGAGCATATCCATTTCATAAGTGCAGGCGAAAGTATTGGAAGCACTTTCAAGAAAACAATAAAAGATTCAGGTTATCCAATAACCAGAGCTGTTGTTATTGTTGAGGGTGATATTCTTATCGAAAAAAAAGAAGATGATGATTACAGGAAAAGTACAAAACAAAAGATTCGGGACGCAATAAATGAAGTGAAGTATCTATGCGAATATTTTGAAATTGAATTTGAACTAAAAGAAATCCCACAGATTTCATCAAACCTTTCACTGAATAGTGTAAGAGATTCAGTTCTTGAGATTTTGGAGATCTATCCGGGCTCCAAATATTATTTCAACATATCAGGTGGAGGAAAAATACTTTCAATCGGCCTGTTTTTGATGTCTTTGTGGGTAGAGGGAATATCATATCATGTTGACCGCTTAAATCATTTCCAGAAATTATCCGTTCCCAAAATGCATGTTAAAGATATATCGAAAAATCCGAATTATGTGTACATCATGGAAATAATAAGTAAATCCTCCAGAAGACCAATCCCCAGAAAGGAATTACTGGGAAAGTTCAAAGCCAAAAAAGGGGATAATAATACGGAAAAAGAGTTTGGAGGAATTTTAACAAAACATGTTGCAAATTTAATTAATTGGGGCCTTGTCAGGGAAAGTTTCGTAAAAGGAAACAAAAAGGAAAAAGAATATGACCTGACAGATGATGGAATATTTGCCTTGAATTTCATAAAATTACAGAGCCAATGAATTCTATGGAATAAATATTAAAACCTGTTTTACCATTGAGCTCATAACACCCAGCTTAAAAAACCCCTAAAAAAAGGTTAGAAAAATGATAATCCTCGACCACCCCTACGTCTCCGAATTTTTACTTGATACTGCCGAAGCCCTTCAGATCCCCGTTTTGAAAAACGATGTGGCAGTTGGGCTGAGTGCGGGAAAAAAGCTCAGGCTCCTTGAGGAAGCCGAGTTTGTAGAACTTATGAAAACGAGGGGCAGCTGCCCGCTTTATTCAAACTCCGAAGACTCCATCGGCTGGATAGCTGAAAACCTGGGGTTTACGGGGCTGCCTGAAAAGATCGAATTCTTCAAGAACAAGGTCAAGTTCAGGGAACTGCTGCAGAGGATATACCCCGACTTTTACTTCCGGGGCGTGGAATTCGGGAAACTGGACGAGGTCCGGGTTGAAGAGATTGAAAAGCCTTTCATCATAAAGCCGGCTGTGGGGTTTTTCAGCCTCGGGGTGCACAAGGTTTCCGCCGATGAGGAATGGGCTTCCGTCCTGCAGAGCATAAGGGAAGAAGTTGAGGAGATCAGGGGACGCTACCCGGTGCAGGTCCTTGATGCGGGGCAGTTCATTATCGAGGGAAATATCGAAGGGGACGAATTTGCGGTTGATGCTTACTTCAACAGCGAGGGAAGGCCCGTGGTCCTCAATATCTTCAAGCACATCTTTTCTTCGGAAAGCGATGTCAGCGACAGGGTTTACTTTACTTCGAAGGAGGTCATAGAAACTTACCGGGAAACGGTTGAAGACCTTTTGAAGGAAATCGGGAAACTGGCAGGGCTCAAGAATTTCCCGCTTCACATCGAGCTCCGGGTGGGAGAGGACCGGCGGATCCAGCCAATCGAGCTTAACCCCATGCGTTTTGCGGGCTGGTGCACGACGGACATCGCATATTTCGCATACGGGATTAACACCTACAGGTACTTCCTGGAACAGCTTGAGCCGGACTGGGAGAAGATCCTCGAAGGCAGGGAAGGGAAGAACTACTGCCTGATCGTGCTGGACAAGCCGGCTGGCCTTGATATGAAGGACGTGAAAGTCTTCGATTACGAAAAGCTGCTTTCGGATTTCGAAAAGCCCCTGGAACTCAGGAAAGTCGATTATGGGAAATACGGCTTCTTCGGGTTCCTGTTTGCGGAAAACCGTGCGGAGAAATGGGGAGAGATCGAGAGGATTTTGAAGTCGGATTTGAAGGAATATATTACTTTGTAAGAGATTTACTGCCTATGAGATGGAACCCTCAGTTTAGATTCTCTCAACGAGTAAGGGCCACTGAAAGAGCTGAAAACACTGAAATTAGATTTGAAAGATAGATTGCTTCCTGAACCCGGTTAAGAAACTTTGTTTCCAAAAGTATATGCTTCCTCCGAACCGTTGGTAAATTTAAAATTAAATAAAAATCACTGGATTAAAAAGTCCAGATACGGGTGATACCAATGATGAGCTTAACAGGCCAAACAGCAATCGTAACAGGAGGAGGCAGGGGGATCGGAAGGGCGGTCTGCCTGTCGCTGGCAAAAGAGGGAGCAAATATAGTCATTGTGGCAAGGCACAGGGAAGAAATCGAAGAAACAGCAAGGATGGTCAAAAACATAGGGACCAGAGCCCTTGTGATCCAGGCAGATGTCCGGAACGAAGCAGACGTCAGGGATATGATCCTGACTACTATAGAGAAATGCGGCAGGCTGGATATCCTTGTGAATAATGCGGGGATTGCCCACAGAAAACCGATTGAAGAGACATCTCTTAAGGAATACGAAGAGGTGATGGACACGAACGTTAAGGGTGTGTTCCTCTGCTCGAAACATGCAATCCCCTATCTGTCAAAAAGTGATAACGGAAAGATCATCAATATTTCATCCGGGGGAGGAAAACACGGGCTTTCAGACCTTTCCGTCTACTGCGCCTCCAAGTTTGCAGTGAACGGGATGACCGAAGCCCTCGCCTCAGAACTGAGCGGAAGGGTCATGGTCTACTCCGTCTGTCCCGGGGCGGTGGACACGGAGATGTACCGTTCCATTTTCGGGGACAGGCCCGCGCTTAAGCCGGATCATGTTGCCGAAAAAGTCCTGGAACTGTCTCTTCCTGAGTCAAACGTAATTTCAGGCTCGATAATCGAGGTCTATGCGCCGCCGGTCCCGCTGCTCTGATTGCTAAAAAAGGATACACTCCTAATTTGTGTGGCCGGTAATGCCCGGGTTTATGCGGCCATCGGTGCTGAGGTATCCTGAAATGAGCAGGTTTTTGAGGGTTGATTTTTTTCCCTTTCATTCCGGTTTCACTTACTAATTTTTCCCTTTCATTCCGGTTTCACTTACTAATTTTCAAGAGAATCAAGGTCCTGCATGTAATATTTGCAAATTGGAACCCTTTTCAGAAACTCTGCTTCCAAAACTATATCCCCCATCTCCCGATTATTAAATAAAGTGACTTCTATGAAATTGAAAGGTCAGACAGCCATTGTAACCGGTGGAGGAAGGGGAATTGGAAGGGCCATCTGCCTGGCACTTGCAAGAGAAGGAGCCGACATTATAATCGCTGCAAGGAACGGGAAAGAAATCCGGGAAACTGCGAGAATGGTCGAAAGGATCGGAAGCGGAAGCAGGGTTCTTGCCTTAAAGACTGATGTGAGAAACGAAGAAGAGGTCAGGAACCTGGTTTCCAGAACAATTCAGGCTTTTGGGAGGCTAGACATCCTTATCAATAATGCAGGGGCAGCACACAGAAAGTACCTTGTGGAGACTTCGACGGAAGAATACGATGAAATCATGGACACCAATGTGAAAGGCATTTTTTTCTGCACGAAGTATGCCCTTCCCCACCTCCTGAAACGGGGGGACGGCAGGATCATCAATATTGCTGCGCTGGAAGGAAAGCACGGGTCTCCGAAACTCTCCATGTACTGTGCCTCTAAATTTGCAGTTATCGGCCTGACCGAATCCCTTGCCTACGAGGTAGGAGGTGGCCTGCAGGTATATGCGGTCTGTCCGGCCGGGGTAGACACCAGGCTGTACCACTCCATGTATTCCGATAAGCCGGCCCTCAAACCGGAAGATGTTGCAAGGAAGGTCCTTACCCTTTGCCTGCCAGAAGCGACTTTGCCTTCAGGATCCTCGGTCGAGGTATACAGGCCGCCAGTCAGGGTTGTTTAAATACAGAGCCGTTTCCGGGAAAAAAGATTGGGTAAAAGATTGGATGTCCCGTTAAGTGAAGGAGGCAAAGCTATGTTCAAAGACCGAAAGGATGCCGGGGAAAAGCTCGCAAAAGCTCTTGAAAAATACAGGGCCGAAAACCCTCTGGTCCTTGCAATCCCCAGGGGGGTGTTGAAGTTGGGCTTCGGGTTGCCCGGCACCTGGGTACGGCTTTTTCCCTCCTCATAGCGAGGAAACTGCCTTTTCCCGACAACCCGGAAGCCGGCTTTGGGGCAATAGCCGAGGACGGGAGCACTTTCATTTTTGAAAATGCCTGGTCCTGGCTCTCCGGGGATGCCATCGAAATTATCAAAGCACAGCAGATTTCCGAGATAGAGAGGCGGGTCCTGACTCTTAGAGGCGGAAACCCCCTGCCCGAAATTACAGGCAGGACTGTGATCCTTATCGATGACGGGATTGCCATGGGCTCCACAATGCGGGCGGCAATCGGGCTCTGCAAAAAAAAGAAAGCCGGAAAAATCGTTGTTGCCGTACCTGTGGCCGGAAGGGAGGTCACAGAAGAGATTGCAAAAATAGCGGATGAAATTGTTGTGCTGGAGCTGCCCCCATTCTTCAGGGCCGTTGCCCAGGTTTATGAAAACTGGTACGATGTTTCGGATGCAGAGGTCCTGGACCTTCTCGGAAAAAAGGGCTGAAGAAAAGAGAGCTGAAGAAAAAAGATCTGAAGAAAAAAGATCTGAAGAAAAAAGATCTGAAGAAAAGAGAGCTGAGGAAAAAGTGACGCTTATAATTGACGCTTATAATTGATGCTTATAATTGACGCTTATAATTGACGCTTATAATTGACGCTTATAATTGACGCTTATAATTGACGCTTATAATTGATGCTTATAATTGATGCTTATAATTGATGCTTATAACTCATTAAATGAGAATTCAACTGACCTTACGCTCGCTATATAATAATGTTGTGTTTTTGTAAATACCCAGCAGTCTTAATTTTCAGAGAACTTGCCTTTTTGTGTCCGGGAATTATGTGCTTTTCCGGGGGTCCAGCCTTAAATTCATATATGTCCGGAGGCTTCTGGCAAATACGGAGCGTTGACCTGAGATAAAACAATGCCCGATGATATTGAAATCATTCTGATAATATGGAATTCCGGCATGAATGAGGAAGGTTCGGTAAATCCGGAAAAAGGAATATGGACTATATTAATAATAGACGTATATAGGTCTATAGATTATATAGAGCGCCCTAAAATATATGGAAACTATAAAATATAATGAAATGGTCTGGAATACCATAAAAGCTTTGGATTTAAAGGAAATGTTTGGAAATTCCATAAAATTCAACAACAGAATGAAAACACATATCGTTTACACATATCATTTATAGCAATCCTGGAATCTAAAATATCTGGAGTAAGGAAAAAAATGGAATTACTTGTCATAGCGCTTATTTTAGCCGGGCTCTACATGGCCTGGAACATCGGGGCAAACGACCTCGCAAATGCTATGGGGACTTCGGTAGGGACAGGCGCCTTATCGATTAAACAGGTCATTATTATTGCGGCGGTCTTCGAGTTCTTGGGTGCTGTGTTCTTCGGGAAACGGGTTACCTCGACAATTGCAAAGGGGATCGTTCCTATTGACATGATAAGCACCATCCACCCCAACATTGTGGTGCTGGGTATGCTTGCCGCAATTCTTGCAGCGGGTTTCTGGATAACCCTTGCGACCTTTTACAACCTCCCCGTTTCAACAAGCCACTCAATCGTGGGCTCGGTGCTCGGCTTCGGGCTGATTGCGGCGTACAATGGGACTATCGCTTTTTCTGACATTCACTGGCTTGTTCTTTTAAAAATCGTTGCCAGCTGGTTTATTTCCCCTGCTCTGGGGGCAGTGTTTGCTTTTCTCACTTTCTCTATTGTCCGTAGCCTGTTCCTGCACCGTGCAAGAGATCTTCCTCTCGTTGAGAAAAAATTCATATCCTTACAGGTCATAACTGCATGCTATATTGCTTTTGCGCACGGGTCCAATGATGTTGCAAACGCTGTCGGTCCTCTCTCTGCCGCACTCAATGTGCTGGGAGTAACAGGTGTAGCAGAAATCCCGCTCTGGGTGCTTGTTATGGGTGGCCTCGGGATGGTTGTAGGAATGGCAACCTGGGGCTACAAGGTGGTCGAAACCATCGGGTCAAAGATCACGGAACTCACCCCTACGCGCGGTTTTTCCGCACAGTTTGCAACAGCTACGGTGGTCCTGCTCCACAGCTACAGTTCCCTTCCTATCTCAACCACGCACACGCTTGTGGGTTCGGTTATTGGTGTGGGGCTGGCAGGCGGGATTGCAGCCGTTGACCTGGGCGTGATCTGGAAGATCATATCTTCCTGGGTAGCAACCGTCCCCATAGCCGCACTGACGTCGGCACTGATCTTTATGGGGCTTGAGGTGATCTGGTTATGAAAGATTACATCCGTTCCGTCCTCGACGTGGTCGTAGATTCTCCCTTCATCCCCCTTGAAATGCACGCCAAAAAAGGAGTCCTTGCAGTGGAGAAGCTGGCTGAAGCCATGGATGCCTACTGTGCCGGGGATACAAAACGCCTGGAAGAGCTAACCGCCGAAATTGACAAACTGGAACATGAAGCCGACATTATAAAACAAAAAATCCGGGCAAGTATCCCGGCCTCGGTGAGGCTTCCTGTTGACAAAAAAGACCTCCTGTCCTTCTTAAAACAGCAGGACTCCATTGCCGACTTCGCCCAGACATCAGCTTACTGGATGACCCTCAGGCCCTGCAAAAACCTTCCCGACGAAGTAAAAGAAGGTTTTATAGAACTGACAGCAGCCGCCCTGAAGACTGCCAGGCTGTATAATGAGGTCATCGATGAGCTGTACAAGCTGCTTGCCACCTCTTTCAGCAAGGAAGAGGTCAAGGAAACTCTGACCCTCGTCCCGGAAGTCGAGAAACTTGAACATGAAGTGGACGTGCTGGAAACCGCCCTTTTAAAGAAGATCTTCGAGCACGAAGATTCCATAGGAGGAGCCGGCGTCTGCCACCTTATAGGGCTCGTCGGAAGGATCGGCACAATTGCTGACAAGTCCGCCAACTCCGCCGACCGCCTGAGGACAATGATCCTCAGAAGATAAGGCATCGGGAGCACCCGGCCTTAAACTTTCTTTTTATCACTTTTCTTACCTGCCGGGATTTTCATATTCTTTTCAGTACCATTTTTCAGTACCATTTTTCAGTACCATTCTTCAGTACTATTCTTCAGTACTATTCTTCAGTACTATTTTAGTCGCTTTTCCACCCTATTCTTCAGCAAGTTCCGGAATTTTCGTTAATATCTGCCTGCAAAGCTTCCGGTTTTGAAGCATCCTTGAGGCTGACAATCATGGCTGCAGCAAGGACCAGGAAACAGCCGGCCAGCGTGCTGGTCGAGAGTGCAATTCCCAGGACTGCCAGGTCAAAAAAGACCCCTGCAACCGGCTCGATCAGGGCAAGCAGGCTCCCTGTCTGGGACTCGAGGTTTGCAAAACCAATGGTTGTGAGAATTCCTCCAAGCCCCACCGAAGCAATCCCGAAGGACATAAGGGAGGGGATATTTTCTGCAATTACGGGGACAGGGGATTCGAAAGCAAAGGGGAGCATAAACAGGCAGCTGATCCCCGTGCCCCAGAAGGCTATCGAGAACTCCGAGTATTCGCTTTTAAGGGCCCGCACGTTCATGATTATGGCTGCAAGGATCATTCCTGCAAAGAGCCCGGAAGCAATTCCTATAAAGTGGCTTCCGGAAAGCTCAAGCTCCGAAAAGCCTCCAGGGGGCCTGATCACCAGGAAAACCCCGCTTATTGCCACAAAAAGGGCTGCAATGCTCTCCTTTCCGATCTTTTCTTTCAAAAGGAAGGGAGATGCCAGCATCACGTAAACGGGGGCTGTGTATTCGAGCAGGATCGCTATGGAAACGCAGGTTTCCTTTACGCAGATAAAATAGAAAAACATGTTAACTACAACAAAGACACCCTGCATAAGGAGGGAAAACTTCCTTTTCCCGGGTTTCAGTTCCCTGACCTTCCCGGTCACAAGCACGAAGAGCAGGATCAGGAGCAAACCGAAAAATAACCTGTAAAATATTATGGAAGTTATGGGCATGTCGTGGATGTGCGCAAGGAATAGCCCGGTCATCCCGTAGAAAGTGCAGCCCAGCAGCACTGCTAGGTGAGGTCCTTTTTTCGCAGGAAACATAAGGCAAGTAGAAAGGCTTCCAGCTTAAATAACCTGACGGAAAAATTCCTTAAGGTTATTCCTCAGGGTGGTCCTGGGGGGTCTATTATTCTGGGAGCGGCATGTTACAGGACTTTTGATTCCTTATAAGTCCCGTTCCATACGGGAAAAAGAATTTATTATTTCAATATAATATATATTCAATACTATAAATTAGGGAGAAGGGTGTAAACAATGGTAAATGGAAAAGTCGTTGGCGGAGCAATACTCGTGGTCATAGCAGTATGGGTTTACATGATAATTCCTGATTATACAGCCAAGTTTGTCGGGGGAGCTATTCTGGGAATTCTGGGAATAGCATTGTTGATCAGCGGGCTTAAAAGAGAGTAAAATGGCTGCATTCCCGGTAAACCAGGCTAATTATGTAATGGGGCCGGAGATGGAGATGGGGGATAGAGAATGAAAAGCCAGGGTCATGGAAATATTTCAAAAAAAATTCCGCAGTTTGGTTTGTTGTTCATCCTGATAATGCTGTTCATTATGATAATTGTGCTTCTGGTCTCCGGCTGTGCTGAAGTCGGGGAATTGCAGACAGAGTCCCGGTCAGTTGACCTTGGAGGCGCGGCGTCGGCAGATGTGGAACTTGAGATGTACAGCGGCGAGATGAATATAATTGGGGGTACCGTCGGCGCGGAAGAGCTTATGGATGCCGAATTCCGGTACAATGTCGATGCATGGAAGCCCGAAATCGAATATAATATCCATGAGGGCCGAGGCAGGCTAATCGTCAGGCAGCCGGAAATACAGGGAGGCATAGCCGGAGGCAGTGCCCGAAACGAGTGGGACCTGCGGCTCAAAGAGGATGTCCCCATGGACCTGAAGGCCAGGCTGAGCAGCGGGGATTGCTCTCTCAACATGGCCAGTTCCCTGCTAAAAAAGCTTGATATTGGCTCCAGCAGTGGGGATATCAAAGCGGAGCTCTCCGGGAACCAGCCCCTGCTGGAAGAGGTCGAGATAGACCAGGCCAGTGGGAATACTTTACTGGACCTTTCCGGGGAATATCCTGCCCTGTCCTCGGTGATTATGGATTCCAGCAGCGGGGGTATCAATGCAGGTCTCACAGGTAACTTCGGTACACTTAGCCTTGTGGAAATAGAGCTGAGCAGCGGGGATGCCTCTGTGGATCTCACCGGCAACTGGAGTAATGACTCCATGATGGAGGTGGCTGTAAGCTCCGGAGATCTCACTTTACGGGTGCCCCGGAATGTCGGAGTTTACGTTGAGGTTGATTCCGTTTCCGGAGATATCACAGCAAACGATTTCAGGCTGGAAGACAGCGCTTATGTTAATGATGCCTATGGTGAGTCAGAAGTAACCTTGAGGGTCAAAGCATCTTCGAGCAGCGGCAACATCAAACTGCTTTTTGGGGATTGAAAGAGGAGGGACAGGAAGGCTTTACTCAAGGAGGGGGATCATCGGTTTATCGGTTTATCGGTTTATCGGTTTATCGGTTTATCGGTTTATCGGTTTATCGGTTTATCGGTTTATCGGTTTATCGGTTTATCGGTTTATCGGTTTATCCGACTGATCCGGTAAAACAGTCCCGGAATCATCTGGCTCTGGATCCGGGAAGGAGAATATGATGGCCGGAATAAGCCTTAAAGAAATAATTACTGTCCTTGGACACGCCTTTGCAATCTGGGCGCTTTGCGGAGCGATTATGGGGATAGGCCTGGCGGTTACTTCAGAAAGGAATGCCCTGATAGCCCATGCAATCGGAGCCCCTATAATCGCTGCAGCGGTATCTTTGTTTTACTTCAAGAGGTTTAACTATACGTCCCCACTGGAGACTGCAGTCATTTTCCTTTCATTTGCGGTCTTCATGGACATTTTTGTTATTTCCGGCCTGATCCTGGGCAGTTTCGAAATGTTTTCCAGTATCCCGGGAACATGGATTCCTCTAGCCCTGATATTTTTCTCAACCTTTCTAACGGGAATGTATGTGAAGAAACAGACATAACCTTCAGTTATAGCCGGGAGCAGCAAAAAAGACAACCTCTTCTTAAACAGGCTCTTTCTGGTTGCCTTGATAATGACAGCGCCCTGTTGCCATAGAAGTAAGAATGGATTTGAGCAGCGCTTCAGTAGCGTTCTTAAAGCGAGCTGTCCGGAACTTTCCTGACTTTCAGGAACCTCATCGTGCGGCGCTCTCCTTCCGTTTCAATAAGCCCGTCTTTTGCCAGTTTGAGCAGGCGGGAATAGAGAAACATATCCCCTGCCAGGTTGTATTCCTCCGAGAGTTTCCCAAGCATTTCCCCGACAACTCTTGCCGCAATGGTCCAGGTTCCAGGCACAGTTTCCAGGATCAGTTCGTCAAAAAGGTCCGGGGTTTCGGCATACAGCTGCCCTCGCCAGAGAGTCCGAAATAGCCTGCCATCTTTTTTTAACTCCTCCCACCTGCACAGGTAATAGGCAAGTTCTTCCTCCGTTAAGTGCCTGGCTGTGTCTTTCCGGGATATGAGCCACTCAGGCCTTAATTCCCCGAGGGAAATAGGGACTACACGCTCGGGTACCTCCTGCTCTTTTCTTTCGTGCACAATGTTAAGACCCTCGGTAAGATCAACAATAAGGAGTTCGGAAGGATTTTTTTCCCGGGAAAGCAATTCCAGGAATCCCGTATATTCAAAAACGGACCTGCGGGTAAACCAGACGATCTTTTCGGCTTCGGTTTCCGAAACCTGTTTCCAGAATGCTTCCACACGTTCCCAGAACTTTTCTGCTTCGGCCGAAAGGGTCATGTAGTCTCCTTCGTCTTCTATTTCCGCAAAAAGGGATTTAAAATACTTTTTTCTTGTTTCCAGGTCGTATGGGGAGATCGGGCCGAGGCTAAGGTCGTCGGGAAGGGCCAGGACAATTTCGTCAGGATTGCCGCGGAGAGCAAACCTCAATGAGCCTCCCGCCGATTCGGTGAAGGTTACATGTACTGTTTTGTTTGCCATATTTGAGCACCATATCTTTGGGAATTATTGAAGTGGGAAGGTGAATAAACAGGATTTGTTTAATGGATAATCGGCTTATTCACATAAAAACAGGCCGTAGTGGAAAAATATATTTTACCTATATTTTCAAGTATAAGGGTTCCTGCAGGATGTTTCCTCAGGCTTCTGCACAATGCTTTCTCCCTGCTCCTCCTTGCAGGGATAGGACTTACCGCCGCCGGGTTTGCATTCTCTGGCTCTTGTCCCCGCCTGCTGGAAGCTTCCTTCCTTGCCTTTGACCTGACCGATGCTTACTTGGTGCGGGTCCTTATTGCGGGGTCGTTTTTTCTGCTGAGTGAAGTTCAGGAAAGCCGGATTGTTTTCACCTGCATCCGCCGCGGGATTATCGACGGCTCTGCCCGTTCCAGAGTGGATGAAAAGTTAGTTTTCGTAGCCCGGCGCATGGGGATGCCCTGGGTCTTCGGACTTGATCCCGAAAGGGTTGACCGGTACCTTGCCGGGTGGAGACTCCCGGTTGTTGAGCATGCCGGGGCTCCGGACTACCGGGAACGCTATCTCAAGCCTCTGGGCCGTCGGATGAATATTTTTGAGGGGGAGAGGGTGGTGCTTACCCGGGTAGAGGGAAGCAACCCTGCGGGACCGGGCAGTTCACAAACAAACGGGAAGTAATTCTGAACCGGCAAAAGCTGTAGAGAATGTCGGATCACCTACTTTTTTTAGAAGCACTGTTTTAGGAGCATTAAGGGCTAATCCCCGCTTTTTCAAAGGCGGGATACAGCCCGTCAACTCCAACAACGCAACTTTATTAACATATGTATAGTAACCATCTACATAAAATAATATGCCAGAGAAAGATTATTGGATAGTATATTGATACCTAAAAGGTTGATACCTAAAAGGTGAACTGATTGTTGAAAGTGCTTCGGTATAGAATCTATCCTGCAAAGGCTCAAAAAACAACTATGAATAACACTCTTGAGCTTTGCCGGTGGACGTATAACGAAACACTCGCACTCAGGAAAAACGCATGGGAATTAGAACAAAAGAACATAGGTTACTATGATTCTAAGAAAA
>NZ_VOUA01000007.1 GCF_024372725.1 Methanosarcina sp. KYL-1
TTGCTTATGGCGGCCATAGCGGCAGGGCAACTCCTGTTACCCATCCCGAACACAGCAGATAAGCCTGCCCGCGTTCCTTACTGTACTGAAGTGCGCGAGCCTTCGGGAACTCTGGATCGCTGCCATATTCCCTTTCATTTCTTTAATTCTGTTTTTCTCTTTGTTTTTTCCTTTTTCTGATCCTTATTTCCCTTTTAGTCCGCTTGAGCTTAGCCTCGGCCGATAAATGAACTGCCTGCTTTGCGATTATGTCGCAGCTCCCCTAAATCTCCTTTTTTGCTAACGATGTCCAACTCCGGTTGGTTAAGCGAAGCTTTTTGAAAATAAACAGGGTCCGGTGTCTAACCGCAATTTGTCAGTTCATCCCGGTTCCGGTCCCTGCCCCGCAAGGGGCGCGCCAACCCGCCCGCTGCGGCGGGCGGCTTTAAGCTGGCAAGTGGAATATTAAAAAAATCCAATTCGCAGATAATTAGCAGATTATTTTGTTAAATTTTTGAGGAAATTGGGAATCCTGGATTATAATAGTACCTGAAATCAGTAATTCAAAAAACGCACATGAAACTCATCGAGTAACAGGCACAAATAAATGAAAGCACTTTAAAGCACTTTCATGCCAAAGAAAAGATTGGCTTCAGGCTTAATTTGCTGAAGCCTCAAATTATTTGTTTTCCATCTTTCTGTCTTTTCAAGCAAGCAGCTTTAAAATAACATCCTTCCAGCCCATAACAAATACGACCAGGATGATCAGGGGGAGGAAGTATGCAACATAAGGTTTGATCCATTTAGGGAACTTTATTCCCTCTCCGGTATCCGCTTCTTTTATGAAGTTGCTCCAGCCCCAGCCCAGGTCATTGGTACAGAAAAGTACGAAGACCAGTGCGCCCAGGGGAAGCAGGTTGTTGCTCAGGATGAAATCTTCAAGGTCCAGCACAACGGTGCCTTCTCCCAGGGGGGCAAAGCTGTTCCAGGGGCCGAAGCCAAGCGCACAGGGCAGGGAGAGGGCAAATATTCCTATCCCGTTTATCAGGGCGGCTTTCTTCCGGTTCCAGCCCCATTCGTCAATAGTGAAAGCCATTATGTTTTCAAAGACAGCGATCACGGTTGTCATGGTAGCAAATGTAAGGAACATAAAGAATAGGCTGCCCCATAGCTGCCCACCGAGCATCTGGTTGAAGATGTTAGGGAGAGTTACGAAGACCAGGCCCGGGCCGGTTCCTACGTTCACACCGAAGGCAAAGGCTGTGGGAAAGATCACCATGCCTGCCAGCAGGGCAACCAGCGTGTCCAGTGCCATAACATGCAGGGACTCGCCTGTAAGGGAACGCTCCTTTCCAATGTAGCTCCCGAAAATTGCCATGCCACCTAAGCCGAGGCTCAGGGTAAAGAATGCCTGTCCCATGGCGGCATATATTCCTTCCCATCCGAAGTTTGAAAAGTCCGGTTTCAGGTAGAAGCTAAGTCCTGCATCGGCTCCTGGCAGGGTAACGGCTTTGAAGACCAGTATCAAGAGCATGATAAACATGCCTGACATCATGAATTTTCCTACCCTTTCTACACCTTTCTGAAGCCCCAGGGAACAGACGAAAAAGCCCAGGACCACCACGATGGCCATCCAGAAGATCAGTTCTCCGGTACTGCCAAGGAAGGCTCCGAAAGCGGTTCCTATTTCTTCAGGGGCAAGTCCGGAAAAAGCGCCTGTCAGCTCCCTGTAAAAATAGGCAAAGCCCCACCCTGCGACAGTTGTGTAAAACATCATGAGGATGACGTTTCCTATGATTCCCAGGTAGCCGAAGATGTGCCATTTGCTTTTTGCAGGTTCAAGTGCCCGCATGGCTCCTGCTATGTTCTTACGGCCTGCCCTACCTATCGAAAACTCCATTACCATGATCGGAAGGCCGAGTAATAGCAGGAATGCCAAATACACTAAAACGAAAGCAGCTCCTCCGTATTTACCAGTGATGAAGGGAAAACGCCAGACGTTCCCAAGCCCTATTGCACACCCGGCAGAGATTAGCAGGAAGCCTAACCTGCTTCCTAGCTGCTCACGTTCACCCGTTTTTCTTTCTGACATCTTTTTTCTCCTGAATGCTGTATTTTCTCATTCATTCAGTATTTTCGTGGATGTTAGAGGGGATGCTGGATGAATTCTTAATTTTGGTTTAATTTATTAGTGTTACACAGTTTTATGACGATTGTTACATGGACATTATCTATCCAATAATATATTGAATGGTGTTACGCCATGTCCTACGATTACATGTTATGCAAAATCATGCCACACCGTGCCCAGCAATGTAAATTAATCAGCATATTCGCTTAAAAATATATCTTTTTTATATTGACAGATTCCTGCTGAAAATTGCTGATAAACGAACGCTATTTCCTGATATGTAAAGAGGTTTCTATGCAGGAATATGGACTTGAATCTTGAAATTTTTCATTTCTTTTAATGAATGAGTCTTGAATATAATGAGTCTTAAATGAGATGAGAGTATCATAAGTAATTCTTAAAGCTTCAAAATAATCCTTAAGGTTCCCAAATTGGGCTTCTTTTTAGAAGAGTATAAAATGAAATGGAATCAGGCAGAGGAGAGTGCCACGATGGCTTCTGCCAGATCTCCGTTTGAATTCTTAAGGGCTTCTCGAGCTTCCTCTTCGGAAACGCCGGTCTGCTCCATAACCAGTTTGATATCTTCTGTGGGGATTTCCAGTTCTTTCGGGACTTCCTTTGCATCGCCGACGATCTGGTATGTATCGGAACCCTGGACTCTCATGATGGTTACATTTGCATTTTCGATGATTATCCTGGAGTCCGCGGTGTTAATGATTACTTCCTCAACATTATTGAGTTCCTTGACATCTATCCCCATCTGTTTCATCATCTGTTTCATTTTGGCCGGGTTCATTCCCCGGCCTCCCATTCCTGGAATCATAAGATCCCCTTCTCCTTTGTATTTAGTTTCCCCGTGCTTTTTTCTATTCTGGCAGCTTCATAAGCCGCTGCGCGATTTTTGTGTTATCGATTAGTGGCAGCCACCGCAGGTGCCGCATCCGCCTGCACTGGGGTTGCGGATCAGGAATCCTTTCCCGTTTTCATCCTCTATGTAATCGATGCTGCCCTCAGAGAAGCTTTTCTCAATGTCCTTTGCCATGACGAGTTTGATTCCGTTGCTTTCCACTGTAACGTCATCTTCCCCTACTTCATCGTCAAGGGCCAGCCCGTACTGGACTCCGCTGCAGGCTACACCGGCAACAAATATCCTCAGTGCAAGTTCGGGTTTGCCTTCCTGTTCCAGCAGTGTTTTCAGTTCAGCAGCAGCTTTTTCTGTTACTTCGATCATTGTATGTACCTCTTTTATAGTTTTTTAAAATACTTCATCAGTTGAAGACTATAATCCTGTGGAATAAGCCATCCGTTACAGCTTACTGATAACTTCCAAACGTTAAATAGTCTTGCATTATTTTATAACGCTTATAAACAGTCGGTGCCTGTTTTCTCACCTGAAAATAGCCTGTTTTCAAATAAATCCTTTGTGTGAAGCGTGGATTTCTTTTAGCAGGAATCAGGTTGTTCTACGTAAATACATTAATATATCTTCTATATTATATAATTTTCCCTCTATATTTAATCTAAGGACCGCCCTTTACAGGGTATTCACACAAATTCGGCGTCTTCATCCACCGGCTCTTCCAGCACTTCGGCATTGTAAGCATTTATTTCCAGAGAGTTTCGCTTTCCTTTAACTTCCCAGACCGGAATGTACACAAGTTCTACCTCCAGTTCTATCTCATCGGGTTTAGGGCTGATACTCCTTTGTTCGTAGATGATTGCCTGCCCTTCGGTATTGTTGAAGCGCATTTCCCGCGTGTTTTCTTCTACTATTGAATCCAGAAGAATTTTTTCTGCCTGCTTCCTGTCAACGTTGTGCCTCTTAACTTCATACTGCACTGCAGGGATCCGGGTTGGCGTTCCGAGGCCTTCAAGCTCCAGGTCTTCTTTTGTTTTGTTCAGTGCATTCAGGAAACCTTTCCCCTCTCCCGTAATGGTCAGAATTTTGGACCTGACACGCTTTTCAGCTTCTACGGTGTAGGTGTATTTCCAGAATGGCACAAACTTCAGGACCGCATCTTTGGGGCTGCTCAGGTAAGGTTTGGCAATGATGATTGCCTGCTCCTTGGAAATCCTGGGTTCCACCGATTTTATGTTCAGCACATCGTATGAATCTACCCTGGGAATTTCAACGTGTTCCGGCTTCTTTACAGGTTTTCTGTTTTCATAAGCTCCTTCCGACGGCCTGGGCACAAAAGAGGGTTTTTCCTCCTCTTTTTTCAGTTCCTGCAGAGGCACTAGCCCGGCGTTGAACTCCATTTCTTTTCCTGTATACTTTTCTTCGATTTTTTCAATTTCTTCATGTGCTTTTACAGGGAGTTCGGGGGATGTCCAGGTTTCTTTTTCCGGGATTTCGGGTTCCTGAGGAGGAGCTTTAGCTTTCCTTTCCATGTTTGCAAGAACCGCTCTTCCAATCTGCAGGGCCAGCTCGTCCCTGTCCCATACATAGATCCCGAGTTCGGCCGCGTACTCGTTGAACTCTCCTGTGGTTTTCTGGGTCATCACATAGATTCCGGTGCTACCCTTTATCTCTTCGGAAAATGTTTTTATTTCCTCATAGTCAGGCTGTATCGTACACCTGACGTAAGCCTGATGCCTGTTTTTCTCCACAAGGATCTCACAGGAGCCGGATATTGTGACACTGTATCCGGATGATTTGAAGATGTCCACGAGGATTTCTAAAAGGTCTTGCTTCATGATTCTCATTTGCTTTATATCTTGCACAGCTAAAATAGTTTATGTTTACAATTGAAATATAATAATTTCCAGCTTCATGGAACTGCCGGATTTCTACAGGATATCCATTTTTCCCCGGATTTTCCCTGGAACTACAGCTATATAAGAAATCAAAACCTAATCAGGTAGATATGAGCGGGATAAGGCTTGGGGCCGATTCTTTTTCAAGCTACGAAGCCGGCATAAAGAAGGAGTGGGTCATAGGAAACGGGCTTGGAGGATATGCCTCGTCCACGGTTATAGGGGCAGGGGCAAGGACTTATCATGGGCTGCTGGTTGCGGCTCCCAGGGATTCTCCGGGCAGGGTCCTGCTGCTCTCTTCCCTTGATGAAGAGCTTTCCCGTAAAGAAGATTCCCGCAAAGAAGAAGCCTACAGGCTTGCAACCCATAAATATCCGGGTACGGTCTCTCCCACAGGTTTCAACTACCTTAGCAGGTTTGTCCTTGATCCTTTTCCTATCTGGGTGTTTCGGGCCGGGGACTTTACGGTGAAAAAAAAGGTTTTCATGGTCTACGGCAGGAATACAACTGTCATCCTGTATGAGGTCAGTTGCCGGAAGGAGGGGGGTTTTCTGAGGCTCTATCCCCTTGTGAATTCCCGAAGTTTCCACGGGACCACCCGTTCTCAAAACATGTCTTTTTCCCAGGAAGCGGAGAGGAAAGGAATCAGGATAGAAAGTTCGAATGGCTCTGTTTTCTGGCTTTCATCCAATCTTCACTACCGTCCTGACCCCAGGTGGTACTACAATTTTGAGTATGATACTGAAAAGCAAAGAGGGCTTGCCTTCCAGGAAGACAATTTCAACCCCGGGTGCTTTGAAAGCCAGCTGGACCAGGGAACATCCCGCTTCTTTGTTGCCGCTTCTACTGAGGATATCTCATCCTTGACCCTCGAAGTTGCCGAAGAACTCTATACCAGGGCGGTATACCGCCAGAACCTCCTCGCCTTCAATTCAAGGCTTACCGAACCTTTCGCCCTGAAACTCCTCAGGGCAACTGATGCCTTCATTGTGAAGCAGCCTGCTACAGGTGAAAAGACGGTTATTGCCGGCTATCCCTGGTTTTCAGACTGGGGGCGGGATGCCATGATATCTCTCCCCGGACTGGCCCTCATTACCCGCCGTTTTGAGGATGCCAGGTCTATCCTTGAAAACTTTGCCAGGCACTGCCGGAAGGGCCTTATTCCCAATAGCTTCCCGGCTTTCGGAGGAGAAGCCATCTATAACACCGTAGATGCCTCCCTGTGGTTTATTCATGTCCTGGGACGCTATTTTGCATACACGAAGGACCTCGTTTTTCTATCCGATGTCTGGAGCACCGTGGATGATATCATCGAAAACTACTGGAAGGGCACGGATTTCGGGATTGGAATGGATTCTGATTACCTTATCCGCCAGGGTCCCCAGCTTACCTGGATGGACGCAAAAATCGGAGACTTTGAGGTGACCCCGAGGGAGGGAAAGGCATGTGAAATTAATGCCCTCTGGTACAACGCCCTGAAAACTGCTTCTCAAATCGGAAACCTCCTCGGAAAGGATGTTGCTCCTTACGAGACCCTGGCAGCAGGGGCAGCTTCGAACTTTGAAGAGCTTTTCTGGAACCCGGATAAAAACTGCCTCTTTGATCTCGTATCCCTGGACAAAGGCGGAAATCAGGTCAGGGACCCGGCAGTCCGCCCTAACCAGATCCTTGCAGTTGCCCTTCCTTACACAATGCTCTCCTCCGAAAAAGAAAAGGCAATTGTGGACCGGGTCGAACAGGACCTTTTGACCCCCTTCGGGCTCAGGACCCTCTCAAGAGACCACCCCTCCTATATAGGGCGCTATCAGGGTGACCCCAGGAGCAGGGACCTTGCCTACCACAACGGCACGGTCTGGCCCTGGCTCGTTGGGGCTTACGTGAAAGCCTACCGCAAGGTCCACAATTATTCAAAAGAAAGCCTGGAAAACATGCGGGCTCTCATCAAGGGCTTTGACATGAACCTCGAGTCAGGTGGTATCGGTACCATCTCCGAAGTTTTTGACGGGGATTACCCCTATACTCCGGGTGGCTGCATCGCCCAGGCCTGGAGCGTTGCGGAAGTTTTGAGGGCTTATGTGGAAGACGTGCTCGGGATCAAACCCTGAGGCAATTCTGGGATTTCATAATTTTAAAACTCACTCAGAATCTCATTTTGCGTTTGCTTTTCTATCGTCTACAAAGGCTCTTAATTTGAAGGCGTGCCATTTTCCCTGCTGGCTGCCAAAAAGTGTTAATTGATGTTCTTACAAAATTTGATTTACTCATAACGCTGGTTTACTTCTAAAATCATGTAATTTTCTGTCCCCTTTACTCGCAGAAAAGGTTCTATAATTTTTATTATTTATGTTGAAGTTTTACTTATATATTGGAACTTTTTTAAGGTATATCTGGAGATTTTCAGGGTATAAAGCCTTATTAATTTCCTGAAAAGTCGATTATATAATTCTTCTTGAACTACTCTTTTACATCTTTTTTATAAATAGTATGCAAAGTTTTATAACTTACTTACTCAATGTTTTTATGCTTTATTTATATAATATAACTTATTAATGTCTAAAAAAATTTACTATCTATTCTACTACACATTCTTTTCCAAAGGGGAATTTCTGGTGATTGATCATCGAATTATAAGGATTCTAGGAGTAGTTTTTGTACTCTTGCTGCTGGTTTCCAGCCTTACGGCGGCAAAAAGTTCCGCTTCCGAAGGTTCGGGTAGTGTAAGCGCAACGCCAGGGAACGCAGGTGCCAGAATCAGTCAGGCACCTCTGAGTCCCGAATTTGTGGAGTACCAGATGATGAAAAATAAAGGCCTTGAGATTGCCAGGGAAAAAGCTGTTAACGGCCGTGGATTAGGTCTGGTGCCTTCTCCTGTTTCCCTCTCTTATCCCGGAGTTTTGGCAGGTGATTCAGGTGCAGACCTGTCGGAAGATACGGTACAGCTTCTTTTTTCAGATTCCTCAGATGGCCTGCCAGCCTACTATGACCTGCGTGAGCTCGGAAGGGTAACTCCTGTCAAAAATCAGGGGCCTCTGGGCACCTGTTGGGCATTTGCCACTTACGGTTCTCTGGAATCATACCTGGTTTCCGAGCCTGTGCCTGAAGCAAGGGACTTTTCCGAGAACAACATGAATAATTTGCTTTCAAGTGCTGCTCCCGAAGGTTTTGATTTTGCCGAAGGCGGCAACCAGTTCATGTCAACCGCTTATTTAGCACGGTGGAGCGGGCCTGTTGCTGAGAATGACGATCCTTATCTTTCTTCCTCATACTACGCCGGATATCCGGATTATCCTGAACAGAAGCATGTTCAGGAGGTACTTTTCCTTCCCGGGGCCCAGGGGCCTTCTGCCGATGAGTATATCAAGCAGGCAATTATGGACCGCGGTGCCGTGTATTCAACAATGTACATTTCCAGCAGCTACCTAAATTCGATAACAGATGCCTATTACTACAGCGGTAGCGTATCTTCTAACCATGCAATAACAATTGTAGGGTGGGACGACACCTTTTCCAGGGATAACTTCCTGAGTTCTCCTCCCGGAGACGGGGCTTTTATCGTCAAGAACAGCTGGGGAACTTCCTGGGGTGAAAACGGTTATTTCTACATTTCCTACTATGATTCTCGAATAGGGACTTCCAATGCGGTATTCACTGCTGAGGCAGTCGATAACTATGACTGTATTTATCAGTATGATCCGCTTGGCTGGACTACGAATGTAGGTTATGGGACCGGTACGGCCTGGGGTGCCAACGTATTTACCGCTAATAGTGATGAAGAAATTAAGGCAGTAAGCTTTTACACCACAGACTCTAACACTGCTTATGTACTCTATATCTACACAGATCCTGAAAACGGTCCCCTTAATCCCTCTGGCCCTGTTTGCTCCGCATCCGGCACAATTTCCGGCCCCGGATACCACACAGTACCGGTAAACGGAGTTCAGGTCAGGAATGGGCAGAAGTTTTCGGTGGTTGTGAAACTTACAAATCCTGCGGATAGGTATCCTGTGGCTCTTGAAATGCCATTTTCCGGATACAGCAGCAAGGCGAGCGCAAATGCCGGTGAAAGCTATCTCAGCAGCAACGGGGTTTCCTGGAGTGACCTAACCTCTCTTTCCGGGTTTGAAGAATCCAATATCTGTATAAAGGCTTTTGCCATTGAAAATTCCATGGAGATGCACGATGTTGCAGTCGCGGGAATAAGTGCACCTTCCAGGGTTGTTATGGGTGACTCAGCAACTATTGCCGTGACGGTAGAAAACCAGGGAAGCTTTACTGAAACTTTTGACGTCACGCTCTTTTCCGATAATGCAACTCCAGAAAACGGGGATGACGACTTAATCATCGGGACGCAAACTGTTTCATCTCTTGAAGCAGGTGCTTCGAAAACTCTCACCTACACCTGGAACACAGGAAACTCAGGTACCGGGAACCACATCCTTACTGCCACAGCAGAGACAGTAGCTGGTGAATCTGAAACCCTGGACAATTCCATGGCAGTCACGGTTTCGGTAGAGGAAGAGCTGCATGATGTTGCGGTTAAGGCTGTTAGTGCTTCTTCTCAGGTTATTGTCGGGGACCCGGTAGCTGTGAATGTTGTAGTTGAAAACGAAGGAAACCGGGTTGAAACTTTTGAAGTGATGCTGGTTTCAGACAACGCAACCCCGGATAACGGGAATGACGACTTAATTCTCGGGACGAAAACCGTCACATCTCTTGAATCAGCAGGTTCTGAAACGCTTACTTACACCTGGAACACCGAAGGCTCAAATATAGGGGTCCATACCCTTACTGCAACAGCAGGGGCAGTTGCCGGTGAAAACGATCTTTTGGATAATTCTGGGTCAACAGCTACTGTTGTAAAGGAGGAGAGTGCCGCTCCGGAAATGTACGTTTCTGACATTTTCTTCAAGAAAACAGGACCACACCTGAAAGCCATTGTCACTATCAGCGTTGATTCGGACGCTGACAGCATGCCCGAATCTACGGATGCTCCGGCAGGTGGTGCAGAGGTCAGCTTTACTCTTACGTGTCAGGAGGAACAGAGGGCATATACCGGCATTACCGATTCAAGCGGGGTAGTGGAATTCCAGTGGAAGTCGGCTCCAATGGGGACTTACGTGGCTGAGGTTGTCGGTATTTCCCTTAATGGGTATGTCTGGAACTCGGCTCTTGACCTGGATAACCCGGACTCCTATACAAAATAAGTTGATTCCAAGCAGGCTAATAAGTTGATTTCAAGCAGGATAGAGCTTTTTCAGGCTCAAAATTTTCTTTTTTAAGGCGGTAAATACTTTCTTGAAAACTCCTTAAGCCTTCCATAATTTGCTTGAAAACCGATATTTCACCAAAAAAGTAAAGTTTGGCCTTTTTAACGGGCCAAACATTTCTTGTATATATTACAGAGGATCAAGGATAGGTCCCTGTCCCGGACATGGTGTTTCCGTCCCAGGGGATCGTGTGGCTCATGCCGTTCACGGTAAAGGTAAAAGTCAGTGTCCCGTTTTTGTATTTTACCTCGTCCGAGCGCACGGTCACTTTTCCTGTTGCATCTGTTACGGCAGAATCCAGGTCACCGCTTGCCCCGCTCCAGTAGCCTGAGACTGTGGCTCCTTCAACAGGGCTGTTATTGATATCCAGGATTGTCACAACAGCAGTTGCGGACACGAAAGTGTTTTTGCCGGATATTCTTGAACTCGTTGTTACACTTACGTCAGCAATGTGGAGGACGTTTCCGGTAGCTGCTTCCGTGACTTCCACGGTAGCTGCGTCAGTGTCAACTGCATTCTGGTTGTCCGTTACCGTCAGGGTCACGTTATAGGTCCCGGCGATGGAATAGATATGCTCCGGAGTAACCCCGGAACCTGTACTGCCGTCCCCGAAATCCCATTCATACGTAACAATGCTCCCGTCCGTGTCATATGAAGCTGAGCCGTCAAAGCTTACTGCAGTTCCTTCGCTTCCTGTATACGGGCCCCCTGCTTCAGCCACGGGGGGGGTGTTTGGGATCGGAACGTAGTCCAGGGCAGCTTTTGCATCGACTATCCCATATCCGTATTCCGGGTCCCAGCCTGCAGTGCCCATGTCCCTTGCGGTTGCTTCTATCGCAGTCCTTACAGAATCAGGTCCTTCTTTCCCGCTGGCTATCAGCATGGCTGCAATTGCCGAGACGTGCGGGGTTGCCATGGATGTCCCCTCAAAGAACCAGTATCCAATGACTGTCGGGTCTTTTGTTGTGGGGTTGAAAGTGTTCTGGAGGATTCCGTCCCCGTACCCGTCGCCGTTCTGGTCTATGTCCACATCTCCCCCGGGAGCCATGACGTCCAGAGCTGATCCGTAATTGGAATAGTGTGCGCGGCTTCCGTCATATCTTGTGGCTCCTACAGCGATGCATTTTTCGTATGCTGCAGGATAGTTGACTGTTCCCGTCTCATCGTTTCCTGAGGCAGCTACGGTGGTAACACCGTTGTTGTAGGCGTAGTCAAGAGCAGCATCAAGGGCCGGGCCCGGATAGTATCCCGGTGGGAACCCGAGGCTCATGCTAATGACCTTTGCTCCGTTGTCGGTTGCGAAATATATGCCATCTATCAACTGCTGAAGGGTCCCGTTTCCGTTTACATCAAGGACTTTTACGGGCATTATTATGCAGTTGTAGGCCACACCTGCCACGCCTGCGGCGTTGTTCGTGCTCTGGGCCAGGGTGCCTGCCACATGGGTCCCGTGGGAATGGTCATCATTGGCATGGTCATCGTTATTGACAAAGTCGTAGCCGGGAATGAAGTTCGTGTTTGCGAGGTCAGGAGCTCTAATATAAGGGCCGTAATTTTCGTATGCCACTCCGCTGTCCAGTACCGCAACTATAACTCCTTCTCCACTGGAAACGTCCCATGCAGGTTCAGCATTGATCCCGCCTGTACCGCTTTTGAAGTTCCACTGGTAAGGTGTGTAATAAGGATCGTTCGGTACCATGAATGCATGTGAAACTGCATTGGGCACGGCATATTCTACATTGGGATTTTTGCTGTAGATCTCTATCATTTCTTCAACGGTTTTGCTTTTCGGGACCTTAAGCAGCTTGAATCCTGCATAGGGGCTTTCGTATATTTCCAGGGTCCCTTCCCTGGCATTGATCTCTGCAACCTTTTTCCCCGTGGCTCCCGGTTTGAACTTTACTATGATTTCACCGGGGACATATTCTGCAGAAGGAACGTTTACATAAAGTTCTTCATAATTTGCAGTATATACGCTAAGTTCTTCAAGCCCTTCATCCGAACTCTGGAGGTCCAGTGCTGAAACAGGGGCTACCAATCCTGTAAGTGCTAGGAAAATAACCAGCACTATCCGTATCTGATCTTTTAATTCGGTTTTCGTCCTCCCACTCTCCATGAGGTTTTATTTGCGGCTATGGAGAATTTTATCTTCTCCCAGCCCTTGTTTATGGGGTCTGTTTCCTTCATTATGAGGTAATCAAAAAGATCAGGCCCAACTATTATAAACGATTGAAAGCTACTCTATAAAAAAGTTTTGTAATATAACTTTAGTTCCTTTAACTCCTATTTTTATACTATTCATTAGTAATTTATATTAAATGTTTTCTATTGATAACTTTTTATTGTTGAAATGAATCTCTTTTCCAGGCCAACATCTTGTGGAAAAAATTCTTATATTCTTCTATTTTTTTTCCAGTTTGGCAGCCCATTCGGGGAAAAATTATCCCCTTTACTTTTTATACTAGTCGGGCAATCTATTCCCCATGATTGACTTTGACACTCTTAAATATGAAAACGGCCTGATCCTGGGGGTTGTCCAGGACCAGGCGAGCAAGGAGGTGCTTATGTGCGCCTATATGAATCGGGAAGCTCTTGAAAAGACAGTAGAAACCGGAATTGCTCATTTCTGGAGCCGGAGCAGGAAGAGCTTGTGGAAGAAAGGAGAGACCTCGGGGCATTTACAGAAGGTAAAAGAAATCAGGATCGACTGCGACATGGATTCCGTGCTCCTGTTAGTGGAACAGGTGGGCGGGGCATGCCACATGGGATACAGGTCTTGCTTTTACCGAGACCTTGAGGGAAAGGTTGTCGGGGAGAAGGTTTTTGAGCCGGATGAGGTTTACTGATTTGGACAAATTACTGATTTTTTTCAAATCTCCTATTTTCATTTTTTTCCAATTCTTTCGCGTTCTTGAACTTTTGTTCGTTTTTTCCTGACTTTCGGGGATTTTTGCCTCCTTTTTCCTTTCAGCTTCGTTTTAGTACTCCTTTCATCAGAAAAAAAGCCCCAGAAGTTTTATTATATACCTTCCGGCTCTATATCCCCTTATATGGCTGATGAGAAGCGGACATGGAGGATCGTTCCGGATACTAGCGTGATTATCGATGGGCGGCTTTCTTCCCGGATAAAAAGCGGTGAGTTCAGGGGTGCGGAAGTTATTATTCCCGAAGCCGTGGTATCGGAACTGGAAGCCCAGGCAAACAAGGGCAAAGATATCGGGTTTAAAGGGCTTGACGAGCTTTCCGAACTTAGAAAGCTGGCAGACAGGGAAGAAATCGTCCTGAAATTCAGTGGGGTACAGCCCACCATTGAAGAAATCAAGCTTTCGAAGGAAGGCAGGGTTGATGCCCTTATCAGGAGCACTGCCCTTGAGGTAGGGGGTCTTTTTTTAACCGAGGACCGGGTCCAGTCTATCATAGCAGGGGCAAAGGGCCTTGATGTGGAGTATGTGCCTCCCAAGGTAGTGGACCCTTCGGAACTGGGGCCTCTCAAAATCGAACATTTTTTTGCTGATGATACTATGTCCGTGCACCTTAAAAACGGGGTCTCCCCAATGGCCAAGCGGGGCCCTGTGGGAATGGTGCGCTATGTCAGGATAAGGGATGAGCCTATTACATACCCAGAGCTTTCCAGAATCTCAAAGGAACTTCTCGAAAGGGCAAGGGTCGATCCGGAGTCTTTCATCGAGATGTCTTCTGACGGGGCTACGGTCCTGCAGATCCGGAATATGAGGATTGCAATCACACACCAGCCTTTTTCCGATGACATGGAGATTACGGCAGTCAGGCCGACTGTAATTGTAGACCTTGAACAGTACCGCCTGAGCGATAAGCTGAAGGAGCGCATCGTAAGCCAGCGGGGTATTCTTATTGCCGGGCCTCCTGGAGCCGGAAAATCTACCTTTGCGGCCGGGGTTGCCCGCTACCTGAACGAGCGCGGACAGGTTGTCAAGACCATGGAGTCCCCAAGGGACCTGCAGGTGCCCCCTGAGATTACCCAGTATTCTCCCCTGAATGGGAGGATGGAGGATACCGCAGACCTCCTGCTCCTGGTCAGGCCGGACTACACCATTTATGATGAGGTCCGAAAGACCGGGGATTTCCTGATTTTTGCAGACATGCGCCTGGCGGGGGTCGGGATGATAGGGGTCGTGCATGCAACAAGGGCTGTGGACGCAATCCAGCGCCTGATCGGAAGGGTGGAACTGGGCATAATCCCCCAGGTCGTGGATACGGTAATTTTCATCGACAAAGGAGAGGTTGCAAAGGTCCTTGTGCTCGCCTTTACGGTTAAGGTACCTCACGGGATGACCGAGCAGGACCTTGCAAGGCCTGTAATTACCATTGCGGATTTCGAAACCGGGAGGGTCGAGTACGAGATTTACACCTACGGAGAACAGGTCGTTGTCATGCCCATCGGGACTGCCGTAGAAGGCCGGAAACCCGCCTGGAAGCTTGCTGAAGAAGAGATCAAAAATGTCATAAGCAGGTATGCGAAGGGCCCGGTTGAAGTGGAAGTGACATCGGACAGCAGCGCAATCGTGAAGGTCCGGGACGCGGAGATGCGCAAGGTTATAGGCAAAGGCGGAAACGTTATCGACCGGATAGAAAGCATGCTTGGGCTCCACATAGACGTCCGGGAACTTGAACATGAACCTTCAAGGCCTCCGGGAGGCCGAAAGTACGGGGCTGAGGCCGAACCCCCCTCCTTCAAGGCCAGAGCTGCCGGGCCTGAAGCAGGAATCGGTCCTTCTTCTGCCCACCCCCTCATCGAAATGAACAAGAAACACCTGATCCTTGGGGTCCCAGAACTTGCAGGAAAGGATGTGGAAGTTTATGTCGAAGACGAATACCTCTTCAGCGCGACCGTAAGCCGGCATGGGGACGTAAAACTTCGGAGAATTTCGGACCTTGCCTCCGAAATAATGGAGGCCCAGGAAAGAGGAGAAATCATTGAAATCAGGCAGATCTGATCTGCTGCATTCCTTTTTGTTTTTCCCTTTTATCCGGCTCCATTTCATTTTTTTCTCTTCCCGGCCCCCATTTCATCTTTTTCCTTTTCCTGGAATACCTTTCTTTATTTTGTTTATCTCTTTTAATTTTCTAACAATCAGTCCAAAAATTTATATCGTGTGACTGCCTGAATCCATATAAGATATTTTCAATGGGGGACGTGGTTTAATTGGGTAAAATCAATAAGGGAGAGCCAGAATTCAGGGAAGACCTTCAGGGAAGAATTGAGGTTTTTGACCAGAGCATCCGGAGTTTTGAGAAGCGTCTCAGGGCAGTTGAACGCCGCCTGTCGCTGGAAGAGCCTCCTGCGCCGGGGGCAGGGTCTGACTTTCCCGGCCGGCTTGCCGGATCTTTTCAGAATGGGATCCCCGGGGAATTTGCAGGCGAGACAGCTGTTTCTCCACAGGGCCCTTCCGTTTTCCCGGCTGATTCATTTCCTCTTTCCGGGAGTTCTTTTCTTTCCAGTTCCGTTTCCTCCCTTTCGGAAGGGGATGCTTCGAATCTTGCTTTCAGCACCATGGTTTCTTCTGCAGGGGCTTCGGGTTCCTCTGTGGTTTTTTTGAATTCCTCGTCCGAAGTCTCCGCAGGCACTGAAAAAATAAAAGAGCTCAATGCCCTGTTTTCCAGTTTTTCCGAAAGCCTCAATTCCCTTCAGGAAGCCGTTTCCGAGCTTTCGGATTTTGTACATGACAGCCTGCAGCCTGAAATCGAAAGGCTAGGTGAGGAAGTAGAGGGGGTAAAAAAAGAAGAAACTGCGGTAAAGGAGTCTGCAGCAAGACTCAAAACCCGGATTGAAGCTGCCGAAAACCAGAACAGGTTCACCCTCGGTTCAATCAAGGTTCCCGTGGAAGTCTCGGGGGTTGCAGGGGCTTCGGTCCTTTTCCTTACAGGTGTTCTGGTCTGGTCGGGCCGCTGGGATGTCATAAGGTCTCCTTATTTCTCGATGGGGCTTGCGTTTTTGATGGCTGCAGCTGTGTTCTTGAAGTTTTACATGGTTAACCGGAAGCAAAAATCGATGGCAGTTCAGGAGTAAGACCGTGAATACAAAAAGTGGCAGGCATGTAGTAAGCCGAAGTCTGCAATAAGATAAAACTCCTCTCTTGGAATAGCTTGCAAGTGCTGCAAACAGGACAGTTTATGCAGTGTTACGGAAACCCAAACTTTTTATGCCCCGTGAACTCTGCTTTTCTGTCCCTGCCTTTCTAATTCCCGGTAATCTCTGATGCCATGGGACGGAAAAGTCTCTGATCTAAAAAATTAAACATGATACCCGATGATCAAGTCTCTCTTTTAATCCTCCTTTTCTCTAATGAGGCCAATCCAAACACATTTTTTATATATGACTACTCTCATTTATTTAAGCTATCTTACCCCTCCTGGTGATCCCCATTATAGAGCTGATAAAGGCCCTCATTCTGGGCTTTACGGTAGGCATATCTGCCGCCCTTATCCCCGGCCCCATGATGTTCGCAACGGTTGTTACATCCTTTAAAAAAGGCTGGCAGGCAGGGCCTTCAGTATTCATCGGGCACGCCATGGTAGAGTTTACCATATTCCTGCTCATCCTGGCAGGTGCATCATCTTTTATCGGGAAAGGCATGATTTCGTATATGGCCGTAATCGGCGGCCTGGCAATGGCACTTTTCGGGCTGGTGATGATTAAAGGTGCAAAAGAAACCTCTACAATGGATGTTTCTGCTTCAGTCAGAAAATTGAACCTGTCGGTCGGTCCTTTGCCTGCAGGGATTCTAACCTCTGCATTAAATCCTATTTTTCTCGGATGGTGGTTAACAGCAGGCAGCGCTATCGTCCTGCAGGAATACCTTGCCGGCATCCTTGCAGTAGCCGCATTTGTTGCCGGGCACTGGACAGCCGATCTTGGGGTCCTTGTAGCCGTATCATCATCTTTTTCCAGGGGAAAGGAACTGATCTCACAGCGTGCGCATGAAAAGGTGCTTTACCTCTGCGGAGGACTTATGGTGGCCTTTGGCCTTTATTTCCTGTTCAATTACAACAATGTTTCCGCAATGATGTGAGCTCTTCTTTCCTGCCATTTCCGGCGCCGGAAAACCATCAAAAATAGTTTAAGAGAAATAGAAAGCAAAAACAGCGGCTTTTTGTTCTTTCGGGCCCGGGCAGTTTTTGAAACTTCTCAACTCCGGGTTACCTTATCAATTAACTGTGGGTACTTTACCAATTAACTGAAGGTTACCTTATCAATTAACTCCGGGTCACTTTAACAAAGTAATCGTTTTCAAAATCCCGGTAGCCGGTTCTCATCACTTTTATAGCGACATATCCTTCGGCTTTTCCCTGGGGAAGCTCTGGGTTTGCAAGCCTTATAAGGACATTTCCTTCCGTATCCGTAACTCCAAAAACTGCTTTTTTCCGGTCCGGGCTCCAGGCAATTACATTTGCCTCCCCTATCCTCCTGTTATCCCTGTCAAGCACGGTGACCAGGAGGGTCAGGTTTGCATCAAAATATCCATCTGACGCAGGAGGAAATGAAAAAGTGCTCGCGTTTGTTCTGGCATACATGGGTTCGGGTGGGGAGGGCATGCTGGAAATGGCTGAGATGATTGCATAAAACCCTGCAAGGCCAACAATTGAAAGGACTACAATCCTTATCGGAAGCCCGATAGTCCCTGTTTCGTCCCCACTGAGCTTTCCGGGCAGCATATGCACGACCTCTTACCCGATTTTTATCAAAAATTTAAGTTAAAGCCCGGGTTAGCGGGTCTTTATGATCATTATGGCGTCTTTTTTCTCGTAATCATAAAAGCCGTCTGCTAGGATTTTCAGGTCCATTGTCCCTTCATTCTGGTTCGGGTCGAGCCTGACTTTTGCGTCCTCGGGAGTCGTCAGGACCGTAATCCCGTTGATATCCGTATTGTTTGAGGCCGCGCCGCCGAGGCCCCTCAGGATCACATTTGAATCCCTGACCGGGTTTCCGTCCTGGTCTGTTACCCGGACTTTTACAGTCACTGCAAAGGAGTCCTTTGCGGTATCAGCGCTTACTATTATTGAATTTCCTCCCTGCAGGCTTCCTCCTTCCAGGGCGGCTCCGTCCACAAAAACCGACATCTCTTTTGTAGGAGTCGGTATGATCGCAATGAGTGTGGCAAGGGCAACCATCCCAACGACAAGCATAACCACGATGTTGATCGGGAGTTCCATAGCTTTCTCATCGTTCCTGAAAAATTGAAATTTCTTCATGCTTTTCCCCACTTCTTAGTATTTTCCACAATATTTAATGTAAAATCTTTTACATTTACCAGTACTCGATCCCTGTATATAAAATTATTTAATTTTTAGACCAGCAAGTTTTTTTATTGGAAAACCCTTTTATTATTAAGGGGGTGAGCTATATACTTATATACCAGCCTGAACATAAACACACTGAATATTGCATATTCTCCGAATACTGCATTATTCACATTAATTATGAACGAGGGGAAACAGTTTTTTGACGCAAAAATGTTCTGATGACCCAGAAGAATCGGACCATAGACATAGTTTTTTGTGTGTTTTCGGATTGCACAAGTGGAAACGAAAAGGCGGAGCGTTGTGCTTTTTGCCCAAAGTGCTTGAAAAACGGTATGAATGCGTGCGCTGCGGCAAGTCCAAGGTGATTTTTGAAAGGGCGGCAAAGAATTTATAAATTTTCGCTTATCAGGCATTCTTTTTTATCTGGTGGAGGGCTGTAAAGGCTCTGATACCGGGCTTTTTTATAGCCTGGGTTAATTTGCTCGTAAACTTAATCTATTTTAACTTTATTTGTTAGATCTATGAGGCGAATTGCAATTATCGATTATGGGGTCGGAAATCTCCGCAGTGTCCGGAAGGGACTTGAACAGGTGGGGGCCAGTCCCGTAATCTCAGGGGACCCTGAAAAGATCCTTGCCGCTGACGGGGTGATCCTCCCGGGTGTTGGTGCTTTTGTGGACGCAATGAAGTGCCTTGTCCCCCTTAAAGAGACTGTCTACGAGTATGCAAAATCCGGAAAGCCAATGCTCGGCATATGCCTCGGGCAGCAGTTGATGATGAGCTCTTCCGAAGAAGGAAGGCTGACCGAGGGGCTTGGCCTCGTCCCGGGAAGGGTACTCCGTTTTCCCAAATCCGAATTGAAAGTGCCCCACATGGGCTGGAACAATATCAGGATCAAGCAGGACCACCCCCTTTTTGAAGGCATACCCGAAGGCTCTTTCGTGTATTTCGTGCACTCTTACTACGTGGACACAGCCCCCGAAAATACCCTTGCATCATGCGAATACGGGCTGGAATTTGCAGCTTCGGTCGTAAACTCTGCAGGCAACGTTATGGGGACTCAGTTCCATCCGGAGAAAAGCGGAGCGATAGGGCTGCAAATCCTGAAAAACTTTGTCGGAATGTGCTGAATATACTTTCAAAGGAATATGCTGGCAGGCTTTGTAGCTAAAAACGTTATTTTTTATTTTTGCCTTGCATTTGAGTGGTTTGAAAAACTGCATAACCATATGGGTAAACTTCATTACTTTAAATTACGTTGTGTTAAGTTGCATAAGTTGCATTAGGTTGCATTATTTCGGAATGGTCACATTAAGCTTTTAATTTCCCGATTGATGCTTAAGGTCTTATTAATGCTCGAAATACTCCATCAATGCTTTAATTGAGAATAATGTTTTAACTAACCAGTTAGTGCTTGAATTAACTAACCAGTTAGTGCTTGAATTGCGAATGATGTTTTAACTGATCAATCAGTGCTTGGATTGTAAAATTATCCTGTCCCGTCCCCTTTTGGGCAGGAAAAAAGTTATTCTGCGAGAAGATGGTACCATGGATATAGAAGGCTATGCAAAACGGGCTCTCAGGCAGGACCCTGCAAATGAGGCCGGGCTCGAGGCCCAGCTGGCTTCAAGAATTCTCGAAATCAAGAAAATAAGCCATGAAAACGCCCATGAGATCGCTGCAGCGGTCATTACCGAGGCAAAGGCAACCCTCCAGGTGGAAGGGGACGTGTTAAACCCTACACTCTCAGGTGTTTCCATGGGGGAGTTCGGAGTCGGTTCCAGGGGGACCGGAGATTTCTACGTGCACGCCAAACTCGGAGAGGTTATAGGCCAGACCGGAGCGGTTGTGGACAGCTCTCAGCTGGACGATTCAGGGGTCGTGCGGATAGGCAACGAATACCTGGTGGTCACGGTTGACGGCATTCATTCCCGTTTAAGCGACTTCCCCTTCCTTTCCGGGTTCCATGTAGCCAGGGCAGCCCTCAGGGATGTCTATTCTATGGGTGCCCGTCCCCTGGCCATGCTCTCTGACATCCACATTGCAGATGACGGGGACGTGGCAAAGATCTTCGACCATATTGCAGGGATTACCACGGTCTCGGAACTGACCGGCATCCCTCTCATCACAGGCAGCACGCTCCGGATCGGCGGGGACATGGTCATAGGGGACCGCATGACCGGAGGTGTCGGGGCTGTAGGCGTAACCTCTTCCCTTACCTCGCGGAACCAGACCCGTCCCGGAGATTTCATACTTATGACCGAAGGGGCCGGAGGGGGAACAATCTCCACGACTGCGCTCTATTACGGCATGCACGATGTCGTTGAAGAGACCATCAACATACGGTTCCTGGAAGCCTGTGAAGCCCTGCTGAAATCGGGGCTGCACGAGAAAGTCCACTCCATGACCGACGTCACTAACGGAGGAATCCGCGGGGATGCCAGGGAGATCTCAAAGACCGCAGGGGTAAAAATGGTCTTTGAAGAGACAAAGATCAGGGCTCTTGTAAACCCGAAGGTCCTTTCCATGTTAGAGGGTCTGAAAATTGACTATCTGGGCGTGTCCCTGGATGCCCTGCTGGTCATCGTCCCGCCGGAACATGCGGATGCTATCCTTAAGACCGTCCGGGCAGCAGGGGTTGAGATCGACGTCATAGGCCGCGTGGAAGAAGGAAACGGGGCAGAAATTCTCATAAACGGAGAACTCCGGGACTTTGCACCCAGGTTCAGGGAGTCTGCCTATACTCCTGTGAAAAAGGTTCACGGAGAAGAAAATCCCAGGGACTTTGAGGAAATGAGAGCGGCAATCGACAGGGCGGCTGCGGGCTCTATTGAGAAAAAGCAGAAGGTCCTGGAAAAGATCCTTCAGAAACGCTGAACTGACTAAAGAGCAGTAAATTTCTGAAAATTGTATCCCGTAATTGTAACTATAAATAAATTATTGTGCTCGTTTTACGACGAGCACTTCCCTTTCTTTTCCTATAATTTCCACTTCTTCCTCTTTTCCTATCTCTTCTTCGGACCTGGCTTTCCAGTACTCTCCGCTGTAGCGGACATATCCCTGTTTATCAGGCCCAAGCGGGTCGATTGTCCGGGCGGTATCGCCTATGATTGCTCCTATGACCGGTTTTTTCTTCCTCGACTCGGCTACTTTGTAGACTGCAAAGACCAGGAATAGCCCGAAGACTATTGTGGGAGTTACAATGGTCAGGGTAAGAAGTCTCCGGAATTCGGGGGTGTAGAGGTTTTCGGTTCCCATGGGTACGAGGAAGATGCTTCCTATGACAAGGCTGACCAGGCCGGCAATCCCGAAGACCCCAAAGCCCGGGGACTGGATTTCCATGATCATAAGCACTACCCCTACAAGGATGAGGAAAAAGGCCCCTATATTTATGTCAAAACCTGTCCCTATCAAACCGAGCACAATAGCAATGACCCCGAAAAGTTCGGCTCCGGCTCCGGGGTTTGAGATCCCGAAGATTATCCCGTAGAGTCCTATGGTCAGGAGCAGGGAAGAGAGGACCGGGTTTGAGATAAGTCTCAGGAAAGCCAGAGGAAGCGGAGGTTCGTATGTTTCGGTGCTGGCGCCTTCGGTACGGAGAGTCCTTTCCTTTACCTCCTGCCCGTCTGTCTGGGCAAGCAGGTCCGGAACCGAAGTGGCTACGTATTCGATTACGCCGTACTCAAGGGCTTCTTCTGCATTCAGGTTCTTGTTTTTTGTTATGACCTCTTCTGCAAAAGTTTCATTTCTCCCGTGTTTTCTTGCCGTTTCTACCGAGAACTTCACGAGGGCGTTTATGATCTTTTCATCTTCAACGGGTTTTGTTCCTTCGGCAGACATTTGTACGGGCTGGGCCGAACCGATCACCGTGAAAGGCGCCATTGCAGCGATGTCAGTTCCCATCAGGATCAGGGTCCCGGCAGACCAGGCTTTTCCGCTTTCCGGCACGTACCCGATAATGGGGATGCTGGTGTTTTCAATATCTTTTATGATAATCTGGGTCTCTTCCAGGCCTCCTCCCGGAGTGTCCAGGCTGAGGACAAGAGCCTCGAAATTTTCATTTTCGGCTTTTGCTATTGCATCAGCTATTATGTTGTCGGAAGCCGGAGTGACGGCTCCGGAAATCTCAAGTACGAGCACCTTTTCCTGCGGTCCAGCAGCAGCAGGAGTGCCGAATGCTGTCGCAAGGATGCAGCACAGAAAAAAAACAGGGAGGAAACGGGAAGCCCTTTCCACACTCATGTTTATCGTTCCTTTCTTGTTTATACCACGTTCCTTCTGCCCTTCATTCCATTTTCTTTCCGGAAACTGCCTGGGAAAGGGCGGCTATGTTTCCGGTCTCCACGGTTCCGGACTGTGTTACAACTATGAGATTCTTTTCCCTGGCAATCTCGGCAAGAGTCTGAAGCTCCCTTAGCTTGATGGCCGCGGGTACTCCCTGGTAGAGGGTGGCAGCTTCCTTCATTTTCTGGGCGGCCTGGAATTCCCCTTCTGCAAGGATGATCCTGGCCCGCTTTTCCCTTTCTGCCTCCGCCTGCTTTGCAATTGCCCTTTTCATGGTTTCGGGCAGGGCGACGTCCCGGATCGTGACCCCCGTGACCTTGATTCCCCAGGGGTCGGTATAGGCGTCCAGCAGTTCCTGGATGTCCTTGTTGATGTTTTCCCTCTGCGAGAGCAACTCGTCAAGTTCCATCTGACCCAGCACGTCCCTGAGGGTGGTCTGGGAGAGAGTTGAGGTTGCGAACATGTAGTTCTCGACCTGGGTGATGGCGGCTCCGGGCTCCACTACCTTGTAGTAGACAACGGCGTCAACTTCCACTGTCACATTGTCCCGGGTGATCACCGCCTGTTTCGGGACGTCGATCGTAACTATCCTCAGGTCGATTTTTATTGCCTTATCGACAAAAGGGATAATCAGGAAAATCCCCGGCCCTTTTACTCCGCTAAGGCGGCCCAGCCTGAAAATAACTACGCGCTCATATTCATTCACCATTTTTATTGACTGTGAGAGTATTAATAACACAACTACTAATACAGGAATTAAAAATTGACCGAAAAGACCGTCCATGTATCATGCCCCTTTTATTTCTTTATATTAGAATTGGGCTTATCAATAAATAATTATTCTTTATCCGGGGAATTATGCCTGAAAATTCCTGCTTTTTAAGCATTTCCGGGTCTAAAAGTTTTGAATCGTGGAATCTCCTTTAAAATCCTGCAGATAGATATAAGAATCCTTCCTGATTCCGGATTTTTTCCATAAATGGTGCTTGCCACTCTTTACCGGGTACTATACGGAGCCGGGCCCTGGCAAATAAATTATATTTAGCATGCAGAAGATACTAACATGCAGAAGATACTAGCATACAGAAGATGCTAACATTCAGCGGATATAGGGCGGTGAAGGAGTAGAAGGGCATCGCAGGTGTCTATTTGATCCGGACCAGAACCGGGGTCAGGCAGTGATTTGTAAGCAGGTTTAAAGGCAGATAGCGCAGAATCGTCAGAAGCAATAAAGTTCGAAAGCGAGATTTTGAACTGCAAAAGCCGTCAGGGCAATAAAACGAAGGTTCTAGAGAAGAACCGCCGGTGATATTCATGAGCAAGGAATGTCCAGACTGCCACGGTCGTGGCTATGAAATAATTTCTACCGAGGTCTGTCCTCTGTGTAAGGGGAAAGGCAAGTCGAAATCGATTGATTTTATGAAAATTTCGGAAAAAGATATTGACAGTTTCCTGAAAAACGGTGCGGAATGCGAAAAATGTAAGGGTACGGGAAAAATAGAGGTTAGCAAGCCCTGTGAATCCTGCAGAGGGCTGGGGAATATTTTTTCCTGCAAGGTCTGCGGCACACGCATTTACGGAGCGGAAGAACTCGAGGATGAAATATGCAGTTCATGTTCCCGTTCTCAGTATGTCTATGCCCTGGACGACTCATGCGACCTCAAGGACGTGGAAGCAGGAAAACTTTACCATGGGATAGTGAGCAGCGCAGCCTCTTTCGGGGTCTTTGTGGACCTGAACTCTCACGTAAGGGGACTTATGCACTCAAGCAATGTGGAGGTCCCGCCTGATGTCGGGGATGCCGTGATCGTCCTTGTGAAAAGTATCAAAGCCGGAGGAAAGCTTGACCTTATCCCAAAGACCATTGCGAAGTATGAGACCATCGAGCTTGAAAAGGAACTTCCTGTCAAGAATTCAGCAGAAATCGAGCCCAGCATGAAAGGCAGGCTTATCCGGATTGAAGGAGAGGTCATCCAGGTAAAGCAGACCAGCGGCCCGACCATTTTTACGATAAGTGATGAAGGGGGTTTTGTCCCCTGTGCAGCTTTCGAAAGTGCTGGAAAACGGGCTTACCCCCATATTGATGTGGAAATGGTTGTGTCCATTACCGGGGAAGTGACTCTTCGGGATGAGCAGGTCCAGATCGAAGTCATGAGCATGAAGCTGCTGACCGGGGCAAAAGAGGTTGAGGTCAGAGCCCGGGTAGAGAGGGTAATTGAGGAAAAAGCGGCTCCTGCTGACATTCCCTTCCTTGTTGAAAGCGAAATCATGGAAAAGCTCAAGCCTCAGATGCTCCACGTTGCAAAAGAAATCAAAAAAGCGATTTTCCATTCCAAACCTATCATCCTCAGGCACCACGCCGATGCAGACGGGATTACTTCTGCCATTGCCATTGAGAGGGCAATCCTCCCACTGATTACGGAAATCGGGGGGGCGGATGCAGAATATTACTTCTACAAGCGTGCTCCTTCCAAGGCTCCTTTCTATGAGCTTGCCGATGTTACAAGAGACATCTCCTTTGCACTTGAAGATGCTTCCAGGCATGGGCAGAAAATGCCGCTGGTAATTCTCGTGGACAACGGCTCCACGGAAGAGGACGTACCTTCCATGAGGCAGGCCCGGGTCTACGACATCGACCTCCTGGTAATCGATCACCACCACCCTGATGAGATCGTCGACCAGTTCCTTATAGGGCACGTTAACCCTGCCCATGTAGGGGGAGATTTCGGAGTCACGGCAGGCATGCTCTGTGCTGAAGTCGCCCGCATGATCAACCCGGATGTCAGCAATACGATAAGGCACTTGCCTGCGGTTTCAGCCGTAGGGGACCGTTCGGAGGCCCCGGAGGCTGGAAGGTACATCGGGCTTGCCTCGGATCGCTATACCCTTGCAGATCTGAAGGAAATGGCCCTTGCCCTGGATTATGAGCAGTTCTGGTTGAAGTTCAGCAGTGGAAAAGGCCTCATTGATGACATCCTTGACCTGGGAGACCACAAGACCCACAAGAGACTTGTCTCTCTGCTCTGCGAGCAGGCGAATACCATGATCAAGGACCAGCTTGATACCTGCCTTTCTAACGTCAAGTCCCATAAACTTGCCAACGGGGCTATCATGAATGTGATTGACGTCGAAAACTATGCCCAGAAGTTTACCTTCCCGCCCCCGGGAAAGACCTCCGGGGAGGTGCACGACGTGCTTTGCAAGCGGAACCCCGACAAGCCTGTGGTAACTATCGGTTACGGCCCGGATTTTGCAGTCATCCGCTCAAAAGGTGTGCTCATGAACATCCCGCGGATCGTCCGGGAACTCCGTGAAGAACTCGTGGGTGCCGGGGTCAATGGAGGCGGGCACCTGGTAGTGGGCAGCATCAAGTTTGTGGAAGGGATGCGGACCGAAGTCCTCTCAAGGCTCGCCGAAAAGATTGCATCTGTGGAAGTCGAATTCTAATTACGGCTTCTAAAAACTTTTTTGTTTTTCCCTTCCTTCCCCCTTCCCTTAAACAGGGGAAGGAAATGGGCTGCCTTGAAGGCAAAACCCAGTACTGTTTTACTCTGCACTTTTTTAATGATAGCTTAAAAAAGAATAATGATAGCTTAAAAAAGAATAATGATAGCTTAAAAAAGAATAATGAGAGCTTAAGAATAGAAGAACGAGAGCTCAAAAAATGTAAATTTTTCGGGAAACCTTTCCTGAGAAAGGCTTTCCGCAGAAACAAATTCTTTCTGTCTTTTCGAATTATTTTAGAATTATTTTCGAGTTTTTTTCAAATCCTTTTCGGTATTTTCTACTTTCTTTCCCTGTTTTTCAGTCCACCCGCACAATTCTCACAAGGGACTGAATGGGGACATTGGCAATGGTGTCTGCGCCCTTTTTGTCCACCAGGACTACTACTACCCTGGGCTTTGCATCCATTTCCCTCAGGTGTTCAATCACTTCCATTGTGGTGGAACCGGTGGTGATAACGTCGTCCACGATCACACAGTTCTTGCCTGCAACGCTTCCGAAGTTCCGGCTGATTGTCCCTTTATGGCCGGGCTGGACAACGTCCTGTCCTTTGCGGGAATGGTAGAGAGCAAAGTCCGCTCCCAGTTCGTTTGCCATCATGCTTGCCAGGGGAACGCCGCTTGCTGCAACACCTACAACTACATCCACTTCGGCGTTTGTTTTTTCCAGAGTTTCAAGCACCATGTCGCAGAGGGCGAGGGAAATGTAGTGGAGCCTGGTTGCACTTTTTCCTATGCTGCTCCAGTTTACGGAAATGTCTTTCGGTGCGGGGGCTGTTACATCCTTTTTCGAGCGTGTCAAAAGCCAGGTTACCGTTTCTCTGGAAACGTTGAGTTCGTCGGCAATCTGGCCGGTTACAAGCCCGTTGTTCTGCAGTTCCACAGCTTTCTGGATTAAATCGTCTATATTCTTCATGCCTCCATTCCCACCTTAAAATTGTTTTTTTGTTTTTATAAGCAGTATTTTAAGGCCTATCTTCCGGATGCTCTTAAATACTGTCTGAAAACCTGTAATCCAGGTATCCAATCACTCAGTTACAGACATTATTACACTATCAAGCGTTATATCTTTTTCTTCAGCTTCCGGTCTAACCTTTAACATTCTTTTCTCTTTATTTTTCCTTTTTTCCGGCCCTTCGCTTTTTCCCCTTTCTGTGTTTGCCTTTCAAACCTTTCTCTTTCTTTTCTTTTTCAGAGCTGAACCGCAGATAGGGCAAACCTCGCCTTTTTCAAATGTTTTTTTGCAGCCAATGCACTGCTTCTGCCAGATTATAAGGTCCCTTATTTTTTTCTGGGCAATTGGCTTAACCTGGATTCCCAGCTGCACGGCAACGTTCTGGACCGCATAATCATCCGTAAGCAGCACGGCAGTGTCCCTGTGTTCCAGGGCTTTTGCAAGGATTTCAATATCTGTTTTTGAAAGCTCTTCCACATCCCGGGTGTGCTCTGCCATCTGCTTTATCTCTTTTACCATCTCTGGCTCGGGCCATTCCACCCGGAGTCCCCCTTCCTTTGCAAGGTCAAAGCGAAGAAGGGCATCCCTGCTCTTCAATTCATCCGCAACCGAAGGAACAGTTATCAAAAGGGAACTGTCCACGTCGCAGTTTCCCATTATAAAGACTGCCGAATCTGCTATGTAACGGGTCATTTTCCTCCTCTTTTCTCTTTTAGTATATAATCCATTGGCTCTTCTCCGTTGCCTCCGGGTTTCCTGAAACACCGGGTTTTTAATTTTTCCAGCTTTTTCCGAAATTTGTGGTGTTTAATTGCAGGAGAAATAGGAATCACTTTAGAACGAATCACTTTAGAACGAATCACTTTAGAACGAATTACTTGAAAACGAATCACTTTAGAACGAATCACTTTAGAACGAATCACTTTAGAACGAATTACTTGAAAACGAATCACTTTAGAACGAATCACTTTAGAACGAATCACTTTAGAACGAATCACTTTAGAACGAATCACTTTAGAACGAATCACTTTAGAACGAATCACTTTAGAACGAATCACTTTAGAACGAATCACCTTAGAAAGAATGTCTGTTGACGGAGCCCGGCCGAAAGAATCGGGACAGATGGTATGCGGGTAGTGAATCCCTTTTTCAGAACAATAAGTTCTAATTTATGATACTTAATGGTATATATCTAAACAATTTCAATTTATACATTAAGACCTGCCGTTTCCATTTATCATTTATCCAGGTCTGGTGCTCTATTATTTATAATGGGGATGATGTCGTTTTGAATTGAATTTCATCGAAGGTATCGTAGTTTGACCCGCCTGGGAGTATTTTCTTACGGGCCGGGGTTTATTTTTTGTGTTTTTACTCTTATGGGGGTTCCGGTTGTTGTACAGGGCAGAATTGACGAAGATCTTTCTGAAATTTGTGCTAATTGTAGCCCTGTCCGTATCCGTCGTTTTATCCCTGTTTATGCTGTTTAATTTGCACTGAATGAGGGTGTTGATAAGGAGGGTACAGGAGCAAAAGCTCGTCCAATACTTTTTTGAATCTAAAAAAATGCCTTTTCAGGGAGCTTTTACCTGAAAGCCCTATGAAAAGGCGGAGTGTAAATGAATTGTGGAGTTAAAACAGCTCTCTTAAGGTTTTTCAGTTAAGGCAGATCTTTTCTAGGCCTGAGATGACATCGGACAGAAGTTCAACCGGAATTCCGATAATCATTTCTTCGTCTGCGATTTCGGTATAGGCCCGGCTTCCGCTGCAGCCTACGGTAATTCCGATCTTGCCGTCTCTGTAGGCCTGGACAACGCCGTCGGAACAGATGCTCTGCTTGCCTGCAAAACTGACTTCCAGCCTGCCTCCTATCTTGTACATGATAGCCTGGGTAAGCAGCATGATCTGTTTGGGGTTGCAGATGAGCACCACAACATCGGGGGCAAAGGATGCTTTTTCGAGGGGTGAGTACAGGACAGCTTCCATGCTGTTCGGGGGCAGGGTCGGGGCCATTTCTACGGTGCGCCTTGAGGCACTGGAGGTACTGAAATGCTTCAGTCCTTTGTAGTAGAATTCTCCGCTGGCTACTTTTGCAGGCATTGTGCCAAGGCCCATGGATGCAGCTCCGCCTTTGCACATCTGGTCTTCTCCAAGGGAGTAGAACTCTTCTCCGTTCCTCCTCACCCTGTCGATCATCTGGCAGTGCCGCATGGTCTCACCTACCTTTTTGATCCCTTCGGGGATTTCCTCTCCTGCAGGAATAAGTTTTACTGCAACGGGGGAGGTTTTGAGTTTCAGGCATTCAACCATTTCCTTGCCGTAGCTGTTGATTTCTTTTATGTCCATTTTCTCACCTTTTTTGAACGGTTAATTTTGAAACTAATATAATATATTTTTATTACTTATGTTTGTTCAGTTTTGGATAAACAATACACAACCGTATTTAATATAAATATTCCTAAGTTTATATTTTCTGAAAAGATTTTGGCAGTTCTCTTATTTTTCTTAAGAGTTGTCTGAGGATTGCGTTTTGAATATCACGGCATTCAACATTTTTTAAGGGCATGTCCAGCCAGTATAATCTCCTGTATGTATCCGAAAATGTGTCCAAAAGTGTGTTCGAAACTGTATCGAAACCGGTACTATAAATGAATGGTTTCGGAATGTATTACTCTAATTTGTCAAAGATGATTTCCATCTTTCCCATATCTCTTGCCAGATTCTTGGAAATCATGCCGTTTTCAAGCCAGCAGGCATTCATTACTGCTGCCGGGACCAGACATGTCGGAGTAAGGGGCGCTTCAGCCATTTTCTGGGCAAGAGTGGTGTCAGGGCCGCCCATCAGGTCTTTCATCTCCATGTCAAATTGTGTGCCCCATTTCCTGAGTTTTTCACATGTGGTCTTGATATGCACGTGAGTTTTCTTGCCTTCTTTGGTGGCAACGACCTTTGTCGTATGTCCGCAGACTGTGTTTAAGGAAAGTTCGGTGACCATTATGTTTTCTCCATTTTATGCATTACATGCACTTAGAGCCGGATGGTTCCGGCCTGTGAATGTAATCATGATTTTTTTAAGTTTGTGAAATTAGCTGTTTGCCGATCTCTCACGTTTTTATGCACTTTGTTTTATATTTATTTTTTCCCTCCCTATCTTTTTTATGGATTGGTTTTTATACTTATACTCTATTCTTCCACAGGCCTTTTCCCGGGCATGCCCGACTCAGACTCCGGGTCAGGTTGCAAAAGTCAAGTTTTTATGGGTGCATGATCGTAAAGTTCTTATACGATTCTACTTGTATTGGTAAGTCCAATAGCAAAAATGCTAATTAAACACTCCTATTAATACAATTAATATATTATCAGTGCAATTAGGCTACTGAAGGGTATGCTCTCGCTCTGATCGGGATCACCAGTATTACAGAATTAAAATACGGTAAATCACAATTGAGTACGGTATATCTACAATTTAAATGATGTAAGGCATCAAATAAACAAAATATTAATTGACAAGACATTGATTATAGTTCAGTTCAATCATGAGGTTTTAAAATGAGATGGCAAGGCAATTCCAGAAGGAGAGTGACCGGTGGAAAGGTCATCGCTGCCCGCGGGAAGCGTAAGTTTGAGATGGGCCGCGAATCTGCGGATACCCGTATCAGTGAAGTAAAGAGGAAAAATGTCCCCACAATGGGTGGCAACAGGAAGGTAAGGCTTCTTCAGTGCAACGTCGCAAACGTGACGAACCCGAAGGACGGAAAGACCGTGACCGCCCCAATTGAGACTGTAATTGACAACGCTGCAAACAAGCACTACGTAAGGCGTAACATCCTCACAAAGGGTTCCGTCATAAAGACTCCCATCGGTTCTGCAAAAGTTACTAGCAGGCCCGGGCAGGACGGAGTCGTAAACGCCGTATTGATCGAGTGATTCAAAGAGCCCTGGCCTCCGCATCAGGGGATTCTTTGCCCAAAATTTTTATTCCTTTTTGTGCCGGTGACCCCCATGGACGATAAAATTCGACACATACTGGAGATTCTTGAAAATGATGCCCGGGCAAGCCCGGAAGAGATTGCAACACTTACTGGTATGTCTCCACAGGAAGTTACCCAGACAATCTCAAAGCTTGAAGAGACGGGAGTCATCCGTCACTACAAGACCATTGTCGATTGGGACCTTGTTGGGGAAAACTACGTATATGCAGTGATTGAGCTGAAGGTTACCCTTGAGCGCAACCAGGGCTACCAGGCAATTGCCGAAAGGATCTATAAGTTCCCTGAGGTCAGGTCCGTCAGGCTCCTCTCCGGGGATTATGATATTTCTCTCACTGTCCGGGGTAAGTCCATGAAGGATGTAGCCTTTTTCGTGGCAGAGAAGATTGCAACCCTTGACCAGGTCCAGAGCACGTCTACCCATTTCGTGCTGAAAACCTATAAGGAGGACGGGGTAATTCTCCACGAACCGGAAGCAATTAAAAGGCTCCCGGTCTCGTTTTAAGATGGGGACCCTTAAAGCCAAATTTTTTTATTCCATTTTATATTCTATTTAACTCATCATATTTTTGATCGGGGTGTTTGCTTGAGACCTCCATGTGATCCTTCAAAATTTGTTGCGGAAACAGTTAGAAGTGTCCCGCCCTCAGGGATAAGGCGTTTTTTTGACCTTGTTTCCGGGCTTGAGGACATAATCTCCCTTGGCGTAGGGGAGCCGGATTTCATTACTCCCTGGCACATCCGCGAAATGTGCATCCACTCCCTCGAAAAAGGGCAGACCTCATACACTTCCAATTATGGGCTTCCGGAGCTCAGAGACGAACTTACCAGGACTTATTACAGGCGCTACGGCCTGGACTACGACCCTGCATCCGAAATCCTGGTCACCACCGGGGTTAGTGAGGCCCTTGACATAGCGGTCCGGGCAGTTGTCAATCCCGGAGACGAGGTCATCGTGGTTCAGCCTGCATATGTAGCATATGTACCAGCGGTTGTCCTGGCGGGAGGCAAGCCTGTGATCGTATCCACTCACAGGGACGATGAATTCAGCCTCACCGCAGAAGCCCTCAAACCTGCAATCACCAGCAAGACGAAGGCAATCATACTTAACTTCCCAAATAACCCTACCGGAGCAATAATGGGTCAGGAAGGGCTAGAGGACATCGCCGATCTTGTGGTGGAAAATGACCTGTTCGTGATCTCGGATGAGGTTTATGAATGCCTTACTTATGAGGGCACTCACGTCCCCTTCTCATCCCTTGAAGGCATGAAAGAGCGGACCGTTATGCTGAACGGTTTTTCCAAGGCTTATGCAATGACCGGGTTAAGGCTTGGCTTTGCAATGGGTGCTCCGGAGATTATCCGTTCCATGATGATGATCCACCAGTACTCTATGCTCTGCGCCCCCATAACCGCCCAGGTAGGGGCAATTGAAGCTCTCAGGAATGGAAAAGAGGAGATGGAGCGGATGGTTCGGGAATACGACCGGCGCAGGAACTTTGTCGTCAGGGGCTTTAACAGGATAGGGCTTGACTGCTGCAACCCCAAAGGCGCATTCTATGCCTTCCCTTACATCGGGGATACGGGCCTTTCATCTTCCGAGTTTGCAGAACGCCTCCTGAATGACAAGAAAGTTGTTACTATTCCGGGAGATGTCTTCGGAGAAGCAGGCGAAGGTTTCCTACGCTGTGCCTATGCAGCGTCTATGGATGACCTTAAGAAAGCAATAGATAGAATGGGAGATTTTGTAGACGGATTAAAACGGTGATCCTGGCCGAAATGATTTTTTTCGGTCTTTAATCTTTCTACTTTTTTAAAAACAGTTTAACTCGTTTTTAATTGTCTAATTACTTACTTTTTTCTTAGTTACTTCTTACTTTTTTCTTAGTTACTTCTTAGTTACTTCTTAGTTACTTCTTAATTAATAACTTGTTTTTTTATTTTTAGTGAACGTTTTTTAAAAATCTAATTAGCAGGATTGAAACTTTTGCATTCAGTTCTCTTCGTCATCCATCCTCATTATCAGGGCGCTTACTTTGTCATCCATTTTTTCTATTAATTCGTTCATCTGGCTGTACCATTCGTCCACATTTTTCTTTACCATCTGCTTCATTTCCTGGGGCTCGATGGCTACGTATTCGTAGTAGTACCCACCACTTTCAATGGACCGGGTTTCACGGTAAACAATCCCGCATGAAATAAGGTTCTGCAGGGAACGGTATGCGGTGCTTCTCTCTCTGTTAAGGATTTCCCCCAGTTTTTCGGCTGTGAGAGGGCCGTGTGCGAGCAGGGCCTTGTATGCATCGATGTCAAGGGACTTCAAGCCGAGCACACATTTTACCATGTCCTCGCACCTGAAACTTGCTCTGATCATCTCATGAATAGAATTTGCCATAAAACCACTATTCAAAGGCTGTTTGCCTCTTGTATTCAATTATCATATTCCCCAACCATGCCAGATCAGCACGTCCTGACAGAAGGGCACGGTCTTTTATACTTATTTTTACTCATTCTGGAGGAAGCATTGTTAGCGGATTTCAATTTCACTTCTTTTAGTCGTACTTCCCACTGGTATTGAACGCTATTTTTGTTACTTAGTTATCTTTATTGGTGAATATATTTATAAACTTATTTATCTCTCTTATATTCTATTTTTCTTATTTTATTTTATTGGTGCGGTCGTCCCCAAAATGTACACATCCGATGGGTAATTCCAGCCAGTTAATTATATATATAGTTTCCTGACTCAATTAGCGGTTGACGCTTATGAAACCTATTATTCCCGAAGATGAACGTTCCTCCGAACCTCTTGACACCGAGAGGATAATCTACCACCCGGACATGGTAAAGGCTAATGAATGGATTCTGAGCGAATACGAAGCCCCTTTTCGGGAACTATGTATTTTTGTCCCCTGCGCCAAACGAAAACCCTACCATGAGAGCCCGTCCCATAAAAAATTTGACAGGATCATTTTCGGGGCTGCAAAACCCGAGGATGTGCATATCGTAACTTTCGGGACCTGTGGGGTTGCCCCAAGGGAACTTGATACGCAGTACCCTTTCATGCATTACAGTTTCATGATGGGAAAATGCAACGTAACGCAGATCAAGAGAGATTTCATAAAGATTGAAAGTGAAAGGCTTGCCAGTTACCTTGAAAAGACCCGGGATAATTACAGGCACAGGATAGCTTATTGCATTGGGGATTTCCGGACTGCCATGGAAAAGGCCCTGGAAATGGTGGACGTCAAAGTTGAAGTGGTCCCCAAAGAGTCCACAATCCAGAGTATGCTCCAGCCCGAGAAGTCCTTCATCTACAACAGCCTTTCCAGTAAAGAGTACCTGCAGGACTTTTCAGATGCGATTACGGAAGCATTAAAGCTTCCCAGAAGGAGAGTTGGCCTCCGGGAAGACCTCTCGGTTGACGATACTGACTGGTATCTCCTGTGAGAGTCTCCCGGCCTGTATGCTTGTGAGCCCGGTTCATACAGGGCATTCGCTACGCTGAAAGCAGGGTAACCTACCAGGTTCCCTATATCTGCTCAACTGCAAGCTCTTAATTAAGCTCTTAATATCTGGAGGCAGCTGATAGGGCTGGCAGGTCTCTTCAGTTTTTGCTGTGCTTTTACTGTGCTTTTACTGCTTTTACTGTGCTTTTACTGTTTCGAAGTTTAAAACTGCGAAACAAAGGTCCTTGCCTGCCAGAGGGCAATGACTGCCAGGATCAGGATCAGGACCATCCACATGACGTCCGCTGCGGGTATGAATGAATTTGCCCAGTATGCATTGTACGCTTCCATAGCAGCTGCGGTTTGTACCATCTTTTCCCTCCTTTTCTTTTACACATACCTGAGGCAGGCATCCGAGCCCCGGACTTTCCCGAAGTCGGTAATTATGTATTTATGCAGCAGGAAATCCTTTTTGTAGATCCCTTCCTCGTCGACTTTCTGTTCCACGTCTTTCAGCATCCCTCCGGAGGCAAGTTCGAGGATGTCGAAGTTGATGCTGTCCCTTTGGAAATTCCCCCTCAAGTTGTATTCTTCCTGGATTTTTGAAACGATCTCATAGTTCCAGTGTTCTTTTCCATCCAGGAACAGCTCCAGGATCCTGAACTTTATGGGGCGGTTCTTTCCCATTTTTACTCACCTCTCAGGGTTTCAAGTTCTCCGGCTTCTTCCGTGAACATGATGAAACTCCCGGCAACGCAGAGCGCACCTCCCAGCAGAATTGTCCACTGAGGAACATCTCCGAAGAAGAGGAAGATGAAAATAATGGCACACAGCCCGTAGAGGTTTCCTATCCCCTGGCCTCTGCCGACCCCTATCAGGGGGAACGACTTGTACCAGCAGACGTAACAGAACCCAAAAGTGATCCCTGCAAAAATCAGAACCAGAAGCGTCAGGGGTTCAAATGCCTGGAATGCAAAGGAGTACATCGGATAGCCAACTATTGCCAGAAGTGGGACAATAATGATCCACCAGATGATGTTTTCCCCAAGGAACCGAAGAGTAAGCCCCACATCCGGCTCGGAAATGTCAAGCCCTTTGCCTGCAATTGCACCTTCAATCCCCCAGCCGGCAGCAGCCATCAAACCTCCAAGGTATCCTATCCAGGGGACGTCCCCTGCAGCAATCTCGGTTATAACCCCGCCGCCAAAGATTGTGATCCCACCAAGAATAATGACTACAATTCCGATTGCTGCTCTCTTGCTGATCTTTTCCCCATACCAGTAATAAGCAAGTACCGAGCCGATCACAGGATAGAGAAGGGCAGCAACGGCTGCAAACGCCCCTCCTATAAAGCCCATGGCCATAAAGGAGCCGAGAATTGCTATGGGCCCTCCGAAGATTGAGGCCAGGAAGAACCACTTGGAGCAGGGATGAAATTCCTTAAGTGTCCTCCCCAGTTCTCCGAATTTTCCAAGCACTCCGTTCCAGAGCATTAGGGCCAGCATAACTGTAAGTGCGTTAAATGCGGTAATCAGGGCCGCAGTTACTACCAGGGACACCGCATCTCCGCTGGTCCCGGCAATAACACCATACATTTCGTCAAAGGGGTTTAGTACCCACACAACAGTGCCTGGCAGGTACCAGATCCCCCAGAATATAGCACAAAAAAGAGCCCACATATACCCTTTACTGATTTTCCGTTTGCTTTCCTGCGCTTTCAAAGCTTTGAGATCCACGCCAACTCCTCCCTTTTTAAGGGTTATTTGGGGGGGGCAGGTGTTCCCGGGACCCAGTTCCCAGAACCGGTAAAAACCGGCATTTGAATCCCGGGGCCTCTCTGCTCCCCTCTTCTATATTTTTAGTGCTTAAGGGCTGCCTTTACCTTGCTTACGGCATCAGTTGCACTTTCCCCGTAGATATCTGCCCCAATTTTATCAGCCCAGTCCTGGGTGACCGGAGCCCCCCCTACCATGGTCTTGATCTTATCGCGGATTCCTGCTTCTTTGAGCTGCTCCTCGATCTGGATCTGGTTTACCATGGTGGTGGTCATAAGGGCGGAACTTGCAATAATGTCGGGTTTGAGTTCCTTTGCCTTTTCAACGAAGGTCTTAATGGGCACGTCTCTTCCGAGGTCCACCACGTCAAAGCCCGCAATGTTGAGCATGGAGGCAACTATGTCCTTTCCGATGGAGTGGATGTCTCCTTCGATGGTCCCGATGACGACTGTTCCGAGCTTTGCGGTTTTGGATTTCCGCCTCTCCATCTCGGGTGTCAGAACATCGATTCCTGCTTTCATCGCCTCGGCAGCTGCAAGCACGTGGGGCAGGAAAAGGGTTCCCTGCTCAAACTGTTCGCCTACATACTGCATGCCTGCGGTATAGCCGTGTTCGATAATTTCCACCGGGTCGATCCCGGCAGCAAGGGCTTCGTTTGCGGCTTCAGCTGCAATGTCTTCATCAAAATCGGTGATCGAAGCTTTTGCTTTTGCTATAATCTCTTCTTTGCTAGCCATTTTTATCTCCTCCTTTGTATTAGCCCTCTCTAAAAGCCCTGTCAGCCCTGTCGACAACTGCCTTCATGTCCTTGAGGATGTCCGCATCTATTGGCGGCACCACGTGGTTTTTCAGGACATCCATTACCTTTTCGTTTGCCACTGCTGCAAGGTCCTTGGAGCCGGCTGCGGCCCAGTCCCCAAACATCTTTCTGTCAATTATCATCGGGTCGGACGGGTAATTCACAAGCATCCTGGTCTGCTTGAGGGCCAGGAAGTTGTTTCCGATTCCTACCTTCTGGATGGAATCCACAGCCAGGGTTTCGGTGGTAACCGGAACTCCCTGCATGGCTTTCTTTACCATCCTGACGATATCGTTGTCAATTACCAGCTGTTCCATTGAGAATGTCATTCCAAGCTCAAGCATCCCGGCCCCGTAAATCGTGTTTGCCCCTGAGAGGGCTGGCAGGAGACAGGTCATGGTCTTTTCATGTCCTGCCTGGTTATCCGGGACCTTGGCGTCAGCCTAGGTGCCTGCCACATAGGAAGGGAGGCCGTAGAACTGGGCGAGTTTGGCTACAGATGCGCTGATCAGCCCGAGTTCCGGGGATCCTACCGGGGCAGTTCCTTTCTTCAGGTCAAAGGTTGTGGTGGAACTTCCGTACCAGACTTTGGCTCCCGGTACGGTTAGCTGAGCGAGAGTGATCCCTGAGAGGACTTCGGCATTGTGAGTAACCAGGGTTCCTGCAAGGTAGACCGGGGAAGACCCTCCGGACATTGCCATGCTCAGGACATTTACGGGGATTCCAAGACGTGCCCCTTTAATGATGACCTGGCAGGCGTTGACGCTGAGCTCGAGCGGGCTGGTCGGGCATAGGAGCATGGAGAAGATAGGCTTCTTCCTGGCTTCTTCTTCGTTGCCGCCGTAGTAGGCTTTTGCGATGTCCCAGTAGTATTCGACGTTTTCGCCCACAGGGTCGATGTGGTGGAAGTGTTTGGCAGTGTTTGAAATCGGGGTCAGGGTCTCGTGGACGTCCTGGGCGCCCTTCCCGGCCCAGTCCCTTGCAGAGACAGGCAGGGAGAAGTAGTCGATGTTTTCGGCCCAGTCACAGAGCTTTGCAATGTCTGCAATGTCCTGCTCTACCGAGTCCACGGTTACGTACTTCCCGTCCTTGTACTTGCACATCTTGACACCGGTACCGAAGCAGGTCCAATGTACCTTGCCCCCGGCTTCCTGAACGGTATTGTACTTCTTGTCGCGCCCCCAGAGCACGAATCTTGAGGGTGCGAGCTGAAGGGCTCTTCGGACAAGATATTCCGGGATCTTTACGACCTGGGTCTTATCATCCACCTCACAGCCGTTTTCCTTGAATATCTTCCTTGCCTCGGCATCCGATACCTGGATTCCTGGATTCATCAGGACTTCCATTGTGGCGTAGTGGATTGCCTTGAGTTCGTCCAGGGTGAAAAGGCCCAGTTCCACTCCCTGAAGGGAATTAAATCCTGCAAATGCATTACATTGTGCCATTTTCTCTCTCCTTTTTCTCTAATTTTCTTCTCATTGCTTCCAGTTGTTTTTCATCTTCATTGGGGCAAATCCCTATTTTTCCCTGAGATCTTTTCCTGAAAATTTTCCCTGTGATCTTTTCCTGAAAATTTTTTTCCCTAAAATTTATCCTGAGATTTAGGATTTTTAGCGGCTCTGAATCCTGTAAGTTCCTTTTAAGCTCCTTTTTTACAGTCTAAACTATCCGCTTTATGAGATTTTTTTAATGTCCAGCCTGTTTCCCCTCAGGATAGTCTAAGGAACGCTTAATTCTATTTTTTAAGTACAATTCGGATCTTAAGGCTCTTTTTCCGGATATGCCCCCATGTAAGTTTTTCCGGATATGTATTATAATATTCAGTTTATTTTTAGCCCCGCGTATATATCTCCCTAAAACCTTTTCCTGATCGAAAAATCTTTTCCTGATTTCGCAGGATCCTGATCTCGCAGGGTTATCTGCAGCTTTTAGCAGGGTTATATGCGGCTTTATCTACAGTTTTATCTACGGTTTTCGGGATTCTCCTCCAGTCTTCGGCATCACCTTCCTGTCTGTTTCCTGAAAAGCTCGCAGGAGTTTATCTTGATGCCGAGAAGCTTTTCGATGTTCATCTTTGCGGCGAGGCCCTTGGCTGCGCCGGGCACCGAAGTGATCACTCCGATGTCAAGCTCCTCGCGAAGCTCACGCATGACGTACTCGTCTGCAAGGGATATTGTGTCTACGTTGAGCTTCTTTGCCACGTATTCTTTTGCTTCTTTTATCCTCATGTTCTTTGAGAACTGCATCCTTGCAACCAGGTCTCCTGCAGCCCTCATCCCGGTCATCCCGGAAGCCATTATGTGTGCAATCGGCATACCCAGTGGGTCGCCGACCCCGATCTATATGCCGTCGACGCCTGCAATCTCGACCATTGCCTTACTGGCCCTGGTAACGGCGTCAATGGGCGGGGTCTCAAGCATCGGGATTCCGCCGACTCCCATGCCCATGTCAACGTGGCAGGGCAGGGTTGAGACCTTTACGGCTTCCTTGATGAAGGTCACTGCACGGGCCAGGTTCCAGGCTGAGGTCTTGCTGGTGTTGGTGTTGACTACAGGCCCGAAAACGTTTGCTCCGGCTTTTGCAATCAGGGGTGCCTGCTGGTGCGGCCAGAGCCCGGCAAGGGTTGTGCCGTCGTACTGCAGGCCTCCGTGCATCCCGAGCACCATTTCTCCTGCCATTCCGGCTTCTATATACATGTCCGGGAACTCTTTCCTGAGGGCTTCAATCGCATGCAGGGTGCCGTACATGTCAGCGTCTCCGGCTGCTGCAGTTGTGTCAAAGTTCACCCCGTCTGCTCCGGAAGCAAAGAGCTTCTGCATGATCCAGACCGTGTCTCTGGTCAGGTGATCTGCGGCGTGCTCCATGGAGTCCCAGGCTTCCTGGATCTTGAAGGCCTTCATAAGGTCTCCCGGGTTTTCGAAGGGCCCGTCTGGAGTGTAGTACAGCCCCATGTTGGGCATTGCCCCGTAGAAGAGAGGGATAATCATGTTCTGCTGGCAGACTTCCATTGCCTGGCACTCGTTTGAAACTACGGGCTTGACCGGCTTGTAGCTGTAGTCGATGTGTCCCAGTTCCATGGTGTCTGCGCCAAAAGCCCTCTCGTGCATCATGCAGCCTACCAGGCGGCTGGAAGGGATCCCCACACCGCTGTTGCCCTGGTCCCCGTCGAGCCGGATGGTCCCGATGTCGTGGGTTACGGGCACTTCCATGCCATGCTCAACGCTTACAGCTTTTCCGGGCATCATAAGGATTGCAGCCAGCTTTTCTATCTCGTTCCCGCTCAGCGCAGGAATTTCCCCGAGGTCTGCAGCGTTTGCAGTTCCAGCCTCCAGTTCCTCCATAATTTTTTCTTTTGTCAGGAAGATTCTCTTTCCGTCCCCCATTCTCAAAGCATATTCAGTTGCCATCTCTCTCACTTCCCGACGAGCAGTTCTTTTGCCTTTGCCACGGCTTCACTTGCGTTTTCAGCGTAGCAGTCAGCCCCTATCTTGTCGGCCCAGGCCTGGGTTGCAGGTGCGCCTCCTACCATGACTTTCACCTTATCCCGGATCCCGGCTTCCTTCAGGAGTTCAATAACTTCTCTCTGCCCCTGCAGGGTCGTGGTCATCAGGGCCGAAAGCCCTATCATATTTGCATTTACTTCCTTTGCCTTGTCCACAAACTGCCTGATAGGCACGTCTCTTCCCAGATCGTACACTTCAAACCCTGCGGACTGGAGCATCGTGGAGACGATGGATTTGCCTATGTCGTGCACATCTCCCTCGACAGTTCCGTTAACGATGACTCCCAAGGTCTTTTTCTGGGCTCCTGCCGGCATATCGGCTTCAAGGACCTTGACCCCCGCAGTCATTGCATCTGCAGCCATCATCACATGCGGCAGGAAGAGTTTTCCCCTCTCAAAGAGGACACCTACTTCGTTCATCCCGGCTGCAAGTCCCTTGTCAATAATCTCAGCCGGTTCCATTACCTCTTTTGCCTTTTCAACGGCTGCAATCACCCTGTCCTTCTTGCAGGAAATGATCGCTTCCGAAAGTTCCTGAAGTAATTCTTCTTTGCTTGCCATTTTCATACCCCCTATCCGGGTTCATATCCTCAGGGCAGGAATAGTCTTTTCTCAGGAAAAGAATGTCCTTGCCCCCCTTTCCAAATTAAAAATCCTCCCCAAAAGAAGTTCCTCCATTCAAGGAAATTGGTTTATTTCTTCCTATCTTCCTGAAGGATCGGATTTTTCTTTCCGCAATATAGTCCCAACTCTATATTCGCCTGTGAATCCTTTCCCAGGGTTCACCCCCTTCCTGAAGTTCAACCTTGAGGTGCCAGAAGACTTTTCTCAAGTATCCTATTTTTTCAGGCTTTTCTAACAGTTATTTCGTTATGAATCTCCCGAAAGGCTTCCCAAAAAAGGCTGCCTGGAAGTTTCGTTTTTCCAGGATTTATTTCTCCCCTATTGAATATCTTTTAAATCAATATATTTAATTATATTCTTCTAAAATTTATTTTTTTGATTGTCGATCTTCATGCTTTCTTTCTTTTCTTCACTCATGATTACAGAACTTCATCTATTTTTTACTGCGAATCCTTACTGAACTTCGTTACTAAATTGCTGTTCTCCCTCATGATGCAGTTTTCAGTCCTCAGGATTCGGTAGTCTTGGTATACTTTTCAGTCATGTGAGTATATTTTTTAGTCACACGATTGTACCTTTCAGTCATTTGAGTATACTTTTTAGTCACACGATTGTACTTTTTAGTCAACGAAATACTCTTTTCAGTAATCTTGCTATTCTTTTTGATGGTCAGGATATATTATTATGAAAAAGGCCTTCAGCTTCGCAGCCGGTGAGGGCGTTGGTGCCTGAAAAATAGATCAAAAAAGGTTTTTAAGACAACTGAACGATTGGATTACAGCTACTTTGTCCGGACGGATTCATTTCAGCTTGATTGAAGTTTCAATATATTTTTTAGTACAAAATTGGAATCAATGGGCCAATCAGGTGAAAAATAGTAGCCTGAATAAATAATCAGTTGGTAATTCGTTATAATTGGTTGATATATTCGTTATAATTGGTTGATATATTCGTTATAATTGGTTGATATTATACTATGCTACATATTGAAATACTCCGGCTGGTCCGAGAAATACTTCTCTTAACCAGGATACATTTTTTCAGTCCGGCTGATAAGGAGTGCCTCTGCCAGCTTGCCTTATGGTGCCCCATAATAACGAAATTAAAACCAGATATAAATAATATTAAATAAGAAATTTAAGAAAGAGACATAAAAAACGAGTGATTTTCAGACTTTATTCGTTTCTTTTTTGTTTGCAGCCTTAACTATTTTTTGGTCGCTTTTACATTTTTCCCTTTCTTTTGTCTTCTTTCTTACTCTGTTTTCTTTTTTCCTTTGTAAAGATCGAGCTGATGCCACGGGGCAAAAACGACAATTATATGACGACTTCCGTTTGTAATGGCCAGAATTCAGGAAAAGGAACGGATACGCAGTGAATACAGTGTCGCTTATTTTGTTGCTGCTTTATTCTGTTGCTACTTTATTTTGTTGCTGTTTTATTATTCCTCATCAAGGCCTGAGTTTTCCCCGACTGAAAGCATAAGTTCCCCGTAGAGCAGTTTTTCCAGGGTTTCGGCGACGTACTTTCTCTGCTGGTACTTCTGGATGTCTTCGTGCATCCTGAGGTCCGAATCCACCTGGACCCGGAGGAGGGCGAAGTGGAAGGCTTTTTCGTTTTTTATCTGCAGGGTGTAGAACGTTTCCAGAAGGTGGGGGAGTTTCAGGGGGTCTTCGATGATTTCACTTAAAAGCAGCATTTCTTCGGGGATGTTTTCTGTATGCTCGGATATGTCCTTCTTACCTGTGATAAGCTGCAGGTCTTTCTCGGAATATACTTTCCCGAGGATAATTATCTGGTTGTTTATGTTCCCAACTCCTTTTAGGATCACTCTGTACGTAAAACCGTATCCATAACGGTCTCCTGGGATAAAACCCCGGGTTTTGGAAGTAAAACGGGAATGCCCGGGGTTTCAGGCAAGCATTCCCTTCACGATTACGTCGATTGCATCGTCTTCTTCAAGGCCGCGGGCCATGAGGGTTTCTACTTCTTTTTTGTCCACGCAGCCGATGGCAGCCTCATGGGTCACCTTGGCAAGGGGGTTGTCCACACGGACAATGGGCACGGCTTCGGCTTTTGCGTTGCCCTGGATGACTTCCATACAGTCAACGTGCCCGCGGGCTCTCGGGGCATGGCCCTCCGTAATTCCCCTGAATATGGATTCGGCATTGTCGGTGATGGCAAGCCGGCTTTTAATTACGCTCCTGGCATTTTCCCCGTTAAGGGAGATTTTCTCAAGGATCTTTATTTTGTCGTCCGCTTTTCCGTAGACCTTGGTGACCATTTCGCAGATTGAGTCTTTTTCGGCATCCACACTGTAATCGAATTCAAGGTATCCCACCCTGCCGGAAATTAAGGAAAAGTTTGTGAAATAGCTTCCTCCTTCCTCGATTATTATGTGGGCTTTCGGAAGCACCTGGATGCCACCGTGGGGGCCGTGGAAGTGGGTTTCGGTGTATTTTAAGGATGCGTTCTTTCCGATGACCATCTTTGCGTCCATTTTGTGGACAACTTTTTCAGCGTTAGGGAAGGTGCAGTGGGCGATGAGTTCCACCTCAGAGTCTTCTTCGGCCACGAAGTCCATCAGGATTTCCTGGATCCCGTCTTTGGGGATCAGCCCGAAGCAGAGGTGGACCGGCAGCGGGATTTTGTACCCTTTAAGGATGGTCATTTTAATGTCCACGCCGTGCTCTGTCTCTTTCTTTTCGAGCACAATGCCTTCGGTCCCGTTTGCGCTGAGCACCTTATTCCCGCTTACCACGAGGCTGGAGGCTTCATGGTTGTGCAGGACTGCAGCATCTCCTCCGGCTGCGGTATAGGCTTCGGCAATGTCTTCATCATCCCGGGAAAGCGCGTTCAGTGTTATCCTGGCCATGGTCAGATCACCTTTGGGGGGGATACCCGGCTGTCACAGGGTATGCATCTGTTTTTGAAAAATTCGCTGATTTCCAGGGGGTCTCCGCTCCTGAGGATGGCCCCTTCACACATCAGGGAAGCTTTGTCCGAGGCAGCTGCGATTTCTTCCCTGTGCGTGATCACAAGCACAGAGGAGCCGTTTTCCTTGAGGGTCTGGATAAGGGCTACGATTTCTTTTAAGGAGACAACGTCAATTCCCGAGTCAGGTTCGTCAAGGATGGCAAGTTTCGGCTTCATGGTGATAATGGAGGCAAGCTCGATACGCTTTCTCTCTCCTCCGCTGAGCGCCTCTCCTACTTCCCTGTCCAGGTACTTCTCAGGCTTGAGGTCTACCCTGGTAAGGGCCTCCTTGAGCTTTTCTTCCGTGATTCCGCCGTTATCCCTTGCCCCTATTGCGAGGTAGTCCCTTACTTTGAGCCCTTCGAAACGGGCAGGTTCCTGCCAGGCAAGGGTTATGCCTTTTCTTGCGCGTTCGGTTATCGATAGCTCTGCGATATCTTCCCCGTCAAAGATGACGCTGCCATCCTCGTGTTCATACCCCTGAAGCCCCATCAGGGTATAGGCAAGAGTACTTTTACCTGCGCCATTTGCGCCTATGATACTGTGGATTTCCCGGTCACCTACCTCAAGGTTGACCCCGCGCAGGATTTTTTTCCCGTCACGGCTTAATGTAAGGTTTTTTAAGGTTAGAATCTATGACACCTCTAGCAATTTTTTAATTTGCACATTGCAGCAGTTCCTTGCAGCGCTGCAGGTCTTTAACGGTATTCACATTTATTGCTAGTTTGGGATTATTCAATATCAGATTAAAGTCTTCCTGTTCTTGTCGGATTTGTGAACTGTCCAGGATGTTCACTCCAGTGGGCACTATGAGCTTTCCATCCTTGTTAAAGACCGTATCCGGCCGGATTCCTGCTTCCTTGCAGATATTAATCGGGACATAAACCGAGAGTGCCGGCTTTCCTTCTTCCTTGTATTTCTCGATAACCGAATCGATCAGCCCCGGGTCGAGCAGGGGCAGGTCGGACATGATGACCATCACAGGCCCCTCTGAGCCGGAAGTTTCTACGGCGTAGATCATGTCTGCTACATAGTTCCCGCCAAAGGTTCTGATTACGGGGACTTCCCCTTTATAGCGCTCCTGGATCATGATCTCTGTCTTTGGGGTGACCGGTGAGACTGCTACGGAGACTTTGTCTATATTCTTTGCGGCTCTAAGGGTATCGATTACATAGCTAATAAGAGGTTTTCCAAGCAGTTCAACGCAGGGCTTTTCCCCCATCCCAAGCCTCTGCCCGAATCCCCCTGCCATTATAATAGCGTCCATTCCATGCCTCCAAGGTTTCCGTTTATTGTCAGTTTCAGGATAATTGCAATAGTAATCAGGGCCGCCACCCTGCCGATTTCGTTTGCCGTACCGATTCCGTCGCCGTTTAAGCCCCCAAAGTGTGCATAGCTCCGGTTCAGGAGCACCAGGGACGAGATACATGCTGCAAGGTAAGGGAGCAGCCCGATGAACCCGAAGGGCAGGGAACATACAACTGCTCCGAAAGTGAATCCTATAAGGAAATTCTTCCGGGTTGCCCCGTTTATAGTCATGGCCCCAAGGCCCGGGTAAGCCTGATCTTTCGGGGGAGGAATCGGCTTTCCGAATGCGGCAATGGTGAGCATGGACTGCTTTGCGCTGACCTCAGCGATAAACATGGCTGCAAACAGCAGAAGCGGAAGATCGGAGCCTGAAGCTGCCGTACCTTCTTCCAGGACAGCCCTGATTGAGCCGTAAAGCGTAAGTAACAGAAGAATACAGAAGGATACCCCTCCTGTCCCGAGGGTCGTGTCTTTTAAGGCCTTGATTTTTTTTTCAAGCGACCCATGGGCCATGAAGCCGTCCCCTATATCTGTGACCCCATCAAGGTGGTTAAAGCCCGTAAGATAGTATATGACTGCCATTATCAGGGCTGCAAGGATAGATGCCGGAAAAATTGCCTGCCCTATATATGCGGCTGCTCCGATAAGCAATCCGAGTACGGCTCCCACAACAGGATAGAAGAATATTTTCTTCATAAGTTCATCGATCCCTTCCATGCTGATGCCCACGGGGATCGTGGAAAGGAAGCCAAAACCAGATTTAAAAGCGAGTAAATATGAATTCATGCTGTACCGCCCGTTTTTTATTCATTTCTTGCAAAGTCTGCCATCGCTCTTGAATACATGTTTGAGGACACGCCCCCGATAAGGCCCCCTATTACATCGTCCATGAAGGGGCCCAGTGTAGCAAGGATGCCCGGCTTTTGCTTGTCATACCTGACAAATTCGAATGTGCCTTTAGAGCCGCTGATGTAGTTTGCAATGCTGTTTCCCAACACCTCGTCCGCAATAATAAAACTCAGGTCCCTTTCATAGGAGCTTTTGCTGAGGTTCGGGAGCTTCCCGGCCCGGCCTTCCCGTTCAAGCAGGACCCCGGAGTAAATCAGAAGGCAGAGGTTCGGGTCCGAAAGGGCTATTTTGAGTTCCCTTCTAAATACTTCTTCGGCCTTTTCCCTGGTTTCGAGGCCAGGGTGCGGGACATACATCTCAAGAGCCGTATCAGCAAGGTCCTGTACGCTTATGCCTTCTTCTGCCAGGACATCGAGAATATCGGTGGCGGCTTTTCCCTCTAATTCTTCAGGCTGCCCTTTTTTCAGGTCCCTCTCCTCAATATCGGATAGCTTCATAATGATCACTTCGGGAATTGTCAAAACGGTTATTCAGCTTTACTAAAAGATTACTTGGCTTTACAAAACGGTTAATTCGGCTTTACGAAAAGGTTAATCCGGCTTTACAAAAAGGTTAGTTCGGATTTAAATATTTATGCTGGTTGATATAAATGGGTTCAGTCACATACGGATGCGTTACAGATACGGGTGCTTCACAGATACGGGTGCTTCACAGATACGGATGCGTTACAGATACAGATAGCTCAGGATAGCCGGATAGGTCCCTGAGATCTGGATCACTGCCACGGAGGCGGCAAGTGAGAACCCTGAAGCAATTGCTATTAATTGGGACACCCTTTTTATATCTTTTACTTCCGTAGGGACATATGCGGCTCCGAGCACGTAAGTGTTGGGCTTTTCAAGCTTGACTCCAAGGGCTCCGGCCGTAGCTGCCATCGGGTAGCCGGAATTGGGGGAAGGAGTCTTCATTCCGTCTTCAAGAGCGCTTTTTATGCTGTTCAGGGGGCTTATTCTGCCTTCTTTTCCGGGAATCAGGGCCACGGCAATGGCTGCGGCAAGGATGAAGATGACGGAAATCCGGGCGGGTATCCAGTTCAGTACGTCATCGGACCTTGCTGAGAAATACCCAAGTTCCCTGTAAGGCTCGGTTTTGTACCCTACCATGGAATCCAGGGTACTTATGGCTTTAAACGCATATGCTGCCACAAGCCCGAGTTCCCCGAATATGGCGTAATAGAAAATGGGGCTCAGGATGCCGTCCACGTAATTCTCGGATACCGACTCCACGACTGCCGAAGACATCTGGGTCTTTGTCAGTTTGGAGGGGTCCCGGCTCACATAGATCGGGAGCAGTTCCTTTACTTTTTCAAACCTGTCTTCCTCCAGGTTTTTGTAAATCTCCCGGGCGGGGGTAAGCAGACAGCGGATGGCAAAGGTGGCTTTCAGGAAATAAGCTTCTATGAGGAGCCCGAGGACTGCAGGGACCGCCTGGAGGTTTGCAACATAGAGGACAGCGTAGCCCAGAGAGGACGCAAAAAGCACACAGCAAAGGGCCATTCCCACGCCGTAGAGCTTCCGGTGGGTTTTCGGGGCTGCCTTTTTGAAAAACCCTATCAATTTCCCTATCCACACGACAGGGTGCACGGCAGCCGGGGGTTCCCCTAAAAATATGTCTATAGCTGCCGCAAGCAGGAGTACCAGAGCAAGGTGTCCGCTGTCCGGTAAGATCATAAGATGGGCTCCATCACTTTCTTCCAGGCGACTTTCACAAGTTCGTCAGTGTCCCCTTCCTGCATGAGGCAGTCAAGGACTTGCTGGGCGATTTCCGTTTTGTGGACAAGGTGACAGTCTACACAGCTCCAGACCCGGCCTCCTCTGGAACTCTGGATCCATTTCCCGCCTGTCCGCTCATTTTCACAGGGGTAAAACGGACAGAAACAGAAGGTGCAGTTCTGCCCTTCGAAATGGCAGGGGTAATACTCGCAGGTCTTCCTGCCCCCTATGCCTTCTTCGGCGGCTTTTTCAATCACGTTTTGCAGTTCGTGTTTCGCCTGTTCCCTTCCCCACTGGGTAATCACGTCCCCGAGAGCAGCTATGAGCCTGTCGTTTTCTTCGGCGGTCCTGACTGCGACCCTTATATAATTCTTCCCGAGACCGTGGAAGGACACACAGTCCCGGACAAGGACGCCGCGGGCTGCCATCCTGGCACTTAATTCACTTGAGTCAAGCATGAATTTGCTTATATCGACAAAGATGTAGTTGACGTTTACTTCCCCGGCTTCAAAGCCCCTTATCCTGTCAAGTTTCGCTTTGAGCTTTTCTCCGTCTTCCCGGATCATTGCCCTTGCTTTTTTCAGGTAAGGGTTATCGATCCCCCCTTCCACGTTGAGAAGGGCTGTGCCGACAGCGTTTGCCACTGCCCCCAGGTTCCAGGAGAGCCGGGCGGTGTTCAGGAGTTCTGCCATTCCCGGGGAGGCTATCCCGAACCCCATCCGAATCCCGGGGATTGCAAAGGCCTTGGTAAGGGACCTCATCACGAAAACGTAGTCGTTGCTTGCTGCAAGGTCTGCAACGCTCTGGGCAGGGTCAGAAAGTTCAATAAATGCTTCGTCTACATAGAGCAGGGTCTTATGTGCCCTGCAGCGCTCTGCCAGGGCCTTGATCTCCTCCCTGGTACGGAGTTTTCCTGTGGGGTTGTTGGGGTTGCAGATAAAGAGGATTTTTGCCTTTTCCAGTACTTCATCCGGGAGGGTTTCCACTTCGTCCTGCCGGGGATACTCGATTTTTGCCCCCATTACGCGGCACTGCATTTCGTATTCCCCGAAAGTGGGCCACGGGAGGAGGACGGTGTCTCCTTTTTCTATCACACATTCGACAAGCAGCCGGACAATTTCGGTTGAACCGTTGCCCGGGATTACGTTCTGAGGAGCTATTCCCAACCCTACAAACCTTGCAGCAGCTTCCCTGAACTCAAGGTACCTGTTGTCCGGATATTCCAGGATTTTTCCGAGGCTCTTTTTTAGAATATCATCAAAGTTTAGTCCGCTTTCCGGATATTCAAAGGGGTTTCCAAGCGGGTTAAAGTTTGCACTAAAGTCAAGGATTTCGCTTTCAGGAATCCCGTAAGTCTCCGAAGTTTCCTGGATTAACCCTCCATGCCTGCAGGGCTCCAGGGCTAGCAGATGCTCCCTCAAAGGTACACTTCTTTGCTCTGACACGTTGATCGCAAATATTTAGCGTGAATCATGTATATTAAGTTGTTTATTATATTATTCAGTGCAAACTTGCCTTTATTTGTTCTGGGATTGTTTGATCACGAAAACTGATGCCTTCGGAATCCATTCTACTTTATTTTACAAAATAAATATTTTATTTGTGTCTTGTGATCTTGCCTCAAGACTGTACTTCACCACGGGTCCCGGATGAATATCGAAAAAGTAAAATAGCATGTTTTTGACTACTACCATCCAAAAGAGCTGGAGAAGATTGGGAGACTTTCGGAATTCCTGTGGACCCGTTGTTTATCAGTCTTTTATCCGTCTCTATCAATCGTTTATTAGTCGCTTATTAGTTGTTTATTCCTGCAGGGGTTCTACGATCTTTGCAAGAATTTTAGGGCTCCTTCAGGACTTATGGGCCTGCACTCCAGCTAATCAAGAAATATGCATAACGTACAGTTCAGCTAATCAAGAAATATGTATATTCTCTATACTTCAGCTAATCAAGAAATACATATATATGGTTTACACATATGAGTCGGCGGATTTGCCACCTTGAGGACTTAATCCTTCAAATAATCTTAACATGCTTACTTTAAATCAATCCTTAACCTTTAAATAATCCTTAAAATACTTCAATAAAATCCAATCCGTTGAGACATTCCTTTTAATTCGATAGCTATCAGGTGCATTTAAAAATGACAGTCAATAGGCCAAGAGGGACCCGGGACTTTTTACCTGCCGATACTTCCCGGAGAAGGTACGTGGAAAGCGTCATGCGAAATGTTGCCCGTAACTGGGGTTACAGTGAGGTTATTACGCCCACGTTTGAACATCTGGACCTTTTCACCCTGAAGTCCGGGGAAGGGATCATAGGGGAACTCTACAACTTCACGGACAAAGGAGGCAGGGACATGACCCTCAGGCCCGAACTCACGGCACCTGTCATGCGCCTCTATGTAAACGAGCTCCAGTCCTTCCCAAAACCCCTCAAGTTGTTCTACTTCGAAAACTGCTTCCGCTACGAGCGGCCGCAGAAGGGCCGATTCAGGGAGTTCTGGCAGTTCGGGGTTGAGCTTATTGGAAGCGGGAAACCTGATTCTGATGCCGAAGTCATTGCCCTTGCCGAAGCCCTGCTTAAAGCTGCGGGCATCAGGGGCGAGATGAAGATCGGGAACCTTGCCGTTATCCGTACGCTTTTGAAGGGGCTTGAACCCGAGATCGTAAGCAAGATCATGAGGCTTGTGGACAAGAAAGAGTTTGCAGGCCTGGAAGCCGTGCTCGAAGAGATCGGGGCCGAAGAGAAACTGAAGGCCGACATCTTCAAGCTGATCAAACTGGAAGGCAGGTATATCCTCCCGGAGGTCAGGGAAATTGTAGGCAACATCCCTGAACTCGAAAGTTTTGAAAAGACCCTTACCCGTTTGGATACTTACGGCGTTGAGTACACCCTGGACTTCGGAATTGCCCGCGGGCTTGACTACTATACCGGTATGGTCTTTGAAGTCTACGGCGAAGGCCTGGGCGCCCAGAAGCAGGTCTGTGGAGGTGGCTCTTACCAGCTGATCCAGCTTTTCGGAGGAGGGGACGTTCCATCCACCGGTTTTGGGATCGGCTTTGACAGGATTATGGAAATCTGCGAGCTCGAACCCCCCGAACCGAAAAAACTGGTGATGGTCTCGAAGCCAGATACCCACCTGGACGCGATAAAGTTCGCAAGCAAGCTCAGGGAATACGTGCCTGTCCACATTGACCTGATGGAGCGCAACTTCAAGGCCCAGCTCTCCCTTGCAAACACAATCGATGCTGACTATGTGGTAATAGTCGGGGAAAAGGAACTCGAAGCCGGAAAACTCACCCTGAGGGACATGAAATCCGGAGAACAGGAACTTCTGACTCTTGATGAGATTATTAAAAAGGTTTCGCAGCAGTAAAGCTGCTTCTTTTTTTATTTTCCCAATTTTCTTTCTTTTTCTTATTTTTCTTCCTTTTTCTTATTTTTCTTCCTTTTTTTCCATTTTCTTCCTCTTTTTTCTCTTTTTTCCCAATTCTCTTCATTATTTATTGTCCCGAATTTCTATTTTAATTCAAGTTCGAATTATTTTGTGGATAACTTTTTATATTCTTACAGATTAACATTTCTTATTCCAACCTCGGAATTTTTCCTTTATTCGGGATATAGGGGATAGGTCTACGTCAGTGCAGGGTTTTGTTTCAAGAGATTCAATCGCAGCAGACGAGTCTGCAGTTTTCGGGCTTCCTTTCAGGTTCTCTGTGGCAGGCATCCTTTTTGCATTGCTCCTGCTGCTTTCCTCAGTTTCCATCTCTGACTTTCTGGATGGGGCAAAAGAAAGGGAGGCTCTGGCTGAGATCTCAAAGCTCACAGAAGCTGCCGAACAACTCTCGCTTCGGGGGGAAGGCAGTAAAGTAACTCTTGAGTTCAGGGTCCCTGAAGGTACGGCAGTGGGTTTTGGGGCTCTACCCGGAAAGGAAGGGCAGTGGCCGGAAGATGCGAATAATTATTATGTCAGCATTGAGGGGAGGATTAGCTCTTACTCAGCAGGTGCCTCCTTTTCGAATGCGGATCTGAGGGGGCCTGTGTTTTTCGGTTCTGGCCTGCACAGGCTGGTCCTTTCTACAGGAATCGAACCCGTTTCAGGAAGGCTTTTCGTGCTCGTTTCCGATTCCGGGGATCCGGAGGGGTTATGATAAAAAGAGCTGGCCGGGAAAGGGTTTCCATTCTTGGAGATGAAGGCCTTGTCGTTGAGTCAGGTCTGGTCGTTGAGTCAGGTCCGGTTGAGAAGGAATGTATGGTCAGGGAGAAACATCCGGGGCCTGGTATTCTGGGGGACGAGTCTGCCTGGGCTGATTTTCTGCTCTCGAAAGCAGCCCTTATCGTAGCAAGCATTGTCCTCTTTGCAGCCCTCTTTCACCTGGCTGCCGGTTTCGGAGCCCTTGAGGCCCGGGACCGGCTTGATTTCCTTGCCAGGGACTTCAAAGCTGCCGTTGACGGGGTAGGAACCATGAATTTTCCTGCGGAGCCTTCGGAAGCCGCCTATTCCTTTGAAGAAAATGAGGTGTTTCTGGCTTCCCCTTTCGAGAAAGGCATAGAAGTGTATGTTTCAGGGGAATATGTCCGGCTTGATGGCGAATTTGACGGAAAGGATTTGAGGGCGGTAAAACCCTTCGCTTTCAGGGTCCTGCCTTTCAATGAAACCTTGCTTCTGGAGAAACTTCTTTCCCGGTTCGGGGTAGAGGGAAGGGAAGAAAGTCCGCTGCCTGCAAATTACTCGGAGATTGAGGCATACCTTTCGGCCCTGGGGATGGAGGAAACTGTTCTGGATACGGACAAAACTATCTTCATAAAAAAGGAATTTATCTATGTGCAGGAAGGGGGGAAGGTTTCTGCCTTTGGGTGTGTCCTTGTCTATCAATGACCCGTTTGCAGCGGGCGTAAAATTGCTCAGGATTTTTAGAGTTTCCGGGTCCGGACTGATCAGGGATGAGAGGGGCGTACTTGAGCCGCAGGCCGACCTCCTTTCCACGGCGATTGCAGTTATGGGCTTTGTGGTTTTTGCAGCCCTGCTGTCCCAGGCATACCAGGGGTACGAAGACCGTTCCTTTACCCTGGAAAATTACGAAAGCGCTTCCCTTCTTGCCGGGAACCTGGCCGGGGATCCTGCCTTCAGGGGAGAACACCCTGACCTGCTCTCGGCTGAGGCCCTCGACGGGCTTTCGGGCCCTGAAGGGAAAACGGAACGAGAGCGGCTTTTTGCAGCTTTTTCCGGAAACTACGTTTTCCTTGTGGAAATCAGGACAGGGGACAGCAGGTGGGAGTGGAGGATTGTGCCGGATGATTCGGACCCGGGAATGTTTCTGGAAGGGAAGGACAGGGTTGCTGCCTCCGTGCCCGTAGTCATCGAGTTAAACCCCGCGGAATCGGTCCCCGGAACCTTTACTGTGGTGCTCTATGAATCTGGGTGGATCTAGGTAGATTTCTTTGAATCTGAGTACATTTCTTTGAACCTGGGATGATTTCTTTGAGAATGACTGAAATGAAAATAGATTCCCGCCTCGGGGTGAATTTCGGGGAAGGATGCTGTTCCGCTTATTCAACGGTCTTCGATGCCCTTTTTTTGCTTGTGCTGATCTCGCTTGCCGGCATTCTGCTCATGCCTTCCCTGCAGGCAGAGGAACAGTATGCTGCAGCCGGGTATGTGGCAGGTTCGGAACTTGACTCCTATCTTCTGGAGTCACTTCTCTCCTGCAAGCTGGAAGGCTTTGAGTATGAAATCTCCCCCTTTTCGGTGCTCGGGCTTCCCCTTCCTGAAAACTCTGTTGTTGAAAGCCCTGCAAAAACCCTTTTCGGAAAAGAACAGGGACACAGAACCTTTGCCGACCTGACGGCCGAAAACCTGGCTCTCTCCCTCAAGCTTTCAAATGATGGTTCATCCGTTTCCCTCAACCCTCTGGCTGCCGACTACTCCGACCGGACTTCGGAAGCTATTGGGGCCTACCTGGACAGAAAACTGGCCGGCAGGTTTTCCTACCATTTTGAGGCGTACTGGTATCCCGTGGAAGCTTTTCCCCTGGGAAGCGAACTCATTATAGGGGAGGAAGCGCCTGCGGGTGCAGTCAGGCAGAGTGTGAAGCTTTCCATGCCTCTTTATACGTCCACACCTTCGAGAGACCCTCTCTTTGTCTGTGTGAATGATTCCGTGCTTGAAGCAGCCCTTAATTCTTCCGATGAAGAGGCGGCCCGGACTCTCTCCGAGGCTTTTAATGCTTCCCTGGATGCCGCAGCCCTTGAAGGTGCGGGGACGGTTATAGGACTGCTTTTCCCTTCTGAATACACGGGGTCGGTTTTCGGGGAGGAGGCGGACGAGTCTTTCGAGACCCTGCTCTATGGCGTAAGGGAAGACTCAGGTACCGGAACTTCTCCGTCTCCCGAAGATGCGTTTGCAGGCTTCTTTGCGGGCCTGCTCGGAACCGGGTTCGAAATCGATCCGGAGTTCAGTCCTGAAAATATGTCTTCTTCCGATTTCCTGCTTCTTGAAGACTTGCTGGAAGCCTGTCTGGAAAAGGAGATAAGAGGAGAGCTTGAAGCCGAGTTTTCAGGTGAAATCAACGGCACGGTTTCCGCCATTCTTGAGGCTGAAGACTTTTCGGAAGCGCAGGCCCTCCGGGATGGCCAGGTCGAGTCTATCTACCGGCAGATAAATCCGGGAGGGGCACGAGTAGTCCTGAGCCTCTGGGAGCCTTTTGCATGAATATGCCTTTTGCACGACTGCCTTTTGCGTGCCCCTCCTTTGAAGGACTCACAATTTGAATAAACCTGCTCTTTGAATGAACCCTGAGGGGTGCCTTTCTCCCCTTGCGGGACTTCGGTTTTTTCTTCCCCTTTTAGAACGGGGCTGCTGCTGCTTTTATCTTTTTTCCCCAACACAAACTATATATCACATGTTGTGCTTGGTAGTGACGCTTTTACCGAAAAACCGCTTTTTCAGGAATCCTGTAAAAAGCCATACGGCAACTGTTGCCGTGACGGATTATATTATATATCTCCGATCGATGTGATTGGTCCGTTATAGTCGGTAAAGATATAACTTCATCCCGGATAGTTTTTCGTCCGGGCATCGATCAACTGATATCAGGAGAATGACCAATGGCAAAAATGCATACCAGAAGAAAAGGTAAATCCTGTGCCACCAGGCCCAACAGAACCGAGGCCCCCGAGTGGTGCAAGATGAGTGCAGAAGAGGTTACCACAGTTGTGCTGGACCTCTGGAAGCAGGGTGTCGCAACAGCGGAAATCGGGATGATCTTAAGGGACCGCTATGGTGTCCCCGATGCCAAGCTTGTAACCGGCAAGAAGATCACGACTATCCTTAAGGACAACAACGTCGCCCCGAGTGTCCCCGAAGACCTCTACAACCTTATCGTAAAGGCCCTCAATCTCAGGAAACACCTCTCAATCAACAAGAAGGATGTCCACAACAGGCGCTCCCTCCAGTTGACCGAGTCCAAGATCCGCAGGCTTGTTAAGTACTATCACCAGGAAAAGGTACTTCCGAAAGACTGGTTCTACAAGCCCGAGACCGCAGAAATGATGATTACCAGGTAAAACCTGGAAATCTTTTTTTCAAATTCTTTTTTTCAAAGGCTGGCTTGCCTTCCGGCAAACCTCCTTCTTTTTTTCTTTCGCTTTTTTATAAACGGTGTTTTTTTCTTTATATATGGCTGCCTGTGCAGCCCCATTCCAGGCTTTCTGGAACTATACACCGCATGCCTGCGATTTCTCCTATTACTACCGGCAGGCCGTATACATCTTCTATTACCCGGGGCGTGATAACCTCGGCCCCTCCATAGCTGTGAATTTTTCCTCCTTTTAGAAGGATGAACCTGTCTGCATACCTGAGGGCCTGGTTGAGGTCGTGCATCGTCATCACAGCAGCAATCCGGTGTTCATGGACTATCTGCCGGATAATTGCAAGGATTTCCACCTGATTCTTGAGGTCAAGGCTGCTAGTAGGCTCGTCAAGGAGGAGAACCTTCGGTTCCTGTACGAGCGAACGTGCAATTGCGACTTTCTGGAGTTCGCCTCCGCTCATTTCATCTATGTAGGCCAGGCGCAGTTTTTCCATCGAAAGTAAACGGAAAACCGAATCTACGATCTTCAGGTCCTTTTCGCTTATATCCCATTTGATGTGAGGCCGCCTCCCGAGCAGGACTGCATCAAAAGCTGTCAGCCTCCCGGTTTCCACGCGCTGGGGAACATAACCTATCTTGCGTGCGATCTCCATCATTTCAAGCTCGAGGAGATTTTCCCCGTCGATATGTACGGCTCCTCCTTTTGGCTGGAGGATGCGGTTGAGGCACTTTAAAAGGGTGGTCTTGCCAACACCGTTCGGGCCGAGGATTACGACTATTTCCCCTTCCCCGATGTTGAAGGCTATCTCTTTGAGCACTTCCCGGTTCCTGTATAAAAACCGGAGTTCTTCTACGTTCAGGATCATCTTCGGTACCCCCTGAGAAGTAGATAAATAAAGGTAGGTGCTCCCATGAAAGCGGTGAGCACAGAGACAGGAAGCACATACGGTGCTACTATGAGCCTTGCGGCTGTATCCGATACAAGAAGGAGGATTCCTCCCATCAGGGCAGAGCCCGGGATCAGGAACCGCTGGTCATCTCCTATGACCCGCCTGACCATATGCGGACAGATTAGCCCCACAAACCCGATGACGCCGAGAAAAGCTACGATTACCGCCGAGACCAGAGCCGCAACGATCATGCCGATAAGCCTTATTCTCTCCACATTGACGCCGAGTCCCTTTGCTGTTTCATCTCCCGCATCGATGGCATTATAGTTCCAGCGGTTGGCTACAAAGAATAAGGTAGCCAGCAGGACTACTCCTGCCATAATCCCCAGTTCCGTCCAGTTCACTCTCCCTACGTCTCCAAAGGTCCAGAAAACAACGGCAGCAAGCTGGGTGTCGTCAGCAAAGTACTGCAGGAACATCGTCCCTGCTGTAAAGAGGGAAGAAAGCGCAACACCTGCAAGTACCATCACTTCTGGGGAAGCTCCCCTTATCCGGGAGATTATCAGGATTATCCCTGTGGCGAGGAGACAAAAGAGGAAAGCCGTCATAGTTGTCAGGTAGGGGTTGTTGATCGTTACCGCATTTGCAACAGTTGACTGCATCTTTCCTGTCCCGAGGAGGATCACCGAGACGGCAGCTCCGAAAGCTCCTGCATTCGAGATCCCCAGAGTAAATGGTGACCCGAGAGGATTGCGCAGGATCGACTGCATTATCACTCCTGTCACTGAAAGCCCAACTCCTGCAACTACCGCCGCAAGCGCCTGGGGGAGGCGGATGTTCCAGATGATTGCATCCCACTTGGTAGAGACGCTTTGTCCCAGCAAAGTTTGCATCACCTCGTAAGGGTGAATAGTTACAGCCCCAACAGAGATTGAGTACACAAACATAAAGAAGAGGAGGATGGTTCCTCCCAGGATACAGATGGACTTGTGCCGCACGTATCCGAGGTAATCCTCAGGGATTGCTCCGTCGTTAAAGTGCACTTCCTGATACCCTCCGTTTTACTTCGGAATCTGTCCAAAGCCCAGGTTATTGTATTGCTCATTCAGGTCTGAGAATACCGGTTCCCCCACAAAAAAGGTGTATATCTCATCTGCTCTGGCTTTCGGGTCAATATCTTCAAACCGGTCCGGATAGAGGACTTTCCCTACAAAGTAAGCGTTTCCAAGCACTGATTCGTAGTTTGTGTTGTAGTAGTTGTAGGGTATCACTCCGTAAATATTGCCATTCTTCACAACCGAGAGCCCTGTTAGTGATGGATCTGTCTTAAGTTCACTGGTGGCTCCGCCGTCACCCAGCTGGGTAGTGCCGATGTCTATGAAGATATATTCCGGGTCCCACTCAATGAGTTTTTCTTTGGCGATGTCGGCGTGATCCATGCCCATTCCTGCTGCAACGTTATCCGCATGTACCCAGAGGAACGGTGCGTATGCCGGCTCTGTGGAAATAATCCCGTGAGCTCCTGCATAACTCACCCCGCCTACATAGACATCCTTTTGTTCGGACTCGGGAATGTCTGCTGTCCGGCTGTCAAGGTCTTCCAGTGTCGTTTCGAAGTAAGCGATCACTTCTTCTGCCCTTTCCCCCTTTCCAACGACTTCTCCCATTAACCGGAGCGAACTGTACATATCAGCTTTATCCTCTTCGTTCCGCATAGACCCGTAGGGGAAGGCAACTACAGGAATACCGGTCTTTTCCTGGAGCTCGTCGGCATCCGCGATGCTGGCTGCAGGATCAACCGTCTCTACCTTGAGGATGACCTGCGGGCTGATTGCAATGATCTTCTCCGGGTCATCATTTCCTCTGAACTCGCCTATCAGGGGATAGTTCTTTAGCTGGGGATTTGCAAGGGCGTATGGACGACCTTCAATCTCTGAGTCCCTTGTCTCTATGCTGTCAACTCCGACTATAAGGTCCTGGGCCTGCAGGTATACGAGATAACGCAGGCACCCGGACCCGGAGCACACGACACTTTCAACATTTGCGGGTATGGTGACCGCCCTGCCAAATCCATCGGTGATCGTGACTTCTCCGGACTCTTCTGAAGTTGAACCTTCTTCCTGGACCGGTGCGGATTTGCTCGTGCACCCCGAGCTTACGACCAGGGCAACGATGAGCATTCCTATGAGAATGATGCTCGCTAATTTATTACGACAAAGTTTTTTCATAATACTTTCCTCTATTCTGATAGAGAAAAAGTATTACATAAAATTATCTAATTGTTCTTATCAACCCTTCTAATATCAACTGATTTTTAAAAAATATGTGATTAATTAAACTTTTCTTATCAATTCTTCTAATATCAACTGATTTTTGGAGAACCTGTTATTATCATAACTTCTCATAACATATTATAATTATTTGATGACTTTTCTCCCGGGTATTATATATAGCATCAAAAATTATTCAAGTATTAAATTGCAAACTTGCCAGGGGCTTTAGTTCAATAAGCAAATGATTGAACTTAGAACCGGATGAACAACCACTCATCAGGCCCGATTTTTCTGCATAACTAAAAAGACACTCTAATAATTTGGGTTAATTAAAAAACTTGGAATTAATATAATGAACTTTCCTAAAAAAAGTTTGAATAAGGAAGTTCGAATAAGGAAGTTTGAATAAGGAAGTTTGAATAAGGAAGTTTGAATAAGGAAGTTTGTAACAAAAAAGTTTGTAACAAAAAAGTTTGTAACAAAAAAGTTTGTAACAAAAAAGTTTGTAACAAAAAAGTTTGTAATAAAAAAGTGGAATCAGGTAAAAGGGGAGTAACCTGAATTTCAGTATTCAGGCTCAAGCCCATCTATCTGCGCAAATGCTTTATCCACTTCGGCTCCTTCTTCTACCCTCTGCTTTTTCGCTTTCTCATGGTGAATTGCCTGGACAGCCACATTGTAGAGTTTTTCGAGCTCATGGGCGGATTCCAGAGTGAGGACCGAGAGGACCTGGGGGTATTCCCCGTTACACACGACTATTCCTTTAAAGACATGCCCGACGGCTCCGGAAAGTTTTTCGATTTCCGTTGAGATGTCATCGATGCTTAAGTATTTTCGGTCGCCTTTTATGATGACCATTGCCCTGCTGGCTTCGTCGTAGACATCGGTGGAAAAGAGCAGACCTGAGGGGGAAAGGGCGTTCTGGATGGCGGTCTTGACAGGGAGTTCTTTTTCAGCCCTGAAAAAGCCAATGGTTGCAAGGCCTGCACCCCCGCTCATAACCGTCTTGAAGTCTCCGAGGTCCGTTACCATCATCATTTCGCTGTCCAGGGCATCAAGCAGGAAAAGGATGCGTTCGGCGATCATATCGTTGATGCCGTTATAGGCTTCCTGGATACTTCCTCCGATGTTTTTCAGGTACTGGTTGTCCGCAAGGATGATCCCATCCGCGCCACTTGCCCGGATGTCTTTGAGAGAAAAGGCTGCATTTTGCAGGTAGAGGGTCCCTTCTTCCCTGAAGGGGAGGACTACAATGCAGTAAACGGGATAATCATAGCGTTCTTTCATTTCTTTTACAAGAAGGGGGGTAAATGAAGAACCGGTGCCTCCGGATGCCGAGGTCAGTACAAAAGCAATGTCAAAACTGCCCCTTTCCTCGATCTGGCGCATGATCATTTCTTTTTTCTCGTCAAAGACCTGCTTTCCTATGTTCCTGTTAGCGCCGACTCCGTGAAGGTGAGGGATATGGATTCGGTCCTTCGCTTTTGTGAACCGCATCTCTTTTAAGTCATTGACAGCAGTGTTGATTGCAATGGTTTCCACCCGGCTTTTATACTTCTGCTTGGAATAAAATTTGGCAAGCTTGCCGCTTTTTCCCCCGCCGAAAGCGTGTTTGTTTATGGAATCCAGAATCCTGTTACCGCACTGCCCGTTTCCTATTACCAGTATGTTGAGCAAAAAACTCCTCCATTTTAGGTATGTTCGCCTTTCCCTGTCCGGGTTATTCACGGTTTTTTACAGCGCAAAGCCTGCAATTACCGGGCTTTATCCTTTGATAACTCCTGATAACTCTTCCTGATTATATATATTTAGTACTTGTATTCTCTGTGCTTTCTGTATACATGTACTCCCACGATTGCAAGGATCAGTATGGGGATTATATATACATATATCGGCTGTTCGAAGAGGAAATCTAACTTTCCTTTCATCACATAAATACTGGGGGTTGTCGCTTCGCCGGTTTCCTTGATGTTTGCGGCATCTCTCCCGTTATTGTACTCGTAAGAGAGCTCCGAGTTGATGCTGTAGGTGCCAATGTCATTTGCTTTCAGGGTGTACCTGAACTCCTTGTCATTGTTCGGCTGAAGCGTATCAATGTAGATCCTGGGGTTTCCGCCTACTACTTCAATGCCTTCGTCCCCTCCCATGTACTCGAGCCCATCGGGAACCTTGATGTCGAGGCGGACTGCCTGTGCAGGGGCATCACCTGTATTTTTCAGTATAACAGTTGAGGTTATTTTCCCGTTTCTTTCAACGGATAAAAGATCCACATTCATTGAAGCTTCAATACTTGCGCTCTGCTTATTTCCCTCGATTACGGTTATAGAGGGCATGTTCGAAGCGGACTGGTAGATCTGGTCAGCACTGTTGGTGTAACTCGCAGTGACCGCTTTAAGTTTGAAGGTTCCTGCTTCAGTTGCCTTTAACTTATATATATATACGAGGGTTTCAGGGGTCGATTTTTGGTACCCGATTTCCGGAATTGTACTTGAAATTTCGTATGTGGTTTCTTCCAGAATGAAATGTTCCTGCTTTGGATCGGTAAACAGGACATTTCTTGCAACATCGTTTCCGGTATTCTTTGCTTTTACCGTCACGGTTATACTTTCACCGATATTTACTTCGGACTTGTCCACATCTTTTGTAATTTCAAGGTCAGGGTCCCCTGCAAAGGTCGCCTCGGAATGGCCTCCGTCGACGACTTCGTTTACATAGAGGTCTCCCATGTTGTAGTTGGACATCGTGATCTCAACGGTGGCCCTGGGAAGGACGCTTCCTGAGTGTACGGATTTCAGGCGCATCTGGATTTCACCCTCATCCCCAAACTCAAACTCAACGCTTTCATTTATATCGAGCAGGCCGTCCTCGATCAACTTGCTCCTTTCGTACACGTAGTAAGAGGCGGTATTCGCTTCCACGAAGACGTCCGTAATTTCGATCACGTAGTTGTTAAGCTGGTATCCGTCTCCTTCTTCAATATCCCCGTCATATATTTCGGTTCTTGCTGAAGCTGCGCTGCCAAGCATCAACAGGATAAGAAACGCACACAAAACAGGTATATGGATCCTTTTTAGTTTCACTTCTGCTACCTCAAAGACCTGATAAAAAGAGCTATTTACGGCAGGTTTTTCTCCTCTTAATATTTTTCCGGTTCGTGACCTTAAATATCTTCAACAAAACCAGATATAAAGTTTGTGATCTTTTCTCATTTTTTATTATATAATTCACATTTAACCTGGTTCCATTTTCTGATTTTATTGTGTTCTTTTATATTTTTATATTTTCTCTGCTCCTCTATATTCTGTTTCCCTTTTTTATTTTTTCGGTGTTTTGGAAGTCGAATCAAGAGAATGAATGTAAATTAAGGTAAATTAGAGTAAAAGGGAGGTAGATGAAGGCAAAATAGGTGAAATATGGGCAAAATAAGGATAAAAAAGGTTTTATTGGAAAATAAACCTTTTTAATTGCCTGAATCCACAATTTCCAGGCTTATGTCAATCCATCTGGATTTATGAATCAATGAACCCATGGATATGACATCCACACCTGTTTTTGCGTATTGTTCGAGGTTTTCGCGGGAAATCCCGCCGGAAGCTTCTATCAGAACAGAGTTCCGCAGCCCTTTTTCTTCGAGTATGCCGAGGGTGTTTCGGATTTCTTCCGGTTTCATGTTGTCGAGCATGATGATGTCTGCTCCCATTCCTGCGGCAAGGACCGCGTCTCCTGCAGACTCGACCTCTACCTCGATTTTTCGGGTGAAACTTGATTTTCGGGCTGCCCTGATTGCGGCTTCGATTCCCATCAGCTTTATGTGGTTGTCCTTAATCATGACCGCGTCCGAAAGGTTGAACCTGTGCGAGTCTCCTCCGCCGGCAATGACTGCTTTCTTTTCGAACTTTCTGATCCCGGGTGTGGTCTTCCGGGTACATGCTACTCTCGTGGTTTCCGAGTGCCTCCTGACAATGTCGACGCAGGCCTGCGTCTGGGTTGCAATCCCACTGAGGTGCCCGAGGAAGTTCAGGACAAGGCGTTCCGCCCTGAGGATGGAGACTGCTCCTCCCCTTAACCGGAAAATGATATCTCCTGCCTTGAGCCGGCTCCCGTCCTTCAGGTCGGTTTCGGCCTTAACTCCAAGGTAAGAACAGATTGCTGCAGCTTCCGTGATTCCGGAAACCGTACAGTCCTCTTTAGTGAAAATAACAGCTTCTGCAGGCCTGTCAGGTACAAGAGTACACGAAACATCGTCGTACCCCAGGTCTTCTTCTATGAAGCTTTCGATTTCCTTGATAAGCATGGTCTTTACCCTGGGTACTCTATGCTCCCCGGATTTATAAGGTGTGCGGGCGTTTCTGCTGTCAGGGGTTTTGTAGAAACGTTTGTAAGAGAGGGAATTAAGTTCTGGTAATAGAAAGTTTGCGAGAGGGGCAATAGAAGGTTTTAAGAGAGGGAATGGAATACAGTACCCCTTGTCCTCCGGGCTTGCAAAGCCAGGCACTGGAAAAAGTTGCAATAGATTAATGTACTTATTATTTTTCAGGAGTTTAGAATGCTCAAAATAGGAATTATTGGCTGCGGATTTATCGGCGGGCAGATCTGCAGGGCTGTTGACAAAGGTGAGGTGGAGGCGGAACTGTATGGCCTCTGTGACTCCTCGGTAGTTAAGGCCCTGGACCTTGCAGCTTCCCTCAATACATGCAAACCGCAGTACATGGAAATTGAAAAACTCGTTAGGAATGTGGACCTTGTAGTGGAATGTGCTTCCCAGGCGGCAGTCCGGTTCATAGTTCCCGAAGCCCTCAAAGCAGGGTGTGACGTAATGGTCCTCAGTGTCGGTGCCCTTGCGGATAAAGCCCTCAGGGAGGAGCTTTTCAGGCTTGCGAAGGAGCACAACTGTAAACTCTACTTCCCCTCGGGAGCTGTTGTGGGGATCGACGGGCTGAACTCTGCATCTTCAGCAGGTATTTCCTCGGTTACCCTGACCACCCGGAAGCCTCCTTCAGGTCTTAAAGGGGCACCTTTTATCGTAGAACACGGGATTGAGCTTGAAAAAATTGATACGGAAATTGTCGTTTTCGAGGGCCCTGCCTCCGAAGCTGTGAAAGCTTTCCCTGCAAACGTAAATGTCGCAGCAACCATCAGCCTTGCAGGCATAGGTTTCGAGCGGACGAAAGTAAAGGTAATCGCCGATCCTTCCCTGTCCCGAAACGTCCACGAAATCGCAGTCGAAGGCGATTTTGGCAGGTTTTCCGCCAGAGTTGAAAACTTCCCTTCCCCCGAAAACCCGAAAACAAGTTATCTTGCGGCCCTTTCGGCAATTTCCGCCCTGAAAAAGATGGTAAACCCATTCCAGATAGGGACCTGAACCCCGGAAGCCCGGTTCCTCAGGCCGGGTGCAGTGGACCCTGAACCACGCACCGGCCAGAAGTTTCTTTTATATTTTTATATTATTTCTATATTTTTTCATCCTCTTCTATCTTTTATCTCACATGTTATATTTTTTATATCTTAATTTACTCATTACTGTCTCAGGCAGCCTATCTTCCCTGTGTTCATAAATGTTATATAGTTCGTAAGAGTTAAGCAGGTACGTTCCCCGGAACTGGTAGCATGAGTGCAGAAAAGCTCTTGATGGATCGATTTCCTTTATCGAACTTTCTTTATTTCGAGCTCACTTTCATGTCCCGGATCAACTTCAAGTAAACATCAACCAATGCCAGCATAAGCCTTTATGTTTACATCCACCTTTACTTTAACTTCAGCCTTTATGAACCATAATTATATTCCATCTCAAAAATTATATTCCATCTCAAAAGCTCCCGGTGGTCCCATGCAGCAAGCAGAACTTATAGAAAGGATCAAAGACCTGAAGAAAAAAAGAAATGCAGTGATTCTATCTCACTATTATTCCCGCCCCGAGGTCCAGGATATTGCGGATTTTGTTGGGGACTCCCTTGCCCTTAGCCAGGAAGCCGTCCGCCAGACTGCAGATGTTATCGTTTTTTGTGGGGTCCACTTCATGGGGGAAAGCGCTGCAATCCTCTCTCCTGAAAAGACCGTCCTTTTGCCGGAAATCGATGCTAGCTGTCCGATGGCCGACATGGCAGGCCTGGAGAGTCTCAGGAAAGAAAAAGAAAAGCACCCCGGAGTCCCGGTTGTCTGCTATGTGAACAGTTCGGCTGCGGTCAAGGCTGAGTCCTACATCTGCTGCACCTCTGCAAACGCCGTGGAAGTGGTAAACTCCCTGGATGCCGAAGAGGTCATCTTTGTACCGGACAAAAACCTTGCAGCATATGTGGCATCGCGTACGGACAAGAAAATCATTCCCTGGGAAGGGCACTGTCCCACGCATCACCAGATCCTCAGGGAAGACGTCCTGAAGATGAAGGAAGAGCACCCTGAGGCTAAATTCATCGCCCACCCGGAATGCCGCCCCGAAGTCCTGGAACTTGCGGACCGTGTTGCAAGTACCAGGGGGATGATCATGTATGCAAAAGAGTCAGAAGCCAGGGAGTTCATAGTGGGGACCGAGTGCGGGCTTATCCACGGGCTTTTGAAGGAAGCTCCTGAAAAGACCTTTTACTGCATAACCCCGTACGCCTGCTGCCCGAGCATGAAGATGGTCAACCTTGAAAAGGTCCTGGCTTCCCTTGAAAAGATGCAGCATGTGGTCACAGTACCCGAAGACATAAGGATACGGGCAAAAGAAGCCCTTGACCGGATGCTTGCCGTGAAAATTAACAGGTAAGTGAACATTAGCAGGGAAGGTCCGCAAGGTTTCCGGGTTGAATCTCCCTATTGAATCTCCGGGCCTCAAACCGGCTTCATTTGAAAAGCCGGGTCTTTTCATTCCTTTATGGACAGGCTGGGGTCCCGCCGGGAAAATCCGATACTTTTAATACTTTATAATGCTGCTTTCTTCTGATGTCTGCCGGAGTACGCACATACCTGGAACTTATGAGATACGGAAACTGCCTTATGGCAGGTTTTGCAGCCGTAATCGGAACGCTGATAGCTTTCAATATCCTGAAATCCGACCCATTGAGTTCATATCATCCGGGGACGTTTCCTTTTCTTGATGCAGCCCTCGTGTTCCTGGTGGTATTCCTTGTCTCAGGCGCAGGAAACGCTATCAATGACTATTTTGACATCAAGATCGATTCCATTAACCGGCCCGAGCGTCCCATCCCCTCCGGAAGGGTGAAAGCAAAAGAGGCCCTTTACTTTTCCTATTTCCTCTTTGCTCTGGGTACAGGGCTTGCTTTTTCTATCAACACCATCTGCGGGGCAATTGCCCTGTTTAATTCCCTGCTCCTTATCTTCTACGCAAAAACCCTGAAAGGGACTCCCCTTTTCGGAAATCTGAGCATCGGCTACCTTACCGGTTCCACCTTTTTGTTCGGGGCTTCGGTTTTAGGGTACCAGGGACTTGAAGCGCTTTTCGTGCTCTTCTTGCTGGCCGCCCTTGCCATCACGGCCCGGGAAATCGTAAAGGATATAGAGGATATGGAAGGGGACAGGCAGGAAGGTGCAGACACCCTGCCCCTCCGGATAGGCGCAAAAAAAGCAGGCTACCTGGCAGTGCTGATCGGGTTCCTTGCAGTGTTTTTAAGCCCGCTCCCTTACCTGATGTCCATTCTGGGCATGCGCTACCTCTACCTGGTTTTCCTGGCAGACCTGGGTTTCCTGGCAGCAATCTACCAGCTCCTTGCCCGGGACAACCCGACGAAATCCTCTAAAATGTTCAAAATTGCCATGCTTTTTGCCCTGATCGCGTTTGTGGCCGGGGCTTAAACTCCGGTTAGGCATATACGGTCAGGAATATACGATCAGGGTTTAAACTCTGCCCGGGGCGAAAACTCTGCCCTAAACGAAAAATCTGGCAGGGCCCAGATTTTGCAGTCTGGTCCAATGCTGCTTTTCCCTGCAAGGTATTTTCAGCAGGTATTTTCAGCAGATGGAAATCTTTCCTGCCGCAAGTTCCATGCAGAACTCCTGGATGTTTTCAAGCTCTTTTTCTATGACCTCGGCAGCTTCTTTTTCCACATCCCCTGCCGATCCTTTTTTCATGATCAGCTGGGCGGTTGCTATCTGCGGCCTGTCGATGGGAGTCCCGATCTCGCTCAGGAGCCAGACATAGACTTCGGAAAGGTCAGGCACCTGCCTGTAGATCCGGTCTGCAATCCTGTGGGAAAGGATGTTGTAGATCTTTCCTATGTGGCTGACCGGGTTTTTCCCGGCGGCAGCTTCACTGCTGACAGGACGGTTTAAGGGGATGATCCCGTTTACCCGGTTTCCGCGCCCCACCTGCCCGCAGTCGGCGTCTTCTGCTGATGTGCCCGTAACAGTGGTGTAGACCCCTTCAAGGCCGCGGCCGGGCATGTCAAGGGTGTTTAAGGACGCCGAGGTCTTCATGGCTGTCCCGGCTCCGGATTCCTCTACCTCTTTTTCCGCAAACCCGGAGGTAAATCTCTCTATCTGTTCGTGCAGCTCGGTTTTCTTCCTGAAATAGTCTGCTTCGGACTCCACAAAGCGGTCCACAAGGGGCATTGCAACCGTCAGGTGGACGTCGGAACCGTGCCTTAGCCCCATTACCTTGATGTCTTCCCCTGACTCCGGGTGCTCTTTCTTGAACTTCCTGGAGTTAAGGTGGCGTTCGCATTCGAGCACCAGCCGTTCCGTGGGGCTGAGGGGGGCATACCCAACGGCTGCTGAGGTATCATTTGCCCCCAGGGTCTCCCCTCCCCGGCTGAAGATGTCCGTCAGTTCGGCTGAGCCTTTTTTCAGCTCCACCTGGTAAAAGAGGTTTTCCGGGTCAACAAAGCGGAGGTTTTCGGAGAGCCATTCCTTTGCTGTGTCAACCGCAAGGCCGGAGACATCGATTTCGACTCCTCCTGCCTCGAAGGTTGCCCGGTCCCCGAAGATGAGGCGCATAGGGCTTACGACTTCTCCCCCTCCGAATTTCCCTTTCACTTCCCCGGCAACAAGCAGTCCCTTGTCGATGTTGTGGTGCAGGATGGTCCCGAAGGTTTCCAGGTACTTCTTGCAGAGGTTCACGGAAACCTGTTCCATTATGGAATCGCAAATGTAATCCGGGTGCCCCACACCCTTTCTTTCGACAACTTCAACCTTTTGCCGGTAGACTTCCGAAGCCTTCAATTCTTCTATAACTATATTTCTCAAACTCTTACCCCCATAAATTCCCCGTAAACGGGCGATGCAATATTTTGCAGGAGTCCGTCAAATGGCTCAAATTAAATGGCTTAAATTATGACTCACCTTAAATGACTCACCTTAAATGACTCACCTTAAATGACTCGAATTAAATGGCTCAAATTAAACGGCTCAATTAAATGATTTATTAAGAGATTCGGATGTAATGGCTCAAATTAAATGAAATCAAGCTCTTCTGAGTGCCCTTCTTTCTTTTTGTCTTCTTTTGAAGGCCCGGCTTCCTTTTCACCGTCCGGCCGGTGCTTCAGGTATTCCTTGATCATCATCGGGAAGGTATTTGCAGGCACAAAGCGGACCCCCAGTTGCTCTGCCCATTTCTCTATCCCGTAATCGCTTGCGACTACGGCGGCATCGAGTTCCTTGGCAAGGATAAGGACGTCAATGTCCGGGGCGCTGTCCAGGATTCCATAGCGAAGGGCAGCACGGTATTTGTTCCGGAACTTCCCGATAATCCCGCCTATGACCTCCCTTTCCACTTCTTCCCGGTACTCCTTTTTCCTGTTCTGCGGGTTCTCCATGAAGAGGCATTCAGTGGCAGCTTCCCATATGGCATCTTCCGCAACGCCCATTCCCCTATTGATCCTCTCCCGCATGTATGCCACGTATTCGTGGAAGATCTGGGAAGTTACGTCCACCCTGTAGCGGTCAGGAGACTTTTTTACAAGCCAGGTATCGATCTTTGCCGTCACTTCCCTATCGCAGCCGTTGCGGCTGGCAAATTCATACATCTCCTTGTACACCGACGGGTAGGGTACGTAACAGCTGATCCCGTACTGCAGGCGGGCGTCGGCTATCAGGTCGAGGATTTCCTTCATCCCCTCGCAAAGGGAGGTGTAGCCCAGGACCTCGCGGGTCTGCAGATCCGTTAATGCTGTGGTATCCAGCACAAATCTCTGCTTAAGCATTTTTCCAAAATCCTGTAGATTGGTACGTATTTTAAATGGTAAGCATTTCAAAATCGTCCTTATTTGAAATGGTCCTTGTTTGAAATGCCTTATTTTAAATGGTCCGTATTTCTTAAGATATCCTTTATGGCCTCAGGAGCTTCGCAGAGGCTCAGTCTGTAAGCCCTTCCTGAGTTTTTCCAGGGTTGCTTTGAGTTATCCCATTTCCCTCTTTATGTATTGAACAAGGAACAATAAAATTCTTTGTCTCATTCCGGCCTGACTCTTTTCGGCCTTTTTTGCCTTCTGTTTTGTTTTTGTCACGTCCGATTTTCTCATTTTATTTCCATTTTTAATTTTTTTATTTAAAATATGTTTTTCATACCCTATCTTTTGCTTTCAATTATTCTTCTTTCCATTTTTTTGATCTATCTCTGGCAGATTTATAATTATTATTTATGTTATTTTCCTTTGAATTTTGATCAAAATCAATAACTGTATATAGTTTTAAAACATAAATTTACATAGGGAAGTTAATATCAGAGGCGGACAACCGTACTCTAAACAGACTCTGAACAGATAGTTTTCTTGGAGGTTTTTTGCTTTGAAGGCAGCGTATTGCTCCGGAAAACATTCAAATAATAGTAAATCTGTTTACGGCGTTACGGTAATGTACATGTCAGCCCCGGTTGAAACTCCCATCCTGAACCCTCAACAGGTGCAAAAACCGGGCACTAAAAAGGTTGATTGCAGTTGAGTGGGGAAAACGGAAACTTTAGGGCTATAAAATACGGTAGATGAAAAACATACGGTAGAAAAACTGAAAATTGGTGGATCAAATTGAGCGCAAACACGGAAATCTTAAATACAGGCCAGGGACAGGGCCTGGCTAGAAATCCTTTGGGTAAAGGAGGCGATGCAATGGCAGAGTATTGCAACATCTGTGGTCGGGAGCTGCTTGAAGACGTGCTGGTAGTGGATACCAGTCTTGACATGAAGCCTATCATGTTCAGGGACGTCCATGGGGACCGGTCCGATCTGATATGTATTGATTGTGCAATTGATTCAGTTGAAAACCCGCCCTTCGTGTGCTCAAGATGCGGACAGCCAATTGAATTTAATGAAAAATTCTATATTTTCAAGGAAGCCGTCACAAAACCTGGAGGTCCCAAGGTTGACTTCAAGGAGAGCTGCCTTGAGGATAAATACGTCTGCAGCACATGTTTCGATGAGATCATGAACCCTGACCACGAAGAAATAGAAGCCTGATATCAGTTTAGATAGAAGACCTTTTTGTTTTACACGCCCTGAAGTCGCTTTTCCTCAGGGCAAATAACGGGCCTTTCAGCCCGAAACAGGGTTCATGCCCGAAAAAAACAGAACTGCTTTTCCAGTTCTGTTTAACCCGATTTTTTCCTTTGTTTTCCTTTTCCTTTGTTTACTGTTAGTTTTCCTGCTTTTCCATCCCTCTGTTCAAGGCTACAGATGGAAATGCTGAAACATGCTTTAATATGCAAACACTTCTCAATTATGAATGGAGTTCTCGTGAATCCTGTTTGTGAAATTTTCTTCTACAGGTTGTGGAAAACGTTCCCTGAGGGATGCCCTGAATACCATAAGGGGTGCCCTGAGGTCTGTAACAAACGGTTTCTCGAGAGCCGTCACCTGAGCTTCAGATGAAAGGTTCATGGAGGCTTCTTAGAAAAGGGATTTCCAGAGATGCCCGGTTCAGGAGCATGAACTTTAATTTCATGAAGGCGTAATTATTGGTCATAAGGAACATAATCATGGTTTCATAATCATGATTCAATGAGCACAAATATTGGTTTCATGTAACTCCAAAATTCTCGTTTACGGGGGTGTAATTAATTGGAAGAAAGCTACGTAGTTGAAATTGAGGATGCGACCTGGGGTACACAGGTGGAAAGTTCTAAAAAACCGGTTATTGTGATGTTTTACAGCCTTAGTTGCCCGTTTTGTAAAGCGATGGAGCCCTATTTTGAGGAGTATGCGAAAGAATTCAGGGATTCTGCGGTCTTTGCACGGATGAACGTGACAATAAACACCTGGACTGCTGAAAGGTACGGGGTCCAGGGCACACCCACCTTCAAGTTCTTCTGCCATGGGAAGCCCATCTGGGAGCAGGTAGGGCAGGTCTACCCTTCCATCCTGAAATCCGCTGTTGAGAACATGGTCGAGTACGGCGAGGACTGCGTGCGGAAAACCACGCCAATCGGGCAGGACATTACAGGTTACGTGTAAGCTGCCTTTCAGTGGCAATGGTGCCTGCTTTCCTTTTTTCCTTTTCCTTTCTTTTCCCTGTAAATCTCCTTTCTTACAAGCCCGTATTCGTCAAAAGTAGTCCGGATGGTGCTGAGGATGGAAAAGGTCGTACTCATGGCAGTGGAGACATAGAGTGCTATCATTATTGAGATCTGGTATTTGATTGCGAGGATCGGGCTTGCGCCCCCCAGGATCTGCCCTGTCATCATCCCGGGCAGGAAGACCAGTCCTGCGGTTGCGATGTTTGCAAGGGTGGGGCGGAGTGCCGAGCGCAGGCATTTGCGGATGTAGGGCAGGAGGGCTTCGTATTTGCTTGCCCCCAGGGAAAGGTTGTAGAGGTACCTGTTCTCGTTTCTCTTTATGTCCTCATAAAAATCCCCGATCCCTACCACATTTCCCCTCAGGGAGTTCCCGAGGATCATGCCCCCGATGGGAATAAGGTAGCGGGCTTCCAGAAGGTTTTCAAGGTCAAGCACGAATTCGTTGAAATACAGGAGCACGCTCAGGTTGGCTGCGGCAAAGGAGAGGAGCATGGGGGCAAGGAGCCTTCCCATTTTGAGCTCAACGTTGCGTATGGTGGTATAGGTTGCAATTGTGACCATCCCCAGCACCCAGGCCAGGTTCAAAAACCCGTTGTTCAGGTCGAAGACAAAGGTCAAAAATACCCCCACCATTAAGAGCTGAACTGTCATCCTCGCAACCGAATCTGTAGTTACCCGGATGATATGCAGTTTTATCAGGTAGCTTATCGTCAGGGGAATTGCAAGGAGCAAGAAGCACTGGACCATGGAAAGGACCGATATGTCGGGGCTCGTCATCTTAAATTCTCCTCCCTTTACTCATCCCTCTGCTCATGCTTTTTTCCGGTTCTGCATTGCTGTTTTCATTTGTCCAGCTTCGGCTTTTTTCGTTTTCCTCATTTTTGCTGAGTTCTACTACTCTGACGCCGTCTCTTTCCCATTCCCTGTCGTGAGAAATAATAAAAAGGGTCCATTCGCTGTGCTGCAGGAAATAGTCAGCTACCTTTTTCTTGAGTTCGGCATCAAGGGCAGAAGTGGCTTCGTCAAGGAGAAAAATGTCTCTTCCCAGCAGCAGGGCGATAAGGATTCCCACTCTCTGCTTCTCTCCCCCGGAAAGATCTTCAAAGTTTTTGTCAAGCGTATCTTCTTCCAGTTCAAATTCTTCCATCAGCCTGTGCAGTTTTTCCCGGCTCATCTTCGTCCGGTTGGGGCGGTAGGAAAAGATTTCCTCAAGCAGCTCCTTTACATGCCCCTGCCCGAGGTCCGTGTCCTGGGAGACGTAGGCAACTTCTCTTCGGATTTCCCAGGCAATGGAGGGGTCAACGGGCCTTTCCCTGTAATAAAGTGAGCCTTCAGAGGGTTTTTCGAAACCAAGGAGCATCTTGAACAGGGTGGACTTCCCGGTTCCGGATTTGCCTTTGAGCAGGATTTTCCAGCCCTTCGGAATGCTGAGGGAAAAGCCTGAAAGTACTTTTTTACTGCCGTACGATATGCCGACATCTTCATACCTTATTATATCGTCCTGCATCGTTTGATTCCCGGGTGCTTTCAATATATATTATACCCCGTAAGATTTTATTATATCCCGCAAGATTTTTCCATTTTCCTGCCTTTTCCGGGAAAGACTTTTATCCTGCATATTTCGGAAGAGAAGGTTTATCTGTACGTACGTGTTCACATAAATCATTCCCAGATATCTTGCTTCGTGAGGACGATTGCTTTCCGTATGGGATTCCAGCTATCGGTACCTTTCATGAAGGCTGAGGATTGTATCATAAGTATATAGATTGTCCTCTATATAATTGGTTTTATCTCTCTACAATATAGATATTTCCGCAATAAATATGTTTACTCTGATTAATCCCGTGCTTACTTTAATACCCTTAATCCCTGAGGAATAAAAATGGACTGTGAAGCTTCCAGCAAAAAACTCTCAACTCCTATCAAAGGCGCAAAAATAGTTCCTGGCATGACCGTGGACGAGCTTGTAGGAGAATACAGCGGCTGCGCTTTTGGGGCAGGCAGGCTTGCTAAGGCCGTAGACATCTATTACGAGATGCTGGCCTCGGAAAATACTACGAAGTTTTTCGGGCTTGCAGGAGCCATGACCCCTGCAGGTATGAGAAATGTCATTGCGGACCTGATCCGGGACGGGCACATAGATGTTCTTGTGACCACCGGGGCCAATATGGTGCATGACACGGTAGAAGCCCTGGGCCTGCACCACTATAAAGGCACGGATGCCGTAAATGATCTTCAGCTCCGGGACGAGTGCATCGACCGGATCTATGACGTTTATCTCCCGGACCAGCACTTTACGGACCTGGAAGAGTTTTTGCAGGACGTCTATGCCGGACTTCCGCAGGAAAAGCTCTCCATCCGGCAGGTCCTTACGGAAATCGGGAAGAACCTGGAAGACGATTCTTCCATCCTGAAAACCGCTGCCGAGATGGGTGTGCCTGTCTACTGCCCGGCCCTTCAGGACTCCGTGATCGGGCTTCAGGCCTGGCTCTACAAGGAAGGAAACCCCCTGCATGTGGACGCATTTGCCGATATGCACGAGTTCATTGATATCTGCTACGGGGCAGAAAGTGCAGGAGCCCTGCTGATCGGAGGAGGGGTCCCCAAAAACTACATCCTCCAGTCCATGCTTGTTACCCCGAAGTCCTTTGACTACGCAATCCAGCTCACAATGGACCACCCCGAGACCGGGGGCTTAAGCGGTGCTACCCTGGACGAAGCCCAGTCATGGGGAAAAGTCGGGGAAAATGCAAAAGCAGTAACCGTGTATGCGGATGCGACGATAACGCTCCCCCTTATGGTCGCAGCTGTCAGGACGCGCCTTTCGAAGAGGTGATTTTATGGAAAGGAACACCTGCATGATTCTTGCCCTTGACGTAACCGACAGGGAAGATGCCCTGAGGATCGCCGAGGACGTCTGGGAATTCGTAGACGCCATAAAGGTTGGCTACCCACTCATACTGGCTACCGGCCTCGGGATTATCCGGGAACTTGCCGAATTTGCCCCGGTTATCGCCGATTTCAAGGTTGCCGACATCCCCAACACCAACCGCCTTATCTGCGACCAGGTCTTTGAAGCCGGAGCCGATGCCGTCATTGTCCAGGGCTTCACGGGAAAAGACAGCCTTGAAGCCTGCATCGAGGTTGCTTCCGAATACAAAAAGGACGTTTTCGTGGTAACCGAGATGAGCCACCCGGGCGGGGCCGAGTTCCTCCAGCCTCTTGCAGAGGCAATCACAAGAATGGCCCTTGAAGCCGGAGCCTACGGGCTGGTCGCTCCCGCAACCCGCCCCGAAAGAGTGAAGAAAATCAGGAGGATCATCGGAGACAAACTCACAATCATCTCCCCCGGCGTAGGAGCCCAGGGCGGAAAAGCTTCGGACGTCATCGCTGCCGGCGCAGACTGGGTGATCGTGGGCAGGAGCATCTACAAGGCAGAATCCCCAAAAGAGGCTGCCAGGGAGATTGCTGAGGAAATCCAGGCTGAACTCCGGGGAGGAAACTGAAGAATATTTTTCTTGAAAGAGGCAGCCTTTTTAAAATACAATTATAATCTCAATTACGTGCCTGTGATGATAAATCTGGCTGATTCCATGATGAGCCCTATGAGTTCTGAGGCACACATTAAATATTTCTTAAATTCAATATAAATGCCAGCTTCACTCCTTCTTTTGCACTGGAGGCAAACCAGATGCGCTTGTGGCTCCATTGGGACCAAATCTGGCCTGATCTTTCTCTAAATTCAATTCCTGGATCAAATCTGCCTCTTTCAAGGTTTAAACAGTTTTATAAATTGTTGCAAGACTGACTGTTGGATAGATCTTCTTGACTTCGTTATAAATTCTCTGAGCCATTGGGTGGGCATGATTGTGGAGAACAAATCGACCGATCGCTATTCTCTGGGGTGTGGCCCTGTATCCTTTTCCGCGGAGAGCTTTGATTATGGATGAGTTTGAGTTCTGAAGGCTATTCGTAGCTCATTATTATTTAATACTCAATATTAAATAGATATCAGTGGTTATAGTAGTTGAATATTGAATTGGAATAAGTTCTTCAAGGATAGTAAGCTATTGGTAATTATTAAAGGGGGAATAACAAGGGGGAAATATGGCTAGAATCGGAGTCGTAAGACCTAAAGTAACGAACTTATAGGATTGGAAAGGCAAATTCGACAAGAGGCTGACGGTTTTAAAGAATAGCGCATGGACTTTACATGAGCTGTATTATGATGAAGCCTATTGAGGCTTATGTCATTCATACCTTAAATGATGACAAATTGGACATGGCAAAACAGCATGTAAGAATTTCAAGCTTTTGGAAAGCAGACCGAAATTAATCTCTCTGGCAATCGGCACTCAATTCTTCCAGGAGGAGACAAGATTGAAGAGATTGCATACTATATATTTGGTCTCGAATTTTTATTAATGGTAGGGGGTAGGTAACGTTATGACTGATGACAGAAAGAACCCTGAAACGGTCAGAGCAGACAAACAGGAAACCCGTAGAGGCATGTCGGACCGCGACTGGTGGCCAAACCAGTTGAAGCTCGAGGTCCTGCATCAGCATTCCTCCAGGTCCAACCCGATGGGCGAGGAATTCAACTACGCGAAGGAGTTCAAGAGCCTCGACCTGGCGGCTGTGAAGAAAGATCTCGCGGCGCTGATGGCCGATTCGCAGGACTGGTGGCCTGCGGACTTCGGTCACTATGGCCCTTTGTTCATTCGCATGGCATGGCACAGCGCCGGCACCTACCGCGCCTTTGACGGCCGCGGCGGTGGCGGTAGAGGCCAGCAGCGCTTTGCGCCGCTTAACAGTTGGCCGGACAACGTCAACCTGGACAAGGCGCGCCGCTTGCTCTGGCCGATCAAGCAGAAGTATGGCCGGAAGATTTCATGGGCTGACCTCATGATTCTTGCGGGCAACGTCGCCCTGGAAACGATGGGATTCAAAACGTTCGGTTTCGGAGGCGGTCGTGAGGATGTCTGGGAACCGGACCAGGACGTCTATTGGGGCTCTGAGGAGACGTGGCTGGGTGGTGATAAACGCTACTCCGGTGACCGGGACCTCGAAAATCCGCTCGCTGCCGTGCAGATGGGGCTGATCTACGTCAATCCGGAAGGCCCGGACGGCAACCCGGATCCGATCGCGGCGGCCAGGGATATCCGCGATATTTTCGCTCGCATGTCCATGAACGACGAAGAGACCGTTGCGCTCATCGCTGGCGGTCACGCTTTCGGCAAAACCCACGGCGCCGGCCCTGCGTCCCATGTCGGGCCTGAACCGGAAGCTGCCAGTATCGAGGAGCAAGGCCTCGGTTGGAAGAGCAGCTTCGGCACCGGCAAAGGTGGTGATACGATCACCAGCGGCCTGGAGGTCACCTGGACCAACACGCCAACGAGGTGGAGCAACAACTTCTTCAGGATCCTTTTCAGCTACGAATGGGAATTGACAAAGAGTCCGGCCGGTGCATATCAGTGGCAGCCGAAAGGTGGCGCAGGCGCCGGCACGATTCCGGACGCCCACGACCCATCCAGGCGCCATGCGCCAACCATGCTGACCACTGACCTTTCCTTGAGGTTCGACCCTGCCTACGAAAAGATTTCAAGGCGTTTCTACGAGAACCCGGATCAATTAACGGAAGCATTCGCACGCGCGTGGTTCAAGCTGACGCACCGCGACATGGGCCCGCGCGCACGCTATCTCGGTCCGGAGGTTCCTGGCGAAGAGCTCATCTGGCAAGACCCCATCCCCGCGGTCAATCACAAGTTGATCGATGAGAAGGACATTGCCTCCCTCAAGGGCAAGGTCCTCGCCTCCGGACTGTCGATCTCGCAACTGGTTTCGACCGCATGGGCATCGGCGTCTACCTTCCGTGGCTCCGACAAGCGCGGCGGCGCGAACGGCGCACGAATTTGCCTCGCGCCGCAGAAGGATTGGGAAGTCAACCAGCCAGCCGAACTGGCGAAAGTGCTGAACACTCTCGAAGGTATCCGGAACGAGTTCAACAGCGCGGCTTCTGGTGGCAAGAAGGTCTCGCTTGCTGACCTGATCGTTCTGGCTGGTTGTGCAGGCATCGAGCAGGCTGCGAAGAATGCCGGTCACGATGTAACGGTCCCCTTCTCTCCAGGGCGCATGGATGCCTTGCAGGAGCAGACCGATGTGGACTCCTTCGCCTTACTCGAACCGATTGCGGATGGTTTCCGCAACTACCTCAAGAGCCAATACACCGTACCAGCCGAGGCGTTGCTGGTTGACAGGGCGCAATTGCTGACGCTGAACGCACCAGAGATGACGGTGCTCGTTGGCGGTATGCGCGTGCTAAACACCAACTTCGGACAGACCCAGCACGGCGTTTTTACCCGGAATCCGGAAGCGCTAACAAACGACTTCTTCGTGAACCTGCTCGACATGGGCACGGAGTGGAAGGCGGTATCGGATGCCAGGGACATATTTGAAGGGCACGATCGCAAGACTGGCGAAGTCAAATGGATCGGCACGCGTGTCGATCTTATCTTCGGTTCGAACTCCCAGCTCCGGGCTCTGGCCGAGGTCTACGGAAGTGCGGACGCGCAGGAGAAGTTTGTCCAGGACTTCGTGGCGGCCTGGACCAAAGTGATGAACCTTGATCGCTTCGACCTCGCCTGATCGTAGCATAAAGGTCTTCCAGGGCTTGAAAATCTTCAAAACAAACGACTTTGCTCAGGCTGGAGAAAGGTACCGGTCGCTTGACAAGAGGGCACAGGAACATATGATTGGCGACCTTGTGGCCGACCTGAGCCTTGTCACCATTCCAGCTATTCAGAGACGTGCAATCGAAAACTTTGCGGCAGGCTGATGAGACTTTTGCAGCATCTGTAGCAAAAGGAGTTCGGGGATATTTTGAAATAAAGAAGGCCTACCCTCGAATTCTCTATTTTTTATCTCGGAATCGCCCGTTGATTGCTTTCATTTTGGCTTCTGGATTGCCTGATTGTTATGCGAGATTACTATTTCCGCAAGTTAAGAATCTCTATTAATCAACGAACTCACTCATTCCAGGCCCCATTTCTTCCTGAACTCGAGCTTCTGCTGGCTGTTCATCCAGTGGCTGCCGTCACAGTAGGGCTTGTTCTCCGACTTCCCACAGCGGCAGAGGGTTACTCTGTTTCGGGATTCGTACATGCTGCCATCTGCAGATTCAATAGGGACACCGCCTCTAACCCAGAGGGGGCCTTCGCAACCTTTTTGTTTGTCGTGAACCAGTACAATAGATGGTTCAAATTCTTTTTCAAAGGGTTTGCCTGTCTTCTTGTCCCACAGGACCAGCCGTCCCGATGGGCAGATCATGGCTTCCTCTATGGCGGTTTGTCGGGCTTCCGGGTCGTCTGATTTTTGTATGAGATCCCTTATTCCTCCAGACCGCTGGCAGAAACGGGAATGATCGCAGAGCTCGTGGGCATCGGTGAGTTTTAGATCAGGACCTTCAAACGTTTCCGCTTTTTCCAGGTAAGGCTTTCTGCTGGCAGTTTCGCTACCGTCAAAACCGATCTTGCGGTGGGTCCCATCACAGAAGGGCTTATTTTCGGATGAGCCGCAGCGGCATAAGATATAGGCTTCCCGCCGGGGGTATTCCTTTAGATCAATTAATTCCCTGGTGTGGCCGGCGTCATCGGTGACAATTACCTGTTCTAAAAGCGGCACTCCACCTGTAACCCGATACGGTCCATCTTTGATTATCTTCATCCTCATTTCTTTATCATTGACTGCCATACATAATCCCCCATTACCTCTTATAATGCATTACTGGATGTTTATTCTGACTATTCGCCTCTTGATGATTTCTATTTTTCTCTGCTCTGGTTGAAACAGGCGGCACATGGTCTAGATTTCTGTGAAATTGAGGAAAGCGAGGAAGATGTAAAATCAATTAGCTGGAGCAGTACTTTTAAGGAGAACGCAAAAGATCCTGTAAAAATAGCAGGGATTTAGAGCTGCTTGCTGAGAACATGCATAAATCTCTTGTAAAGCACCGATTCCTTTACAAAGTTGTAACAATCAGAATTCACTATGATGATTTCTCTACGTATACACGCTCAAAGACTATCCTAGTCTGGACATCGGATATTTTCGTAATTAAGAGGACAGCCGTGCAGCTACTTGAGCTTGTCACGAAGCTTGTGAAGGAGAAAAGGAAATGAATATTGATTACTTCCTTTCAAGAAATTCAATGAACAAATCTAAATTCTGCTCTTTCATTTCAATACAAAAATCATTATTTTTTTCGATGTTTTTATACTGTTCGTACAAGTCAGTTAATTGACTATACATTGTTGAGCTTGCAGATTTATACCATTGTGCATAATCTTGAATTATGTTGACAGACATCGGACACAATAACAACGTTAAACCAAATCCTGCTTCCGCATCCGGAAAAATTACAAAAGGAAAACTTCTACAGGCTTCCGGCCTGTTATCGTATATTCTGCATTTTGAGTCTATCAATAGTGGGCACTTCCCGACGATTGATTTATAACATCCTTCCAACTCTGATTTTACCGCACTCGATTTTAAAATCTTCGCACTTTCTTTATCTACATTTTTTAATATTTTTTCATATTCTTTTCTATGAAAATCAATAATATGAGTTTTGCAGCAACTCGCATTACATGATTCAGGACAGCTATAATGTTTAAGTATGCTTTGAGTTTTTGAGCTTAACCAGTCGTATTTTTCAGAACGTCGTCTTTTGTCCATAGCATTCACCCAGTTGAAAGAAAAAAGAGATGTTGCGTATATAATAGCTATCAATTACCCTATTTTATTAGGACTTAACATACTGATAAAACTTATTTATCCCAAAATTATTTCTCATTTCCTATTCTGGTTGTAATCCTTTTCTTTTGTGCCACATATCAAATAAGAGCCTATCAGAATAGTGAGATCGTCCAGTGATAGCTGATTGATGTTTTCACGACATTGTATACAACATGGCTTTAGCTTTCGTTTATATGGTCATATTGAAGATTTGCTCAAGCAGTGCTAAATTTACGAGAAAAGAAAGAGCTTGAAGCTGTATCTCACTATTTTGGAAAATCTCAATCAACAAATAATGTACTATCTATGGAATTATCGAGTTCAGAAAAGCTTCCGTAAAAATTTGTTGAAAATCAAAAGATAAATTTAGGAAGACGTGCCTAAGGTTAATCGTTAAGTGTTGAGAAAGGTGATTAATTGGGTACTGAAAATCTTCGGACTTATAATAAAATTGAACCATCTTCGTGTTCTATGAAAGACAAAATAATACTAATTATCTGGTTCTCTGCATTACTACTATGGCTCATAGTATACGCGATCAAAGTAATAAATTTTTACGAATATGAAGACGGTACATTATTTGACATTGGTTCATTAATAAAAGCATTATTATTTCTAGCCGCATTTTTTTTTATGGGGTCTATCATTCTGGGAATATGGGCACACTATAAAATAAAACGTGCATATTGCAATGATACATCAAGAGGGATAATGAATGCAGTTAAGTGGTTCATATTCGGACTCTTTGTTCTCATGATCTCTATTCCACATATATTTTTCCCAGAATTTGACAGATTCTCTGCGACATACTTAATTGCATTGACGTATGCAGGAAAACACGTAATGGGAAAGCTTTCAAAAAATCCGTGAGTAAATCCTGGCTTAACTTGAGAGTTAAAGAAAGGCTTATTATAAGTCCCTGTATTTGATTATAAGATGCTTCCCCACTCCCTTACCCAGTTCAGAAACGCTTAGCTTTCGGGCTTATTTTCCTACGTTTTAGACATTTAACCTTCTATAAATTGATGAAATACTTTGCATTCGTACAGGCTATGGAACGTTTCCTTCTTTTTTGCCAGTGGCCTCCCGATATCTTCTCACTTCGTAAGCATGCAGGTGTGGAGGGAAGTTATTGAATGGAAATTAATTTTTTTAAAAGATAAAGCATAAATTAACATTGTAGTTTTATGTCATTTTTTAGGTCCTTCAACTGTTTTATATAAGAGGAGGAAGCTGGGATGGCTGAATACTGTACATATGAAAAATATGTATTTAAAAAGAAGCTTGAAACTCTGAGAAGTAAAATTGGAAAGGGCACAGAATTAATTTCCCTTTCTATTCCTCCTGACAAACAGGTTTCGGATATTACAAAGCATTTAAGAGAAGAACATGAGCAGGCTTCGAACATTAAGTCTAAACTTACCAGCAATAACGTACAAGGAGCACTTGGTTCTTTGCTGGCAAAGTTAAGATCTCTTAGAGGCTGTCTGAATATTCATCTTTCAGTTGTTTAAAGGTTTGATCTTAGCCAGTCATTTGCTCATTATATGGATCATAGCAGCATAAATGAAGGCTTGACTGGACTCTGTCAATCCTTCATAATCTTTGCTCAACCGCCGATAACGACCCAGCCATCCAAATGTACGCTCTACCACCCACCTGCGAGGAAGTACTTGAAAACCTTTGACATCATCTTTACGCCTTACTATTTCCAAAACCCAACCACACGTTATCTTTACCCAATCAACCAGCTGACCAGCATAAGCAGCATCGGCCCAAATAAGCTGCAATCGAGAGAATGTTCCTTTTATTTGTTCCAGAACAAGTTTAGCTCCATCTCTATCCTGAATATTCGCTGCATGAACTACAACCGTTAATAGTAGTCCTGTTGTATCCACTAAAATGTGGCGCTTTTGTCCTTTGACTTTCTTGCCAGCATCATAGCCACGCACACCAGGGGTTTCTGTGGTTTTGACTGATTGACTATCCAAAATAGCTGCACTAGGTTCTGGTTCTCTACCGTTTGCAATTCTCAGTTCAGTTCTCAGCGAAGCATTTATGCGCTCCCAAATTCCGTAAAGCCGCCAAAGACGGAAATAGTGGTAGACAGTTTGCCACGGTGGAAATTCGTGGGGTAACATTCGCCATGCACAACCAGAACGTAATAAATAGAAGATAGCATTCAGTATTTCTCGATAAGAATGAATACGTTTTCGACCGCGAATACTTTGGGGAGTAGGAAGATGAGGTTTGATTAGTTCCCATTCTTTATCAGATAAATCACTGGGATAAGGAAGTCGTTGTGTTTGTTTGGACATTTACGAACAATCGTGGTACAAGTATTATTTAATTTTAAGACAGCCTCTGAGATAATAGAAATAGATGGCTTGGAATATGCACTGGTAAATTTTGGCGAGCATGAAATCAGCTACCTGAAAGTAGATGCCATGGACAAACCCGTGTATACTCTCATATACAGAACTGAGCAGGTTACTGAGGAGGGGGTGCTGTATGTCTACCTCTTCACTGAAATCTTTGAAACAAAGGAAGCGGCGCAGGTAAAGGCTGAAGAGCTGAACAACACATGAGGCAATATGACGATAAGTCATTTCCATTTTGTGTTGGGTTAAAAAGCAAAACGTCAAAAACCTATGGAAATATTACATAAAATCTCAAATTTTTTAAACACACCTCGATAAAAATCAATCCTATAATGCAAATGTGTGTGGTTGGAATTTCATATGGGCTTTCTTATTCAATTCTTTTGAGATCTTTTTAAGTTTTCTCTATTTTCAGACTTCTCAGCTTCTTCTTTTTCCAAAACTTCCTTCAATTCCTTTTCCAGTTTTTTCCTCCTTATATCCAGGTGATCGGCTTTCAGGTTAAGGCTTTGAAGCTGCCTCGAGCGCATTTCCGGCTCAATTATTTCTTCGCTTTCTTCCATTTGTTTTTTCATGGCTTCGAATTCGGTTTTGACCTCTTCTTTCCGGGTTTTTAAGAATTCCAGTTTTTCCGAAAGCTCTGCTTTTCTATTTTGTTCCGGCACGCCGCTTACCTGCTGGCCCAGTTCCTTTTCCTTCTCTTCCAGGGTTGAGAAGACAATCTCGATCCTGCCCAGGATTTCGGCTTCTATTGCTTTGTCAAAGATGATTTCTTCAGGCTTCTTTTTCGGGGGCTTTTCAGGCACCTCCGCTTTTAGGAGCTCTTTTGGGGGGATGAATACGGTCCCTTCTTTCAGGATCCTCTGGTTCATGAAGTTTGGGGAGACGATTTCTACATCAGCTTCGTGAAGGGCATCCAGAACGGCTTTCTTGAAATCCGAACGGGCCGTGATCAGGCTCTCAATGTTCTTTAAAAGCCCTCCCACCTTATATGTGACCGAAAAGTCCCCGAGTTCCAGGACGTGGACGAAAGGGTTTTCAAGTCCTGTTTTTTCTGCGGCAAGGAGAAGGTTTTTTTCGATTCTCTGGCGGGGAACGTCATAGCCCAGGGAGACGCAGGTACAGATGATGGTGCCTGAAGTCCTGATTGTTTTTAAGGGGTTTGAGACCAGTTTGAGGTTCGGGAAAGTCACCAGGTCCCTGTCTATCGACTGGACCTCGGTGTGCAGGATGTGGATGTCGGTGACTCTTCCGAATATGTCTTCACTTTCAATGTAGTCCCCTACCCTGAAGGGCTTTATAATCCTCAGCATGATCCCGGACATCGCATTAGCAATAAAAGTGGTGGAGGAAAGCGCAATCGCAGCTCCGGTAATGATTCCGAGCAGCTGGAGAATCGATTCCTTGTACTGGTCCGCAATTGGTAGGCTGAACACGACAAAAATGAGGCCGATGCTGAGAATGATAAACTGGATTAGCTGTTTTGTGAACTTCACATCGGTACGGACCAGCTTTGTCCGGGTAAGCAGGCGCCCCACCGCAAAAATAAGAAAAATGGTTACTGCAAGGGTGATAATGCTTGCCAGGTACTCTTCAATGATCTGGAAAAAATAGCTCAGCTCCCTTCTCCCCCATTAGAATCTCCTTTCGCTTATCGGACTCGAAATTAGTTAATCAATTAGTTCTTGATGCTTGATATTATTACCTTCATAGCTCGCTAAATTGCAGTTCGTCCTTGCAGGAAATAAATTTTAAGCCAGCTGGATAACTTTAAAAGCTCCCGGATAAATTATTGTATTAGGTGAACTGAAAATGAAAATAGCAGTATGCGGGAAAGGCGGAAGCGGAAAGAGCACTATTTCCGCCCTTCTGGCAAAGCAGATGGCAAAAACAAAGAACGTGCTTGTGCTTGATACCGACGAGTCCAACTACGGGCTGCACGGCCAGCTCGGGCTTGCGGCCCCAAGAGACCTTATGGAGTACTTCGGGGGAAAACAGGGCTTCAAGCAAAAGCAGAGAGCTCCCAGGACCGCTTCCCTCGGCGGACTTGCAGTCCCCGGGGCTGCCGCAGGCCAGCAGAAGTCCCGCTTTTTTGAGGAAAGGTGGAGCTTTTCCGACCTGCCTTCGGAATTCGTGGAAGAAAAGGAAAAGATAAGGCTCATGGCAGTCGGCAAGATCCACGAGTTCGGGGAAGGCTGCGCCTGCCCTATGGGTGTCCTTACCCGTGAGTTCCTGGAAAACCTCGACCTCTCGGAGGACGACATCGTCATCGTGGACACGGAAGCCGGGGTTGAGCATTTCGGGCGTGGAGTTGCAAAGGACTTTGACACGATCCTGGTCGTGGTCGACCCCTCCTTCGAATCCCTTAAGTTGTCTAAAAAGTTCGAGGAACTCGGGGAGCAGGCAGGAAACAGGGTTTTCTTCGTGCTGAACAAGGTAGAGGAAGATATTGAAGGAGACCTGCTGGAGGCCGTTGATTCTTCGAAGGTTGCCGCAGTGATCCCTGCAGACAGGGAGCTTTTCAAGGCGTCCCTGAAAGGTGCAGAATTCGATGTTGAAATTGAGGGGATCGTAAAACTTGCGGAGTTTCTGGACAAGAATTGATTCTTTGGTTCATTGATCGCGGACTCATTGATTCGCGGGGCGGGAAGCGGGTTCAGTGGATTCAGTGGGTGCCCCCGTCTTAATCCCACCTCGCGGCCCTTTATTTTAGTTGCGCGTTCACTTAACCGGGGCTGCATTCCCGGGCATAGCCCGGCCGGAGCATGTGTAAAATTATGAGGACGAAAATGCTGAAAATACATCATCAAGTTTACCGGACGAAGATCTTTTGAATCGCTGCCTCTGGTAGGGCCAGATGCGGTTGAACGCTGAGGTTTCGAAGGCGGTAGCGGTTTTTACAAAGATTTACATTGGTCTTGTTTTATGTTCTTTTTGCGGCTTCGTATTTTCATTATGCATGCGGAAAACGCCGTTTGCTTCGAAACGGAACAAGACACGTTTGATACGGCATTCCTATTGCCCTGTTTTTTATTCGAAACTCATGCCCATGCCTTTTTTTATGTCCTCTTGAGCGAAGCGCAGCGAGCGAAAAGGACGCGCACTGCAGAGCCGCAACTCTGCTGGCGCAACTCTGCTGGCGCAATTCGGGCAATTATCCGAAAGTATATTATTGATCGTGTTATTTTGGATAATGCAAAAGTTTTACTTAGTTTGCGGACAGCAGGTTTTGTTTGCCGGGGCTGTTATTCCTTAACTTTCGATTCATTGGCTTATTGACAAAAAATATATTGAAATGTTTGAGATATTTACGATGTTTGAAATATCTGGATGTTGTTGGAGTTATATTTTCATTATTTAAAACGCTGGAGAACGTAAAATGACTACACGCGAGTACATGCTTGGAAACGTGGCAATCGCCCGTGGCCTTCTGGAAGGCGGCTTGCAGGTGGCTGCAGGCTATCCGGGGACTCCTTCTTCGGAGATCATCGATACCCTTGCGGCCCGGAAGGACCGGGACTACTATATCGAATGGTCAGTGAACGAAAAGGTGGCAATGGAAGTGGCTGTTGGAGCCGCCTGGGCCGGGGTGCGCTCGGTTGTGACCATGAAGCACGTGGGGTTAAACGTTGCAGCAGACCCCTTCATGACCCTGGCCTATGCCGGGACAAAGGGCGGGCTGATCGCAATTGTGGCCGACGACCCGTCATGCCACTCCTCTCAGAACGAGCAGGACACCCGGCGCTACGCCCAGTTTGCCCTTGTGCCCTGTTTTGACCCTTCGACCCCCCAGGAAGCCAAGGACATGATCCCATTTGCCTTTGAGTTTTCGGAGAAGTTCGAAATCCCCGTCATCTTCCGGCCCACAACCCGGATCTCCCATGGGAAATCCGATATCGAGCTCGGGGAAATCCCGACCGACAAACCGCCCGCCAATTTCGAAAAGCTGCTCGACCGCTGGGTCATGCTCCCGAAGAACGCAAGGCCCAGGCACACTCACATCCTCTCGATCCAGCAGGACATGGAAGACGCCCTGTCTGAGTCTCCCTGGAACTCCCTGGAATTGAACCCGGACGCAAAGTTAGGGGTAATCGGGGCAGGCATTGCTTCGGTCTATGCAAAAGAAGCGGTCCAGGGGTTAGGGCTTGAAGCCTCCTTCCTGAAGATCGGGGCTTACCCGGTCCCGAAGAAGCTCATCCGGGAACTGCTGGAAACCGTGGACACCGTGCTCGTGTTTGAGGAACTTGAGCCTGTTGTGGAAGAGCAGGTAAAAATTATTGCACAGGAAGCCGGGCTTTCGGTCCAGGTCCTGGGGAAGATGAACGGTTTTGTCTCGCGGGAAGGGGAACTTGACGTCAGCGCTTTCCTTGAATCTCTCAGGAAAGTTTTCAACCTGCCTGAAGAGCCAGAATCTGGAGCTGCAGCTGCGGCCCCTGGACTTGCCCCCCGCCCGCCTGCCCTCTGCGCCGGCTGTTCCCACAGGGCGACTTTCTATTCCATGAAGAAGGTCTTTGGAAATGACGCAGTCTACCCAAGCGACATCGGCTGCTACACCCTGGGCATCCAGAGCGGGACGGTCGAGACCACCCTCTGCATGGGCTCAAGCATAAGCATCGGATCAGGGCTCTACCATGCCGGGGAAAAGCGCCCGATCTGTTGCTCTATTGGGGACTCGACCTTCTTCCACACAGGCATGAACTCGCTTTTGAACGCCATCTACAACAAAGCCGACATCACGGTCACCATCCTGGACAACCGCATCACAGGAATGACCGGGCACCAGCCAAACCCGGGTATGGGCTTTACAGCAACCGGGGAGCCGACTGTGGAAGTCTCCCTTGCCGAACTCTGCAAGGCCCTGGGAGCCGATTTCGTAACCATGGTCGACCCATATGACCTTGAAGAAACCCAGGAAGCCTTCAAGGCTGCAAAGGAATTCGAAGGCACTGCCGTGGTCATTGCCAGGCAGCCCTGCGTAATTTCTGCAAAGCGGGCCGGGATGAAGCGGGCCAGGTACGCTGTCGACTCCGAGAAGTGTGAGGGCTGCAAGCAGTGCGTGAAGTTCGGCTGCCCTGCAATCGAGTTTGATGAGGAAAACAAGCGTGCCGTGATCACTGCCCTCTGCAGCGGCTGCGGGGTCTGCGCCCAGATATGCAAGTTTGACGCAATCACGGAGGTGAAGAAATGAGCGCATCTGAAGGCCAGAAGCAGAAGTTCGATCTTCTAATCACCGGAGTCGGCGGCCAGGGGGCAATCCTTGCCTCGGACATCATAGGAAAAGCCGCAGTCATAGCAGGGCTTCCCATCCGGGCAGCCGAGACCCACGGCATGGCCCAGCGGGGGGGCTCCGTCGTAAATCACATAAGGATCGGAGAAGAGTTCGGGTCCATGATCCCGAAAAAGAGCGCTGACCTCATGCTCGCCCTCGAGCCCATGGAGGCCCTGAGGTACGTAGACTTCCTCAAAGAAGGCGGCGTGGTCATCGTAAACACCGAGCCCATCATTCCCGTAACAGTCACTTCCGGAATGGCAAAGTATCCTGAAGTTTCAAAGGTCCTTGAAACCCTCTCGCAGAAATTCACGGTAAAAGCCTTCAACGCCGACGAGCTGGCCGTGGAAGCCGGGAGCAGGCTTGCGATGAACGTGGTGATGGTGGGGGCGGTTTCAAACTACCTGCCGATTCCAAAAGAGGTCCTGCTGGAGAGTGTAAAAGCGCTTGTTCCGGCAAAGACAATCCAGGTGAATGTAAAGGCATTTGAGCTTGGAAGGGAGAAGGTAGAGAAAAGTTAAGAAGATAGAGGAAACCGGGAAGGTAGAGGAAAGTTAAGAATGTTAAATGGCGCAAATTTTTCAGGATGAATCCTGAAATTTCTTTATTTCTTTATTCGAGTGCCATCCTTTTTAACTTTTTAACTTTTTAACTTTTTAACTCCTGGCTTTAAAACAAGCTGTTGAATCTTTCCCGTTTCTCTTTCCCGTTTCTCTTTTCCGGTTCACAGTTCTTCTTTTTTCTTTTTTTGGATTGATTCCAGTAGAAGAATAAATCCCTTCAGTCCGAAGATAAGCATGACCAGGGCGAGCTGTGCAAGGGCAAGTCCCATCATGTTCGAAAACACATCTGCCATGTCTGTCTTTCTATTCAAAGTAAAAAACTGGATTATCTCCATTATTAACCCGTACACGGAACCCACATATACGGCAGCAAGGGCTGGCCTGCTGTTGAGTATTTTGTTTTTTGATTTCAGGAATGCGAAGTAGAGCAGGAGCCCAAAAGCAGCGTAGATCCCTATATGGCCTATATCCAGGGACATGTCTGCAGCATGGTGGTATAATCCGGTCAGAAAATCCGCAGCAGAAGAAAAGCCATTCTGGACCAGGAAATCTCTCGTGTTATAGAATATGTTGATTTTAATGAATCTTTTAATAGGGGATACGCTGGATGTTACGGAGAGGTAAAATATTACGATTGTGTACAGGACCGTAATTATGATTATGTTGCTGGGTTTTGTAAGCTTTGACATTTAACCATAAAGTGGTTGTTCAATCGTGAATATAAATTTTTATCCTTGAGTCTATTCTTGAGTCTCTCTCATTCTGGAAATCCCTCTAAGGCCGGAAGCAAAGATAATTACAAAAATCTGGGCAAGTATGAGTCCGAGAAGATTCGACATTGCATCTGCCATGCTTGCCACACGGAAGGGGAGGTACATCTGAAATATTTCGTTCAGGATCCCGTAAGCTGTACCTGCGGAGATAGCGTAAACTGCGGCATATTTTACGAGTTTCGGGTTTTTGGAATTTAAGAACACAAAATAAAGTAAAACCCCAAATCCGAAGTAAATAACAACATGTCCGGGATCTATGGATATGCTGATAGCAAAATTGAGAGCATCAAGCAAAAAGTCCGTGATAAAAGAAAGGTCGTTGGAAGCGAGGACATCCCTGGTTGTGTAACCCAGGTTCATTTTCAGAAAATTTTTCAGGTCCCACAGGTCAGCAGTGACTGATAAGTAAAAAATCAGGGTTGCGTATAAGGTCGTGATCAAAATGAACAGGTTGGATTTTTTGATTTTTAACATTTTCTCTGGAGTATTTATGGAAGATACCTGATTTAAAGGTATTTGATAGGTCACAGTTGAACGCCTTGAATTTTAATAATCCATCATCTGAAATATCCCGAAATTTTTCGAGATATTCTGAAGGCTCATCTATACAAAAATTTTTAGTACATTGAACTAGTTATGTTAATTCTTAATCCTTTAACACCTGGAGCAGAATCATGGCCAATAAGTGCATAAGAGCCGGTTCGGAAGTGGATCTCCTGCTTGAATCCTATAAGTACAGGCGATCAATTTAATAAGATTTTTATATCTGTTATACAGATAACATTGTATAATATTATTGGTATATATATTACAAACTGTTATTATATTATATGTATAACTTTCATCTATCATATTAAAAAAAGATTGTAACCTGGAACTGTTAAGCCGGGACTAAAAGAAATACAAAATGAATCAAACCTGAAGAATAGGAGGTGAATGTGATCACCTTAACTAATTTATATCCTGATAACTGGATTCAAGAAATTGAGCTCTTAAGTAATTTTTTGCTGCCTTTGTTAGTTACAGCAGTGGCCATGCCTTACTTCATTCAAAAATTGAAAGATAATAACTTTGTGGTTAAAGATTATTATAAGAAAGAGCTAACGATGGTGCCGACGTCAGGCGGGCTTCTTATCCTGATCATAGCGCTGCTTTCAATCTCCTTGAATTCCCTTTTTTTTAAGTTCACAACCCAGAACTATGTCATTCTGGTAATTATCGTGCTTTTCGGCCTGTTCGGGGTACTTGATGACATGATAAACATAGGCCGTTTGTCCAAGCTCGTAATTATGTATTACTGCACCTACCCGCTTATCCAGTATGTGCCTCAACCTCTTGTGTTGCATACGGATGCGTGGGCCATTTCTCTTGGGGTGCTTTCTCTTCAGTTCATAGTCCCAACATATGTCCTTGTTGCATCAAACCTGGTAAACATGCACTCCGGCTATAACGGTTTGGCTTCCGGGTTATCAGTGATCGTATTGAGTTCTCTTATTATCAAATCCATATTGGTAAACGACATTGAAAATATAGTTACAGTAGTTGCTTTAACCGGGGCTTTGATTGGCTTTTACATCTATGACCGCTACCCATCCAAAATATTTTGGGGGAATGTGGGTTCCCTGGTAATAGGGGCCACTATAGGCTCTATCATAGTCATACAGGGTTTTTTGATAAGCGGCTTCATCATGCTCATTCCGCACACAATCAATTTCCTGATGTATGTGTACTGGAAGGTTAAGAAATACCCGGTTGCAAAGTTTGGAAAATGCCGGGAAGATGGAACAATAGAGGTCCCAAATCCTCTCACTTTGAAATGGGTGCTTCCTTACTACTATAATGTGACTGAGAAACAGGCAACTTATGCAATGTTCTTGCTGACTTCAGTCTTTTGTGCTATAGGTATTCTCATTCCGGGAAGGTTGTAACTAAAATAAAAAAAGAAATCAAGGGGAGGTGCAACATGTGAGATCTCCCTTGATTATCCTTGATTATAATCCTTTATCTTGATTCTAATTCTTCAACTTCTTTTGAACATCATTAATACGGGCAAGAACAGTATTATTCCCACCGCAATATAGATAATTGCAGAGTAATCCTGATTTTCCTGCACCCCTTTTTCATTTTCAGGATACAGGGCTGTATTTGAAGTATCTTCTGTAAGTTCCTCATTCAAATCCTGGGCCTCGCTTGAATCTTGAATCTCGCTAGAATCCCGGATTTGATTTTCCATGCTCTGGAAAGCCTGGGAACTCTGCCCGGTTATCGCAAATGGAGAAAATCCGGGAGTTTCGGCTTCAAAATACAGGTACAGGCCATCTTCTCCGGTTTGCCGGGTTTCGAGCGCATTCCACATGTCATCGCTGAAATGGTTCAGGGTTATCGAGGTACGGTCAATTCCGTTTTCATTTATCCAGGCCCTGTCGACCCTGAAGCCCACAACGGCGTTTTCAAGGTTTTCGGGGTTTGAAATTCCATCCGTGCCTATCCAGATGTTCATGTGCTGGTACACCTGGCCTTCAGGTTCGACCGGGGTCAGTGAGGATTTTTCCTTGAGCATCTCGATGATTGCAGTGGTCTTCCCAAAGCTTCTTTTGGGGTCAAATTCCACATACCTTATGTCATTCGTGTCCCCTTTGAAAGTATATTTAGCCCGGACCCCGTTGGTTATGAAGCACTGGGAAATCTCTTTCAGTTTGATGTTCTGAGTGGATTCGGGAGAACCTGCGCCTCCCCCTCCTCCACCACCACCGCTTCCACCAGATGTTTGTTCAGATGTGGATTTCGAAGTCTCACCAATCTGGATATTACTGTTTACAACTGTTACCGGAATTGAATAACCGCTTGAATTGCTTACCACAACATTTGAAAGCTGTAATTTGCATACCCCTGACCTGTCGCTTGAAACCAGATCAACCGTTGCAAAAGTCCCGGGCGCTGTCACCATATTCTTACCCAGGATAAGGCCGTATATACCTGTAACAGTGCCGCGTGAGTTGTCAGTGGTACCTGAACTGAATATGGTGGTGCTGCCTGTCCGTTTTAATAGGTCTCCCTCCCGGATCTCTTTTACATTGACCAGAGAGTTATCGAAAATGAAGTCAAGCTGAGCTCCGGATATCGAAGTATCAGGTTCGATATATATGTTCAGGGTGAAGTCCTGTTCCCCTCCTATAGATTGTGTTTCTGGTGATATTCTCACAATAGTCTCGGATGAAGCGGTACCCATAAATGCAATGCTCAGAGAGAGCAATAGCAGTAAAGCCAGACTAAAACGTAATGTATCATTCTGCATGTTTTTCATGTGCACTATATTTTCCCCCATGCATTTCCTATGAAATTTGTTTTGTAATATTTATAAATCTCTTAATATTCATAGATCTTTATTTTACGCGTTTTATTATAAATTTCTTTCTTATGACACTGGTCTTTTTATGACAGAGAAAAAGGATCAAATAAGTCTGTAGTCATGAAGTCTCTCAATCTGCCAAAATTAAAAGTGAGATTTTTGAAATTTTCATGGTTATCTGGATGTATCTTGAAATTGATTTCCCGAAAACTTCCAGTACTCACGGACAGAATTATTCATGGACAGAATTATTATGAGCAGAGCTACTATAGCTCAAATTTGTCAAATGCCCCCTTTATATTATTACCATTCCCTCTCCTTTATTTGCCGGGCAAGGTATAAGTAACTTTTTTTATACAGTATTGCTATATACTTATAGAAAAATAACAATGTGTTAAGACTCGACTAAATATGAAACTAGTGAGTACGGTATCAACACGAGATGTCAAAAAAATAATAATATGTCAAAAAATTGAGATCTACGTTGAAAAAAGTAATTCTGACGCAGGTTCCTGTACCTGCGCCATATTTTTTATTCTACAGTATACCTTTTTTCTCTACGTTTCTACCTACCTTTTCACAAATTTACTCTATCGTTTCACCAAAGTAGTATCCCACAATGCTAAGGTCCTGAATATTAGTGGAACCGTCCTCATTCACATCCCATGCCGGGTAAGGTTCGGTTGTGGTGGTCCCATATTTCTGGGCGACCACGGTTACGTCCAGGATATCCACCTTCTTATCTTTGTTAACATCCCAGCGCGGCTGGTAATCATTGATGTAGATAGTGTGCTGGTCTGTTACCTGGTCCGTCCCATCACTTACCGCTACCTCTATCGTGTGGGTCCCGCTGCTTGAGAAGCCGGTGTTCCAGACATAACTCGAATCAGTGCTGCAGGTTATCCCATCGATCTTGATAACGTAGCTCAAGGGCTGTTCAGCTGCAGCGGATGCCCTTACTATAATGTTGATTTTATCTTTTTCCGTGAAGACTGATCCGTCATCCGGCTCAAAAGAATCAATGACCAGAGCAGGATTCACGGTTATGGTAACATCTTCGGAATCGGTAAGGTAGCCGTCGCTTACTTCAAATGTGACTGTATAAGTTCCTGCCTGTCCCTGAGATGGTGTCCAGATAAACTGCCCTGATGCCGGATCAAAGTATGCTCCTTCCGGGAGGCCCGCGGCTGAATACGTCAGTTTATCTCCGTCCATATCGTTAGCATTTACCGTGAAGGTCAGAGACTTTGTTTCACCAATCGATTTTGAGCCAATCGGATTCAATTCTGGCGCAGTATCGATTAGCACGGTCGCATTATTGATTGTGATTGGGGCAGGGTTTGAATTGCTGTCACTGACAATCACATTTGATAACTTGAGTTCTATATATCCGGTCATGTTTCCTGCGGTCATGCTGATGGTTGCCATCACGCCCGGTGAGGAGACGCTTGATTCTCCCAGAATTGAGCCGTAGACATTTCCTACTTTTCCAGCGGTGTTGTCAGTGGTTCCACTGCTGAAAAAGGTTGAAGCTCCTGCCTGGCTAAAGAGGTTTCCTTCGGTTACGCCGTTTGCACTTACCATTGAACCGTTGAATCGAAGGTCTAACTGGGATCCGGCTATGGCTGTGCCTGGCTCGATCTCGACATCTAAGGTAAAGGGCTGGTTAGGAGCGACTAACTGGTATTCCGAAGTTTGGTATTCCGGAATTACTGTAACTATTGATGTATTCTGGGGCTCCACTGAACCAATCACATCTACTATCCAGATATGCAGGATTGATTCTTCGCCGCTGGAACCGGTCACCATAACCTCATATGTGCCGGGTGTATCCCAGGTCCGGGTTATGGATGCGGCATCACTCTGGACCATTTCCCCGTTGATGAACCAGTTTGTGGTCAGGGGCTGATCTGAATTAACACTGAACGTTACAGGTTCATCAGTGTTTTGAGTAAGTGTAGTATCTGTCGGAAAGAATTCTATGACTGCCTTCGGCAGGGCACCTGAATCTTCTCCTATGTTCCAGGTCTGGTTAACAGTACCGTTTGCATTGGATCCGACAAACTTAATTGTGTGGCCGCCTTCCTCCACAGTCCACGTGTAACTCATGGCTCCTTCGTTTACTGGCTCATCAACATCATCAACATACCATTTCATATTGGTCAGAGGTTCATCTGTCCAGACCCTGAAGATCTTTTTATCACCCGTGTTGAAGGGGTTCTCTTCACTTGGGGCGAAACCGGTTTTGTGCGGGCCTATTAAATCGTCAGGGATTATTGCTGTGATGGTGTATGTTGGGACGTTGGGATCTTCACGGTACCATGAAGAATCGGGAGTGATGCCTGAAAGAGATATATTGAGGCTGCTTTGGGTAATTATGCTAATTGTATGTGGTAAGTAATCATAAGTTCCATCTGGGTTCCTGTGATATTCATTTATCGCGGGTGAGTTGGCTCTGTTATCATTTGGTAGGTACGTATGGCCTTCGGAATTTGTAAAAAATATTGTTTTGTCTCTGGCATACCCATTCTGTGATTGATAATCAGAGATATTAGAACTAATTATTAATTTTGTATTAGGCACAGATGTTCCATCTTCATATTTCGTAATCATATCCAGATAATATGCATTATAGAAATCTGTACTTGAATCATAGCTGGCTTTTCCGTAACGGACATTGAGAAGTTTTGCTCGAATAGACTTCTGTATCCAAATATCCTTATAAGAGGAATTATATAAAGATGCATCAATTAATACGATGTCTTCGGTCGTTAAACCATCATAAGTAGTTGGTTCCCATGTTGTGGTTGTCCAGATATCGTTAAGACCTATCACAGTTATATTGCTACATCCCATCATTTTAATGCCATTATGGGGATTTTCAGGTTCGCTACCAACTGATATTTTGTTTATAGTTACATTATTGGCATTATCAGCAATCGAAACCCCTGATGCAGATGGGCTATATGTTGATATATCACGGAAAATTATATCATGTGCGCTAGAACTAGATATTATAAAATCATTACTGTAGCTATCATTCACTGTAATATTCTCAATGGTTAGATTGTATCCACCATGCACATCTATTCCATTATGACCAGCATAATTCACTGTTACATTTTTAACAATTGTGTTATGTTCTACTCCTGAAATGTATATCCCACCCCAGCGAGGGCTTTCAATATTTAGATCATGAACATAATTGCTATGCCCATTATTTATCGAGAGCCCGTTTGAGGAAGTTGCGTGAGTATTTCTGAAACTCGGATCATTGTAAAATATATAGTCTGATAATTCGCAATTTTTACAACTTGAAAGAGCTAGTCCTGTATATATAATGTTTCTACATTTGATATTAGAAAAATCAGTATTGCTTATATTGACTATCATAATCCCTTTGTAGGAATCTTCAACAGACACCTCGGTGATATTACTGATATCGTTATAGCAATAAATCCCCCTAATCGCTTTGAATGTCACATTGTCTAAAGTTGCATGATATGTGTCTATTTGTGTCATATCAGCGTATTCCGATAATGGGATCATAGTTCCTGATGTTTCATTCCAACCAATAACAGTAACATTTCTAAATACAAATTTTCCGTATCCTGTCTCGTACATGGTCCCAAATTCAACGTGCCCGCCACTCGAACCAATCGTTTTTCCTAGTCTCACCTCTGTGCAATCATCAGAAGAGTCGAAGACTAATGTGGAGTTATTACCACATTCTACACGCTTACGATATACCCAGACCTTTTCAGATGTCTGATTGATATAATATTCCACATTACCATAACTTGGGTTTTTGGTTAACCAAGCATCTAATTTAGATTCAAGCGTTGTAGAATTGATGTTACCTTCATCAACTAATTTGATTGCGCCGTCACTCCCCCATACAGTTGCAGAAGCAGGGTCAACAAGCATTAACATAAAAACAGCTAAGATAATGATTCTCTTCATCATTCAATACTTCCCTTTATTGAAGTTTTTAATGTTATTCCTCAAACGTAACTATTCGATCTAGGCAAAAATATTAATAGATATACTTGTTAAGGTTCAATGTATAATCTTTTATGGACTAATTTCTTGAGTTTTTAGTTATATATTGCATTTTTTCTTTTTTCATCAGTTAGTAATCATACTCATCTTGCATCTAAATAAACATCAATCAACTGATTTATGTTAGACTGAATCGTTACCGTCAAACGTTAATTATAGAGCTTAATCCCTAAACTCTAAATTTGCTTCTTTGAATATCGTCTTTTCAGTAACCAATGGTGTTTCGAATCATGAAAGTAATCTTGAAGACTCATTACTGATTAAAAATAAAGGGATTTGTGGTAGCTTGTGTACAATTGATTTTAATAAATTATTTTTCTGGTAATTATTTGATATAACTCTCCATGGTCATATTTTGTTGGTCTTTTCATATTATATTGGTCTTCTAATGTTCTACTGTTAATATTTTGAAACACTAGTACTGCGATTCCAAAATATCTCCATAACTATGGATATTGAAATCAATCTGCATGTCAACGTAAGGAACCACGGATAGACACGGATTTAGGTCATCCGTGTTAATCTGTGTTCATCCGTGGTTTACTCACAGATTTTGGAATCGATGTACTAGTACTTCGAGTCTGGTCTGCAATCCTTATATACCGTGTAATCTCAGTAGAAATGGATCGAGTTTTGAGACCGCCTGTAGTAGATTGTAATTTTTATCTTCAATAAATTGAAACCTTACTCATGCAAAGTAATAAAGCAGAATAAGAGTATCCTCTTCAAATTGTATGGGAATAGGTAAATTTCACACATGTGCTAAAATTTAAGAATTTTTTTAAGTTTGAGAACCACACTCAAATCGGAGTTCTAAGATCTCATGAAAATCGAGATGTAACTATGGATATTACATAGGTCTAACAAAAAATTAATTAAGTTCCATAACGGTTTAAAGCTACCGATTTTTGATCCAAATCCGTGAGTCCTATCCCAATTGTATAGTCAAATTGAATTTTAAGACACGCTTTTAGACCCTGTATAGGTGGGAAATTAGCTATTATTGTTACACATTCATTTATTTGAGTAGTTCTATATTTTTTTGGTTTTATATTAAAATGCTTTGAATTGTTGCTAATCATAATTAATTTCGTGTTAGATCCTATTAATTATATGTCGCTTGATGTGGCTTTATACTACAAAATATAAACTCCGGCCAAAAGGCTAAATTAAATTCCTAAATATATGACAAAATTGTTTCATATTTTTCTAGTTGGAAAATTCTCCCTTGAATTTGAAGAGGATACGAATCAGATCAAACTTAACTATACTAATTTTTCATAAAGTTTATTAAAATATATCATTATGTAATACCCCATAAATAAGGTAAATGGAATACCAATAAAGAGAGTTAAATAATCACTTAAATATGAATTTGTAATGTCCAGGGGAATTAATGAATTAACAAAGGTTTCAAATACTGTTAGGATTGGAATATGAAATAAGTACGTGGAATAAGAACTATCAGCTAGGTTTTTCACTAATTTGGGTAGCTTAAACATACTTTGACGGGGAGTTTTTATTTTGTATAATGTAAATACAAATAATAAAATCAGAAAAAAAATATCATGCTTTATATCTGCAAGATTGTCTGCGTTAATCCCAAAATAAGGAAGTAATAAAAATACAAACAATAAAATAGAGTAAAATAAAGTAATCTTTTTTAAGGATTGTAAGCTTTCTGCAGTAGCACTTAAGATCCCAGCAATAAAGATAAAGTAAAAAACAAATACATTAACATTTATCATATTAAATTCATTTTTCAGAAATAATAAAGGAAAAACTGCAAAAAAAGAATATATCAGCAGACTTTCAATGTTCTTTGAATAACATAGAATTATGGAGAACAAAAGGTAATATAAAAGGATAACACCGACAAACCACCATATAGACAAAGAGTAATTCTCAGAAAAAAAACCTTGAAAGCCTAATACGTTTAAAAGTAACATAAATTTATCTGAATCAATATCATTAGAGCCTAAAACATCAAAGCCTACTCTGTTCATAACACAGATCAAAGCGATGGAAAGCCAATACAAAGGATATATTTTTGTTGCTCTTTTCTTAAAAAAAGAATAAATGTTTCCATAAGTATTAAATTTATTATTTAGTTGCATTAAAAATCCGGAAATAAAGAAAAAAATTGTAAGACCTAATACTGCAAAAGTTCCATCTAGTTTTTCTAATATAGGTAACTTAGTATAACTGTCAATGTGCGCAAAAATTACAAAAATAATTGCCATTGATCTTAGGATGTCAATTTCCTGAAAACGACTTACCACGTTTTTCACCTTTAAATAAAAATTACTTCAAGAGACTACAACCTGAACATCTTCGCAATCTATAGCCTTATATCAAAAGATTGGACTTTATATAAATGTTTCGATTTTAACAACTCCAAAAAAGGTATCCTCTTCAAATTTGATGGGGTTTCAATCACAGGAAAAATATAATAGTTGTTCCATTTCCCCTTATTTTACATTTCGCCCCCCTCTCAAAAATCAGGTGATTTTTTGCGAAAACTGTAAGGATTTATTAGGTCTGTTATGGGCACAAGCTCAACAAAATAAATAATTTTGGTGGAATCCTGCAATTCTCCAAAAACTCCTGGCCAAAATAGTAAAAAATACAACAAAGTTGATTTGTTTTTCAGCAAAATATCATGGGAGATTGAATAATTAATTACGAAGATCGGAAAAAATGAGCACTTAACTGTAAAAATAAAAAAATTAAGTTGCTTTTTTTGGGTGGGGGTCGAAATGCAAAGTTTACTCAAATTCGGATGAAATTTTATGATTATTTTTGAAATTGAAGAAAAACCAGAAAAAATTAAAAAGACTCAAATTTTACGACCAAAATGAAGTTAAGAATAGTGGAAACTGTCAAAGTTAGGATAAAAACAGGAAATACGTACCAGTAATTTTCTAAAGAGTTTATGAAAAAATTTAGTAAAATTTATATTAGCAGGTGAGGAAATTTATACCGGCCAAAATGGGGAAAATTAAATCGGCCTTGACACTGCGGAAAGTCGGATTAATCATATTTTACAGAACTTTCGGGACGCTGCCATCTTTATTGAAATAATTAATGATTTAAATAATCTTTTGTCTTCTTTTGAAAGGAAAAAGACCATAACTATAGTTGTAAACAAAACAATTGAGACTAGGTCAATAAAAAATTGGTTAACTATATTTGCCTTTATATTACCATAAACAAATAGAGCTGCAGTTAGAGATAATTTGAAATACCATTCGTAGTCAATCTTCAGATTAAGTTTTTTGACAACAAAATAAATATTTATAAATGACGCAAAAATTAGGGATAGAGTAGTTGCTAATGCCGCACCCGTAATACCGTATAGAGGAGTGAGTAAAATATAGAACACCACACCTACTACAGCTGAAATTGTAACTTTAACAAATTCTGTATTGGGAAAACCAGCTCCCGCCAAAGATCCAGCTATAGGTTTATTAATGGAACCAAAAATAATCGTTCCAATGAGCAATATCTTAAGTGGGAGTACTGCACTTATAAAATCTGTACCAAATAAAAATACTATAATTGGTTCTGCAAAAATCCATATAGTTAGACCTGCTACGAGTAAAGCTATTGAGGAATACTTCATACTTTTGTCAACCATCTTGTTCAGCCGGTTAATGTCTTTTTTTGCCCAGTAATCAGAAGTTGCAGGATATGATATTTGTTGTATAGCACCGGGTAAAATCCAGAAAAATTCACTCAGAGATAGTGCAACAGAATAATAACCTATGTCTGTAGCCGTTAAAAAATATCCGATTAAAAAAATATCTGCTTTGTAATTTATTATTCCAACAGAATTTGAAAGCAGCATTTTACTCCCAAAAGATGCTAACTTCTTTACATCTTCTACGAAATTATTAATTTTAAAGTCTACAAATCCCTTCATATAAAAGATCGCTATTACAAATCCTATTATTACGGCAAGTATACTTCCAGTTACTACTCCACCTAACCCATATCCCAAAATTAAAAGCGTAATAGTTAAAACAAAATTAATCACATTTTTAAGTGTAGATATATAAGAGTAACACTTCATAGATCGGATTCCATTAAAAAAAGTAAGAATAACTGTGAACATTAAAGAAAAAGGAATTGCAAGTGCGTATATATTTAAAAGAAATCCTAAAGAGGGCATGTCAAAAAAATCCTCTATATAACCTGAGATTGCTATTAAAACAATAATAAAAAATGTTCCCACTAATAACATTGTTACAGTAGCGCTTAAAATCAATGAGGACCTATCTTTTTTATCTTTTAACTCCGATTCATATTTAATAACTGCAGCAGGGACACCAAAAGATGCAATAAGTTCTACGAAGCCTGCAATGACTGTAACCATTGCAAATAAACCAAGTCCTTCGGGACCCAGATACCTAGCTAGAAGGGGCTTCCTTAAAAAATTGAGTGCGTAAGTAAAAAGTGATGCTAAAAGTACGAAACTTGCATCAAAAATAAACTTCTTCTTTGACTGCATAATTTTTTTGACAACTCCTCATTATTTAATTAATGCTGTTTTATCTTGTTTCCACAAATATTTCTTTATCATTCTTTATTTTCGTGTGAAACTGTAAAATAATAAGGCTCTTAGAGCCTATCCGAAAAGTCCCGCTGCTCTGAAAGTTATCCCTGAGCATGCGAAATGAAGCATAGCAAGGTAATTCTCAATTTTCTTTTCCCATCGAATAAGCAGTCTTCTGAATCTATTCATCCAAGAATGCGTCCTTTCTACAATCCACCTTCATATAGTAAATTTTTGAATATTGATCTCACTTGTCAAACTCATTCTGGCTCAAAATGAAGGGTGATTCTCTAAGAGGTTGTCTTAAAATTCAAACCATTTCTGCATTTGGATAATGGGCATTTTTGATTTTAAATTCAGACTGAAAATTTATTACATTGTAATCACTCATTCAATGTATGAAATCAAATACATTAGACATCATAGCTAGAATTTCCACTTTAGGCATCTAACGGTTTAATGCTAACGTTTTCAGTTCAAATGCCGTAAGTCTGTCCCTGTTGTAGAATCAAATTTAATATTAAGACACGCTCTAAGAGTTAGTGAATACTATCATAATTGAGAATGCAATTCAAAATTTTGTATAGATTTCTATGTTAGTTATGACTTTGCAGTTTTTCAGATTATATTGAATCTCTGCAAGGCGTTTTTTGCAACCTTGAACTGTCAGAGTTATCGAAATCTGTCAAATTTAGGATATATTTGGAATCGATGTACTAGTATCTTTGCACTGTTTTAGTTATCAAAATCTGTCAAATTAAGGGGTATTAACAAAGGTCAATTAGTTTCAGACAGTTAGTTGTTGAATTAAAATGATTTTATTTATGTGGACGTTTGCGGAATGTCGGCTTTATGGTCTCTTTTCTTCGGGAGCTTCTCATCAATAAGTTAGTCAACTTCAAGTTCCTGGAAAACTCCAGCTATGAGACCAAGGTGACCTAAAAAGCTTGCACGTTTCACAGCTGCATCAACGCTTATACTACTGTTTTTTGGGCTATTGAATTTCACTAATGTGAAAATATAAAATAAAGTATGTTAAATTATACGTTTACCTGCCGAATGCAGGCTACAAGAATAAAGCCGCAAGATATCGTTTTTGGTCACAAAGTATAAACTCCGGTATAAGTGTTTCAAAACATCAACCACATCAAAATTGACGACCAATGTACTCTTTTACCCAAATCCGTATTTGTTCAAATATATTATATTCCCAATGTATAGGGTGAGTTAACAATAAGATAACCTGCATTTGTTTATCAACCGCCTCAATTGGAGATACTCCATATCTCCATAGCCCATTCTTCGCAGATGCATCTGAAATATAAATATCAACTGAATTGAGAATATCTTTACTATAAGCTTCAGCTAACAATCCAAACTCCTGTATCTCTGAATCTTTAACTAAAATATTATTTGGTAACCCAAGTTTTCTATTTATTGGCTCTCCATGCGATGCAGCAGTGTAAGTTTTGCCAAATAATATATTAAAATTGATGATTTCTTTTTTCAATTCTTCAACACAACTCAAATAATCACATTCTGTAAAATCATTTTTCTTTTTAATTCCCTTTTTTATAGCATATGTTGCTAAAGTTTCATAATGTAAGCCCACTTCACTTCCATACTTACTTATTTCTTCAATTAGTTTTTTGTTTACAGTTAGCCACCTAAAATAAAATGTAGAGTTCACCCCAATTTTTCTTTCGATCTTAAACATTTTGGATGCACCACTTATGGAATAATCAATATCGTGGCGCATAATCAATACTTTCTGATCTGGAACACTTCGATAGTTCATGTACCAGTCAAACAATGATGTTACTGTATATCCGTTTTTAACAGCATGTTTTACAATATTTTCATATTCTTCCCATCGAGGTTTCTGTAAGCTTAGCCACAAAGACATCGATATATTCTTTAATAGTCTTGTACCTTTATTATTCAGATTCATATTTCAACTTCTATTTGGTTGTATAATTTAATTAGTTTCAAACTCTCTTCTTCCCAGCTATACTGTTTTTTAGATATTAATACATTTTTTATCTTCTGTTCGTATATATCTGGATCGATTACTTTTTTTATTGCATTTGCCATGCTTTCAGGATCTCTTGGGTCGAAAACCTCTCCCATTTTCCCATCTATTGCCAACCTTCTCATTTCTGGAAAATTGCTGACCGCAAAAGGAATTCCTGCCATTATAAATTCTCCAACTTTGTTAGGTAATGAAAAATAGTAACTCAAACATATGTTTTGAACAGGGGCAACTCCAATGTCAGCTGAGCTGACATAATCTATTAATACTTCGTGAGGGACAGCATCTAACATTTTCACTTTATTAGAATAACCCTCTTGCTCAATTCTTTTTCGAATTTTATCCTTAAGATAACCATCTCCCATTATAACTACAACCACATCATCCAAGTATTTGCTGCATGTAATAAGTTGTTCTATTCCTCTTCCTTTAAAAACAGCCCCCTGGTACAACACTATCTTTTTATTTTCATCAATAGATAATTCGTCTCTTAGTTTTCTGCTTTTACTCACATTAGAGTATTCTGGAAAGTTAGCCACAACAACTGGATTTTGAATTTTATATTTCTGGGCAAGGTAATCAGAAATTGATTTATTAACGGTAATTACTTTATCTGCTTTTTTTATTAAGAAATTCTCCATGATGAAAATAAACGGTTTTTGAATCCTGCCGCGTGATGAAATAAAATTTCGACTTTCGGTCCAAAGCTCGTGTGAATCATATACTAATTTTTTTCTTTTTATAGATGAGGAGATGTATCCAACTAATAACGTTTCAAAGTCATGTGCGTGATATACGTCTGTATTTTCATTCAATAATATGTGCAATGTATTTATATTATATATTGTGTGATATATTTGTAAAACAAGATGGTCAAGAATTTTTAGAAAAATATTTTTTCTGTTGTATTGGTACACTTGAGAACTAAATGGGTTGATATGTTTAAAGAGTGTTAAATCACTTATTTTAGCTATTTTTACATCTGCATTTGATAATTTTTCAGAATTATTACTTAAATTATCCCCAAAGATAGTTATTGAAACTTGGTGCCCGTTTTCCATCAATGTTTTACATTCCTTTAAGACACGTGAATCTTTTTTTAATTCACCAAATGACCTTTTTAAAATCATACACACTTTCATATTTCACAACCATTTGTTTTTGTAATTATTATCAGATTTATAACTGTTAGATGTTACAATTTTTATTAATTCACTAAAACGTTGCTCCCAAGCCATTTTAGTCATTTTATCTAAGGTAGTATTTTTATCAATCGAAAAGCTTTGAATATTATTAAGAGCATCCGATAAGTTGCTTTCATCCCACTTATCTATATACATGATATTATCATTTAGATCTACATAAGATGCATATTCTGAAATTCCTTCCAATTGTGTTGAAATAATCGGCTTACAAGAAGCTAACGCAGATCCTAGCTTCATAGGCATACATATTTCAAAATAGTCATTAGTCGGATAAGGTATTAGGATAACATCAACATCTCTCAATTTGTGTATAAGATTTTCATGGTCCATTTGACCTAAATATTTAACATTATTTGATTGTGCAATCTCTTCACCATCAGAAGGGCCAACAAGATGTAGTTCCCAATTACTAAAATTTGAAAATATGTTAATGATTTCAGGAATAGCTTTTCCTCTTTTCATACTCCCAAAGTACACAGCTATTTTTTTATTGTTTTCACATTTTATACTTGTAGGTGAGATGCTTAATTCATCTTTACCTATTCCAGGTGGCATAACTATTAAATGTTTATTTTTTAAAGACTTAAAATAATTTGTTAAACCTGGAGCTGCAATGATTATATTATGTGAACAGTATATTAAAAGCGACTCAATTAACCATATTGAACATCTTTGAAAAATCGAATATTTTTTTCCATCTAAATCAAATTGTTGTGCTACAGGAGAATCATGGATAGTTAGTATTAACTTTTTTCTTGAAACCAAAGACATGAAAATGGCAATCAAGGACATTGATCTTCTTGAAGGATAATGAAACCATAAGATTTTATTTTTCAGAAACGAAAGCTTAATAAGCATTTTTAAACTATTAAAACTATCCATATAATATATTTTATTTCCGGCCTGTTTAAGCGCAAGCTGTGAGTAATATTTTCTTACAGTACCCCCATAAGTCATGTTCTTTTTATCTTCAATTTTATTATTATCAAAAAATATTACATTCATAATATACCCACTGACATCACTAACATAATTACCCACATAGAGAATCTATACACTGCTTGAACTTTAAGAATAGTTTTTTATTATTATTTTTCTCTTCAAATATCTTCCTCGAATTTATACCCATTTCATTTTCTAGTGTATCATCTGAAATTATCTTTAATATCGCCTTTGATAACTCCAAACTATTTCCATTGCTCACCATGTATCCGTTTATACCCTCTTTTACCATATCATACCCGGCACCAACTGCATCAGTCGTTATTACAGGCTTTCCAAAAGCCATTGCCTCGTTTACAACTAAACCCCATGGATCATAAATATTATTAATGAATATTGAAGGTAAAATAAAAAGATTGCATGCTTTATAATAAGATCCTTTTTCACTCTCGTTTCCTACAAATCCTTGAAAAAGAATATTTGTAACACCCATTTCTTTGGATAATTCTTTACAGTGATTTTCTAAAGGACCGGTTCCTACGATGATCAAAAAAGCGTTGTCTATCTGTTGATTCACAAGTGATATAGCTTCAATCAAAAACGTCAAGCCTTTTTCTTCAACAAGCCTTCCAACATACAATATAATTTTCTTATTTTGCAAATTGAGTTTTTCCCTGAAATCACCGCTATAAATTTGACTGTAGTCTACAGAGCATTGTGGATGAGTAAAAACCTTATCTTTATCTACCCCGATACCTGCTTGTGCTTGAGCCGCTTTAGTTCCCGTAGCTATAACTGCATCAGAATGTCTTGATATAAAAAAAGTAATGGAGTTTAGGATTTTTCTTGTAGTGGATGTATTCTCCCAGTGCCAGAATTCCGTCCAGTATATAAATTTTTTACGAGTTAATTTTGCAATTGGCCAGCAGATGTACCAGCTATTGGATACTAAAAAAACATCATATTTTCCAAAAAGTAATTCCTTTATTAATTTGGGGTACATTCCAATATCGCGATTTCTTATTAAATACTTTGTCCTTAATATTTTATGTTTCCAGCCAGGAGGATTTAAATGCTTTTCCTTAACGTTTGCTTGCCCTCTTCCTTGCTTTGTAAAAATAAAGGTGATGTCGTATTCAGAGTTAAGCATCTCAAATAATTCTATTCTATAATCCATAAGTGCAGGATGAATAAAACCGATTTTTATGTTTTTGTTCATAATGTACCCCAATCTTCAGTTGATATGTTTTCCAAGGAGATCAGTACTTCTTCATTTATCAGTCTATTATCCATATGCTAATCCCTCCATCATCAAATATGGAACTCTTTTTTGATCTAATAGATTGAATTCCACGTCCTGAATTCGTTGACGGCATTATAAAGTAGGATAAATCGTAAGACTTCAAAATTGGTTTCACTCCTTTATAATCAATATCATTTTCCAACATCCACCTTGTTTTTCCTTGAATATCTACACTATTTTCAGCTAAATAGGGTCCATTGAAGTAAAAACTTGATGATGTTGGACTTACTTCACTTACTTCTATTTGTGATCCATTTATGAAACCATAAGCTAAATCTGATGTCCCAGCTAGTGGCATTATCGGGTGTCCATCTGATGCAACGAAAAGTCGGTTTGATTCACCAATCCCGAAACCATATTTATTTTGTGGGATATATTCATTTGACCAGACGCTTGCAGAATAAGTAGAGTCTTTCATAAACCAGTTGTAATCCGAAATCCTGTTCGTTCGTTCATGGTTATAATATGATGAAAAAACTGTAGATGACAGTATCAAAAATACAACAAACACTTTATAAGTAGTAGATTTAACGGATGCATCTAATAGATTTCGAAAAGCAATTGATATAAAAATAATTAGATATAATAATAGAACATAAGTTCCGTAAGTAGGGTTATAATTAAAAGGAATTAATATAAGTATTAATATTAAGAAATACCACTCTTTTAATATTTTATTTTTCTTAAATGCTAAATAGATAATCCCAGAAGCTGCAAAAAAGATTAATGGTCCAATAAACCGCGTGTTTATTGTAAGCATGCTAATAATCCAGCCATATCTTGATCCAGCTTTTATCATCGATCCATCTATAAAAGGTATTAAAAAAACGATCGATAATCCGAAAAGGTAGAGATAATTAAAATTAAAGTTAATATGTATGGGCATTGTTTTCTGTGAAAATGCTTTTGAAAATAATGTTAAAAATACATATATAATTGTAAGAGGGAATAAGAAATAAAAAAAGTTGTGTGTCGTAGCAAGAAATACTCCAATCATTAATACAAGAATCGAACTTTTTAAGTATTCAATCTTACTCAATAAGGCGAATAAAAATAAAGGAAGTAAAACCATGAACAGTCCTCTTGAGCTTGGTTCCCATGTAGTGAAAACCAATATTCCCTGAGAAGTGGAGAATAGAAATGCCGTTACGTATTTAAACAAAAAATCATCGTAAATATGTCCTGCTAATACATATGTTGTAAATACGCTAAATAAACCTATAAGTATTGAATAAAGTAATATCGATTTCTCCATATGTATGCCAGTTAAGCCAATAATCTGTGAAAATCCTGAAAGAGAAAAAGGTAAAGCACTAGCATATGAATAAGGATATAGTCCAGCAACTGAAAGCCAATTTATCCACCAGTTTGCTTGTCCAAAAGTAGTAATTGAATTAGCCAAGGAATGTATAAAAAATGAGTCAAATCCTTTTTCATGAGGAATTGAAGGAATCCTTATTACTATGTTTTGTATTAATAGCAATGCAAGCATAACTATTTTGTTTTTCTTTGAAACTTCAACTTTGAGCATAGTATATTCCTCAGCCTTTTGTCATAGTAATTAAGAACTTCTTTATCATCTATTCGGGGGCTTTTTTTCAGATAACTTGCAAAGTACCCATAGATATACGCAATTCCAATACCAGTTTTAAAATAACCCTTTCTACTATAGAAAAGACTCATTCCTTTTAGCAAAACATGCGATCGTGTGTATCCTATGAAATAATTGTTAGAGCCCAGCTTTTTATATCCTATCCACTGTCCTTGAGCACTCGCATATGGCCTGGTCGAAACTGCATTAATACTCTCATACTGTCTTGTATCCCAACCTTTTATTTTTGCTTTAACATTTGAAACGCTATCTGGGCTACACGTTAGAAGATACCTGTCTGTTTCTTCGAAACATTCTTTTCTCCATAGACGTGCGCCTCCGCTAGGCAAATCGCTTCTGAAGTTGCTCCATAGAATTTTCCCATCCACAATATTTCCTATGTGACCGCTGCAAATTCCAAGCTTAGAGTTTTTTACGAATTCAGACATTAGAGCTTCAAAATAATTAGTTTCGAGAATTATATCTGCATCAACAACTCCAATATACACATAATTAATTCCATGATCTAGACAATACCGGATAGCGTAATCAAATCCTTGTCTATATACATGAGCAACATGTATTCCTAGGTCTCTAGGTGCTTCATTTAGCCTGATAGTTTTTATCCAATTATACTTTTCAGTTATTTCCTTTAATGTATTTGGTGTTTTATCTGTGCTTCCATCATCTACAATTACCCAAAGCTTAGGCTGTATAGTTTGATTAACAACTGACTCTATGAGTTTTGGTAGACTTTCTTCTTCATTTTTGCACGGTGTTACAAGTGTATAGTCTGTCATAGCCATAGACTATCATCCATTCTTATTACTTCAAAACATTCGGCGTATTTGTATCCCATCGCCCAACCGTAATTTTTTGCCATAGCATTTATACACTCGATTAGCTTTTCACCACCGAACTTTTCATACTGGCTGCTGTAAGCTCTTATTGCATTCAGTTTAATTTCTATAGTTTCTGTTATGTCAACAAAAAACTGAGGTCTAAAAGCAAAAACATTCGGACGGTAAGGCAACGGCGAACCACTCAGCAAATTTTTAACCCTTCCTTGACGACAGACTGCAAACATTATTTCTGATGCAGCTTTGTGGTCTTGATGGGAGTCAAAAGGATGATGGGAAATACAAACATCAGGTTTTATTTTATCTACTAATTTGTCTACCTTGGAAATAATTTCTCCATTGGTTTTTAACTCAGTATCTTGATAATCGAAAAATATAACCTCTTTTATCCCCAAAATATCTGCTACTTCTTTAGCTTCATCTCTTCTTTGTTTTACTGAAATACTAACTCTGTCTTTATATCCAGAAGTTAAAATGAGATGGTATACGTCGTACCCGTTTCTTGCAAACTTTGCAATCGTGCCTCCAGACTCAAGTTCCATGTCATCTGGATGGGCACTTACTGCAAGGATTTTTTTCATTGTAATAACCTCTGATAAATATAATTTTCATTTTCTGAATATGCACGTTTAAATCCTGACTTTTCATAAAAATTATGGGCGGTAGCATTGTCTGTTTTTACTTTCAACGTAATACTATTCAGCTTGTGGTTTGTGGAATTAATCACCTTTGTGATCAACTGTGTTCCTACTCCCATATTTTGGAATTCCTTTCTTACAGCAAATCTATGAATATGCAATGTACGTTCATTTTTTATAGAACATATTATAAATCCAGCAACAGTATCTTCTCTTAAAGCAACATAACTGTTATCCCATTTCCCATTAAGCTCTACCAAAAAGTTTTCATGTCTCCAGCGTTCATTAATTTTTATGACTGAGTCTATTTCTATCAATTCTTCTATATTTTCGAGTAATATTTCTTTTGTTAATTTTATTATATTCATTATGGGATTCTCCCATCATTAAATAATGAATCAATAGCAGACATATTTGGCTCAAATCCATTATACTGCTGTTGATAAGCTGGATGTTTGAACTCTTGAAAAGTCACATGGATATTTTTTTCCTCAAATAACTGGTGTTCAAGGTAATTTTTTCCCATGGGTCCTGATAAGTAAACATCCCCCTCAACTGCGCTTACAAGATCAACGAGTTTCTCGGTGGATTTTGAATTGAATCCGAATTCACTGGAATAGATTATCTCCGTAGCAATGTCAAATGATTTCATCAGAAATTCTATTAGTTCCATGTTAATATCGATAAGCACGTCGTATTGTTGTTCATAGATCCGCTGAATATCTTTTTCATACTTTGGATAATAGGGAGCTTTTCTATAGTTGTCGTGGATTTCTTTGAAATGTGCTTCCTGCCAGTTCATACCACTTATTTTTACATTATTTTTTATTTTTATTTGATTAATTGGTATATGCTTTTTTTCAACTGGAACAGTGAGCCACTCCCACCCATGGTGTATCCTTATCCGGTTTCTGTGTTGAAAATCTCCTTTACTAAACTGGGCATCATCATAGATAATAAATACATCAGACTTCTTCAGCTTATCAACAAAACCCATATATGGCAAATAATTCGGTTGATGTATTCCCACTATCATTTTTCCAACACATTCCTACTTTTATTTCTAAATTATCTATATTTTTATTTTAACTACTACATAGGACTTACGCAGTTGAACAAAAAAACCAGTGGCATTAGACACAAAACTGTCTCAATCACAATCATGTTGACGAGTTCGCATGTGCCTGATTTTACTCTTCAAGTGCGTAAGTCCTATACTACATTTAAATTTGCGAACTTATATTACATATTTGGGAGAATTTTCAAAGAAATATTTGAGTCTAATTTATTCATATTTTCAATAGTCTCAACCATAAACTCAACAACATCTACTTTTTCGCTCAACATTTTATCTCGCTTGAGATGCCATGCATTTTTACTGGATTTATCCTCTAAGATTTCAATTGCTTTCTGCAGTCCTTCATCCCTTTTTTGAAGTGTGTACACAAGTCCGTAGTTTTGCTCCAGTTCGTTCAAGTACCCTCTCTGGGTACTGGATACATAAATTGAAGGTACGCCCAGAATAGCTGCTTCCGAAGCCATTGTAGCACCTTCTCCGATGCACAGGGATGAATACGAGATTAAATCGTGCAGATTTTTTGGGTTAATCTTTAACTGGTGGTCTCTTATTGTCTGCCATTGGGTGGTTTCGGAAGAAATTATTACTTTTCCGTATTTTTCAAGTTGATTTACGTATTCCCGCAGGTCTTCTTCAGTTTTAAAGTTCAGTCCTGTCGCGTTTATGTCATGGTGTGCAGCCAGAGCTGATAAGCGGAGAATTATATATTCATCCAGACCATACTTTTTCGGGATTTCCGGATTTGGCTTGAAATATTTGGGGTGCAAGTATGCTAATTCGTAATATCCGTTAAAACGTTCCTGCTTTGGCCCAAGATCAGTATAAAAGCTTGAAGATGTGTATATTTTATTGGTAAAAGGAAGCATTAATTTTATAGCAGGTACTGCGATTTCGGTATCTATATATGCTAGGTGTGGCTTTCCAAGCAATCGGCTAACGTGGGCGGCATATGGCGATCCTAAACTTATGAATATGTCCGGCTTATATTTTCTTGCAATGTCGTATAGCCATAAGTCTTTGTGTACAATTCCAAATGCTTTTCCAATGATATTTTTGTAATGTGGTCCGAATTCAAACCGAAATCCATATTCTTCTAATATTTTTTTAATATTCTCTTTAGCCCTCCCTACTATTTTGATTTCATGACCATGGTTTTCAAGTGAAAATATCACATTTTTGAACACATTAACGTCTTTTGGGTGCCCGATATCAATTATTATTTTCAAGAGACCACCACATCATTTATTTTCTTTGCAGGGACTCCTGCTACAATCGTATATGGCTCAACGTCTTCTTTTACCACTGCTCCTGCACCCACAACTGATCCTTCACCTATAGTTACATTTGGAAAAATAATGGAGCCAGCGCCAATCCAAGCATCATGTTTTATCTTAATCGGACCTTTTTCTGTTTTTACATGTTGTCTAATTTTTGAAAAATTAGGTTCTGAGGACGTAATAAGAATAACTCCTGGGGCTACAGCTACTCTATCCCCAATAAAAAGATTATCTTTGTCTGCAAGTTCATCGACTATTATAATCCTTTCTCCAATGTACACATCTTTACCAATGTTGTAACCGCATGATCTTAATAATGCGATCCTGAATTTGTTTATTGGCAAGGTTGGTGCAATCATTTTTAGGATTCTTTTGATTATTGTTCTTAATGAAGGCATGCTTTAACAATCTCTGAGATCATTTCCAATTCATTTTTTTTTAATGTGTAATAATTGGGCACAACAAGTACTTTTTCAGACACTTTCTCGGTATCTGGACAATTATTTTTGTACCCATAAAGAGACTTTGCAATTAGTGGAGTGTTGCTAAACATTTTAGCTGTATCCACACCTTTTTTACGAAGACTATTACTCACTTTATCTCTTGTTGATTCATCTTTAAACTGGATTGGAAACAAAAAACAATTGCAATAAGTGTGAGGTTTTTCGAAAGGTAATTTTAATTGTGAACCTGAGTCCTTCAACTTCTTTAGTAAATATATTGAGTTTTCTCTTTGTTTTTCTACATTTTCTTCGAAAATTTGTATTTTTTCTGTAATAGTATGTAAATCCGTGTTTCTTATTTTTGTTTTTGGGAAGGAGTATTTGTTCATGATATCAATTTTTTTCTCGACCAGAGATCCTATTGGTAGAGCGAATGAACCAAACCAGGGCCTGTGGTAAAGAGTCGAGCGCATGTATGTTGTTAAAGTGTGTTTGATTTCGTTTGCTATCGACAGTTTCGGCAGTTTTTCGATTTCATTTCTGATTCTTAAAGCAAGATCTGGATCATTTGCGGTTATCATCCCGCCTTCTCCCGCAGAAAGGTATTTTCCAGATCGAAATGAGAAGAAACCAGCTGTTGATTTTGTGCCAAGTAATTCTCCATGAAGCTTACTGAGCAAAGCATGGGCGCAATCTTCAATCAGGGGTCTTTCACCGGTTATTTTCAGGATCCTGTCAAGATCCGAGACTCTTCCGAAAGTGTGGACTGCGATTACCGCTTCAACTTCCTCGATTCTCTCTTCTAGGCTCTCTGGGCTGAGGGTATAATTCTCAGGATCTATATCAAGAAAATGAGGTTTGTAACCCGCGTGCAATATCGCATCAAAATCGCTTGGGCATGTATACAACGGCACACCTATCTTTGAATTTGGTGGCAATTGTAGTGCTTTCAGTATCACATAAAGGGATGTTCTTCCACTATTGGTAAACCCTATGGATGAATTGCAAAATAGTTCTTCTAGTTGTGTAATATCCGCTTCAGAATTAAGGTTCATTAGAGAATGTACGAAATCTTTCGTATCATAGTCTATGTTAAACCGCGGAATCAACATTGGATTTGGCCTAATGAAATTCATCCCCGTCGTTCTCGAATTGAATGATTCTTTTTGAATAGTTACGCTTTTATGTTCATATATTTCCCAACTGTTTTGTATATTTTTAGCCCTGATTTCATAATTTCTTCTCTACTTTTATTATGAACTTTCTTATATCTCCCGTAGTTAACCTCTTCACCCCCAAACCTCTTTTTGAACTCCCTTACCCCATAAGGCTTGTCCGGGTGGCCTGCCCCTCCGAAATCAAACACCTTTTCTTTTCCGGCATACTCACGCAGCATGTGCCACACGACTGCTTCATTCACGTAATTTATTTCCTGTTTTGAGCCTGCATACCAGTCATGCACCATGCCTTTGTACTTCAAAACTACCCTCGACCCTACCACTTCGCCATCTAAATTGGCAAGGTAGAAATCGACAAAACCGGTACCAACGAATTTTTCGTATACACTCTCAAGAAGAGAAATATCGGCAAGAGGCAACCTTACATTTTTGTAGGTTTCCTCAATTTGCCTGTAACAGTCTTTTATCTCTGTTTTATCTTCGATTTTTCTTATCTGGATCCCAATTTTTTCAGCTCTGTTGATCCCTTTTCGGCGAGGTTTGTGGATGTCTTTCCAGATATCTTCTATTGAGCGGTCAAGGTTAATCAGATAATTTAAGTGCGGTTCATACTGGTATCCGAGGGGTTCTAAGGTGTTTCTGGCGTTTTCCATGTTCCATACATTGCGCATCTGGGTGTAGATTGCTCTGTTTTGAAGAACCTGTTCATAATAATTGAGTAATTGTGTAACCGCTTCAAATCCTTTTTTATCTTCTATAAAAATTGGGCCGCCATTGATTATTGACCTTGAGGAAATTGAGCCTATCAGTCCAGTGGCATCCCGGATGATTACTGCCAGGGTAACTGCCATTATTTCTAGGCTTTCCGAATCTACGGCAGCTAGGGAAATAGGCTCATAATTTTTGGTTGAGCTATATACGTCTGCCATATAACTAGTCTGAAAAATGTTCCCCTTCGGATGATTGAATACAAACTCATCCCATTTTTCCCGATCGATTGAATCTTTAATTTCAATCATCATTAAACTCCGTAATTCCTGCTTTTTTGAACCCTATTCCTGTACCACACAATCCCCGCCTTCCCAACATTTTTCATATTCTGGAATGCCAGCTCCTTGGTCCATCCCCCAAAATCATCACACCACCTGTTAGGGTGCACAAGCAGGCATATGCGGGAAATTTTTTCGCTCCGGATCAATTGTATGACGTCATAGGTAGAATATATGGTCTTAAGGTCAGAGCATGCTGCATTTAGTCCTGCCCTTTCAATAGTATCTTTTACTCTGATGTTCAAATCAGCCCAGGTCCTGCCCGTGTCCGTAAGGTAGAGGACTTTGTTGTAATCAATTGAAAGGTAGGGCTCTCCCATAATCCCGAAATCTTTGAAATCATACTCCTGCCACAAATCCCGGTTTGACCATGACTTGAGGGGGTTTCCGTGCATGCAGACCGTTTTTATTTCGGTAACGTTTTCGGTAACTTTCCTGAGGTCTTCGAGTTCCTCTTTGAAGATTTCGATTGCTTTTTTTGGGTCCCCGTTTGCCTTGTCCATAACTTCGTAGTGAAAGCCTATCTCGTGGCCCATTTCTGCCATCTGGCGAATGATCTCGGGCTTGAAAGTTTCCTCGACGTGCCGGAAATAATAGGTTGAGTTTATCCCGTAGCCGTGCTCAAGTTTCGCCATTTCCAGGTTCCGGTTTACTGCCCGGTCCACGTCATGCCGCAGGATAACGCACTTTTCGGGTTCAAATTTTAGGAAATCCTGCACAGTGCAGGTAGAATAATTTGTGTTTTTGATAGCCTGCAACAGGCATTCGTACTTCTTTAAAGTGAAATCCCTCAAAATTTTCCCCCAAACCATTCCATTTTGCAGAAGAGTTACAGTTTATTTTCCTTCGGGTTGAAAATGCCCCTTGTAAAATATGCCCCCAAGGAAATAAACATGAATTGCCTCTTTTTTGCAAATTTTTATTTTTTTATATTCTTTTTATGTCTGAATTTGTTTATTTAGTTTGTGATTTTCTTCTATATATTGTTTTGTCTGTACACTCATTTTCAGGAATTTTTTAGTTAAGGCTTTTTCAGGTTTTAGGATTTCAACTCCTTCTAGTCTGGAGGAAAATTTAAAAGAATTCATATAAAATAAAGTAGATTAGTATAACTGAGGGCTTGTAATGGGGAAAGAAAACAAAAACCTGATACTTATTTTGCTTGTGCTCGCACTGTTTACAGGAATGGCAGTTGAAATCAGTGAGGGCTCAACTGTTATTGGGGTGATTCTGTTCCTTGTTTCTGTATTTTTACTGACCAGAATTAACTTTAAGAATCTGGGCGGTTCAGGTATCCTTAAAAATTCAAAAAGTTACTTTGTTGCGGGGACTTTCATAGTAGCTGCTGACCTTATCTACAATTTCAAAAATGGAAGTGAGCTTGGAACTCTGGATGTCATGACAGTATTCTTTGGGGCTTCCCTGGCTGGCAGTCAGCTGCAGAACCCTCAAATAAATAGGATCTCCAGGTTTGGGGCATATATTTCATCCGTTTTTGTCGTCCTTTACCTGATTTTCTACACCATGTTTGCCTACTTTAACATTGATTTCATGCATAAGTTTGACCACTACCTCATACTCCTGCCCACCGTGAGCCTGTTAAACCTGGCGGGAATCCCTCTTGAAGTAATAGGTACGGAGACCGTTCGAATAAGCGGTGTTGAGGAAATTGTTCTGGTTATCGGGGGCCCCTGCTCCGGACTGTATTCCATGTTCCTTTTAATCGGAATCGTTTTGGGGTATAGCAGGATTGAAAAACTGAATACGAACAAAACCTTCATGATGTTTGGGCTTTGTGTGCTTGTTGCCTATATTTCAAACCTGTTCAGGGTCATAGTCCTTTATTTCACGGCCTATACATACGGGCAGGAGGCAATGATGGTGGTCCACACGCATCTCGGATGGATCATATTTGCAGCCGTTGCAGCTCTCTTAATGTATTTCATAGAGCGGAAAAAGTAAGGTTGAAAAAAGCTCCAAAGCCTTTTACAATTTCTGGTTCAGTTCTTTAACACTTATCTCGTTCGTTCTTTTTTTACAAAATACCTTAATAGACGAACGTGGGTTCGAAAAAACTGCTTTGTAAACCTGCAGAGACTCTTTTTGTGGTATTTCCCTATTGTTACTTTTGCAGTGATTCCCATAAGCATTAAAACTGCCCCGGTATATCCCGCGGCAATACCTCCGTTAATAAGGAAGTTGAAGTCTTTCAATGCAAAAGTAACCACGACTATAATTACAAACAAAAACACCATATAAGACACAAAACTGCTTGCCATTGCAAGTTTCCAGCTTCTCAGGTCAAAATAACCCGGGACCCGTGAATACTTTTTAATGATACCGTTTTCAGGATAGCTGGAATGGCTGAGTATGTGTGCAGTCCTGGCCCCTATTTCCGGGTGTGTGTCAAATAGTGATATAAATATGTAACTATCCCCCCTGCTCAGGTGCGTATGTGTGCCGAACAGGTGGAAATGGCCGGGGTTAAACTTACTGATAACTGGCTGAAGGGGGATGTATTGTTCAAGAAACTCAAGGTTTTTTGCCAGGACCTTGGGGTTTCTTGTAATTTTGATGCCTTCCGCATCAGCCTCAAATTCCCTTCTTACTGGCCTTGTAAGCTGCACAAGGGTTGCTGCAGGAGGGGCAGCAAGGGCGGTTGCTATAAACCTGAAAACTCTCGGGGCCGGGTCCTCTGGCTGCCCGAAGCCTGAAAGAATCGATCCCCACATCACAAGTTCCGGAAAGGTCATTATTAAGCCTGCAAAAAGTGCCGTGACCGTGTTCAGGCTTACATCCCTGTTTTTTATGTGCCCTATTTCATGGGCAAGAAAAACTTCCAGGTTCAGGTCATCAAAGGTTTTCAGCATCGCCGTTGAAATGGCAATGGATGCATTGCTCCCGTTTTTAACCGTAAACATCACAGGGATTTCAGATTCGAAACTGTACAGGTCGGGGGCTCTTACCTGGGCTCTTGAAGCAAGGGTTTCAAGAATAGTGTACAACAATGACCTCTCATTCCGCGGGACCTTTTGTGCCTTATACCATTTGAGGACCCATCTGCCGCTTGAGAGGTAGATATACACGCTTAAGATGGCCATTACAAGGGCAACGGCTGCCGTAGCAGGGACGCTGCCTGTAAGTGCTGTTGAAATAATAAAGAGAGCTGTAGGTAGTACAAAATACAGGGATGCTTTAAAATTGTTGTTTATAGTAACCCCCTCATACTATTTTGAATCTGATTAAAATTATGCTAATAGCTTAATATGAAACTTTCGATTTTTACTCTTCCTGTTTATGGGCAGCAATTTTAGAAAAGTACACAAGCTTGTAATGCATTTTTTGGAAAAGATGTTCTTATGATAATTTAGTTTCACATCCCTGTATACTGAATTTCTATCGGGACTTTCATATTAATATTTAGAAAGAATTATATGTTTTCAACGAGTTAACTTATTTCACAATGCCAAACTTCAAAAAATGTATTTTTGTTGAAGATTTGCTTGCAGTTACTTTTCTTTCATGTCTGGGGGTTGTCTTCGTACTTGTCCCTCCATTCAATGAAACTTTTCTCCGGATCCCAATAGCTCTGTCTCTCTTCTTTTTCGTTCCTGGCTATACTTTTATAGCTGCACTCTTTCCGGGGAACAAAGAAATTAGCGGCATTGAACGTTTTACATTAAGTGTAGGTTTCAGTCTTGTACTCACGGTTTTTGACGGCTTTTTAATAAGCCTGCTGCCCTGGCGCTACAGGCCTGCCCCAATCGTTGTGTCAATCCTGGGGATGACAGTGTTTTTTTGCATAATCGCATTTTTTACAAGGAAGCACCTTGACGAAAGTGAGCAGTTCTCATTCTCTGTTAAAGAATTCATACGATCCATTCAGTCAGATGATCTTGCTGAAACTGATGAGACCGATGAGGCAGTAGAAGTATCATCGGATTCAACTGAAACCAGGCGTTTCCACAGGTCCAGAAGCAAGGTCAAAGCAAAAGGTTTAAAACACAAACCCGGTCCAAAGGTCGGTCAGATACCTCTCCCTCCCGAAATTGAAAAAGCTCTCGTAATTGCCCTGGTCGGTTCGATAATAATCGCAAGCGGGATGCTTGCATATGCTAAAATTACCCGGGAAAAGGAAACCTTTTCGATGTTGTATCTCCTGGGACCGGATGGAAAAGCTGAAGGCTATCCTTCAGAGAGTTTCATTAATATCCCTATTACGGTTACTGTGGGAATAGATAACCACGAACTTCAGGACGTAAACTACATCTTGCAGATGAAAATAGATGGGGGGGTAATTGAAGAACTGAATATCCCCCTTAAAGAGGGGGGAAGCTGGCAGAAGGACCTGACATATACCCGCTATGAGTTGAAGAACAGTCGGTCAAAGCTTGAGTTTGCGCTTTTTAAAGATGAAATCTCATACTTCCCCTACAGGACTGTCCACCTCTACATACAGAACAACAACTCCTTCACTCATCTTGGTGATGATTATGGAGATATTTCTAAGCTTCCGAAAATTAAAAACGGAGACATGGATTTTGCTTCTGGATGGGCTTTTACCTCAAACACCGAAAATATAACCGGTTCTTATGTGAATGATTCCGGTTTGAATTCCTCTGCTGCGTACCGCATGGTAAACTCATACGAGGGTCTTCTCCCAATGTATACGGTAGAGTACGGCGAACTTTCCCAGAGACTTGAGTGTGAGGAAGAAACCCTTGCCGTAATCTCAGCTTCTGTCAAAGATAACTTCAGCTCCAAATCCCAGGCACAGGGTGATTCTCAGTTCAAGCAGATTGCTGTAGACGGGAAAGTTTTCTGGGAAGACAGTGTCTCTGGAGATGAAGGCTGGCAGCGCATTGAAGTTCCGGTTTCCCTTAAGGCAGGCAAGAACAACCTTACTCTGCGTTTATTGCAAAGAGGAAGTTCCGAACTTGTCCCCCTAGAAGTGCTCTGGGACAACATTTCTCTCAAGCCCATCAGGGAACTCTCCCCGTACCTGGAAGAAGGTTCTCTCGTCGAAAACATCCCTCCGGTTTCAAAGGTGCTTGAACTTCAGCCTTACTCCAGCAAAGAAAGCTTCACGGTCCGGTGGAACGGGACGGACGAAGGTTCCGGGATAGCTTACTATTCTATCTCCTATAGTGTTGATGGGACCACCTGGAAACCCTGGATTGAAAAAACCAACCTGACTTCTTCCATATTCTCGGGAGTAAACAACAGGACATACTATTTCCGTTCAAAAGCCGTTGACAAGGCCGGCAACGTGGAACCCGAGCACGAGACTCCGGACACAATGACTGCAGTTTACACTGAGCTCCCAAAAATAGAGCTCGATATTACTCCAAATCCCTGCAAGGGAAGTGCATGGTTCACAGTAACATCTTCCGTGTCTCTTGAAGACCAGTTCTGTCTGGTTGGGCTGGAAAATATGGACCCTGAAGTTGTTAAGATGACTTCTTCGGACGGGCTTATCTGGAGGGGCAGTTATGTAGCAAGACATAACGGCATCTATTACGTAGAAGCAGTATGCACGGATGTTTTTGGCACGACAACCTCAACTTTTGATGAGTTGCTTGTTGAGAATTCCCTTGCTAACTTTGAGATAGAGGTCAACCCCGAGATTATTGACAGGGGAACAATTGAGATTAAGGTTACTCCCTCAACAGCCTTAAAGAGGCAGCCTTATGTCTCCATATCAGCCAATGAAGATATCGATGTCACTTATCTCACTTATTCCGAGGATGGGGAGTACATCTACACAGCTAAAATCACCCGGGCTATAGATGAAGGAACGCACAAAGTCTCAGTAACCGGATATACTTTGGATTCTGAAAAATTGGAAGGTTCAAGCTCATTTGTAGTCGAACACGCTGATTGAATAGGGTTTTAGTCAGATTTTATTAATACTCATCTAAGATTAAAATTATTCATGTTTCTTTCTGTTTTATGCATTTCATTTTTAACGCAGGTTCTGGGTAATAATTGGAGCATTTCCCTTTTTAAAGTTTCATTATATAATCTTTATTGTTTTTCCCAAATTTTGTAATACGTTATTGCTCATGAACTGTATATTCACATCTTCTACTTCCTTCTTACAAATTTTGAAGTAACAACGTAAAGAATGGGTGTTAATATCCTATATATTTATTTAATTATTTTTTTATTGTGTGTTCGTAGCATTTCGTTTTTTACAAACAGTTTCAAATCTTTATTTTTATATTTTTTTTGAACAACCTTTTATACTTTTGTACAGTACATTCTTAATTGTAAATTAATGGATGAATATTTCTTCACAATATTATTTGTGAAGTATGTCCCTCCAAATGGCACAAAAACGCATGAATATTTTTGGTGTCATATAACAAATTTAGATGTGTGGAACTTAGACCTATTCCCTTAGAATCTGATCGTGGGGGCCAGTTACTGAAAGTTCATTTACAAAAATGACTCTCAAATTTACTAAAACGATAAAATGTTCCTTTAGAGTTAGAGATTTGATCAATAACTCCCCCGCTGCCAAAATATTGGAGTAGTAAAAAATCATTCGCTGAAAAGGGGTTGTTAAATATGAAGAAGTCAATATTGTTACTGGCAAGTGCTTTGCTCATGCTGTCTCTTGCCGGGTCTGCAACGGCTAGCCCGTCTTTTATGTATACGAATCCGGGTGATATCTACTTTAGTCCTTCATCAATAGGATATGCGGCAGTCGTAGTTTGGGACATTAACTGGGATGATGCCCAACCTAATCCTGGACATCATAATAGGATTGCCTCATTGGAACCTGAAGTTGACAATCTAGAAGCGCGGCTAATTATCAAAACAAGTTCTGGCGATTTCGTCACCAACTGGGCAACCAAAGGCAATCCAGTAAGTGTAGTTTATAATACCGAATATAATAATTACGTAGATAAAGGTGTTTCTGGATTTAGTTCAGAGGACGAAGTTTCATATAGATTAGAAGTACAAGGATCCGCAACAGGTCAGATTATATTACGCGATAAGTTTGAAACTGACGGTAATGAGGGGAGTGATTCCGCATGGGCGAGTCCTAGGGCTCAAGTCCCTGAATTCCCGACCGTTGCCCTCCCTGTAGCCGCAATCCTCGGACTTGTCTTCATCTTCGGGCGCAAGAAAGAAGGGTTATAAGCTCATAACTTCTAATCCCTCTTTTTAAATTTTTACTTTTTGTAATTGATGTTTTTATTTGCAAGTGGGGTTAGTGTGTTTTGAAAGTAAAACGGTATCATTGATTCCCGAAAAATTGCTGATTTGAAGAATGAAAGGTGGTATCCGGATGGAATACATACGGAAAACTTGCCCGATCTGTGGGAGTGAATTTGTAGTCCTTAAAAGTGTGGAGGATAAGGCAGTTTACTGCACCCTCGCGTGTCTTTCGCTAGCCCGGGATAAGCTTGGGGAGCTCAGTTTTGCTGCCTGCTGATAACGTAATCTTTACAGTTATCGGGTTAATACAGTGGTTTTTTCTTATGGTGTCCGGGGATTAAATTTTTCTCAAGGGCACAATTTTATCTTTTTTTATGGATTACTTTTTCATGGGTTAATATTATTTTTTTATTGTATTTCTTATTTTTTGAACACAGTTTTTATAAACAAGAACGTACTATTTTTAGTATCCTTTTAAATTAATTAAAAAGGGGAATATTATAATGGTAAGTGTCGGTCAGGAATTGCTGAACGTTCCCTTCGGGGATATGATCAAGGAAATGGCCCTTGCGATTGCGGAAGGGCAGATGGCGCTCGACATGAACTCGGTCCAGGTTGCACAGGCCCTTGCGGCTACCGAACTGGCTCCCGGGAGTGTTGTGATGTATATCGAGGAAACCGTGGACGAAGACGGGAACGTCACGGCAAGCAGAGTGGTCACAAACGATGCCCCCATGTCGCTTCTGACCTACGGGCTCGAGCCGCGTTTCTATGAATTCACGGAGTCCATCATTGAGGTCAAGATGACAATTTCCATGATGAGGGAGACTTCTGCCGAAATGAATTACTCCCGGGAATTCAAGTTCACAAACACCTCAAAGGTCACAGGCAGCATGGAGTCCGGCGGGCTTTCAAAAATCCTCTTCGGAAAGGCAAAGGTAACTGCCGAAAACACAAACACCGTTGCTTACACCTCCACTTTTAATGCAAAGTACAGCTCCAAGTACACCTTCAAAGAGGAAGGGACAAGCCTGCTCAGGACAACCCTCAAGCCGGTCCCTGCACCTGAAAGGTCCATCCCGAAGATAACCGTTAAGGCCCCGTCGGGCGGGTCAAGCTGAGCCTTCCGGGCAAAAAGCTCCTTACTGCCGGCAGGCCACTCAATTTTTGAAGGGTGAAGTGCCGGCAGCTGCAGTACGGCCGTCTTAAGGCTCCCTGTGGGGTCCGGCTGTGCTGGTACATTTTTTCATAACTCGTTTCAAGGAGTTGTTAATGTGGTTAAAAATGGGGAAGAGATCGAGGAAGTACTGATCACCCCCCTCGCCAGGCTTCTGGGCGAAGTCGGGCGTTCCGTGGCCGAGACCCAGAGGACTCTTGACCGGAACTCCATCAAGACCCAGCTTGAGATTGAAGAAGACGAGGGCCTGAAAGACTACGACATTCAGGCAACCTGGTACCATATCCCGGAAGTTGACCTCGAGCTTAAGATGTCGCTTACTATGAAGCTGGAAGAGGAACGGGATTCCAAAAACCTGGTGAGGGGTTATAAGCCGGTGCTCAATGCCGCGCCCTTGAATGCCTCGTACAACTCCCTGTATAGTTACGACGTGCGGGGTTCGAGCAGCATTAAGGCAAAAATCGTATCCATTCCGGCGTCTTCAAAGCTCAGGGAGGAGTAAAGCCCTTTCAGGAGGAGTGGAATGATGAATTTAAGTGAACTCAGGAACAATCTGGAGGTATTCAGAAAGTCGGGGGCAATAAACAGCGCAAGTTATACCACCCTTGCAGCTTCCCTGAAAGATGCGGAAACAGAGCTTGAGTCGGTGCAAAAGGAAGCTTCCGTTAACAAAGAACTTTCAAGCAAGCTGCTTGGGGAAAAGCTGACCCTTGAGCGGGAAAAGCTTGCCCTGTCAGTCCAGGTGGAAAAGCTTTCCAGGGAGAAGGCAGTGCTCGAGTCCCAGGTTTCTGTACTCCAGAGGACCAGGCCTGCCCTGTCGCCGGCAAATCTCGTGAGCACTTTTCGGGCTTCCCTGGAACAAATGGATAAAGGGCTCAAGACGGCACCTTCGGGGACAAATTACCAGGTCAGCAGTATGACCGTGAGCCTGAAGACCAACCTTGCCCTTGAGGGAGAAGAACTGAGGTTCCAGATGCCAAAGGCAGACGACATAATCCTTCCGGAAAACCTCAGCACGATAGAATTCTCCTTAAAGGCGGTCCCCCAAAAGCCGGACCTGACTTCATACGGGGAAGTCCCGGACCTGATCGGGCTCTTGCAGGAAACAGCCGAAGGCAAACTGCTGGAAGCAGGCTTCAAGGTAGGAGAAGTCCTGAAAAAGGAAAGCAGTGCCCCGCAGGGCACGGTCATAGCCCAGCTCCCCTCCGAAGGGTCACTGGCAGAACCCGGCGCAGTTGTGGACCTTGTAATTTCGGGAGCCTCTCCCGTGGAAGTCCCAAACCTTCTGGGGCTTGAGCTTGAAAGTGCAAAACAGGCCCTTGAAAAAACCAGGCTCCGGCTTGGCGGGGTCAGGGAACAGCCCTCGGAAGGAAAAGCTGGGGTAGTGCTTGCCCAGAGCCTCAGGGCAGGTTCGAAGGTAGACGCAGACTCAAGCCTGGTCCTTGTGGTTTCAAGTGATGTCCTTTCCGTCCCAAACCTGCTCGGGCTTGAGCTCGAAAGCGCCAAACAGGTCCTAGAAAAGTCCCTGCTCCAGTTAGGCGGCGTCAGGGAGCAGCCCTCGGAAGGAAAAGCCGGGGTAGTGCTTGCCCAGAGCCTCAAGCCCGGGACGGAAGCAAAAGTAAATTCAAGGATAATGCTTGTGGTTTCCACTGAAATTAAAAAAGAGACTCCTGAGATCATCGTCTCTGAAAAGCCGAAGAGGACTTTTCCTGAAACCATTGTAAAACCGGCATCCGGAACTGTCGTAAAGCCTGTTGCGGAAACTACTGTAAAGCCTGTTGCAGAGACTACTGTAAAGCCTGTTGCAGAGACTACTGTAAAGCCTGTTGCGGAAACTACTGTAAAACCTTCGACTGAGGAGCCCTCCAGGGTTTCGACAGAGCCTGCATTCAAGGCCCCTGTTGAGACTCCTGCTAAAGTTTCGACTGAAATTCCTGCTAGGGTTTCAGCTGATACTTTGCCAAAAAGGGTGGTTTCCGAACCTTCAAAGCCGGAAGTAAGGACTATTCCCAACGTTGTTTCCCAGCCTCTTGAAAAAGCGGTTTCCCTTCTCGGAGGCGAAGGGCTGAAAGTAGGAAAGGTCTCTGAACTCTTAGCCCGGTCTCCTGCAGGAACAGTTATCAGCCAGAGTCCCAGGGCCGGTTCCATAGCCAACCCGCTTATCCCTGTGGACCTTGTGGTTTCCAAAGGGATGCCGGCAATTAACCTGGACAGGAGCAGCATCTCTGGCATTTCCAGTCTGAGGCGTTGATCCTAAAATCTACCCTGAAGGTTTTTTCCATGGTTCTGGAAACGCATCTGATAAAGATTTCCCCGGACGCCTCCCTCCCCCAGATTCAGGAAGTTCTCAAAACTGTCCTTATGGTGGGTGGAAGGATCGAAATGGCATCCGGGAAGACCATCATAGCGAGCTTCGACAATGCATATTCCGATCTTGTCAAGAAAAAGAAAGGTGTAGAGCTTGTTGGTGCGGTGAACTTCAGGGGACGAAAGATTCAGAAAGTCGTAAAAAAGGTTTCCAGAAAGGAAGGATCGAATTCTTAATTAATAGGGGAATTTTTCTAATTCTCCTTCTTTTTTATGCTTCCTAACTTATCTACCCTTTCTACCCTTTCTATCCTTTTATATCCCTATTGACTTCCTAAAGGTACTTTCTGTATGAGGTTAAAATTACTTGTTATGTGTTTTCATCCTGATGTAGTATTAATATCGCGGGAAAATTCCGTTGATCCCTGGTTAATCGGTTGACGTTGTCCGGAATATCCGAAAATGGCGGTTTTCCCCCTTTTCTCCCTGCGGCTGTAGTTTGCCTGCCATTCAGGAAATATAAAACAATGATTTAACTTATACGACCTAACTCCGGTGGTAAATTATCTGGAGCATGATCGAAAATACGATGGAGACGTGTTTCGGGATGTATAATGTTGGGTCCGCATCTCTGAATATTGTATTATGATCGGTGTATCTCTGAATATTGTATTATGATCGGTGTATCCCGGAGTATTATATTATGGTCGAATATTATGGTCGAATATTATGGTCGAATATTATGGCATGACCAATATTATGGTCATGTCGGGCTCTTTTCGAGCGTATTCTGACCAATTATTTTTTGTACTATTGGAGGCTGCCTGTATAGCACTGGGGCCCGTCGTTTGGTGAAACAAAATTGGGGTGACCTGGACTGAACCGGGTATTGAGCACCTGGCCTCGCGTTAGGCTATACTGGACTGTGGGTAAATTAAACTGAATTGCTGGTTGGGCTATATTGGACTATATATCAATATTGCATTCTTTGCGTCCCGGCCTTCTTGATTAAAATTACTTACATTTATCCCAATTGTTGCTGATTATTCTTCCTTATCTTCCCTTTTTTTCTGCAAAGGGTTTATATATTAGATGTGCTATCTAAAGGCAAAGTACATCCGAGATGTGATGATATATGATGCTTCAGGCACCTGTGGTGCTTGAAATCAGTATCTGAATGATCAATGTGATGCTTTAGCACTTACATCCCGGGAATTTCCGGGTGATACGGGCTTTCTGTCATCATTTATGGCTGGATGTCCGGCAGTGAAGAAATCCAGTGAGAAACGTCGGATCAACATGAGTGTCAAAGGGCCAATGCTTTGAAACGCCCGCTTTTGGCGCCACAGGGGCGCCTAAAATCGCACGAAAATGTTTATGTTTTCGATGAGTTGCGGTAGCAGTTGCTGAAATACTGAATGTTTCAAGTCAGGGCTCGGAGAGCCTGGATTTGGGTCTGCCAGGATCGAGAATGCAGTCCTCAATCTCATATCTCCTGCTGAGACAGCGGGCAGAAGGGCTGAATATCTGCAGATGCCTGAAGGAATTAGGGTACTATAGAGCGCATTGCTCTGGCCTGCCCGAGGCTTTATGCCAGGCAGGTCTGGAAAAAATCCCTCCCCCCCTGGTAGGTTCGGGGAATCCAGTGCATTTCTCTTTTGACACTCAGGTTGTGCCGACCGGAGGGGCTGGTATTTTTCAATTGAAATCTACGGAGTAGAAATATGGCAAGCATACACCGACCAAAACGAGGTTCTCTCGCATTCAGTCCGCGCAAAAGAGCCAAGAGCCACATTCCACGGTTCAGGGCCTGGCCGGATGCTGCGGGTGAGCCAAGGCTGCAAAGCTTTGCAGGGTATAAGGTGGGTATGACCCACGTGATCATGGTTGATGATATTAAGAACAGCCTTACCGCAGGTATGGAAATTTCCGTGCCGGTAACTGTCATCGAAACTCCTGCAATAAGGGTCGCAGCTATCAGAGTTTACGGAGAAGACAGCTCTGGTGAAAAGGCAATCGCAGAAGCCTGGGCAGCAGACCTTGACCCGGAACTTGAGCGCAGGATCCCTATACCGGGTATTGAAAGCCCTGCCGAAGCCCTTGATAAGATCGGCAAACTGATCGAAGAAGGCAGTGTAAGCGACATCAGGGCGATTACCTACACCCTGCCAAAGAGCCTGACCGGTGTCCCTAAAAAGGTACCCGACATCATGGAATCCGGAATCAGCGCCCGGGATCTCAACACCAAATTCGAGTATGCAAAATCCATCCTGGGCACTCTTGTAAACATTAACGATGTTTTCAAGAACGGAACCCTTGTCGATACCGCTGCGATTACCACAGGTAAAGGTACGCAGGGTCCTGTAAAGCGCTGGGGTATCAGCCTCATGAAAGGCAAGCACTCCAGACAGGGCAGCCTCCGGCAGATCGGTACTCTTGGTTCCTTCCGTCCTTCCCACGTCTCCTGGCGCGTGCCACAGATGGGTCAGATGGGTTACCACCAGAGGACCGAGTTCAACAAGCGCATCCTGAAAATCGGGGCCGATGGCGAAGAGATCACTCCAGAAGGCGGGTTCCTTAACTACGGACTGGTCCGCGGGGACTACGTGCTGATTAAAGGCAGCGTACCCGGGCCTTCCAAGAGGCTTATAAGGCTCAGAGACCCGATCAGGGCAAAGAAAGCCGACCTCGGAGAACCCAACATCCTCTACGTAAGCAGAGAGTCCAAGCAGGGGTGAAGTAAAATGGCAACAGCAAAAACCATAGACCTTTCTGGAAACGTTGTCAGGGAAATTGAACTCCCGGCTGTGTTCGATGTGGACTACCGGCCTGACCTTATCAAAAAGGCAGTGCTCGCAGCACAGGCAAACAGGCTTCAGCCCTACGGTCCCCGCCTCTATGCAGGAATGGAAACTTCTGCAAGGTCCTGGGGTTCCGGAAGAGGTGTCGCCCAGATTCCCAGGCTTGTAAACAGCAGCAGGGCCGCAAGAGTCCCGCAGGCAAAGGGAGGACGGAGAGCCCATCCCCCAAAACCCGAAACTGACAGGACTGAGAAGGTCAACACTAAAGAACGCCGCTATGCAATCCGCTCTGCAATCGCAGCAACCCGGGACCCGACCCTTGTAAGCCTCAGAGGTCACGTCTTTGAAGCCGAGCTTCCTGTTGTAGCTGACAATGCTCTCGAAAGCCTGGAAAAGACAAAGCAGGTAATTGACTTCCTTCTGGCCGCAGGCGTCTACGATGACGTTCTCAGGGCTAAGTACGGAAGGCACATCAGGGCAGGGCGCGGGAAACTCAGAGGCAGGAAATACAAGCACAAAAAGAGCATCCTGATCGTCGCAGGGGAAAATTCTCCTATCCTGAAGGCTGCAAGAAACCTCTCAGGGGTTGACGCAGTGACAGTGGATTCACTTAACGCCGAATTGCTCGCTCCGGGTACGCATGCAGGGCGCCTTACCATCTGGACTGAAGCCGCAATTGAGAAGCTGGAGGGCGCATTCCAATGAATTCCGTTAAATATCCGTTTGTTACTGAAAAAGCGATGGTGCTGCTGGACGAAAACAAGCTCCAGTTTATCGTGGACACACGGTCAAACAAGCATCAGATCAAAGATGAAGTTGAAAAGCTGTACGGTTTCAAGGTGAATTCCGTGCGGACCATGACCACCATGAAGGGTCTGAAAAAAGCAATCGTGGCCTTTGAGGAAGCTGAAGCTTCTCACGAGATTGCGACCCGAATCGGACTGGTGTGAGGTGTGAGGTATGGGTAAGCGACTCATTTCACAGAACCGGGGTAGAGGTACACCGACCTACAGGGCTCCTTCCCACAAGTATAAAGCAGACCTGAGGCACCCCCGGGTAGATGAAAACACTTCCCTTGCAGGGGAAGTCATAGGCATCGAACATGATCCGGCCCGCTCGGCTCCTATCGCAAAGGTAGCTTTTGAAAACGGGGAAGAATTGTTCCTCCTGGCCTCCGAAGGCATTGCAGTCGGGGACAGGGTTGTCTGCGGAGAAGAAGCCGACGTAAAGCCAGGCAACATTATGCCTATCGGAAACGTCCCGGAAGGTATCCTGGTCTGTAACATCGAATCAAAGCCGAATGACGGTGGCAAGTTTGTCCGCTCCTCCGGAGTATATGCAACCGTTGTAAGCCATGAGCCTAACAGGACTGCAGTGGCCATGCCCTCGGGCAGCATTAAATGGCTGAACCCCAGCTGTAGGGCAACCATCGGCATTGTTGCAGGTGGAGGCAGAGTGGACAGGCCCTGGCTCAAAGCCGGGAAAAAGTATCACAAGATGAAAACCAGGGCTGCAAAGTATCCCAGGGTTTCATGTGTTGCCATGAACCCGCGTGACCACCCATTCGGTGGAGGCGCCTGGAAGCACCCGGGAAGACCTACCACAGTCAGCCGAAACGCCCCGCCAGGAAGAAAGGTCGGGTTGATTGCAGCAAGAAGGACCGGAATGAAGCGCTGAATAAGGGGTATTCGTTATGGCAAAAAAAGTAGCATCAAGGTTACCGAAGAGAAAGGGTGAGTATACCTACCGCGGAAAAACCGTCGCAGAACTTCAGGAGCTCAGTCTTGAAGAGTTCGCGGAGCTTCTGCCTGCCAGGGAACGCCGGAGCATCAAGCGCGGTTTTTCCGAAGAGCAGAAGAAAGTCCTGCATGGGTTTAAAGAAGGAAAGAATGTCCGGACCCACCGCAGGGACATGGTCATCCTTCCCGAAATGCTCGGGCAGACTGTCGAAATCTACAACGGGAAAGAGTTTGTAAGTGTAGAACTCCAGCCTGAAATGGTCGGGCACCGCTTCGGAGAATTCGCACCCACAAGGTCAAAAGTTAACCACGGCAGTGCCGGTGTGGGAGCAACCCGTTCAAGCAAGTTCGTACCGCTGAAGTGAGGTGAAAGGGAATGGCAAGAATCAATTATTCAGTTAATGCAGACCCTGAGGTCACCTCTAAAGCGATGGGTTCTGAACTTCACATTTCTCCCAAGAAGTCCCGTGAGATCTGCTGGAAAATAAAGGGCATGAAAGCTGTAGAGGCAAGGAAGTACCTCGAGGACGTAATTGCTCTGAAGCAAGCTGTACCTTTCAAGAGGCACAGCGAAGGGGCAGGGCACAGGAAAGGCCCCATGGCCGGAGGCAGATACCCTGTCAATGCCTCGAAAGAAATCCTGAAGATCCTCCGAAATGCCGAGAGCAATGCAGAGTACAAGGGCCTTGAACCCTCTAACATGTACATTGCTCACGTGGCCATTAACCGGGGAAGGGTAATTCACGGTTTCATCCCGAGAGCCAGAGGAAGGGCCACTCCCAAAAACACAGATACTGTAAACATCGAGATGATTCTGTCCGAGGTGCGCTAAATGGCAATCGAGAGAAAGTTCGTCAATGACGGGTATGTCAAGGCCTCCATGAACGAGTATTTTGCAGAGCAGCTCAGCAGGGCCGGATACGGCGGCATGGAGCTTAACAGGACCCCCATGGGCACCCAGATTATTATCTACTCCGAAAAACCGGGAATGGTAATCGGGAAAGCCGGAAAGGTCATCAGGAAACTTACCCGGGACGTTGGGACCAAATACAACCTCGAAAACCCGCAGATCGATGCCCAGGAAGTCAAGAAGCCGGAATTAAATGCCCAGATGATGGCATCCAGGCTTGCATCTTCCATCGAAAGAGGCTGGTACTTCCGCAAGGCCGGGCACAACACCATCAGGGCCGTCATGAATGCAGGCGCCCTGGGCTGTGAAGTCGTGATCTCCGGAAAACTCACCGGAGCCAGGTCAAGGGTTGAGAAGTTCGTAGACGGGTACATAAAGCACTCCGGAAAACCTGTAGATGAGGTTGTGGATGAAGGGTTCGCAGTAGCTATCAAGAAGCTCGGAACTCTTGGCTGCAAAGTCAGGATCATTCAGCCTGGAGTAGTCCTGCCCGACTCTTTCCGGATTAAGGAACCCGGCGAAGTCGTCGAAGCCGCCCCTGAAGTTGCGGAAGTTGCCGAAAAAGAAAAAGCGGCAGTAAAACCCAGGGCCCCTGAAGCAGCCAAAAAGGCAGTTGAGGAAACCCCTAAAGTGACTGAAGTTGCGGAACCTGAAGTAACAGAAGAAGAGCTTGAAGCCGAGGTCCCTGAGGACGAAGAAGCCGAACTCATCTATGTCGAAGGGTCGGACGAAGTCCGCAGGCAGGTCAGCGGTGTCTGGCAGCACAAGCACGAAGGCTACGACTACTGGCATCCCATGGCACGGGTACACAAGGAGGCTAAGGAATAATGGCAATCCTCAGGAGCAAAGATATCCGGACCATGAAAGCTGAAGAACGGGCCGATGAGCTGGAAAACCTTAACAACGAACTGGTCAGGGAACGTGCCCTTACCTCTGCAGGAGGGGCACCAGATAATCCGGGACGGATCGGAGAGATCAGAAGGACTATTGCCCGGATAAAGACCATTCAGCATGAGTTAAATGATATCTAAAGTGGAAATTTCGCCTTCGACCCTCATCTTTCACGAATTGATAGGGCTCGATGTTAAGGTAATTCTTTCCACTAATCCAGCACTGATAGGAATCCGGGGACGCGTGGTTGACGAGACGAAAAATATGCTTGTCATAGAAAATGCGGAATCCCGGATACTGAAAATTCCAAAGGCGGATTCGGAATTTATCTTCCGGATCCCTGCCGAGCTCTCAGAAAAAGGCCGCAGATCCGAAACATTCGTAAAAATTCAGGGAAACCTGTTGCTCTCACAACCCGAAAATCGGATCAAGAACATCAAAAAGTTACGCAAATGGGGCTAAACTCATGGCAAGAGATATTGGATTAAACATACCGGCGCCATCAGAGGAATGTGACGATGCATATTGTCCCTTCCACGGTACACTCCCGGTAAGAGGTCAGATCCTCGTGGGAACCGTGGTCAGCAGCAAGATGGACAATACGGTAGTCATCGAACGGAAATACATGAAGATGGTGTCGAAATACCAGAGATATGAAAAGAGACGCTCGAAGATTCATGCACATAACCCGCCGTGCATTTCCGCAAAAGTCGGGGACATTGTCACGATTGCGGAATGCAGGCCTATAAGCAAGACCAAGTCCTATGTGGTCGTCAAAGCGGAGGTGCCCAAATGAAAGGCATACGTTCCAACATCCCTCGCGCCCTTAACGCAGGGGCCAAGATCCCTTGTGTGGACAACACCGGGGCCAAGGTCGTTGAGATCATCTCCGTGAAGAAGTACCGCGGCGTCAAGAACAGGATGCCCTGCGCAGGAATTGGGGACATGTGCGTCGTGTCCGTGAAGAAAGGCACACCCGAAATGAGGAAACAAGTCCTCCTTGCAGTGGTGGTCCGCCAGAAGCAGGAGTTCCGCCGCCCGGACGGGCTGCACGTCTCCTTTGAAGACAATGCAATGGTGATCACGGACGAAGATGGGATTCCCAAAGGCACGGACATAAAGGGCCCGGTTGCCAGGGAAGTTGCTGAAAGGTTCCCGAAGATCGGGACAACCGCATCCATTATTGTCTGAGGTGATAGCGATGGTCTCTAAACAGCCCAGAAAGCAGAGAAAGGCAAGATACACCGCTCCTCTTCATATCAGACAGAAATTTATGGGTGCAAGGCTCAGCGAGGAACTCTCCAAGCAGTACGGGACAAGAAGCGCTGCACTCGTCACCGGTGACACCGTAAAGGTCATGCGTGGAGACTTCAAGGGCACGGAAGGGAAGGTCCAGTCCGTATCCCTTAAGGACGGAACCATTAACGTGGACGGAGTCATTTCCACCAAGGTGGACGGCACCGAAGTCCCGAGGCCCATCTATCCATCCAACGTCATGATCACGAAGCTGGAAATGAAGGACGGGCGCAGAGCGTCAAGCATCAAGAAGTGAGGCAGGTGATTTTGTGACACACCAGAAAAGATTATCAGTTCCAAAGAGCTGGAAGGCAGGTAGAAAGGGTAACAAGTGGGTCTCCACCACCCGCCCTGGACCCCACAGCCAGGCACGCAGTCTTCCACTCGGGATCATAATCCGGGACGTTCTCAAGCTTGTGGACAACAGCAGGGAAGGGAAAAGGGTCCTCTCCGAAGGCAAGATCCTTGTAGACGGGATTCCCAGAAAGGACCTTAGGTTCCCGGTAGGGCTCTTTGACGTAATTTCAGTTCCCCTCATGAACGAGGCATACAGGATGCTTCAGGATGAAAAGGGACGCCTGACCCTCCACAAGTTGAACGAAACGAAAGTAAACAAACTTTGCAGGATCAACAACAAGAACACCCTCAAAGGAGGGAAAGTCCAGCTTAATCTTAGTGACGGGACCAACATCCCCGGCTCCAACGAGTACGGTACCAAGGACTCCCTTATCCTTTCCATTCCCGACAAGCAGGTCGTAAAGCACCTGGAGTTTAAGGTCGGCAACCTTGCAATGGTTGTAGGCGGCCAGCACTCCGGGGAAATCGGAAAGATCAAGGAAATCAAGGAAGTCAAGAGTTCCAGGCACAACATGGTTACAATTTCCGGGGAAACCGAATTTGAAACCATTGAAGACTACGTGATTGTGATTGGCGAGGACAAGCCTGAGATCCGCCTTGGTGGTGAGCTCCATGAGTAACCCGATGCGCACTCCTGTGGTTGAGAAAGTGATCGTCCACATGGGCGTAGGGGAAAGTGGCCAGCACCTGGTAGATGCGGAAGAAATCCTCCGGACTATTACCGGGCAGGGAGTCGTAAGGTGCTTTGCCAAGAGGACCCTTCCGGCTTTCGCTATCAAGAAGAACGAGCCTATCGGCTGTAAGGTAACTCTCAGAGGCGAAAGGGCCGAGGAGTTCCTGGAAACAGCTCTGGGGATCGTCGAGAAAAGCCTTGCCAGGTCCCAGTTTGATTCCCTCGGGAACGTCTCTTTCGGGATTGAAGAACACACCGACTTCCCGGGTATGAAATACGACCCGAACATCGGAGTTTTCGGAATGGACATTATCGTTGTGCTCAAGCGCCCCGGAGAGAGGATCAACAAGAGAAGAATCGCAAAAAGAAAGATTCCTACGGGCCACAGGGTTACCGTAGATGATGCGATCGCCTTCCTGAACGAAAGCTATGGCGTGGAGGTCATGTAAATGGTAGAGACGAAAAAGACGTTCGGAAGAGGAGCAAACGAGTGTAAGCGGTGCGGAAGGAAGCAGGGTTTGGTTCGCAAATACGGCATATACCTCTGCAGGCACTGTTTCAGAGATATTGCCCACGAGATGGGCTTTGAGAAATATTCATGAGGTGATGAAACATGGTTTTACTTGATCCTCTTGCAAATGCCCTTTCCACCATCAAGAACGCTGAATCTGTCGGGAAGAGCTCCTGTGTTATCAGGCCTGCCTCAAAAACCATCGGCAATGTGCTGAAGGTTATGCAGGACCTTGGTTACATCGGTGAGTTCGAATATATCGATGACGGAAAAGCCGGTGTTTACAGTGTTTCTCTCGTGGGAAGGATTAACAAGTGCGGTGCAATCAAGCCGCGGTATTCCGTAGGAGCCGACAGTTTCGAGCGCTCGGAAAAGCAGTTCCTGCCGGCAAAGAACTTTGGTGCACTCATTGTGACCACTTCAAGCGGAGTCATGTCCCAGTACGAGGCCCGTGAGAAGAAGATCGGCGGACAGCTTCTTGCTTATGTGTACTGATCGGGGAGGGAGCACAAGAAATGGCAAAGGAAATTGCAAAGAAAATAAAGATTCCTGAAGGAGTCTCCGTCTCCATTTCCAGGGATGTCTTTACTGCCACGGGCCCCAAAGGTACCATTGAAAGGAAGCTCTGGTACCCTGGGATCAGTATTGACGTAAAGGAAGATGAGGTCCTTGTGGACGCCGAATTGTCCAGAAAGGAGCAGAAGGCCATGGTGGGAACTTTCGCTTCCCACATCAGAAACATGGTCAAAGGCGTAAACGAGGGCTTTGAGTACAAGATGACTGTCGTGTACGCCCACTTCCCTATGCAGGTAAAAGTCGAAGGCAACACATTCGTGATCGGGAATTTCCTTGGAGAAAAGAAGCCAAGGGTTGCAAAAATTCTCGGAGGGACCAAGGTAAAGGTCAGCGGAAACGAAGTAGTTGTCTCCGGAATCAGCAAGGAAGATGTTGGCCAGACTGCGGCAAACATCGAGCAGAAGACCAAGATCAAGAGGTTCGATCCCAGGGTCTTCCAGGATGGAATCTACATTGTCCAGAAGGCCTGAGGTGGTAATGATGGCAGAAGAATTCAATGAAAATGAAGGTACTTCAGTTTCCACCCTTGATATGGATCCTGAATCCAGGCGCTTATTCAATGTGAGAAAGGTCCAGAAGGGGAAGAAGCCCCAGTTCAAGAGGACCTGCAGCCACAAGTTCAAGAGGCTTGACTCTAACTGGAGGCGCCCCAGAGGTCTTCAGGGCAAGCAGCGCAGAAAATACGTTGCAAAAGGTGCCCTCGCACAGGTAGGGTATGGAAGCCCTGCTGCTGTAAAAGGCCTGCACCCCTCGGGTTACACCGACGTGCTGATTTCCAGCATTCCCGAACTTGAGCTTGTTGACCCCTCTTATGAGGCTATCAGGATCGCAGGGAAGGTAGGTACAAAGAAGAAAGCCGTGATCCTGGCAAAGGCTGAAGAGCTCGGGATCAAGGTGCTGAACCCCGGAAGAGGTGAATAAAAATGTCAAACCTGTCCAACCAGAGGAAGTTAGCTTCCAGGATTCTTGAATGCGGGCTTGACAGGGTATGGCTTAACCCCGAAGCCTCCGAGGAAATCGCTTCCGCAATCACAAGGGAAGATGTCCGCGGGCTCATTGAGAACGGCACGATCAAAGCCAAGCCAATCAAAGGCGTGAGCAGAGGCAGAGCCAGAGCTCTTGCTGCTAAACGTAAGTACGGACACCGCAAGGGCCACGGTTCGAGAAAGGGTAGAAAAGGGGCCCGTACTCCGAAGAAGGAACAGTGGGTCAAAAAGATCCGCGCCCTGAGGAGAAGACTCAAAGAGCTGCGTGCAGACGGAGCACTTGAAAAGTCCGTGTACTGCAGGCTCTACAGGAAGGCAAAAGGCGGCGAATACAGAAGCGTTGCTCACCTTGAGTCCCACCTTGAGTCCGAAAAACTGTTAACAAAGGAAGAAGCTAGATAAACGGAGGAGCTGAAGATGGCAACAGGACCAAGATATAAGGTTCCTTTCAGAAGACGAAGAGAAGGCCGCACCAACTATCACCTGCGCCTCAAGTTACTGCTTTCAAAGCGGGACAGGGTAGTCGTGAGAAAGAGTGCGAGGAACATTCAGATTCAGTTAATAGCTCCGACTCCGGAAGGGGACTTAACTTACTCCTCGGCCGTTTCAAGTGAACTTGCAAAGTACGGCTACACCGGATCTACCGGGAATACAACAGCTGCATACCTGACAGGGCTCCTGTTCGGGTTAAAGAGCCTGCAGAAAGGCTATGAAGGAGGCGTGCTTGACATCGGGCTCCAGGCTTCCTCTGCGGGTTCCAGAGTCTATGCTGCCCTTAAAGGGATTGTAGACTCAGGCTTTGAAGTCCCCTGCAGCCCTGAAGTTTTCCCGTCGGATGAGAGAATCCGGGGAGAGCACATTGCAGAGTACAGGGAAGAAAGCTCAGACCTGCCAGAGCAGTTTGAAGCAACCAAAGAGAAAATCTTTGCTGAGTTTAGTTAAGGTGATTAAATGGCATTCGAGGAAGAATGGGTTCCGAAAACCAGGCTTGGAAAGTTGGTTGTCGAAGGACAGGTTGCTTCTATGGAAGAGGCAATCAAGTCAGGCCTGCCTATAAGGGAACCCCGGATTATTGATATGCTCCTTCCGGATCTGGAAGACGAGGTTCTCGACATCAACATGGTCCAGAGGATGACTGACTCCGGGCGCCGTGTCAAGTTCAGAGCAACCGTGATCGTCGGAAACAGGAACGGCTATGTGGGGCTCGGGCAGGCAAAGGACGTGCAGGTAGGGCCTGCAATCCGCAAGGCTATTGACGCCGCAAAGCTCAACATTACCTACATCCGCAGAGGCTGCGGGTCATGGGAATGCGCCTGCGGGCTGCCGCACACCGTGCCTTATGAGGTCAGCGGAAAGGCAGGCAGTGTTACCGTTACCCTGATTCCGGCCCCGAGAGGGCTCGGAATCGCTGCCGGGAACACCGCAACCAAGGTGCTGGAAAAGGCCGGTATCAAGGACGTGTGGACCAAGACCTACGGGACCACCAGGACAACTCTTAACTTCGCAAAGGCTACCTTTGATGCCCTGGCCCAGGTCAATGTGGTGAGGCTGCCTGTGAACTACGGTAAGGAGGAAGCCTGAGATGTATGCAATTGTTAGAGTGAGAGGCCAGGTAAATGTCCGCTACACAATAGAGGACACCATGAAGATGCTTCGGCTGCACAAGGTCAACCACTGTGTGCTTGTGCCCGAAACTCCTCACTACAAGGGTATGGTCCAGAAGGTTAAGGACTACGTTGCATACGGGAAAGTTGATGCGAAGGCGCTTGCGGAAATCCTCGAGAACCGCGGCAGACTTGAAGGCGACACCCGCCTGACCGAGGAATACGTCAGAGAAAACACTGACTATGACTCAATTGAAGCCTTTGCTGAAGCCGTAATCGAAGGAAAGGCAACTCTTAAGGACATCCCCAAACTGAAGCCTGTTTTCAGGCTTCACCCGCCCAGAAAAGGGCACGCAGGGATTAAAAGGACCGTTCAGCAGGGCGGAGTTCTCGGGAACCACGGTGAAGATATCAACGTGCTCCTGCACAAGATGAGATAAGGTGGTTGGAATGGATATAAAGAAGTTCAGAGGATCCAGGACCTGCGGAGGAGGCACCAGCAAGAACAGGCGTGGCGCCGGAAACCGTGGAGGCCGCGGGAAAGCCGGTGGCTGCAAACACCATTTCGTAAGAGCTATGATGAGGGGATACAGCTACGGGAAGCACGGTTTCAAGCGACCTGAGGAAGTATCCAGAGACGTTTCCATAGTTAATGTGGGCGAACTCGACGAACTTGCTCCCTATCTTGTTGAAGAAGGACTTGCAGAAGTCAAGGATGGGGCATACCACATCAACCTTGAGAATCTCGGGATCGAGAAAGTACTCGGAAGCGGACGTGTCACGAAGAACCTTGTGGTTACTTCGGAAGAGTTCTCGGCATCTGCCCGCGAAAAAATCGAAAATGCAGGCGGAAGCTGCATTGACGCCGAATAAGTAATGTCTTCCTGACATTACTTATTTTTCATTCTTTTGGCATTACTTTTTCATATGAGATAAGCTATATACCAAGGTGTTTGTAGTAAAATATAGCAAAAGTAACTTCCACATATTTTCAACAGTATCAATAAAATTACATTTTGAAATGGTGTAATCGATGACTCTCAGGGATACGTTAGAACCGTTTTTTAACAGGTTACCTGCAGTCGCAAGTCCGGAAAAACATGTCCACTTCAAGGATAAGCTCTGGTGGACCCTGGGGATTCTGGTGCTGTACTTTGCTCTGGCAAACGTGCCGCTTTTTGGAATGTCTCGGGATTCGATCGACCTCTTTGAATCATACCGCGCTTTCTTTGCCGGGGCTTCAGGGTCACTGATCCTCCTCGGTATCGGGCCAATTGTCACGGCTTCCATCGTCCTGCAGCTCCTTGTTGGGGCGGATATCATCAAAATGGACCTCTCGGACCCTAAAGATCAGGCATTCTTCCAGGGAGGCCAGAAGTTCCTTGTCCTGGTCATGATCATTCTGGAAGCCCTGCCGCAGCTTCTTGGCGGGTACATCCAGCCGGACCCCGGGCTTGCGACTGAGCTCGGTGTAGGCCTGGGAGTAATCACCTTCCTGCTCCTTGTCCAGATCTTTATCGGAGGCGTTCTGATCCTCTTCATGGACGAGGTTGTTTCTAAGTGGGGTATCGGTTCAGGTGTCGGACTTTTCATCGTCGCAGGAATCTCACAGCAGATAGTTACAGGGATTTTCAACTGGCAGCTTGACACTTCGGGGCTTCCGGTAGGACTGATCCCCAAGTGGATCTACATCGCCCAGAATGTAGGGGCAGACTACCTGTTCTCAGGCGAGGGACTTATGTTCCTGCTTGTCAGGGGAGGAATCCTTGCGCTCTTGAGCACGGTTGTCATCTTCCTGCTTGTGGTCTTTGTAGAGAGTACGAGAATCGAAATTCCTCTCGCCCACAGCGCGGTGAGGGGTGCCAGGGGCCGTTTCCCTGTAAAGCTTGTGTATGCATCCGTCCTCCCCATGATCCTTGTAAGGGCCCTTCAGGCCAACATCCAGATGATCGGGATCATCCTCTATAGCAGAGGGATCACGTTCCTTGGGGAATTCAGCGGTTCAAAACCCCTCAACGGGATTATGTACTACCTTGCGCCCATCAACAGCCCCTATGACTGGATTCCGTCCCTTGTACGGGAATCTTTCGCAGGGTACGGGGCTCCGGCTCCGGCCTTCTGGCAGATCGGGCTCCACGTCTTTGCTGACGCCGTGATGTTGATCGGGGGCGGGATTATCTTTGCCCTCTTCTGGATAGAAACCACAGGCATGGGTGCCAAACCCACTGCTCAGAAGATCTTCAACTCCGGAATGCAGATCCCAGGGTTCAGGAGGAACGTAGGCAGCATTGAAAAAGTCATGCAGCGGTACATCCCAAAGGTCACCGTGATCGGAGGTGCCTTCATCGGGCTTTTGACTCTGGTTGCAAGCCTGCTGGGTACCCTGGGAAGTGCTGGTGGTACCGGTCTCTTGCTGACTGTGAGTATTGTCTACCGCCTGTACGAGGACATAGCTTCCGAGCAGATGATGGAAATGCACCCGATGATCAGGTCCTTCTTCGGGGAGCAGTAAGGGTTGATACCTTAAACCTGCAGCAAAGGAATCTAGCAATAGAGTAACACATTAACCGGAACAATCAAACAACGGACACAAAAATGGGGATCTTCAAATGAATATAATACTCTTCGGGCCCCCAGGTGCCGGGAAAGGCACCCAGGCCAAAAAACTGGTTGATTTCTACGGAATCCCGCAGATCTCCACAGGAGACATCCTGCGGGCAAATGTCAGGGAAGGAACCGAACTGGGCCTCGCCGCAAAGGCGTATATGGACAAGGGTGAACTTGTTCCCGACGAGGTACTGATCGGAATCATAAAGAACCGCCTCAATGAAGCCGATTGTGAGAAAGGCTTTATCCTTGACGGTTACCCCAGGACCGTCCCCCAGGCTGATGCCCTGGCCGTGATCCTGGAAGAGATTGAAAAACCCATCGACATCGTCCTCAATTTTGAAGTCCCGGACGAGGAACTGGTCGAAAGGATCAGCGGGCGCCTCATGTGCAAGTGCGGTGCAAGCTACCACAAGACCTTCAACCCTCCCAAAGAGGAAGGCATCTGCGACGCCTGCGGAGCCGAAGTCTACCAGCGCGCCGATGACACCTCAGATGCTGTCCTGAACCGCCTCGATGTCTATAAGAAACAGACCCAGCCCCTCATCGAATACTACGAGGCAAAGGGCATCTTAGTGACTCTTGACGGCACAAAGGACATCGACGTTGTCTTCGAAGACGTAAAAGGAATTCTGGCAAAGTTTGCCTGAAATTTCCTTTTTCTTTTATTTTGCGTTTTGGCTGTTTTTTGATTTTTGTTTCTGGTTTGATTACTTTCTGTTTTCTGGTTTGATTACTTTCTGTTCTCCTTCATTTTACGTTTTTATCCTTCTTTCCGGTTTTTCGTTCTTTTTTTAGCTCTGAGCCTTTTGATTTTTTTTGTCGGGACGGTTTTTATTTTCCCAAGCTTCCGGGATGTAAAAGTTTAAATAATTTCTCATATATTTTCATATACTCTGGAACTGAGGTAAACCATGACTGATGTCGTAGTAATCCTGGGCAGCAAATCCGATAAGGAAATCGCAAAAAAAGCGATTGAAATCTTCGACCGTTTTGGCATCGAGTATACCATTACGGTTGCATCCGCTCACAGAACTCCGGCAAGGCTTGCCGAAATAATAGAAACCGGCCATAAAAACGGCGTAAAGGTCTTCATTGCCATTGCAGGACTTTCGGCCCACCTCCCCGGCGTTGTAGCCTCAAGCACGATAAGGCCCGTGATAGGCGTTCCGGTAAACTCGGCTCTCGACGGCATAGACGCCCTCCTGTCAATTGCCCAGATGCCTACCGGGATCCCTGTTTCCTGCGTGGGGATCGGAAGAGGAGATAATGCCGCAATTCTTGCTGCCCAGATTATGGCAGTGGAGAACAGGGCGCTGGCAGAGAGGCTTGCAAATCACAGAAAAGAGCTTGTCGAAAAGATCGAAAAGGATGCAGAAAGCCTTTTGAAAGAGCTTGTCCCGGACCGGGAAGAGACAAGCGGTTTATGAAGGGTTTTATTTCTTCATATTTTTACTTTTTTCCATTTCTTGCTTGTGCTTTTCAAGCGTCTCAGGTCTTTAGCATCCTTTATCCGACGCTGCAGAACGATTAAATTTTAAATAGTATGCGGCTGCTTATGTCAGTAGGAACCTTGTGATGGAGAACCTGAGTTAATATGCCCGAAAACTCAATCGATGAACTGATTAAATGGGTTATCAGCGTTGACCGCCGCCTTATCCTTATGGAATCCATGAAAAGGCACACTGCAGTCCGGGCTTCGGATATTGCCCATGAGTCCAGCAGGTCGACGCAGAATATCAGCCGTGCCTTAAAAGAACTTGAGGTCATGGGCCTGATTGAATGCCTTACCCCTGAAAAAACGACCTGGAAAAAGTATATCCTGACCGATACGGGACGAAAGGTCCTGGAAAAACTGGAAGGGAAATACCTTTAATGTTATAACAGGGTCCGGAACTTCCTTACTTTTATCAGTCCCTATTCCAGCTCCCTTTTTTATACTCTTTTTTCATCTCTCTCTTCAGATCCTTTCTTTAGACCCTTTTTTAGACCTTTTTTTCAGACCCCTTCTGCAAGTTTTTTGTATCCGTGCACAAGGTCGATGTTGGCCCTGACCACCGAGCTTTTGAATTCTTTTAAATCTTTTGTAATGTTTTCAAGGGCATCGGCGTTATCCTGGCTGGTGACTACAGTCCCGTCAGGCGCCACTTTGCCGGCTGCGATTTCAACTCCCCTTATGATTGATTTGTGGAGGACCAGCGAGTCTTTCCCTATGATGCAGTCAAACGCCACAGCCCCGAACCCGATAAAGCAGCCCTCCCCTATCCGGCAGGGCCCGTGCACGATGCACCCGTGGGCAAGGGAGGTGTTGCTGCCGATCACCACCTCCGAATTGGAAAGCGAGTGGACCACTACATTGTCCTGCACGTTGCAGCCGCTAAATACAGTGATTGATGACCCCGGCTCGTCTGCCCTGATCACTGCATTGGGCCCGACAAACACATTATCCTCAATGGTTACGTTTCCGATTATGACTGCAGTTTCGGAGATCCAGGCTCTTTTGCTTATCTTTGGGTGCTGTTTGTGGGGGTTTGGAAGGTGCATTCGGTTCAACTCCTCTTCAGGCCTGAAGGGTTTCGGATCAAATCCCTGTATCTTACTTTCAGGCTACTATATCTTTTTATGATAAATTATGATAAGTTATTTAAATTTATTTCCTGAACAGCTTTTTTTGTTGTTAAATCCTTTATCTTTGCCTGTCCTACGAATGGACTTACTTTGAATGCAAAGGACATTTGAAAGGGAAGGCCTGTCGTCTCCTTCCTGCCTATCATTTTGGTTATTTCTCCGAGTTTCTAATTCCGTTAAATAAACAACACCATGAGGCGCTTTTTGCTTATATATTATTAAAATTTATTATATTGGTGAATAGTTCCGAAAATATTAATATAAAATAAATATGTATAGAACTGGCGAAATTATTCTCGCAGAGTGAAAATTAAAGGCCTTTCCAATGTGGGTCTAACCAACAATAATATGCAAAGCGCATTAAAACGGTTAATTTCCTTATAGGAGATGACAAATAACGTCATAATTTTTATATTAATTGTCTAATACTCCTAACAATTATCTAAATAATAATCGTGGCCCAGGAAATCAAATTTAATGTTTATCGACAACAATACTTGAATTAGGCGAGGTGTGTAATTTTATCAATTTTTTATCAGATTTCTATTTGTCATATCAGGGATCCTTTATTTTTCAACATCTTAAAAACTCAGGTTTCAGTTGTTTCAGATACCTATTTTGAGGGCAGGGAAACAGGATGAAAGAATCCGAAAAGGTGGTTGAAGGAATTCAATTCCAGAGCGAAGATGAAAAACTCCTGCTGGAAGAAAAAGAGAGCCTCCGAAAGCTCAGGATGCAGAGGGAGGAAAGGTTAGGAAAAGAAAAGCAGGAGCTTAAAGCACGGCTCGAAGATGGCTTTGAATTACCGGGAAACGGCGGAAATGAAAAGGGACAGGATAAATCACAGTCAGTTCCTTTCTTCTCTCCATCCGGAGTCCCGGCCAGGATTTCAAAAAGCGGAAGTCCGGATAACGCAGGTCCAAAAAAAGGAATCATCGAAAAGCCCCTCAAGAATATGTTGATTATTGGGGCTGTGATTGTCTTTCTCCTTCTGGCCGGTGGCTGGGGGCTGATTTACGGGCTCCTGCCAGCCGCAGAAGATGCCGGGAATCCCATCAACAATCATGCAAATATACCTGTTGACCCTGTTGAGGCTTCACTGTCTTCTTCCCGTCCCGCTCCTGAAAATCCTGAATCGGTCTCTGATTCCCCGGTTGCCTTTTCCGATCTTTCTGACAGTTTCAAAAACTCCATCGAAATGGAGTTCGTCCTGATCCCGGCAGGAGAGTTTCTTATGGGCTCTCCGGAAGAGGAGGCCGGCAGGGGGAAGGATGAAGGTCCTGTGCACCCGGTACAGATCGAAAAGCCGTTTTACCTGGGCAAATACGAAGTTACCGGGGAGCAATGGTGCGAAGTAATGGGGACAGAGCCTCTTTCTCCCGGAGAGTCCGAACTTCCCGCAGCAGAAGTTTCCTGGGAGGATGTCCAGATCTTTATCGAAAAACTCAACAAGCTTGAGGGCACGGCCAAATACCGCCTGCCCTCGGAAGCTGAATGGGAATACGCCTGCCGGGCCGGAAGCAGTTCAAGGTATTCTTTCGGGGACGAAGAATCGAAACTGGCCGAACACGCCTGGTTTGAGTCCACTCCTTATTCCGGGTCCCGGCACCCTGTAGGTCTGAAAGAGCCAAATGCCTGGGGCCTGTACGATATGCACGGCAACGCCTGGGAATGGGTTCAGGACACCTGGCACAACGATTACAGTGAGGCTCCCGAGGACGGCAGGGCCTGGGAGGGTGGAGTCTTCTCCTACCGCGTCACAAGGGGTGGAAGTGTGACAGGCTCCGCAGCAGACTGTCGGGCTGCAAACCGTATCTGGTTCACTCCAAATGCCCGCAGCCCCGACCTGGGCTTCCGCCTGCTGAGGGAAGCCTGATCTTTTTCCTCCTCAGCCCTTTCCTTTCTTTTCCTTTCCTTTCCTTTCCATTCTGAAAAAATTCCAATGTCACATAGCAAAACTTATCCATCTTAAAACTAGTCCTCTTTTTAAAGATGGTTACTTTCACTTCACCGGGGCAGTATCCCCTGACAAAGCCCGTCATGAGCATTTGTAAAATGAAATGAGAAAAATAGGGAAAATTAACGTGGCTTGCGGAGTTCAAAACGAAATAAGAATTCGCTTACCCTTAAAAAAGTCACTCGTGCAAAATCTAACCCCGCAAATCTCTCAGTTTACTTATCTTCATCTCCATGAACCAGGTTTGCAAAATAAGCTTCTTCAATGTAGTTGCACAATTCCAGCACCCTTGTCTTATGCGTCTCCTCCAGTTTGCGGAACGGGTCATCGCACAGGGCATCCTGCATTTTTCCAACGCTTTCAAGATGCTCAAGGGACTTTTCATCCCTCACCTTTTTCTTCAGGACTTCCACGGTTACCTTAACTGCAAAAGCTTTGTCGTTTACGCACTGGTCCCGGAGTTCGTTCAGGGTCCGTGTAATGTCAAGGGCTGCGAGTTCCCCTTCCCTTCTTTCCCCGGCTTTCTCGGCTTCCATTTTTCCATTAGCATTTTACCACTTTAAGTTGGAAGTAAAAAGTAATCCCGGTGAAGCTCGAAGGTTCGATGGTTCGATGCGTGTTCCAGCCGCCAGAACTGAATTATCTCAAAGCTTCTTCACCGCTGCTTCCGGTAGGGCTAAACGTTAAGTTCTGAAGGTGGTAGTGGGATTACGTTCAAGAGCTTCAGATTTGGGATGCCGGCTTTTTGGGTTTTTGAGATTTATCTTCTTCAGTTGCTGGGGTTCTTCTGCGATGCCGACCCGGAACTCGGCCGGACAAGTTCGACGGGGATATACTATTCATGCAGCCCTGTTCGGAGTGATTACTACTTCAACATAAACCTGATTGTAAACTTGAATCGATTACCAGAAGGAAAACCTCTACCTTAATTTACTCAAATAGTATAACTTATATATACATCGAAACTTATTAACCAGAAAAACCCTGTGTAAACATCTTATATTCGGCTCTTCTTCTGGGCCGGTTTATTCGTGCTTTACGTTCATCGGGCTTCACTTTATCGGATTCGTCCTTCTTTTGAAGGAATCATAAGATTCATAAGAGTCAAAAGAATCACACGAATCAAAAGAGTCATAATTAACATTTCGGAATTAACATTTATCAAACCTGAATGGTGAGGACAACTTGGTTTCAGAGACTCTAAAAAAGCAAATCGACCGGTTCCTGCTGGCTTTCGGTTTTTCCCTTATGTTCGGGATAATGATCCTGGGGCAGGACTTCAGGCAGGCTGTAGGAGAGGCCGTCGGGGTTTTGATGGATCCCGTGCTTGCTCTGGTCGGAGCGGAAAATTTCCATCTGGTCCTGCTGGCCATGGCGGCAATTACTGCAATTTATGCGTCCCTTATCCAGAAATATACCATCGACTGGGAACTCATGAGGAACACCCAGGAGCGCATGAAGGTTTTCCAGAAGGAGTTTCGGGAGGCGCAGCTTTCCCAGAACACCTATATGCTGAAGAAGCTTGAAGACCAGCGCAAGGAGATGATGGACGACCAGATGAAGATGTCCAAGCAACAGTTCAAGCCCATGGCCTACATCAGTATCCTGTCCCTTCCGCTTTTCATGTGGGCGTACTACTACATCAGCGGGCACGGTTCAGCCACAATGCTCTTTCCCTTCTGGGGCGAACAGCTGCTTACGGACAAGGCTTTCGGTCCCTTCCAGTACTGGATATACTGGTACTTTATTTCCTCCCTGGGAGTCAGCCAGATTATCAGGAAGGTGCTGAATATCGGTGGGGTCTGATGCTCTTAACGATAAGCGGGCTTCCGGGGTCGGGGACGACCACCATTTCAAGGCTGCTTGCCGAATACTACGAAGTCGAGCTGATCTCTTCCGGGGAAATTTTCAGGAGGCTGGCAAAGGAGAGAGGCCTGAGTCTCTCCGAATTCGGGGCTCTCGCAGAAAAAGATGCCACCATTGACCTGGAAATCGACAGAAACCAGAAAGCTATCGCCCACAGCCAGGACAACATCATCCTTGAAAGCCGGCTGGCCGGGCACATGGCAGAAGGAGTTCCCAATGTCCTGAAGGTCTGGATCAAGGCTCCAATGCTGGTCAGGGTGCAGCGCATCCAGAGGAGGGAAAAATCCCTTTCCTTTGACGAAGAGCTCGAAAAGACGGTTGAAAGGGAAAAGTCCGAGGCCCTCAGGTATAAGAATTATTACGGGATCGATATCACCGACCTCTCCATCTATGATCTGGTAATCGACTCTGCGAAATGGAACCAGTACCAGACCCTGGACATCCTCAGGGTTGCAATCGATTCCCTGGGTGGGCCTGCCTGATTTTTTTCCACCCTTCAATTTTTTCCGGTTCCCGGTTCTTTTCCGGCACTGTTTTTTCGGCGGATGTTTCTTTTCCTGTACTGGCTTTTTCCAGTACCAGGTTCTTTTCCGGCACTGTTTTTTTCCGGTGGATGTTTCTTTTTCTGCACTGGCTTTTATTCTGTGCTTTGATTTCTTGATACGTGGATTTTTATATGAAGCGCAAAGTTTTATCTGCCGGAACCTGATATACCGGACACACGGTTTCAGGTTTATTCTGAATTCCCTGAAAATTGTCAGGGATTTTCCAGAAGTTCCGGAAATTTTCCGGGGACTTTTCGGTTTATTCCGCATCAAACGGTCCGATCCGAACTCAATGTTGTTATTTCAATGTTATACATTCAATTAAGGAGATTGTGATAAACCATGTCATCCGCCGGCAAACTGCCATCAGAAGCTGAAAGGACGCTGGTCAGGAAGTCCGGCGCCTGGACAAATCCCGCATACGGCTGTGCCCCTGAAAAGCGCCCCATTAATGAATATATCAAAAAAGGGGTCGTAAACATAGACAAGCCTGCGGGCCCGACAAGCCACGAGGTTGCAGCCTGGGTAAAGGACATTCTGGGTGTGAGTCGGGCGGGTCACGCCGGTTCTCTTGACCCCAAGGTGACCGGGCTTTTGCCCACCCTGCTCGGGACGGCTACAAAAGCGGTCCCGGCGCTTCGCCTCTCCGGAAAGGAGTACATCTGCCTGCTGAAACTGCACAGGCCGGTGTCTGCAAAGTATGTCCGGGAGGTCTGCGAGGATTTTGTAGGCCCCATCTACCAGTTACCTCCCATAAAGTCGGCAGTTAAAAGGGCACTCAGGGTGCGCACGATCTATTACCTTGAAGTGCTAGAAATCAATGGGACTTCGGTGCTCTTTCGGGTGGGCTGCGAGGCAGGGACCTATATCCGGAAGCTCTGCCACGACATCGGGCTTGCGCTTGGCTGCGGCGGGCACATGCAGGAACTGAGGAGGACAAAGGCAGGCCCGTTTACGGAGGCGACTCTTATAACCCTGCAGGACCTGAAAGATGCTTATGTGTTCTGGCAGGAGGACGGGGATGAATCCGAAATCCGGAAAGTTGTCCGTCCCATGGAATCTGCCGTCTCCCACCTGCCAAAAATCATCCTGCGGGACAGCGCTGTGGATGCGGTCTGTTCGGGCGCCTCCCTTGCGGTGCCGGGCATCACCAGCCTTGACTCAAATATCCGGAAAGGGGATCTTGTCGGGGTCTTTACCCTGAAAGGGGAAATTGTGGCCCTTGCAAAGGCTGAAATGAACACGGAAATGATTATGGGCGCCTCTGCAGGCATTGCGGCCGTTCCTATACGGGTGATGATGGAGGCGGGGACCTATCCGAGAGGTTGGGCTAAAAAAGATGATAATGTCATCCCTCAACCTTAAAAAATCTTTTTCTCTGCACCCGTTTCCGGGATTTCTAGAATAAACTTTATATATTACAATTCCTTTATGGTATAAGCCGGGCCATAAGGTAATGTGCCGAGGTAGTCTAGCGGTAGGGCGCAAGCCTGGAAAGCTTGTGGGGCTTAGCCCCTCGGGAGTTCAAATCTCCCCCTCGGCGTCAAACATTTTTCAGTCCTTTAATTCACTGAAGTTCCGGTTTACAACCTGAAATTCTTTCCTTTTTCTGGATTGGTTTTCTTAGTGTATACCTGTCTTTAACGGCTCTCCTCAAACCCTGCAGGAAACTTATGAGGAAAATTTCTGCAGGCAATTCCTTTTATTCGGGAAAGCGTGGGCAGATAGTCTTATATAGTGGCAATGGCATGTAATGGAACTCATCAGTATATGCTGTAAGGAAGCTCCTATTGAGAGCTGCTCCTGATTTTTCGCATATTCTTCTAAGGGTATTCGATCAGGGGCTACAGGGTGCTGTACTCATTGGAGGAAGTATATGGCAGAAGAACATACAGAAGAATTGATGCATCTTGTTCGTATCATGAATACCGACCTGCAGGGGGCAAAACCTGTGCAGTATGCCTTAACCGGAATTCCGGGAATTGGAAGGCGCGCGGCAAAACTCCTTGCAAAAGGCGCAGGGGTAGACCCCGATGCTGTACTTGGATATCTTCCCGAGGAAGATGTGGCAAAACTCGACGCTGCAATCGGGAAATTTGAAGATATTGTTCCTACCTGGATGCTTAACAGGCAGAAAGATCTCATGACCGGACAGGACAAGCACCTTTTCGGAACAGACATCGTCCTGACCTTCAGAGAGGATATCAACAACCTGAAGAAGGTCCGTGCCTACAGAGGCCTCAGACACGAGAGAGGCTTAAAAGTCAGGGGACAGAGAACAAAATCCACCGGCCGCCGCGGATCAACCGTAGGTGTCAGCAGGAAGAAGTGATTTTCCGGTTGAGGTGATTTGAAATGGCATATCCAGGTAAAAAGAGTAAGAGTTACGAAACGCCAAAACACCCCTGGCAGGAAGCCAGGATGGCTACAGAAGTCGAACTGGTCAAAGCATACGGCCTCAGGAACAAAAAAGAAGTCTGGAAGGCAGCAAGTATGCTCAGGATGTACCGTTCCGAAGCCCGGAACCTGCTTGCAAAGTTTGCAGAAGGCAAGGAAGGTGGGCTTGAAGGACACCTGAAGACTCAGTCCGAAGAGATCCTCTCCAAGCTTATCCGCTACGGCATTACCAAATCAGACGCTAACATCGATGACATCCTTTCCCTGAAGACCGAAAATATCCTTGAAAGGAGGCTTCAGACCCAGGTGCTCCGTCTCGGGCTTGCCAGGACAATTCTCCAGGCCCGCCAGTTCATTACCCACGGGCACATTGCAGTGAACGGAAGGAAAGCAACCATTCCGGGAATGCTGATCTCAAGGGATGATGAGATGCACATCGAGTACTACGGAAGCTCCCCTCTTATTGCTGAATCCCACCCTGAAAGACCTGTCCAGGTGGCATCAGCCCTTGCAGACCGCAGTTTCACCCTCAGAGCAGCTGCCGAAGAGAAGCAGGCTAAAGCCAGAGTTCCTGAGAGAGGAGGCGGAAGAGGCGGTAAAGGCGGAAAGAAGAAAGGAGGGAGGAGATAAACATGGCAGACATGAAATGGGCCGTGGCTCACATCAAGTCCTCATTTAATAACACGATCATCACGGTTACGGACATTACCGGAGCCGAAACCATTGCAAAGTCCTCAGGTGGGATGGTAGTAAAGGCCGCAAGGGATGAAAGTTCACCCTACACCGCCATGCAGATGGCAGGCAACCTCGCTGACCAGCTGAAGGACAAGGGCATCAATGGCATCCACATCCGGGTAAGAGCTCCCGGAGGGAACAAGCAGAGGAGCCCGGGTCCCGGAGCACAGGCCGCAATCAGGGCTTTTGCAAGAGCAGGACTCCGCATCGGCAGGATCGAGGATGTTACCCCTGTCCCGCATGATGGAACTCGCCCGAAGGGCGGAAGGCGTGTGTAAGCGAAACCTTCAATTTTTTCTTTTTTTTGAAGGTAATTTAGAAAATAAGGGAAATTAAGGTATATGACGATGGAAGTAGACATTCTGGAGTTATCGGACAGATCTGCAAAGTTCGTGCTTTCAAAAGTAAGCATGGCTTTTGCTAACGGCATCAGGCGTGCAATGGTCGCCGATGTCCCCACTCTTGCGATTGAGTACGTGAATCTCTACGACAACACTTCCGTGCTCTATGACGAACAGCTGGCTCTCCGTCTCTCCTTAATCCCGCTTGTAACGGATGACGAGACGTATGTGCCGCAGGCAGAGTGCGATGTCTGTGGGGGAGAAGGCTGCCCTGCATGTGAGGTCTCCCTTACCCTGAGTGCGGAAGGGCCCGGAACCGTTTTTTCGCGGGACCTGATCTCTTCTGACCCCAAAATCCAGCCTGCGGACCCCACTGTTCCTATTGTTGAACTCAGGAAGGGGCAGAAACTCGTGCTCGAGGCAATTGCTCATATGGGCTACGGGAGAGACAGCGTCAAATGGCAGGCCGGCGTTGCATGCGGCTATAAGAACGTACCTATTATTAGCATTGAAAACTGTGATGCCTGCGGGCACTGCGCAGCAGAATGTCCCAAGGGCATTATAAGGGTCGAGACCGAAGGGGCAAGAATTTCCGAGGATGACGTCATCAGATGTTCCCTCTGCAAGCTTTGCGAACAGGTCTGTGACCTCAATGCGATAAAGGTAAACTACGATGAAAATGCGTTTGTCTTTACTATGGAGTCCGATGGTTCTTATACAGCCAGGGATCTCATCCTGAACGCCTCAGGCGTGGTTAAAGGCAAAGCCGAAGAACTGATCAGCATTCTGGACCAGCTCTGAGCCTGGCTCAGTGTCGGTTCAAACCCAATTTTTTCCGGTATCCAGGCTTCTGGTCCGGAAAATCTCTACATTCGGGTTTTCTTTATGCCCGGATACATCCGGAACCGTTCAGTTTTTTACGGGATCTTCCGGCAATTCTTACCAGCGTCCCTCACGACTCGAAACGTTTATATATTATCCATGATATTGTGAGGGAGTGCAAGGCGCAAAGCGCGCCGAAAAACAGCAAGAAAACAAGATGCGAGGGTTGCCCAGCCAGGTCAAAGGCGCTAGGTTGAGGGCCTAGTCTTGTAGGAGTTCGTGGGTTCGAATCCCATCCCTCGCACCAAATTTCTTTGTCCTGTTTGCCTGATCACTTACTTTATCTTCCAAATATCATTTTTACAAAAATCTTCATTCAATTCAAAGGATCTGTTCCTTTGTCATAAAACAAGATGCGAGGGTTGCCCAGCCAGGTCAAAGGCGCTAGGTTGAGGGCCTAGTCTTGTAGGAGTTCGTGGGTTCGAATCCCATCCCTCGCACTAAATTTTTTTTAAGTATCCTCTTCTAAAAATATGCTTTTTTAATAACCCTTCTCACATTCCGTTCATCGCCGTTTGTGACCGCAGAATTTACGGTTACGGGGCGAGTCTAATTTCACATGTAATCATACGCTCTATTGCACACTTTCTGGTTTTTCTGTTCGCTCCAAATCTCCTCTAAATAATCAACAGTAGTCCTGGATTCTATTTCACAAAGAAAGGATTTCTTCATGCTTCCCGTAATACCCTAAAATGAACTATTTTTATAGTCATCTGCACATAAATAACCGGCGTTGGTAGCAGAAAATGAATTAGAAAAACGGTAGCTGAATATTACTGGGGGGGACATAATGTCAGATAATGAAAGGACGGCTAACCGTTCGGAACGCCGGGAAAGGGGCAAAGCCCTGCGCAAGGAGGTGTCTCGCAGCAGCCATGGGACCTGGGTGCCTGCCCCTGACCGTCCCGACCCTATAAGCCTTCTCCGGGATCAGGACAGGGGCCGTCTGGAGCACCTGCTGCCCATCAAGTACGGACGCATGCTGGAATCGCCTTTTTCCTTCCTGCGAGGCTCGGCGACCGTGATGGCAGCCGACCTGGCTTCAACACCTGTAACCGGTTTGCAGGTACAGCTCTGCGGCGATGCGCACCTCTTAAACTTCGGCGTTTTTGCCACGCCGGAGAGAAAGCTGGTTTTTGACATCAACGATTTCGATGAGACTTACGCGGGTCCCTGGGAGTGGGACCTCAAGCGCCTGGCCGCAAGCGCAGTAGTGGCCGGCAGGGAGAATGAATTTGGTGAGGATGTTAACAGGAAACTGGCGGAGACTGTTACCAGTTCCTATAGGGATGCCATGTTACGCCTTTCCCTGGCTCCTACTCTGGATGTGTGGTATTTCAACGTGGATGTGGACAGGGTCCTTGAGGCCTTTGAGCGCTCCTCGGGGAAGGCGCGAAAGGGCGCCCGGAAGATGGTTCGGAAAGCCCGCACGCATACGCACGAGCAGACCCTGGAAATGCTCACCGAACTGGTCGATGGGCGGCGGCGGATTCTCAATGATCCTCCGCTCCTGGTGCGGCTGAGCGAGCTGCTGACAGAGGAACAGAAAGCCCAGTTGACTGAGCAGGATATTGAAAAGATGTGGCTGGAGTATCTTTCCAGTCTTCCCGAAGAGCGGCGTCTGCTCCTGTCGCGCTTCCGGGTCTCGGGAGTGGCTTTGCGGGTGGGCGGCATCGGCAGTGTCGGCACGCTCTGTTTAATTGTCCTGCTTGAAGGAGGTGCAAAAGATGATGCGCTTATCCTGCAGCTGAAAGAGGCCGGACCGTCTGTCCTGGAGCCTTACGTCAAAAAGAGGGACTATGGCAACCATGCCCGGCGTGTGGTGCTGGGACAGCGGCTGATGCAGGCCGCCAGCGACATTTTCCTGGGCTGGCATAAGGGATTGCTTACTGGCATCCAGTTCTACTGGCGCCAGCTGAAAGACATGAAGGGTTCTATGGATGTAGCTGCCCTGGATGAGGCCGGCCTGGAGACCTATCTGAAGGTGTGCAGCGTCTGCCTTGCCCGGGCCCACGCCAGGACGGGAGATGCTTCTGCGATCTCGGGATACATCGGCAAAGGGGACGCGTTCGCCAGGGCCATTGCTGACTTCGCCGTGGCTTACGCCGACCAGACTGAACGTGATTACCAGACGCTGGTGGAGGCTGTAGAGTCCGGTAAAATTGCAGCCGAGAAAGGTATATGAGTGGTGATTTTGTCCCCCAGGGGGGAATGATTCATCAAGAATGCCGATAAAGAGGGTGGTTCACAGGTGCCTTCCTCATAATGGCTGTCATCACCGCCATCAAGGTCACTTTGCCTGGAGACTGGATGAAGTCGCCTGTATCGTCCTTTTCCAGGCTGCTTTTCGGCCCTTTTTTCCGATCACTTCAAAATTGCTTTCCTGTACTCCCTGGCCAGTTCGACATATTCCTCCGCATTCTCTCTTACAGCCTCGACCTCTGCTTCGTTAGTTTCCCTTTTTGCAACAGCCGGAACCCCGATAATAAGGTTATTTGCCGGGAATTTCTTCCCCTGGGACACAAGCGCATTTGCTCCCACTATGGAATTTTTCCCGATCTCTGCTCCGTTCAGCACTGTCGCATTCATCCCTATAAGCACATTATCTTCTATTTTGCACCCATGAAGTACCGCTCCGTGTCCGACTGTCACGTTGTCCCCTATCTCAACTCCGTCATCAGTGTCCACATGGATAACCGCATTATCCTGAATACTTGTGCGGTTCCCGATCTTTATTCGGTTTTCATCCCCCCGGATCACCGCGTTAAACCAGATACTTGAGTAATCCCCAATCTCAACATTCCCTATAATATCTGCAGAACCTGCAACAAAAGCCGTTTCAGAGATTTTCGGGCTTTTGCCTTTAAAATCTATTATTGCCATTATCTTTCTCCTTTCGTCAAATGTAATGCCAAATATTGTTTTTTCATGCAATCTATTCATGCAATCTATTCATGCAATCTATTCATGCAATCTATTCATGCAATCTATTCATGTCATGAGATCTACCCATTCCATTTAATCGTGTCATTCGGTCCATGCGGCTCTTGAAGAGGTGCCGCAATTGTCCTAAGAATTATACGCAGGGCAATTAGATACCTATTACCACTCCAAAGTTTCTATGATTTTGTTCAGTTCCGGTAAGGTTGTGAAAGGAATTTTTCACATCTTTACACAGTATATATTTTGTAACAAAAAACGAAAAAATTTTTATTTTTAAACCACTTTGTAAAGCTTATGGCTGGAAAAAATACTGGTGCAGGTAATATAGACTTTGACTCTTTGAACAATGTTCTGCTTGAACTTAACTCCCCTATTGCCCAGGTTTTAGCATCTCTCAATTTCGATCTTGAAATAAGCAGGGAGGCCTGTTTTGATATGCACGGCAAGGCGCTTTTCCTTTTATTTAAGGGCCGTGAGTATCTCAAATCGGAGGATCCTGTAAATTTTGAAAAATTGAAGGAATATTTACTGGATTTTGAGCTGGATGAAGGTGCCAGTTCAAGCCTCGTTAAGGACCTTGTTTTACATACTATTTACCTGAGAGATGTCCTTTACAGGGGATGCCGCCTTAAAAAAGATGTATAAAAAAATAAGAAAGTTAATAAATATATTTTATAAGCCGTGGTTCTTTTTAGCCTGATTCTTTAGGATCAAGTAAGGGCTAATCCCTGCCATTTCAATGGTGGGATACAGCCCGTCAACTTCAACATAATAGCGTTAAATTAATACACACATGGTTACCATATGTATATATTAACATGACCGGAAAAGAACACTGGATACGTGCAAGAGGATGTGTATATAATACAAATTATCATCTCGTATGGTCTACAAAATATAGAAGAAAAGTCCTTATTGGAAAAATAGCGGAAGATTTGAAAGAGCTTCATGGAAAGATAGCAAAAGAAAAAGGTATAACTCTTGTCACTCAAGAAGTAATGCCGGATCATGTGCATCTTTTCATTGTTATGCATCCAAAGTTCGCCCCTGTCGATATTGTGAAAATATTTAAGGGGATTACTGCAAAGAAACTCTTTGAAATGCATCCTGAAATAAGGAGTAGATTATGGAATGGTCATCTCTGGAATCCTTCTTATTATGTTGGAACATGCGGAGATACAACAAAAGATGTAATCCAAATGTATATTGAAACTCAAAAGGTGA
>NZ_VOUA01000008.1 GCF_024372725.1 Methanosarcina sp. KYL-1
AGTTTCAGACAAATTCAGAAGTTCTGCCCGAAATCATGTACTTTGCCTCCCGATCAGGAAAGATCGGATCATGGACCTTTGCTCACACAATTGAGCTGTGTGAGGGATTGCTAACATAGCATTCTTGATATATAAAGGTTTTGATTCTGGCAATTTCGTATATAGATTTTAGACAAAAACTGAATTTTGTCAGAATCAATATAAATTGCCTTTCCGACTCCCGTATAACCGAGACTCGGACCCTTGCTCACACATTTGAGCTGTGTGAGGGGATTCCTTAACATATCAGTATTAATATATAAAGGTTTTCGTTGAGCAATTTTTATGCATATAGAGCCTTTGCAAAAATAGATTTTTGCCAGAATCTATAGATTTATTGCCCCCTGATCCCGCTTGATCAGGGAAGTACCAAGAGGCATCACCGGTATAAATACTTTCTGGTGAGCTGTGCCCAACAGAAGTATTTTATGAAAAAAGTAACCCAAATTCCTGCACAAAAAGGATCAATAAATCACGAATACACACTACAATGAATAGAGATAGGCGTTGAAAGAAGATTTACAGATCTTAAAAAATATAGCAGAACGTATATTAATGCTCGAATCAAAGGCACGGAATCCCGATGATTGAGGAATCAATGCACGTGAACTAACCCTCCCTAAAACCTTCGCCTGAAGGTTCAGGTTTTCATACTTGCATTTAAAGAGGAATTTCGGTTCAATAATATATAAAAAAAGAAGAAATCATGTTATGTAACCGCATCAACAAACTTAGAAAAAAGACTAAGATAAGCACCTATTTCAGTGCGATCCAAACTCTATTTTTAATAAATAGCTGAACTTTTGCTTTTTAATAACTTTTAAATTTTCCCGTGAAATATATATATCGCGAATTCCATTTAATAGAAGGGGAGTTAAAATCCCTTTTGGAAGTTGGGAAGAATTTTGGGAATTTATACCTAATTTAGATCTTATTTAGCTGGGGCTGTGTAAAATAAGGGAGAAATTAGACAGCATGGACAGCGAAATCCATAAGGTCTTTTTATAGGTGCTTTTGGCTTTTAGCCCGATTTTGGCCCCTGAATAGAATCAGGGATTGTTTGCTCCTCAAATGCCAAAATGGAGGTTAGATATTTGATAGACATAGATCCCAGTGCAATTCTGGTACGCTACAACGTGGCTCTGGAAAAGGAAATGACACCTGAAGAGGCCGCAGAAGAGTTATATCCTAAAGACTCGGCAATTTATCCGATTGCAAAGGCCATCTTCGAGGGGGAAGAAGACGATGTGGTGGAAGGCCTGGAAAAAGCCATTGCTACGGGAAAGGATCCGATCTCCCTCATCAATGGAGCCCTGATGCCTGGAATGGCTGTCGTTTCCAAACTATACGATGACGGCGTTATTTTCCTGCCAAACGTAATGATGTCCGCAGATGCAATGCTTGAAGGTATCGAATTCCTGAAGAAAAAAGCAGGAAAAGCACCCGAAGTTAAAGGGAGAATCGTCTGCCATGTTGCAGAAGGGGACGTGCATGACATTGGGAAGAACATTGTTGTCGCACTTTTAAGAGCCAACGGTTATGACGTCGTGGACCTTGGAAGAGATGTACCTGTCGACGAAGTCATTGAAGCCGTGGAGAAAGAAAACCCACTCATGCTCACCGGAACTGCGCTCATGACCACAACCATGTATGCCTTTAAGGAGATCAACGACAAGCTAATGGAGAAGGGCTACAGGATCCCCTTCGCATGTGGTGGCGGTGCTGTGAACCAGGACTTCGTGTCCCAGTATGAACTCGGCGTGTATGGTGAAGAGGCATCCGACGCTCCAAAAATGGCCGATTTCATCAAGGCAAATGGGGACAACGTTGTTAAACTGAGGGAGAAATTCCACAAACACTGAGGAGGTGAAGTAGATGGCAGTAAACAGATTCACTAAAATGGCTTATGCAAAAGCAGATGACATGGTCTTCGGAAAATCCGTCAAGCCCGTCAAAGCAGGACTGGGACTTGAAATCGGTGCTGGCTACACAACCCCTGAAGTGAACTATGCTCCCAGGCCTGAAGCCGGAGCATCCAAGGAAAAGCTCGTAAAGGAATACGAGAGGATCACCACTGACATCATGGCAAGGATGGTCCAGATCGGAGCTCCCTCCGTTGTCCTTGAAACCGAACACGTTCAGCAGATGTCCAACCACCCTGACTGGGGAGCAGCTGTTGCCCACGCCCAGAAAGCTATCATGGAAGACTACCATGATGAGTACGGCATCAAGTGCGCGCTCAGACACACCATAGGAGACATCCGTGAAGACCGTGACTACCTCAAACTCCAGGACAAGTTCCCGCTGCTTATGGAAGCCTTCGAGCAGTGCGCCCAGAACGGAGCAGACCTTCTTGCAATCGAAACAATGGGTGGCAAGGAAGTCTTCGACTACGCCATCCTGAGGAACGACATGGCCGGCGTGCTCTACGGTATCGGGTGCCTGGGCTCCATGGACATGGAACTGGTCTGGCAGGGCATCGTAGACGTCGCAAAGAAGAACAAGGTGGTAGCAGCCGGTGACACGGACTGTGCCCAGGCAAACACCGCAATGTTCATTGCCGGCGGCCTTCTGGACAAGAACCTCGCCCACACCCTGGCGATCATCGCAAGGTCAATTTCTGCCGCCAGGTCCCTTGTGGCCTACGAATGCGGTGCAACCGGCCCTGGCAAGGACTGCGGATACGAAAACACAATCGTAAAGTCCATTGCAGGCGTACCGATTGCCCAGGAAGGAAAGACATCCACCTGTGCCCACTCCGACCTGATGGGCAACCTGGTCATGCAGTGCTGTGACCTCTGGTCCAACGAATCCGTGGAATACCATGGTGAATTCGGCGGTACCACCGTGCAGTGCTGGTCCGAGACCCTGGCCTATGACTGTTCCCTTATGAACGTTGCCCTCGAATCAGGTAACGAAAAGGTTCTCAGGGACATGTTCGTAGCATCCGACATGTACAGGGACCCGCAGGGCTACGTCCTCGCATACCCGCACGCCTACAGAGTCGGACAGGCAATCGCAAAAGACGGAAACAACATCTATCTCCGTGCCAAGAACGCCGCAATCGAATGCATCAACATCGTCGAAGAAGGAGCAAAAGGCAAGCTCTCCCTTTCAAGGTTCGAAGCCAAGGCCCTTGCAGACGCAAAGTCAGCCTTTGAAGCCCTCACCGATGACAAGGACAAGTTCATGAGCGACTGCCTTGACAAGTATAAAAAGGAAGTCAAAGTCTTCCTGCCAAAGGAGAACTACGGTCTCTGATCGAGGAAGTTCTTCCTTTTTCTCTTTTTTTCAGGATTTTTTCAGTTAAGGATTTTTTCAGAATTCTTTTGGATATTTCAGGATTTCTCAGGATTTTCTCAGGCATCACGGATCATTTTAGCCAGAGGCAGCCACAATTGGGACTGAGAACGAAATAAAGAGTCAAAAAAGAGTAGAAAAAGAGTTAAAAATGAGTAAAAAAAGAGTCGGAACCGGAAAAAACTCCGAAAACTGATTTAAAAAAAATTAAACCCTCGTTTTTAAAAAGGAAAAATTAAGTTAAAAAATAGAGAGAAGATGTTTTGTATATCAGCTTTTTATTCATCAGTTTTTATTCAAGCATAATACTCGTCCCTTGCTGCGACCATGGCTTTGATGTTCTCAAGAGGAGTCATGGGGGCAATTCCACAGCCCGGAGCAAGTACATCCACACCGTCCGCAAGGGCCTGTTTGGATTCGGTCTTGATCTTTTCGATAGGACCTGGCAGCAGGGTGAAGGGGCTGGATATGTTTCCGACGAGCCTTGCTCTTGTCCCGATAACTTCCTTTGCCTTCTTGACGCTGCCTATCTTTTCTTCGACGCTCAAGCCCTCAAAGCCGCAGTCTGCCATGTAGTCCAGGACCGGGTTCACGTTTCCGCAAATGTGCAGGACGGTTACGGAATTTACATCGGCAGAGAACTTCTGCAGCCTGGGCTGGAGGTACTGCTTGAAGGAGTCGGGGCTCATGAGGTCAGGGGATGCGACAGGGTCAGCCACGGAAATGACATCTGCCCCTGCTTCGACCATTGCGTTTGCATATTTGATTGTAGCTTCGGTGGCAAGGTCAAGGACCTGTTCGAAAAGGTCTGGTTTCTTGATGGACCATTTCATGAAGGACTTTACACTTGCAAGGTCGGAGGCAACGGTGATCGGGCCTTCCATACCGCCGATGATGGGCACATCGGGACCGACCTTTCCCCTGATGATCTTAATCGCTTCAAGCACAGCAGGAATCCTGCCCCTCTGCAACAGGTCCTCTGGGATTGATGCGCCTTCAAGGTCTTTTGGGTACGGATGCCCGGTAACCGATGGCTGCCTGTTCTTTGTACCCATGTTGATTTCACAGCCCATGCCTTCGACAAGCACGGTCAGGCAGTAGGGGACCCTCACAGCCTCAAGCCCGCTGAGTTCATGGTTGGCAATTGCCAGCTTTGCCATCAGCCCTGCATCGGAGTGAGCTTCCGGCCAGGGTGCCCCCACTTCATCCATGAGTTCTACAATCCCGGTCTGGGTGACGGAACAAACAGGCGTTTTGTCAACTGTCTTGCCTTCGAGGGCATTTAAAAGCCTCTCCTTAAGTGTCATATTACTCATCTTTTATCTCCCCTTACGTTTAGTTTCCTGAATAGGAAGTTCTTTGAAATGTTTGTTTATAGGATAGCCTAATTAAACTTATATCAAATTTATTCCACAAGTTCGCCTCATTGACCCCCTTAGAGGCACATCAAGGTTTCAGAGCTGTCCTGAATGGCTATATCACCAGCAGGGTACTGAAAGCCCCGGGTCAGGATTGACTAGTATAATCTCTATTTTATGCTATATCATTGTTTGGGATTGTACAAACCCGAAGCTGTAACCCGTACATAAGCCGTTATAAAAACAAATAAGAACACGCCATCCAAATAATTGCAGGAACATTTCCGGGAACAAAGCAAACAATCAAGCAAAAAACCGCTCAAAAGAAAATCCCGCTCAAAAGAAAATCTCGATCAACCACATAAACAGAAAAAACCAGAAACGGAGCCAGACCATGCTGCAAATTTCGGAGAAAATAAAGGTAATTGAAGGCGACATTACAAAACTGGAAGTCGATGCCATAGTAAATGCCGCAAACCCCACACTTCTGGGAGGCGGAGGCGTGGACGGGGCCATCCACAGGGCTGCAGGCCCGGAACTGCTGGAAGAGTGCAGGCACCTCAACGGCTGCCCCACCGGTGAAGCCAGGATCACTAAAGGATATCGACTGCTCGCAAAATGGGTGATCCACACAGTGGGCCCGGTCTGGCAAGGGGGCAGGAAAGGCGAAGACGAACTGCTGGCTTCCTGCTACCGGAAGAGCCTGGTACTTGCCAGGGAATACTCCGTAAGGACCATTGCCTTTCCGGCCATCAGCACGGGAGTTTATGGCTTTCCTTTGGAGAGGGCTGCAGGGATTGCGGTTTCCGAAGTAAGGAACTTTATGAAGGAAAATGAACTGCCCGAAACTGTGTTTCTGGTCTGCTTTAACAGAGAAGCCTGCAGGCACCTTCGAAAAGCTATTGCTGAAAATCTTTAAAAGCCTGGTTGTGACTTTAGAATATCTTTTTATATCTCGTTTTATAATTTAGGGTGCCTGCGAAGGAGACACAGGGAAATTTGCAATCTCCTGTAAACAAAACCCCAAAGAAAACAGGAGAAGAAGCTAATGTTTCCCTTCTCATTTCTTGAGGATCGTTTATATATTATGTTAGAAAATTAGATTCTAAATAAAAATTAATAATGACAATAGATTACAGGCATCACAAGAAAAAGCTGACCTGATGAAATATGACCAGATGAAATCGTCTGGTTTTATGCCAGGTATTGCAAACCTCATATAGTCCACTAAACTAAACTGTAAAATTTACGAACTAAACCAACATGTTCACTAAACTAAAATGTTCACCAAATCAACATGCTCAATAAACTAATATACACATAAATACGCCTATTTTCACACCTGAACCTGCAGTAGTAGACCTGAAAAAAGGGATTGGAGGAGTTGCTTATCAGTCACGATGAAGCCTTTCAAAGAGGCCTTGACCTGTTTAACCGCAAAAGGTACGAAAAAGCGATTAACGTTTTCAACAAAATTCTTAATCGGGACCCCGGGCACACGGGAGCCCTTTTCAACAGGGGACTCGCTCTCCTGAAACTTGGGAAAAACGAAGAAGCCCTTAACTCTTTTGAAGAAGTCCTGCAGCTCGACTCCGGAAATCCCGATGCCTGGTACAGGAAAGGGCTTGCCCTGGCCTCCATGAGGGAGTTTGAAGCTGCCCTGGAAGCCTTCGGGCGGTCACTTGAGATAAAGCTAGGTGCAACGGAAGGCTGGTACAGGAAAGGACTCATACTCGCCGAACTGGACAGGACTGAGGAGTCCCTGCACTGTTTTGAAGAAGCCCTGAAGCTTGAACCGGGATGTGCGGATGCCTGGTATGCCAGGGGGACAGTAGAAGGAAGGGAAGACAGGTATGAAGAAGCCCTGGAAAGTTTCGGGCACGCCCTTGAAATAAACCCGAAGCACGCCGAGGCCTGCTATGCCAGCGGGCTGGTCCTTGCAAAGCTCGGAAACTGCGAAAAAGCTGTGGAATGCTTTGACTCACTGATCCGGGAAAACCCGAAACATACGGACGCCTGGGAACAGAAGTGCCTGGCCCTGGCAAAGCTCGGGAAAGACGAAGAAGCCCTGGAATGTCTCGATTCCTTTTTGAAGATAGCCCCGAACAGCGAGACTGCCCTCTACAGCAAGGGAGTCCTCTTAAGCGAGCTTGCCCGTTATGAGGAAGCCGAAAAAGCCTTTTCTAAAATGCTGAAACTCAACCCCGGAAATAAGGAAGCCTGGCTCAGGAAAGGTTTTGCCCTGCTCCAGCTCCTCCGGCTCAACGAAGCCATTGATTCTTTTGAAGAAGCCATCCGGCTGGACCCCACCTATTTCGAAGCCTGGAACCACAAGTGTTTTGCCCTCATGAAACTGGAGGTCTACGAAGAAGCCCTGGAAGCCTTCGATTCCCTCCTTGAACTCTATCCTGAAATGAAAGAGCTCTGGTACAACCGGGCCCTTGCCCTCCTGAAACTGCAGCGCTTTGAAAAAGCGGCCGACTCCTTTGGCAGGGTGACCGGCCTGGACCCGGGTTACGGGGACGCCTGGTTCCAGCAGGGGCGCCTGTATGCCAGGACCGGGAAATACGAAAAATCCCTCAAAGCTTTTGAGAAAGTGCTTGAAATCGACACCAACTCGGCTGATGCCCAGAAGTTCAGGGGCACGGTGCTTGTAGGGCTCGGCCGCTTCGAAGAAGCCCTGGACTCCCTTGCAAAAAGCCTGGAAAAAGAACCCGAAAACTACAAACTCTGGTTCCAGAAAGGGCTCATCCTCCTGGACAGCGGGAAATTTGAAGAGGCCCTCAAAGCTTTTGAAAAAACCGTGGAGCTGAACCCTGAATACGAAACCGCCTGGATGAACAGGGGCTTTACCCTCTATTCCCTGAAACGATATGAAGAAGCCCTCTCAGCCTTTGAGGAGGGCCTGCAGCTGAACCCATTCCAGGAAAAAGGCTGGAACAAAAAAGGAATCGTTCTTGGAAAGCTCAAAAGGCAGGAAGATGCCCTCAAAGCTTTCGACGAAGCCTTAAAGCTCAGGCCTGACTTTGAGGACGCCTTAAAAAATAGGGCGCTCATCCTGCTTGAGACAGGAGAGAACGAAAAAGCCGAAGAAGCCTTTTCCGAAGTCCTGAAAACAAACCCTGAAGACCCTGGCTCCCTTTACAACCGGGGAAAAGCCCTTCTCAGGCTCGGGAGAAAAGAAGAAGCCCTTGAATGCTTTGAAAAAGTCCTGGCCCTGGACCCCGATTACCCCGAACTCTGCTATACGCTTGGAACTGCACAGCTTGAACTGGGGAAGCGGGAAAAAGCCCTGGAGACCTTCGAGAAACTTGCAGCAAACCACCCCCTTGACGTTGAAATCCAGTGCAAGAAAGGGACCCTTGCAATGGACCTGGGAAAGTTTGAATCCGCCCTGCAGGCTTTTGAGCAGGTGCTCCGCAGGAGACCCGGGTCAAAAGAGGCCTGGTACAGGAAAGGGCTTGCCCTCCTAAAGCTGGAACACTTCGAGGACGCAATAAAAGCCTTTGACGAAGTGATTGTAAAGGACGCAAATTACAAAGATGTCTGGACCCACAAAGGTTTTGCCCAGATGAAGCTCGGGAAATACGTCCCTGCCCTGGAAACCTTTGAGAGCGTCCTTAAGGAAAAGCCGGAGTCCGACCTTACCTGGTACTGTAAAGGCCTTACCCTGCGCAAACTGCACAGGCCGGAAGAGGCTGCAGCGGCTTTCGGAACTGCCATCCGCCTTAACCCCGAACACAGGGATGCCCCTGAGCACAGGGCCTTCTGCCTCTTTGAAGTAAAACAATATGAAGAAGCCCTGGAAGCTTTTGATGCCATACTTGGAAAAGACCCTGAAAACCCCTCAGCACTCGAACACCGGGCCCTTTCCCTCCTGAAGCTGAAGAAGTATGAAGAAGCGGCTGAGGCTTTTTCCAGGCTGCTGGAACTTGACCCGGGCAGGGAAGAAGCAAGGTTCAACCTGGGAGTTGCCCGCTTCGAACTTGGCCAGTATGAGGAAGCCCTTTCCATTTTTGAAGGAATGGGCGAAGACCCCCAGAAAGCCTCCCCCGCCCTTTACTGGAAGGGGCTCGTGTTTATCCGCCAGGAAGCTTACGATTCTGCCCTTGGGGTTTTTTCCAGACTTGCCGAACAGAACCCCTGGTTTGCAGATGCCTGGTACTACAGGGGCCTGGCTCTTTCAAAGCTAGGACAGCAGGAGGAAGCCTCAGAGGCCTTTAAGAAAGTCCTGGAAATCGACCCGGGCTTTCAGGACACCTATTACCGGCTCGGGCTTGCCTGCTTTGCCCTGGGCAGTTTTGAAGCTGCAGCAGGAGCTTTTGAGGCTGCACTGAAAGCCTCTCCCGAAAATCCGGACGCCCTGTACAGGAAAAGCCTCTCCCTTTTCAGGCTTGGCAAATACGAGGAGGCCATTGCAGGGTTTATTGGGTTCCTTGCCTCAGAACCTGCGGATGAGCAGGCCCTCGAACACCTGGGCTCAGCCTACCTGAAACTCGAAAGGTATGAAGAAGCCCTGGAAGCCTTTGACAGGGCTCTCCTGCAAAACTCCGAAAAAATAACTGTCCTGTTTGAAAAGGGGCTCGCCTTAAAAGCCCTGGAAAAAACCCGGGAAGCTGCATCTGCCTTTGACGAAGTCCTCAGGCTGAAACCCGACTGCAGCCCTGCTACCGAGCAAAAAGCGTACGCCCTTTTCAAGCTGGGGCAGTATGAGGAAGCCGGGGAAGCCTTTAAAGAGGCTCTTGGGCACTTCCCGGAAAAAGAAGACCTGCATTACTGCCTGGCCCTTGCCCTTTTCAGGCAGGGGAACTTCAAGGATGCTGCGACTGCTTTTGAAAAAGTAAGGGGACCCGGAAACTCCAGGCCCGAACTTCCCTATTACCTCGGGCTTGCCTGCTTCGAACTCAAAGAATACGAAAAAGCCCTGGAAGCCATTGATGAGGCACTTAAGGCCGGGACCCTGAACCCCGAACTCCTTCAAAAGAAAGCCCTTGCCCTGTTCGAGCTTGGAAAGGCGGAAGAAGCAGTCTCGGCGGTTGACAGCTTGCTTGAACTTGTTTCCGAAAACTTTTCTGACGTAGAGACCTTCGCCTTCCCCACGGACTTCAATGAGCTCCTTGAAAAGTTTGCTTTTGCTCTGATGGAACTCGGACAGTACGAAAAAGCCCTGCTGCATTTTGAAAAGCTTGCCTCAAAGGGGATTGCGTCCGAGGACACCCTGTACAATCAAGGGATGGCGCTCCTGAAACTGGATAGGCCCGAAGAAGCCCTTCAGGCGTTTTCCACACTCCTTGAACGTTACCCTGGCTGTGGGAAAGCCGGAAAAGCCCTTTACAGGAAAGGACTTGTCCTCTTTTCCATGGAACGTTATGAGGAAGCTCTGCAGGCCTTTGAGCAGGCAGTTTCCGAAAGCCAGGAAATCCCGGAAAACCAGGGAGGAAACGACCCTGAGTACGAAGATGCCCGGATAAAGCTCGGGCTTGCCCAGCTCAAACTTGAACGCTATGAAGCAGCCCTCGAGACCTTCGGAAAGACCCTGGCAAAAAAACCGAAATCTGCCGATGCCTGGTACAGCAAGGGGATTGCCCTGAGGGGGCTTGACCGGGAGCAAAAGGCCGTGGAAGCTTTCGAAAGGGCCCTTGAACTCAACTCTGCCCTGGAAGCTGCCTGGGAACAGAAAGGGCTTGCCCTCCTGAAGCTGGAGAGGCTTGAAGAAGCCCACCAGGCCTTCAATTCCGTCCTTATCCTGAACCCGGAGAACACAGATGCCCTGTACAGCCGGGCTGCGGCCAATTTCAAGCTCCTCCACTTCAAGGAAGCTGCAAGAGACCTCGAAAGGGTGCTCCTCTTTGCCCCGGACTTCCCGGATTACACGGAAGCCTGCTACAGGCTCGGGCTTGCCCGGATAGAGTACCAGGACTACGAAAAAGCCCTGCAGGCCTTTGAAATGGCCCTGAAGCACGACCCCTCCCACAGGGAAGCCCTCTACCACAGGGCCCTTGTGCTCTTCAACCTTGAGGAGTACGAAGAAGCCGCCGGGAACTTCGGAACCCTGCTTGAGATTTTCCCCGAGGACCCGGAGAGCCTGAACTACCTGGGCCTCTGCAAAATTGAACTCGGAAAAACCGAAGAAGCCCTCAAAGCCTTCGAGCGGGCCGTCCTCTTCAACCCCAAAGACGAAGAAGCCCTCTACAACACGGCAACAACCCTGATAGAGCTTGACCGGGTGGAAGAAGCCCTGGGCTACTTCGACCGCATTCTTGCAGTCTCCCCTGAAAACTGCGATGCCCTAAACTACAGGGGAATTGCCTTCTGCAGGCTTGAAAAATACCGGGAAGCCCTGAAGTCTTTTGACCTTGTGCTCCAGAAAGACCCTGAAAACATCAAAGCCCTCTATAACGTGGGCATCGTCTGCTTCAAACAGAAGCTCTACGAAACCGCGGCAAAGGCTTTCAAGGAAGTCCTTTCCTTAAACCCCTGGCATGAGCCATCCCTCAAGTACCTGGGAATCTCCCTTGCAAAAACCGAAGAGTATGAAGAAGCCCTCAAAGCCTTCGACAAACTCCTCAAAATAAACCCCCGCGATGTCCAGTCCATGAACTATCGCGGCGTAATCCTCGGGAAGATGGGAAAATATGGGGAAGCCATAAAGACCTTCAACGAGATCCTCCGCCTCTACCCCGACCTGGCCGATGCGAAGGAAAAACTGGAGGTATTAAAAAGCCTTGAAAATGAGGAAGGTTCCCGCTAAATACGGGAGCCTTTACCCATTTCCATGAAGACCGCATTCCCGTGAGAAGTTTCTGCAGGGATTTTGAGGGATTCCTGTTAGGAGAACAGTTCCTGTTAGGAGAACAGTTCCTGCAAGGAAAGCAGTTCCTGCAAGGAAAGCAGTTCCTGTTGAAGACGCTGGGAGCACCTGTTGGAGATACCTGAAACTGTCTCCAAACCTTTTTTTCTAAACATTGCTTCCCAAAAGTATATGCCCTTTTAAAAGAATCGGAATTTAAAATCTATTTTGCAAGGTGGGGTGTCAGACAAGTGATATTCATGGATATTGTTTCCTGGGAACCGGAAGATAGTGTAAGAGTGGGAGAAATTTTCTCAACATACGAATACCCGAAAGGCATCAAAGTGATTGACGAGTGGGTCGACCTCTCAGGCTGCCGATCATTCATCATCTACGAAACCGACGACCCGGAAGCTTACATAGCTTCGATTCAGCCGTTCATGGAACTGTGCTGGTTCGAAACCTTCCCGATCATGAAGGCGAAAAAGTACATGCAAACGGTCATGAAACCTGCAGGAAAATCCGGGGTAAAAGGACATGGGGAAGCCGCAAAACTTGAAGGGGCTGCAGAAGAGGAAATCCTGAAGCAGATAGAAGGGCTTGAAAAAAGGGTCCACCGCCTGGAACACCACTCTTTCCTCAAGCAGGAGGACACGCCTGAGAAAGTATGAAGAATAACTGAAGTAGACTGCAAAAAGAAAAAAGGAAATTGAAATTTCAATCTACACGGAAAGGGCCTGGTCTGCACAAAAAAGGTGGAATCTAAACATTCAGTTGGCCGGACTTACACCCTTCCACTTATCCCCAAAAACCTTTTTTGACCTGCTTTTCAAGTACCGACGCTCTCACCGCCCGAGTTCCGTTTCGGGAGCACGGGGTCCGTTTCGCTCGCGTTGCTCGCTCAAGCGGACTCGTATAAAGGATAATTGCAGCTCTAAAAACAGATTTTCGAGTCTTACTTTTTATAGAGTACCGACGCTCTCAGCGGCCGCTCGTCAAGATATAAAATATAATTGACCAGATCTTAAAATAATAGTCCTCTTGAGGGAGCAAAGCGACCGAAAAGGACCGCGCACTGCAGAGCCGCAACTCTGCTGACGAAGGAGGCCGGCCTCTTCCTTAATATATATTGGAATGAACATAAGTATATCCCAATGGCTGTAGACTGTGTTAAGATATTGCAGTGACTATAAAGTACATCCCAATGACTGTGCAAAGATATTGAAAGTAACTTGAAAGTTATTGCAATGATACTGACAAAAAGAATTGAGATGGCTAAAAAGTACAATCAGATTAACTAAGAACCCGCCCGGCAATTTCTGTTGAAGGCATTTTTTCTCAGTGAATTCGGAAAAGGCCGCCCGCTGAGGCGGGCGGTGAGAGTCCCGGGAACGATATTGGGCTAGAGATCTACCGGATTTGAAAACCAGAGTTGAGCTCGGACATAACTCGGGGAGCTTTTCCGAAATATAACAGAATTTCTGCGGAGCGAAGGATAGAAGATAGAAGAATTGAAGATAGAAGAATTGAAGATAGAAGAATTGAAGATAGAAGAATTGAAGATAGAAGAATTGAAGATAGAAGAATTGAAGATAGAAAAATAGAAGATAAAATAAGAGGGGATTTGAAGAAAAATCCCCTCAACCTTATTTTTCAAGCGCACTTTCAAATTTATCTTCGGTCATGCGGTAGATGTGCCAGCCTTCAACAGGCCCGGCCCCGAAGTACTCGTAGAACTCCCGTGCAGGGTTCCAGTCAAGTACAGTCCATTCCATCCTGCCGCAGTTCCTCTCTTTTGCAAGTTTCACGCAGTGGAGGAACATGGCTTTTCCTATTCCTTTTCCCCGGAATTCGGGTTTTACGTAGATGTCTTCGATGTAGAAGCCCTGCTTTCCGACAAAGGTAGAGAAGTTGTGGAAAAAGACAGTAAAGCCTGCAGGCACGCCGTCCATTTCGGCAAAAAAGACCTCGGCATAGGGCCTTTCCCCGAACATGGACTCCAGAAGGGTTTCTTCGGTGGCAGTGACCATGTGGGAGAGCTTTTCGAACTCGGCAATGCCTTTGATGAAATCAAGGATGAGGGAAACGTCTTCTTTTTCTGCGATACGGATGTTTAAGCCGGATTTTTTCTCATTCTCTGTCATTTTTATTCCTTTATTAAATCGATAAGTTTAGATAATCCTAACAGGTTTGATGAGGCTGAATATACTTGATTTCACCCTTCAAGTGCGTAAGTCCTATTAGATTGAAGTTAGTATTTTAATGTAATTTATAGAAGTAAGTGCAATTTATAGAAGTAAGTTTCATCCACGTAAAGTTTCATCCATGTAAACCCTGATGGATAAATGATTATAATCCTGATGGGTAAATGGTTAAACCCTGATAGATAAATGATTATAATCCATGGGTAAATGATAAAATCCTGAGAGGTAAACGATTATTTAGTGAAATGTTATTAGTTAGAGAATAATTGACTGACCGTGCACGGTTTTATAAAAATTATTAAAACCCAAATGAAAGTCTTGTTTGAAATGCTGAACCTGGAAGATTTCAAACCGGTCACTCTTGCCGACCGGGCCTTTTTTGAGCGCCATTATGCGCTCTACCCGCAGACCCATAGTAGCAACACTTTTACGAACATCGTCTGCTGGAACCGTTTTGCGCAGTACCGGTATGCGTATGTGAACGGGAACTTGCTTCTAGCATTCACCACCGCGGGGGTTACCCGGTTCCACCCGCCGATCGGCCCCCGGGACCCTGCGCTTATGCGTGAGCTCATACGGCTGGCGCTGGACGTGAGCGACGACACGCCCCTTATGTTCATCGATCCGGATACTGCACGGTGGATTCAGGAACTCGATCCCGGTCTCGTGCTGGTGCCGGACAGGGACCAATTCGAGTACATGTACAGGGCTGCCGACCTTGCGGAACTCCCGGGAAAGAAATACCTCAAGATCCGCAGCCACCTCAACAGGTTCCGGAAGAACTGCCTGTATGCGGTCGAGACGATCACACCCGGAAACCTGGAAGAGGTGATGGAATTCCTGAAGAAGTGGTGCGAGTGGAAGGGGTGCAAAAAAAATTTAGTCCTTGCCCACGAGATAGAAGCAGCCATCTATGCGATAGAGCATTTCACCGAACTTCCCCTGCAGGGTCTTTTGGTCCGGGTCGATTCGCAGGTAGGAGCCTTCTCCCTCTATGAGCGCCTCAACGCGGATACGGCGCTCATCCACTTCGAGAAAGGACTGCCTGACTGCAAAGGGATCTATAAGGAGATAAATGCGGAGACGGCATCGGTTCTTGCCGGAGAAGTGGAATACATAAACCGGGAAAGCGATCTCGGGGTCGGCGGCCTTCGGGAAGCAAAGCTGCGGTACCACCCACACCATATGGTAGAAGTGTATTCGCTCAAACGTTGAACCCGCTCAAACGTTGAACCTTTTCTCTCACTGGATAAAAGTTAAAAGAAAGAGTTGAAAGAAGAAAGGAATTGAAAGAAAGAGTTGAAAGAAAGAGTTGAAAGAAAGAAATGAAAGAATTCACTCTTCCTTCTTCTTTTCCCCGAAGGCTTCCTTTACGATCTTTACGGCGCAGAGTTCCCCGCACATGGAGCAGGCTTCGCTTTCGGTCTTCCTGGAATCACGGATCTTTCTGGCCCGTTCGCCGTCGATGGCAAGTTCGAACTGTTTTTCCCAGTCAAGGTCCCGGCGGGCGTAGGCCATGGCAAGGTCCTGCTTCCAGGCGCGTTCGCGCTGGCCTTCTTTTAAAAGGTCGATGGTGTGGGCTGCGATTTTTGTTACGAGCACGCCTTCTTTGATGTCCTCGAGGGTCGGGAGGGCGAGGTGTTCCGAGGGGGTCACCATGCAGAGGAAGTCCGTGCCGTACATCCCGGCAACTGCCCCTCCGATTGCGCCGGTGATGTGGTCGAAGCCGGGAGCGATGTCGGTTACCAGAGGGCCCAGCAGGTAGAGGGGAGCGCCGTCACAGAGCTCCTTCATGCCCCGGACGCTGAGCTCGATCTCGTTTAAGGGGACGTGTCCCGGGCCTTCCACAAAGGTCTGGACGTCTGCGGCCCGGGCGCGTTTCACGAGTTCGCCCAGGGTGATGAATTCCATGAACTTGGGGCGGTCGGAGGCGTCGGCGATACAGCCGGGGCGCATGCTGTCTCCCAGGCTCAGGGTGAGGTCGTATTCCTTTGCGATTTCAATGAGGTAGTCGAATTCGGCATAGAAGGGGTTGTCTTCCCCGTTGTGGAGCATCCAGGCCAGGGTGAAAGAGCCCCCGCGGCTGACCACGTTCATGATCCGGTCGCTCTGGCGCAGGCGTTCAAGGGAGTTTAAGTTGACCCCGGCGTGCACGGTCACGAAGTCCACGCCCTGCTCGGCATGTTTCCGGACGGCGTTGAACATGTCGTCGGAAGTCATCTCGACCACGGCTTTCTGAGAGGCTGCAGCCTGGTAGATGGGAACGGTACCCACAGGGATTTCCACGGCCTTGAGGATGCGGGTCCGGATCTCGTCCAGGTCGCCTCCGGTGGAGAGGTCCATTACGGCATGGGCCCCGAAGGCTTCGGCAGCCTTTGCCTTCTCGACTTCGGCCTCGATGTCGACATAGTCCCTGGAGGTGCCAACGTTGGCGTTGATCTTCGTGCTCATGTATTTGCCAATCCCTACAGGCCTGGTCTCCCTCCTGTTATTCCGGGGGATGGCTATCAGGCCCTTTGCCACGCAGGAGCGGACAGTCTCGGGGTCGATTCCTTCGGCTTTTGCCACGGCTTCTATGTAGGGGGTGACGATTCCCTTTTTCGCATCTTCCATCAGCGTCATTGTTACTCCTTATGATGAGGGGATGAGGGTAATAATAAGGACATATCAATTAAGAATTTACCAGTAAGAATGTACCAATCAGGATATACCATTTAGGGACATACCGTTTGGGGACATGCCGTTTGGGGACATGCCGTCGTACAAACAAGAAATATCAAATCATATAAACTGACCAAACTTTAATGATTGATTATAATGATTAGTATCTATGTTTCCGGTTTGCAAAGTAGAACAAACAGTATACTGATATATAGCTTTTCATATGGAAAAAAGTCGCCCAATAATTAATAAATGAGGAAATATATAAATTATGTACCTGAGATTTCAGGATTTTGCCATAAAGGATTTTGCCATAAAGGATTTTGCTGTAAGAAAAGCTAAGTAAAGCAAGATAAGTCGCGAAAGACAAGTTCACGGCAACTATTTTATAAAGGCCCGGGGTTTTTACAGTAGAACCCGCAAGCAAAGCCTTGCAAGGGAGAAGTAAGATAGAAATAAAAGAAGATTAAGGGTACACTTCCTTGTTAGGCCCTTTATCCCAAGCTATCAAACTAACTCATAATAACTCATCAAATCAATTAATTTGACCCTTTGTCCGATTGATATTTGGCCCATTATCCGATTAATATTTGACCCATTATCCGATTAATCATCAAACTAACTCATAAATGACAGGAACTCAGGTTTTTCACCATGACCGTAGTCGCATTTGCAGAAAAGAACAAGGCAGCAGCCCAGATAGCCAGCATCCTGGGCGAGGGGGAGGTAGAGAAGATTTCAGTCGAGGGGCTGCCTGCATACGAGTTCAAGTGGAAAGGGGAAGAGTGGTTCGTGATGGGGCTTTCGGGGCACATCATGAACTATGACTTCCCGGAGCAGTATAACAAATGGAACGAGGTTGACCCGGGGGTGCTCCTGGGAGTGGACCCTGAAAAGTTCGTGACCAGGGCAGAGTATGCGTCTGCCATAAAAAAGCTGGCTAAACGGGCGGACAAAATCATCCTTGCATGCGACTACGACAGGGAAGGGGAAAACATAGGCTTTGAGGCCAAGACCCTGGCCGAGGAGGTCACTAACGTGCCGGTTTCCAGGGCGCGTTTTTCGGCGCTTTCCCCAAAGGAGGTCAGGAAGGCCTTTGAAACTCCCAACGAACCTGACTATAACATGGCCATGGCTGCGGAAGCCAGGCAGATCCTGGACCTGAAGATGGGGGCAGCTTTTACCCGTTTCGTTACGCTCTCGGTCCGGGAGCGGGCAAGGACAAAGGACGTGCTTTCCATCGGGCCCTGCCAGACCCCCACCTGCGGGTTCGTGTACGAGCGGGAAAAGGCAATCCGGGCTTTCGAGGCAAAGGACTTCTGGAAGATTACGGCAATTTTTGCCGCAAACGGCGGGGAGTTTGAGGGTACCCACAGGGCAGGAAACATACATGATAAGGAAAAAGCCGCAGAGATTTTCAAGCGGGTGAAAGGGGCAAAAGAAGGGCTTGTGTTGAAAAAGACGGTCAAGGAATCAAAGACCAGTCCCCCTAACCCTCTCAACACCACAGAGTTTCTGAAACGGGCCTCAAAGTTCCTGGGAGTCAGTCCGGAAGTAGCCCTGGAAGTGGCCGAGCAGCTTTACCTTGCCGGGTTTACCAGCTACCCCAGGACCGAGACCAACAGGTATGCCGATGACTTCGATTTCAAGACCCTTGTAACGGAGTTTTCCCGGCAGAAGGAGTACAAACCCTTTGCCGAATCCATCCTCTCAGCCCCGATTGTCCCGAAAAACGGGGAGAAAGACGGCCACGACCACCCCCCGATCCACCCTATCCGGGGAGCGTCCAGGGGCGAGGTCAGCGGGGCCGTAAACATCCCGCATGCGTCAGAGGTGTACGACCTGATCGCAAGGCACTTCCTGGCAAACCTGATGCCTGCAGCTACTTTTGAAAAGACCCACCTGCACCTGCTTGTGCAGGACGAGCCTTTCGACTCATCGGGGACGGTCCAGAAGGACGCGGGCTGGCTCGACGTTTACCCCTTCGAAAATAAAAAGGACAAACTCCTCCCCTATGTGGAGGAGAGGGATAAGCCTGGCATAAAAAAGCTCAGCAACACAAAGTCAAAGACAAGCCCCCCCAAGAAACTGACCGAAGCCGAACTCCTGACTCTCATGGACAAGAACGGGATAGGGACAAAGGCAACGGCCCCCACACACATCGAGACCAACAAGAAGCGCGGGTATTTCGAGACCAAAGGAAAGACGGTCTCGATCCTGGACACCGGCTTTACCCTGATGGAGGGCCTCTCCCTGACCGTGCCCATCCTGGTCAGGCCCGATATCCGGGCGAAGATCGAAGCCCTGATCCAGGAAGTAGAAGACGGGAAAAAGGAGTTCGAAGCAGCCCTCTCCGAGGGCACGGCCCTGATAAGGGAGATGTACGCCCAGCTTGAGGCAAACAAAAAAGAGCTGACAGCAAGCATTGCGGGCACGATCAAAGATGAAGCGGCCCTCGAGGACAAGAAAAACTATATCGGGACCTGCAAGGCCTGCGGGCACGTGCTCAAGATCGTGCAGACGGACACCGGCAGGTTCGTGGGCTGCACAGGCTACCCCGACTGCAGGAACTCCTACCCCCTCCCGAAAACCGGGGCTCTCTCGATGCTCAGGAGCAAGGAATGCAAAAAAGAAGGGGCTGCGGTCCTGAAGGTAGGGACAAAGTACAACTGGGCTGTGGGGATCGGGCCCTGCTTTACCTGCGACCTCGAAAAAGAATGCTACCCTCCAGAGATAGTCGGCCCCTGCCCGAAATGCGACGGGAGCATGTTCCTGCTCACCCTGAAAGACACCCGTTTCCTGGGCTGCACTAAACGCTGCGGGTACTCCCAGTCCGTTCCCAAGACCGGCAGGCTTACCATGCTCGAAAAGGCCTGCGAGAGCTGCGGCTGGAAACTGTTCAGGCTAAAAGAGCAGGAAGAAGACTCCGAAGAGTTCTGTGTGAACCGGCGCTGCGAAGAAGGCAGGAAATACTGGAAAAAAGCCGGCCCTGCGGCTCCGGCCGGAACAGGAACATCCGCCAGGCCCGCATCCTCAGCCTCCACCAGGCCGGCTGCAGGAAAAGCAGCCCCCTTGGGAAGAACGGTAGCAGGAAGAACAGCTGCAGGAAGGACAGCTGCAGGAAGAACAGCTGCAGGCAGAGCAAACTCAGAAGGGACAAACTCAAGCAGGACAACTACAAGCAGAAAAGAAGACAAATAAAAAGAGAATCAATAAAATAGAAACACGTACAGCCTGAAAGATACCCATTTTCAGATCTCTTTTTTATTTATTGTTGGGAGGCACCGCCAGGCAAGCTGGCTGAGGCACTTTATAAAGCCCGGATTGAAGAACGGTTTCCGGGGTCAAGGGAAATATTTCTCGGGAAAGGAGAGCCACGGGAAGTTAAGAGCCGAAAAAAATGGCTGAAAAGTAGCAGGTCAAGAAAAGTTGGAGGAAAAGTAGCGGGTCAAGAAAAGTTAGAGGAAAAGTAGCGGGTCAAGAAAAATTGGAGGAAAAGCAGAGGGTCGGAAAAATTGGAGGAAAAGCAGAGGGCCAGGAAAGGATAGGCTGAAAGTAGAGCGTCAGGAAAAATTGGCTGGGAAACGGGGAGCCAGGAAAAAAACCAGACTCTAAAGTATCAACTCAAAGCAATGAATGCATAGCTAATGGCTGAAAAACGGAGTGCTCTTCCGGCACTTAAGCTAGAGAAAAGAAAGGTTAGAAAATCCTTGCGGATTTTCCCCTGCTTTTGGTATTCGAAACAGAAAGATTATGCTTCGGCAGCTGCGGGTGCTGGTGCAGGTGCTGCTGCGGGCATGAATTCTACTTCGGTCTTCCTGATCTCGACCCTGCGGAGAGGGTAGATGAACTTGGCCTGTCTGTAGATGCCGGCAGAGAGCCTGCCGAGAATGGCCTCTTCCATGAAGGTTTCGAAGTCTGTTTCGGCTGCACGCCTGATAACGATGTCAACCATCATTTCCCTGATGGCTTTGATCTGGCTTGAGCGTGCTCTCTTGATGGTGAAGCAGGTGGGCTTTACGCGAATACGGTACCCGTCCTTTGTCTTGACCTCGACGTTGGCGTCGATCCTGGAGGTCTGCCTCTTCACGATAGAGCGGACGTAGTCCGTGGTGAGTTCGTGGCCGATAAGGCTGGTAGTTGCGGTGTCCCCGACAACGTTGCTGACCTTGAGAATTACCTTGGTGTTGTTCTTGGTGATGTCGTTGGTGAGTTCCCCAACAGTGGTCTCAACAATGCGCCCCATGAGCAGGGACGGGTCGCCGGCCATGGTGTTCCCGACAATTGTCCTGTTTAAATAAGAGGGTGCTTCGATGTTGTACCATTCCTTCAATTTCCAGCTGTCAAGCTTTCTTTGTACTTTCTTCCTTGCCAAGTGATTCCTCCGAATTGATATTGGATTTTTTATTATTTGATTTACTTAATTTAATTTCAGGTTGGCCCTGTTGATCCCTATTTATCCCCTGAAAAAAGGGGCATTGAGTCAGTTCTCTCGTAAGCGATGAGTGTGAACGGTTTGCGATCCGGCGCGATTTGACCGCTGCAAAGCGCCGCCCTCGCTTAGTTTTCCGCATTGGTTCCGCTAAGGTCCCGCTTAATTCCCATATAAATCCCAGAATCTCCGAGCGTTTCCTCACTCTGATCCCTGTCTCCCGACAGTTCATGGACACCTGACCGCAAAAATAGGATCCCGAAAAAGACCAGAAGTAGACTCAGAAATTTGCGGATTCTAGCTAGTTAATGGCTCTCTATACACATCATTTCAGTATATAAAGAAATCGGTCAAAACCCTCTCTCCGACTGTCCGCCGAAGCGGGAACAGGGCCAGGAAAGAAAAAACGGATTTAAAGGAAAAAAGCCGCCTGGCTTAAAGCAAGCAGCCAGGGGCAAACTGATGGCCAGGGCAAACAGGCGGCTTAAGGCAAACCAGCTGCCTGGCAACCGGCTGCCTGAAGTACACCTGTCCTGACGGCTTAGAGGAAGCGGATCCCCTTCGGCAGTTCGCCCAGTCTCTTCCTGAATTCTTCAGGCCAGTTCTCAGGGTCAAGCCCCTTCTGGGCCAGGAATACGGCAGCCCAGCGTTCGAGCCCGACACCCGAGCAGCCGGACCAGAGTTCTTCTCCGGACTGCAGTTTTACGTTGAAGCCCTTGGGGTACTTGTCCCCGTTGATACTCACATTCTGGAACTCGAGCCATTCCCCGTCCTCCCCGCGGTAGGGAAGGCAAGCCTCGTAGTCGGTAGTCCCTACGACATTGCCTTCGGCAAGGCCGAGCAGCCCTTCCTGGGCCATGAACCAGGGAGTAACTTTTGCTTTCCTCCACTCGATGTCCAGGATCTCGTTGAAAATGTGCATGTAGCGCTCGTGGAGCTCTTCTGCGGCCTTTACGACCTGCTCTTTTGTGCCGAGCCAGAGGATCTCGACCCTGTGGAACTCGTCCACCCGCTCGATCCCGTGGATGCCTCCGCTCTCGTACCTGTGGGAGGTCCCGGACCGGTCAAAGACCCTGATAGGGATTTCTTCGTTCGGAAGGGTCTCTCCTGCCACAAAGCCCCAGAAAGGCGGGCACTGGGCATAGCACATGCCGCCGATAGGCTCGCCAATCTTTTCCTTGATGAGCTTGGTCGGCACCTCGTGGGTTACCTTGTAGTAGTCGGCGACCTCTTCCCAGTACTCGGGGTCCCTGGTCTGCGGGGGGCATACATAATATATCTCAGGATAGACACCCTTGGCGTGCCCGGACTTCATCCAGACGTCCCAGGTGACCATCTTCGGGAAGATCATTTCCCTGTACCCGAGGGGCTGCAGGAGTTCCTCGTACACGATCTTCTCGAAAGTCCTGAACACTTTCGTGGACTGCGGCCCGTGGATCCACTGCCCGCGGCTCGACCCTCTCTTGAGCCAGCCTTCCTTCATCATGGCCTGGGTCGGGTCTTCCGTGAAGGGGTGCTCCATTGGCTCCCTCTGCCAGAGCAGGTTCCAGTGCTCGGCCTTTGCCCCGTACTTCGCAGCCTCGATCTTCTCTTCAAGGAGCGTGAGAATCCTGTCAGGTACGCGGTTCTTCATATCCGCCTCCCCTACCTCAAGCTCAAGGACAATTCCGCCCTCAACGTTCTGCATGCTCCTTATATACGGGACCTTAAGTTCCTTTAACTCCCGTTCCGAAGGCACCTGGATGACAAAAGACTCGACCTCAATGCCCCGGATCCCTATCTTGAAATCCTTTCCGAGCTTTTCAGCAAGCGCCTTCTTGAGCCTGAACACGGCATCGTGCACCCTCACATACCTTCCGGAGTCAAGGGTAAGCTCGATCCTGTCTTCCCCGAGCTGCCATTCAGTAACCAGCGCTCCCTGTCCTTCAGGCGCCCCTTTTGTGAGAAGTGTCCTGTTTGCCTCTTCAAATAACGCAGCCACAGCTTCCATTGCGGGGGCCGGGTCTGCACTTGTTTTAAAATAAGCTTTGAGATTGAACTCTAATTCCAAAGTCATGGCCTCTTCTGTAGTGGTTAGTTGGATAAGTTGGAGAATTATATTAGTGTAAATAATATGTATGGGGTTTATAGTTTGCTATTTTTTGGTGAATTTCGTGTTTTGATGGAGTTGGAGGTTTAAAAATGTTGTCATGGATAGGCAGGTAGCAGGAGATAAAAGGAGATACGTGAACTACCCCTCCCTAAAACCTTTGCCTGACGGCTCAGGTTTTTAAGGAAGGGGCTTCCTGCTTCATTCCCCGGAGTAAGCTCCGCAAGTCCACAGGCTCTTCCCCACGTTCCGCAGGTGTCAAGTTACAATCAGATTTTGAGCTTGAAGTGCAAATTTTTTGATATTAATAGCGGCATTTATGTCCCTGTCATGTTTTGTTTTACACCCAGGGCACTCCCATTCTCTAACATCCAGAGTTATTTTTGAATTGTGATACCCGCAAACGTTACAAAGCTTTGTTGATGGCTCAAATCTCCCTATCCTTAACAGGGTTTTTCCGAACCATTCAGCTTTATACACTAACTTTGTAACAAAACTGCTCCATGAAGAATCACTTATTGCCTGTGCAAGATGATGGTTTTTAAGCATACCGTTAACGTTTAACGTTTCCACAGCTATTGCTTGGTTCTCGCATATAAGTTTAGAGGAAAGTTGGTGCTGGAAATCGTTTCGCTGGTTGCGGATTTTTTCGTGGAGTTTGGCAAGCCTTAATCTGGCTTTTTCCCTGTTCTTTGAACCTTTCGGTTTTTTGCTTACTCTTTTTTGCAGGACTTTCAGGCGTTTCAGAGAGTTTTTCAGGTACTCAGGATTCTCTATTTTTTCTCCTGTTGAGAGAACTGCAAAATCCTTGATACCCACGTCAACCCCTACAGTTGTATCAGCAGAAAATTCCTGTTTTTCGGGCAACTCTTCACCATTATCCACAAGAATACTGATATAGTAGATTTCAGTGGAGGTTCTGGAAACAGTTGCTGTTTTTAGTTTTCCCTCAAACCTCTGGTGGAGAACTGCTTTAACTTTACCGATTTTAGGGAGTTTGACAACGTTATTCTCAAAATCGACAGTGTAGTGTTGAAGGATAGGAAAAGACTGTATGGGGTTCTTTCTTGATTTGAAATTAGGAAAACCATTATTTTCCCTGAAAAACCTAGTAAAGGCGGAATCTAAGTTTTTCGTCATTCCCTGCAATGACTGTGAATTTACTTTCTTAAGCCATTCATGTTCTTTTTTCAGTTCACGAAGCCGTTTGTTCAGGTCATACTGGGATAGGGATTTCCCGTCCTGCTCGTAAGATTTGATTTTCTGTTCTAAAGCCCAGTTATAGACGAACCTGCAGCTACCAATATGGTTAGCTATCATGGTTTTTTGTTCGGCTGCAGGATACAACCTGAATTTATAGGCTTTTAACATCATATTACCAAACGTTTTACGAATTTATATGTATATAGGCAAGTTAACTAATCGTAGTGCCGGGAAGTGGACGGCTTTCATCCCCTCCCTGCCATTTCCGGCAAAGCCGGAACTAACGAGGAAGGGGCCTTCTCGCCTTAAGAGATAAAAGACAGAGTTGAAAGATAAACATCATCCGGATTCCACAAGGATTCCACATGGATTCAGGGAACGGGCACGACCCGGGATTTTCAAAGTTCTCAGCAGGCGTTTTCAGATCTCTGCATTTCATTTTTGCAGCCAACCCGGAGATAAATGCTAAAAAATATAAATCATAAACGTGATTCGTGTCCTAACCCTCAAGTATATTTTACAAGTAATTATTATCGCGTTACCGGGATTCGATGATAAAACACAACTTAAGCCCCTCACTGATTGCCAGGTTTTTTTACCACAACTGCGAACGCTATCTCCGATTCCACGCTACACCCCTGCAGGCACGGGAGAGAGCAGGAATCCCGAAAGCCGACCAGAACCGGAACCCTGTTACAAAAGCCCTCCTGGAGGCAGGGAACAGATGGGAAGAAACTGTAATTCTCAACAAACTGAAGGACAATGTAATAATTCCGGCAGGTGAAGGGGCCCTTCATGAAAGGTCGCACCCGATAGGAACAAGCCTTGAAATTTTCAGGAAACTGAAGAAGGGAGATTCAGTTTACCAGCCGACAATTTCGGTTTCTCCCCGGTTCTACCGGAAGTATGATTTATCGCCCGATACCTGCCATTTCTCCGCCTGCAGGCCTGACCTGATCAGGGTTGTCGAAAAAAAGCCTGAGGGGCTTTGCCTGCAGGTAATTGACGTAAAGGCAAGCGAGGAACTGAGTACAAGCCACAGGATCCAGGCTACCCTGTACGCCCTGATGATGAAGGACGTGCTGGAAACAAACGATACCGGTGTGGAGGTGGACCTGGACCGGGCAGGGATCTGGCTTTCCGGGCAGGACGAGCCGGAACTTTTCAGGCTGGACTTCAACATCAGGATAATTGAGGAGTTTTTGCACTCCCGCCTGCCAAAAATCCTCAACTCTCCCCTCAAAAACATACCCTGGCACGTCTATTCCCGCTGCGAATTATGCGATTTTTACGAATACTGCAGGAAAGAGGCTGAAGAGGCTAATTCAGTATCCCTGGTGCCTTACCTTTCGGTCAGCGGGAGAAACTACCTCCGGGAAGCTGAGTGGGAGCGGGATAACTCTGCTTCAAACAAAAAAACCTCAAACAAACAGCCCTCAAACGACCAGCCCTCAAACAAACAGCCCTCAAACAAACAAACCTCAAACAAACAGCCCTCAAACAAACAAACCTCAAACAACCTAACTTCAAACAACCTAACTTCAATTAACTCCCTGGATGAACTGGAAACTTTTCTGAACAAACAGGGTTCCGACGAGATCCTGGATAAATGCGGGTCCCTGCGAAACAAAGGGGATTTTTTGCGTAATACGGTTAAAGCCCTGAAAGAAAAGGAAGTCGTACTCAACAGGGGAGTTTCCCTTGCCCTCCCCAAGAACGAGGACGTAAGCATTTTCATAACCCTTCAAAAAGACCCTGTTTCAGGCCAGGTCTATACCGCCGGGTTCAGGCGCTTCAAGGGAAAAGCCGTTTACGGAAATGCAGTGAACGAGCGCATCTATGTGGCGGAAAGCCCTGAAAAATGCGCCGAGGTCCAGAGGAATTTCCTGACGGATTTGTTTGAGGAACTGAGAACCCTTCACGACTACAACGACAATTACAACGATGAACTTGACTGGAAAGAGCAAAAATCCCTGCAAACCTACGTTTATGACGGCTATGAACTTGACCTCTTCAGGGAACTGCTCAAGGAAGCCGTAAAAAATGCAGAGCTTGCGCCAACCGCCCTTGAGCTGCTCTTCTATTTCCAGGACCCTGCCCTGTCCGGAGGAAAGAAACACCCCTTTTCCGGAGTGTCTTTCCCGCTTATCGTGCTGACAAATGAGGTACGGAAACTTGTAAGCCTTCCAATTCCGTTTTCCCTCCGGCTCCCGGAAGTTGCCGAAGCCCTGCCTGCACCGGGCCTGGACTTTAAAATCAACCCGAGCAACCTCTTCTGGTTTGAGCACAGCAACGCCATGAAAAGCGACGCGATCTCGATGGCCTGGGAAGGCAGCCGGCCCGAAGCCGTGGACTGGGTCAAAAAGGAACTCTCGATGAGGCTTCTAGCTGCAAGCAGCGTCCTTGACGGGCTCCGCGCAAAAGCCGGGGCTTCCCTGGTCTCCTGGGCTTCGAAGTTCCGGATCCCTGCAGCCCGGAAGTACAACTACCCCGAAGTTTCGCAGATGACTTTCATCACCCGCTACGAATCCTACCTCAGGAACCTGGAGACCCGGGAAAGGCGCAGCCTGCCCCCGGAAGAAAGGATAAAAGAAGGGATCAGCGTCCCCCTCCAGTATCTTGAGCAAAACTTATGGAAGGTAACTTCGGACCTGGACTCCTCCGTATTCGAACAAAACGAAAACATCAGCTACCTCCTCGTCCCCAGGGGCGAAGCCGGCGAAAAAGCCCAGCTCACCTTTGACGACTACAAATACAGGACAAACCTCAGGAACCCACCCAAAGGCGAAATCTGCTTTGCAGCGGTGAACAGGAAAATCAAAAACGAAAAGACCGGGAAATTAACGGGCCTCTTCCTTGAGGTCTCATATAACGATTCTTATAACACCACATTTAACGACTTCTCAAATGGCTCTTCGAATGGCTCTTCGAATGGTTCTTTTAATGGTTCTTTTAATGGCTTCTCGAATGGCTCCTCTAAAGAAGCCAGGAAGCCCTTCAAAACAGGGGACGAAGCCGTACTCCATATCCGGTTTACCGACTTTTCCTCGGAAAGGATAATTGACCGGCTCACCGAACTCGACGAACAGCTGGAGCACGACTTTATCCGCCTCCTCCGGGACCCCAAAAAGTTTGCAGCCCGAATCCGTGAGCCAGGCCCGTTTTTCGAAAACGCCCGGAACTACGCTGCCGAATCAGGCTTTACGGACAGCCAGAAAAAAACCTTTGGCCACATGCTCGAAAACCGCCTAACGCTGGTATGGGGCCCCCCGGGCACAGGGAAAACCTACTTCCTTGCCAGGGCAATCCTCAACATCATCAAAGCAAAAATGGAGCAGGGAGAAAAGGTCCACGTTGCCGTTACAGCCTTTACCCACTCCGCAATCGAAAACCTGCTCATAAAAATCCAGGAATTTGCAGAAGGTGAAGGGATTGCAGGGAAACTTGAGATTTACAAATTGAAAGACATAAAGACCGGCAGAGGCCAGAAAACCTTAAAAGTCCAGTCCGAATACGAAATCCAGGACAAGATAGACTCCCCATTCCTGATACTTGGCGGCACGGTCAACAGCTTCAACAAAATAAAAAGGAAAATGGACCCCTTTGACATCCTTATCGTTGACGAAGCCTCCCAGATGAAGCCCGCCGAACTGGCCCTCGGGATGTCAGCTTTAGGGGAAGGAAAAAGGCTTATCCTGGCCGGAGACGACCTGCAGCTCCCCCCGATCATAGCCGGAAAATACCCGGAAACCGAAGACGGCCTCCCCGGCCTGTACGATTCGATATTCTCATACCTGCGGCACAGGGATTCCCCCGAAAAACCCGAAGACCCCAAAGAGCCCAGAAACCTCAAAGTTTCCAAAGACCCAAAAGTCCCCAAAGACCCAAAAGTCCCCGAAGATCCGGCGTACACCTGCCAGCTCCTTGAAAACTGGAGGATGAATGAAACATTGTCCCGGTTTTCTTCGGCAGCCCTTTACGGGAAAGGATACAGGCCGGCTACCGAGGCGATTTCAGGGCAAAAACTGAAACTCCTGCCTGTAACCGGCCATAAGAAAGAACCTGAACCCGGACCGAAGCCTGAACCGAAAGCCGGACAGGGATCCGAACAGAAACCCGAACAGAAACCCGAACAGAAACCCGAACAGAAACCCGAACAGAAACCCGAACAGGATCACATTTTTAGTTTCTTAAAATGGGCGCTGGACCCGGATTACCCGTTAACCGTAATAATCCTTGAAAACACCCGGGCAACGATAGAAAACGAAATAGAAGCCGAACTGGCTGCAAAACTTGCCATACACTTAAGGCAAACCCTGTCCCGGGAAGGAGCTGGCAGCCCCTACCCGGACAATGAAGAAGGCGACTCCGAGTTCTGGAAATCCGGCCTCTTTATCGTAAGTCCCCACCGCGCCCAGATACGCACGATCCAGGCCCACCTGAGCAAACTTAGGGCCTGCCACACCCGTCCTTTTGTAGACACAGTGGATAAAACCCAGGGCCAGGAAGCCGAAGCCGTGATAGTCAGCTACGGGGTCAGCGACACCGATACCGCAATGAACGAAGCGGAGTTCATTTACAGTTTGAACAGGCTGAACGTGTCGGTTACCAGGGCAAAGTCCAAGTGCGTGGTTTTCCTGCCGAGGCCGCTGCTGGAACCTCCCCTGGAAATTTTGCAAAATAAGGAGGCTGCTGAGGGGCTCAACCACATGCTTAACCTGGTGGAGTTCTGCAGGGAGAACGGGGAGGAGAGAGGGTTTGAGATGGAGCCGGGTTATGGGGGGGTTTGCAGGTTGACGGGGATCAGGGCGAAGAGTGAAACTAAATGAGGAATAAAATCGCAATTCTGGCCGCCAGTTTTTGTGAAGATTTCTCTGGAAATGAAATTGCGCTTTTTGTTTTACTGAATCAAAACCCACGGCCCTCACGACTTCTTTGACCCCGACAGCGGCCCCCGTTTCGCAGCAAACGGCCTTTTCCTTGAATTTAATGAAGAAGATGAAGATGAAGAATAAAATAAAGAAGGTGAGGAAAAAAATAAAGAAGGTGAAGATGAAGATGAAGATGAAAATGAAGATGAAAAAGTGTCAGCTGCTTACATAACAGCTGCGTATATATTTCATCTATCATATCGTATATTATATAGATGGCTGAGATTCAAGCAGGGATGAGATTTCCAGTTTAGTTGAGATTTCCAGTCTGGCTGAGATTTCCAATCGGGTGTAACGCAGGCCTGAGCGTTTAAAAATACGGGACGAACTCTATGGAAGACAGAGAACCACACATGGACGTTTAGCAGATCCGGCTTCTTATCGCAGAAAGAAAGGGTGAAATAAAGGAGAAATTCAAAGCAGAAGTAATGGATATCTTCGGTTCATACGCACGCGGGAAGGAAAAAGAAGGAAGCGATATTGATGTCCTTGTGAGGTTCGGGGAAGGAGCAGGCCTTTTTGATTATACCGGGCTTGAGTTCTATCTCGAAGACCTGTTTGGAGTTCCGGTGGATGTTGTTTCGGAAAGGGACCTTCATCCGATAGTTAGAGCTGATATATTGAAGGGAACTGCCGGGGGCATAAAATCCCCTCTGCTTTACCTGTGCGAGATGCTCAAAGCTGCCAGAAATATAAAAAAGTTCACTGAAGGGGTGGACAAGGACACTTTTCTGGAGGACAATCTAACAAAGGATGCAGTTGTACTCCAGCTGGAGATCGCAGGTAAAGCCGCAAAATCCGTTTCTGCCGATATACGGTCAAAGGCTCCGGAAGTAGATTGGGAGGGTCTGATGGGAATGGGAGACCGCCTGATATCGGCTTATTTTGATGTAGATTATGACCATGTCTGGGATGCCGCAATAAAAGACGTCCCGGTGATTGAACGGGCTATTGGAAGATTGATTAACGAATTGAATTCCGGCAAGCAGGGATAAGCAGGGAATATAATATATGATATGGGGGAAAAGAAATGAAGCCGGACAGGTGCACATTCTGCAGGGGAAAAATCTCCGAAGGCAAAGCTGAGTTCCTGGGAAAAGTCGGGCAGAAAGTCCTCGTCATTAAAGGTATTCCCGCGTATGTCTGCGAAGACTGCGGGGAGGCCTATTACACACCTGAGGTTTCCGGAATAATTGACGGGATCAGGAAGGACTTCAGCGAATCGAAGCTGCTCTTGCGTCCCATTGCAGCCGGGGAACTGAGCTTTGACGAATATGCCTCCGCAGACGACGGTAGAGACGACGGTAGAACGGATCCTGAATGCGAAGAATTCATGGAAAAGCAGTACAAAAAACTTGAAGAGAGGAAAAAATTTGTCCCTTTCGAGAACCTTGATGTCGGGTATCGGAAAAAGCATCAGGGAAGAAGTAATTGAGATTTGATCAGGATTCAAGCTTCCTGGTTGGGAAGGATTTTCAGGGGACTCTGCCGGTTAAATCTTTTTTGCTTCTTTTTTTTGCATTATTTTTGGGGCAGGCATGGAATAGCCGCACTGCGTGCGGACAGGAACGGTTAAGGACGGTATTACGGTTGCCCTGTTTTCCAGCTTACGGATCATCAAGCAGACTCTGGTTTTTTATGCTGAACTGCAGCCCGAGTTCTGCGTAGGGAGTTTTAAGACACAATAATTATATTTATTCTCCCGCCACATCTCCGCATATTCCGGACCACCCAAGCAAGCCGAACCCAAGCAATCTGAGGGACTGGAGAGACTGTCCTTTTGCAGACCCAGAGGGTAACCTGCATTTTTCTGACTAACTTCAGTAAAGAAGTAAAAAGAGCCTGTTTGATGAGCTCAAGAGGAATAACATAAATCTGAAAGTCACTTTATTTTTATAGGAAGAATTTCATATGGATACCATGCTTGAATTCAAATAATTTACAAAAGAAATTTAATTAAGCCTTTGAGAATCCCGAATAAGAAAACTTTTCACGTATTTTATTAGTCTGGATTAGTATTTGAAGGCCCTTCCAGGTGGAGGATATGCAAAGCGCACTTCTGGGAAAAGCGGCTCTTCCAGAAAAGACCCGGGTAAGATGCGGATTATGTCGGAGTGAAAATTTAAGGGCACTGGAATCATAACTGGATATGGAAACCCAACAGGCGTGGAAACCCAACAGGTATAAAATATCAGGAACTATGGTCACTATGAAGGTTAAGAAAGTGAGTCTGACAAATTACCGGGGTGCTCAGGACCTTTCCATGGACTTAAATCCACAACTTAATGTTTTTGTTGGTGTAAATGGTTCCGGTAAATCAACGGTCCTGGATGCAATAGCCATCATGCTTTCATGGGCTGTCAGCAGGATTAACCGTGCGGGAGCAGCGGGCAGGCCTATCGTTGAAAGTGATATTAGCAATGGTAAGTCTACGGCGTCCATTGAGTTATCCTGCGAAACTGAGGGCAGGACTGTTGGGTGGAAGTTGTCAAAAGTCAGAAAGGGGTATGCTGCGGAAGACAGGACTAACCTTCAGGAACTGAATGAATATGCAAAAGAAATTCAGAATAGGATCTCCGAAACTTCTGAAAATGTAAACCTTCCAATATTCGACTATTACCCGGTGAACCGTGCCGTGCTGGATATCCCTTTGAGGATACGCGGAAGGCACAGCTTTGGCTTGCTTGCAGCTTATGAAGGTGCTTTGACCAGCGGGGCAGATTTCAGGACCTTTTTTGAGTGGTTCCGCGAGAGGGAAGACCTTGAAAACGAGATCCTGAGACATCGAAGGGATCAGGAGACTCAATTGGATCAGAAGACCCGATTAACTCTTCGGGACTATGAACTGCACTATGGAAACGAAAACACAAAGAATGCAGCTGTTAAACCGGGGGAGTGCCGGTTCCCGGACCCGCAGCTGGAAGCTGTCCGTACTGCCCTGAGCAGGTTCTTGCCGGAATTTTCAAACCTGACCGTACGCAGGCAGCCTTTGCGTATGGAAGTTGAGAAAAACGGCAAACCTTTTACTGTGAACCAGCTTTCCGATGGGGAAAAGTGCCTGATTGCATTGATCGGAGACCTGGCGAGAAGGCTGGCAATTTTGAACCCTGTCTCCGCAAACCCGCTGGAGGGCACGGGTATTGTCCTTATAGACGAAATCGACCTCCACCTGCACCCAAAATGGCAGAGGATGGTGGTTCCTAAATTACTGGACGTTTTTCCGAACTGCCAGTTTATCGTATCTACCCATTCCCCAAGTGTTATCACCCACGTGCAGCATGAGAGTTTGTTCCTCCTCAAGCAAACGGACTCAGGAATTGTTGCTGAAAAGCCAGGAGAGTCCTACGGGAAAACCGTGGACAGGGTACTTGAAGACCTTATGGGCCTGGAAACGACAAGACCGAATGAGGTAGAGTCGGACCTTGATACTATTTTTGAGACTATCAATGCCGGTAAAATAGAAGAAGCAAGAAACCTGATTTCAGCCCTGAAGGAAAAAATCGGAGCTGACCCTGAACTTGTGAAAGCCGAGGTCCTGATAAAAAGGAAAGAGCTGATCGGCAAGTGAAGCATATTGTCAAAAACCGGGAACCCCTGGAACTCACCACATGGAAGGCTTTGTCCAGCCCGGACTGGGACCCGGACTACTAAACCCTCAGCGGCAAGGAAAAAAAAGCCGTAAAAACTTCCCTGATGGAGGAGCAGGGTTACATCTGCTGCTACTGTGAACGGCGGCTTACAGATGACGATTCCCATATCGAGCATTTCAGGCCCCAGAGTGACCCCTCTGTCGACCCCCTGGATTACTCCAACATGCTCTGTTCCTGCCAGAACCAGCTGAAACAGGGAGAACCCCGGCACTGCGGAAACCTGAAAGGCAACTGGTTTGACCCCCTCCTCCTGGTCTCCCCCCTTGACCCGGCCTGCGAGGCACGTTTTACTCACACCGCAGACGGCAAAATCCGCCCTGCCAGCGAATCCGACGATGCAGCAAGGGCAACAATCGAAAAACTGGGCCTAAACATCCCGAAATTGAACAACCTCCGCAAAAAAGCAATAGAACCATTCCTGGACGAAACCCTGGAAGCCCGGGAGTTTTCCCTCTTCGTAACCGGCTACCTCAGAAAAAGCCGCGAAGGAACGTTCGGTGAATTCTGGACAACTATCAATTTCCTTTTCGGGCAATTAGCGGCTCAGTAAAAGGCAAGGTTAGCAAGTTCAGGAGAAAAGTACCACGGAAGTTACCACGGAAGTTACCACGGAAGTTACCACGGAAGTTACCACGGAAGCCATCCCTTGTGGAAGTAAGTAGGACCATGTCGGGACCAAGTCGGGACTATGTTGGGACCAAGTTTTAGGCAGATACTCCTTTCAAGCGGCACAGCATAACTTCTTTTTTATATTTAGCCGGCGGGCGGGCGCCCCACCCGTACCCCGCACAACCGGCAGACCCCGTGCAGAACTCCACCCCCCTCAACCGGGAGTTTTAAGACTCGATTATTATATTTCTCCACCCACCGTACCCGCCTCCACTCACCCCGTACCCACCCGAGCAACCTTCCCCCGAGCAAGCCGAGGGCCTGGCGCGCCTGTGCTTTTGCAGGCGCTGGATAAAATCCAGGGCAGGGGAGATGAAAAAGTGAGCGCTGGCTGAGGGGGGGTCGACGGTGGTGGGACAGCGAGGGGGCGGAGGGGAGTTTGCTGCAGTTTGAAAGGGGCGGATGAGTCGGTTGCCTCAAAAAGTTAGTACAACTCTATTTTGATATTTAGCCGGCGGGCGGGCACCCCACCCCCCGCACAACCTTCAGTCTAGAAGCGGAATCACTCTTACGGAGCCGAAGTTTTTATTCTTCCCTCTCCTCATAAACCCCGGTAAGCAATATTCTCTTCTCAAAACCCCCTCTCTCTTCCCTCTTCTTCTCCTGGACCCTCAGCACATCCTCGAACCCCCTGATGCGGGAAAGGGTATCAATGACCTCCTTTACGTCAGCCAGCTCCTCTACACAGGGATCTTCCGTAAACTCGGCTACCTCTTCATGGAGCTTCTTAACAAGGTATCTCAGATATTCCCGGTCCCCGTCAAGAATTTTGCACTCCGGGGTCCGGTTTGAGGTCTTTATGATTTCGGGAATTTTGTCGCGGACGAGTTTGTCATGGGATGTGAAGGTGGGTTTTTCGGGCATTTTGAACCTCGGGTTGCTGTGTTGGGGTCCGGTTAGCTATTGGTATCTATCAGATATTTGTTATGGTTTTTAAAAGGACCACCTTAAAAGGACCACCTGTATCAGGACCTTCAGTATCCTTGATGAGGAAGATCCCCTTTCCCGGATTGAATTTATGAGGGGGATTTTGAGATCCGGTTACAGGGGAAAAATAATAGAGAGAAAGGTAAACGGTTGATGGGGAGAAAAGGGTGAGCAGCCTGCCGGGAGAAATATAATAAAAAACTAAGTTTAAAGCCCCATAACCCCGGGATACAATAAATTTTTAACAAAGTGTTCGTTACCCTTCGCCTGATAAGTGTTCAGAAACTCCCTGATTATCGGATTCACGACAAAGATCTGGATAATCAGGACTTTTAATCTTCAGTCTCAGTATTCATTTCAGCAATTATCGGCTGCATGTTAAGATACATTGGAACAAATTCTCGGTTTTTGTATTTCTCTACAAGTTTGAATTCATTCAGTTGATAGAAGCCGATTGAATTTCTTTTGGAATCAACAAGAATATATCTGCACCCTATACTATCGCAAACAGATAATGTTTTACCTATGGCTGCAAGCAACAGGTATGTACCTATCCCTCTTCTTTCAAATCTGGAATCTACCGCAAGTCTTGCAATTTTGACTCCAGGATACTTGCGGTATTCGTAATGTTCAAGTCCGTCTATTACAGCCTTAGCTTCGATTGTATCTGCTATAAGGGTAAAAAATCCTACTAGTTCATTCTTCCAAAAGCACAAACTGGTCCTGCTTATCAAATTATTTTGATCATTAAGAGCATCGTTTTTCAGAAAATCATTCAATTCCCTGCTTAAACAGCTAAAAGAAGAAATATTGTGGTTTTTATTAAGAGGGATTGTATGAAGTTCAGAGTCTGGAATTATGAAACTCAAGCTTAAAACCTGTTATTCTCATGTATTTTCTTTGCGCGCTTGAACATTCCCACTATTTTCTTTGAAACTACAGGATTTTTTTCGTTCCTGAAAAACTCCTTTGCATCTTCTCCTTCAAGAACAAGACCAAGTTCTATAGGCTTTGCCATTGTCAATTCCTTCTTTTTTATTATCAAATAATCTATGCTAGCTTATATATAATCTTATTGCAGATGTTAACCACCATTACAAATAACGTAACATTTTGATTTCATTGCTGAGAATTACTCTACCTCTTCAACTGCCCGGTACTTCACAATGGGTTGCTCCTTTAAGGGTTGCCTTTTTTGGTGACTGAATTGAAATCGAGAACCCTGGAATCTTGCTTTCTGGTCGAACAGTTGAGGACATGTTCCAAGGCGTATGAAAGATACACAACCATGTTATTGCCCCTGTTTTCCGGGAACTAACCCTGTCGAGCAGTGGGGCAGCGGTGTCCGGCGCATGTTCAAGAAGCAGAGGCTCTTGGGCTTCCCGAACAGGAGAACAACTTAAAATAAGCCGGTTTCACTACGGGTTGCCTTTAAATCGACTTATGTTCCAGACGCACCCTCAAAACGTCCTCAAACCCCAGGATCCCCAAAAGCGCATCAATGACCTCCATCACATCAGCCAGTTCCTCAACACAGGGGTCCTCCGTAAATTCCAGTGCTTCCTCCTGAAGCTTTTTAATGAGGTAGCGCAGGTATTCCCGGTCCTCATCGAGGGTCCTGCATTCTGGGATTCGGTTTGAGGTTTTCATGATTTCGGGGATTTTGTCGCGGACCAGTTTGTCATAGGGTATGAAGGTGGGTTTTTCGGGCATTTTGAACCTCTAATTGCTGTGTTGGGGTCCGGTTGGCTATCGGTATCTATCAGATATATGGTGTTATGGTTTTTAAAAGGACCGACTGTAAAAATTTTCAACCAGGGAAAGGGGATCTTCTTATCGAGGAAACTGATGGTCCTGAGGAGGGGATTTTGAGATCCGGCTACAGGGGAAAATTAGTAGAGAGAATGGTAAACGGTTGATGGGGAGAGGAGGGAGAGCAGTCCGCCGGGGGAAATATAATAAAAAAGTAATATTTAGACAGCTCCACAGGTGGCTTCCAGTTCTCATTCTTCAATGATTTGCCAGTGTCCACCTCTGGCTGGCCCGACTCTTTTGAGGAAACCTTTTTTCTTTAAGGTGTTCAGATTCTTTTGGACTGCAGATGGATTTATACCAAGTTTGTCGGCAAGTTCTGTTTTTGCAATTGCCGGATTATTTTGTACTAAAATCAGGATCTTACGCTGGCTTTCGTTGATTTCAGACCACCTTTCAGACCACCTTTCAGACCACCCTTCTACCTTCTTCTCTTCCACTTTTTCTTCACTTTCTTCAAAGTACTTTCTTTTGAAAGTAACAATAAACTGGGTCCCGATCTCCTTGAAATCAGCATCTTGTTCCATTGAAAGGATCAGGCTTATTCCCCTGCCCCATTTTTCAATCCAGTGAATTTCATGGAAGATTTCAGCTATCAGTTCATTCCTTCTCTCAGAAACCATTTCGGTCTTGATCTGTTCGATTGTGAGCCCGCCGTAAAGGAGACCCTTATTTCTAATTTCCACGCGGTTTTTGAATATAGCCACATTTACGGAATCGTATTCATAGTAGTCCCGGTGGCAAAAGGCGTTTATGATGGCTTCTCGTATTGCTTCTTTTGCGATTTCCGGGACGTCGATTCTCTTGAGGCCTTCCAGCCGCATTCCAATGTGGATGTTCCTGAGGATGTACTTTTCAGCCTCACCGATCAGATAGAACAGGTCTCCTGTGTAGTCCTGCATGTCAATGATATATGAAGTGTCATTTGTAGCAAAAACAGCGCACCTGAGTCTTGCATTCGGGAAAAAATCCTCGGGTTTCTTTCCGAAGAGAATTACTGCCGCATTTGTCAACTTTCCGGCATCAATAAGCTTCAACTTTTTCAGGGAATTTTCAAGGCCACTGAATTCTCTTCCCGCTTCCTTCAAGAAAAAACGTACCTTTTGCTCATCGATATCTCCTAAAACTGCTTCCTTGCAAATAGACCTGTCCCACTTCAATTGATCCTTATTTTTTCTGAGTATGAGGTTTTCGAGTTCCTTTACACTCAGGGGCATATCTTCATCGGAAGTCCGGATGTAAGCCTTTCCGTATGCAAAATATGGCACCTCATTTCCCCGGAACTCAAGTTCTATGCAGGTTTTTCCTTGAAGGGTTACCTGCTTTATTGCCGGATATATCCTGGGTTCAATATGAGCAGAGATTGCCTGAGAAATGGCCCTCAAAGTATCATTACCAATTTCCTGTCCTACAATAGTCCCGTCGTCCTTGACCCCGAAATACAATTTGCCTTCCTGGTGTTTGTTGAGCATGGCAACTATGGAAATTACTGCCGGTTTTAATTGCGCAGTGGATTTTTTCAGTTCAAGTGTCTCGGATTCTTTCAACTTGAAATAGGAGTTCATGACCAGGACCTGCAAGCCATTCTTGCGTCTTTAAGATAATATCCAAGTCTTATAAAGGATATGGATTTTAGTTTCTTTAAAAATATTTGAACAAATCGGCACTACAGGAAAAGGAACAGAATATGTTCTAGCAGGAACTACAGGTGAAAATGAAGATACTTTCTAAAGGAGACATAGGGGACATAAAGGGGACATAAAGGGGACAAACACGCCATAATTACGCCAAAGTTGTTATGATCAAAGATGTTTAAAAAACTATAATCAAGCCAACTGCACCAGAAACAAAGCCGCCTTCAAAATTCTATAGAGGCGCCACAAAGCCGCACTAAAGCCGCATAAGCCGCACTAAAGAAAGGTCGTGGGATTCATGAATGCGATGCCTTCCCGGGCGGCATCCCTGACGAGATCTGGAAAGGTGACAACGATGACACAAATCTTTGCCCCGGAGATCACGGCATCGGATTTTAAAAAGTAAATTGAGCAATGTTTTTTGTATTACGAGCTGATAATAATCAATTAAGATAGTTACTTATATTCTATAATTCTGTTCTGCAGATGCGGAGGAAACAATTGTGGCAAAGCCAATTGAACTGGGTCTTGTCCTGGAAGGTGAGGATGCCAGGGAATTCTGGGAAAACGAGAAGAAGCCTGCAACCGAACAACAAATAGAAATGTTTAAGCGGGCAAGGAAACTTGCAAGTACAGTCAGGTTGTAAGCTTGCCGCATAAAATACCGGATCTTGAACTTGTTACTTATTCGCTTTCCAGGAGAAACGATTTTTCATCTTTTTGCTGTGAAAACACCGACCTTGACGATTTTTTAAAAAACGATGCCATGATAAATCAAGAACAGCTAATCAACAGGCAAAATCAATTTATAATTCCGAGGGCTCTTATAACCTTTTTTCCGGAAACCGAAGGCAATTTAGCCAACCGGGACCTCCACCGTGGCAATTTCACCTAGCACCTGAGCCTGTTCCCTCGTTACTTCCAGAACAAGCTGGATAGCTTCCTTAATGTTTTCAAGTGCCTCTTCCTTAGTATCCCCTTCGCTGATAGCGGCAGGAATTTCAAGGCACTGGGCGGTATAGCCTCCCTCCTCAGACTCTTCAAGTTTAATTGTGAACCGCATAAAGATTAATTGGTGATTTTGATATTAATATACTCTGCCTCCGAAACCCTATTTCCTCACCCAAACACTCCCTTCACTCTTCCCTCCCCTCAAAAACCCCCGTAAGCAAAACCCTCCCCGAAAATCCCCCTCTCTCCTCCCTCTTCCTCTCCTGCACCCTCAGAACATCCTCAAACCCCCTGATCCCGGAAAGCGCATCAATGACCTCCCTCACATCAGCCAGTTCCTCAACACAGGGGTCCTCCGTAAATTCCAGGGCTTCCTCCTGAAGCTTTTTAATGAGGTAGCGCAGGTATTCCTGGCCCTCATCGAGGGTCCTGCACTCCGGGGTCCGGTTTGAGGTCTTTATGATTTCGGGGATTTTGTCGCGGACGAGCTACGGCCCGAGTTGAGGCCCGAGTTACGGCCCGAGTTACGGCCCGAGTCACCGCTTGCTACTAAAGTGCTCGTTCTTTTAATGGAAAATGATGCCGGGAAGGCAGAACTAGCTTCTGGATTGGGGCACAAGACAGTATCAGGAGAGCTTAAAAAACAAATCAAGAACCTTCTGGAACTTGATTATATTGAAATGACAATCCCCGACAAACCCCACGGCAGCAAGCAGAAATACCGCCTGACAGCCAAAGGTAGGGCATTCTTAGCCAAAGAAGGTCGGGAAGACGCTGAATGAGCACAGCGCCTCTTTCATATTTTGAAAAAATCTATGAAACTGAAGATAGGTTCCAGAGGGCTGGAAAAACATATTTCAGGCACCCTAATTTCCACCCTTTGCCCTAAAAAGTCAACCAGTGACAGATTTACATCATTTCTTTTTCTTTATTCATTTCATCTATTTTTGCACGTATCTTATCCATTTCCTGTTTGTACCTAACTTTGATTTCTTTAACTTCTTTGTAGATAAGCAGGCTTTCATCACTGATTCCTTTCATTGACTCTATATGTGCTACGAATTCATCTCTGCCTTCATCCAGTCGCGGTTCTACTTTCCGCCATTCAGCATACTTAATATCCAGCTCTTCTTTCCTTTTGTCTTCAAGCGTAAAGATCTCATCCCAGAGGTCCATAATCTGGCTTTCTATCTCTTCTTTTGCAGGCATCATCTTCCCCCGTTCGTTAAATCTTATTATAAGAGCGTTCCTATTAATTCCTTTCAGTAACTTTTTTTCTGTCAGCTGCCATGCCAGCTTCTTCAACCGGAGATCCCGGTCCTCATCGAGGGTCCTGCACTCCCGGGTCCTGTTTGGGGCTTTTATGATTTACGAACAGGTGTTCTTTTTTGAAAAAAATGCTGGTTAATAGCCATAGCAACCTTATTAGTCGTATCCGGGTCGTTCTTGTACGGCCGACGAAGGAGGCCGGCCTTTTCCAAATGTAAATTGATCAGGAACCGAATAGAAAGTGGAATTGGAATCATAGAGGGTACAAACGGGGCATAATGGGACATAAAGGGGACATAAAAGTGACAAACGGGATTAAAGACTTACTTAAGCCGCATAAGCCGCACTAAAGCCGCAAAAATAGATGCCGAACAGGTAACCGAACAAGTACGAAGATTGCTCTTCTGTTTGCACGTGGTATTCACAGCGTATTGAGGATCAGCTTCTCAATGAAAATGGTTCTGCTCACCAGCTTTGACATCATATTTGAAAATATGATAATCGAAATTATCATATAACTCAAAAATATGCTAATTAAGACTATCATATTATGCAGAAATCTGATATACCAGTCGAGCGTAAATTTAAGATAAGAAAACCTCAAAACTGCACGGTCAATCTTCTTCTTCCTCGCCTCCCAGCAGCCTCTCATTTGCGGTCAGGATCTCAACTCCCAGGTCCCTGAAGTCCTTATCATGGGTCACGAAGACCATGTCCTTTGCGCGGCAGATCTCAGCAAAGACCAGGTCGTTAAAGTCGTATTTTCCCTGCTCGAAAATTTCCATGATTTCCGGGAGGTTTACTTCCTGCATTTCCGGGTCGCAGGTCAGGGTACTTCTCAGGATCTTTTTTAAGTTGTGAGAGATGTCCTGGGCAACAGGCCGGAACCCGGGAGAGTTTCGAAACTCCTTGTACTTCGAAAACTCGGACTGCTGCTTGAACTCTATCCTGGCAAAAGCATTGATGAACTCCGAAATGATCAGGCAATTTATGTAGATGCTGCTGTTTGAGGCCCGTATCTCTTTTAAAACCCTGGAATAGAGATCCGACCTGGGGTCCGAAAAACCGATCGGGCCGTAGATATAGAGCCAGATGTTCGTGTCAAAGAAAAAGAGCTGCTCCCTGGAAAAATCATAGCCTTCAACGGAATGGACCTTTACGGGGAGGGCTTTTCCAGGATGGGCTTTTACCGGCCGGACCTTTGCATGGCGCTTTAAAGGATAGACCTTTGCAGCATGGACCTTCTTACGCATCCTCATCTCCTATCACCTCCCGAAACGCCTGCCTGTAGGAATCGGCATGCTCGAAATAGCCCTTTGCCCGCTCCACAACCCTTTTAAGAATAAGCTCGTCTTCAGGGGCGACACCCGTAAAAAACAGGTTCTCTTCAACGAACTCCCCGGGAAAACTCCCGTACAGCTGCCCCAGAGCCGCATTCAAAAAAGCCGGCGTCAGGTCATCGGTATCCTCAAAGGAGAGTTCTACCCTCTTATTCTCCCGGAAAGCTCCCGCAATCCTGTCATGCACCTTCTGCCCATCACAGGCGGCAACGCAACAGATGCCTTCGGTAACCTCAATAACCCTGATTTTTATCGTCTCGGTCGTAACAATCCCCATATGATATTCTCACAATAGCTTAAAAAGGTCAGGCCTGAGTGGGGGACGGGCCGGAAAACCTGAACAAATAGATTGGGGTTTAAACAAGCAACTTGGAGGAAAAGCCTCAAACATTAAACAAGCAGCTTGAAGCAATAAGAAGGCCGGCTGAAAAACTTCCTTCGAATACGGTTTGCCTCTCAGTCCGTCTTTTTCTTAAAAAACAGCCACCCTTTTCCCTCATTCCCATACTTTGTCCGGATAAGGACATAGTCCCCCTGCAGCTCCTTCCCCTCAAGCGTCACAATGATCTCCTTTTCTTCATACTTCCTGAGCTCAAAAGTCCCCCTGTCCCAGATCTCAACTTTGCCAGCCCCATATTCCCCTTCAGGGATCTCCCCTTCGAAATCCGCGTATTCCAGGGGGTGGTCCTCGGTCAGGATGGCAAGCCTTTTTATGCCGGCTTTTTTTGGCGGCTCTTTTGGCACGGCCCAGCTTTTCAGGACCCCATCGACCTCCAGGCGGAAATCGTAATGGAGAGTGCTTGCATCATGCTTCTGGATTACAAAAATAGGCTTTTTTGAACCCTTTTTCGAACCGCCTCCAGGAGGTTCGGGGGTCTTTTCAAAATCTCTCTTCTTCTCATATTCTTCAAGCATGGAAGATCACCTAAAGATATGCTGGCGGCAGGTATTAAGGGTCAAAGGTCATTCAAAAAGGTTATCCGGCCTTAAAATACCTCAATAAAGCCGCTTACAGGAAAAGGAAGCAGTAGAGGTTGAATTTTACCGGGTTTTGCAGCGTTCTTTTACCTTCTCGCAAGGGCATAGTCGATATAGACCTGCAAAAACTCCTCGTCCGCCTGCAGGAGCACGGTCTCGAACATGGCAACGTGGATCTTTTCCTCTCTGGCAATGTCCAGGAGGACTTTTCTTATCTCCTCACTTTTAGTAAGGTTGGACATCTGTTCATAGATGTTGACGGCATCCAGTTCTGCAATCATGGCAGCTCTGAGGATTTCTTTATCAAGGTCTTCAGGTCTGGTTTTTTCAAGGTCTGCAAGGACTTCCGAAAGCAAATTCTCTACCCCCATTAATTGAATGAACAAGTAAAAGCAAGTAAAAGTAAGGCTCTTTTCCGATAAGTAGTAAGGCGCTTTTCCGATAAGTAACTGCCTTTTCTCCGGAGGCGAGAGGAAGGAGTTACCCTTCTCCCCATATTTACCGGCCTGGCTTTTTTGATTAAAACCTTATTTTTGCCATACATAGTTCAAAAATTTATACACTACTCTTACAAAAATATATAAATAATTTTGGAGTCTTAATAAAATTAATTACTTCAAAAACCCGAGATTCCCACAAAAATCCTTACCCTCCAGAACCCCAGAGAGGAAACTCCATTGAAAAAAAATATAACCCTTTTTTTTGCGTTACTGTTTCTATTTATGGTGAATTTGATTGCTTTTACCGGAGAAGCTGCCCCAGGTCCTGAAACACTTCAGGCTAACGAAACGGCCTCTCAGGTACATGAATTTGCAGTTACACCTCTTAACCCCGAATTTGTGGAATACCAGCAGTTAAGGTCCATGGAACCTGTTTCTACCCAGGACGAATACGGGTATGCCTCCGGGCTCGGGTACATCCCTTCCCCTGTGGACCTCTCCGGGCTTTCAAAACCCGAAAGTGAAAGAAATGAGAGGTTGCTGTGGGCTTTCGAACCCGAACTCCCCGCTGTCTACGACCTCCGCTCGGAAGGCCTGGTAACACCTGTGAAGAACCAGGGAAATACGGGAAGCTGCTGGGCCTTTGCGAGCACGGCTTCCCTTGAATCTTACCTTCTGGGAACAGCAGGGGAAAGCAGGGACTTTTCCGAAAACAACATGAAAAACCTTGTTAGTGTGGCTTATCCCGAAGGTTTTGACATGACTCCTGCCGAAGGCGGAAATGCCTTCATGTCTGCGGCATACCTTGCCCGCTGGACAGGGCCCGTAAACGAGTCCGATGACCCCTACAATGATGCATCGGCGTATTCGCCCCAGGGGCTTCCCGTGCAAAAACATACCCAGGAGATTCTCTTCTTACCGGGCAGGACCGAATCCCCGGACAATGAATACATCAAAAGGGCGATTATGGAATACGGAGCAGTATACTCCGCTTTTTACTGGGCTTTGGCTAATTACAATGCAGAAAACCACAGTTATTACTATACTACAAGCAGATCCCCGCAAGGTGCAAACCATGCAATAACCCTTGTGGGATGGAACGATTCCTTTGACATGAACAGATTTTCCCAGATTCCTCCGGGAGATGGGGCTTTTATCGTGAAAAACAGCTGGGGAGAAGACTGGGGTGAGGAAGGATATTTCTACATATCCTATTATGACTTGAAGCTCGGCTACGACGAAAATGCCGTGTTTACAACCGGGCCCCGGGACAACTATGACTATATCTACCAGTATGACCCCCTGGGCTGGGTCGGCAACACGGGGTACGGAAGTACAGGCGCCTGGGGAGGCAATGTCTTTTCCTCGGAAGGAAACGAGACCCTGAGGGCAGTGGGGTTCTATACGACCGACCTGGATACGGAGTATGAAATATACATCTACAGGGACCCACTTTCCGGGCCCGTTAATTCCGAAGGTGTTTATGCTGTTCGGGAAAACGGCACTTCTCCCCTTCCTGGCTACCATACCCATGTGCTGAATTCCCCGGTAACCCTCAGCCCCGGAGAGAATTTCTCAGTTGTTATAAAGTTCAGCAACCCCTCAGAAGAAAACCCCCTTGCTATTGAAAAGCCCCTGAGGGACTACAGCAGCAGGGCGCAGTCCAATCCCGGGGAAAGTTACATGAGCCCGGACGGAAACAGCTGGGAAGACCTGAACTCAAGGATTGCGGAAGCAAACCTCTGCATAAAAGCCTTCACAACAACCGACGAGCTCCCTGAAGCTAAGTTCTCGGCCAGTGCAACCAGCGGCGTATCTCCCCTTACAGTTGAGTTTACGGACCTCTCGGAAAACGCCTTTTCCCTGGAATGGGACCTGGACGGAGACGGTGAAGTTGACTCCACAACCCGGAACCCTGTGTACACTTACGAGCTCCACGGCAGTTACAACGTCTCGCTGAAAGTGAACAACCGTAACGGATTTGATTCCGAAACAAAGAACTCTTATATAACAGTCGAATCCCTTTCAATCCTTTCTACAGAACCCGAGAGGGACGTTTTGACCTTTGAAGACGAAATGCAAAACTTCAGCATCACGACAAGCCACCCCTGTACGATAAGCTGGTACCTGAACGGCATGAAAAAGGAATCAGGAACAGGAATAACTGCAAGTTCATATCTGGAAGGCAGCCTTTACCCCGGTTCCTATAACGTCACAGCAAATGCCGCGGCAGGAGCCGAAACTGTCCCGCATTCCTGGAACTGGACCGTCAGCTACTGGAACCCCTGGGACAATTCAACGTCCCATGAAGGAGAAAACATAAGCACTGAGGAACTGCAGGAAGCCATCCACTGTCAGCTAAATGGGCTTACCTTCCCTTATACCGGGGCAAACGCCACAGATGATAGGTTCGACCGGCTTATCCGGAGCTGGCTTGGAGAGTGAGCCAGAAAGAAAAAAATTCAGGTGGAAGGAAAACTTGTGCGGAACCTCAAACTCCCGTGGAACCACAAACTCGTGTGAAACAAAAAACTCAGGTTCCCGTAGAACCAAAAATCCTGTGAAATGAAAAATTCATGTGGAATGAAAAAATCAGGTAAAAACGGGGAGCAAACAGTTTTGCTTCCCGGAAACTTATTTTTGCAGCTTATTTTTCCTTTTTCAGGGCTTCTCCGACCCCTTCCCCGATTTTAACATTCATAAGGAAATCGTCAACTGTCGCAAGAAGGGACCCGATTTTTTCAGACTGAAAGCGAACAGCAACCCTGTCCTCGCTGATTTCACTTTCCATGCTCCTGAGGTTATCCGGGGCAAGAGCTTGCAGGATCCTTGCGGCAGACTCCCTTGATTCGGGGTCCGGAAATTCAATTGTACCGGTGATTTTCATAAATGTCCCTCACACGTTTTGCCATATCAAACTTATCCTTTTCAATACAAGCTTAAAATAATACCAGCTTAAAATTATTCTCTACTCATTTTCCCTTATCAGGCACATCATTTTCCCTTATCAGGTACTTTATTTTCCTTTCCCTTTGCCTTTCCTGTCTTTCCGGAGCTGTTCACCTATGATCTGGTCTGCGATGCTCAGGAACTCCACGGTATTTCCCAGGGGAATTGAGGCTCCGGAGGCAACACTGTGCCCGCCTCCGTTCCCGCCAACAGCTCCTGCGGCTTCCCGCATGGTAAAGGCAAGGTCAAGGCCTTTTGAGACGAGTTCGCGGGTGCCCCGGGAAGAAATTTTAAGGATGCCTTCGGACTCGTTTAAGCAGATGAAAGGAAGTTCGGGGTGGAGGTAGCGGACCACAGTGCTTGCAAGGCTCCCCGTGGAGAGGGCATCAACAGTATTGATGTACCAGATGTTTTCCCCTTTACTGATTTTTTCCACGTTTTCCCTGATGTCCAGGGCCAGGTTTTTCTCGTGTTCCCTGGTAAGGGCGAGGGCTTCATCCACAACTCCCGGGTCTTTCAGGCAGAGGGCAAGGGCAAGCCCGTAGAGTTTCAGTTTTCCGCAGGTGTTGAGGATAGAGATGAAATCGTAGACGTTGTGCACAAGCTCCCGGTCCAGGAGGTAGATGTCCCCGATGACGGCTTCGACAGCTTCCGGGCTTGCCTGCCTGGCCAGTTTCAGGGCAACGGCGTTGACCAGCTTTGAGACCCCTTCATCGGACAGGTCTTCGATCTTTCCGGAAAGCTCCAGCTTTTCCAGGAACTCTTTAACTCTCTCAGGATAAGCGGTGATGTCTAAGAAAGGCTCGGTGCTGTAGGCGAGCACCTCGGCAAGGTCCCCGTCCCCTACTTTCAGCCCTTTTCTGACGGACACTACTCCGGCTTTTATGGCTTCTTCCAGGATCAGGGCGTTGGCCGTTTGAAAGAGCTGCCTGTCCCCTACGGCACCTGCAATCGCAAGCCCTGCAAGGTCGATGTTGCCGGGCCCGAGTTCCCGGGCTACCAGGTAGCAGGTGCCCGACGCCGAGATGTCCGTAGCCCCGTCGATTCCCACCATGTGGGCGTTTACAACAGCTTTTGCAGGGGACTCTCCCACAGGCTGGTGGTGGTCAAGGACAACGACATCGGCTGATACCTTCCCGATAAGTTCCGGCTGCCCGCTACCCATATCGCAGAAGATGACAAGCTCCCCCGGAGAAATGCTCCTGTTTACCTCTTCGACGACACCTCCGTCCAGCTTTGCAGCTATGGAAAGCTGGAAAGGGATGCCTGCCCGGAGCAGGGCCTGGGCCATGATCCCGGCCGAAGTCAGCCCGTCCGCATCATTGTGGGAAATCAGGCGCACAAACCGGTATTTCCGGATTTTATCTGCTGCATTTTTTGCAAGGTTTGTCAGTTTGTTAAGCTCGCTCAAAACCCATCACTCGTAAATTTCATAGTAAAGTCAGGGAGCCGGCATAAATATTTAGCTGCCAGGCTCAGAGGCTGCCAGTCTATACAGGCTTGATGATATAAAACACAATACCCCGGGAAAGAGGTCCAGGTGCCCTGCAGCAGAGCATACCCCGCAAGAAGACTGTCTGGAAACCCGAGAAAGATATGATAACAGAAAAGAATATGATAATAAAGGGGAAAAACAGACAAAAAACATTGGCTACATATAAAAAAATTAATCATTTGGCATTAAATAATAGTACAGTTTTTCAGGACTTGAGGCATACAAAATCTCTCCGGGGGTCAAATTAATTAATGAGAAAATACTATATTTAGAAATGCGGCAGGGCGCCCTGCCAGCTTCGGACATCAGTAGTGTAGCGGTCATCACCGGGCGTTGCCAACGCTCGAACCCGGGTTCGAATCCCGGCTGATGTATACCTTTCTTACACATACTTTTTTCATGCTTTTTGCAGGCATGTTTTTTGTGAATTTCTTTCTTCTGGCAGTTTGGTTTTTTGTGAATTTCTTTCGCTCCACACAATCATCTAAAAGTTTTTAAGTTAACAAGCTTAAAAAGGAGTTAACTCTAATTTAGAGTAAAGAGCATTTCTTACGTAGGGGGATTCAAGTGAAATACACCTATCAGGATTCTACCGAATTTCCGGTCCAGAGGGATTTTATTCAGGACCTGCAGGATTTCTTAAAAGTTTCAAAGGAGGTAATACCTCTTGAGAATTCAGCGGTCAAGATAAAACAGGAGAAAAAGGAAGAGACTGCGGTCCTGGAGAAAAGAATCCAAGATATAGACCAGTACCTGAAAGATATGACCGATTACATAGAGGAACGTACGCTGGGGGTAGATGCAGAAGAGATCCTTGAAATCAAAATGAAAACCCTTGAAGCCATTTCAACAACAGCTTCCGCAAAAAAGGATGAAGCTTTTGAGGAGCTTGAAACAAAGGCAGGAACGGCCAGGATGGAGCTGCATCAGCTTGAAACGAAGATGCTTTCGATCCTGAGCCCTTTTTTCGAAGCAGGAATTTACGAGGCAAAACATGCGTACTCGGCTTCCGTTGAGGAGAAGAAGCTGAAAGGTAAGCAGGCAAGTTCCTTTGACGGGATGAAGTACGAGTTTGACCTGATTTTCACGCAGGACATGCTAAAAGTAGAAGACCTGCACGAACTTGTCCTGCCGGTCTGGGTAAAAAGCGGGATACTTCGTAAGGAAGAAAAAATAAAGAAACTGGATGTGTCCGACTTCCACGTAATGTCTGCGGAATACGAAGGGGACAGCCTCAAGACCGTATTCGAAGATAAGGATGCCGAACACCGGTTCACAGTCTCGGCTGATGAGAAGGCCTTCCTGATCCAGTACGGGGACTATGAGATAACGGGGGATGAGGAGCTGGCTGCTTCCATAAATATGGACTCCCTACATGCAGTCGTAAAAAAGCTCAAAGATTTTTTCAGGGAATCCGTAAAATCCAGGAAACTCACACGGATTCTCCTGGAAGGAGAAAATGCAGTTGAAGAAAACAGGGTCATGGACTCCCTCAAGTTAATTGCCGGAACCTACGGAAAACTGGTAAGGGAATGCATCGACAGGGGCTATACAAATGGTGAGATCACCATAAAAATCGAAGAGCAGGGGATCAGAACAGAAAAATACATCGGAACTTCTGAAGTTTTAAGCCAGCTTACGGACCTTGGAAGCGAGGGGCTGGAACTTGCAAAAATCCTGGGGGTAGCAAAGACCTGAAGGTATGGATAGGGAAGAATGAAAAACAGGCAAGAAGGAAACACCTCCGGGACATCAGGTCCATCCGCAGGTTCATGATGACATAAGGCACCAGGAGCCTGGAAGGAGCTTGAAGTTTGACTGCATGATCTGAAGGACCTGAAGGACCTGAAGGACCTTTGGGGTGCTGTACACCCTTACGGCTGGAACAGTGAAGAAGATTTTCCATTAAAAAGTGAAATTTTGAGATCTGCCCGGCACTCCGGCCGGAACCGGATCCTGGCCCGGACCGGAAGATGCGAAATCATCCGGAGTCATAATTCCGGGTATAAGCAACCGGATTCAAGCATCCGGGTTCAACCAGCCGTATTTAACAAGTCTTGATCAGTCCTCTTCATACGTATTCCGGATTTCGATCTCCTCGCACTTTTTCCCGTCCGGCAAAAAAGGCGTGAAAAGGATTACTGAAAAAAGAAGTAAAAATGTCCCCCACATCCTGGGCCCTGCCTCAAAGGTAACATAAAAAATGAGAATAAACAGCACAATCCAGACAATAAAACTCAACTGAAGCGCAATCTTTACTCTGTATAGATATTCCGTGCTCTCGCTCAAAAAATTCCCCCTTCAAAAATCCCCAATTAAAATAATTCCCGCTAGAATAAATAATTGTTTATTTTAGAAACAATTATTTATTATAGACACGGGATGGTCTAATTTTGAGACGGATGAAGTAAAAATATACAAAACAAGACCTGATTAAGAGAAGGAGAATTCAATAACAGGAGAATTCAAAAAAATAATTATTTCGTACGGCCGTTCCATCCGAGAAGGCTCCCGGGAAGCAGCCCAACTTCAAAATACCAGGACCTAATGCCCTTCTTCTAACCCTCTTCTAACCCTCTTCTAACCCACTTCAACCTTCTTCTAACCCTCTTCTAACCCTCTTCTAACCCTCTTCTAACCTTCTTCCATATACCTGGCAACGGAAAGGTGCCCCATCATCCCTTTGCAGATAGGAAGCCCCCAGGTTTTAGCACTCTCAAGTGTGCCCTTGTTACTTGCGCACTGCTTGCAGACGCAATCTATGAGCCCTTCCTTTTTTATTCAAGATCAGAATTCAAGATCAGAATTCAAGATCAGAATTCAAGATCAGAATTCAAGATCAGAATTCAAGATCAGAATTCAAGATCAGAATTCAAGATATCTGAGCAGTTTTTCTCCTTCACTCACACGCCTGAGAAAATCTTCCCTATCAGCATATGGGACCCCTGCCGCCACGGCATCCGCAGCTTTCCTGCCAAGCCCCGGGAGTTCCCTGATAAGGGCATTAGATGCGGAATTAATCCTGAGTGGGTAAGGAATCCCGGTGATCGAGCGCATGCCGTGCCCGGTCACGGTTACGTCCGTGAAGGTCCGGAGGGGGAGGGAGGAGGGGATCCCTACCAGCAGGGGATAAGAGCCCAGCTGCCTTCCGAAGGTGGTCCCGTTCTCGTGCACCTCGCACATCACGTCCCTGAGCACCGTCCCTTCGGGCACAACCCGGCGCAGCATGGGGAGGTCTATGTTTTTCCGGACCTGGTCTTTGTAATTCAAAAAGAGCTTCTTGTGCTTTTGGGCAGCCTCATCCCTCCCGTACATCGGGGTCCCGGGGAAAGCCATGACCTGCCGGATGTTGATCCTCCGGAGGAGGAGGCCGGAATCGAGCACCAGGGAGAGGAAGTCGTAGTTCAGCTGGAAGGTCTTTTTTGTCTCTCCCATAAGCCCATGCACGAAGTTCAGGCCGGGAAGGATTTCAGGGAGCCCGTTTGCCCCGCGGACGGCTCCAAGGCTGTTTACGAGCCTTATAGCCTCGAAAACCTCTTCGGAAGTAGCCTTGAGGTTATTTGCGGAAATGACCTTCGGGTCAGCACTTTCCATCCCGAAAGCCGTTACATCCCCGGAGGTGTGGTATTTGATAATCGTCCTGAGGATTTGTTCGGACTCTTCCGGGTAGGCTGCAATGGTGATCGGGTTTGCATTGTCCATGTGGAGCACGGAAAGGTCCGGGGCGACGTTGCGAATTCCCCGGTAGAGCCTTTCGAGAACTTCAGGTTCGGGTTTCGGGACAGGCCCGCCTGCATCGGTCCCGTGGTAAGACAGGAGATCAGGCTGCCTCCCAATCCTGAAATACCGGGCTCCGTGGGAATAGAGGCAGGAGACCTCGGAGACCACGTCCTCCACGGGCCGGTAGTCCGAAGCCCCGTAAAAGGGCTCGGTACAGAAGGAGCAGTGGACAGGCCGACCGCAGCCCCTGTAGGTCTCAAGCTCGCACATGCAGTAAGGGTAATCCGGGTGCTGCCTGACCAGGAATGCCCCTTTTTGTCCCCAGCGCCCGATCTCGGCAGTCGTCCTGAAGCGGTGCTCCACGTTTTCCGGGGCTTTCAATTTACTTTCCGGCTGCATCCCCTTACCGGGCTGCTTCCCCCTGCCCTCTTCAAAGAGGTCAAAGACAAAAGCCTCGATGTCCATCCGGGCAAGCACGGCATCCCCGAGGGAAAGCCCGCTTTCTGCGCCCTTTGCGGCTTTTCCGCCTTCACAGCTAAAGCCGAGCCTTATAGGGCCGCCTATGACTTTTACGCCGCCCGAAACCCTGAAAAGAGCCTCGATTTCCCCGGGGGTGATGGGAGATGCCCTGAGATATTTCCCGGGCACGGTCATGCCTGCAATAACGATTAGAAGGTCTGCCTTTTTGACCAGTTCCCCGGCCCCCGGCGGGTTTTCCCTCAGGCGGTCAATGGTCAGGTAGTGGATGTCTTTTTCGGAAAGCCCCCGCTCCCGGAGCGCGCCTGCTATGTACCTCGGATAGGGGGAAATGTAGGGAGGGACCCCCAGGCAGGCGGGTTCGTCCACGTAGCCGTCGATAATCAGTGCTTTCATTTTAGCCTCTAATTGCCCCTTAAATGTTACCATTTAAAAACTGCCCTTTCTGGAAAAGGATTCGGATAGCAGTTACAATGGTAGCAGTTGCAATGGTAGCAGTTACAATGGTAAGATAGTAGATAATTATGGTTCAGATAAAAGGGTAGATGCAAGATACGATATAAAAAGGATACTGAAACCATGTACATAGTAAAACCGTATAAGGAAGAACAGGATGTACAAAGAACATATACGGAAGAAGGCAAACCATCCACAGAAGTAACCGCAAAAGGACACAAATGGTAAGCGTAAAAACCATGAAATGAAAAGAAAATAATGGGGCCGGGACCGAGAATCGAACTCGGGTCGTAGCCTCCACAGGGCCACAGGATGGACCTCTACCCTACCCCGGCCACAGGGTCTGGTGCTTCAGGTTTGAAGCAACCTATAGAAGGATTTTTTTTATATAAAGTTTTTGCTGTGAAAGACAGGAAACTCTTCTTTGGAAAAGGGAGTTACCTGCTTTCCGGCATTCAAGGGGGGTAAAAACCCGGGTTTGGACCGGGTTCCGGAGGGTTTCAGAGGGTTTTGAGCTTTTCAAGGGCAAGTTTTGCGGCCTTTTCCCCGGAAAGGAGCATGCCTCCGAAGACCGGGCCCATACGCGGGGCGCGAGTTGCGGCATTTGCGGCCATGCCGGCAACGATCAGGCCGGGGTAGATCTCCTGGGTGGCGTCCACAGCCAGGCGCTCGCCAATTTCGGACCACATGGGCTTTTCCCCGAGCATCCCGAGTTCCCCGATCTTTGAGTTGGGGATTTTCCGGAGGATCGTGTTGCAGACCACGGCGTCGTGCCCTGTCCCGTCGATCACGAGTTTTGTGCGGATCATAAGGGGGTCCACGTGGAGGCGCTGGGTGGTTACAGGCCCCCAGTTAATGACGATGCCCGTGACCCTGTCGTCTTCCCGGATCATGACATCTTCGAAACTGACAAGGTTAAAGACCTCGGCCCCTGCGGAAGTGGCGCCCGCAATCAGCTTTCCCACGGATTCCACGGAGTTTGCCACGTAATACCCGGGCTGGTACTCCTTATACCTGATCCCGAAATCGTCCAGGATGCGGCAGGCCTCTTCCTGCACAACTATGCGGGGGAACATCATCCCGCCGGCCCACATGCCGCCCCCGAGGGAGAGCTTCTGCTCATATAGGGCGACCTTTACCCCGGCCTCAGCCAGGTACTTTGCAGCCACAAGGTTTGCAGGGCCTCCCCCGATAAGGGCCACGTCGATGTCCGTGTATTCAAGGAAAGTTTTAGAGTACTCTTCAAAAATTGCCCGTGTGATTATGACTTCATCAAGTTCCATTTTCATCTCTCATCAGGAGTTATAGGGATAGGAAATTCAACAGTAAACAAACCCGGTTTTTGCAAAAGACAGACCCCGGTTTTGTAAACCTTTTTTCGTGAGAATTGGAATTCACATTTCCATAATAGGCATTGTTTTTAAACTTATTGGAGTCTGCAGGGAGGGGGGCTCTAAGTTAGAGTGAATTAGCGGTTTCTAAAAACACTGTCCTTCTTTCTTTTTGCTGGGATTTTTTCCGGCGAGTGGTAGCTTTCGGTTTACGCGGCGAAAGGGGAAGGAAGAGTGGGGAAAAATGGCCCTGGATTTTTTGGATGGATTGAACTTAGGTTTGGGGTGATTTATTCTGTTTTGTGCTTTGAACTGTACCGAAACAACGTTTAACAGCCAGATTCCATGCCCGGCCACGCTCGACGAAGTCGAGCGGCCTGCCCTTAAAGTTAATGAATAAAAAGAAGAGAGTGGAAAGGGAACTAAATTTTTGTTATTATTTTGCTCTCAAAAAATCGTAGGGATTCAATTCCATTGTTAAGATATGTTCCACTTAGATCAAATAGTGATAGAGTAATCAAAATCAAAACACAAAAACGTTAATCATTAAATAGTTTAGAAACTCAAACTGTTGATGGATCTAATGAATTATACTACCTTATCATATTACCCAATCGAATCACCTGAAGAGTTTATTCAAAATTTAATTTTACCAATATTTCAAATAGTTGTAACTGGAGTTATTTCTCCAGTATTTGTGTACGTTCTGAAAAGAATATTTGATGAAAAATGGGCAAACAAGACGGAATACATTTGGAAGGAAATAATTCAAAGAAATAGATCTGTAAAGAATTGTCAAAAGGATTTTAGAAATTTAGGTGCCAAAAATTTTTGGTGGTTCATGTATATTTATGCAGGATTCTTTGGAGGCCTAATTTTTTTGATGGCTATCTTATTTTTGTCATTTTTTTTAGCTAAATATTTAAGCTCAATAGATTTGTTAGATACTTATTTTAATGAACATGACAAAGAACTTGAAAGTTTGTTTTCCCTCTGTTTCTCAACAATTACATGTGTGTCTTCACTTGTTTTTCTGTACACCTCAGAAAAGATACACAATTATGGAAAATCTATTAATGAAGAAAACTTATTTAGAAAATATAATAACTTTATAAACTATTCTCTGGCTAATGCTTTAGCTATTGCAGTTTACTCTCTATTTTTATATCCACTTCTATTCATCATTTTGAAAGATGAGATCGTACATAATTATTTATTATTTAATGCTTGTCTATCCATTTTTTCAATAGCAATCCCTATTTTTTCATTGTATAATTTATATTTAAGTAAAAAAGCATACATTCAAAGAGTAAAGAGTTATTTGAATTTCAAATATCATAGAACCTTTCCATATATCTTAATCCGAACATCGGTAGGAGGTGAAGTAGAAGGGAGATTGGCAGATGTATTCAGCTCTAAATACATTTTGCTAAGTACAGAAAAAAATACAGAAATAACATTACTGAGATCGATTGACGTATTAAAGGTAAACTATGGGAAAATGGGAAGCCCATCAAAACAGAAGAAATTAATTGATTTTCCCGAAAAGGAATAAAAAATGCTGAAGTTTTAATAAACTTCATGCAGCTTTTTAATTTTCCTTGTCAAAGTGAGCGGGCCTCACTTCGTTCGGAACAAGAACCACGGGAGACACCATTCCGGTTACATCGGAAACACTCACCAAACAATCGCTTGAAACCCCGCCAGAAACCCATCTACTTTCACAAAGCCTGCCATCCCATAGTCAAAAGGACTGAGCGATTCGACAGGGCGGGGACGAGGGGAGGAAGGGTTGAGAAAAGAGGGGGTCAAAGAATCTGTTTTTGCAGTAAAGTTAAGGTTGCTTTGGCAAAGTGAATGCAAGCGTCCCAAAACCGACAAAAAATAAAAAAGAAGAGATGTTATAAATCACTAACTTCTTCAAGAAAAGCGGGCCGCTTCTTGAATTCGGATTTCAGGTCGGAAAAACGTTTTGTCCATCCTGCCTCATCATTTAAAACGTCAAGATAAATGTCTTTGACCTTTCCAAGGTACCTGGCTGCAATGCCGTAGGTCTTTCTGGTCCCGTTAGGTATGTTTCGATAGGCTTTTTGCCAGTAATATTCGAGGATTTTTTCCGGGAAATCTTTGTTCAGTTCATCTGCAAACTTATCGAAATTATCTTCAGTTGAATAACCGAACCTGCTTTTGGGAGGGTTTAGAATTGATTTGAGGACTGTATCTTTCATGCCCTTATCCAGGCATATCAGCAGATAATCGTGGAAGTCTTCTTCTTTGATCTTATCGAAGATTTCAGGCTCAACGGATTTCCAATCAGGCCCTTTGAAGAATCCTTTCAGCCTATTGTATTCGGCATAATATTTCTGTCTGGTAAACTCAAATGACTTTAAAAGAGCAGCTTTTGCACTCTCGTAGTCTCCTTTCGACCTATAATATTCGAACAACCTGTCCAGCATATTCTTCTCTTCGGTACTGCGAGATAATGCTGTCTGAACAAGCCGCTCCAGGTTAGCGGTATCCCCTTTTTTGGAGAAGTGCTCCCATAAAAATTCAAACAACTCAGTAAGCCTGCCTTCCCCCTTTAAGATCCCTTCTTCTGCTGTTTCCAGAGCTTTTTCCAGATTTCCCTTCTCAGAATAGAATTTAACCAGGTCCCAGTAATCCATTCCATAACTAAGGATTTGCATGCGCTCCTGCAGGTAAGCTTCGTCGTCATGGAGGTATTCTTTCTGGATTCTCATTATCCTTTCTTTCCGCCACTTGGAAGGATGTTCATCAAGTTTTTTCACAAGATATTCCCATTCTTCCTTTGTCTTGCAAATCTCGAAAAAAATCTCCATCAGGCCATCTTCAAAACCGGAATTGTGGACGTTATACTCCTCAAAGGCTTCGTCTAAAAATTCAAGCTTTGAGGAAGTTGACAGTTCTCCTTCCGTAATAAGTTTTAAAATCTGGTCAAGGTACTCGTATGCTTCTTCCTCATCTTCTTCAGGCCCACCGCCAAGCCTGTTAAACTCTGAGATTATATCCCTGGCATCTTCCCAGTATTCAAACAATAGCCCATCATTTATGGAGACTATATCGTCACATGTTATGGTTTCCGGCATTGAACTCTGTTTTTCTTTGAACCATTCCAGAACCAGCTGGTGTAATTCGGGTTTTTTAACCAGCAGGGTGCTTACCAGATCGTAAAAGTCTGAGGTATTCAGAGACCGCAGGCGTTCATGTAATGAAAAAATTTCAGGTTGTGTATGGTTTTCTTCTGCCATCATTTTACCGCCTTTCTTACTATGGTACTAAATTGCTACATTAAACTTGAATTGATTATTTATGATGATTGAAACTGCATTATAATATCTTATAGAAACTTAAACAAGTTTGCACAGTTGGCCCAATTAAGGAGGTGACCCAATTAAGGACCTGACCCTGTCGGAGGTGGCCCAATTTAGGGGTGATTCGATTCAGTATTTGAATTCAGGAAATCAGATTCCTATATATATATAACCAGCTTGAATGACCACATTGATTAACAATAAATACCCGAATTCGGGGGGAAAAGAATGAAAATAAGTGCAAGAAACGTCATGAAAGGAAAGGTAAAAAGCATAACCCACGGTGCGGTTAACTCGGAAATCATAGTTGAACTACCCGGCGGTGCAGAGATCGTATCCATAATAACGAAAAGTTCGGCTGAACACCTGAACTTGAAAGAGGGACACGAAGTATATGCGGTTATCAAGGCCACGAATGTGATGCTGGCCACAGATTAACCGGCCAACTAATTTTTTTTGTAAAAGCAAAACCAGGCAATAACATTTTCCGGCCAAAACCCTGCATAATTCCCTCACCCTGAGAAACTCCACGTCAAACGGAAACTCCGTAATTCTTAATTTTTGTCCTTTTTTATATTATCTAATTTGAACCAGACATGTACTGAGGAGGTATGTACTGAGGAAGCATGAACTGAGGAGGCATGTACTGAGGAGGCACTTACTGAGGAGGCACTTACTGAGGAAGCATGTACCGGGGTATACTTTTATGTAGAAGAAATTTATAATTTATTAATGAAATAAGGGGGGGAATTGTTTGCAAAAGGATGAAAGAAAACCATCTTTTCAGCCGGAACCGATACCATCACCTGAACCTGGACCAGTTCCGTCTCCGGAGCCAGTACCGCACCCTGAGCCTACCGGAGAACCGGGAGACAAGAAGAAGAAAAATTAACTGCAGGCCGTATGCCGCTTTTCTGGCGGACACACGCCAGTGAAGCTTGCAACCGAACCCGGCGAGAGTTCAAAAACCATGATCACCAGAGTCTACATCTCCCACTGTGAGCAGGACGAGCTCCTGGCTCAGGAAACGGCCCGGGCCCTCTGGGCTGTAGAGCTTGAGAGCTTTTCTTCCCTGTACAGGAAAGCCTGGGCCCTTTCCAGGGCAGAGAGGATACGCTTCGGGGTCCGGCAGTCGGACTGCGTAATTGCAATCCTCACCCCGGAAGGGGCGGCATCTCCCGAGGTGAACCAGGAAATAGGGCTGGCCGTGGGGACCGACCAGCTCGTAATCCCGCTGGTAGAGAGCGGGGTTGAGCTGCCAGTCCTGATCCGGCACCTGCAGCCAATCAGTTTTTCCCCGCATACTTATGAAGACGCCCTGGGAAAGCTGATCCAGAACATAAGGGAAATCACCCGGCTGGACTGGCTGAAGATAAAATGCCCCTACTGCGGGGAAGAAATGACCCAGTACATCTCGCCCCAGGAAGAAGTGGAAAAAGCCCTTCTCAAGGGGATGCATCTGGAGACCATGTGCAGCTACTGCCAGAGAGCCATTTTCCTGGACCCCAGGACTTTCAGGCCCTTGCTCTGAACCCGCTCTGAACCCGCTCTGAACCCGCTCTGAACCCGCTTTGAACTCACTATGAGCTGCTCTGAACTCACTATGAGCTGCTCTGAACTTGTTACAACCTTACTCTGACCTTACTTTGACAATCTGTTAACAGAAGGAGGCCAAAAAGATGGAAGCTAAATTGAATCAACCTAAGGCGAATCAACATAAAGTGAGTCAACATAAGGTAAACCAGCCTGAAGCGGATCAACATAAAGTGAGTCAACACAAAGTAAACCAGCCTGAAACGAGTCAACCAGAAATTCGCGAGTACGAAGTCAAAGGGATGAAGGAACTCTCCCAAATGGAAAAGAAGCATCTGGTTAAGCAGCTCGTTCGCGACAGGATTGAGAACCCTGAGTCCGGACCATGGGAAATCACCGATGTCCGGAGGGGAGACTGGGAAGCTATAGGGGATGCTCTAATTCAGCCCGTGGAAATTGACCTGAACGATAAGGGCAAGGACGCTCCCGTAAGGGTGTGGTTTGACATCACGCAAGTAGAAAGGCAGATCGAAGCAGGGACGATAGAATCTTCGCAAAGATGAGATCCAGGTTAATAATTGATTTTATCATAGGTCCAAGAAAACAGTACGTTGCGGATGAATTAGTGAAGTTAACAGCTGATCGTCTTTCCGAAAATATACCTGTTTACGTCACAGATGGACTGGATTTTTACAGAGCAGCTCTTTTGAATCAATATGGGGAACGGATCGAGTATCCAAAAACAGGGAAAAGAGGTAGACCAAAGAACCCAAAGATTGTTCCCCCTGATGATTTGAAATACGCACAGGTAGTCAAAAAGAGAAAGGGGGGAAGCTCCAGAAGGTTACGAAAAAGGTCATATTTGGAGAAAACATCGAACAAAGTGAGATCTCAACAAACTTAATTGAAAGACAAAACCTGACCTTCAGGCAGGACAACAATAGAGTTTCAAGAAAAACAATAGGATTTTCTAAAGTGACAAAATGGTTAGTAAATCAAATGAAGCTCTACTGTGCCCACTTTAACTTCTGTAGAGAGCATGGTGGATTGAAGTACAAAGATGAAAGAGGCGTTAAATGTAGAAATACACCTGCAAGAGAATCAGGGATAACCGATTCAAAGTGGACACTACGAGACCTTCTAACATTTAAGGGTTTCAAAACACCAATCATATAACAATGGACGAACTACGCTGTGCCTTAAGTTTATTTTCTTCTTTCAGGCATATCTCCAGGCTTCGTGGATGTGCATCGCGTCCATCCCCAGGCTCCGGGGCGGGAATATGTCGTTTTCCGGGGTGTCTCCGATGGAAAGCACTTCCCAGGGCTCAAGCCCCATGCGGTCAAGTGCCATCCTGAAGAGCCGTGTATCCGGTTTCTTGATCCCGTGGTCCGAAGACATTATCACGAAGTTGAAGCGGTCATATAAGCCTAAGAAACGCAGTTCCTGTTCGGTAAAGACCCTCTGGGCGTTTGAGACGATGCACTTGGGTATGTCCCTGTATTTTTCAAGCAGGCGCAGGCTCTGTGGGTAGGCTTCCAGCCTCCTTAAGGAGGCAATCCGGAACATTTTTGCGGCTTCGATGCCCAGTCCTGAGGGGTCGATTTCTCGAAAGGCATTTTCGGCACAGATCTCGGCAAAGATCTCTTCTATACGGATGTCGGGGTGCTGCTGGCCGGAGCTTTCCAGCCTGCCTACGACCTTCCACTTGTATTCTTCCCTGAGCCTGGCAGGGTCGATCCTAACACCCTGGTAGAGCAGCCACTGGCTGACCCGCTCATTCGTTTCCCGGCTTTTTTCGTCGGTCTTAATATCAATAAGGGTTTTGTAACAGTCAAAGACTAAGCCTTTTATCTTTCCGTTTTGGAGCATATGCAACCCTCCATGATTTTCCCATAAGGGTATTTAGGATTGAATTCCTCTATACTATTCTCTTCTAATATAGGATTAGATCGTTATTATATATATTTTATGTACATATCTATATAGTATATCCATAGTAATATATAGTTCATTTCTATATGGCATTATTTTCACTCATAACTTCAGGGGACTATTTTTCCCCTGAGAGGGCTGCAGGGTTCTGAAATGGGAGGTCTCGGGAGACGCCGGGGCTGAGCCGTAAGGGCGGCAGATGGAGTTAAACATAAAACGTTATCTTCATGCCGGGTTCGGGGGGAGACATACCGTTATAGTATATGGGGTTCAGAACCTGAAAATATCAAACCATTTTAAAAAGATTTCGGAATTATAATAAAAAAATTTAAAATGAATTTCTATGAAATATCAGAAACAAAAAGCAGAGTAAGCATCAAAGCAGTACAGGCGTTTTATCCAAAGCTACACATAATGAAAAATAAGTTGAGAAACAAGAAAAAGAAGATAAGAGGACTTAAATTCAAACAGGACTTAACTCAGTCCCTCAGTCCGTAAAAGTCCCAGGCTTCCTCTATGTGCATGGAACGCATCCCCAGTTTTTTTGCCGGGAGGATCTCATTTTCGTAGGAGTCCCCTATAGACATCACGCATTTAGGTTCCAGCTCAAGCCCCATTCTTTTCAGGGCGGTCATGAAAAGCCTGAGGTCCGGTTTTTTGTACCCGACGTCCGAGGAGAAAATTACGAAATCGAAATAGTTGTAGAGCCCGAGGAAGCGCAGCTCCAGTTCGGAAAAGACCCGCTGCCCGTTGGAGATAACGCATTTGGGGATATTTATGCAGTGTTCTATTAGCTTTATGCTCTGGGGAAAGGGCCTGAGTTTCCGGATTGAAGCTGCCCGAAAAACCCTTGCCGTGTCCATTCCCAGGAGCTTTTCATTAATCTTCCAGACTGAGTTTTCCCTGCAGATATCGGCAAAGATCTCTTCTACCCTGACTTCCGGGTATATCTCCTGGGACTCGTCCATTCTTTCCCTTACTTTGAGCATATAGCTGTCTTTGAGTTTTTCGGGTTCGATTCTTACCCCCTGGTACGCAAGCCACCTGCCCACGGCCTCATAAGTTTCGATGCTGTGTTCGTCGGTCTCAATGTCTATAAGGGTCTGGTAGCAGTCAAAGATGACCCCTTTGACCTGGCAGCTTTCAAACACTTCTTCTCCTTCTCCCGCCTCTTCGGCAGGATGGCTCAGGAATGTTACCTCTCCTTTCCATGTGTTCGGTTCATAGTTTTCTGGAATGTTTTCTTCCCCCATTTCCGCTTTTTACCTGATGGCCCTCAAACATGCCATCGCTTCTTTGATCAGGTAATTCCGGTACTCCCCGTGGTGAAGTCTTGCCGAACGAAGCAATCCGATGCTCATGTAGAAGGGCAAAACTTTAGTAATCCGGGCAAAATCTTCCCCTCCCAGGCTGTATTCCCAGAGAAAATGCCCTATATAGGGTTCGGCTTTCCAGCCTCCTCCTTTATGCAGCTCAAAATAGTTTTTAAGTTCCGCAGTGAGGACCCCCAGGTCCCTCACCGGATGTGCCTGGTACCAGGAGCTTTCAAAATCCAGGGCATAGGGTTTGCCCTTGCAAAAGATGTAATTGGATGGAGTTACGTCTCTGTGGACCATGCAGCCGTGTTCCCGGTCGAGCCAGGAACTGTACCACCATTCCCCAAGCAGTTTATTGAAGTTTTCTCGTGTGTCACGGTCAAGGTCCAGATGCCCGAGGACGTCATGGTAATTTCTAAATTCATTTTCTTTGTTATAGGAGGAAAGGGTATTGTCATGCAGTTTTCGGAGCATGTGGGCCACGGCCGAAAGCCTTTCATAAAGGTCTTTTTCGTGCTTGAAATACCAGCGAAGTGATTTTCCGGGGATGTGCTCGGTTATCAGTGCGCAGTTGAATTCCTCATTATATGCGAGAGGTCTTGCAACGTCTATTACATCCGCAGCTTTTTTCAGGTTATGGTACTCGTTTAGCATGCCTCTGCAAGGGTTGTAATCTTTCAGCCTGCCTGTGGGTTCGGCAAAAAATTTTGCCATCACACTGAAATGTTCTCCCTTGAACTGATACCTACAGACTGTGTGGGATGAATCGTATTTGAATACTTCGACGCAACAGTGCCTGTTTCCTATCCGGTGCCCTACCACCTCTTCAATAAGCCAGTCTCTAAAAGGGTCTCCCGGGTTTAGTGTACTGACGTAATACTGAGCCAACTTTTATTTCCCCCGTTCCTTCCGGAACATTCCCCGCAAAGATATTTGTTGCTAAATTAAGCAGGTCCAGCGGCGCTGCAATATACTTCATCTCACATTATACATTTGCAGCAAACTCATAAAAAATATTAACCATTTTATAAGTAACTTTTTGACAATACATTATAGTTTGGATACTTTATATTGTTGTTGGTTTTTCGTCCGTCGGAATTTCCACTCCTGGCAGCAATGCTTATCAGTGGAGCCTAACCGGGTATTCCAGTAGTGTATTCCAGTTGTGTATTCCAGTTGTGTATTCCAGTAGTGTATTCTATCAATGGAACCTGGCAGTGAGGTTACAAAGGACTTTCTCAGGCTACTGAATCCGGGGATACCTCCCTGACCTCATCCCCTTCTCTCGAAGGCTGGCCCCCCTACGTCAGCGTTGTTGTTATATCCTCTCTCTTCCCAGTATCCCCTGTAAGGAGAATCGGTTAGTTCGATCCTTACTATCCACTTTGCCCATTTGTACCCGTATTTGCCCTCGGCTACCAGTTGCAGGGGAAAACCCCTCTCAGGGGGAAGGGTCACGTCATTTATCCCGTAGGCCAGGATGATGTCGTTTTCAAGCAGGTAGTCCAGGTCCAGGCCGGTAGAATAGCCGTCGGCGCTGTAAAATATGGCCGTTGTGGCATTTTCCTTTATCCCCACTTCTTCAAAGAGATCGGCTGTACGTACCCCGGTCCATTTTGCGGTAAAACCCCAGCCTTCCACGCAGTCCAGGTCCACGACTTTCGAAGTCCTGGGGAGGGCCTTTATTTCTTCATAGCTGAACTCCCCGGGTTTTTCCACAAGACCGTCGACCTGCAGACGGTAACTCTCCCGGTCGATATACTGGGTCCCCTTAATGGCGTTGTTGCGCTGTTCCGATATCGGGGTGAGCGGTTCCCCCCGGTAAAGCAGGCTCTCAGTTTCATTGTTGTAGACTCCGGGGCCTTCATCTTCGGAAATACAGCCTGAGAATGCGATGAAACTGAAAATGAGTATTAAGGTTGTAATTAGTAGGATTCTTTTCATGATCTCCCTGCTCTCCCCTGCTTTTATCTTGCTAAAAAGATATTCCGACTCCGATAAAGCCTTATTCAGATAAGAAATTTTTCAGAGATTTAACTCAGGAAGTGAAGGACATCCGAAAAAGGAGAAAATATAAACAAGAGATGTTCGATTTTCATAGAGGAGTTAGCGTGCTTGAAATCTGTAATGAAATACCTGATTCCTGTAAATGGAAAAGAATTGAGGCGATTAATAAGGGTTGGTCGGATGATAAGAAATATTATATCCGGACAACAGACGATAGAGAATTGTTACTCAGAATATCGGACATAAAGCAATATGAGAATAAGAAACGGGATTTTGAAGCAATAAAACAACTTGATAAAATTGACATTTTAATCCCGCACCCGATTGATTTTGGAATTTGTAATAACGGTCAATCCGTGTATTTTTTACTGACCTGGATTAAAGGAGAGGATGCAAGAACCGTTTTTCCAAAGCTAAGCAACAAAGAGCAATACCAGCTCGGTGTTAAAGCGGGAGAAGCATTGAGAATCATGCATCAAATTCCCGCGGTAAAAAATCAGATGCCATGGTCGGAGCGTTTCAATCGCAAAATAAACAGAAATATTACTTATTATAAAGCCTGTGGAATTCATCTCAGGGGAGCAGATAAAATAATCGAATACATCGAACAAAATCGATACCTGCTGGAAAATCGCCCCCAGTGTTTTCAACATGGTGACTACCATGTCGGAAATATGATTGTTACAAAGCCCGGGGAACTGGGGATAATTGATTTTGACAGGCTTGATTATGGCGATCCGTGGGAGGAATTCAACCGCATTACCTGGTGTGCGGATATAAGTGCCCCATTTGCCTCAGGACGCATAAACGGATATTTTGGTCATGATGTACCTGCTTTATTTTTCAGATTAATGGCTTTATATATTGCAAGTACCCAGCTTTCATCAGTTCCCTGGTCAATTCAATTCGGGCAGGAAGAAGTGTGCACCGCGCTCAGACAAGCCGAAAATGTTCTGAAATGGTATGATGGCTTTGAAACATACATGCCAGAATGGTATGTTTCCAGCCCACCTGAGTGAGCATAATTGATACCGGAGTTCCCCTTCACAAACCCTTTTATGGCGAAATATCGCAGACTTGCCGGGCTTCTCAGGAAGGAATTATTTATCGAGTCCTGAATCATCTTTCAAATGTGGGCTCCCCAACATCAGAATTGTAGTTATATCCCCTCTCCTCCCGGTACCCCCTGTAAGGCGAATCACTGAAAACCGTTTTTCAATCAAATTGATGTCGGAGTCCTCCACCAGCTTGCCTGGCGGCGCCTGCCTGAAAAGAAGTAATAAGAGAATCTGGGAAAGAAGATTCTCAGGTTATGTTGTTGATCTTTAGATTTCCTTTTTTTTGGTGTGTCTGTTTACAGTTTCAATAAAATTTGAACCTTCTTTTATGGAGAACATGGCTGCAGTTTTTCCACGCTGAAGGGATTTTAGTTGGATTGGGCGATTTTGCGGCCTGTTTTTTTAATTCCATGATTTTTTTTCATCGGTTTCGGGGTGTATCTGCCTGATACGCTCGAAATCTTTCCATCAACCGGCTTTCTCCTTGAGATATACAAACAAGTTTTACTATCTACTTCCTTCAGCTTTGATATAAGTTATTCCGACTGAAGAGACTAACTATATACATACTTTTCGATATTTTTCGATCTCAAACTACGTAAAAATTGAGTTTAAATTTAGGGTGTCAAGGATTCAAAAAATTGAAGGAGGCATTTGATGGCGAAAAATTATGACAAAATTGTGGCTTTTAGATATCTTTGGAAGTCAAGTGTGAGTATGAGATACATTATAATTATAATTTTCCACCATATAAGTGTAGGAATTTATATAGTAATTACATTAAAAATTCCATTGAAGTATACAGTTATCACCTGAAGTCTGATAAGGACTTAAGGTTCTCGAAGGTGGTGCGCAGTGAAATATTTGAAAGTTATAACTATAGTATTTATTGTCTTTTTAGTGCTTACGCTGTTATCGTTGCCGGCAATGGCATATGAAATTGATGGTAAGCTTGATGACTGGGGGGTGGACCTCCGGTCTGGCCTGGACGGAAACCCCGGCGCATGGATACCAGCAAAAAACACCGTTGACTGGATAATCGAAGACAACATAGATCCTACTTACACCTCAGATAAAGCATATCCAGACTGGACAGGATACTCTGACACCGGCATTCACATCAAAAAAAGTGGAAACACATATGTTGCTTATAAAGAGCCAACTCTTTCCAGCAGTGACTGGTGGGCACAACTTCGCGACTACCACTACCTGCAACCTGTGGGTGGGGAATACTACGATATCGAAGCCCTGTACTTTGATGACGATGCCCAATATGTGTACATCGCCATTGTAACCTCTATGCCTCCAACTGGCTACACCGACAGATACGACCGGTTCGTTGATACAGGAGACATCGCCATAGACCTTGACGCCGACGAAAACACCGGTGAATACGGATATGAATACGGCATCAAAACTCACGATAGTGACAGGGGCATGGTACGATACGAACCAGACTGGTCATTACCACAAGCAACAGACGGTTTCATTGTTAATGCACCTTCTGAGTTTGACACAAATACCGGTACATTTGCAGGTACGGCCGAACTTGTATACGTAAATTCAAATACTGATGAAACAGTGGACTACGGTTCAGACGCGTACAATCCAAATGGTGTACTTACTGTGCCCAACTACGTTATCGAAGCAAAAATTCCAAAAAGTGCACTTGGTAATCCATCAGCTGGACAGGCCAGCAACATCCACGTAAGCATCGGTTGCGGAAACGATGTGATTGAACTCATACCCGTATCCTTTGAAACGGAAATCCCTGAATTCCCGACCGTTGCAATGCCAGTATGCGCGATTCTGGGACTATTCTACATCTTTGGTGGGAGACATAGGAAAGAATAATTTCTTTCTTCTGTCCCTTTTTTAATGAAGCCCTTTTCAGGCCTCGTCGTATCCTATTTCTTCTTTTGTAAGGTAGCAGGCAGGGTCGTCTGCCCAGACATTCCCATAAACGGCTTCGGCTCTTACCCGGAAGTTCCCGTTGCAGACGTCGAACCATTTGCACTTTGCACAGCGGTCAGCGTTAGCCTGGATAAAGGGCTTCCGGTTTTTGAGCCCGGCCATAATCTCGTCGGAAAGGTCGGTCCAGATCTCACTGAAGGGCCTCTCACGCACGTTCCCGAAAGAATAATGTCTCCAGAACTGGTCGGCGTGCACGGAGCCGTCCCAGGATACGCAGCCGATCCCGATCCCCGAGGAGTTACCCTGGTTCATGGAAAGGAGTTCGAAAACTTCGGCTGCCCTTTCCGGGTTTTCTTTAAGGAGCTTCAGATAGATGTACGGGCCGTCACAGTGGTTGTCCACGGTCAGGACTTCCGCGGGGAAGCCTTTCTCGTGCAGGGCCTTTGTCCGGTCCATTATGAGGTCAACGGCTTTCCTGGACTCTTCAGGGGAGAGGTCCTCGTCTACCATCGTCGAACCCCTGCCTGCATAGACCAGGTGGTAGAAGCAGACCCTGGGGATATTTTCTGCTTCCATAAGGTCGAAGATCGCGGGGATGTCCATTACGTTCTGCTTATTAATGGTGAAGCGGAGCCCGACTTTTATGCCTTCCTCCTGGCAGTTGCGCAGGCCCCGGAGGGCGGCATCGAAGGCTCCCTGCATGCCCCTGAATTTGTCGTTAGTTTCCCTTATCCCGTCCAGGGAAACGCCCACATAGGAGAGGCCCACGTCCTTTAACTTTTTTGCCAGCTCCTTATCGATGAGGGTCCCGTTTGTTGAGATTACGGCCCTCATGCCTTTTTCCCTGGCGTAGGCTGCAAGTTCGGGAAGGTCTTTTCGCATCGTGGGTTCGCCCCCGGAAAAGAGCATCACGGGAGAGCCAAAGGCTGCAAGGTCGTCGATCAGGGCTTTTCCTTCCTCGGTCGAAAGTTCATCCTTGAACTCCATGTCCTTTGCCTGGGCATAACAGTGGACGCATTTCAGGTTGCAACGGCGGGTCATGTTCCAGACCACGACCGGTTTCTTGTCTTTTGAAAACTGCAGCAGGTGAGAGGGAAGCCTCTTCGAATCCCTGCCGTAGCGGAGGGCGTCGGAAGGTTCCACGGTTCCGCAGTAGAGTTTTGAAATGCCTATCATGTTGATCAGTCAGAATAACGTTGTTTTCTGAAATTTAAAATGTTCTTTTTTTAACCGGTTTTTATGATGTGGACTTTTTAACCCCAACCCGGATTTTTATCAGGGCCAGCTTTTCATAGCTTGCTTTTCATAGCTTGCTTTTCTAGCTCGCTTTTCATAGCTTGCTTTTCATAGCTTGCTTTTCATAGCTTGCTTTTCAGGACTGCAAGCAGGGCTTCGAAAGTGAACTCTTCGGGGACCGCGTCTGCACTGACTCCATAGTTTTCCAGGGTTTTTGCCGTAGGGGTCCCTATGGCGCCTACAAGGGCCTTTCTCAGGACCTCTTTTATCTCTTCTTCTGCCCCGGCCAGTTCCGCATGCTTCATGAAGCCCCTTATCATCATCGAGCTCGTAAAGGCAAAAGCTGCGATTTCCCCTGCGAGGGAGCGTTCTATAAGCTCTTTCTGGGTTTTTCCTTCGGGGATGGTGAGGGTGTAGACATGAGTTTCGTAAACCGTAGCTCCGCACTCTTTCAGGCCCTCGATGAGCAGTTTTGCCCCGAATTCGCTCCTTGCAAGGTCCACGGTTTTCCCCTTAACTTCCGGGCAGAGGTCTCTTACAATTCCTTCGGAACTGTAGTCCCCGGGCAGGAAGGGTTTTTCAATCCCTATTTTTACAAGCTCTTTTTCCGTGTTAGGGCCGATAGCAATTACCCTTGTCTTTTTCAGGGCCTCGACAAAGCTTTCCTTTTCGCTTTCTGAAAGCTTGTTCAGGGTGAAAGTGATCCCGTTTGCGCTGGTGAATATCACATAGTCCGAAACGCCTTCTATGACCCTCTGCACAAATGGCTCGAAGCCTTCGTCCTTCAGGCCCTCAAGCCTTATCATGGGGGCATAGAAGGGCTCAAAGCCGTAAGCCCTGGCAAGGGCTTCGGACTTTTCCCTGTAACTTTCCGGCCTCATGATTGCAAGGACCGGCATTTTTGCCTCGTTTGTTTTTGTCATACCCTTATTCCCCTTTAATTCCGGTTTAAAAATCCGCTCCGGTAAGCTGTTCTCCGAGGACCTCGTGCAGGTGGACCACTTCCCCTATAACCGTGATAGCAGGAGCTTTTACTTTTCTCTCTTCTGCAAGGTCAGCGATGCTTTCAAGGGTGCCCACTGTAACCCGCTGGTCAGGCCGGGTCCCTCTCTCTATGACCGCAACAGGGGTTTTCGGGTCCTTGCCGTATTTCATGAGCTCCCGGGTATTCCGCCTGAGCATCTTCACACCCATAAAAATAACAAGGGTCCCCTCAAACTTTGCCAGGGTCGCCCAGTCAAGCCCGCTTTCCTGCTTTGTGGGGTCTTCGTGCCCGGTTATGAAGGTGACCATGGAAGTGCTTTCCCTGTGGGTTACGGGAATTCCCGCGTAAGCAGGCACTGCGATTGCAGAAGTAATTCCAGGTACGATTTCAAATTCGATGCCTTCTGCTACAAGCACCTCGGCTTCTTCGCCTCCCCGCCCGAATACGTAGGGGTCTCCTCCTTTCAGCCGGACAACCATTTTGCCTTCCTTTGCTTTTTGCACAAGAACCTCATTGATTTCGGGCTGGGTCATTGTGTGGTTGCCTGCATATTTTCCGACATCGATTTTTTCCGCACTTTCAGGCATGGAGTTAAGGATCGCTTTTCCAGGGAGCTGGTCATAGACGATGACTTCCGCGCTGTCAATCAGCCTGCGGGCTTTCAGGGTGAGGAGTTCGGGGTCTCCGGGTCCGGAACCCACAAGGTATACTTTTCCGTAATTTCCTGACATGTGATGCTGATTCCTTTATCTTTCTTTTTGGTTCTTTAAAGTCTGTAGGGTTTAAAGAGCTTTTATAATAAATAGTATGCCGTCTTTGTGTCGTATTATCAAACAATTTATATATATCGACACTTATATAAATTTCCCGGCAGATTGAACCTTGAAAACACGTTCTTGAAAACTGTGGAAATCCGGATAAACTCTGAAAAAAATGTTCATAAAGCCAGTGGTAATTAATAAATACACCTGAAAGTAATTAGTGAGTTCACCATGCTTCGCATAACTTTTCTCGGTACGGGAGGCTCTCTCCCGACTCGCAACAGGAACCCTTCCGCAGTGATGGTCAACCGAAAAGGGGAACTCCTCCTGTTCGACTGTGGGGAAGGCACCCAGCAGCAGATGATGCGGGCAAAGACAGGGATGATGAGCTTGTCCTCGATTTTTATCAGCCATTTCCACGCGGACCACTTCCTTGGAATTCCGGGGCTTATCCAGACAATGTCTTTTATGGGCAGAAAAGAGCCGCTTATGATCTACGGCCCGGTGGGGACCCGGGAATTCACGGAGCTTTTCAAGGCACTTGGCTACTTTAACCTGAAGTATGAAATCCGGGGCGTGGACCTGAAACCCGGAGATATTCTAAAAGAAGAGGAATATGTGGTCCGTGCCTTCAAAACCGAACACAGCGTTCCGAGCCTGGGCTATGCCCTTGTGGAAAATCCCCGGCCCGGGCGTTTCAACCGGGAGCGAGCAGTCGAACTTGGGGTGCCCCCCGGCCCTCTCTTTGCAAAGCTGCAAAAAGGAAACTCTGTCGAAGTAGAAGGCCGAGCAGTTAAGCCTGAAGACGTTATGGGCGCCCCGAGGCCAGGCCGGACCATTGTCTACACGGGAGATACCAGGCCCTGCAAAGCCGTGCTCGAAGCCAGCAAGGATGCCGACCTGCTTGTCCATGATGGCAGCTTTGCCGACGAGATGGCGGACTGGGCGGATGAGTCCAGGCACTCCACAGCCGGGGAAGCTGCAGCCCTCGCAAAAGAGGCCGGGGTGCGGCAGCTGGTCCTGACCCACATAAGTTCTCGCTACTCCGAAGATGCGGCCCCTATAATGAACGATTCAAAAAAGATATTTGAAAATGTTATTGTTGCAGAAGACCTTATGGAGCTTGAAATCCCCCACAGGCCGGAGTGAATTTCTAGGAAAGAATGTTTGGGAATGAATTTCCGGAAATGAACGTCCGAAAAGCAGGCTTTTTAAGGCAAATATTTTAATGTAAGTCTTTTAAAATATCCTCTTAGTGAACGGGTTGAAAGCGGGGCTTAAAAAAGACTGAATAAAATAACTCAAAAAAGACTGGAAAAAATAACTCAAAAAGACCGAGAACAAAACGGACTGAAAAAAAGGATCCGATAAGGGGCCTCGACCCAAAATCGATCTGCAAGAAAAGGTTAGTATAAATAATAAATTAAGCCGGATAATAAATTAAGTTTTTTTATGAGATTCAGGCTTTTAAGGTTCAGACCAGGGTCCAGTCCAGTTTGTTGTCTGCGGCATCGTAGAGGGTTACTTTCATCGTCTTGTCTTCAATATCATAGGTCGGCCTGACTCCAAGGTAGAGGGCATCTCCTTCCTTGATTTCGAGTTCGCCGTTAACCCTTCCGAAATACACCCGGCCTCCTGTATCTTTCTCTTCGACTGTGATACCTTTCCAGATCAGGTTCTTGATAACATTTACAACCACACATTCAAACCGGTCGATTTCACGTATTTCATTCATGCAGATCCCTTCAAAAGCTCTTTTTACATTTCGGTTGAGACCTTATTCAAATCTCACTCCTGATAGAGAATAATGATTTTTATAGATAAAACTATTCCCAGAACCTCAGGAAAATTCTGTTCCCGGGTTGCGGCACTTTAAGTTACTAAAATATTTAAATGTAAACTGTGCGGAAAGAACCGGGTTGAGGGATGGAAGAAGATAAGTGAGAAGAGTAGGTTAAAAGACCGGCTGGAAGAAAAGCAAAAAGGCAGAGAAAAGAAAAAAAGGTAGAAAAGTACAAAAGGGCAGAAAAAAGAGCAAATAATCAGGAAAAGACAGGAAAATATCAAAAAATCAGGAAAAATGCAAAGAAAAGGCTCGCGCATAAAAGTTGCGCGTCTCCTCTTTGCAGTTCACACATACATCCTTGAAGGATCAAGGACCGGATCTTTCTTGCCGAGTCTTGCGAGGGCTTTTTCGAAATCCTCTCCCGTGACAACTTCCCGGTCTTCGATAATCACCTGGTGCAGGGCGGTTTTCAGGATTTTTTCCACGAGGTCCCTGCCAGAAAGCCCTTTTACTTTCTTTGCCAGGGCTTTGAAATCACAGTCCTTTACAGGCAGCGGGAAGGTTTTTATGTTGGATTCGAAGATCCTGAGGGCTTCTTCTTCTCCCGGAAGGACAAATTCGATCTCTTCTTCAAACCTGCTCCGAACAGCAGAGTCCAGGGTGTGGATCCTGTTTGTGGAGCCTATTGTGCAGACCCCTTCGCGTTCCACGATCCCGTCCATCTCGGTCAGGAGGGCGTTTACGATTTCGCTTACGTCTCCCCTCAGTTCCTGGAACCTTCTGTCCAGGGCTATGGCGTCCAGTTCATCAATGAAAATTATGCAGGGAGCCACTTCTTCTGCCCGGTCGTAGAGCTGGTGGATCTGGCGGGCCCCGTCTCCTACGTATTCCCCTATCAGCTGGGTAGCCTTAACAGGGATAATCGGTACGTCGGTCTTGTTTGCAAGGGCTTTTGCAAGCATGGTCTTGCCGGTTCCCGAGGGCCCGAAGAAGAGGACATTTCTCGGTGCCCATTTCCCGAAACGTTCGGGCTCTTCTAAGAAGCGTTCTATAAGCCTGCACTTTTGCTTGGCAAGTTCCTGTCCGACCACGTCTTCGAAGTTTATGTTTCTCTTGATCTCACCCGAAGAGAGGAGGTTGCTTTCTTCCTCGGTTACAATTATCGAGGTCGATGTCCCTATTACTGATTCGGCAGGTTCCACATCGATGATGCGGTAGGCAAAGTCCGGAAACATCCTCCTGTCAAAGAGGTAATCTCCCTTGCGGGCAATGTACCCGTTCCACTGTTCCCGGGCGTAGAATTCAAAAACGTCCCTGTTTTCAATTACAGGGTACTCCTCCATCATGCCGCTCAGTGGATACCCTTCCGGCTTCAGGATAAGAAGTTCGGCGGTGGATTTCCCACCCTCAACGTTATTTTCATGAGTCTTTTTTGTATTCACTCTCTGGGAGACTGGTCGCACTTTGTTATCAACTCGAATGCTTTTCTATAACTATTAGTGACTTGAAGAGCTAATAAAATTAACCCTATAAAGCAATTTGGATGTTTTTCCGAAGAAGCCTCATTTTTCCGGGGACCTTAAGGGCATTCTGATCTTAAAATACCCTATTGTCCCGGTTCCTTCAAGGCACCACTATCAGACATAACTTTCAGGCATAACTGTCCGCGTATTTCAGGTAACAGTTATATATCCAGATATTCTAATAGAAAGGTATATGTCCTGCTGGATATAAGACTAATGTAAAATATTATATATGATTAAGAAAATAAGAGGGTCATATATTTGAATTGCTGTTTCACAGGCAGGATAATAATCCTCCTGTAAGGGTTTTATCAATAAAACTTAATCATATGACTGATCCAAAGCAAAGAATAATATATTTGGTACAATAATATAAAATTCTAACGTATTAATATAATGTAATTCTAGAGTATGATTTTTATGTTTACTATGGAGAACACGGAAGGTTTTGACCAGAAAACTCTTGATAAGATGAACGCTGAAGTCAAAAAAATTATAAGTAAGCACGATCCGAAGAACAAAAACTACAAAAAAATCTGTGAACAGATCGAAGACCAGGTCTTTGACAAATACTGCTCAGAAGTGTTCAGACCTTCTCTCAAACTCTGACACTCCTGACGGGCCTAAATTGTTCCATTGAATGCCTTTTTATTTTTAGGTTTCGATTTTTTTAATTTTTTTCACTTTTTTTCTTGCATCAGTTAAGTACTGAAATTCATAGATCCTTCGTTTTACTACCTCATAATTTTTATAGCATCCTGTGCATTTTATATTTATGTCTTCTCAGATCAGGAATTGTTTTGTTGTCTTGCTTGTTGTTTTCTCATTGCTTATGGTACCGCTTATGGCAGCAGCTGAAGAATTGCCGGCTGGAGACGGATCTCCTGCCGAAGGGGGAGACCCGGCTTCGGACCTGTTCGACCTGATAGATTCCAATATCGAGGTCTACAACCAGAACCTCAACCTTGCCCCCGGTTTTCTTAAGAGCCTTGTAGGGGATGAGGAGATCCTTTTCGTCATAACTCTTGAAGACGGCGGGGAACTGTACGCCTGGGGAGTAACTGAATCTGCAGAGTTTATCGAATTTGAAAAGCTTGAGAGCCCCGACGGAAATGAGCCGACCATAACAGTCAGGAGTGACGAAGCAACGGTTCGCTCCATAATTGATTCCTCTTCCCCTGTCCAGAAGTTCAGCGATGCCCTGAAATCCGGGAAAGTGGTAGTTGAAGATGCAGGCTTTCTCCAGAGCCTGATGCTCTGGGCAATGAAAGTAGGGCTTGGGAACCTTTTTATGTGAATCTGGCAGGTGCTTTTTCCTGCCGATTTCACTCTCTCATTTACTTTTATTTTCCTCTTCTCTTTTCTTCCGTTTTTTACTTCCCTTCTCCTACTTGCTTCTACATTGCTTCATTTCTTCCACTTTTTCCCCTTTCCTTCCCTTCCGAGATCGGTGTGTCTGAGAATGTTTTTATACCCCCATACCTTATTTTCAAGCATGGTTCTTCATAGTAAAAGTATGGTTCTTGGTTTCTTGCTAATTGTCCTTTTGCTTCTCCCGATTGCAGGAGCCTCATCTGAGGCAGGAGACATAAAGGAAGCTGAACTCTTTAAGGCAGACGATAATCCTGCAGGCGGGGAAAATGACCTTTTCACGGAATTGAGTGAAAAAGCCGAACTTTACAACGAGAACTTCGATGAAGTCCCCATGCTTTTTAAGAGGCTGGTGGCCAGTGAGGAAATTGCTCTCAGGATTAAACTGGAAAACGGCACGATGCTCTATGCGACTGCAATCATGAGAGGGGGAAAAGTAGGGGAGTTTTACAGCTACGAAACTGAAAATGATCCCAATTCGAAGTTCGGGCCTACAATAATCGTAGAAACCGATGAGCAGACGGTAAGGAAGGTCCTTGACTCGGATGACCCTCTCAGGGAAGCCGTAAAGAGCATGAACGAAGGCGACCTGGATGTCGAATGTAAAGGCTTCTTTAGACGTACCGTTCTCTGGGCAATAAAACAGCTTTACTCCTGAAAACCCGGAACTTTCCAGGTTTTTTATGCTCTTTAATTGGAAATTCTTTATTTCAGCCGAATACCCCGCAGCTTGCTGCGGGGATGGACACTTCCCCGAAAACCGTTGATGATATGCGCTTTCTCAAATCCATTTTTTGTTTGTTAACTTCTGCTCGAACTAAACCGTGTTAGGTCTATTGTCTTCTTTTACGGAATTTTCAGCGGTGGCGCGAACATACCCCGTTGCTTGCAGCGGGGTGCGCCAGCGCAACTTTGATTGAAAAATAAGAACCGGGATTTGCGTCCGGGCATTTTAATGCCTGACGAATTCCCCCGGATAGGTATACCTTCCTTTTTCCATTACCACACCGGTGTTTATGCTGGTGTTGATTCCGGTGTGTACGTCGTCTCCCATGATCACTCCGACCTTTCTCCGGCCCGTGTCCACCACCCTGCCTTTGACCATGATTTTGATGTTTTTCCCATCATGGCGGAGGTTTGCTACTTTCGTGCCGGCCCCGAAGTTGCAGTGATGCCCTATGACACTGTCTCCGACGTAACTCAGGTGCCCCACGTGGGTGTCGTCCATGACAATCGTGTTCTTGATTTCCACGGCATTTCCGACCCTTACATGGGTCCCGATTGACGTTGAAGGGCGGATAAAGCAGTTCGGCCCGATATCGCAGTTTTCCCCGATAACCACCGGCCCTTCGATATAGGACCCGCTCCGGATAAGGGAACCTTTTCCTATCACAACTTCCCCTTTTATTATAGAATGCGGCTCCACAGTGCCTTCGCACCGGCCCTTCAGGTCTTTGAGGAGATATTCATTTGCCTTCAGAAGGTCCCAGGGGTAACCTATGTCAATCCATTCTGATTCCAGGGGCCTGTACCCCACAGCTGCCCCGCTGTCTATCATCATCTGGATGGAATCCGTGATCTCAAGTTCTCCCCGCTCAGAAACCCGGGTCTTTTCTATGAAGCCGAAGATTGATTCCCGGAAGAGGTAGATCCCGGCATTTGCAAGGTTTGTGGGGGGAACTCTCGGTTTTTCTATAATCTTTACGACTTTTTCTCCTTCGGTTTCAAGTACCCCGAAGTCCGAGGGGTTATCCACTTCTTTTACGCAGATTACAGCTTCTTCTTCCCTTGCAAGCAGGTTTTTAAGGTCATCTGCCCCGATCAGCATGTCTCCGTTGAGTACGAGGAATGCTCCCTTGACATGCCCCCGGGCATGGCCTATGGCATCGGCTGTCCCCCGCTGTTTTTCCTGGCGCACATAGTCGATACTGACGCCCCATTTGCTCCCGTTCCCGAAGTATTCCCGGATCTTCCTTTCCAGATAGCCCGTAATGAAGACAAAGCCGTCAACTCCTGCCTCCACAGCTGCGTTAAGGATATGCTCCAGGATGGGTTTGTTTGCAACCGGGAGCATGACTTTCGGGTAGTCGGAAGTCAGGGGTTCCATCCGTGTTCCTTTGCCTGCTACAAGGACAACCGCTTTCATGTAAGTGCCTCCTTTACCACTTTTTCAGCCATTTTAAAGATCTCGTCCACGTTTTCCCGGGCCTCTGCGGTGACCCTCACCTTTGCTTCGGTGCCCGAGGGACGGACAAGCACCCAGCCGCCTTCCAGGTCAACGCGGATGCCGTCAATATCAAGGACTTTTCCCATGGGTTCAAGCTTTGCCTTCACCTTCTCCATGAGTTCGGCTTTCTTTTCGTTTGCACAGGGCAGGGCTCCTCTTTTCGTGGCGTAGCAGGGCAGCTCTTCCCTGAGTTTGCTCAGCGGCTTTTCCTGCACGATCTCAACCAGCTTTGCTGCAGCGTAGATCCCGTCCGGGCAGTAAGAGATGCGGGGGAAAATCCAGCTCCCTGAAGGTTCGCCCCCATACACGGCCCCGCTTTTCTTGATGCCTTCTGCCACGTAGACGTCCCCCACCCTGGTCCTCAGGATTTCTGAGCCCTGCAGGGAATCATCTACCATCATGGAGGTGTCCACGGGCACTACAACGGTTCCTCCCCGCCCTCCGCATTCGAAGCGCCCGAAGATTGCAAGCATTTCGTCCCCGGAAACAAAGCTGCCTTTCTCGTCAACGGCCATCATCCGGTCGGCATCTCCGTCATGGGCAATCCCGAGAGCTGCTCCGAAACTCACAACGGCTTTCCTGAGCATGGAAAGGTTTTCTTCATTGGGCTCGGGGTTCCTGGCCGGGAAGTGCCCGTCAGGCTGGGCATTAAGCGTTATTACCTCGCACCCGAGTTCCTGTAAAAGGTAAGGGGTAATGGTCCCTCCGGCTCCGCAGCCGCAGTCAACCACAACTCGCAGCCTGGAGTTTCCCACGAGTTTTTTTATCATTTCCATATGGGCCCTGACGGCATTTCCGTTTTCCAAAACCCTCCCTATCCGGTCCCAGGAAGCGAGGGGAAAGCTGCCATTCTCTATTGCTGCCTCGATTTCTTCCTGCTGGGCCGAGTCAAACGCCATTCCATCCGGGTTCCAGAGCTTGATCCCTACATGCTCAGAGGGGTTATGGGATGCAGTGACCATCACCCCGCAGTCGTAATCCCTTGCGGCATATGCAAGGGTGGGAGTGGTCACAAGCCCTATCCGTGTTACCTCGCAGCCGGCCGAAGTCAGCCCTGCAATTAGGGAATGTTCGATCATTGGGGCTGCAACTCTCGGGTCCCTCCCGATTACTGCGGTTTTTTTTCCGCTTCCTACCACAAGCCCTACCTTTAGGGCAAGTTCGGCAGTGATTTCTTTATTTGCTACACCTCTAATTCCTGAAGATCCGAAGAGTTTCATATTTCCCACTCCAACATTTCCGCAAATTCGGTGGTTTCTTCTCCTTTATGGCGTTTCCATGGCAGATCCAAATACCTATGGCTTGCTTACTTAACTTCCTTATTTTACTTAATCAATTAATTTCTTTATTTGACTTCCTTATTTGACTTCCTTATTTGACTTCCTTATTTGACTTCCTTATTTGACTTCCTTATTTGACTTTTTATTGAAATTTTAATTCTTTCTAATCACTCCACTGTGACGCTCTTTGCAAGGTTTCGTGGCTTATCGATCGAGCAGTCCAGGGCAAGAGCGGTGTAGTAGGCAAGCAGCTGGAGCACCACAACGCTCAGCAGAGGGGCTAGCAGCTCATCGCTCGGGGGGACCCTTAGAACCACGTCCGCATATTTCCCGATCTCTGTGTCCTTGCTGTCGGCCACTGCAATAACCGTGGCGTCCCTTGCTTTCACTTCTTTTATGTTGCTTAGCATCTTCTCATACGTTTGCCCCCTTGTGGCAATGGCAACTACCGGGGTCCCTTCAGCGAGGAGTGCTATTGGCCCGTGCTTGAGTTCACCTGCGGCAAAGCCTTCAGCATGGACATAAGAAATTTCTTTGAGTTTCAGAGCCCCTTCCAGGGCAATCGGGTAGTTCAGGTGCCTGCCCAGGAAGAAGTAGTTCTTTGCCCCGGCAAAATTTTCTGCACATTCTTTTATTATTTCTTTCTGGTTGAGGACCTGCTGGATCTGGCCCGGGATTTTCCTGAGTTCCGTTATGAAATTTTTGACGTAGTCCGGGCTGGACCTGCCCCTTACAAGGGAGAATTTTACGGCAAGGAGGTAAAGAAGGGTAAGCTGGGTGCTGAAGGTCTTGGTAGCTGCGACTCCGATTTCCGGCCCTGCGCGGGTGTAAAGGACACTGTCGGTTTCCCTTGTAATGGTGCTTCCTACGACATTTGTGATCGCAAGGGTCGGGCAGTTATATGACCTGATCTCCCGGACGGCTGCCAGGGTATCTGCGGTTTCTCCTGACTGGGTGATCGCAATGGCAAGAGTCCCCCCCTCCATAACCGGGTTTCTGTACCTGTATTCCGAACATATGTCAATATCACAGTGAATTCCTGCAATCTGTTCGATAAGGTACTTTCCCAGGAGTCCGGCATGCCAGGAGGTTCCGCAGGCAAGGATCTGCACCCTGGAAAGCTTCCGGATCTCGTCATCACCCAGGGTCAGCTCTTCGAGGTATATGGCCCCTTCAAGCTCTGATACCTTGCCTGAAAGGGTGCTGTGGATGGCGCTTACCTGTTCATGGATTTCTTTAAGCATGAAATGCTCGTATCCGGCTTTTTCCGCAGCTTCGAAGTCCCATTCTATCTTTTCGACCGTTTTATTCAGGAGATCTCCTTCCCGGTTAAAGACCTCCACCCCTTCCGGGCTGAGGACGGCTGTTTCAAAGTCGTCTACGAAGATAACGTCTCTGGTGTGGGCAAGAAAAGCTGTTACGTCCGATGCAGCAAAGTTTTCTCCATTTCCAATCCCTATAACAAGGGGGCTGTCTTTTTTGGCGACTACAAGCTTTCCCGGCTCGTCGGAGGAAACGGTTGCAACCGCGTAGGACCCTTCGATCTCTTTTAAGGCTTCCCTGAGCCCATCCAGAAGCCCGCATTTTACTTCGTTTCCTTCAGGTTTTCCGTAAATGTGTTTGTGGAGGAGGTGAACGATCACTTCGGTATCGGTCTCGGATTTGAATTCGTACCCCTCCTCTATCAGCTGTTCCTTCAAAGCCAGGTAATTCTCGATGATCCCGTTATGGACAATGGATAGTTTTCCCGGCTTGCCCGAGTTGTGCGGGTGGGCATTTTCCGTACTTGGCCTTCCGTGGGTTGCCCAGCGGGTGTGCCCTATCCCGACGTTTCCTCCTAGCTTTTTAGGGATTTCGGCTTCAAGGTTTACAATTTTTCCTACGGATTTATAAGTCTCAATCCCGCTTCCAAGCACGGTGATGCCTGCGGAGTCATACCCGCGGTACTCGAGTTTTTTAAGAGAATCGATAAGAACCGGTGCTGCAAGGCTTTTCCCTGCATACCCTACAATTCCGCACATTTTTTATCCTCCTCTCCCCTCAAAGGACTACCGAATTGCGGGGAAGGTCCCTGTATATTGTGTTTCCTGATTCAACCTGGCAGTCCACAGCTATCATTATCCCCGCTTTAACAAGTACCCTGCACCCTATCTGGTTGTCGTCCCCGAGAATTGTCCCCAGTTTCGGGGCGTAGTGAATGGCGCCGTTTATGTTGATTTCCAGGTCTTCTTTTTCTTCAACAAAGAAGCCCGTTCCAAGGGTATTGTTGCTCCCCATTATGGAATTCGGAATTTTCCCATGGGACGAAATCCTGCAGTCATTCATTATGATGCTGTTTTCGATTTCTGTAAAAGACCTTATAGATACGTTGTCTCCTATGGTCGTGGAGGGCAGGATAACAACGTTGGGCCCGATGTCACAGTTTTCCCCTATTATGACAGGTCCCACAATGTAGGTCCCGGTCCGGATTTTTGTGTTTTTCCCGACTGCCACCTTGCCCCTGATTATCACTCCTTCTTCCAGTTTTCCTTCCAGCTGCAGGTCTCTGGCAGCGTTTAAAACTATGGAATTTGCTTTAAGGAGGTCCCAGGCATGGATTGCATCCAGCCATTTTGACTCGGTAGGGACGGCAGTAACCGTTTTTCCTTCGTTGATCATAAGCTGGATGGTATCAGTTATTGCATACTCCCCGTTTTCGGATATGGGCGTCTTTTCTATGGTTTCGAAGACCTGGGGTGTAAAGATGTAAATCCCGGTGTTTACAATATGGCTCACGTCTCCCGGCCTCTTTTCCAGGATCCTGGTTACTTTCTTTCCTTCTTTAAGGACTACCCCGTAGCCTGAAGTTTCTCCCATTTTTACGGTGAGGATGCTTGCGTCTCCCTCATGATTCATAAGGAGGTCGGCGATGGTCTGTGCCTCTATAAGGTTGTCCCCGTTAAGGACCAGGAATTCGGAATCTTCCAGGCCAATAAATTTCTTTGCCTGTTTGACCGCGTGGGCAGTTCCCAGCTGGGCTTTTTGTTCCACATATTTTATGTTTACCCCGAAATTCAGCCCGTCTTCAAAATAGTCCATTATGCGTTCTTTTTCGTACCCCACGACAAGTATGATCTCTGTGACCCCGTTTTTTTCAAGCGAAGTTATGACATGCTCCAGAATAGGCCTGTTCGCAACAGGGAGCATCACTTTAGAACGAGTAAGGGTAAGAGGCCTGCAGCGCAGCCCCTCTCCCGCTGCAAGGATGATGGCTTTCATAAGTAAAAGAACCTTTTTTAGAATTTATACGTTGCCTTCAAAAGTTTCCGGGGCCTGAAAACAGTATATGTGACATTTGGGACGTATACGGCAAAAGGTATCCTCCCCTATCGTTTAAAAAAGTTATGGGGGGGCTTTATGAGTAACTTTTATCCGTACAGGACAAAGAGCCCGGCCACATATGCAAGGTAAGCTCCCAGAATGAGGCCCCCCTCCCATCTCGCCAGTTTTTTTCCCGTAAGCCCGAAACCTATAAGTGCAAGCATAATCAGGAGCATGAAGGGGAAATCGTATCCTGCAAGCTGCTCCGAAACAGGCAGTACCCGGATCTGGGATGAGGCTCCGAGGATCATGGCAATGTCCATGGTATTTGCCCCGAGGATGTTTCCGATGGAGAGGTCCTGGTGCCCTTTCTTGAGGGAGGCGATTGCCGTTGCAAGTTCGGGGAGGGAGGTCCCGACCGCAACCATTGTCAGGGCTATGATCACTTCAGGGACGCCCAGCCATTCGGCAATCTTAATTCCTGAGTCTACCAGGATCCTGCTTCCAATGACTACCGAAAGGGCGCCCAGGATGAAAACGGCTATGTCTTTTTTCATCTCCGTTATTTTGAGGCGTTCTCTTCCGTTTTTTTCATTCCCGAAAAGTTTGTACTGGGTCTTTGAGGCATGGAAGAGGAATGCAAAGAAGACAAGCAGTAGCAAAAGCCCGTCAAGCCCGTTTACATTCCCATCCCGGCTGACGAGGACCAGGATTATCCCTGAGAAAAGCATCAGCCCGCTTTTTAGGAGGAAGGTGTCGTCCTGCACGGGGATTGCCTTTACGGCTATAATAGAGCCCAGAATGAGCCCGGTGTTACAGATGGCAGAGCCTACCGCATTTCCTATTGTCATGTCGGTGTGCCCGATATAAGCCGCTGTTGCGGAAACGGCAAATTCCGGGGCAGTAGTTGCAAAACTGACAATAGTTGCCCCTATGATCATTTTGGGGATTCCGCTTTTGTTCGAGATGGCTACTGCGGCTTCTATAAACCAGTCCGAGCCTTTGCTTATCATTGCCAGGCTCAGCAGGAAAAGAAAGATAAGAAGCAAGTCCATGGCCCCTCTTAACAGCGGCAAAGAATATAACTCAATCGCCTGGTATTTTTTCTCTCATCTATGCGAAAAATCTTCCCTATTTTACTTATAATAAAATTTAAAATGTGGTTCTTAAAATGAAAAAGTAGTTTACGCTTCTATCCCAACCCCTCTCCAGAAAGCCACGTAATTCTTGATTTCCTTTGCCGCAGGACTGGGATCGGGGTAATACCAGGCAGCATCGTTATTGACTTCTCCTTCCACCACAACATCATAGTAGCAGGCTTTTCCCTTCCAGGGGCATGTCGTGTGGGTTTCACTCTCTTTAAGGTATTCCCTTTTTACGGACTCGGGCGGGAAATAGACATTCCCTTCCATGATTTTCGTTTCGCTGCTCTCTGCAAGTACCTTTCCTTTCCATGTTGCTTTTGCCATCCTTTCCACTCCCAAAAACAGTTCTCTGGTTATTATTTGATAAATAAATTACCCGGCATTATAAAATATCTATCTGTTCCCATAAAAAATTGCAACTTCTTCCAGGAAATGTAATATTTTTCCAAAGTTGCGGATTTTTTCCTGAAATGAACACGCTTTCTGGAAACCGCAGGCTGAGGGGGTGGGCAGTGAGTCAGATTTATATAAAAACTATGTAATACAGTACACAAAACAATAAATGCAGGTCATTGTATGCATGCAAGGATTTATTTTGTATGCACAGCAATATCCTTCTTTGTATGTTTTTTAGATAGTGCCTCTTCCAGCTCATTTTATGCTTCAATTGAGGGGAAGGTTCACTAAAGATTTTTAATAAGGAAACGCGTCATTTACAGGGAAACTCATGGTTGATCCGATCTTTCTGCTGGGGCTGGTGGTTGCCGTGCTCGTCATGTCCCTCGTGGCACAGGCCCTCAGCCGTTATTTCCAGATCCCTTTCATTATCTTCCTGTTGATTGAAGGAATCATAGCAGGGCCTGAAGTCCTGAACCTGCTAAACCCTGCAATCTACATCCAGGGGCTCAGTGCCATAGTGGCAATCTCCGTAGCTGTGATTGTCTTTGACGGGGGGCTGCACATTGACCTGAAGCACCTGAGGGGTGTCCAGGAAAGTGTGATGAAGTTGACCACAATCGGGGTACTCATAACTTTCCTCGGGATAACAGTGCTGACCAGCATCCTGATAGATGTCCCCCTCCAGATTGCCGCCCTTTTCGGGGCACTTATCACGGCTACAGGGCCTACGGTGATAGGGCCCATAGTCAGGAACATCCAGGTCTGCCATAAGGTAGGCAAGATCCTGGAACTTGAAGGAGTCCTGAACGATGCGGCAAGTGTGATCCTGGCAGCTATGGTCTTTGAATGGGTCGCAGCAGAACTTTCCGGGACGGATGCGGTAGTTTTTATCCTGTACAGGCTGGGAATCGGGCTCTTTACAGGAGGCTTAAGCGGGCTATCTCTGCGCTGGTTCTTTACCCGGGGCACAGTAATCAGCAAGCAGACCGCAAGGCTTGTGACCCTGACCTCGGTCTTTGCCTGTTTCGTACTTTCCGAATTCCTGGGCAACGAGTCCGGGATCCTGGCGGTTGCGGTTTTCGGGATTATAATCGGGACTTCGGAGTTCCCCTACAAAGAAACGATCAAGGAGTTCAAAGGCGACATCGTAACTGTGATGCTCTCCCTTATTTTCATCCTCCTTGCGGCAATGCTGAGGTTTGAGGATATCCAGAGGATCGGGGTAGGCGGGATTGTCCTTGTCCTGCTCATGATCGTGCTTGTCCGCCCGATTGCGGTCTTTGTCTCGATGTGGAATTCGAAGCTCCGCACGAATGAGAAGCTCTTCATTTCTTTCGTGGGGCCCAGGGGAGTTGTCCCAACTTCCGTTGCGACATATTTCGCAATCAAACTGGACGCAATGGGCATTTACGGAGGGCAGACCCTGGTGGGCCTGGTCTTCCTTACGGTTATTATCACAGTTCTCCTTACCGGGGGCCTTTCAAAAAGAGTCGCGCAGATACTGGAGGTAATTCCTATGGAAATCCTTATTATTGGCGGTGGGAAAGTAGGCAGAATTCTTGCCGAACGCTTTGACCGGAGAGGTGAAAATGTTGTGGTTGTGGACATCTCTGAAGAAAACTGCAAAAAATGCATGGAACTCGGAATCCGGACCGTGCAGGGCGATGCGGGCGATGTCAATGTCCTGAAAAAAGCCGGGATTGAAAATGCCAAGTATGTTGTTGCTACCACCAACAAGGACAACACGAACCTGCTCTTCTGCCAGATTGCAAAAGCCAGCTTCGGGTTCAGAGGAGACCAGCTCGTTGCCAGGGTTAACGACATCGAGAATTTGCAGGCTTTCTGGGACCTGGGAATTCGCGCCATGAGCCCGGCAATGACCACGGCAGTGGTAATAGACAACATGATCGGAAGGCCTCACCTCTTCTCCATGTGTGAAGTTGGGGGCGGAGGCGACATTATGGAAGTCAAGGTCACGAATCCGAAGGTTGTGGGAAAAGCCGTAAAAGAGATCCATTTTCCGGAAAAAAGCCTCCTGGTCATGGTACAGCGGGGCAATGAATCCATCATAGCCCACGGCAGCCTCGTACTGGAATATGGCGATATCGTGACGGTTATAGGGGAAGGAGATTCCGGAAAACAGGCTGCTGACATCCTTCACAAATAATCGCCTGCACAAATAAATCTTTCAATATCTCAATATCATTAGGAGTTTCTTAAAATACCCAAGCTTCGACAATACTTAGTCTAATATGATATTCTAAAACTAATTTCGAATATATATTTGTATAACTTGTGTAATTAAGTTTAAGTATTTCCTTTACTATATGGAAATTACACTAATGTAATATTGGTTTCGGAGCAGGGATTAAGCCGGAGAATAGGGGCAGGCTCCTTTCTGAAATATGGAAATGAGCCGGAAGTGAATATTGGCCGACCAAAAATAAGGCTGAATACTTTCACCCCACTCCTCAGCTTTATATCTTCTGCCGTAGTACCTTAGAATGCCTCTCTATAAGACTAAAACAACCAAGAGGTTTGAGGTAGGAATATGAAACAAACTGCAGAATCCATTAAAGACCGGTTTTTAAAGCTTGGCATCGATGTGCCTGAAGAGGACATCGAAAGCAGACTCGACGAACTGATTACAAAATTCAAAGTGCCTTCCAACGAAGCCCAGAGAAGCGTAACTAACTACTTTTTGAAGAAATATTCAATTCCCAAAAATGAATTTTACGCACGGCAGGCCGAGCCTCAGCTCACCAAGATTACGGACATTCTGGAAAACGGGCAGTGGGCAAATATGAAGGTAAAGGTCATCCAGCTCTGGGAGAACACTCATGAGTCTATTTCCCAGGTAGGGCTGCTTGGGGATGAGACCGGAATTATCAAGTTCACTAAATGGCAGAACACCGAACTCCCGGACCTTGAACAGGGGGAGAGCTACCTTCTCAGGAACATAGTTATAGACGAATACAACGGCAAGTTCCAGGTCAAGCTCAACAGGACGAGTTCCGTGGAAAAACTTGCCGAAGCAGTGGATGTCGCAGGGGGAGATTTCACACCGGCTGCAAGGGAGTCCGAACTCATGAACATTGCCGACCTTAAGGAAGATAACCAGTGGGCCACAATCCGGGGTAAGATTGTACAGCTATGGGAAAATTCCCACGAGGCAATCGAGCAGGCCGGGCTTATCGGGGACGAGACAGGGGTCATTAAATTCACGAACTGGGCAAGTTCCGAACTTCCTGATATGGAAGAAGGCAAGAGTTACCTCCTGAAAAACATCGTGGTAAACGAATGGAACGGCAGGTTCCAGGTCAAGCTCAACAGGGCAAGTTCCATAGAAGAGCTCGACGAAGACATCGAAGTCGGGACATCCACGTTCACATATTTCGGAGCGTTGGTGGACATCCAGACCGGTTCAGGCCTTATCAAACGCTGCCCGGAGTGCAAGCGGGCCCTTGTGAAAGGTGCCTGTGCCGAACACGGGAAGGTAAAGGGCGAATACGACCTCAGGATAAAAGCAGTCATGGACTCCGGGACCAGCACCCAGGACGCTCTGATTAACAGGGAACTTACCGAAGAGCTTGCGGGCATTTCCCTGGACAGTGCCATAGCAATGGCCGCAGATGCCCTGGATCCCGGGGTTGTGCTGGACAGGTTGAAGCACGAACTTGTCGGCAGGTACTACACCGTCACCGGGCACAAACTCGACCGCTACATCCTTGTGGAGTCGATTGCTCCGAGGGTTTCCCTGGACGGGGAACTGCTTGAGGAAATGCTTGTTGACCTGGGGGTGGAGTAAAATGGCAGGCTTTTTCAGGGAAGTGGCCCGCAGGGTCTTTGCCCAGGAACTGAAGGACTCGAACCTTACATCAAGGGACGAAAGCGACCAGTACGCTCCGCAGTACCTCCTGACCCCAACCGGGGCAAAAGTGAACCGCATTTTCCTTGTCGGTACCCTTATCGAAAAGGAGGACATAGGCACGGATTCCGAATACTGGAGAGGGAGGGTCTCCGACCCGACGGGTTCTTTCCTGGTCTACGCAGGCCAGTACCAGCCCGAAGCTGCTCAGTTCCTTGCTGAGTGCGAACTCCCTGCTTTTGTGGCTGTTGTGGGCAAGACCAGCACCTACACCACGGATGACGGAAACGTCCTGACTTCAATCCGCCCCGAGTCCATTCAGCCGGTGGACGAACTGACCAGGGACCTCTGGGTGCTTGACACTGCAAAACAGACCCTTGAAAGGATAAATGCGTTTGAGAAGCAGGAAGAACCAAACGCAAAACTTGCAAAGGAGCACTACACCACGGATTCGGCTTTCTACCGCTCAATGGTTCAGAAAGCTCTTGAGTCCCTCAGGGAAAATGTATAAGTTCGAGGTTTTTAGGGCTAAAAAAGCCCTTTTTCCTCTTTTTGACTCTCGAAGGTTGAAGCTAATTTACTCACTTATTTTTTTATGAATGGGGCAAGCAATATTTAAAAAGTAAACCTTGCCGAAAATCCGTGAAACGGTGCAAATACAAAAGAAACAAATGCTACCTGCAAAATGCTCGTTTTCAGGTCTCTTTTTAATTTATTTTTGGAAAGGCGTCACCAGGCAAGCTGGCGGGGGACACTTTATACTATTTAGACTGAAAAAAAGGTTTTCGGGGTCAGAGGGGGTATTTCTCTATAGTATTCAGTTTCTCTTAGAGGCTGTCTTAATTTTTTTACAAGAAATATAGGGTAGGACGTTGTTATTTTATTTCCTGGTTGGCAGGCCACTACAACCGATTCCGTGCAGGAAAAAGTGATGAGGTGTCATTTTCGGAGATCCTGTAATAATATCAACTGTTTAATAAGGAACTACCGTCCCGTTCATGGGCCGTTAAAATCCAAAATCTTGATAAGTAAACGAAACATGTTAGAAAAAGAATAATGGATGAATTCCTGTTAAGGATGGATGCCTGTTAATGAGTTTTATATCGTATAAAACAAATAATTGTATGTATTAAACGAGTTAAGCTCTGTATAAATTAAATATACACGTGAGATGATTCCTGTGAAAACCTATCTTCTGGTCTGGTTCAACAGTGAAGGAGTGCGCCCTTCGGAGATCAACCGGAGGCTGATGTCCCTGGGTTTCGAACCCATGCAGGGAAGCTATGACTTCGTATATAACTGGAACGGCAGCGTTGGCGTCGAGAAGATTCTCGAATTCGGGGATAAGGTTTACCTCAGCCTTCAGGGCACCGGTGTACTGTTCAAGCTTGAGACCATGTGATCCTTTACTTGAGATAACGTTTCCCGGAAAGGTTCATAAAACAAATATATATTCCAAAAACCGGGAAGCGGCCTCTGGAAAAAGTGGTGTTCGCTAAAAATAAGTTTATTGGGGCATAGTTCAGGCTATCAGCAATTCATTAACGAGACACACTGCAAGTTTCTTTAATGATGCGTTGCAGGTTCAGGAATTTTGTTCTTCTTCCTTTATTTTTCCCTTTTCTTTCTCACGTTCTTTAAGGGCATCCCGGAACTGCATGTACCCGCAAAGATCTCCTTCCAGCGTGAGTATCCTGCCGGTTACTACCCCTTTTTCTATAATAAGCTCTACAACACTCGGATTCGACATCCTGGGTTTCGTCGGGGAGCCCGGGCAGATCAGCATAACATCCTTTTTTTCTATAAGGGGGCGGTGGAGATGCCCGAAAATCAGGACATCGACTTCCATTTCCTTTGCAAGGTAACCCTGGGCCGTTGTGTCCATAATTGAAAGTCCGCCTTCGTGGATAACTCCTATTTTTACTCCCTCTACTTCGAATTTCAGCCTTTCCGGAAGGCGCTGCCTGATTTCGAAAGCATCTGCGTTCCCGTATACGGCTTTCAATTTGCCTGTAGCCTTGAAGGCCTCATAAGCCTCTACCGTGCTGAAGTCACCTGCGTGGATGATCAGGTCACAGGCTTCAAGGATCGTTTGAAGCTGGGGAGGGATTTTGCCTGTCTTCAGGTGAGTGTCGGAAAGTGCTATAAGCTTCATGGTAAATCCTCATAATTCTGCGATACCATATGCGTTTTCAGGATAAAAATATGGACGTAAATTTAAAAACCTGGCTGTAAGTTGAAGATCTGGCTGTAAGTTGAAGATCTGAACGCAAAATAGGTGAAAATAAAGAAAAGTTAAGGTCCCGAACCGGTGGGTTCAGAACCAGTGTGCGAGGAATTTAAACTCAGGTGGACTCATTCAAGGGTAAGGTCCACGAGTTCGTATTCCAGGTTCTCGGTTTCTAACCGGTTGAGAAGTGCAGACACCTGCTCGTCCACGGAAACGACGAGGGACGAAAGCCCGTGGTATGCCGCCTCAATTACGGATTCGTTTGTCCCGAACATGACGTTTGGGGTTATACCTATCTTGCGGAGGGCAATAAGCGCCTCAACACCGATTGCTGCGATATAGGGTTTTGAGCTTGCGAGTGACTTCAGGCGCTCAAGGTCCACTTTTCTTGACCCTCCCCGTTCAATCCGGGGGACTTTGCAGACTGCTATGGTTGCATTTTCAAGGTCAATAAGGCCCCTGAGGCTGGTTACTCCTACGTCGTCTCCTAAGCCCGCATCGGATATTACGGTGCCTGAGGCCCCGGTCTTTTCAGTGCTGCTTACATAAAGGAGTCCGCTTTCCATTTTCAGGTAGACCTGCTGCCCTTCCTTGAGTTCCTCTCGTGCAATGGCAGTCCAGGTTGAGACATGGCTGATTATGTCCTCCATGACAAAGCGGGCATACCGCTTCAGTTCTCCGGCGTTTTCAAGGACCCATTCAACACCTTCTTTTGTTATCCTGTACCGGACCCGGCCCTCGGTGACAATCAGTCCGTCAGCCACAAGTTCTTTTATGTATTCGGAAACCGCCTGGGGGGTTATGCCTATCTTGGCGGCAATTTCCTTTTGCCTCACGTTTGGCTGGTGGGCTGCGACCTCGATCAGGACCTGAAACTTCGTAACTCCACTCTTTGTCTGGAGGATTTTAATCATCACTCGTAATTCTCCTCAACATCTTCGATTAATTTTAATCTCTGGCCCATTACAGAAAGCCTTTCGGACCTGCGTGCAACAGCGCAGATGTAGAATGGGTTCTTGTTAAGGGTCCTGGTCAGGTTGCTCATGGAGGTGTTGCCTTCTTCTACCAGCCTTTCCAGTTCCTCAATGGCGTCTTTGACCTCTTCGTATGGCTTGAAGGTCAGCATTATGACGTCGCTAAGGTCTTCAAAGGAACACTGGAAGTTAACCTGCACCTTGGAATAAGATGTATGGTACTCCTTTGAGGGTTTCTGCCCTGCCTCGGGAACTCTCCACTGGCTTTCAAGAAGCCCCGCTTTTTTCAGGATGTGGAGGCTTTTTGATGAATCCGTACCCATGAACTCATCAATTTCTACTCTTGTCATCCATTTGTTTGCAAGCGCATCAAAAATCTTTTTATGAGTCCTGGACCCAAAAGTTCTGAGTAATGGTACTAAATAGGAAGGATCGTTAATTATTCGAGTTCGTTTACCCATTTATTTCCTCTCCTTCTCGCCTAACACTATAAGCTTTCAGATATAATAAATATTTGTGAGCGTAATTATTCTTCATAAGCGATATCAAGCCCTTCCGGCCCTTCCCAGTCAAAAACCGGGGCACTGCGCTTCGTTTCGCGGCATTTCTCATGCAGGGCATGGGCGACGATCGGAAGGGCAATGGTAGCGTCCACAAAGACCTGGACTTTTTTTGCCTGGGCTGCGATCTTTCCCCAGGAGACTGCCTCATCAAAAGTACAGCCTGAAAGTCCTCCCCAGTGCGGGGCGTCGGAAGTATACTGGATAGCATAGTCATGACCTCCTATATCCATTCCGAGGATGGAGGCTATCACTTCGGTCTGCTGGATGAAGTTCTTCGGGACTCCTCCCCCTACGTAGACGACGCCGGTCCTTCCGGATTTTTCCACAATCTGTGTGATCTCGTCAACGTCTTTTATCTGGTCAATTTCAAGCTTTAACCCTCTTCTTCTTGCAATGGTAAGCCCGATTCCTATGGAACTGTCCGAAAGGGCGGGGATAAAGATCGGGACATTGTGCCTGTAAGCGCTTACAACTATCGAATCTTCCGGAGCCCCTCTCTTTACGAGTTCTTTTCCCAGGAGGTGCATAAACTCCCTTGAAGAGCAGGAAATCTCTCCGATTTCCTCTGCAAAGTCTGCGATCAGGTTATCTGCAACCCTGAACTCATCTTCCACTGCAAAGACGTCGTAAATCCTGTCTACCCCGTGCTCGAAGAGTTTTTCATCATTAGCCAGGTGGGATCCGACGTAGTGTTTCCTGCCCAGGGCTTCGTGGCAGTCATGGAACATGTTTGCTCCGGTGCTTACCAGGCAGTCGATCATTCTTTCCCGGATCATGTAGGAAATAACCCGGCGCATGCCGGCTGGGACCATGGCTCCGGATAAGCCCATGAGCACTGTCATGTTCTTTTCTTTCACCATGTTATGCCAGGCCTGGACAGATTCGGCCAGCTTCCTGCCCTGAAAACCGGTCTTGAGCATTCCGTCAAGTATTTCACTTAAAGACCTGTCCTTCACATCGATGGGAACGGTTGGGTTATCTGTGAATACATTGTGCTGCATGCAATTCTCCACTGGTATACTGATAGATAAGTAGGTACGGATGGATTAGTGAATGATTGATAAAGTGGATAATGATAGGTAGCTGGTGAGGCAGGTAAGTGAGTGATCGATTAAGTGAATGATTGATAAAGTGGATAATGATAGTAGCTGGTGAGGCAGGTAAGTGAGTGATCGATTAAGTGAATGATTGATAAAGTGGATAATGATAGTAGCTGGTGAGGCAAGTAAGTGAATGAATGATTAAGTGAATGAATGATTAAGTGAATGAATGATTAAGTGAGTGATCGATTAAGTGAATGATTGATAAAGTGGATAATGATAGGTAGCTGGTAATGAAGGTAAGTGAGTGATTTATTAAGCGAATGGTGATTTATGAAGTGGATAATGATAGGTAGCTGGTGATGCAAGTCAGTGAATGAATGATTAAGCGAATGAGTGATGATTGGTAAGTGAGTGATGACAGATAACTTGTGATGATGGGTAAGTGAGTGGCGATAGATAACTTGTGATGATGGGTAAATGAGTGGCGATAGATAACCGGTGATGAATATACGGTAAAAGACACCCTAACGCCGGAATAATATATATTTTTTATTGGATATTAATTTATGCAGATTCTCTTCCCCGCAGAAGCTTCAAAGGCATGAAATTCTCCTGTTAAGGGGGGCTACATCCCGAAAACTGGGCCCTGCCGGATAGCCGCCTTCAGGAAAAGGCCGATAGTATCCATCCGGATAATGGCTTATCATATAATAAAAACTGCCGCAGAGATTACAGTCATCCAGTCCCCGTTCTCTCCGGTAACAGATGACCTGGGGATACTGAAGGTTCTGCTTGGGGGCTCATTTGTCCAGGTGCTGTACATGCTTCTGGCAAGTTTCTCGGCGTGTTTTCCTACGTCTTCGGCAGTTTCTCCGTAAGCGTGGTACTCGGAAATGTAACCGTGCTTATTTATTTCCCGGGGAAAAGCGCATCCTACTGAAGTGCTCAGCATTCTTCTCGGTTCATTGGAAGAGGTTCTGGACATCACGCAAAAGACTATTTCTCCCGGACTCAGTTCTTTCAGGCCTTCTTCCGGATCCACAATCTCGCACCCTGGGGGCAGGATGGAGCTCACGGTAACAAGGTTGAACTTCTCAATACCTGCATCACGGAGTGCAACTTCAAATGATTCTAAATGTTCGGGGTGTGTACCGACCCCACTGGTAAAAAATACTTTTTTAGGGATTAACTTTGTGATCATCTTTACATCCTTGAAAAATAGTCAATTTAAGCTTTAAGCAGATAGCAATTATCATTTTTAAGCGTTGCCCTTCGTCCGGGGCGAAAAAGGAAAATTCATTTATTATTTACCGATTTAAAATGGATATGGATGGTTTATATTTTCTCATCCCGGCTTTAAATTGAGTTTTTTCTTGAAAAAAGTTTTTCGGAGGATTTTCCGGGTCCGATCCATTCCAACATTTTATTTAATTTTATTTTGCAATTAAATTCCTGATGTTTTAATTATCCCTGCTTTTTGAACCGGCAATTTAATTGCACCAGCCTGTTTTAGCCAGTTTGTTTCAGGTGGTTTGTTTCAGCCAGTTTGTTTCACGGTCGGATTTCCCGTTTTTTTTCATCGGCTTCAGGCTCTCTCATAAGCTTTATATCATGTAGGATAATTAAATCGTGTGCATACTCCCTGCAATTTTCTTACTCGCTTTAAGCCCGGAATAAATCCTGTTTTTCCGGGAAGCTTCCAAAAAGAAGTGAGATGGACTCGGAAGCATTTTGCCTTTTGCGGAGGAGTGCAATTTCCCGGACTGAAAGGCCGGAAAGCTTAATTATCAATAATTGACCCTGGTATCGGTGCAAATGGCAGAGAAGCTCCACCTTAAAATCCTGGAATTACTGGCAGAAAAGCAGCTTTCAATCAGCGGTGTCTCCCGGGAACTCAAAACCGGAGGCATAGACGAGCACCGCCTTATCCTTACCGGCTACCTCCGGGCCCTCAGGGACCTGGATATGCTGGAGGAGCTTGAGGTCCCCCCCTCCAAAATCTACGCCTTGCCTGAAAAAAGCGGAGAATCCCGGGTTGAGAGCCCCCCAGGCCCCGAAAGCATTTACTCCCTTATCCGGGGCCAGCTCATGAAAATCGACCTTGACCTCCGGATTCCCGTAGGCGTGTACGTGATTTCCAGGCTGTTTGAAAGGCCGTGTTTCCGCATTGAACTGAAACTTGTCGGGATTACCCAGAAGCACCTCGAACAGTACCTGGAAAAACCCGGGGCAATAACCGAAGCTTCCGACACCCACCTGAAAAAATACCGCTCCGACATAACGAGAATCGAGGTCCCCTCCGACGACCCTGCCTACGAAATCCGGGACAGCAGGAAAGAAGTCGCGCTCTTTGCAAATGAAGTACTTGCCGGGATCTTAAAACAGAGGATAGACTTAGAAGGCCTTGTCCCCAGGAGCAAGCAAACTACCCTCCTTCCCTGAAAAATACGTGTTGCCTGGAAAATTCCTGTTGCCTGAAAACCTTTTATTCTCAAAGCCTGAAATACTTTTTAATTAATTTAATCGCAAATTTCTCAAAATAGTAAATACTTTTTAATTAAAGTTTAATCATTCCCCGGGGTTCTTACATGAAAGTAGCCTGCATCCAGATGGATGTGCTGCAGTGCAGAAAGGATAAAAATGTTGGAAAAGCCCTCTCCATGGCCCTGGAAGCCGTGGGAAAAGGAGCCGAACTCATCGTGTTACCTGAGGTCTTTTCCACTGGCTTTTGCTATGAAAATTTCGACCACGCTGCGGAAAGCTTTCCCTCTCCTACTCTTGAGAACCTGTCTTGCTTTTCCGAAGCTAACGACTGCATTCTCATGGGTTCCTTTATCGAAAAGGTTGCACTGGAAAAGGAAGGTGCAGAAAACCTTGCTTCTGGAAAGGAAGGGATTAAGAACTATTCTCGGGAAATGGAGCAAAATAAGGAAACTGCTCTGGAAAAAAAAGGAATTAATAACGCTGTCTCTGGAAATGCAGTGGCTGAAGATGTTGCTTCAGGAAAGAAGACAGAGGAGAACAAAAATTCATTCCTCTACTATAACCTGGGCTTCTGCTTCGAGTCCGGAGCCCTTGCAGGTACCTACAGGAAGACCCATCCCTTCAAAACCGAAAACTGTTACTTTTCCAGGGGAAACTCGATCGAGCCAATCACCCTCAAAACCCGGGGCCTGAAAGTAGGCTTTGAGATCTGCTACGAACTCCGCTTCCCCGAGATTGCAAGAAAACTCGCCCTTGCCGGCTCAGACATCCTTGTAACCACCGCGGCTTTTCCCAACCCCCGTTCCGAGCACTGGAAAACCCTCGTAAAAGCCAGGGCAATCGAAAACCAGGTCCCGCACATCGCCTGCAACAGGATTGGAAAAGCCCCCGAGGCTATCTATTTCGGGAGTTCGATGGTAGTTGATGCCTGGGGGGAGGTAAAAGCCTACGCCGGGCATAAAGAGTGCGTGATAGTGCATGACCTCGACCTTGACGGAAAAGACGAAATAAGAAAGTCAATCCCGGTTTTTGAAGACCGAAGGGCGGAGCTTTATTTCAGCTGATTGGTGAGTGCTGTATGTTTCAGTTTGAAACTTTATTTCCTCACACGGAAGTGCAGCTATTTCTTTTATTTCAAAATGGAAAGTTGAATAAATAGGTGTACTCCCCCATTTTACAGTCTAATAAACCAATATCTTTTTAATATAATTCTTTGTTACAACGTAGCACAACGCCGAAAATATCTGTATTATATACCTTTACTTTCATTTTTCCGAATTTGAATGCTTTAGCTGTAACCTCCTGGAGGGTTAACATTTCGACAGAAAACGTTGACAAAAATATCGACTTTTTTTCAAGTATAAAAGCAGGCTGCCACTTTACTGCTGTTTATGACAACATCGAGGAACAGACTGAAATACTCACTTATTTTTCTAAAGTGGGGTTTGAACAGAATGAATGCTGCCTGTGGGTTTCAGCTGGTGCACTCAGCGCTGAAAAGGTAAAATGGGAGCCTGAAGGCGCCGGAATCGATTCGGATCCTTGCAGCTGTTCCTCCCGACCGGAAGCTGTCCAGGTGGTCTGCATCCCTGATGGTTCCTCTACATCAGATGAGAGCGTATTCCGCCGGGCAGTTTTGCAATTGCTGGAATTAAAGTATGAGGAGGCACTTTCAAATGGTTTTTCCGGGCTTCGGGTCTGCATGGTCCTGGAAAATCCGGGAAAGTCCGTGCTCTTTTACGTTGAAAGTTACAGGAAAGTTCTTGAAGAGCTTGGTTCTGAGAAAAATATTGTTTTTCTATATGCCTGTCCTTTTTGGGCTCTTTCCCTTTCGGAAACCCTTGACCTGTTGACCGGCCAGTGTGTTGTAATTAAAAAAGATGGGAACTGGACATTCCTTAACCATCCGGCAGGCAGGGAGTGGAGGTTGCCCGCCGGCCTCCTTCCCAGGTTTATACAAAGAGAAAAAGGGCTGGAATCAATTTATCTTAACAGTCCCGTAATCGCTTTTATATGGAAAGCAGGGAAGGGTTTTCCTATAGAATTCGTATCGGAAAACATTATCCGGTTTGGGTATACCGTAGAAGATTTTACCTCTGGAAGGCTTGTATATGAGGACATCGTACATCCGGAGGATCTTGATGATTTCCGTACAATGTGTCTCAAATGTGCTGAAAAAGGGGATTCCTATTTTCGAAAAGAGTACCGAATCATAGCCAGATCCGGAGAAGTGCGCTGGGTCGATGAAAGGTCTTTGATTGAACGCATTAAAAATGATGAGATTACTCATTATCAGGGTATAATTATTGATATAACAGAGCAGAAAAAGGCAGTTGAAGCCCTGCAACGTTCAGAAAAAAAATTTAGGGAGATTTTTGAGCACTCCAATGACGCAGTAGCCATATATGACCTTGAAGGCAGGATTCTTGAAGTTAACAGAGTTACCTGCAAACGCATGGGCTATACAAAGGAAGAATTCCTGGAAATGTCGGTCAAAAACCTGGCTATTCCCAAATATTCCCCTGAGATAAGATACCAGATAAAATTAACGAAACAGTCAGGCCATTCCATATTTGAGGTTAAATCCCGCTGCAAAGACGGGACCGTCATTCCTCATGAGATCAATAATTCTATTATCGATTTTGAAGGAAAACCGGCTGTGCTTTCTATTGGCCGTGACATTACTGAGCACAAAAGAGGAGAACGGGCTTTAAAAGATTCCGAACAAAAATATCGGATGCTTTTTGAGTGCTCTCCTATTGGAATTTTCCACTTTGACCCAAATGGGGTCATTACCCACTGCAACGAAAGTTTCGCAGTTATTGTGGGAGGAAGAAAAACAGATATAGTTGGCTTGAATTTCATGAAGGCGTTAAACGATAACAAAATGAAAAAAGCTCTTGAGTCAGCTCTTTCCGGGGAATCAGGCCATTATGAGGGTGACTATCGTTCCGTTACGGGCAATAAAACCATAACAGTTAAAGTAAATTACAGTCCTCTGGTCTCGGATGAAGGTTCTCTGCTGGGGGGCATCGGGATTTTCGAAGATATAACAGAACGCAAGAAAGCAGAGGATGCCCTGAAAGCATCAGAACAAAAATATTCAAGCCTTGTTGAAAAAGGAAATGACGGTATTCTTATTCTTCAGGATCAACTTGTAAAATTTGCAAACACGAAAATGTTCGAATTAATGGGGTACACCGAGAAAGAAACAATCGGAAAAAAGTTCACGGAATTCATCCATGAAGATTACCGGAAGTCATTGCTTGAGATATATGAACGGCAGCTGAAAAATGGTCCAAATCTCCCGAAAAGATATGAACTGGAACTGCTCACCAAAAAAAGGCGCATGATCCCATTCGAGTTAAACCCTTCCTTAATAGAATATGAAGGCAGGCCTGCAGTTATGGCGATTTTGCGTGACATTACTGACCGCAGACGTGTAGAGGCTATGCAGCAGGAAAAAACACGTTTTCTGCAAAACCTGGTTGATGCTATTCCCGCACCTGTTTACTATAAAAGCAAAAATGGGGTGTATATAGGCTGCAACAGGGCCTTTGAAGAATTTATAGGGAAAGAGAAGAAAAGTATTCTCGGACAACCTGCTTATGATTTTACTCCTAAAAATATCACTGACCTGCATTACCCCACCGACCTGGAATTGATTGACAAGCAAGGCACGCTGGTCTACGAAACTTCCCTTGGGCATGCCGACGGTAAAATCCATCATATGGCTTTCCATAAAGTTGTGTTCCGCGGGATATCGGAAGATGATTCGGTCCTGCTGGGAATAATGTGGGACATCACCGAAAGGAAGGAGCTGGAAGAAACACTCCGCAAGGCAAAAAAGGATGCTGAATCCGCCAGCCGTGCCAAGAGCGAGTTCATAATGAACATGAGCCATGAACTGCGGACTCCTCTGAACGCTGTAATAGGCTTTTCGGACGTCCTGCGGGACCAGGCCTTCGGCGGGCTCAATGCCAAACAGGCAAGGTACATTGACAATATTTTAAAAAGCGGGAAACATCTTCTGGAAATTGTCAATAACCTGCTGGACATCTCAAGAATCGAGTGTGGGACTTTCGAGCTTCAATATGAGCCTGTATCAATTGATGCCACTATCGAGGAGAACTTGAAGGTTTTGTCACCTCTGGCATCGAATAAGAGCATAACCCTCGAATCCCACTTTGACCCCGGGCTGGAGTACATACATGCCGACCGGAAAAGATTTACGAGCATACTGTACAACCTTCTGTCCAATGCCGTTAAATTTACCCCACAGGGCGGGAAAGTCACAGTCGAGACTTTTAAAAGGGACGGAATTGCGGAGATAAAGGTCACAGATACGGGCATCGGAATCTCAAAAGAAGACCTGGAGAGGATTTTTCAGCCCTTCGTACAGGTTGATTCATTTTTTTCCAAAGAATTTGAGGGTACGGGCCTGGGGCTTTCTATCGTTAAGCGTTTTGTGGAACTCCACGGGGGACATGTCCGGGTGGAGTCGACTCCGGGGAAGGGAAGTACGTTTACTGTCACGCTTCCCTGTAAAATAGAACAGGCATGTAATGCATGAATTTTTAAATCCTGAACCTTCCAGTGATCTACAGTAAGACTCCTACAGTAAGACTCCTACAGTAAGACTCCTACAGTAAGACTCACCTTTTTAAAAGTGAAAACTACTGCCTTTCCAGAGGTGACTCTATTGACTCCCTCTTCCTCAAAAGATAAAAGCTGAAAATAGGCTTTGAGATCTGCTACGAACTCCGCTTCCCCACGTTTGCAAGATACCTCTCCCTTGCCGGCTCCGACCTCCTTGTAACCACCACCGCCTTTCCCAACCCCCGTTCCGATCACTGGAAAAACCTTGTAAAAGCCAGGGCAATCGAAACCCAGGCCCCTAACGTCGCCTGCAACAGGACCGGAAAAGCCCCCGAAGCCAGCTATTTTCTGTAGCTCGGTGATATTTTCTATAGCTCTATGCTATTTTCTGTAGCTCGGTGATATTTTCCGGAGCTCGATGGTAGTTGACGCCTGGGGTGAGGTAAAATCCTACGCCGGACAGTGCGTGATAGTTCATGACCTCGACCTTGACGGAAAAGACGAAATAAGAGAGTCAATCCCGGTTTTTGAAGACCGAATGGCAGAGCTTTATTTATTACCGTAGGACCTTTATATCCGAACTGACTTCTCTCTAAAATTTAATCTTTGTTTATAAATACTTCTTAAATCATTGGTTTCTTTAGTAAAGTTTTAATGTATATCATGCAAACATCCCATTCAGAAGTTTTTGCGGGGTGTTTGATGGAATCCTGGTATCCAATAAATAAACTACCTAAAATAGTGTTAATCGGAGTAGCATTATTCTCTTTATTATTGTCGGTCAGCACTGCAAATGCAGCCGTTAACTATTCAACAGGCAACTGGGTCTGGGATGAGGCCCTGGGCCTCAATACCACCTATATCTGGAACGCTCAGAGTTTTTCTGGTTTCTACTACGACCTTGACTCCGGAATCGGTTCAGAAGAGTTGGAAATTAGGAGTATAGACAGAAATCTGGGTGTAGGTGAGATAATTTACACAGCAGAGCCATTTTATACTGATTTTAAGCATGATGAATGGGGGTCATATCAGGTAATCGGGTTCCTGGGAGACGAGTACTTTGCAGGGTATCCGGATGGAGCCGTTGAAGAGGCTATTGACAACGTGAGCTTTATCGAGGAAGGTGTGCTTGCCCAAGTTCTCAGAGACACCGATGACAAAGAGTCTGCTTACTCAGGTTCTTCCTTTGTCCTTGAGGGGGGATACGCCCTCAACATTGTAGAAGTTGACATCAACGGGAGCACCGTCTGGATCCAGCTCGAAAAGGACGGAGACGTTGTGGACGATGATTTCCTCTCCTCAAATGACGATTACATCTATGAAGCTGACCTCGGGGATGTGAAAGACGTACCCTTAATTATTGTCCACATAGGGACTGTCTTTGCCGGGACTGAAACATCTGCTGTATTCATAGAAGGAATCTTCCAGATATCGGACAACTACACCAAAATCATCCCTGGATATTTTTTCGGTGAAATGGAAGTAAAATCAATTAGTTCAAAAGAAATTCTTTTGGAAAACGGGAACAATATCTCCCTTGATCAAGGTAGCAATATTGCAACCATGGGGGAGTTAAAGCTTAGAGTGGCCGAAGATGATATTCTCAGGTTTGCCCCTGTTCGGGAGATGTCAATTCCGGGAACATATGAGTTGCGTGGGACGGTGTATGATGGTAATAAAGATAACGTACCCGTTATATGGATGCCCTTCAACTTTGAAGGCTTCTATTATAATATCGACGAAGGAGTCGGAACAGAGCAGATCACAATAGAAAGCCTTGAAGGGAGAGTAATTCCTGCAAACAAATTAGTCTATAATTCCACAGTTTGCTCCATGGAGTTTGAACATATAGAATGGGGTAACTTCGTGGTTATCGGATTCTTTGGAGAAGAATATGTCCCGCTTCTGAGGATGGGGGATGATATACATCTTGCCAAAGCAGACAAACTCTCCAGGCTCGTCATTGATGACGATAAAAAGTACACCCTGAGAAAAGGGGAAAGTCTCTCCCTTGGTAAAGGATATGCCCTTGAAGCCAAGCAGGTCGATGTCGACGGTAAGAAAGTCTGGCTCGAGTTCACCAAGGACGGCGAATTCGTCGACGACGAAATCATCTCCGTGGTCTCCGGCGAAACCGGTGACTGGATCGTGGACCTTGACAGTATCGAAGATGAAGACGACGTCATCGTCATGAGAGTGCATGTCAGCCAGATATTTCAGGGTGCTGTTGATAGCCTCGCTCAGATTGAAGGACTCTGGCTCATCGACTACGAGAACGCTTTTACAATCGAAAATGATGATGAATACGGAGAACTTGAGGTAGTAGCTATCGGGAATGGTGTGGCAGGCACAAACCCTAAGTTCGGATATCTGGAACTAAAAAACATAAGCCCTCTGAGTCTGGATCAAAATTCCGTGCAGCAGATTTCCCAAGGTATGAGTTTCAGGATCGCAGATTCCGATACTCTCAGGTTCTACCTCTTTGAAAAGGCAAGTTTCGAGGGAAGTCCTGGATTTGAAGTCTCACTTTATAGAGGTGATATCCGGGAAGGAGACGGGTACCGGCTAAACAACTACGTGATCGAAATCACGGACGTTTTCGTAGAAGCGAATTCCGCGTCTTACTACATTTACGAAAGAGAAAATATGGTAGAAGATGGGCTACTGGAGATAAACGAAACTGTTGAATTTGACTTTGAGGGAGGGGGTAAAGTCAGGATGCGCTTGCTGTCTGTAGACATGGGAGATTTGCTTCCGAGGGCCATTGTAGAGATTACAATCTCAAACTACAGAGTAAGCAATCTCTATGTAAACGAAGTTACCTCTCGTGACATATACACAATACCCCTCCAAAAAGGATGGAACCTTGTCTCTACGCCTCTAATCCCCATGAATCCCGATGTAAACTCAATTTTCGGAGATAATGAAGACGTTATCCTGCCTGTATATACATGGAGCCCTACGAACAAGCAGTACTATACAGTAAATACGGTCAGGATTGGGAAGGGCTATTGGGTTCTGGCATTGAACGATACCCAGGTCACTTTCACAGGAACCCCCTACAGCTGGTTAATGGTGTGATACAATGTCTCAATTGAAAATTGCGGTTTTACTTTTGATGGTCCTCTGCGCCGATCCGGCTGGTGCCGTGAGTGACGGATGGGGGCCTGGGTGGGAGACGGATAACGACAAATCCCTGTGGGCAGTTTCAGTTAATGTTATTTCACGCTCAACTCCAGACGGTACCGGAGCTCCCCTTTTTCCTCCAGCCGCCTATATCCGTACCTTCGGTGTCAGCGAGAATGCCACGGACGGTTTTGACAGGTATCTCGATATACCTGCCCCTCCCCTCCCTATGGAAGAAGCACTGGATGTATACTTCCCCTGCAGCCATGAAGTTGTAACGCGCCTTGCAAATGACATCAGGCCGGATTCCGGCAGTATCACCTGGGACCTGAAGCTTACAGTCCCTACGGGCTCGACGGCCAGTGTAAGCTGGGATGTAAAGGACGTACCTTCCGGCTACACCCTGACCATGACCTGCGGGAATAAGGATGTCGACATGAAGGAACAGAGTTCCGTCTCATTAGGAAGCGGGGTTTATTCCCTCTCAATTACCGCTAACAAACCGGTCCGGGGAAAAACTTCCGGCTCATCCGGCGGGAGCAGCGGCGGAGGTGGTGGGGGCTCTCCTGAACCCCAGAGCAATGTCGAGACCAAAGAACTGGCCCAGCAGTTCGTTGCAAACGGGAACAATGTGGAGTTCGAGTTCAAGCAAGGGGTCACATGCATAGTTTATGTGGAGTTCGAAGCCAGGAAAAGTTTCGGAAAGGTGACAACCGTCGTCGAGATGTTAAAAGGAAAGTCAATACTTACCCCGATTGAACCTGAGGGAAAAGTCTACAAATACCTGAACATATGGGTCGGAAACGGGGGCGTTGCGACTCCTGAAAATATTGAAAACCCCGTCATCGGCTTTAAAGTGGAGAAAGCCTGGCTGGAGAAGAATGCTATTCCGGAATCCTCTATCAGGCTGTGGCGATACGGCGACGAAATGTGGGCCCCGCTCTCCACAAAGAAAGTAAGCGAAGATGAAGGGTACATCTATTTTGAGGCTGAAACCCCCGGCTTTTCACCCTTTGCAATAACAGGGCTTACGGAAGAGTATTTTGAAATGCAGGCCAGCACCTCTGGCAGTGTAAATTCAAAAGCTCCATCTGCCGATGAAAATGTCGGATCTAAATACGCCGAAGAGCCCGAAAAAGAGGCGACTCCGGGCCTGGGCATGATTTCCGCGTTAGGGTTTTTTGCGTGTGCCTGTTTAATGTGCAGGAGATTTTAAGGCATAAAGCCAGCCTTTGTCTGTAAAAAGCCCTTTTCAGTCTCAGGCCCCGATCCAGGCCCCCGGTCCGGTCTTTCAAGAGATATTATCTAAGTAAAAATGGTGGGGGCCAGGTTTCAATTTTTTTTCATTTCCTTCGATACCCTGTCTTACAAGCCTCTACAACTATATTATGCCGGCAAAAGCGAGTTTGCAGGCTTTTTTTGAAAAATACCCTTTAAAAGCAACAGAGTTATATTTCTGGATTGTATAACTTTTTCAGATATTTTTATGGACACGATCAAAAGGCTTGCCAGGAACAGCGGGTATTTATTCCTCAGCGGCACGGCAGCGAAAATTCTCAGTTTCATTGCTCTGTTATATATTGCCCGTTATTTAGGGCCTGAGGACTTCGGGAAGTTCTCTTTTGCTTTTGCTTTTATCTATTTTTTTAGCTTTATCCCGGACCTGGGGATCCACAGGATACTTGTGAGGGAGGCTTCAAAAGAGCCTCAGGCTGCAGGCAAACTGATCGGCAACGGGACAATAATGAAAGTCTTCTTCTCGTTGATTGCTCTGGCATTATCGTTTTTTATGATAAGTGTCCTGGATTTTCTACCTGAGACGAAAAGCGCGCTGTATATCGCCTCTTTCGGGCTGCTTGCCAGCGGGGCAGGAGCCTATGGGATTATTTACGAGGCAAAATTGAGGATGGAATATTCCCTCTTTTTTAACCTTGTGAGCAAAATCTTCTTTCTTTCATTCGTCCTCCTGGCTGTCAGGGGGCACCTTGGTCTTCCTGTTTTTGTTTTTTCTTCGGTCCTGGCCACTTTTGTGCATAATTTCCTGATGGTCGCGTTTTCAAAAAGACTGGTAAACGTATCTTTCGAGATCGATCCCCTTTTAATGAAAAACCTTTTCAGGGAGGCAGTTCCGGTAGCAATTGCCTCGGTCTTTTCGGTTATATATTTCAGAATCGACACCCTTATGCTCTCTTTTTTACAGGGGGACCTTGATGTCGGTTTTTATTCGGCTGCCTACAGGTTGACAGAGGCCCTTGTCTTTTTGCCCGCAGCATTTACAACTTCTGCTTTTCCTTTAATGTCAAAATATTTTAAAGACTCTTTTGACTCTTTCGGGTTTGCATACGCCAGGACTTTTAAGTACCTCTTTGCTGCAGGTTTACTGGCTGCAGTCCTGGTAACTTTCAATTCGGATAAAATCATCCTTGCGGTTTACGGGCCTGAATACCAAAACTCAATAATCGTGCTCCAGATACTGGTCTGGGCAACCGCTCTCATGTTTGTAAATTCCCTGGTAAGTTCGACCTGCATTTCAAGCGGAAACCAGCAGATCATCTCAAAAACAGCAGTCCTGGCAACATTCCTGAACATAGCTTTAAACCTGGCCTTAATTCCCACTATGAGTTACACCGGGGCTGCGCTTGCAACCGTATTTTCAGAACTTGCAGCAATGGCGTTCGGCATGTCCTGGATTTACGGAAACCTTTTGCATAAAAGCCTGTTTCGCGAAACTGTCTCCCCTCTGGCTGCCGCGGGCGCAATGTCCCTGCTTATTATCTTTTTCCGGCCGTATGCGGGGATTCTGTTCCTGAGTGCTCTTTCCTTACCGGTGTTTGCGGCAGTGCTTTACATAACAGGGTGGATGGATGCGGATGATAAAAATTTGTTTTCAAAGCTGATCTCAAGAAGCAGGTCCTGAACTGAGTCCCCTGTTCAGAGTCTCCTGTTCTTTTCCTTTTTAAGCGTTGATAGGAATATCCCCCTCAACTTGCCTGAGAAATACTTCCTTAAACCCTGAAACCGCTTTCAGTCTAAGTGCTGATAGGATAACCCCGCCAGATTGCTGGCGGCGCCTCTTCCAAAAATAAATTAAAATAAAGTGCTACAAAATATTTTCTGGGTCGTGAAGGATATACAAATCTCAAATTGAATCCTTGTATTTTTTGTGAATATTGTGAATTCTTTCTTTACGTCATCCGTATATCCTTTTATGTAATTCCAGGTACATTCTTAAGTCATTATGATAACCTTTCTGGTTATTGCAATATATTTCTCAGTCATCTGTTCACTCTTTTCTCTTTAAAGTCCCCACGGGGATTGTCGGGTCGAAGCCGGATTCCTGAAGGTTTTTTTCACTTTTTCCACTTTTTTCAGGAAAGGCCGGTTGCTTGCGCAACCGGTGAGGGTGCGGGGTCTTATATGAAGGACTTGATTTTGTGAGGCACCGGGAAACCGGGATAAGGGAATAGGCGGCAAAAAGGAGGGTCGGGTAAGTTACGGAAGCACTCACAAAACTAAAACATGAAACTGAAAAATAAAACTGAACTGCATAAAAATATAATCAAACTAAATTATAAATAAATAGAAAAGTACGAAAAATAAAAAAAGTAGAAGTTCCGGGTTTCAACGTTTTACCCGGAAAGTCCTTGATGGCCTGCCTGTAAGGACACGGCAGGATGCTTTTATTCTTTTTTCATTCTTCTTTCTTTGCTTCGATGTAAATCGCAGGCCTGAGGGGTTCTGCAAACCTGGACTTCTTTTCCGGGTCGTAGGCCGGGGAATCGGCGCTGTAGATTTCGATGGGGCAGTCGATTTCTTTTTCCAGGAAGGCTGAAGACTCTTTCAGGAGGGCTTCTTCGTCGAGCCCGAGGCCGGCAAAGGTCTCATAGCGTTCGGCTCCTCCGCTCTTGAACTCGGGAACGAGTTTCTGGACGAATTTCGGGATTTCCTTGCCGAAACGTTTCATTTCGGGGTTTGCCATAAGAGCTTTGATCAGGGTCCCTACGTCCAGGGAACCTTCGGCCTGGATTGTGCAGGCGCAGTTTATGGCTTCGGTTTTCCAGGCAGGGGCTGTGTAGAGATGGACTTTTTGCGGGGTCATCTTCGTAACCCGAATGATCTCTTCCACGTCGTCCAGGGTACCTTTGACCAGTTCTTCGGCAAGTTCGGCGCCTTCGTCAATGAGGTCGTCGTTGTAGAGGGGGTACTGGGCAAGGGAAATGGGGTCTTCGTGGCCCATGGCTTCCCAGATCTCCTCGCAGAGGTGCGGGGTGAAGGGGGCCATAAGCCTGACCCAGGTGTCCAGCACGTAGTAGAGCAGAGCTTCCCCGCCTCTCCTCTGATACCATCTCACGTCGTTTATGAGCAGGAAGAAGGAGTTCTGGATGGCTTCCCTGGTCTGGATCGAGTCCAGGGCAACGTTTGTCTCCCTGATGTAGTTCTGCATCCGTGAAAGCATCCAGCGGTCGATCTGCTTAAGTTCGGTGCCGATAGTGGCACGCTTTCCACTCTCGATCACGTCCCTGGCAAAGGCGTAGAACCTGTCCACCTGCCTCCGGGCGGAATCGATCCCCGTCTTCTGCCAGTCGGCATCCTGGGTCTGTTCTGCGGTGGAGAGGATGTACATCCTTGTGATGTCTGCCCCGTATTCACTGACCGCACTTTCCAGGGTAAGGATGGGGCCCTTGGACTTGCTCATCTTCTGCCCTTCCAGGGAAACAAAGCCGTTTACTGCAAGGGAACCTGGCCATTTGTCCTCGTCAAAGAGGGCCACGTGGTGGAAGAGGAAGAAGAGCAGGTGGTTCGGGACCAGGTCTTTTCCTGAGGAACGGAGGTCTACGGGGTACCAGTAAGTGAAGTCACTGCGGATTTCTTCCAGAAGGGCCGGGGTTACGCCCGTTTCTTCCGCAACCGCTGCAGCATCGCCTTTCCCGAAAAGCACGTAGTCAAAGAAGGAAAGGGTAAGCTGGTCTATGGTGAGGTCGCCTTTCTGGATGAACTTGGCAACGATGTAGTAGCACATGTAGATTGTGGAGTCGCCCAGGGACTCGATCAGCCATTCCTTATCAAAGGGCAGGCGGGTGCCCAGGCCTTTCCTGCGGGCGCAGGCCTTGTCCTTGAGCCAGTCGACCTTGTTCTCAAACTCGACCCTGTACTCTGCAGGGATGATCCGCATCTGGTTCAGGCATTTGTAGACCTTCTCCTTCCATTCGGGGTTCGAGTAGTTCAGGAACCACTGGCCCTTTACCATGTTCACCACACAGGGTGTCCCGCAGCGGCAGACTACGGGCTCGCTGAATTCGTAGAAGGTTTCCCCTACGTTTTCGGCGATGAAGTCACGGGTAAGGATGTCCTTGATCTTAGAGACCGGGTATCCCGTGTATTTCCCGGTGATTTCCTTTAAGACTCCGCCGTGGAACTCCCTCCTGTACACGATCTTTGTGGCTTCCTCGGCTTTCGGGTCGGCCTGGCTTGCAATTCCCATGGTTTCTACGATCTCTTTTGCCGGGAATTCCCCGAATTCGGGGACTTTGATCAGGGATATCAGCTTGATTTCACTGAGGTCTTCGGTTATCCCGTATTCGCTCAGGTCCGCATCGTAGAGGTCGCGGAGGGCCAGGTAGTCAAAAGGTGCGTGAGCAGGCACACTCATGACGATTCCGCTCCCGTTTCCGGGCTTTACGAATGAAGCCGGCAGGGAGATTACTTCGTCCCCGGTGACCGGGTTTGTGAGCATGATCCCTATGATGTCTTTTGCAGGCACGTCCTCGACATATTCTACTTCCCGGTCCGTGAAGGTGAGTTTCCTGAAGGCTTCTTTGCTTACTACCCAGAACTCAACTTTCCCGTCCTTTTCGACCCTGGCTTTTACATAGTCCACTTTCGGGTTGACCCAGAGGTTGGTAACCCCGTAGGTGGTTTCCGGGCGGAGGGTGGCGCAGGGGAGGACCAGGTCCTTGTAGCGGAACTTGATAAGGGTGAACTCAACGATTGTGGCTTCTTCCCCGTGCAGGATGTCGTGGTCTTCTACAGGGTTGTTGTCGTTCGGACACCACTTGACCGGGTGGGAGCCTTTTACGATCAGGCCTTTTTCTTCCAGCCGGATGTACTGCCACTCGATGAACTTCTTGTATGTCGGGTCCGTGGTTGTGAACTTGCGCCTCCAGTCGATGGAGTAGCCGATCATGCGCATGGCTTTTTCGGATTCCACTTTGAAGTAGTCCACGATTTTTTCCGGAGTATCGAGGGTCGGCAGGATGTCTCCCGGGATTCCGTGGAGGCGCTCGTAGACGTCCATGGTCTGGGGGTCCCGGCTTGCGATCAGTTCGGCCAGGCCCACAATGGGCGTGCCGGTTACGTGGAAACCCATGGGGTAAAGCACGTTTTTCCCGAGCATCCGTTTGTGCCGGGCCACAACGTCCCCTATGGTAAAGGTCCTTGTGTGCCCTGCATGCAGGTTCCCGTTAAGGTAGGGGTAGGGGATGGTGATGAAGAACTTTTCCCGGGAATCGGGCTCGGGCTCGAAAATCCTGCTTTCGTTCCACTTTTTCTGCCATTTCGTTTCGATATCGTGAGGTCTGTAGTCCTGCTCCATTCGCGTTCACGCCCGTCGATGATTATGGGTAAAATTTGTAACGTAAAAAGGTCTTAGTGAGGTCGAAAGAATATGATGTGACCTTAATGATGTAACCTTAAAGGCCCGAGTATATCCGGGTATAATTGCAAGGGGTTTTGCAAGTTCAAGAGATTTTGCAAACTTCAGCGGTCTGCAAGTTCAAGAGGTTTTGCAAACTTCAGTGTTTTCAGGATGCCTGAAAGGATTGGGGATGCCGGAATCCGGTTAGCCCACAATTGGGACTGTTTACGGTTCCGGCACGTAAATAATTATCTTACTGATTTGTTTTCCAAACTTGTTTTCCAAACTTGTTTTTCAAACTTGTTTTTCGAACTTGTTTTTCGAACTGTTTTTCAAAGCTGTCTTCCGATTTTATCTTCAGGATTCGGGTTCCTATTATTTTTCCTTCCCGAAGATGGCTTCCCTGATGGCTTCAATGCTGGCGTCAACTACAATCGGATCTTCGCAGACGTCGATTACTCCCTGCGGATCCTTGAGGAGGTGACCGGTGGTGATGCAGACGACGGTCTCATCCCTGCCTATTACTCCCAGGTCTACGAGTTTTTTGAGCCCTGCAACCGAGGCTGCACTTGCGGGTTCGACTCCTATGCCTTCGAGCCGGGCCAGGTCTTTCTGGGCGGCAATGATCTCTTCGTCGCTTACGGATTCGGCAGTGCCGCCGGACTCCCTTATGGCGTTGAGGGCTTTCGTTGCGTTTACCGGGTTTCCGATCCTTATGGCCGTTGCAACGGTTTCCGGGTTTTCTTCCGGAGTGATTTGAGGAGCCCCGCTCTTTATGGCTTTCACAATCGGACAGGAGCCTTCTGCCTGGATCCCGGTCATCTTCGGGACCGAGTCCGTGATGCCGAGCAATTTGAATTCCCTGAAGCCCTTGTAAATCGCAGTGATGTTCCCGGCGTTGCCCACGGGCAGGACAACCCTGTCAGGCACCTTGAAACCGAGCTGGTCTGCGATTTCAAAGCCGATGGTCTTCTGGCCTTCCAGCCTGTAGGGGTTGATGGAGTTTAAGAGGTAGATCTTTTCCTGGGAACAGAGGGTGCGCACAAGCTCAAGGGCGTCATCGAAGTTTCCGCGGATGCTCAGGACCTTTGCCCCGTGCATGAGGGCCTGGGCTACCTTGCCGAGGGCTACCTTCCCTGCCGGGAGCAGCACGATCACGGGGATCCCTGCCTTTGCCCCGTAGATAGCAAGGGCTGCGGAGGTGTTCCCTGTCGAGGCACAGGCGACGGTGCTCATTCCGAGTTCGAGCGCCTTTGAGACCCCCACGGTCATGCCCCTGTCCTTGAAAGAGCCGGTGGGGTTCATACCCTCGTGCTTCACATAAAGTTCCTTGATGCCGATCTTTTTCGCCAGGCGGTCGCACCTGTAGAGCGGGGTCCCGCCTTCGTGAATGGTCACAGGCTCCCGGTCAACCGGGAGGAGTTTTGCGTATTTCCAGACCGAAGGGCATTCGGTCTTTAATTTTTCCATGTCGATTTCAATGGATGAGTAGTCATAAATGACATCGAGCAGCCCGTCACATTTGCGGCAGGTGTAGATCACTTCGTCTTTGGAATACTCTGCACCGCATTCGATACATTTTAAATGATACATTAGATTGCTCCTGTGTCTGATAATTTCAAATTAGCGGAAATTTTTCAGTTAGTAGGGTTCTGTGCCGGGTTTCAAATTCACACCCGGGTTTTCAGGTTATCGTAATCCAGAGTTTCAGGTTATCGTAATCCGGGGTTTTAACTAGCATAATCCCGGTTACATAATCCGGGTTTCGGATTAGTATAATATCAGAGTTTAATAATATTTTGTATCCTTAATACGCTACTTGCTTTTAAATCATACTGTTTTCGGGCCGCAGGCCGGCTCAGGTAAATGCCGGAAAGATACATTTCATGAGCTGAAAATTGCCCTAAAACAAAAATTACCTGGCAACAAAGTGAATATAAGCTGAAACTTACCGGACCAGCCCAGAATCGGACCAGAATAGAATGGAATGGAATAGGGCCGGAATCGAGCCGAAACTAAACTAAAAGTCTACTTGAATGACCAAAAAATCTACTGTAATGACCTAATGATCTACTTGCATGAACTGAAAATTTACCTGAATATACCGGACATTTGCCTGAAAAAGCCGAAAATGAGCCCTCTCTCGGTTGAGTGCCTGTTCACCTGCGGATGACCATGGTCTTCAGGGCGTCGGCGGAACTTACCGACCTGTCTGCAAGGTCTCCTATCTTTTCCACAAGTTCGGTCAGGTGGCAGACCCCTGCGCCCCTGAGGGTTTCCTGGTTCCTGAAGATCTGCTTGTGGAGGCGGGATTCGATTTTGTCCGTGTCGTGTTCGAGCTTTTCTATGTCCGGGACGATTTCAAAGGCTTCCACTATCTGTTTTTTGCTGAATGAAAGGGTTACCAGTTTGTACAGTTTCTCTATCAATGTATAGTACTTTTTGACGGTCTCTTCGGTTTTTTCACTGAGTTCCAGGAAGCCTCCCCTTATTTCCGGGGGGAGTTCCCGGTATTCCCGGAGTTTCATCCAGTAGGCGGCGTTCCTGGCGTCGTTGATGATTATATCCTGTTCGGAAAGGAAGTTTAAGAGAAGTTTGGGGTCTACGGGCAGCTTTACAGAAGAAGTGAGCCCGGACCGGATGGTCTGCTTGATATAGTCGGCTTCCTCTTCGATTTTTCCAAGTTCCGCAGCCATAAGTTCCACTTTTTCCATGTCCCCGTCCAGGTATGCCCGGACTGTCTTTTTCAGCATGCCAGCTGATATTACCGCTTTTTTTGCATGCTCTTCGAGAGGGAGGAAAGGAGGCCTCCCGAAAACCTGAATAACCGAGCGTTCGTATTTTGCTGCCATTATACCCCGACCCCTTCAAGCCCCAGAAAGATCAGCGCGGATGTAGCGGCTGCCACGGGAACAGTTACTATCCATGAAAAGAATATCTTCCAGATAACACTTAAATCCACTGAAGAAAGCCCACCTGCAAGCCCTACCCCAATCACGGAGCCCACCAGGATGTGGGTGGTGGAGATGGGAAGGGAGATGTAGCTGTGCAGGAGCACGACCGAGGCTGTTGCAAACTGGGCGGAAAAGCCCCTGGAGGGAGTGAGTTCCGTGATCTTCGAGCCGATGGTCTCGATTACCCTGTAGCCCCAGGTCGCAAGCCCGAGCACCATCCCCAGGCCCCCGAAAACAAAAATCCAGTCCGGGACTTCTTTTCCTATAATCCCGAACGCTGTAAAGGCGGCTGTTATCGGACCCACTGCGCTTGCCACGTCATTGGAGCCGTGGGCAAAGGCGATATAACAGGCTGTCAGGACCTGCAGGGGGACGAAGTACTTTTCCACGTCTCCTTCTACCCTGTGCAGGACCAGGGCCCGGATCAGGACAAAGAGGGAGAAACCGAGGATGGCGCCCATCACAGGGGAAATGAACCAGCTAGTGACGATTCGCAGCATGACAGGCCAGTTTATTGCGGAAAAGGGAATGGCTCCGAGGTAGGCAGTGGAAAGCCCGAAACCCAGGACCCCGCCGACAGTCGCATGGCTGGTGGAGACCGGCAGGTTGTAAAAGGTGGCAAGGGTCACCCAGAGTCCGGCGGCCAGGGTTGCGGCCAGCATCCCCAGGACTACCATCTGTGTCCCGATTTCTCCCTGGTTCCCGATAAGGTCTATGGGGACGATGCCCTTCGCAATGGTGGAGGTGACCCTCTGCCCGAAAAAAACCGCACCCAGGAACTCGAAGCCCGCCGCAAGGACGATGACCTGCCTGATAGAAAGGGCTCCGGTCCCGACAACGGTGCCCATGGCATTGGCAAGGTCATTTGCTCCTATGTTCCAGGCCATGTAGAAGCCTGCAAGGAGCAGGGCTGCGGTCAGGTATGTTTCCATTCAGGCTGCCTCCGGAAAAGAGGGACGGGTTAGGTATGCAGGTTAGAGGAAATGAGCTTTCCCTGCATCTATAAACTCCGTTTCACGCGCGCTTTGAGAAGTAAAGCGAATTTGTACAAGCTCAAATTTGCACAGACGCAAATTTGCACAGGCCCTACAGTTTCCCGTAGTTCCATATCGGCTGTATAATATATTATTGTACTTCGTTAAGCCCTTGAAATATTGACCGGAGAATGCATAAAACGTTAGGCCTTTTTCGAAGGTAAATGCAGAGGGGCAAGAAAAAATTGGGGGATGTGTCGAAAATTGCAGTGGGATCAAGCAAAAGGATCAAGCAAAAAAGTGGGAAATGCCTTACCGGGAGACCAGGAAAGGAATAGATAAAATCAACCAGCAAATCAGAAATTCAACTTTTTCCCGAAGGTTTTTGCCCGTAAAGTCGTGCCCGGTCAACTTTGTCTGTTCTCGTGTACACTGTATGAAATTAAGATTCTATGAAAAACTTCGGGGATTGAGAGGCGAATTCTCTCCTCTCAATCTAGATGTGTGGATTATTTTAGATATTCCTATTTTTCTGTTTTTCCGTTTTTCCAAGTTTGCATAAACTTGCATTTTCTTATAGGCCTTAATTGGATAAAAAATTTTTGTAATGTTTGGTTTTGCGACGTTTTAAGTGTATACGTCTATTTACAGGGAGCCTTCTTTGATTTATAAACCTTCTTCGGAATTTCTTTGTATAGTAAACATACGAATAGTGAAGCCAGCTCCTCTTCAATTTTTACTGGCTTATTAAGCGGCTCCCGGTGTAATATCTTATAAGGGCAGTCCGGTTAATCGAGCTGGTATTCAGTAACTTCCTTGCCGAGGAAGTATCCCAGGATCGTCCGGATAAGCACGACTATTCCCAGGAGAAGCAGTTCTTCCTGGGTCGGGTTCAGTACGGTTTCCAGGACATCCGCAGCGATAAAAAACTCCAGCCCGAAGACTATTCTGTTTGTAAGTTCTTTTCTGATATTCTGGTAGTGGTACGGCTTCTTAAAGACTTCAAGGAGGATTATTTCGGCAGTGGACCGTAGCCCCCCGTAGATTATCAGAAGTGAACCCACAAAACTGAAAAACACATTGAAAGCATTCAAAAGCAGCCCTTGAAGTTCCACAAACATTTCCCCACCTCGAACCTCGAAATACTCTGAAATTCTCCCCTGCAGGAAGTGAACGGTTTGCACCTTCTCCCCTCAGGTCCGGCCACTTCTTGTTAATATTTAATTCTTTTGGATATATATTTCTTCTTACCTGAATTTTTTAATCAGGATTTTTTCCTGCTGGTCTGATTCTGAATAGAAGCCGAAGGGCCGCATTAACCTGCTGCCTTTTATTTTTCATTTTTCATTTTCAGGAAAAGGCCGTTCACTTTGTGAACGGGGGCCCTTACCGGGGCCTGAAGCATGTGGAACCCGGGCCTCCGGGAAAGTGGGTGAAGTATTCCAGAAATAGCATGCAGGCTTAGAGTTAGTGATGTGGTCCCGAAATCAGCTGCCGTAATATCTTCATCCTTTCGTCCTGTGAACCGTTTTTAATCTGAGTTTCAGGTGCCGCGGCTCTCACAGGCCGACGAAGGAGGCCGGCCTTTTCCGGAGGCAAATCCCCGGAAGTAAATATTAAGCCCGGAAATTGTATTCCAGGAACAAATACCCTGGCCAGTAGCTATTCCCAAAATACGCATTCTTCTTCCGGAAGCGATTAACCGGATCTGGCGCTAAAAATAGAAGGAGAGGCCGTGAAGCATGGTTTCTTCAGGGCCAGATAGGATTTTTTTGCCGGTTTTCTTATTTCTTTTTCTGGGCTTCCGGCCCAAGGGAAGGGACCTTCCCGTATTCTGCTTCGTATTCTCCGAGGGCTTTCGGGGCTCCGAGCAGGAGTTTGCGGGTCCGGTTGTAGACACTAGGCGTCTTTTCGGGGTCAAGATCCTCCAGGAGGTCTGCCAGGATTTTTGCCAGGGGGAGGCGGTATTCCTCGTCCATCCGGTCGATGTTGGCAAAGGCGTTGAGCATGTTTACGGTGCTGTACTCGTTGACTGCAGCCAGTTTCCGGAGGGTTTCGGCAAGGAATGTGCGGCCTTCTTCGGTCTGGAGGGACTTTTTCCGGTTGCGGGCAAAGCTCCCGAAAAGGGCCCGCTGGTCGTTTGTCTGCTCGATCCGGAAGGAGTCGGACTTTTCCATTTCCCTTACCAGGTCAACGGCATCCGGGCTGCTGGAGTTCCCGATTACGGCAAGGAAGGCTTCCCAGGAGACCAGGTTCTTTTTCGATTCGGCTTCGAAGGCTTTTAAGACTTCCAGCCTGTCCGGGGCTGAGCTGTTCAGGTAGGCGGAAAAGGCGCTCAGCCTGTCGGTTGCGCAGAAGGCGTCTTCGAACTGCTGCCTGGCAAGGCCGTGGACATCGGGGATGTCGAGGGAAGCGAGCACGCCCAGGCAGAGGTTTTTGGCCTGCCTGTTCTTGATTGCGCGGGCTTCGGCTTCCGGGGTCTCGTCTTTCGGGACCGAGGCTTCTTCGTAGAAGCGGTAGGCTGAGAGCAGGGAGTTCCTGTATTTTGCGGCAACGGCCCTGAGCAGCTTCTGCTTTGCATCATAGAGCGCCTGGTAGGAGTGGGCGTATTCCTCGGCTTCCACGGACTCGAAGATGGTCAGGAACTGGCCCCCCGCCCTTTCCAGGAGGTCCCTGTCGTTTATGAGCTTGTAGTATAGGGAGACGAAGTCTTCCGAGGGCTTTGCATCCGGGTCTTTGAGGAGCCTGAGCTTTTCCCGGTCAACAAGGGTGTAGAAGGCGGTAAAGCGGCCGGCGATGTCGCTGTCTTTCCTGACCTGCAGCAGGAGTTCTTCCTGGCTTGCGGCATATACCAGCTTCCCGTAGAAGGAGTAGCCCCTGTTCAGGGAGAGGAAGGCGGGCTTTGCAACATTTTCCACAATGATTTCCGCAGTCTCCCCGCTGACCCTTTCCAGGACTTCGGCCAGGTCCTTTCCTGTCTCGTCCACGAGGGCCGCCCTGAAGGGGAACTCCCAGGGCTTTCCGCCTTCCGGGACTCTCTGCCTGAGGGAGAAGGTAAACTTACGGGCAGCTTCGTCGTATCCTGTCGAGACGTCCACCACCGGGAACTTTGTCTGCTTGAGCCAGGTCTCCGACATCTCCTTTAAGGGCTGCCCGCTTTCGGCTTCAATAGCCTCGATCCAGTCCTGCGTGGCGGCGTTGGAGTGCCCGAACTTCTTGAAATAGCGGTCCAGCCCCCGGACGAAGGCCTCTTTCCCTATCAGGGTCTCGACCATGCGCACGTATTCCGGGGCTTTTACGTAGGTGACGGCCGTGATCAGGTCGTTGGGGTCATTGAAGCCGTCCGGGATGATGGGCATGGAAGCCGCCCCCGAGTCCAGCGCAAAGGTCCCCGCAGCCGGCGCGAGCAGGTCGAGCACCCGGGCAAGCCTCTGGTACTCTTCCCCGAAGAGGAAGGCGTGGTACTGCTCTTCCACGTGCACGGTCACAGCCTCATTCAGCCAGATCTCAAAGGGGCTCTTCCCGGTCACCTCGGAGCCGTTAAGGTTGTGGTAGTACTCGTGCACCTTGACCCGGATCATGTACTCGAAAGCCGGGTCCGTGATCTGCGGGAAGGGCATGATCCGGTTCGTGGTAATCGTGGTGTTCCCCACGTTTTCCATCCCCCCAAAGTCCGAGTTCTGCATCCCGATCTCCCGGTAGACGGTCCCGGTATACTTGTAACCCGGAGTGATCCCGCTGACAAGGGCTGCCATTTCGGCCCTGAGCTTGCGGAGTTCCCTGAGCTTGCGGAGTAATTCGTCCTCGTCCTCTTCTTCTCCTGCTCCTGCTCCTGCTTCCGTTGATCCTTCTTTTTCTTCTTTTGCCGGTCCGTCTCCTGCTTCTGTTGATCCTTCTCCTGTTTCTCCTGCTTCTCCTGCTTCTGCGGGCCCTTCTCCTTCTTCCCCTTCTTCTCCTTCTTCCCTTTCCAGGCCAAACCTTGCATCTTCCTTTATCCTGTCCCTTTTCCGGACCAGGTCCCAGAGTTCCTGCCTCACGGCAAGCTTCTCCTCATCGAACTGTTCCGGCCCGGTAAAGAGGTAGACCCACATCACGGCGTCGTAGAGGATGTCGAGAGCCCGCTCGGCCGGCCCTGTTGCGGAGTACGGCGGCACGAGCAGTTCCAGCATGAAGGTGCCCCCGTCCGGGTACTCGAACTCCCGCCTGAATGTGGCGTAGGTCCCGACCCCCAGGAAAAAGAGGTAAGTCGCCATCGGGGTTACGGAGTTGTCGTAGACGATCTTGTCCCTTCCCGGCTTTACGGTATGCCTCTCCACCACCACGTCCCCGTTCGTGATCATGTTGGTGTAGCGGGAGTCCGCAATGATGGTGGTCCTGTAAGTGCACTTCGCACACATGTCGTCGATGCAGGGCACGATCCTCTGGAAGCCCCACTGCTGGCACTGCGTGATCTGCTGCGGAGGAGCTCCCGCCGGCGTCTCGTCGTAGTACAGCCCTTCCAGGATGTTCTTCGTCGGCCTGCACACCGTATCCGTAACTATGGTAATCTCGGTTGCCGGCGGCACCTTTTCGAGGAAGTTTATCTCCAGTATGGCGTCTGCCTTCCTGTACTTGTAGTGGACCTCGTACTGGATGCAGCTTACAGCCCGGACCTCCAGGTCCCTGCAGTTCAACTCCAGCTGCTCAATTGGCTCGCCCCGGGTCTTCACCCTTAACATGGACTTCACATTCGTCCTATCATCATAGACGTCAAACACCAGGTCCATGTGGAGGACGTCAACCTTGAGTTCCCCGAAGTCTTCGGGATAATATTTGTAAAGCCGTTGTTTCATGAAAATGTCACCGATGAAAATTTATGAGTGTTATGTTGTGGGATAAAAAAGGTAGGTATGGGATTTAAAGGTGTAGTTTGAGGGGGAAAGAGGAATTTCTCTATAATCTATAACTGGTTTAATATATTTCGCCTGGGGGCTGCTCGAATAGGTGCCGAAAAACCGGTAAACTGCACGATATTTCAAAAGATTACTCAAAAAACTACTTTCTGATATGCTCAAATAAATAAAGGAGTCAAGTATTTATTGTTTAAAAAATAATGAATTGTTGCTATTGTTTGTTGAGCTTTAAAATAAGATGATCCTCATGAATAAAATTGAAAAGGCTATTGAATTTGTACAAGAATTAGCCGCTAATTTCGGGGCGAAAAGTGAAGAAGGGGCAAATGATTACATTTTCCGTAATAACACATCAAAAGATGCATTAAAGCAGGGTGGTGCATTTTTTGGTTTAATATCTCCAGAGGAAGAAGTTTCTGGTCCTTATCATGATTTTTCTCTCGTTATTTTCCCTGATGAAGGGGATAAGCCTTGGTTAATATCTCTGGTAGCAGGCTCTTTGGGGTTTAAGAATGATTATGAGCTAGCTGCTTTACCAGGTGTTAGGAGACTGTATTCTTCAATTATTGACCAGAATGGATTCTGCAAAACTTCCTTCTTGGACATAGAAAGCAATTTGCCCAAACAGTTTATGTCAAGAATCCCTCACTTGAATAATTCATTAAAGAGGTATCTTAAACTTATAACTGCTTGCAATATTATTCAAGATCCATCGTCTGAAAAGGATCAAAAAATGATTGCAGGATTTGTTGCAGCCTATGCTCAGATAAGGAATTTTGCAGGAAATGATCCGGCTAGGAATGCGATCAAAAAGGCGATATCAGAAGTTGCAACAAAGATAGAAGTGGACGAAGAAGAGGAAGTATTAAAATTAGTGGAAAATAGAAAATTTGTGATCCTTCAGGGAGCCCCAGGAACTGGAAAAACCAGATTAGCAAGAATTATTGCTCAGAAGCTTAATTCAGAATCTTTCTTCACTCAGTTCCATGCTGAAACCAGTTACAGTGATTTTATATATGGGATAAAACCCGACCTTGATGCTGGGCAGTTAGCTTATGAGGAAAAAACAGGAATTTTCTACGACTCTCTTAAAAAAGCAGAAGAAAACCCTGAAAAAAACGTTGTGCTAATTGTTGATGAGATCAACAGAGCAAATTTATCCAACATTCTGGGACCGATTTTTTACCTATTTGAGTATCAGCTAGAAATAGAAAAAGTATCTGTAAAAATTGATATTGGTGGGGGCTACGAAATAAGTAAAATCCCTTCCAACTATTACGTTATTGGCACAATGAACACTGCTGATAGAAGTCTTGCAGTAGTCGATTTTGCTCTTCGGAGACGTTTTGCCTGGTACACATTGAAGCCTAAGCCAATCAAACCTGCTGTTGATTTAAAATTTTTCAAAAAAGACTTTTCGGCTTTTGATGATATTTTCACTTGGTATGCAAGTAGCGAAGAACTTAATCTGCAACCCGGTCAAGCCTATTTCATAGCCACAGACGAAGCTGAGATGAAAGATCGAGTAAAATACGAATTAATGCCCCTAATTAAAGAATACTTGGCTGAAGGTGTTTTAACAAACGCAAGGGATGAGTTCTCGAAATATTTCTACGACAGACTGGGTGAGGTTTTGTTTGAATGACTTCCCCCGGAAATGTCTTTTTTGAGATGCCCTGCCTAATTGAAAAATCACAATCTCTTTCTGGTTTTCTTCTCTCAAAAAAATGGTTTAAAGGGGCAGATCGTAGGTATTTGGCTGAATCTCTTCAAAAATTTGTTGAATACAATAAGGAATTGTTTGATTTCCTAGAGGTCACTCCAAGAATTGAAGGTAGTGGAAAAAGTGTCAGCTTAAATTTTAGATCCGATCGTTTTATCGGAGCAATTCCACTTCGGGCACCTGATACGGGAAAGCAAATAGGGGATTTTGTAGTTCGACCCCGTTACACTTCTGTAAACGACCAATTTTCAGAGTACGTTGAAATCGTAAATCTCCTTGAATCTGAAATACTTCCTGAATTCAAACATTCAATTCCGCTTCTGTCGCATAGGAATCTCAGACCGCCTCTCTATTTGGAGGCAATAAAGTTCGTAAAACTACTTGAAAAAGCGGTAAAAGCAAAGTGGAATAAATTTCAGAACACCGAAAGAATACACCGATATCCAAAATCTGAAGTGAACTGGAAAAGCTACGTTGAAAAAGAGTCTGATCCTGCAAAGAGATTGCTTTTTCCCTGCCGTGATAACACTCTAAGCGTATTTCATAGTGAATTCTTCGAGTTGAAATACGTCTACAGCATTTCGAAAAAGGAGATTAACTCGTTTAAAACTCCTCGGCATATCAAATATCAATTTCAGGACACTTTAACCTATTTGGATAATGCTTTGTACGAATTCCCCGATAAATTCACAAAAGAGCTCCATATTCATAATTCAGATCCCGTTGTCATTAAACAATTAAAAGCTCAGGGAAACAAGATTTTAACCGGGAATTTTGAAGAAATAACTGCCTGGAGAATCGATTTTTCACTTCTATTTGAAAAGTATGTGCAATTCATATTCAAGCAAGTATCTTTAGAAATTGGAGCAAAGCAACTGAATAATTACAAAATCAGGCAATTTTCCCGTTTTAATCCTCCATGGGCTCTTAATTATCTGGAACCAGATGTAATTCTGGTAAAAAACAACCTGGACATTGTGGTGGATGCAAAATACAAGTCTCATTTGTTCAATTTGAAAAGCAGCACAGAGGAATTAAAAGAGGAACATAGAAGAGACTTGCATCAATTGCTGGCCTATACTGCTTTTAGTAAGAACCAGAATAAAGTTGGAATTTTATGTTATCCTGCTAATGAACAGTTTCTTTTGGAGCTGGATTATGTTTTTCCGCACTCTAATGTTGAGAGTAAGGTAGTTCTTTTAGGGATTCCCTTGAAAAAGTCTGAACTTTTCGGATTGAGGCAGTCAATTATTGATTTTATTTCGGAGATTGAGAAAGAGCATTTGGTTGGGGTTGTGTGAAATAAGGATTTCATTTTCATTAAGTAATAAATAAATATTAAGAGATCAGTCTAACATTATATTATTTCTTAAAAGTTGGGGACTTGATGGTTTTACATGAATAATTTTATAGCAAGTTTTGTAGAAAAAGAGTATAAGGCCTCAATTATTTCTCTTTTCTTATTTTATCTTGTAGTATTTGGTTATCCCGATTTCATCCAAAGCAAAAGTGATCTAATCGTTATTGTTTTTGTCCTTTGCTTTTACATTATATTTCAAGAGTTCTCAAAGAATAGACAGGTTAGAGATTTAATTTTTAAGAAACATTTGCTTGGTTTAGAAATACGTTTTAGAAAAAATGGACTGAAGCATGAGTATTACAAACTAAATGAAGAAAATAGAAAAGAAATAGACAAAATTGATAGATACGTGAATACATTATTTTCACAATACATATTGAGTGTATCTTGGATCCTTTTGTTTATACTTATAATTATTTTTTATAAATTAAAAATTCTGCAATTGAATTCTTTAGACTTCCTACATTTTTCCATCCATGGTTGGTGCATAATTATTTTTGGAATTTTTGTGAATGCAATTAATTTTGTAAATTTTAAGAATGATTTCTCTCAGTATGTAACAAACTATGAACAAATCTATTCATTATATTCGGGGGATAAAGAATGAACAAAGTAAACAATTATTACATACAGAAATTAGATATCAAGAAATTTCACAGTACTGAGTATGAAAGGGTAGAAAAAACACTCGATGGAAAGTCTTTTTTTGTTCAGGGTACGAACAGCACTGGCAAAACTACTACTTTTGATGCCATAACATATGCTATTTTTGGATATGAGTTTATAGAACGGTCAGTTAAACTTGCGGATACTGAGATTTGGCTGAGTAATGGGAAAATTTCTTTCAAAATTGAAAGGAAATACAACTCTGAACCAAAAATGAAAATACTTAATACAGCTAAAGAAATTAAAGGTTCAAGACAAGTAACTCAAAAATTATTTGAATTTCTCAATATTCCCGACCCAATTTTTGCCAAGAAAATGATTGATGCTTTTAGAGTTCCTCAAAGCGATGAAAATTCTTTGATAACAAGCAGTTCTCAGAAACAATTGGAATACGTGATTACTTCTTTTTTAAGTGGTCCAGAGGTAAGTGAAGAAAGGCAAATTCTTGAAGAACACATAAAATGCCTGCATTCAAAAAAAGAAGTGCTTGAAATCAGAAAAAACAATTTGTTGAAGGATCTTAAAGATTCCGATCTGAAAGAATTAAGGAATAAAAACCACTACAATGAAATCAAAGAATTTATTGAGCAGTTTGATTCGGGAAAAATAGATGAAACAATATCTGCACTAGATAAAAATGAAAATATAACTCAAAGAATTAAGCAACTGGTATCACTGAAAACAAGTAAAAATGAAGAACTTTTTAGAAATGGAAAGGAACTCAGTGATAGAAAGGGGTACTTCAACCAAGAACTAATAGATGTAGTAAAACAAACACTTTCTGTTTTGGTGTGTCCGGTATGTAGCAAGGACATTGATGTAGTTAAAATAGTAAATAGAAAAAAGAGGTCTATGTGCCCTTTTTGTGGACAGGAACACTATGATGGCAGACTTTATGAGTTACTGAATAATGAAATTATTGCCTCTAATAAGAGAGTAATCGAATTAATGGAAAAGGAAGAAAAGATCAAAAATGAACTTAAACATATAAATTCAGAAATTGATGTACTCAATAACGAAAAGTTACATGTTAAAGTAAATTCTGTCATTCTCAGAATCTTTGAAAATGCTAAAGATAAGAGAAACTTAAAAGAAGAATATGAGAACTACAAATCTGTTTTACAAAAGTATGAAGTTGAATTTGAAAAAATCAAGACCTTAAGACATGAAATAGGTAATGAAATATCTAAAGTTGAAAATGAAATAAAACTAATTTCAGAGGAGGTCGAAAGGTCAGCAACGTATTTGCATAATGTTTTGGAAGAAAAAAGTAGAAAAGCAATTGATGAATTTAACGAAAAACTTAATGATATTTATGGTAAGTTAGTTTTTCCCCTTCCTTATAATCTTGCACTGAAGAATGGTTCTATGTTTTTAGATAATGGAAGTTCTATAAGGACTTGTTCAGTGCAAGAGATTGGTTTTTCAGATAAAAGACTTGTGGATATTGCTCTGTGGGCTACTATTTTAAAAATAAATCAAGAAAAAAATGTTCTAAATATTAGTTTTGGTATGATTGACGACATTTTTGAAAACATTGATAATAATGAGATTAAAAGAAAAGATAATCTATTTTCCCTTTTGAAATATTTGGATCATGATTTTCAACTAATCATATTTTCTATCAACAAACAAGTACAGTACTTCGCTAAAAATCTCTCCTCCATGTCTCCTCTCCATTCATTTACCTCAAACACTCCACCATTAACCTGACCTTTAACTTTCTTCTCAGCCATTCCTCAATGAGAAGTATAAACATACTA
>NZ_VOUA01000009.1 GCF_024372725.1 Methanosarcina sp. KYL-1
AACATTTCCCGAAGAGAGTCTTCGAGAGTAGATTGGGGATGAGGCGACATAGACGTACTATTATTAAGTTTGTTAATATAAAAACACACACCGGGATGCTTGTCTAACGCTTAACCGATGACGCATGTATTTAAATTACGAATAATAGCATTGGAGTGACTGAAGAATACCGCTGCACAATGAAAAAGATCACTCTGGTAACTGACCTGATACATTTTCACAACTAAAAAGATCATTCTGATAACCAGTAAATACACCTGGACAACGGAAAAAATTGTAAATATTTGTATCCTTTTTTCATGTCGTGATTTTCTTTGTGGCAGCAAGTCGAAAGCAGAATGTTGAGAGCAGGATAGAAAACCAGAGTGAGGTGCTCTTTTTTCAATAGTTCTTTTCACCATTTTATTTTGCAAGCAATCTAGGACTATACGCACTTGAAATGTAAAATCAGGCACATGCGGACTCGTCAACACGATTTGGGTTTATACAGTTAAGTCTTTTCAGCTTGGGGTTTTCAGTCCAACTGCGTAAGTCATACAATCTTTCCCATTGAATTCGGAAAAGGCCGCCCGCTGAGGCGGGCGGTGAGTGCCTTGGGAATATTAAAAGATAACGACTGGCCTTAACCCGGGTCAGGAATTGCCACAATCGGGGGACCTTTTCCATAATACAACAGGATTTCTACGGATATGTATGTTGAACTGGATGATATTTTGAACTGGATGATATTTTGAACTGGATGATATTTTGAACTGGATGATATTTTGAACTGGATGATATGTTGAACTGGATGATATGTTGAAATTGATTTTTCCCTATCGTATGCTTTAAATAGTTACTAAAAAAATGTCAATAGATAATATATCTGGAAAATGTGATCTTTTCAAGGGGGTGACACGTATTTCCAGCGCATACGATACTCGTAGAGGTTCGGTAATAGTTGAAACTGATAAGGGAATTTTGCTCGTAAGCAGTTCGGGAGGTTTCTATCGGCTTCCCGGAGGAAAACCGAAAGAAGGGGAAGCAAGCATCCAGGCGGCAATCCGGGAGCTTCGGGAAGAGACGGGACTGCGGGCGCATGAGGTGAAGTATCTGTTCAAGTTTCATGCGTCCAAGATTTTCAGGATCAAGGCCAAAGGGGAACCGGTGCCGAGCAGCGAGATACATCACTTCGCGTTTTTCAAGCCCGGAAAGGATATGAAATTGAAGGTTTCCTATAATACATTAAAAATATTGGATAAGTATGATGGATTAAGAGAAAGGGGTAAAGAAATGGATAAAGAAATGTGAACGGAAATGGATAAAGAAATGTGAACGGAAATGGATAAGGAAATGAATACATAAATAGGGTATAAATAAGAGGTTATGTTTCAGTCGGGGATCAGCATCTGTCCGGAGATCAGGTTTTGGCTCTTCGCCGTTCTCTGTGGGTAAGATGGAGCCCAATTCAAGACCGTGTTGGTTTTTGTAAGGATAACCACTCAAAAAAGCGAGGTGCCTCAGTTTTTATCCGGGGCCAGAAGGTTCAGGTCTTCTCTTGCCTGTTCTTTATCCGGTACGTATTGAAACACATCTTTCAGGGCTTCGATGGCTTTTGGCTGCATATCCAGGTTGTTGTTTGATGCAAGGCCTGTAAGGTCTTTCCAGGCTTTTTGTTTGTCAGGGACGTGTTGAAATGCTTCTTTTATGCCCCGGAAGGCACTTATCCTCACATGGCCGTAGTCGTCTGCGGTCAGTTTGAGGAGGTCTTCCCATGCCTGCTGTTTATCGGGGGCATGTTGGAATGCCGTTCCCAGCACATCTGCTGCTCTCAGGCGTACATCCTGATCTTTTTGTGAAAGCAAGCGGCGCAGTTTCCTCCAGGCTTTTTGCCTGTCCGGGACATATTGGAGTGCGGTCCCCAGCACCTCTGTTGTCCTGCGTAATACCTGGAGATTTTCAGTTGAGTTTGGTTTGATAGCAAGGAGTAATCTGATCAGGTCTCCCCAGGCCTCCTGCTTTTCAGGGATCTGCTGGAATGCATCTTCCAGTTTCCCTGCTGCTATTTTGTTTACAGGGAATTCTTTTGAAGCCAGTTCAATCAGGTCTGCCCAGGCCTGCTGCTTTTCAGGTACGTGTTCAAATGCCTTTGGCAGAGCCTCTGCTGCCTTCCATCTTATATATAAATTTCCATCATATGCCATTCTACGCAGGTCTTCCCATGCCTTCTGTTTTTCGGGTATGTGTTCAAATGCCTCTTCCAGTGCCTCTGTTGCCTCGACTCTCACGCAATTGTCTTCGTCTGTGGTCAGTTTGAGGAGGTCTTCCCATGCCTGTTGTTTATCCGGTAATAAACTGAAGTTCTCTTTGAACTGGTTTGCGGCCTCCAGGCGTTCCCTCCGGTCACAACTAAAACATTTTTTATTAATTTCGTTCTGGTTCACCACAATCCACACCTTTAATGTTTTAGTATGCAAACATCTAAATCCCACATCTTTGTGCTTTAATTTACAAATATCTAAATCCCACACCTTTAATGTTTTAATGTACAAACATATAAAATAATTTTTCTATCACTTCTCCCACGCCTTAACTTTCAACTTTATCACCCTGTCCCCACAAAGGAGTAATAATTAATATTAATTAACTGTTCTACAATTTTCCCATAAATTAGTCCTAATTTTGGAAAGCATACCTAATTAAGGTATGATGCCAACTTTAATAAAAAGACTGAAAATTGATCTCCTATGCACCCGAAAACCAGGCAAATCCTTGAAACTTTTGAAGAAATCAACAAAATCCCGCGCTGTTCCAAACATGAAGAAAAAATCTCCCTCTGGCTGCAGGACCGGGCAAGAGCTAACGGCTTTGAGGTTAAGACCGATGCTGTCGGCAATGTCTTAATCAAAGTTCCCGCAAGCTCCGGGTATGAAAACTCTCCTACCCTTGTCCTGCAGGGGCACATGGACATGGTCTGTGAGAAGAAAAAAGACTCAAACCATGATTTTTCCAGGGACCCGGTTGAGTGTGTGTATGAAGGGGACTGGCTGATAGGAAACGGCACAAATATCGGGGCGGACAACGGGATTGCACTTGCCATAGGGCTGGTTGTGGCGGAGTCCGGAAAGGCGGGGGAAATCGGGCACCCGCCTCTTGAGCTGCTTTTTACGGTGGACGAGGAGACGGGGCTTACAGGGGCCCTGGCGCTGGAACCCGGGTTTTTTGATGGGAGAATCCTGCTTAACCTGGACTCCGAGGAAGAAGGGGTCTTTCTCGTCGGGTGTGCGGGAGGAAAGAATTCAAGACTCGCGCTGCCTGTGAAGTACGAGCATTTCGAGTACGGGAAAGAAGGGTTCAGGCTTTTCAAGCTCAGTGTGGAGGGATTAAAAGGCGGGCACTCGGGAGTCGAGATCCACAGCCAGAGGGCAAATGCAATCGGGATAGTTGCTCGCAGCCTTGACCTTGTAAGGAAGGAAGTTGGGACCTGGGGGTTCGGTTTGGTCATGGTTTCCGGGGGGAGTACCCATAATGCGATCCCTAATTCTGCGGAAGCGTATTTTGTGCTCGAGAGAAAGTGGGCTAAAAAAGTAGAAGAGCTTGTCTCAAAATTCGAAAAAACGCTCCTTAGCGAATTTGCAGAAAACGACCCGGAACTCAGGCTAAAAATTGAAGAAGCCAGGATGGATGCCGTGAGTGGTACGGGGACTGTAGCTGATCCGAAGGCCGCTTTCGAAACCTCCGAAAAGAAGGCTGCCGGGAATGTGTTTCCGAAAACGTTTCCGGAAAACCGGGTACTTACGGCCGGGAGTACGGAAAAAGTTCTCAACCTGCTCCTCGCCCTGCCCCACGGGGTCTACAGGATGTCGGACAGGATCCCGGGGCTCGTGGAAACCTCTAACAACCTGGCGACCGTCAGGACCGAAGAAAACGAGCTCAAAGTCCTGTCCAGCCAGCGCAGTTCCGTCATGAGCCGGCTTGCCGAAATCACCGGGAAAGTGGAAGCCGTGGCAAAACTTGCAGGGGCGGAAGTCCTGCACGAGCATGGGTACCCTGCCTGGGAAGCTGACCTTGAATCCGAACTCCTTGCCAGGTGCAGGGAAGTCTACGCCGCCACCTTCGGAAAAGAGCCGGTAATCGAAACCGTGCATGCAGGGCTAGAATGCGGGGTCATCGGCTCGAAGTGCGGCAGCCGGGTCGGAAGTGATGATGTCGGTGATAGTGGCGGAGAGGGTGGTGACAGCGGTGACGGTGGCATTGAGATGATATCCATGGGGCCGACTATCAAGTACCCCCACTCCCCGGATGAGAAGATCTATATCCCTTCCATCGAAAAAACCTGGACATTCCTTGAAAACCTGCTTAAGAGTTACCGCTAATTAATCAGCCTTTAAAAGTTGCGGTTAAAAGGATCTTTTTAAACGGTTCCGTAGAAATCCTGTTGTATTGTGGAAAAGGTTCCCGGGATGTGGCCGATTCCTGACCCGTGTAAGGCTGGTCTGTGTAAGGCTGGTTTTTATCTTTATATCGTTCCCGGGGCTCTCACCGCCCGCCTCAGCGGGCGGCCTTTTCCGAATTCACTGAGATAAAATGCTTGAAAAATAAACTGCTGGCGTAGGATGCCTGCACTCTGATTTTCCATCCTGCTTTCTCTGTTCTGCTCTCAACATTATGCTTTCGACATCCTGTCCCAGAGAAGATCACGACATGAAAACCAGGGGACAAATTAATGCAAAAGTTTTTTTAATTGTCCGTATGCTTTTCATTCAGTTATCGCAATGACTTTTTAAGTCATCCTGCTGTACTTTATTCAGTCACCACAGTAACTTTTTAAGTCATCCTGCTGTACTTTATTCAGTCACCACAGTAACTTTTTAAGTCATCTTGCTGTATTTTAGCAGTCACTGTAATAACCTTTTAAGTCATTCTGCTATACTAGACATTTTAATACTAATTTTTGTCATTAAAATTATTTTGTGGAAAAGCCGGTCGTCGAAGACGACCGGTGAGAGTGCCGGTACCTGAAAAACAAATTGAAAAAAAGGTTTACAGTGATAGCTCGTATAAAGGGGAATTACAGTTGCTCTGCCTGGATTATTTTTATTTTGAGTGGAAATTGTTTTCCCTTTTTCCGGTTTTTTCTTCTTTAGAGGGATAACTGGAAATTCCGGCTTCATCTCCTTTTTTGTACAACACCCAGTTCCCTTCACTGGCCTGAGATTTCATTTCGCTGCTTGTCGGCGGTTTTTCTCTCTCGCTGTCCTTTGTCTTCGAGCGTACCTTTATGAAGTAAGCCAGGGCTGCAATGGGCAGGGCGTAGCCTATTCCGTATAAAGCAAGGTTGTCATCCTGCTGTTCAAGGACCGCGCTCAGGAAGTTGACTGCAAGCACCACTGCCGTGAGCCCCACCAGGTTCAGCTCCAGTTCCTCTATGTCATTTATCTCCAGCCAGCCCGGTAAAGGGAGCGGCTGGATAAACAGCTGGTAGAGGCCGAATGAGATGAGGAAGAGTACTGTCCCGACCAGGAAAAGATGGACGATCTCCACAAGTTCGATGATGATGACACTTTTCGTATCCGCCTCCTCTGTTCCGGCAAGTAATTAGTCTCAATCTACTTTCTTCATTCCTTTTGAGAACCGGGACTGTCTTCTGAACCTTATCCTTCCGTACCCGATTCAGCCTCAGCTCCGACTGCACGATATGCGATGCCGGCAAGAGCCCCTCCGACTAGCGGTGCCAGCCAGAACAGCCACAGCTGCTGAATTGCCCAGCCGCCGACGAACAGCGCCTGCGATGTGCTGCGGGCCGGGTTCACCGAGGTGTTTGTCACCGGGATGCTGATCAGGTGGATAAGGGTCAGCCCAAGCCCTATGGCAATCGGTGCAAAACCCGGTGGGGCGCGGATGTCAGTCGAGCCGAGAATGATGAAGAGGAACATGAAGGTCATCACAAGCTCGCAGACCATTGCTGAGGACAACGAATACCCGCCGGGTGAGTGTTCCCCGTAACCGTTGGCCGCAAAACCGCTCTCAACCAGATCGAAGCCGGGCTGGCCGTTTGCGATAATCGATAGTACGAACGCAGCGATGATGGCCCCTGCCAGCTGTGCGATGATGTACGGGACGATGTCCTTTGCAGGAAAGCGGCCGCCTGTGAAGAGGCCGATCGTGACAGCCGGGTTGAGGTGGCAGCCCGAGATGTGTCCGATCGCAAAAGCCATCGTCAGGACGGTCAGTCCGAAAGCCAGGGCGACGCCGGCAAAGCCGATGCCCAGCTCAGGGAAGCCAGCCGCCAGAACTGCGCTGCCACAGCCCCCGAGGACCAGCCAGAAAGTACCTATAAGCTCTGCTGAGAATCGATGTATTAAGTTCATGAGAACCCCCCTTTTGATTATGAATGCCAATAGCTGTCTGGTTATGTAATTTCAGTCAACTGGATCCAGGAGATAAACACTTTGAACCTGCTTTACAATCTTGAGCACCGATTATCATAGGTCAGGTCTGGATGCTACCTGTCGATTTGGGCTCGGCAGGTGAGGGCTTGTCAAATGTTCTCCCGATAACGCACGGAAGAGGTATTTCGGGCCCATGTCCTATAAATTCAGGTATGTATTATCCCCCACTCTATTGGAACCTGCAAGACCACCCTCCCTGGCTTGAGGTTCAGCGCTTCGATCTTTACATTATTTGCTTTAATTTAATATAAATCCGTTATTATATATTCACTTGTATGCCTATTGGCATATTTCTCCAGTGTTTCTATTGCTCTCTGCTCCAGAAGACCGTTACAAGTTCTCTCGCCATATCTTTATCAGTTGACCGTAATCAGTTGACCGTAGTCTGAGAAATTGAATAATTCGATATGAAGGATTCCTTCTGCAGAAAGGAAAAAGACTGGTTCATCCAGCACTCAAAATATGATCTGGATTTTTCCGGAAAATTTATTGAAAAGGTATCATTGATTAAACATGGAAGCAAGGGAAGAGTAAGCTGGAAAGACGAAAAGTCGGATAATCATTGAACCCGACTTCAATCTTTATTTTCTTCTGGTAACCAGCTCGATTCACTTTCCGCAGAAACTGCCTCCCCGAGTTTCGTCAAGTGTCCCTCTTCCTCCTCACTCTTCTTGCTCATCATTGAACGTACCTTCATGAAGTAAGCCAGAGCTGCAATGGGCAGGGCATAGCCTATGCCAAAAAAAGCCAGATTTGTTTCCTGCGGTTCAAAAATAATACTTAAAAAATTAACTCCAAGCACGACAATGGTGAGCCCCACCAGGTTCAATTCCAGTTCCTCAATATCATTTATCTTCAGCCAGCCCGGCAAAGGGAGCGGCTGGATAAACAACTGGTAGAGCCCAACAGAGGTGAGAAAGAGTACCGTACCGACCAGGAAGAGATGGACTGTTTCTACAATTTCAACAATTATACTCGCCTCCGGTCCTGCAGCTTCCATCCCGGTAACCACTACTTGCATGAAGTGAACTAGGTCCACGCCACCTTTAATGAACAGGGCACAGGCAGCAATTGCCAGCCCTATGACCGGAATCAGCACGAAGTATCTTATACCGGCAATAAATTTCACGACTTTCATTGTAGATTCCCCCTCTCCCCTGGAGAGATATTTTTTGGTTTTTCTTTGTTTTTTCGAACACTTTTATGTCGGTGGCTCTAAGTTGCTGCAATCCCGGAGGGACCAGTATTCTGGAATGATACCACAAATTTACTGTTCTGTCATTATCCATTTATTCCAGGATTTTAGAGTCATTGTGCCCCCCTACGTTCAAAATACAGCTGTGCTTCTGTTGCTAACGATTTTTTTGTGTTGTCTATTTGTTATCTCCCTTAAATGATCCCCACTTCACTATCTTTGTTAAATCCGTCTAACCGATGGCGGCGTCCATTTGCCTTCAAAAACCTCTGGCTTGGCCCCATACAGGCGGATGATCAAGTAAAAACAGCCCTCGGGTGCAGGCAGCCAGTTGGATTTGTCCTCCGGCTCGGAGTGCCCGATGGTTAGGGTGAGTGAGCCGTCATCGTCAAATTTGATGTCTTCTGTGCGGTTGCCGATACTGTAGCGCTCGAGAGGGTTGGAATACATAGCTGTCGTTTCGGTGTCGTACAGCGTCACCGACCAGAACCAATTCACGGGTGGCAGTTCTCCGGCTTCGAAGCGCAACTTGTAGGTGTTTGTACCTCTCAGGGGTGTGCCATCCTGATCACGGTTCGCGGAGCCATAAATGGCATGATCCGGTGCATTTGGGTAGATATTCCGAAGGGATACGGCAGCTCGCGTGAGATAATCCCTGCCAAAACGGCTGATGTCTTTTATTGCCCAGGACCAGGATCCGATAAGCTCGCCAGCTCCCTCATTCGCCATTTCATTAATTATTGCTCTGGCTTCAGCAACGCCATCTTCCAGGGCACGAACATTCTCAGGCGATAAGCCCTCAGTGGTAAAGCGCCTGCCGGGAATCACGCCAATTCGAGCGAATTCCGCCATCGTATCCATTTCATAAATGGCCGGGGGATGCCAGGCAAGGGCCATGTTGATGTAATCAAAGATGCCCAGGCCTTCAGCGGCTTCGGGCTTCCATGGCAGGAAGTCGACTGGTTCTACTTCCCGTGGCGGCTCGCTGCCCAGGAATTGGCTCAAGGGCCGCATCTGCATCCCATCCTGAACAGCATGGGCCAGGGACAGGTCGTTAGGGTCAAAAACAACTGTGCGACCCAGCATGACCACAAACTGACCACGGGTGGTGATGACCCCCTCGAACCGCGGCGCGGGCAGATAGCCCTGGAAATCGGGGCCTACCAGCACATAATTGCCGGCCTTATTGCCGGTAGTCAAGGTGCTGATATAGGGCAGGCTTTCGGTTGAGGTATCGCCCATCTGGAGCATATAGACCTGCCCCTCCGGCACGTCCGGCACCGAGATGACCACCGGCTCCCGGCGCAGATCAAGGATACCCAGCGAAAAAATGGTGTCGCGCTGGGTGGTATCCCGCGTCTGCGGCGGGAAGAGTTGCCGGTTGTGGGCGAACTGATTAAAGCCGGCGCCCTGCATCAAGGGGTGTCCACTGATCAGGGGGTACATAAAGACCCGGTAATTGGCCACGAAGGGGAAGCCGAAAATGTAGGCTTCTTTGGCTATTTTTTTTGCTTCCTGGGGAGTAATCTTGTTCATCTGTTGTTTCATCCCTTATCTTCTTTCGATGTCCAGCAGTTAGAAGTTATTATCAAAGTATGCTTTTTCCGGGCCTTAGAAACGGAAAATCAAAACACAAATTTACTGTTCAGTCATCATCCGTTTCAGGTCAGCCTCATCGTCTTTGATCAGTTCTCCCGAGACGTCAAGTTCAACCTGCCTGATCCTGCCTGTGAAATTGAACGGTGCCCTGTATTCTTCGGGGTGGACACTGTCGGCTGCGTCGTAGCCGCAGCTCAGCCCGATGATGCCAAAGAGGTTGGGCACGGTGTAAGGCAGGTCCCTGCTGGCTACAAGCTCGCCGTTGATGTAGAGCTGGCTTCGCCCCGCAGAACCTTTTCCTTCCCCGAAATTTGGTTCGCCGGTCTTTTCAAACTCGTAGCGCAGGGTGACTTCCCCCTTCGGGATAGGGTCGGGTGAGCTTATCCTGAACTTTTCAAGCCCCGAATAGTTGTGGACGTGGTGCAGGTGCCCGTCCTTGACGTAGAAACTGTACCCCCCGTGGCGGTTTCCGTGCGCTAGCAGGACCCCTTCGGCTCCTTCCTCGGGGATGACAACGCGGGCGGTGATGCTCCAGGGCCTGTTGTAGACCCTCGGGGCGGCAGAGAACTGGACCGGGGCCCCGCCTCCATAATAGACGTACTTAGTGCGCGGGCGTGCAATGGTCGGCCTTGGCACGTTCATGCGCTCCAGGGCTGCTGTTGCCAGGGGCAGCACCCCGTACTTTCCGGCTTCGGTGTACCAGCGCTGGACCATTTCCTGCAGTTTTTCGGGTTTTTCTTTTGTTAGGTTATTCATCTCAGCCGGGTCTTCTGCCAGATCATAGAGTTCCCAGCCCTCGGAATCAAGCACCCTGAGCACTTTGCGGTTCAGGGGCATCCCGAAGAACCAGCCCTCTCTCAGGGGTTCGGCAAAGCTTGAGCCCGGGAAGGGGCAGACAGCCCTCCAGCCGTCGTGGTAGATGGAGCGGTGCCCGAACATCTCGAAGTACTGGGTAATGTGCTTTGTAGGGGCATCGGGATCATCAAAGGTGTGGGCGAAACTGACGCCCTGTATGGGAGACTGGGGTACCCCGCGGATGTTTTTTGGGGCATCCATGCCAAGGGCTTCGAGCACTGTGGGTACGAGGTCTATCGCATGGGCGTACTGGCTGCGGTTTTCTCCCCTTGTACGGATGCCCTCCGGCCAGGAGACAATGCAGGCATCGCTTATCCCCCCGCGGTAGGTCTCGCGTTTCCAGCGGCGGAAGGGAGTGTCTCCTGCCCAGGTCCAGCCCCATGAATAGTGGTTGAAGGTCTCGGGGCTCCCCCATTTATCGATGCGTTCAAGGTTGTCTTCCAGGGTCTCCTCCACGTTGTTGAAAAAGAGCATTTCGTTGAAAGTCCCGTGCACACCACCCTCGGCACTGGCGCCGTTATCCGAGAGCACGATGACCAGGGTATTGTCCAGTTCTTCGATCTCCTCAAGGAAATCGAGGATGCGGCCGAAATGGTAATCGGTCTGCTCAATGAAGGCTGCAAAGACCTCCATCTGGCGTGCATAAACTTTCTTTTCGGTTTCTGAAAGAGAGTCCCAGGCAGGCACGTCGGGGTCACGCCCCGAGAGCAGCGCATCAGGCGGAACAATCCCCAGCCCCTTCTGGCGTTTGAAGACCGTCTCCCGGTATTTGTCCCAGCCCATATCGAACTTGCCTTTGTATTTCTCTATCCACTCTTTTTCGACATGGTGCGGGGCGTGCCCTGCTCCGGTGGCATAGTACAGGAAGAAGGGTTTGTCCGGGGCATTGTGATGGGCGTCCTTGATAAATTCGATAGCTTTGTCCCCAAGGTCGATGTTCAGGTGGTAGCCCTCTTCAGGGGTCGCAGGGACCGGCACCGGGTGGTTGTCATAGGTCAGGTCGGGATGCCACTGGTCGGTGTCTCCTCCCAGGAAGCCGTAGTAGCGTTCAAAACCCCTTCCCAGGGGCCAGCGGTGGAACGGGCCTGCCGTGGTTGTCTCTTCCGGCGGGGTCAGGTGCCATTTGCCTACGGCAAAGGTGTTGTAGCCCTGCTCCAGCAGGATTTCCGAGATAAAACCGTGCTCAAAGCCCATATACCCGTTGTGTGCAGGGTAGCCCATGGAAAGTTCGGTGATAGCGGAAAGCCCTAAAGTATGGTGGTTCCTGCCCGTCAGTGCACAGCCCCGCGTAGGGGAGCAGAGCGCCGTGGTCTGCATATTGGTATAGCGAAGGCCCCGGTTCGCCAGCCGTTCCAGGTTGGGTGTTTCGCATAGCCCTCCGAAGACTGACATCTGCCCGTAGCCCACATCGTCCAGAATAAAAAATATCACGTTCGGTGCACCCTCTTCGGCTCGTGTAGGTCTGGGCCAGGCAGGTGAGGATTCTTCAAGTGTCCTTCCGATAATTCCCGGAAAATGTGTTCCGGGCTCGTATTCTATCAATTCAGGTATTATTATCCCCCCATTCTTTCGGAACCTGCAAGACCGCCCCCTGGCTTGCGGTTCAACGCTTCGATCCTTGCTTCGATCTTTAACTCATTTACTTGCCTGTAAATATAAATTTACTTTTATGTATATCATTTTATACATATAGGTTTATTTCTTCCGGTGTTGAAATAAGAAGCTTTTAAAACCGGTAGCTTACGATTCATCTGGTTAAAACAGATTCTTCCTGCAAACTGCCTTTGCCCTGCCGATAGTCCCGTAATAACCAGAAACCGTAAATGAACATTACCAGGGCAAAGGGAAAGACCAGCACTCCTCCGAGGAAACCTGTGAGAAAGAGCAGGCAGTCCCACAGCCAGTGAATGATGAATTAAGTGTCAGCCTTAAATTTCCTGACCGATTATATCTCAGAACACAGTCTTCCAATCGTCCTTCATGCTGACCGCGATCCAGCCCCGTTCCTTTGCCATCTGCAGCGTTTTCTCGCTTCCCTCATCGTAGGCGTACTCGCGCTTTGCGTCATCATGGCGGAGCAGCAACGATAGAGAGCGGTAACCACTTTTCTGTGCCAGCCACAGCATATGCAGATCTCCATCCGAATTGCCGGCGGTCAGGACGGGCTTGCGGCCAATGTGCAGCTCGATATTGACCGGCTTGCCTGCTCCGTCGTCGATGGGATCGACCAGCCCTTTCCTGCGGAAAATTACCGGCCCTTCACCAGTCATCCGGGTCTCAAATGCGATGTTACTGCCGATAACCCGCTCTCTTGGGATGCTGTAGATCTCCTCTGAGACCGCACGCAAGAAGCTCATACCGCCCCCGGATGCCAGGAAGACTTTAAAGCCGCTATCGTCCAGGTAGTGCGCGAGCTCAACCATCGGCTTGTATGTCAGATCTTTGTACAGCATGCCAAAACGGGGATGTCTGGCAGTCTCAAGAAACTCTTTAGCCATGAGCATGAAATCGTCCTGAGACATGCCGGCGTGAGAATCAAAGACAGTCTTCATCAGCTCTTTAACATCGCCGCCAGCATGGGGATCAAGCCTGAAAAAGTAGGTCAGGTCACCCGCTGCCGCTGCCTTAAAATGTGGCCGGTCCAGGAGTGCAGGGTCTGCCTCACCCATCTGTTTCAGCCGGTCTACGACAAAGAAAAGCTGAACATACATGGGCTTCTCAACCCACATGGTTCCATCGTTGTCCAGGATGGCAATTCGCTCGACCTCTGGCACAAAATCAGCGCTCTCGGGATTTGTGATTGCGTTTACGTAATCAATGATTGCCTTCTTAGCTGGTGTTTCGTTCCATAAGGAGAGAATTTCGGACATTATCAATCCCTCTTACTTTATTTCAAACGAAGTCGGAAAATACACCGTCCTCTGCAGAGGTGCAGGTAAAGTGCCGGAGTGAGCACTCGCTGGTAAAGGCTGAGGCTTGCCCCGTCGATTTGACATTCTCCGTATGGAACACCTGCACCGCGATCGCCCATCCGACGTCCTGTACGGGCGTTACAATCCCGTTTCTACCGCCGTTGAATCGGAAGTCAGTTCGTTTGGAAAGCTGGCTGAATACTCATATTACTGAACATTACCTTGAAGGAGTAAAATGTTCCAGATAGAGAAGTTAAACCTTCAGGTGCTCCCGATCCCCTGCAAGAGCTTTTCCATTACCTGGTCCACGGTAAAGCTTGCCGCTTTCTGGCGTGGGGGAAACTCTTTAAACGTTGCTAAAAAGTCCCCGACAACACCCTGAGCAGGAACGACCAGGAAGGCATGGTCGAGCAGCCAGTCGTAGTAAGTGTTGGATGTCTGATCTGCTCTTTCATACGGGTCGGTACGCAGGTTGAATATTTTCGGTACACGCAGCGGGACAAAAGGTTCTGCCCAGACCAGGAGTGTGCCGACTGCGCGCTGCTCCAAAAAGACCATTTTCCAGTTGTCGTACCGTAGAGCTACCAGGTCTCCGTCATCAGAGAAGTAAAAGAACTCAATCCTGGGTGATTTCTTCTCCTTTCCGGTCAGGTAAGGAAGCAGGTTATAACCGTCAAGGTGCACCTTGAAAGTTTTGTCTCCTGCTTTGTGGCCTTTTTCAAGTTTCTCTTTAATATCCGGCTCCCCTGCTGCTGCAAGCAAAGTGGGCAGCCAGTCTATATGGCTCACAATCTCGTTAGAAATCGTGCCTGCCGGGATCTTACTTGGCCAGCGCATTAACTCAGGAACGCGGAAAGCTCCTTCCCAGCAGGAGTTTTTCTCATTGCGGAACGGGGTCATAGCTGCATCGGGCCAGGAGTTCATATGCGGTCCGTTGTCCGTGCTGTAGATAACAATGGTATCATCCGCAATGCCCATTTCGTCCAGCAGGTCGAGAAGCACGCCTATCTGCCGATCGTGCTCGATCATGGCATCATGGTACGCGGATTGCCAGCGTCCCGACTGTCCTCGTATCCTTTCCGGGATGTGAGTCCTGAAATGCATCCTTGTGGTATTGAACCAGACAAAGAACGGCTTTTCCGCTTCATGCTGACGTTTGATAAAATCAATGGTCGCATCCAGAAATTCCTGGTCTACGTCTTCCATCCGTTTTTTTGTCAACGGGCCGGTATCCTCGATGCGGCCATCGGCATAGCTATGGATTACGCCCCTGGGGCCATAGTTCTTCCGGAAATTAGGAAAATCTTTTGCAGGTGGATAATCGCGTTCTTCAGGCTCCTCTTCAGCATTCAAATGATAAAGATTGCCAAAGAATTCATCAAAACCATGGTTAGTGGGCAGAAACTCGTCAAGGTCCCCTAAATGGTTCTTTCCAAACTGACCGGTAGCATAACCCAGCGGTTTCAGCAGTTCGGCAATTGTGGGGTCTTCAGGCTGAAGTCCTATTTTGGCTCCGGGCATTCCCACCTTGCTCAGCCCGGTGCGGAAGGCACTCTGCCCGGTTATAAACGAAGCTCTTCCGGCAGTACAGCTCTGTTCCCCATAAGAGTCAGTAAATCTAATGCCTTCATTTGCGATGCGGTCAATGTTCGGTGTTCTGTAGCCCATCAGGCCGTCAGTATAGCAACTGAGGTTGCTAATGCCAATGTCATCTCCCCAGATGATCAGTATATTCGGTTTCTTTTCCCCCATTGTTTTACCTCTTTCAGATTGATTTTTTGTTGATTTTTTGTTTATTTCACATCCCTGCTGACCTGTCATCCCCTTCCCATTCCTTTCAGGAACGTACAGAAGGTCCGGACTGCGGCTGAGTCCTGTGTTTTACTTGCTTCTGTTCCTTCCTTTCAGGTCCTTTTTTCTGGCGACCGTGACAGCGTTTGAACTTGAGCCCACTGCCGCAGGGACATGGGTCGTTTCTTCTGGCTTGTGCAAAAGTCTCTTCCAGAGCCAGGACCCGCATCACCTCTTCTGCCGGGTAGCCCCGCTGCATCAGCCAGGCAAGGACCTTCAGGGGATGGTCGATGTGCCGGAAGAAGGTTTTCCACCCCTCACAGAGATAGTTCAGGCCGGGTTCCCCTTCCGGGGTTGTAACAAATCGGTTTTTAGGGCAGTCTCCCCTGCAGGCAAAGAGTACTTCACATTCCAGGCATACCTTCGGGAGAGTGCCCCGTTTGTCCTGCCCGAACCTGTACTGCTTTTCCGAGAAGGCAAGTTCTGAGATTTCCTTTTCCATGATATTGCCCAGCAGGTATTCCGGCTCCACAAAATGGTCGCAGGAGTAGAGGTCTCCGTTGTGCTCCAGGGCAAGCCCCATCCCGCATGTTTCCTCAAAAACGCACATGCCTGAAGGCAGCCCGAGCCATCGGCGTGCAGAAGCCTCAAAGGTCTGCACAAAGATCCGTCCCACATCCTTTCTCACCCACTCCTCGAAAATGAGGCTCAAAAAACGGCCAAACTGTCCGGGCTGTACCGAGCGGTCCGAAACTCTTTCCCCTTTCTGGTAAAGGGTACGTCCCTCCTCATTGATTCGCTCTACAACCGGAATAAACTGAATCCAGTCTGCTTTTGCTTCATCCCGGAGGAAGCGGTAGACTTCCAGCGGATACCCGGCATTGGCCCTGTTTACTGTTGTCAGGACGTTATATTCCACCCCGTGTTTTTGCAGGAGGTGCAGTCCCCGCATAACTTTATCAAAACTTCCTTCCCCTTTTTTGTCCACCCGGTAGGCGTCGTGCAGTTCCTGAGGGCCGTCGATGCTGATCCCGATAAGAAAGTCATTTTCCTTAAAGAACCGGCACCACTCATCGTCCAGCAGCGTGCCGTTGGTCTGCATCGTATTTTCAAACGTCATGCCCGGTTTTTTGTACTGTTCCTGAAGTTCGATTGCACGCCGGTAAAAGTCGATCCCCATAAGCGTGGGTTCTCCCCCCTGCCAGGCAACGGTTACTTCCGGGCTGTGGTGGGCTGCAATAAGCTGCCGGATATAGTTCTCCAGCACTTCGTCTGACATGCGGAAGCTGCTGCCCGGATACAACAGCTCTTTGTCCAGGAAGAAGCAGTATGAACAGGCCAGGTTGCAGATAGCTCCTGTTGGCTTTGCCAGCACATGGATTCGGGGGGGCAGAGAGTTTGTCATTTAGCACTGCCTCCATGAGCCTGGATTTCCGGGTCGATTTTTAACTCCATGATTCGGACAACTATTCGGGCCATTATTCGGATTTCGTAAGGTCTGCCTGTATTTTCTGCCATTTGATATTCTCCTTTTGTCCGATGCATCCGGTTTTTTCAGTCCTCCGCAAAAACCCCTTCCTCACGCAAGCGGTGCACCGTCTGTATCACGACTGCAGTCAGCGGCACGGCCAGTATCATTGCCAGGGCTCCCCCGACAACCCCGGCTGCGATCGTAACCAGGAACACGAGCAGCGGGTGGACCTTGAGAGTCGTCCCCAGAGCCCAGGTATTTATGGCATTCTGCAGCGCCCCGTTGGATATGGTCACCGCCACCGCGATAATCAGCGCCGTTTCTGCTCCCCCGGAACCAAAGGCGATAATCACGGCAAAAGCCCCTCCAATGAAGGCGCCTATGTAAGGGATGAATGAAGTAAAAAAGTAGAGGATGAGAATCGAGCCCACCAGGGGCACTTTGAGGATAATCAGGGGGATGGCCACCACAATCGCCGTTATCGCCGCAGTGAGCGCGGTGCCCCGGAAATAAAGCCGTATGGAACGGCTGATGTCGGCAACGATAGCCGTACCGGTCCCGGGTTTTAACTTGAACTGCCGGGCCAGCCAGGCCTCCATTTCAGGCCCGTCCCGCAGGATGAAAAAGAGGATGAATACACTGAAGTATACCCCTATCAGAAGCGCTGCAGCACTAGTAAATGTGCTGCTGAGGAGCCCTATAATTCCCTGGCCCAGCGCAGGCAGGGCGTTCGAGACTGCGGAGCTGATGGAATTGAGAGTCTCCTCTTTGATCTGGAACTGCAGCAGCCAGGCTTCCAGGCTTTCCCATCCGGCTTTGAGCTGGAATACTATCTCGGCTCCCTGGTCAATGAAACCCTTTACAAGGATCATGAACAGGGCGGCGGCACCCAGAAATATAAACAGCATGGTCAACACCGTGCCAACACTGCGGGGAACCCGCCGCCGCTCCAGCATGTCCACCAGCGGCCGAAAGACGATGCCGATCACCACCGCAACGAGCAGCGGGACGGTGATACTGCTCACTGTCGCAATGACGCTGAGGACGGTGCTGGCGGCGAGCACTATGCCCAGAAAGAGCCAGCTAACCACACCTGCGCGGCGCAGCCAGTACGGTGCGCTCCGGGCAAAGTCGCTTCGAAGTTGTTTGTCCGTAATGTTTCTCCTCCCGGGATAGGACCGGAAGTTCCCGGGTCGCCGGTTGCCTGCCAGTCCCCCCATCCGATCCGGTCTTCCGTCCTATCTTCACTGCCTCGCCATGAGCATACGGATCTCGGCTTCCTTGTCCTCTATCAGCTTGCCGCTCACATCCACGGTCACACTGTACATTTTGCCGGTGAACTCAAAGGGAGGCTGGTAGTCGGGTGTGACCGGAGCCCCGGGAGCCGAGCCGCAGGTAACTCCGCTTGTCAGTCCAATTATAATCGGAGTCGTCACGGGAACCTCAACCTGGCCTACTAATTTTCCGTCTATATAGAGCTGAGCCCTGCCTGGTGAACCCATGCCCTTTGCCACATCCGGCTTACCGGTAACTTCGAACTCAAAGCGGAGTTTATGCCTACCCTCCGGGACATTTTCCACGGACTCGATATGATAGAGGGTCCTGGCTACGTAGTTGTGAACCCAGTGCAGCTTTCTACCTTTGATGTAGAAAGAATATCCTCCGTCGATACCCCCGTGGGCAAGCAGGACTCCTTCAGCCCCTCCCGGAGGAATCTCAACATCGGCAGTGATGCTGTGCGGGCGGTTGAGGACCCTGACCGCTGCATTCATGGGCACGACCTGGGTCCCGGGGTAATAGGTGTAATGTGTCCTTTCAGCGGCAATCTGAGGCCTTTCGTCGGCAAGGCGCAGCACTCCGCGGGCATCGATAGGCAGCACGTTGTATTTTCCGGCTTCCACATACCAGGTGGCAATCATCTCAATCAACTTCGGCCGGTTTTCCGCAGCCACATTATGGTTCTCGGTCCAGTCCTTCTCTATGTGATAAAGTTCCCAGCTTTTTGCATCCAGTTCGGTCAATTTCTCTGCCGGGATCGGTTCCCCAAAGGACTTTCCTGCTTCGGCGAAAGAGGGCCCTGGCCACGGACAGACCGCTCTCCAGTCGTCGTGGTAAATGGAGCGGTGCCCCATCATCTCGAAGTACTGGGTGTGGTGCTTTGAAGGTGCACCGGCATCATCGAAGCTATGTGCAAAACTGAAACCTTCTATGGGCGACTGGGTCACCCCTTTGATAACAGTCAGGGGCTCAATTCCCAGGCACTCAAGGACTGTAGGCACCATGTCAATAGCATGGGCGTACTGGGTGCGGACCTCACCCCTGCTCATTATTCTTCGGGGCCAGTGGACAATGAAGGGGTCGCTGATGCCGCCGCGGTATGTTTCTCGTTTCCAGCGGCGGAAGGGTGTGTCTCCCGCCCAGGTCCAGCCCCAGGCATAGTGGTTGTAAGTTTCCGGGCCTCCCAGCTTATCCAGGGCTGCGAGGTTTTCCTCCAGCGATTCGGGTACATTGTTGAAGAAGAGGTTCTCGTTGACCGAACCCGTGGGGCCCCCTTCGGAACTTGCCCCGTTATCGGAAATCACCATGATCAAAGTATTGTCAAACTCCCCGATATCTTTCAGGAACTGCAGCAGCCTGCCGATGTGGTAATCTGTATGTTCCAGGAAACCGGCAAAGACTTCCATCATGCGGGCGTAGAGCTTCTTCTCCTCAGGCGAGCATTCATCCCAGGGTTTGACATCCGGGTCGTGACGGGATAGCTCGGCGTCTTTAGGAACTATGCCCAGTTCCTTTTGCCGGGCAAAGGTCTTTTCCCTGTAAGCCTCCCAGCCGTCGTCGAACTTGCCTTTATATTTGTCCGCCCATTCTTTGGGGACGTGGTGAGGGGCATGCATGGCTCCGGTGCAGAAGTACATGAAAAAGGGCTTGTTGGGTGCGACCTGCTTGGCGTCGGCAATGAACTGGATTGCTTTGTCCGCCAGGTTCTCATTCAGGGTGTAGCCCTCTTTGGGAGTTTTGGGAGGGTTAACGGAGTGGTTGTCGTAAACCAGTTCAGGATAATACTGGTGGGTTTCGCCTCCCAAAAAGCCGTAGAAGCGCTCGAACCCTCTTCCTAAAGGCCAGCGTTCATAGGGTCCCGCTGACGAGATCTGGTCTGCCGGTGTCAGGTGCCACTTGCCGACGGCATAGGTATCGTAACCATGTTCCAGAAGCATCTCCGACAAAAAACCGTTTTCAAAAGGTATGTACCCGTTGTAGCCGGGATATCCTGTTGATCCCTCGGTGATGCAGGCCATGTTGTTAGAATGGTGGTTTCGCCCTGTCAGGATACAGGTGCGGGTGGGAGAACACAGCGCCGTTGTGTGCATATTGTTGTATACAAGCCCTCCCTCTGCCAGGCTGTCCAGATTGGGTGTATTAATGGGTGAGCCGTAGCAGCCTAGCTGTCCAAAGCCGGTATCGTCCAGCACGATAAACAGAACATTTGGAGCGCCTTGTTTAGCTCTCCGGGGTTCCGGCCAGGCTGATTCGGACCGGTCTGCCGTCCTTTCTATGATTCCGGAGAAGGCGGTTCCTGGTTTGTATTCTTTTAATGGCATTTATCCTCCTCTCAGTATTGGGATTTTCTGAAAAATGCAAAAAAATGCTAAAAAAATGGGGAAAGGAACCGACTTTCTGCTCCTCTCCCCCCATTCATTTTATTGAAGAATCTCTTGCAAGAATCGCTTTTTTCGCTTTTCCGGCAATTTCCGGAAATATTTCCAATTCCCGGAGAGGTGTTTTTCCGGTCAAAATTCAGTGTGCCGGGATAGCTTCTTCTTCAGCGAACATCTCGCGCAGTTTGTCTTCTTCTTCCTTGGACAGGTTGGAAGCAATAAGTTCAAACTTCATCCCTCTGGCAGCTTCAAATACCTTGTCCTGTACGGCATCGCTGGTAAGCAAAAAGAGGGCTGAGGTGCCTTCGGTCACTTTACTGCGGACCGACTTGATGAAATCATCACTAATACCCACGTCGGCAAAGGAGCCTGCCAGTGCCCCGAAAGCTGCTCCGACTACCATCCCGAAGATCGGAACCAGGAAGATAAGGCCGAACAGCATACCCCAGAATGCGCCGCTCAGTGCGCCTACTCCGGACATGCTGGTTAATTGCTTCGTTTTTGGCTTCTTTTTGCCCATAGGCCAGGAAACGATTGCTGCGTCCTGCAGGTTGATCAGCTGTTGCTTGCTCAAATCCTCTACCACTTGAAGTCCATGTTCTGCACCGCCAGGGGTGTCAAATTTTAAAACTGTTAGAGTTGCTATATTCAAACCTCCTTTTCGGTCTGGAATTTTTTTTCTTTCCAGAGATTTCTTACTGGCCCGCATTTTCTTCAGTTTCGACGGCTGCAGCCTCCCAGGCCCGATAATGGTGAACCGGAATGGAAATGCAGCAAATCATATCAGGGAAAAAGCCCTGCTCAAAGACAGGGGGCTCTTTTGGACCGGGATTTGAGGAATAGTAAAGTTATGACCGGGACATCGACCGTGTGATAGACAGGGATGTTTCGCATCTTCTGCCAGACGGCTCTCTAGAGCCTGCCACAGGCAGTAAACAACGTTCTCAGACCTAAGAATGATAACGCCGGAAAATGTAGTGCCCTGTGTGCCAGTTATGTCCCCTGTCAATTTTTATGTTGTTACCCCCAATTCGCGGAACCTGCAAGATTGCCCCCGAGCTTGCGGTTCAATAATTTACTTTTATATAATTCCATTTTTATGTATATTTCTTTATGCATGTTGATTTATTTTATCGGGTCTGCTGATACGGGTTACTTCTAAAAATTTAATGCGTACCCTTTCTTTCGAGGGAAGAAATAGACTACTAAAAGGAAACATAAATAAAGAGGCTTGAAAGCCTTTCTTCCCATGAGGCAGGATGAGAAAGCAGTATGTTGAAATCAGGGTCCCGTAAGTAAGGTGTAGAAATCAGAATATCAAAAAAGAAGGATGAAAAAATCAGAGGGAAGGGCTTCCTCTTCACCAGTTTATTTTGCAAGCAATTTTTCTCAGGGAACACTGATTTTACCATGCAGTTGCTGCCGCAGGTTTTCGCTCATTCTTCTCAGCGGCTTCAACTGCTTCTGCCAGCTCCTGCCCAACCATGGCAAGCAGTTCGGGTGTGATCATACCCTGGGAAACCAGCACTCCTCCTGCATCGTGGATCGCCTGCTTAAGGCTCTTAGCCCAGAGATGTTCGATGATAAAGATGGCAGCTGCGGTATTCTCGGGGACAGCTTCGGTTATCTCCATGATATCTTTGTCAGTTATTCCGTAGTTTTCCTGGGCAGCTGCCAGGGCTCCTGCTTCCATGCCTGTCAGTGCTCCTTTTTCCCCCCCGGCCCCAAAACCTATAATCCCACCTATGACGGCGCCGAAACGCATTCTCTCCTCTTCGTCCAGCTGTGTTGCCTCCAGAGTAGCGATATTTCCATCTTCATCTTTCCACAGGAACAGCAGGTCAATAAGCCGTATCAGCTTTTTTTCCATGACTGATTCAAGTTCACGGCGGATCTGGCCGTGGAAGTCCGGGTTATCGAATACGATAACTAAGAGCTGCATAGGTCCATACATTACTTTAGACATTTGTTTTCCCCCATTGAAATTTTTCTTTTTTCTTCTTCTCTCTTCTTTTTCGCTCTCTTTTTTTCTCTTTATTCTTCTGCTGTCCCGCTCTCCGTCTACCTCCCCTCCTTTTTGCCGTTCTTCATAGACGGCTCAGGGTTATCTGTATAAGCCGGGGAATCTACTCACATTTCCGACGGCTATCTTACCCTTTCCCCCCCAGAATTTTGCACTCGAAAAACAGTTTCAGCAGTATTGGCAATTCGATATATAACATCCAGTTTATATAAAATTGAGCACATATAATAATACACGTAAGATCGGCTCCGTAGAAATCCTGTTTTATTGTGGAAAAGGTCGCCGGGTTGTTGCCAATTCCTGGCCCCAATTAAGGCCGGTTGTTATCTTCATATCGTTCCCGAAGCTCTCACCGCCCGCCTCAGCGGGCGGTCTTTTCCGAATTCACTGAGAAAATTGCTTGAAAATAAACCGGAACAAAGAACTGTTGAAAAAAGAGCATTTCACTTTGATTTTCTATCCTGCTTTCTACGTCCTGCTCTCAACATTCCGCTTTTGACATGCCGCCACAAAGAAAATCACGACATGAAAAACGGAGAATAAATTTATAAAAAAGTGTTTTTAGTTGTCCATATGCTTTTATTCAGTCATCGTAATGACCTTTTTAATCAACCTGCTGTATTTTACTCAGTCATTGTAATAACCTTTTTGGTCGTTTAAATGTAGTTATCCCGTTATCGGAGTGACCTTTTTAGCTGTCCAGCGGTATTTTTTCAGGCACTTCACTACCATTTTTCGTCCTTTAAATATATTTTATGAAAAAGCCGGTCGTCTTCGACGACATGTGAGAGTGCCGGTACCTGAAAAGCAGATTGAAAAAAGGTTTCAAGGAATAATTAACAAAGGAATTACAGTTTTTTTATCCTATCTAATCCTTTTGAACTTGTTGACATTCCAGTATGTTTTGAGTGCAATTTTGGAATCAATGCACCACGTTCCCCGAAAGCCTGAGGAGGGCAGGTAGGGAAATTAACCACCCTCTGTCATGTTGATGGCTCTTAAGGGTCTTTTCATTCTCCAGAGTTCCCGTTTCCTTCTCCCTGCTCTTCAGTTACCTCCTCCTTATCTCTATCCCCGCTTGATTCCATCAGTTTAGCAATCAAGCGTGTATCTTCGGAACTTTCCAGAATTATCTTTACAACTATTGTAAGGGGTACGGCAATCAGCGCCCCTGCAGCTCCCAGTATGAAGGACCAGTAAAACAGGGAAAGAAATACTATCGTCGGGGATAATTTAAGGCCTTTTCCTGCAAGAGAGGGGAAAAGGACATTTTCTACGAGCATATTGACAAGACTGATACCTGCAAGGACAGCCACTGCCCCTATAGGCCCATACTTGAACAGGCCAAGGAGCATGGGTGGAATAGCGGCCATATAAAAGCCCAGGTAAGGGATATAACCGAACAGGAATGTAAGAAATCCCCAGAGAAGGGCAAAATCTATACCTCCGATAAAGAGCAGTATGGCAGTTCCGATTCCCCCAAGCAGGTTTGTCTCAGTCCTCAGGAGCATGTAATTTATGACTTTGCTGCTTAATTCGGTAAATTTCGAAAGACTTACCTGTTCATCTTCAACTTCTCTTTGCACCCTTTCCGGTGCACTTGCAGCATCCAGAAGTAAAAACGTTGTTGTGACAACAATGAGCACAATTGTTGAGCCGGCACTTAAGGCTCCTGAAATAATTTCCCCGGACACACCGAAAGCAAATGCTGCAAGGCTTCGAAGGATCTCTTCAACGGAAACTCCAACTACAGGCAAATATGCTGAAATACTGTCCAGAACACTCTGAAACTGGGTTTCATAGTTTGGAATCTGGTCACTGAGCTGGATTAGAGAGTTTACAAACAGAATTGCGGTCCCAAAAAAAACAAAAATGAAAAAAAGGATTACCAGAAAAACGCTAACGGTTCCCGGAACCCTTTTCCTCATGAGCCAGCGAACCAGGGGGGCAAAGATTAGAAAGGCAAAAAGAGCAAAAAAAACCGGTATAAGTATAATTGAAATCGCCTTCATACCTAGTGTAAGGAGAACCGCAGCAGTGCTGTATATTAGAACTTTGGCTGGTGTTGAACTAGTATTTGCATTCATATACATCCCCCAATCTTTCTTACCCCGAATTTTTCTTTTACTGCCTACTTTTTTTAAATTTTTATAGGCATGCATCCCTGTCTTAATTAAGGTATTAAGTTACTGAATTGGCACAATATGTATTAATATATAAATCCTATAATATATAAATTCACATATATATTTTTGGGATTTTTCCTCTTTTTCTCTTTACTTCGTTCTCTCCCTGGAGTTTTTTCTCACGCTTTCAGCAGCTATAAATCCGAGCCGTGAAGGGAGTTCCTTCATTTCACCCAGTTCCGGTGCGTCCTCCGGCAGTGCAGCTACTTTCCGTGAGTACCATTCGCTTGCAGGGACTGCGGAAATCCCATGGGCAAAGACACTTATAAGGACAGTGGTTGTTACGACCAGGCTTATCGTCTCAAGCCCCGGAATCCCCTCCGCGTCCTCTATGGCAAGGAGCAGCAGGACGACCGATGCCAGGCCTCTCGGGCCGAACCAGCCCAGGAAGAGTACAGTTTCGCGGTGCAGTTTCGAACCTATCAGGGAGATTGCAACCGGTACCATGCGGATGGCAGTGAGGCTCAGCCCTGCATAAACGACTTCGAAAAGCCCGATGGATGGAAGCCTTGTTGCGGCTACGACCCCCAGGATGAAGAAAACCGCAAGGCTCAGCAGGCTCCCTTCGGCTTCCGTAAGAATGATTTCCTCCTCTTCGATCCTTCTGCCCACAGCCCCGCTGGCCATGCCCGCCAGGAAGGCCGCCACAAAACCGCTCCCTCCAACCGCATCAGCCGAAAGCCAGGAGAGAATTGCCAGGGCCAGAAACTCTATCCTGTGGTAAAGCCCGGAAGTCCATCCTGCCATGGAAGCCCTGCCGGAAAGCCATCCGCCAAGCAGTCCGATGGCGATTCCCACCAGGGCTCCAAACCCTATCTGTTCAAGTGCCAGGGAGAGAATGGTAGCTATCGGCTGGTTAAGTTCCTCTCCGGTAGCCAGCACAAGAAAGAAGATGAAGAGCGGGATTGCACCCCCGTCATTGAGCCCGCTTTCGATGTTCAGGGCCTGACGTACCCGGACCGGCACTTTCGGGTTGCTTACGATCGCCTGGCCCAGCCCGGCATCGGTCGGGGCAAGGATCGCACCAAGGAGCGCAGCTTCGGCAAGGGTCAGGTCCGTAAAAAGAAATGCCGCAGTGGCAGCCCCTACGCCTATGGTAAGCGGCAGCCCCAGTAGAAGGAGGCGGTTTTGGAGTCCCCCCTTCTGGCCCAGTGACCCCAGTTCGATCCTGGAAGCATCGGCGAACAGTGTGAGTACCAGTGCCGCCTCAGCTACCGTGAGGACGAAACTGCTCCGTTCAGGAAATTCGACCAGGTCGAGCCCTTCCGGGCTTAGCAGCATTCCGGCCGCCACAAAAATCATAGGGGCGGTAACAACGGTTCCCGAAATTTTTCGGGACGCAAGGCTGAAGGCAAAGAGCAGCACTGAAAAGGCAATGACAAAGCTTGTGGTTTCTGATGTCATGGAAATCCTTCTGCATTCGGTGATGCCTGTCACTTTTGCGTCATCAGCTTTTTCTGGTTCATCAACTGCTTTTTTACCATCAACTTTTTTGAGTCATTAACTGCTTTTTTGCATCTCCCTTTCACCTTGAAGGTGCCGTGGGAGTTTTTTCCTGCTCATGGGAATCTCCTGCCGCCGCTTCTGCACGTTTGCCCAGTTCTCCCCCTATAAACATCAGCAGTATGAGGCCTGCCAGTGACACCACCATGATCATGACCATCACGTCGGGGTCCGTAAAATTAAGCGCGGCAATTGCCAGGGCTGCCGAAAGGTTGCGCTGTGCGGTCCCGAGGCCGAGCACGCTCCTGATAGCTCCGGCGGAGCCTCCGAGGAAGTAGCCGATGATAAACGAAATAAGCAGGAAGAGCACCGCCGCAACAATCGCGGTGCTGCCGATAACGCCTAGCAGGTCGGAGATGTAGACCACAAAGAAAGCCACGAAAAGGACAAGGAGGGAGAGGCTGGTAGCCTGGTTCATCAGGGGCAGGAGCCCATTTGCCACTTCCTCGTACCTGGCCCGGATAAACAGGGCAATCGCAAGCGGTATGAGCATCAACAGGATAAGGGACCTCGCTATGTCCCAGGGGTTAATGGTGACCCCTGTGAGCAGGAGCGGCAGGACGATCGGCACGTAAAGAATCGTCACCATCATCAGGAGCACCATAAGCCCTACGGAAAACGCAGTGTCCCCCTTTGCTACCTGTGCGAGCTTAGGAAGGAACGGGGCGCCTGCGGCAGTGCCGACAAGGAAAAGGCCGATGGAAAGCCCTTCCGAGAGCGGGAAGATCAACAGTATCCCGACAGCAAGCAGCGGGACAAGTATGAAATTGGCCGCCAGAGAGAGGAGCACAAGCTTCGTGTTGCGCAGCGGGGCGATTATCTGGGGTACTGTCAGGGAGAAACCCATGCCCAGCATGCTGGTAAGCACGAAGACCAGGGTAGCAAGGACGCCTATAGTCTCAAGGAAATTTGAAAAAGAAGTCGTTTCAACCATTCTTCCCCCCTTCTTTCAAACCCCTCACCTCAGTTATCCCTCACCTCAGTTATCCCTCACCTCAGTCGTGAGCCATCTGGTCGACTGCAACCGTAATTGCCAGGATCAGTGCGGCATCCTGCCCGGGAGAAATCTCCACTCCATATGTATCCCGTACACGGAACCACTTTTTTGAGACTTCTGCAACATTATCTCTCCCTGACTCAATTTTGTACTCGTGGTCCAGGATGTTTCCATGAATTTTCATTTCAGACCCGTCCGCTAAATCCACTTTCCAGCGGTCTCGAAGGGGTGTGATCAGGGCTTTTTTGATTGTTGCAGCCGTTCTGCCCTCTCCATCCTGGATTTCCAGCGTATCCCTGACCCGAAGCAGTTTTTCCTTGAGTTTGTACCTCTCGTTTCCCTGCGCATCCTTTATGATCAGGGTGTCGCGAATACGGATAGCTTTGCCGTCCACATAGAATGCCTTCTCTCCAGCTTCGTTTTCAATCCAGTAGTCATCTCCGATGGAAATGAGTTTTTCGTGCATTTTGTAGCGTTGTATGCTTTCTGCTCCACGGCCCCTGAGGCCGCCCAAAATCCTTCCCATTAAAAATCACTCCGTTTGTTTATTGCAGTCCAGGTCCCTTCTATTGCGGGCCGCCTGATCTGATATGAAATAAAGGAGGATAATCCCGGTTAGCTTTCCAGCCGGGAAACTGCAGTAACACTCAAATCTTCTCTCCATTATGGTCCGGACTGACGAGTCCTCTAAATTTTCCAGACCTGTTCCCCCCTTATGAGTGCATAAATATGTAAAATATATATTCAAATCGATTTATAATTTTAGTCTCCATGCCTGAACTTTTTTCAGGTCGTATGGCTTTCCCGGAAATTTCAATCACATCTTCTTTTGAGAGTTCTCCGAAATCTGGTAAGCCAAAAACATGAAGTAGGCTGTTTTTAAGCGGGCTTTCTCAAAACTCGTCCTCCCCACTCGCCCTCCCCATATGATTGGATAACTGGGACCTGGTCTGGTTCAAGCTGACGAAGGCACGTTAAAAGAAAAATATTTTTAATATATATGCCATATTATAAAATAGGGAGGGAATTTTCATGGCTGACGTAAGCCTCGCTGGTACATTCTTTGGGTTAATCTTAGGAATACTGATCGGAACATTGTTCGCCGCATTGATTATCTGGATTGTGGGCAAACTGGGTATGGGGATCGAGGTTGACGGCTTTGGTCCTGCTTTCATTGCCGCGATCTTTATTGCAGTACTGAGTAATGTGATTATCTGGGTTTGGAACCAGTTAGGTTTCGGTGCCCCTGCTGGTTTAGTGGGCTCCATTATCCACTTGCTTGTTACGGCGGCTATTTTAATGACTGCGGGAAGTTACATAAAAGGGCTCAGGGTCAAAGGCTTTTCTGGCGCCATAATTGCTTCGATAGCAATCGCAGTAGTGGCCTGGCTGGTCAACTGGGCAATCGGGCTGGTAACCTGATCTTTCGGACGCGTTTGGATGTGGGATTTATTCCATATCAAACATTTTTAACTAAATAATAAGGTTCAGAACACTTTACCCATTTTCCTTCTATCTGGCGGCTTTTTTTATCCTGAAAACCAGTTTCCGTCTAATTTTACCACCCGGAATAACCATAGTTATATATCATGGTTATTCAAAATAGCCATTTGTGACCTCTGGAAATATTGTACGTGCGGAAATATACGTTTCCGGAAGGGTGCAGCATGTGGGTTTTCGCTGGTTTACGAGAAACGCTGCAGAAAAGCTGGGGGTGAACTGCAACCCCATAAACCTCAGGGACGGCAGGGTTTTCGTGATTGCCGAGGGGCACCGGGCAGCCATTGAGCTCCTGATAAAAGACCTGTGGGAAGGGCCCACTTTCGCCAGCGTTGAAAATGTGTATTACACTTTTATGGAGCCTACCGGCAACATGGATGATTCTTCACTTCAGTATTGAGTTTAAACCAGAGCCTCTTCAAACAATACAAAGGATTTCTATGGAACCGAATTTTCTACAGGATTTATTCTGGTTTGAGATAATGAGAGGAAATATTATTCGGATTTAACGGAGCTATTTTGTGAAACCTTCAGGAGACAAAATTTATCATGGATCAGGAAAAGTAATTGCATAATGGCAATAATGGGTGGAAGGGAAGCAGGAAGGGGACCTCTGCAACTGGACATAGGTATAGTCTTATCAGGCCTTGGAGGAAACTCCAACGAGGAAAGGAACCAGTTCAATGGGCTTTTTTCCTTTTTTGGCATCGATTTTGGACTTTATATCGGACCATCATATAATCCGTTTCAGACTATAGGGCCCAGTATCGGCATTGGTCTGGTCATAGGGTCCAATGGTTTTCTGGCTGCAAAATTAGGCATCCATTTCAGAAGAGTGTTCGGTCTGGCTATGCTGTTTCCTATATTTCCTATTTATGGTGTCACTGGAGCGAGCTTTTTAGCTGCTTTGCCTGTTTCGGAAGGAGCCAAAGCTGCAGCAACTATCCCACTGCTGTTAGTGCCAGCAGCTGTTGTATACCAGGAAGATCTCACAGAATTACGTAAGCGTGGAACAAAATTTTTAATGAAATTGAGATCGCATATTCTGGGATAACCAGTAATTTATGACATTAATTCTGATTGAGATAACACCCGTGAATCTTTTCTCCAGCATTATCTTCAGGAATCCTCTCGTTCTTTTATATAGCGTTTCCAGGCCACTAAACTCTTTAGCGGGTTTATTGATCTCAGCAATCCGGGCGGTTAAGGCATTGCCTTTAAAGGGCAGAGATCTCTTCTCTACCATATTTGCGGGCTGGCATTTTGTGAATTCTTCATAGGGAAAATCAAAGCTGGGTGTCCGTAAATACTATATTCCTTCAATTGCAGAAATAATTCCACAGCATTAATCGAGCAGATATTTCCGATGGCAGCCGGTTGTTTTAATCACAGCCTGAAATTATCATGAATTGTAAACCTGAAGGAGAACGTGCCTTGAAAATCGCAGTTGTGGAAAACGATGACCAGCGAACGATTTCTATATTTGAACCGGGATTCATTGCAGTATATGAGGAAGACGGCGGGGGATGGAAAGTCCTGAACCGCTTTGAAAATCAAGTTTGCAATGCGAAGGGTATGGCTGCGGTACGCATGGCTGTGGGGGATGCCGTAAAGCAGCTTGGAGATGTAAAAGTAGTGGTTGCAAGTGAAATCCCGGGGATTGCGTCCGGTACTTTTCAGGCAGCGGACTTTGACATATTCCTTGTGGACAGCAGAGTGCTGGATGTCCTTGATTCGATCAAAAAAGACATGCTTGAGGCAATTGAGAAGCGGAAGGAAGAGCCCCACAAGTTCGATATTATGGAATTTCTGGAACCCGGTGAGAACAAGGGTGATTTTTCGATTAACATAGAAGAGATCATGTTTAAAAACCCGGAGTTGACTTCCAAGAAAATTCTGATCCCCTATCTGAAAAACGGAGAATTCAACAGGCTGGACGTCTTTTGCAGTCACGTTCCTAAATGGTTTGTCACAGATTTAGGGGTCATGGGATTTGAATACGAAACTGTGAATGAGTCGAGGAATAGAAAGACCGTCAGGATTGTTCGTGTTCATACTCAGTAAAAGGTGGGTTTCGTCCGGAAACGGAAGCTCCGGTTTCATTCTTCCGATCGTTTCATTCTTCCGATTCCCGCTCTTCTGGCCCGGGCCCATTTTCATGCCTCAAGCACCGGCCTGTCTTTTCGGGGTGTGCCGGAGGCTCAGGGACATCGGGTTCGGCTTTTACCAGGACGTATGTATAGGGGCCGAAGACTTTTTTTAGGGAGTGTTCTACGTGAAGGGAAACCCTGTCGGCTTCGCCGATGTTCAGCGCGCTGTCCACCTTTATTTCCACGTCCACGGCGATTTCGCTCCCTATCCTCCGGGTTTTCAGGTTAGTAAAGTTACGGACCCCTTCGGTATTCCGGATGATCTGTTTTATCTTTTCCAGAGTTTTTTCGTCAAGGGAAGCTTCGATCAGCTCGTTTATGCTGCTTGAGGAGACCTTCAGGCCGACTTTGAAAATAAAGAGGCTCAGGATAACTGCCATTACGGGGTCAAGCACCACCCACCTGCCGCCCAGGAAAATGGCACCTCCGACCCCTGCCATTGTGCAGACCGAGGAAAAAGCGTCCGAGCGGTGGTGCCAGGCGTTGGCTTTCAGGGCAATGCTGTTGATCTTCCTGGCCTGGCGGATCGTGTACTGGTACATCAGTTCCTTGGATACTATTGAAAGAAGAGCGGCATAGAGAGCTATCATACCCGGTTGTTCGAGGCTTCCTCCGTTTGCGACCAGCAGGATCTTCTGCATCCCGTAATAGAAAATTTCCCCCGCTACCACGAAAAGCATGAGCCCGACCAGGCTTGCGGAGAGGGTCTCCACCTTCCCGTGCCCGTAGTTATGGCTTTTGTCTACGGGCTTCCGTGCGATCTTAAATCCGAAGATCACCACCAGGTCGGTCAGGAAGTCCGAAAGGGAATGGACAGCGTCTGCAACCATCGCTGCACTGTTTCCAAGGACTCCTGCAAATAGCTTAAAAATCGTCAGCCCAAGGTTCACTAACAGCCCGGCGCCTGTAACCCTCACCGCCTGTTTGAACCTTTCCTCCTGATTCATTTTTCTACACTTCCGCTTCAGGGAATAGACGCAGAAGGCCGTTTTTTCCACCTGCCCCTGCAGGCAGGAAGTTTACATACGGTTCCTGACGGGTTTCCCGGGTTTTACGATCTCAAGAAGGTTCTATATACAGATGTTATATACGTTTCGAGATATAATAAAACCCTACATTTGTACTTTTTATATCTGGTTGATTTTTATTGTTTTTTCAGTACCTTCGCAATAATTACAAGCCCGGCCAGGTTGATCAGCCCTATGAAAAGGTACCCGATCAGCTGCTTCGGGTCTATGCCGAAAAAGCCGGTACTTTCGCCTCCGGGCCCTGACTGGGACCCGGTTTTATCCTCCTGCCCGTTCCCGGGGACTGTCTCCTGCATGTCCAGCCCTTTTTTATTGAATTCGATTACGGAGTCAGTTCCCAGAAATACTTCTTTTTCCTTTCCTTCAAGCCTGTCTCCGTTTTCAAGGGCGGCTCTGACCGTATAGGCAGATTCAGGCTCAAGCCCGAAGAATACGAATTCGTTGTCGTTACCTGCAGATGCTATGAGCTTTCCGTCTTTTAAGAGTTCTGCAGTCCCTTCCCCGGGGAGTTCCACTTTCAGGTTTACATGCCCTGTAAGCAGGATCTGTTCCCCGTCTGCAAAACGGGGCCTTTCGGGGACGTCCAGGACTCCAAGCAGCGTGGGGGCGAAATCTTCCTGCCCGAATTCTCCCCTGAGCACTCCCCTTTCAACATCCCTGGCATGCACGATAAGAGGGACCATCCGGGCTTCGTCCGTTACCGAATATTTCTCGGACTGGTGCCCTCCCTTTGAACCTTCTGAAGAAAAGCCCATCCCGTGGTCAGCTGTCAGGATAAAGGCGATGTTGTTTTCCCTGCAGAGCCCGTAGAGCGGGGCAAGTTCGGCATCCAGGCTTTCAATGCAGTCGATGTACCCGTAACTTCCCCGGTAGTGCCCGCTCATGTCAACGGCTCCCACGTTGACCGTGAGCAGGTATTTTTGCCCCTGCCTGTTTTCTGCCATGTACTCCACAATTGCGCAGGCGGCATCAAGCCCCCACCGGTTATACCCGCTGTACCTCTCCCTGGTCTCTTTTGAACTGACGTATCCCGGGGCTTTTCCAGCTTCCTCTTCCATGAGGGCTATAAGCCCCGGTGGGACCCGGGGAGCTTCGGGGCTGTGGTCGTACTGCTCTAGCACGATCTGGAGGTCTTTCATTGAGTTGTTCTTATCCCTGAGAATTGCGTCCTGCTCGGAGCATATCGACCAGGAATCCCCTTTTTCCATAACCGCTATGCAGAGGTACCCTTCTCCGTGCAAAACATCAAAAACGGTTGCGTCCCTGAAACTCGCCATCTCGCTGTCAGCTTTTGAATTTCCCGTAACCAGGACTGAATGCCCGCCTTCTGTAAAGGTCTGGGGGGCCCGGAACTCAAGCACCCGGGCGCTGTCTTCACCGATTTCGGGAATGGTTTTGAGAAGAGCTTTTTCGAGGGGGTTGCCGTCAATAGCGTATGGGGTCAGTTCGGGATAAATGAAAGGTGCGCTCATCCCGTCCGCGATCAGTACGACTGCGCCGGCCGGGCTGTTTACAGGGTTTACTTCCACTTCGGTCAGGGCTGAGGCAGGAGCTGAAAAAGCCGGAAGGAAGATGGGAAGGGCTGCAAGAAGAATAAGTATCGTAAGGGAGGATTTCCTGGTTTTGCCGATCATTGGAAATTATTTTAGGCCAAACCTATAAAGAATTTACCTTCACCGCCTGCCCATATCTTCCTGCTTCCGTTTAAGGCCGGCTGCAGGAGTGAGCTGCAGAAGTGAGCTGCAGAAGTGATATAGCTTTCTTCTCCTGTCTCGGTGTCTTTACTTCTCAATGTCTTTACTTCTCAATGTCTTTACTTCTCCCTATCTCAATGTCTTTTTATCGTGCAATTAAGTTAGCTTTTTAAATGTTTATTTTTCTTTAGGTGGAGTAAATTCTTATTATATTCGCCGCAAATAGTAATTAACATTCATGATAAATCTACCCCAAAATCCAAAAAACAGGAAAAGTTCTCATGAAGATGAACCCACGCTGTACTTACTGCCTGCTTTCCAGAGTGCACTTCCAGTCAAAGCTGTCCACGGACGATGAAGACCTGATAAGCAAGACCCTCCATGAATGCCTGGGGGTTATGAACAAACACTATCACCCTGAGGCAGTATCCGCCTCAGTTGCCACTAAAGTCCACCGGAAATGTTACGAAATCCTGGAAGACAATGACCCTTACGCAGTCACAAAGAAACTCATCAACCAGGCTTCACTTAAAGTCCTGCCCTTTGCAAGAGAAAAGATTTACGAAGGCAACCCCGACGATGGGGAACTTTTCAAGAGGGCTGTGCTGGCCTCGGTGATTGCGAACTACTTTGACTTCGGGATCATGGGGTTTGACGCAAGTGAAGACAAATTCGAAAGTGCTTTTATGAAATTTTTTGAACAGGGGCTTGATGTGGACGACACCCCTAAGATGCTCGGGCTTCTGGAAGATGTTGTCTATATCGCCGACAACTGCGGAGAGATACTTTTTGACATGTTTGTGTTTGACGTGATCAAAAAGTTAGGCGGGAAAATCACCCTTGTGGTCCGTGGGGGGCCCATACTCACCGACGTGACCATGGAAGAGGTCCGGGAGTTCGAAATCGATACAAAGGTTGATAAAGTCATAACCACCGGTTCCAATGCAGTGGGCGTTTTGATTGAAGAAGCTCCCGAAGAACTTCTGAAAGCCATGAAGGACGCAACCCTCATCATCAGCAAAGGCATGGCCAACTACGAGACCCTCTCGGAACACAACTTCGGGCCCATCGCCTATATGCTCCTCACAAAATGTGAATGCGTGGCAGAAGACATGGGGCTTGAGGAGGGCTTCGCGGTTGCAAAACTGATGAACTTCCCCTGAGAAGGGTTTCCCGGTGTGAATACCTTAGGAGTTTTTCCCTGTATGAATACCTGAGAATAGAATTCCTGGGAATATAATTAACCTGAATGATATAGAAAATACCCCCTAAGGTCCGGAAAATACTTTCCTTAATCCCGAAAACCTCTTTTCAATCCGGAAGGTATGGGGGTGGGGACCCCCACCAGCTTTCCCGTAAAGTGCTTCCGTTGACCCCGAAAATCTTTTTTCAGTCTAAGTGATGACAGGAATAACCCCGCCAGCTTGCCTGGCGGCGCCTCCCTAAAAGAATTTAGAAATTGCCAGCAAGAAATCGAAAAGAGCCGCGAATAAGAGTATTTTTCAGGTTGTGACTGCCAGTGCACTAATTTCAAATTGGATCCTTGTATTTTTTTCAGAACTCTTTCATTCAGTCAAACGGTGCCTTTTTTGTCATCACAATTCATTTCTCAGTCAACCAGGTGACATTTTTGGTCATTAAATCGTACTTTTAAGTCAAGCGGTGAAAAGTCCCGGTTCTAAGGTCATAATTCGGGATTTCGAGCTGGCTGTTTTTTTCTTTTTTGCTTTTCGGTCAAAAACACCAACTATGTAACTGTGGACGACCCGGGGTTTAATCGGCAGCTTTTTATTTATCAGGGGAGCAAATACAATACAGTCACTATAAAATCTGACTGAATATAAAATACAGCCACAACCTGGCTGAAACAGAATTTAAAGGAGAAATCGAAAATGTGTGAACTGAACGTCATCCTGCTTCGTGGAGACAGCCGCGAACAGGTCATGGATTCCGTCGCAAGAATCGTTGTGGAAGGAGACTCAATCGAACTTACCGGGATTCTCGGGGAGCAAATGACAGTTGCAGGCTCAGTCAAGGAGATTAACTTTTCAAGCGGCGAAGCCCTGATCCTTGCAAAGTGAATTTTTTATTTTTTACTCTTTCTATTTTCTTGCCCTTTTCCTGCCTTCCTGCTTCCCTCACTTTCCTGCTTTCCTATTTTCTTACCCTTTGCCTGCGTTCCTATTTTTCTTTCGTTACTTTTTTTTCAACTTCATTTCATCCGATGGGCTTTTTTGGGAAAATCCTCTCCAAAAATATTAATAACTGTTCCGTATATCTCCCTTTACCCTGACATCAATGCAAAGGTTTGAGATTTTTGAAAGCTATCTTTGCTTCATAATGTATTTAACGATTAAATTAATATCTTAGGTCAGGAATCGGGTAGTTTGCAACAGGCATTCTGGATTTATGCGATCCGCTGCCCGGAATCACAGATCCGTAAAAAATTTATTTTTCAGTAATTTAAATTAATTCCTGATTGGGTAGTACAGGATAAACAGGACAGGATAATAAATGGCTAAAGTAAAGATTGCAGTAAACGGTTACGGAACAATTGGAAAAAGAGTTGCAGACGCCGTACAGGCTCAGGATGACATGGAAATCACAGGCATTTCCAAGACAAAGCCTAACTATGAGGCTGCAGTGGCCCACCAGCTCGGGTATGACATCTATGCCCCTGCCGCCAATCTCGGAGCCTTTGAAAAGGCAGGAATACCTGCCGCCGGAAGCATTGAGGAAATGGTAGAAAAAGCCGACCTGGTAGTGGACTGTACCCCCGGAGGGGTGGGGGAAGCAAATAAGGCCCTGTACGAAAAATCCGGGGTAAAGGCCATCTGGCAGGGCGGTGAGGAGCACGAGCTTGCAGGTTATTCCTTTAACGCTGTCTCAAACTACGAAGGGGCCCTGGGCCTTGACTTCGTAAGGGTGGTTTCCTGCAACACCACAGGGCTTTGCAGGGTCATCTATCCCATCGACAAAGCGTTTGGGGTAAAGAAGGTCAGGGTAACCCTTGCCCGGAGGTCAGCCGACCCCAACGACGTAAAGAAGGGGCCGATCAATGCAATCGTGCCGGACCCGATCAGGCTGCCTTCCCACCACGGGCCTGATGTGAAGACCGTTATTCCTCACATCAATATCACCTCAGCAGCCATGAAAATCCCGACGACCCTCATGCACCTGCACACCGTGAACATGGAGCTTAATAACGAGTGCACTTCCGAAGACGTCAGGAATGTGCTTGCCTCCCAGTCCAGAGTCCGTTTCGTAGGGCAGGGCATATCTTCCACGGCCGAAATCATCGAAGTTGCCAGGGACATAAAGCGCCCCAGAAACGATATGTGGGAGAACTGCGTCTGGCCCGACTCAATCACCATGCACGAAGGGGAACTCTACTTCTTCCAGGCTATCCACCAGGAGTCCATTGTGGTCCCTGAAAACGTGGACGCCATCCGGGCCATGATGGAGCTGGAAAGTGACGGTGCAAAGTCCATCGAAAAAACAAACAGGGCACTTGGGCTCTGAGCCCTTCAAAGGGGCTCCTGTTTTCCGGGACCCGGAAAGCTTGAGACCCGGCCCTGAAATTCAGACCTTTCTATGACCCAGAATTTTGAATTTTTAAAACTTTGCCGGGAAGCTTTTAAAGCTGCTTCGGATGCCACTTCCGGCCTTGCAGGGACAGAAGCTGCCGGCAATTTTGTCTGTATGGGGGCCGACGGGACCCCCACCACGGAGATCGACCTTGCAGCCGAAGACGCTATCCTTGAGGTGCTGAAAGCCGACGGCAGGCCCATGAAGATCATCAGCGAGGAGCTTGGCGAACTTGTGATAGGTGATTCCCCGGAGTTTGCTCTTGTCCTGGACCCACTGGACGGGACGTATAACGCCTCGGTCGGGATTCCTTTCTATAATGTCTCGATAGCTGTTACGTCCCCGGACCTCTCCGAGCTGAAGTTCGGATATGTTAGCAACCTTGCCGTGCGGGAAGAGTATTATGCAGAAGCCGGAAAGGGAGCTTACCTGAACGGAAAATCGATTGAAACTTCCCGGGAGCAGGACTTACAACAGCTCTGCATCAGCGTGTACGGCTACCGGAAGAACGTGAAGAGGACAACCCGGCTCTACAGCAGCGTCCGGCGGGTCAGGCTCTTGGGGAGTGTGGCGCTCGAACTCTGTTATGTGGGCTCGGGCAAGCTGGACGCTTTTATTGACGTAAGAAACGCTTTGCGCGTGACCGACATTGCAGCCGGGCAGCTCATTTTGACAGAGGCCGGCGGGCTTGTCACGGACGGATTCGGAAATCCTTTAAGGCTTCCGGATAATGTACTGAGCAGGGTGGAAATGGTTGCTTCCAACGGACATGTACACGGGAAACTTCTAAAGCTTCTTTCAAGGGGATAACTTGTCTATCAAAAAAATAGGGATTGCGTCGCGCTGCGACAGGCCCGAAGTAATTGAAATGGTCAGGGCAATCCTCGACCACTTCAGCTCAATGGTTGAAATTCTTGTTTCCACTTCCACGGCTGATGTGCTGGGAATCAAAGGGGTGCCCGTTGAAAGGATGAGGGATGAGGGAGTGGAACTTATCATCAGTGTGGGGGGTGACGGGACAGTCCTGCGGAATATTTCCAGGATGAAAGATCCCCTCCCGATACTCGGGATCAATATGGGCACTCTGGGTTTCCTGGTGGACGTGGAGCCGGAAGAAGCCATCGAGACCATAGAAGAAGTGCTTTACGGTTTTTCCTACATCGAAAGGATGCGGGTCGATGTCTTCCTTAACGGGGAAGTGCTCGAGACCGCCACCAACGAAGTTGCGATCATGTCAGGAAAACCCGCAAAGATAATCCAGTTCAAGGTCTACGTGGACGACTGCCTGCTCGATGAGATGCGGGCGGACGGTGTGGTCTTTGCAACCCCAACCGGCTCTACGGCCTATGCCATGAGCGCTGGAGGCCCTATCGTAAACCCCCGGGTCAATGCGATAGTGGTCGTTCCCATCGCCCCTTTCAAGCTGTCCTCAAGGCCCTGGGTCATCCCGTCAGATAGCGAAATTACGGTAAGGCTTTCAATCTCCAAAGAGGCCGTCATTGCCATTGACGGGCAGAAGTCCTACCGGATCCGGCCGGATGACGTGGTCAAACTGAAAAGGTCAAAATACCCGGCCCGTTTTGTGAAGACTTCGGATACCTGTTTTTATGAGCGGGTCCAGAAGAAACTTTCCTGATGCCGGAGCATTTTTCCGGAAATTTAATTTTTTTCTCATCCTTATGGATTTTTTTTCTAGAGCCCACATTTTTTATTGATTTAATTTTCATTCAATTATATAATTGCACATCAAATATTCTCTTTCCTGCCCCTTAAAATTCTGAAAAATGGGGCCTCCTGATGTGAAAATGATGGAGATGTTGTCGCCGGAAATTATTTTCCTTCAAGGAAAACATTTATACCTATGAAGGTTAAGCTATCCTTAATCTTACTAAAAAGTATCACATTTTCTGACTTCTAAAGGACTTTTCAGCCCTGATATTCCTTATTTGAGCATTCGGGTTGTTTCCCGGGTAAGTCACCAATCTATCATTATAAATAATAAAAGAATGCCTCACATACAGAAAAGCACAGGAAGCAGTACCATGTCAGAGAGCGAGCAGTATTCCAGAAACACGCTGATGGACTATATCGATTATCGGCCCCTCGATATCGAAATCTGTGACGTGACTCTCCGGGACGGAGAGCAGACTCCGGGAGTTGTATTCACGCGGGAGCATAAGCTGGCAATAGCTAATCGGCTTAATTCCATGGGAGTCGAGGTTATTGAAGCCGGTTTTCCTGTAGTCTCAGCAAACGAAAAGGAGATTGTAAAGGAAATTGCAGCTCAGGGTTATAATTCAAGGATCTGCTGCCTCTCCAGGGCCGTAAGAGGAGATGTGGATGCTGCCCTTGACTGCGACGTTGATATTGTGAGCATTTTCATTGCCATGTCCGACATGCACCTCAAGTACAAATACCACAGGAGCTTTGAGGAGATGCTCGGCTGCGCCAAGGAAACCATTGAGTATGCAACGGACCACGGCTTAAAAGTGCGTTTTGCAGCCGAAGACGCAAGCCGGACCCCGATTGACCGCCTCAAGCAGGCTTTCCTGGAAATGGAAAAGGAATATAAAGTGCAGTATGTAAGCCTCGCCGACACCGTGGGTATTTTGAACCCGACTACCACCCACTACCTGGTAAGCGAGATCTACAAAACCGTTAACACTTCGATCTGCATCCACTGCCACGACGACCTCGGCATGGCTACCGCAAACACCCTTGCAGCCGCCGAAGCCGGGGCAAAGCAGCTCCATACCACCGTCAACGGGATCGGGGAAAGGGCCGGCAACGCCTCCTTAGAAGAAGTGCTGGTTGCTCTCAGGGTGCAGTACGGGATCGACCGCTATGACACTACCAGACTGACGGAACTCTCACAGCTTGTCTCCAAATATTCGGGGATAACCCCTTCCGTGAACAAGGCCGTGGTCGGGCAAAACGCCTTCACCCACGAGTCCGGGATCCACGTCGCCGCAATCCTGGAAGAGCCGCGGACTTACGAACTCTTCCTCCCTGAAATGGTGGGCGGAAAGCGCAACCTGGTCGTAGGCAAGCACACCGGCACAAAAGCCCTAAAAGGCATCATTAACAGCATTGGCTTCTGCCTTGAGCGGGATGAACTCTGTGCCCTGATCGATAAGGTAAAGGTCTGCACGGAAGAAAAACATAAGAGCATTTCCAGAGAACAGCTCGAAAAGCTGATCACTCAGGTCAGGCAGGAAACTAAAACCGGTAAGCCTGAAGGGGAAGAGAAGGTTTCGATCTGAAACGTATAAGAAATGAGAATGTTTCTAACGATTCATTCTAACTTTTTTCTAAATATTCTGCATAAGAAAAAAAGCATTATTAGACTTCTTTTTGATACATTGGAATTTTCCTGTCGTTTATTATTCTTATAAGGGCTCTGTAGAAATCCTCAATCAATGTAAGTTATTTTGGAAATATAAAATTTAGATATAAGGTCTGAAATTTAGATATAAAGTCGGAATATTGACGAGAAGTGAGTCAAATAAAAGTAAAAGTTAATAATGGCAGTTTATTTTCCAATCAATTTTTTTTCAGCAATTTCGGAAAGGCCGCTCGCTTACGCAAGCGGTGAGGCCCCTGGTTCTCTATACTAACAGAGCAACAGCCAGGATTGAAATCAGTACTAAATCCAGCTACAAACCAGGGCCTTTCCATGTACTATGATTAGATTTCTACAGGGCCACCTATGGGCCACCTATTCTTCTTCCTCTTCCTCTTCTTCCTTTTTTTAATTTAAGAAACGTAAGTGGAGGTCCACTCCGGCCTTTCAGGCGGCTTTTCCTCCAGCATTTCTCTCCATTTTTCGTCGGTCAGGCGGTCGTCCATGGGCTGCTTGAACTCGTAGTGGCTGAAGACCGGGCCTGCCCCGATAAGGACCCTGCCGTCGGGGAGTTTGTAGGCAACCACTATCATGTCAACATACCCTACACCTTCTTCGAGTACAGCTTTCGTGTTGCTGTCCGTGTGGACGTCGGCTACGATCGTTGTTTTCTTAGCCCTGTCGTCGACGTCGGCTATGACACCCTCAAGCTGGTCCCCGAAATTCTTGATGGATTCGTAGTCTTCTTCTGTCAGCTCTTCGTTTTCAAGTTCCCTTTCCGAGATGTCCAGGAGCTTCTCCAGGGTGCCTTCAAGGCTCGTAAGCCTTGCTTTCGAAGAGGAGTCAAGCACATCCGTTTCTTCCAGGCCCTGGTTTGTCATCCTCGTCAGAGCCAGCAGCCGGGCGTAAAACTCAGGTACGGGTTCCACATAGCCTACAACAGGTCTTTCTTCCGGGGGCATGGGAGCTGCGGACTCGACCATTGTGTAACTCTGTTTGGCATAGAGGATCGTGTCGTGGCGGAGTTCGGTCCAGGAGGCAAGGGAGGTGCTCAGCTCCTTATCCTGCCAGGCTCCGGTCTGCATGAAGGTCGGATAGCCGTCGCCGTAGGTTTTCAGGAGGGGCTGAAGCGAGTAAAGCCAGGCCCAGTAAAGGTTCCGGTTCCATTCGGCGGCGCTGAAATTCGAAAACTCCGATTCGAGCTTGCCGTACTGGCTGCTGTAGTTCCGGTACTCGGAATCGTCCAGTTCGTCAAGCCAGTACCCTGCCCGTTCCGAGCCCAGGAGGGCCATGGTGTCGAGACCGCGCGGAAAACCACGGATCGGCCTGCCTGCTCCTGAGATCACAAGCGTAAATGGAGTTTCCAGGTCTCCTCTGTATTCGCCTGTGTATGCTCCCACAAGGTTGGAAAACATGTAAGAGTCAGGGATGAAGCGCTGCCCCATGAAGCGGAATCCTCGGGTGTTTTCCAGGCATTCGTCGGCCTGTGCCGGGGTGAAGGGCGGCTCTATAATGCAGTTTCCTGTGCCTCCGTAGATCCGGGGCCCCTGGTATTCCGCAAGTCTGGCTTTCAGTTCTCCGACTGTTGTCTTGTTAAACTCCCTGTCCCCGCTTCCGAACACCGAATCCATAGCTTCCATATATTCGTAGGGCCCCAGGTCATCCGAAAAGCCCACATAAAACGCCGTAACCGAATAGATCCTGTCCCATTTTTCAAGGAGTTCCGGCTCATTTTCGAGCTCTGAGGCGATCAGGCTGGCCTGGATGGTCTGGATGCGGGCTTCTTTTTCCGGGTCCCCGGCCTGGATCAGTTTGCCCTTGAGGAGCATGCTCACCCTGCCGTGCCACATGAAGGCCCTGAAATAATTTTTCAGCATCTCCGAACGGGTATAATGGCCCCTGGGCACGTACTGGGAGTAATCTTCTTCGTACAGGAAAATCGGAGAAGGGGCAAAGCCTGCGTGCCCTTCGATGAGGGCCAGTTCGGAATCGACCTCTTCTTTCACAAACCCGGGGACCTCAAACTGATACTTTTCTTCTGCCCCGGCAGGAAAAAGGGACTCATCGTATTCGGAGGAGTAGGGTTCAGAGAAGGGCTCATCGGTCTTTTGGACCTGTTCCGGCTGCGGCTGGAGCAGGCTCAGGGCAACGGCAAAATAGGCAGCATTTCTCCGGGCAGCTTCCTTTACTTCTGATGAGCTTGCGTCTGATGAGCTTGCGTCTGATGAGCTTGCGCTGTTGTACTCCTCCACGGATGCATTCAGCAGGGCCCTATTTATTTCCCAGAGCAGGTCGTAAAATTCCCGCTCCTCTACCTGCCGCAGGGTCTCATCAAACTGGATGTGGTAGAGGTGCAGCAGGGAATCGGATGTGATAAAAACCGGGACCTCCTCTTCTTTCAATGTTACGTACATGGAAGTTATGTCTTCTTCCCCGGGGTTGTAGGGGTTTTTGATTACCACAAAACCGTTAGTTTTCAGCTTTTCAAGCGCCTGTGCGTCCAGCGGGATTTTTCCTGAAAAGCTTTCGTAGTTTGAGATTCCGGCTTCTTTCAGGGGCAGTTCATAAGGAGGAACCTTTAATTCGATATCAAGGGCTTCTAAACTGTAGTTTACGGGAAAAAGGATATTTCGGTCCCCGGCCCCAGAAAAAGTTACAGCTTCGGTTTCCAGTTTGCCTGCGGCAGAACTGTCTGTTTCCTGCTCTTCCTGTCCTTCCTGTCCTTCCTGACCTTCCTTTTCTTCCTGCTCTTCTTGATCTGTTCCCCGGTCAATGCAGCCGCAAAGAAAGGTAAAAAGCAAAAGCATCAAGCAAACTGCAGTGATTCTGATTTTCCGATCCATCACCTGTCACCCCAACCTCTCGGAGTCTAATTAAAAAATCGTAAAAAATATTTAAAAACATTTAAATAATTTAAAAAGTTCCCCCTTAAATGTTTAATCCTTGAAAAAAAGAACCGGCTTTCCAGCATACCTTTTATTTTTCACCAGGATTCAGAGGGTCCATGGTGAAAAGCAGGACCATAAATAAAGCTGTCACAGTCCCCGTGCCCCATAGGAGCGGGTTGCTGGTTATGTTAAGGAGCGTACCAATAAAAAGCAACATAGCCATTGTTGCCAGTATAACCTGGAATTTTCTAGTCAACCGACTTTCTCCCCTTTCCCTTCCCCTTTTGACTTCGAACACTTTCTGTGGATCGGTCTCACGCACAAAACGAACCTTCTTTACCCTTGTTCTAAATTGTTTTCTTTGGTTATGTATTTTTTCACAAAACATTTATATTTTTATTAAGGTTCGAAATGATTCGAAGTTATGCTTTTGATAAAACAGGCCTACTAATTGCGATAAAAAATAATTCCCCAGTCTTTCCCTTTCTGGTTTCCTTTTTGATTTCCTTTTTGATTTCCTTTTTGATTTCCTTTTTGATTTCCTTTTTGATTTCCTTTTCTGGATTCTTTTTTGATTTCCTTTCTGCTTCCTTTCTGCTTCCTTTCTGCTTCCTTTCTGGCTTTTTTCTGGTTTCCTTTTTTCCTTTCTGGCTCCTTTTTTCCTGGTTGTTTGTGTAACCATGTAAAATCGAGCTCATCAGATAGAGTCCGGCGTACTCATCGGTTGCGCTTGTGCAACCGGCTTTTTCCCGAAAAAGACTAAAGTAAAAAAGTAGAAATCGAACATTAAGGTGAACTTTCTTTTCACTTTCTGCCCAACTTAAACGTGTATCTAAAAAGTGATTCTTTAGTGGGGTTTTATCATGGTTTGGGTTTTTAGCATGGTTTTTTAGTGGGGTTTTTAGGTGTATTTTTTAACCCTTATTTCCAAGCTTTGTTTTTGAGTATTTTTGAGATTGTCTTTTAGTTTGATTTTCAAGTTAGTTTTTAATTGTGATCTTCAGGTACTTCATGGAAATGCCGGTCGTGCGGGCAGACCGGTGAGAGTCCGGGGTTCTGCAAAGTGATGAAAAAAGAGAGTTGGGTGAAACCAGCTAAAACCATGAAAACAAAAGTTGAGCGAGAATTTGAATTGCAATTAAAATGTTTGCAATTGAGACGGTACTTCGGGTTTTGGAAAAAGTTTCTGCAACGTCCGGATCTCAATATCTTCTGCATTTCCCTTTTACAAAAATCACGGAAACTTCGGGACATGCAAGTTTTTGAGCAATCAGGTCCGATAGCCCTGAGGCAGGGATTTCATTTTCCTTTTCACTTACGGTTTTGCCTTCCCTTCTTCCGGCTTCCCTGTCAATGTCAAAAACAGAAACATCCGGAACGATTGCTTGCACAACTTCCTTCAGGTCCGGGACTTCCTGTCCTCCGGTCATGGCTGCAACCTCGTTCTGGAGCACGAGCACGAGCACTTCGTACCCGGAGTGTACGGCAGTGAGGAGTCCGAGGATGCCGGAATGGGCCAGGGCAAAGTCTCCTATTACGGCTATTCCTTTTTTCTCAAAGCCGCAGGCAACCGAGATGGCCGATCCCAGGGCAAAGCTGACGTTCACGGCAGCAAGGGGTTCAGGTGCGCTCCGGATTGAGCAGCCCATGTCCCCTGCCACCCGCACGTCGAGTTCCCTGAGCAAACGGTAGAGGGGAAGGTAGGGGCAGTCGTCGCAGATGGAAGTCCTGCCCTTTTTAAGGGCTTCTGGGTGGACAGAGTCCGCAGGTTTTGCAGCCCGTTCTTCTCCTATATGTTCCAGGGCAAATTCGATGTCTTCAGGCCTGACCTGGCCGTATGGGATGTGCCCGGTCTTTTTTCCGCAGACGTTTCCTGCGATGCGTACCTGCTCTTCGATGAAAGGTTCGGACTCTTCGACAACGAGTACCCTGTGGTGTCCTTTCAAAAAAGCCTCGATTTTCCGGAGGGGAAGAGGGTTTACAAGGTTGAGGGATAAGTGAGATACTGGATGGGATGTTGAGTTGGATGTTGAGTTGGATGTTGAGTGAGATACAGCCGGGTATTTTTCCCTATTACTTTCCAGCACTTCTTCAACAAGGGAAGAAGCAAAACCCGAGGAAATGACTCCGATTGCGCCTGGACTTTTTGGGTTTCTTATTTCTCCAGCCTTCAGCAGGTTCAGTTCCGTATTTTCGGCTTCCTCTTCGAGCAAGGGGTAAACTTCCTTATGGAAGCGCTGGTGTTTTTCAACCATCCTGATTTCCCAGATCGAGCGGTCGAATTCCGGGTGGCTCCCTGATGCAGGGGGAAAGCGCCTTATTTTCTCTCTGCTTTTTTCAAGGCCTGCAGTGACTCTCAGGATTACCGGGGTCTTTGTCTCTTCCGATAACTCGTAAGCCCGCCGGAGAGCCCCGTAGGCGGCATCGGGGCAAGTCGGGTCAAATACTGCAGTCTCTGCTATTCGGCCGTACCAGCGGGAGTCCTGCTCGTTCTGGGAGCCTTTTACGCCGGGGTCGTCCCCTGCAAGAACCACAAGCCCGGCTCCTATGGTGTGCGTGACCGATGTAATAAGAGGGTCGGAAAGCAGGTTCATCCCCACATGCTTTACAATCACCAGGGACCTTTTCCCCGATACCGAAGCACCCAGGGCGATTTCAAGGGCTACTTTTTCGTTCGTGAGCCACCTTGCGTTGTAAACTGCTTCATTGCGATCTGCTTCGCTGTGATCTGCTTTGGAAGCTGCACCGTGTTTCAAAAAAAGTTCCATCAAAGAGGTGATCGGATACCCGGGGACGCCCGTTATTACATTTACGTCGCTGTCAAGGGCGGCAAGGTAAAGGGCCTCAAATCCGCTGCATTCTGTTGCTTCTTCGCTCACGGGTCCCATCTCGGTGCAGGAGTTTTTTATAATTGAGAATTAGGTTTAGAATCTGTCGCTTTTAGCCTTTTTCGGGCTTGCCTTTTTTGTACCTTTTCAGGCTTGCCTTTTTCAGTATATACCCGTTTTTTACTGGCTGAGGGCCGGGCTTAATCTATTAGATAATATTGGATAAAGGGTTTAGATGAAGGGTTTGATTTCGGTCCCGGGGACGATTGATTCTTCCGGCCTCCCGAACCAGGGCAGGGAAGCGAGGGCTCCGATCACGCCGTTGCCGTCCAGGATGACCTCAACACCGTTTTCTTCGGCACAGCGGAGGGTGTATTCTTTCGAGACCCTTTCGGTCCGGCAGCGGGTACTGTATTCGTATAACCCTTTTGCATAAAAGTCCTTAAGGACGACCATCCCGGTTTCTTTTGAGGCGCTGTATTTCAGGAGGGCCTTTTTGAGGGTTTCTACAAGTTTTGTTTTTGCTTTTTCGTCCACGCACCCGAATTCAAGCACGGTGGACATGCAGTTCTGGGTCTTTTCGGGGACCGGAAAGAGCTGGACAAGGGCATGGGAGAGGTAGACGGCTTCGGGGCAGTCCAGTTCCTTTGCTATGTTGTGGGTCAGGGTCCAGGTGGCTCCCGTGTCCTTTGAGTCCGTATCATCGATCCCGATCAGGATGCGGTCCCTGCGCGGGATAACTACGGTCCCTTTGGCACAGCGTTCTCCGCCTGATTCGGAAATCCTGTAGCGTAAGACCCCGTCGGCAAACGCCCGGCAGCGGGTTGCGCCAACGCCTCCGCCTCCGAGCCCTGCGTATGTGATCTCCACTTCGTCTCCCTGCACGAGCACGGATTCGATGCCTGCGGCTGCAACCGAGGCTTTGAGTTCGAGCTTTGAAGTCCCGGTTTTCACCAGGTAGCGGATCATGTTCCCTGTCGGGCGGGCTTTGAGGATAAGGGGAGCTTTTGCGTAGTGGTAAAGGGACCAGGCCGCCCCGCTGTAGCAGTTGGAGTGTTCGATTATCTCCGCGTATTCATTCTTTGCGTCACAAACCGCGTAGATGCCCCGGTAAGGCACGGTGTACGGGTCGTCCAGGGTCAGTTCTTCGATCTGTCTATTGTCCAGCGCACAGGCGTTTATGTGTTTTGTAATTACAAAGCCCTCCTTTTTTTGCTGCAAGGAAAGAGAAGTGGGAGGATATGATCTTTATTTGAATCCTTATTAAATCCGAAGTGCCCATTTCTTATAGCTATATAAAGTTATCGTATCTTTAGCAAGTTATATAAGGAAAGAACCTGCCCGGCTAAACCGGGCTGAACATAAGGATGAACATAAACATTTAACAATACAAGTATCTAACTGTGCTATTTCAATTATTTCAATTATTTCGATTACTGTGAATATTATTTCGATTACTGTGAATATTATTTTGATTACGGTGAATATTATTTCGATTACTGTGAATATTATTTCATTCACTGTGTATATTTTATTTCAATCGCTATGAATAATACTTCAATCACTGTGTATATTTTATTTCAATCGCTATGAATAATGCTTCAATCACTGTGGATTTTTTTTAATATCCATGCCATATTTTGCCCGAGATTTTCCATGTTTTCAATGCCTTCCCGGTCATTTTCGACTTCTCCTATAGCGTTTCCGTAAGCCATGTTCCAGTAACTTGAGCCTACCAGAAACATTTCTTTGCTGTGCAGAAAATGATTTAGGGTATCAAAGGCACTGATTGCACCACCGCGGCGGGCGGCCACAACGGATGCCCCTACTTTATGTTTTAAAAGCCCTTTGTTTCCTGCCAGCACCATACTGGCACGATCAAGCAATGCTTTCATTTGGGAGGTCACATTAGCGGAATATACCGGAGAACCAAGAATGATTCCATCCGATGCCGCCATTTTTGCAAGGCACTCATTGAAAAAATCATCGGTAATGACACATTGTTTATTTTTGTTTTTATGGCATGCCCGGCAAGCTTTACAGCCTTCGATGTTTTTCTCTGACAGTTGAATGAGTTCCGTTTCAATGCCCTGTTTCATCAGTTCATCAAACACAGTCCGGATCAGGATTGAAGTATTACCGTCTTTTCGTGGGCTTCCGTTAATGCCAATAACTTTCATACTTTTCAACTTCGATTTTATCATTTCAAGTTCTATTTTCTCTTTTTAAGTTCTATTTTCTCTTTTCAAGTTCTATTTTATTTTTTCAAGTTCTATTTTATTTTTTCAAGTTCTATTTTATTTTTTACCGTTTTTTCCGCCCTTCATGTCAGGTACTTTAAGGGGTATATTTTTACCTTACAAAGCCCTCGTCCTTCAGGCTAACGTACCTGCCGTCCCCGATGATTATGTGGTCAAGGACATCGATTCCCAGGAGCTTTCCTCCTTCGACCAGCTTTTCCGTAACCATGATGTCCTCCCTGCTGGGGCTCGGGTCCCCTGAGGGGTGGTTGTGAATCATTATTACGGAAGCCGAGGATTCCAGCAGGGCCGACTTAAAAACTTCACGCGGGTGTACGATGCTCGCATTCAGGCTTCCGATGGATACGACTTCTTCTTTAAGAATCTGGTTTTTTGTATCCAGATAGAGTGTTATAAACCTTTCTTTTTTTTGTTCACGCATTTTCGGATACATAAGGGCATAGACGTCTTTTGGGGAGCAGATTTTCCGTTTCGGCTCTTCCACAAAAGTCTCAAGCCTCCTGGCCAGCTCGAAAACAGCAGCAATTTGCGCCGCCTTTGCCTTTCCCACCCCGTGGACCTGCATGAGCCTCGAAACGTTTGCAAGGCTGAGCTGCTTGATGCTGTACTCCGATAAGATCCGGCTGCACAGGCTGATAACATTCTCTTCCCTCGACCCCGTCCGGAGGATGATTCCCAGCAGCTCAGCGTTGGAAAGGGACTCCGGCCCGTTCCGGATAAGCCGTTCTCTCGGGCGCTCCTCCTCGGGAAGGTCATGTATCCTTACTTTATTTACTTCCATATTCTACCCCCATATTACTGTCATCCACTCAGTTGCTTTCACTCACTTACCTTCACTCAGTTGCTTTCACTCACTTACCTTCACTCAGTTGCTTTCACTCACTTACCTTCACTCAGTTGCTTTCACTCACTTACCTTCACTCAGTTGCTTTCACTCACTTACCTTCTCTCACTTACCTTCACTCACTTACCTTCACTCAGTTGCTTTCATTCACTTTCTGCCAATTACTTTTTATTAAAATTCAAATTATTCGATTTAAGATCCGACTTTACATTTAATATGTATTAATGGGGTCTGAATATTTCAACTTTTACACTTATACAATAAAATGACTTTTTTTCAGGAAATTATCGGGAAATGTTTGTAAAATCCCGTCCTCCGGCTCTCCGACCCTTTCTTATACCGGGAAATCCATAACGCTCCCTGATGAAGGTCATTTCCGTAGTAGGGTACAAGAAATCAGGTAAAACAGCCCTCGTCTCCGCCCTGGTCCAGAAACTTTCCGGGTTCGGGTCAGTGGGCACGGTAAAGCACATGGGGGAATTCCGTTACAACCCCGAGGACACGGACACCGGCAGGCATTTCGATGCGGGTGCGGACACGGTAATAGGGCTTACTAATACCGAGATGGTCAGCTTTTCAGGGGACCCTGACCTGGAGAGGGCTCTTGACGCCCTCTGCGACCGCGGCCTTGACTTTGCGGTGGTCGAAGGCTTCAAGCAGAGCAAGCTCCCTAAAATCGTCCTCGGAGACCTTGATGGTGTCTCCAACGTCCTTATGAGGCTTCCGGAAAACCCGGACCTGCACGAGACCCTTTCAGCCTCCATCTTCGGCCTGATCCTCGCCCAGCCCGACCGCTACACCCTTGACGACCTCATAAAGCGAGTCCGGCAAAACCCGGATATCAGGAAAGCCGGCGCAATAGGCACATTTACCGGCATCGTCCGCGAACTTGCAGAAGGCACGAAAACCGAAAGGCTCGAATTCGAGAAATACGAACCCGAAGCCTCAAAAGTCCTGGACAAGATCCGCGAGGAAATCAAGCAAAAAGAAGGCATCCTCGAAGTCCTGATCCACCACAAGACCGGCGTCATCGAAGCCGGGGAAGACATCGTCTACATCGTGATCGCATCCGCCCACAGGACCGAACTCTTCCCCGCCCTCAGCGAAGCCATCGAAAGGGTAAAAGCCGAAGCCCCGATCTGGAAAAAAGAGTTCACGGAAAAAGAAGAGTTCTGGGTCCACGACCGGGAACACGCCTGAAGGGGAATAGAAAAGGGAAAGGAAAGCTAAGAACAGCAAAAAAGCAGCAAAAATCGGGATGGAATTTGAATGAGCAGAAAAACAGAACTTAAGCCTGGGAGAACAAAATCCAGAAGCGCAATCGTCCTTGCAGGCGGCAGGGGCCGCCGGATGGGCATGATCGAAAAAGCCCTCCTCGAATTCGAAGGAAAAACCATCCTCGAACGCCTGCTCGATTCCCTTTTCCAGGTCGTGGGCGAGGTCGTCCTCTCGGTCAGGGACCGCACTCAGGAAGCAATGCTCATGCCCGTACTCGAAAATTACCCTGACCGCAAAATCCGCTTCTGTTTTGATTCCATCGAAGACGCCGGCCCCCTCGAAGGCATCCGCGCCGGCCTGCTCGAAGCAAGCTCCGAATACGCCTTCGTCTGCGCCGGGGATATGCCATTCGTAAGCTCCGGGGTCGTGAGCCTGCTGTTTGAAAAAGCAGAAGGGCATGATGCCGCCATCCCGAAATACGAAGACGAGATGTATGAGCCCCTGCACGCCGTCTATTCAAAGAAGCTAATTCCTGAGATCGAAAGGGCTTTTGAGAGGGGGAAGCATTCGGTGCTTTCGCCGGTTTTTGAGATGCAGGACGTGGTGTTTGTTGAGGTATCGGAAATCATGGGAATTGATCCTGAATTGAGGAGTTTTGCGAATATCAATACGGTTGAAGATCTTGAGCTTATGAGCGGGTCTGCGGTGGAAAAGGGGATGCTGTGAGAAAGTTCCGGGTAGCCGTTGTTGATCTGTTTATTTTAGGACTTACGCAGTTGAATTGAAAACCACGAGCGGAAAATACTTAACTGTACAAACCCGAATACTGTTGACGAGCCTGCATGTGCCTGATTTTACATTTCAAGTGTGTAAGTCCTATATTTAATTGTCAAAGTAACCGGAATAGTATATTTTACCTTTCTTGTCCCGCGCCTCTGCGCGGTTTTTTCTTCAGGAAATATTAAAATCGAAAGCTATTTAGTCAGCAACACCTTCTATTTTTTAGACTTAATTATTTTATTATGTAGAGACTATCTCTGGGTAACGGCTTCAATACAATGAATTTTTCATTGATTATAGTGGAAAACTCGTGAGGAAAGTGAGGCAGGGATTATATATGGGATCGAACGAGATTAAAAAACTGATTATAGAGGCTCAAAGAAATAAAGTAACTGCATTAAATCTGTCTTCCAAAAATCTCACTTCACTGCCGCCTGAAATCAGTGAGTTGAAAAATCTTACTCACCTCTACATATTTAATAATCAACTTACTTCGCTTCCGTCTGAAATCAGTGGGTTAAAAAATCTTACTCACCTCTACATATCTCATAATCAACTTACTTCACTGCCGCCTGAAATCAGCGAGTTGAAAAATCTTACTCACCTCTACATATTTAATAATCAACTTACTTCGCTTCCGCCTGAAATCAGCGGGTTGGAAAACCTTACTCAACTTTACATCTCCCATAATCAATTGACTTCACTTCCTTCTGAACTTTCTGAATTGAAAAATCTTACTATACTTGACATATCCTATAATCAATTGACTTCGCTTCCTTCTGAACTATCCAAATTGAAAAACCTTATTGAACTTGATATGATTAGAAATCAATTGACTTCACTTCCTTCTGAACTTTCTGAATTGAAAAATCTTACTCAACTTCAAATCTCTGGGAATCAGCTTACTTCGCTTCCACCTGAAATCTTTGAATTAGGTATGGAGATTAGATGGGTATATCGTTTTGGATCAAAAGGATTACTTATAAACAATGATAGAAGACTTTTCGGAGTGAAAGGAATATTTTTAGGAGGGAACCCTTTAGAAAATCCACCTGTAGAGATTGTGAAACAGGGTCGTGAGGCAGTTCTTTACTATTTCAAGTCTTTGGAAGATGAAAAGGAGCCATTAAATGAAGTAAAAGTATTATTAGTGGGAGATGGGGGTGCAGGCAAAACTTCGCTAGTGAAGAGGCTTTTCGGAGATGACTTTGATGAAAAGGAACCCCAAACTCGTGGGATCAATATAAGAAAATTGGATATTGAAAACGGTAAGAGGCTTTTCGGAGATGACTTTGATGAAAAGGAATCACAGGCTCGTGGGATCAATATAAGAAAATTGGATATTGAAAACGGTGAGCGGGAAATAAAAGCTAATTTCTGGGACTTTGGCGGACAGGAGATCATGCACGCTACCCACCAGTTCTTTTTATCAAAAAGGAGTCTTTATATTCTGGTGCTGGACGGGAGGAAGGACGAAAAGCCTGAGTACTGGCTCAAACTCATAGAAAATTTCGGTGGAGATTCTCCAGTTCTGGTTGTGATCAATAAAATTGATGAAAACCCTGCTTTTGAACTGAACAGGAAGTTCCTGAGAGAGAAGTATCCTTCAATAAGGGGTTTTTACAGGCTTTCCTGCATGTCGGGTGAGGGGATAAAGGAGTTTTCGAATATTTTGGAAGAAGAATTGAAAGCAGTCAAGCACCTCGAAATCAAATGGCCGAAAAGCTGGTTCAATGTAAAAAGCAAACTTGAAAAAATGTGTCCGAGTTGTACTTCTGATTATGGGGCTGAGGGTGAGTGCGAACAATGCAGCTTCATCCAGTACAATGAATATAAAATGATGTGTGATAAAGAAGGGATCAGTAGCGAATCGGAACAGAATGCTCTTGTCGACTTTCTTCATGATCTGGGCGTGATACTGCATTTCAGGGACATACCTCTCCTGAATACGCATGTCCTTGAACCCGAATGGGTAACTAACGCGGTGTATAAGCTGGTTAATTCGAAGGAGATTGCAGAGTCCAGAGGAGTTCTGAAACTTGACATGTTCGCTGAGATTTTAAAGCAGAGAACTGAAAGAGATTTCCATTATCCTCCAGACCAGTATGGCTTTTTTATCAGTTTGATGAAGAAATTTGAACTCTCTTATGACCTTGATGGCAACACTGTGCTTCTCCCCGGTTTGCTGGAAATTCAGGAACCCGATTTTGAGTTTGATTATGAAGGGACTCTGAGGTTTATAATTGACTATGATTTCCTTCCACCTTCGGTGATGCCGCGCTTTATTGTGAAGATGAATAGGGACATAAAAGACGATCTGCGCTGGCGTACCGGGGTGGTTCTGGAGGATAAAGGCTACCATTCTACTGCGGTGGTCAGAGCAGACATTGAAGCAAGGAGAATAAGCATTTACGTAAACGGGGATCAAAGAAGGGATTATTTCTCCATTATCCGCAAAAGGTTCCGGGAAATAAACAGCAGCTTCGAAAAGTTAAAAGCAACAGAAAAAATCCCGTTGCCTGATGATCCTGAGGTAACTGTAAGTTATGAGCATTTAATCAAACTGGAGTTGAAAGGAATTGAAACCTACATGCCCGATGGCTCCGACAATGAGTATAACATAAGTGACCTTCTTGGAACAGTTATCAATAGGAGTAGCGAGAGAACATTACTGGAAGAAATACTGCGAGTAACGGAACTGAATAGAAGCACCGATAATGAGATACTCAAGATTCTTAGGAAGCTGCAGGAAATTGAAGAGGCGTCTGATACTGAGGATACTCTACTAGAAAAAATTACTAATGTTGTTTCAGTGAATCCAACCTTTTTTGGTGTTGGTTTTGATCTTGGTGAAATTGTCAAATTATATCTAAAAAGGAAAAGACGGCGGTCTTAAATATGCTGAGATTCGGGTAGTTGTCACATGAAAATGAATTCAATCAACCACGAATCTGGACTGTTCATTTTTCATGTTTTTTCCTATTAATTTTCATGGAAAAGCCGGTCGTCTCCGACGACCGGTGAGAGCCCGTGGTTCTGCAAGCCGATGGAAATCCGGTTAATCTGCTGGCTGATTTAAAAGTAGACTCTAATTTTCAGGCTGGCATTTCTACTTAATTTCTTCCCTGACGGGCATCCTCTATCTCAAACTCAACCCCGCGCTTCTCGAGCTCCTTTTTAATTTCCTCCATAAACACGCCCGAGCCTTCCACGTTTGTATGGTGGAACTCCTGTGTTTTTCCGGGCTCTCCGCCGATGCTGGTTATTTCTACGCCGCAGGAGGGGCTTTTCGGGACTCCGAGGATTTTGATTTTTGCGCCGCCGGCTGCGAGGTCTTCGATCAGGTCGGCGTAGGGGGTGAAGAGTTTACGGCAGAAGCGCCTGTAGGCGGGGTAGTCGAGCTGGTCTTTGGTAATTTCCCGCCGGTTCATGCCCAGGTACATGGCTTCGGGGCAGGGGAGCTGGATTACGTTCATGCCTGTAACGTCGAGGGGGGGTTTGGGTCTTGCACCTTTGATCCTGGCAAGGGGGTTCAGGAGGCAGTGGCCTATTACAACAACTTCGTTCTCAACTTCGTCCTGGATGTCGAGCAGGTCGCATTTTCTGGGGGCCGGGGTGGGCTCGTAGTTTTCCAGTTTTTTCATTCATTCACTTCCTGGTTTTATTTATACTGGGATAAGAGATTATATATTTACCTTCTACATATGTATCAGAAAATGATACATGTGAGCCTGCATACTAACTCGAGTTTTGCGGCAGGTCTTCGGGGCTGAAATTTGCCTGTGCCTGTTGTGTGCCATTCATGGCCCGGTGGACTGAATATTGGACTGAATATTTTTCTGTGCTCCGGGAAAGCTGGCTGAAGTCGGGTTCTTTTGCAGCTTTTGACTTTCAGGAACAATCCTTAACTGAATTCTTTTAATAAATCCGTTTAATGAATTACTTGAATAACCCTTAAATAACCTTTAAATAAATTCCCTAAATAACCCTTAAATAAATTCCTTAAATAACCCCCAATAATACCAACCCCTGTAAAACCGGAAGGTCCTGTCACATGCATGAAGATTTTGGAACAATACTTAATAAAGGATTCAAAAACTGGGTTCGAAATCTAAACATCTGCATTCCTTTTGTCCTGAATTTCGCTCTGACTTTGCTGCTTTATTTCTTTTTCTTCGGGCTCATGGGAGTTATGCTCCTTTCATCCAGGGTAGAAAACGGGCTTGACCCTGCTGCCCTTTCCACGGAGGAACTCTACGCTTTGTTTGCGGGGGCGTTTCTTGAAAACTTCGTGCCGGCCACGATAGGATTTATAGCATTTTTCCTGCTGATAGCGTTCTTGCAGGCTTTTTTCACGGCAGGAGCAATCGGGATGGCAAAGAGGGCTGCTGAAACCGGGGATACCGTGCTCTCGGAAATGGTAGGCGCTGGCTCGAAAAACGCTATCAAGCTCTTTTTAGCTTCCCTGCTGATCGGGCTCATGGTGCTTGCAGGGATCATATTCGTCGTCCCCGGAGCCCTCGCAGTTGGGGACCTGGGTGCGTTGATCGAAAACCCGGAAGTCCCTGTCCAGGGCCTGGGACTGCTGGCCATCGGGACCCTTATCTGGGGAGTCTATATCATGGTTATAAACATCGGGCTTTCCCTTGCCCCTTATGCCCTGGTAATAGACGAACTTGACCCGCTGGAAGCCATAAGTACCGGTTTCCGTTTTTTCATGGAAAACAAGCTGGATGTATTCTTTATCTGGGTGATTTCAATTGCCCTGACTTTCGTCAACAGCCTGGTAAGTGAGCTACTGGGCTCGGTGAGCGACTTTGTCGTCCTGCTGACCGTCCTGTTCCCACTTCTTGTCCTGCAGCCGCTGACGACCGTCTGGTGGACACGCCTCTACCTCAGCAGGAAAGAAAAGAATCTCTACGACCACAACGAACTGCTCTGCGACCCTGATGAATTCATGAGCAGCTGTTGATCTACTGTTGATCCACTGATCAACTGTTGATCAACTACTCTGCTCTACTCCTTCTTTTCCTCTTCCTTTTTTTTCTTCTTCTTCTTCTTCTTTCAGGCCCTGCCGAGCAGTTTACAGGCCTGGCAGATGTCTTCCGTACAGGTCTCTCCGCAGATCCTGCATTTTTCGATTTTTGCGGGTGGGAGTTCTTTTGCAAGGGCTCCTACAAGCTTGTCAAAGCCCCGGAGCAGGGAATATTTGGTGCCTGGGTGCTTTGTCTCAAAGTCATTCAGGAGTTCCCTGATTTCCTTTCTCATGGCTTCTCCTGCGTAGGGGCATTCGCTGAAGTCCACGGGCAGGCCGTTCATCAGGGCGTAGAGAGCTACTTCTTTTTCGGGGATGTTCCTGAGGGGTTTTGCCCGGAGCACCAGCCCTTCCACGGCTGCCGGAGGGGAGAGCCTGACCATGCGCTCCATGTCTCCCCTGAAGTGGTTCAGGAGGATGGTCTGGGCCTCGTCGTCCAGGTTGTGCCCTGTGACCAGTTTCGTTGCCCCGATCTCCATTGCGACCCTGTTCAGGATGTTTTTCCTGAGGACTCCGCAGTAGCTGCAGGTGCCTTTTTCCCTATCCATTGCAGCAATCTCGTCCATGGTGGTCCCGTGCTCGGCACTGAAGGACTTTATGATGTGGCGGACCCCGAGCTTTCGGGTCAGTTCTTTTGCGGTTTCAAGGGACTTCGGGCGGTACCCCTCGATCCCCTCGTCCACGGAAATTGCCACGAGCTCTATGTCGGGCCTGTCCCCGAGGATCTTGTGCATGATATAGAGGGCAACGGCGCTGTCCTTCCCTCCGCTCAGGGCAACGGCGATGACGTCGTTTTTATTTATGCTGTAGTTTTTCCGGACGGTCAGCTTGATCTTCCGCTCAACATCCTCGATGAAGTGCTTCCTGCAGAGGTGCATCCCGGAATATTTCTGAAAAATAATAGCTTCATGGTTGCATTTTTTGCATTTGATGGTCATGGGAAATCCTTTTTTCTGCCGGTCCCCGGTATCGCTTGAAAAACGGGTAATTTTTTAGTATGATGGGTTTGCCTGTAGAAAAGAGAGTGATCGTATATATGGTTTTTTCCATGCTTTTCGGGGAGGCAGCTGTTTTTTTGGTCGTCTTCCTTCCGGCCTGGTGAACGTTATTCAGAAACTTTGTTTCCAAAAGTATATCCTTTTCAGCCGATAAACCTTACGTATTATCCGGCAAATTATATATTAAATCCTGTAAAAAATATAATTGTACTGGAAAATAACTGGAGAATAACTGGAAAATAACTGGAAAATATAATCATTCCGGGAAAATACCATAATTCTGGAAACAGGGGACTGAGGCTCTTTATGATAAGAATCATTCCGGCAGAGATGAGGCATTTTTCAGATTTCGGGTGGCTTAAGAGTTACTGGCTTTTTTCTTTTTCAAACTACTATGACCCGGACAACATCCAGTTCGGGGACCTGCGCGTTTTTAACGATGATACCGTAGAACCGGGGAAGGGCTTTCCGTCCCACTCTCATTCCGGGATGGAAATTGTAACACTGGTGCTTGAGGGAGAGATCACCCATGAAGACAGCATGGGAAACAAAACTGTTCTCAGGGAGGGGGAAGTGCAGTGCATCTCTACAGGCCCCGGGATAGAACACTCGGAGTTCAACTCCGGTAAAAAGCCCCTGCACTTTTACCAGATCTGGATTTATCCTGACAGGAACCCTCTTTCACCGGCCTATTCGCAAAAGAAGTTTGAGGAATCTGCCTGGGAGAACTGGCTTTTGCCCCTTGTTTCCGGACAGGGTCTTCCGGATACCCTGGAAATGAATGCAGATTCCACTATTTACCGGGCCAGGCTCGAAAAGGGAAAGATAATGCACTTTGATTCCGGGGAGTGCCGCCGCATCTTCATTTATGTCACTTCTGGGGAAATATTCGTAAACGGGCAAAGGCTCAAGAAAGGAGACCAGGCCCGGACCGACCTGGAAAAGACTCTCCACCTTGAAGCGGTTGGTCCCGGGACGGCTTTTGCGGAATTTGTTTTGCTTGACCTCCCTTCCTGCAAAGGAATGGGATACGGATACGACGAAAAAATACTGAAAAGCGCCGGAAAATAAGTCGATAAACGATGAACCCCGGGTCTTGTGGCCAGGAGTAAAGAGCCGGCTTCTGCAAAAAAATTGGGGGAAAATAAGGTGAAAAGAGGTAGAAATGAGAATAAAAAAGAAAGCAGGGGTAGAAGTGAAATAATCTTTGAAGTAAGAAAGGGTAGAAGTGCAAAGAAAGCTGGCTTGAGAAGCGTGCAGAAATGATGAACGAGTAGAAGTGAGAAGATAAACGACTAGAAGTGAGAAGCGTGCAGAAGTGCAATGAAAAACCGGATTGTGCACAGAATAGAAGTGAGAAAAGGTAGAAGTGAGAGAAAATAGAGAGGGATTTGTTTCTCACTTCTACAGTTGCTTTTGATGTTTTTGCGGAAGCCTGGGGAGGAATGGCAAAACCTCGTATCCCGGTTTCTGCATGTGAAGCCCCTGTCAGATCGGTGATTGAGGAATGGCATAACCTCATAGGCACCTTCCGGGGGTGGGCTTCTGATGTTTATGGAGGGCAGCAGGCAAGGATGGCGAACCTCAAACCACTGCTCTTTTGTTTTTCCACTAAATGCTACTCATGAACCCCATTCAAAACTAGCATTTAGAACTGCATATAATACATCATTTGTAAAATATATAACATAAATGGAATTGATTTTTCTTTTTCGTTGTTGTGATAAGCAGCCTTCAAAATTTTCAAGCGGCTTATCTGATAAGTAAACTCAAATTTAGTGCCCGAATTTCTCCTATTATTTAAATGTTTTCCTGTTGGTGGCATCCGAGCCTTAAAATGCCTTGATTTCAAATGGGAAACTTTTTATGCTATTATGGTTGCCGGGCATATCGGATTTTCCGTCCCATTCAATTTTACTTAAGTTACCTTATCTCTCTTACATACCCTTTTACATTTTCTTTTAAATTCTCTCCTATATCCCCTTTCCCTTTCTTTCCCTTTCCTGCATATAAGCTACACTTTTTTTGGAATTTATGTTAATTATTTAGCCCACATATCTTTAAAATATTAAGACTCTTCTTAAAAAACATATTAATAGTTTCAAATAGAATAACTTGTTATTATTTATAAAACACTTTCGTAAATATGTTCTACCCGGGGGCCTGCACAAAAAGTTTTGCAGGAATATTTCGCTGCGCGGTCAGAGTGGGATGCGGCAACCTTAAACTGAGGCCGGACTTAAAGTGTGGGCTTAAAGTGTGGGCTTAAAGTGTGGGCTTAAAGTGTGGACTTGACGGGTCCGGGTTTTGGGGCACGGGCGCTTCAGGTGGTGAAGGGGGTTCTGCAACCCTGTCTTTACGCCCGGTTACGGAATGTGGGTGAAAACCGGAAAAACAGGAGCCTTATTCCTTCAGCGGGAACAATAGTCCTGGGAGGGGGCCTTTTCAGGGGGGGCAGTCTAATGGCAGAAATCTCTTTACTCTTGCTCATCTTCGCTATTTTCGGAGGCTACCTGCTGGGCATATTTTCCGGGCTCCTGCCGGGCATCCACACAAATAATTTTGCCCTTGCCCTTGTCGCCCTTGCCCCTTTCCTGGCTGAGCGGGGCATTTCTCCTTTTTATATTGCCCTTATCATCCTTTCCAATGCTGTTGCACACACCTTCCATGACATAATCCCTTCTGTGTTTCTGGGGGCTCCGGACGGGGACACAGCCCTGGCCGTCCTGCCGGGACACAGGCTCCTGCTCGAAGGCGCAGGTGCGGAAGCCGTCCGCCTTTCAGCTCTGGGGAGTGCGGGCTCGGTGGTGGCATCCCTTGTCTTTGTGCTGCCTTTCTCCCTCTTTTTCGGGGCAGTGTATCCTTTTCTCGAACAGTACATGGCCTGGGTCCTGCTCACAATCGTCTTTTTAATGCTGGCCACTGAAAAAGGGGAACAGGTCAAGGGGCAGGGCTCGCTTGCGAAGTACAGGTACAGGGCTTTTGCCCTGCTTCTCTTTTTGATGACCGGGGCCCTGGGGCTCTTTGCTTTTTCCAGGGAAGCTTTCCTGGTCCCGGTAATCAGTTTCGGGACGGCTTCCGTGCTCCTGCCCCTCTTAAGCGGGCTCTTCGGAGCCTCCCAGCTTGTAATCAGCCTGTTCACGGGCTCGGAAATGCCAGAAGAATCCGTCACCGGGCTGCAGCTTTCTCAAAAAAGGATCGTGAGAGGGGTCCTTACTGGCAGCGCCGCCGGCTCCCTCGTAGCCTGGCTGCCGGGAGTCTCCTCTGCGATTGCCGCTCTCCTGGCAGGGCTTTTCGTAAAGGGTGATTTCGATAAAAATGGCCTGGAAAAGAGAAAGGACGGGGAAAAAGAAAATGGGAAGGAAACAGGAGAGGGCGGGCCCGGGGAGAGCAGGACCTTTCTTTATTCGGACCCTGAGGCCGACCCCGAAACGCTGGAAAGCTCAAAGGAGTTTATCGTCTCGGTCTCAGGGGTGAACACCTCAAACGCCATTTTCGGGCTGGTAGCCCTCCTGGTGATAGGAAAGACCCGAAGCGGGGCAATGGCTGCGGTAAATGAGATCCTTGGTCCGGAGTCCTTTGATTTTCCGTCCCTGCTGCTTTTCTTTTCCGCTATCCTGCTGACCTCCCTGCTTTCTTACTTCTCCACGGTCTGGATCGGAAACAACGCCCACCGCCTGCTCAGGAAGCTCGATTATGCAAAACTCTGTGCTTGCGTCCTCTTCGGGCTTGCATTGATGGTTTTTCTTTTCACAGGGCTCTTCGGGCTCTTCATCTTCATAATCTCCACCCCCATTGGCATGCTTCCGTCTTTCATGAAAGTCCGGAAGTCCCATGCCATGGGAGTCATCCTGCTGCCTGTAATTCTGTATTTCCTGTGAAGGACCCGGATTTTTCTGTTCTTTATGCGTGTGCCGGGGCTTTTCCGGCAATCGACCTGAGCCCTTCCACCAGGGTTTTGAGCAGTTTTGCGGGGATCCCGACCGTCAGTTCCGAGTCCTGGATGCCGGTATGTTTCCTGCTCCCGGTGCAGCCCACGGTTATCCCTATCTTTCCGCTCAGGTAGGGCTCGGCAACGGCATCGGAACAGAGGCTCTGTTTGCCTGCGAACTCGGCTTCAACCCTGCCTCCTTCATTATAGAGAATGGCCTGGGTCAGGAGCATCACCTGTTTCGGGGAGCAGATGATAACCACCACATCCGGCATGAAACTCGCACTTTCGAGGGGAGCGTAAATGGCTGACAGAATGGACTCGGCTTCCAGCATGGGGACTCTTTCAAGGGTTTTTTTGGAGGCTTCCAGGGTCTTGAAGTGTTTCAGCTTTTCATGGTAGAACTCTCCGCTTGCAAGTTTCGGGGGCATGTGCCCGAGCCCCAGGGCCGCTGCTCCTCCCTTGCAGGTCTGGTCATCAAGAAGGGTGTAAAATTCTTCTTTCGTATTGCGCACTCGGTCCACCATCTGGCAGTGTTTCATCCCCTCTTCGATCCTCTGCACTCCCGCAGGGATTTCTTCATCTTTCGGGACAAGGGCAACTGCCACAGGAGATGTTTCCAGTTTCAGTAATTCGATAATTTCCTTTCCGTACCCGTTTATCTCTTCAATCTGCTCAGGACTGGCTTTTTCCATATGAATCACCTCTAAGTCGAATAACTCCTCATTTAAGTTTAATTTCCTGAAGTCGCATTTAATATGTAGTCTGAGGCTAATGATTTAAATAGAATTCAGAAAAACGGGTTCTTTTTTCATTTTCGCATTTCAGGAAACCTGTTTCAGTCCTTTCCTGCGAAACTTCCTTACTGGTGGTGAAAAATATAAAACTTAAAATGTATTGGGTTATTAAAGACTGCTAAAAACACTGGATTGAAGTTCAAATACACTGGATTGAAGTCTAAATGTACGGGATTGAAGTGGTACATTAACGAAGGTACATGGAACAAAAACAAAAGGGTTGAATAAAAGGCAGGACTATTGATTAAATCAATATTAAATAAAAACTGAAGATCAAATCGAGATTTTAGCAGAAAGATATCAAAAAGGGGTTGCAGGACTATGGAAACACAGCTTGAACAGCGTTTAAAGGAGCTCAGGGCCGAATACGAATCAGGGCAGAATATCCTCAACGACATTGAGAATAAGCTTATCGAACTTGAAAACAGGAAAACGAACCTGAAAGAAACCCTCCTTCGGATCAGCGGGGCAATCGATCTCCTGAAGGAGATCCTGGGCGAGGGAGAATGTGTCACAGATGAACCTGTCGGGCAGGCTGAGGAAAAAGCCGTATCTCAGGCGTCGGTAGAAATTGTAGAGGTCCCGAATCTGATAAGGAAAACTCTTAAAGAGGCCGAGGTGCTTCTGGGCGAAGCCGGGCTTGAGGTAGGGAATATCAGCGAAAAGACCGGGATCTTCCCTATCGGGATCCGGTTCGGTGATATACTCCGCCAGGACCCGAAACCCCAGGCCAGGGTAGCCGCCGGCTCCCCTGTGGACCTTGTTATCGCGGTGAAGGGAGAATCAAAGCTCAATCCGGACGAAGGCTCGATGTGTAACCGCTTTTTCGACCGCGACTGAGCTGCGGTTTAATCGGATCGGCCTTTGAAGCCGGGCTTAAGAGCAGTGTTACCAGGAAAAGAAGGAAAATAAATAACCGGAATCTCATGTGAGGGCCTACCTTCCGGAAATACCTGCCTGCAGAGCCTCATAATCTGGCCACTAATCTGGCCACTAATCTGGTCCCGGAGTCTGGCCATGAATCTGGCCATGAATCTGGCCATGAATCTGGCCATGAATCTGGCTACGAATCAGGAAATAGAATCCAGGTGCGAATCAGGAAATGGAATCCGGGTGCGAATCAGGAAATAGAATTAGAAAAAGTGTGAATTTGATCCGCAGGGAATTTTATGGACGCTATGGAAGATAATCCGACGGATAAAATCAGCAGGTACCGGGCTGAACTTCTGGAACGCTGCAGGGCAGCCCTTTCAGCTTTTAACGCACTGAACCGGGCAAAAAGCCCCGCAGCCTTCCGGCTCTGCCTGCAGAAATTTCTCGGGGAATTTGAGGGCATTTCAACGGTTCTCTGGAGCAGGAGCAACAGGAAAAACCGAAAAGAACTCCGGTCAGTTCTTTACATAACAGATGACTCTCCCTTCAACCCGTCTACTTTTGGCCCTGGTTTTGCATCAGGACTGGAGAAGGTGCTCAAAGAAGAAGCAAAAGACGGGGAAGAAGACCCAGACAGGTCCAAAACTTCAGAGCCCGCCCCTTCAGCCCTTGCGTACAGTCCCTGTTCAAAAGTTCTTACTGTCAACGGGAAGCAGTATGAAGTCCTGCCCTTATTCCTGGCCGTCCGGAACCTCTATGCCACTCTCCCTCTTTACGGGGAGTTGAAGAGCTGCACGGAAAGGCTTGAGAAAGACCCTGAAGATGCTACCGCCCTCTTCCAGAAGGCTGTGCTGCTCTACAAAGCCACAAGGCATGAAGATGCCCTGCAGCTTACGGAAAGCTTGCTGGGAATTGCTCCTGAGGATTACAGGGTCTGGTACAACAGGGGTGTGATCCTCTCGGAAATGGGCCGGCTTGAGGACGCCCTTGAGGCGTATGACAGGACAATAGAACTCGACCCGTCCTTTCAGGTTGCAGGAGACAATAAAGGAGTTGTCCTGGCGAAGCTTGGCAGGTATGAAGAAGCCCTGGAAACCTACGAAAAAACTCTCCGGAAAAACCCGAAGTATGCCGAAGCCTGGGCCGGGAAAGGTTCGGTCCTGTCCGCCCTTGACAGGAAAGAAGAGGCCCTTGAAGCTTACAACTCGGCCCTTGAAATCAGGCCGGAATACCTGGAAGCCCTCGCCTGCAAAGGGAGCCTGCTGTCCAGGCTTGGCAGCTTCGAAGCTGCCCTTGAAGCATATGACCTGTCTCTCCGGCTCGCACCCGCAGAGCCCGGGCTCTGGCATAGCAGGGGGCTTGTCCTTTCCGAACTGCAAAAATATGAAGAAGCCCTTCAAAGCTGTAACAGGGCCCTGGAACTAAGTCCGGGTTTTGCCCCCGCGCTTGAATGTAAAGTCAGGGTCCTTTCCGAAATCAGCCGGAAGAAAACTCAGGTTCGGAAGTAAGCTCAGGTTTGGAAGTAAGCTCCTTTCGGTAAGCTTCCTTGACAGACTTTAATTCAATCTTCCCGTCCATGTATATGTGGAATGAGTTGTATTCAATAAACGTAGAACCGGTAAGAGTATATTTATCTGAAAACAGAATTGCTGAATATCGTTCTTCTGATCTCGTTCTTATATTACCCATGTATGTGAAACGGAAAAATTTCGGAATGCAAAACAAATTTTTAAATATAAAATTCTGGATAACAGATTCCGGATTGCGGAAAAAAAAGTTTGAGAAAGGGCCCCGATAAACCTGTACAGGGAACAAGAGGATTTCAAATGACAGAGGAAAACTCCAGCAAAGAAATATCTCAGTTAGAAGCTAAGGAGCAGGACGCCGGAGGAGAAGCGAAGGCGAAAAAGAATCTAGAGGAGCTCCTGAAAGCAGCAGGCGAAAGTAACGATTACGCCGAAAAGCTCAGGCTGTATGACGAAGCCCTGGCCCTTGACCCCGGATATCTGGATGCCTGGCTACAGAAGGGTTTTGCCCTTGACAGGATGGGGAGGTCCGAAGAAGCCATCGCCTGCTACGACATGGCGCTTGAGGTTGACCCGGAGAACTTCGGGATCTGGTGCCTCAAAGGCTTTGCTCTCAACAACTTAAAAGAATTTGAAAAAGCCGTGGAGTGCTATGAAGAAGTCCTTAAATCCAACTCCGAGGACGTTTTTGCCTGGTACCAGAAGGGCACTTCTTTAGAAAACATGGGTAGATACGGGGATGCGATGAAATGCTATGACATCGCCCTTGAAATTGACCCCACTGATGCTCTTATAAGAGAGAAGAGAATGAAACTGCTCGCAATCATCTATAAAAAAGGAAGTTTAACAGACTCTGAGGATAACAAATTGAATTGATTTAAAGGAGTGTGACCGGAATGTCCCGGTCCTTTTACCTTATTTTTTGGCTCCTTCCCCTTCTTTCCTTATCTCTTCAACGATTACCATCAGTTTTTCCTTGATTTCCTTGATGGCTTCTACGGCTTCACCGCCCACGTCAATGGGAGCCCGCTTTTCCAGGTCTGCCTGCATGAGCTGGAGGTCAAAGGGAATTTCCCCGAGGACCGGGATGCCAAGCTCTTCGAGTTTCTGGTTGACTTTCCCGGACCCGCCTTTATTGATAACAGCAGTGAGGCGTGTGACTCCTATTTCGGAAGAGAGCCTTTTTATCCTCTCGGCCGTTTCAAGGGATCTTGCCCCGGGCTCCACGACCACGATCATCAGGTCCATCCCGCGGGTGGTGCCTCTTCCAAGGTGTTCGATCCCGGCTTCCATGTCCAGGATCACGGCACTCTTTTCCCTGAGCATCAGGTGCCTGAGGAGGGCCCGAAGGAAGGCCGAGGCCGGGCACATGCACCCGCTTCCTCCCTTATCCACCGTGCCCATGACAAGCATCCTGACCCCATCAGGCCCGATGACCCCGTATTTGCCGGCGATGTCATCGACTTTGGGGTTGTAGATAAAGGCCCCGCCTTCGGCTCCGGCCCTTTCCTGGATCAGGTCCTTGTAATCGGTCAGGGGCCTCGGGGGGTTTTCTACCCCGAGGGAGGATGCCAGGTTCATGTCCGGGTCCGCATCAATTGCCAGTACTTCGTACCCGTCCCTTGCAAGCAGCCTTGCCAGGGTGCCTGAAAGGGTTGTCTTTCCAACGCCGCCTTTTCCGGTAATTGCTATTTTTATAACGAATTCCCCCTGAGAATTTGATTATAAATATAATACAATAATTTCTTTTTCTGGATATAACTATTAAACTGTTTATACTTATTCATTTGTGCCCGGCTTTTGCTTAATATCTAAAAAAGTTCATTTTTAAAAGTTGGCTTTAAAATCCAGTCTTTATTTATCCTTCACAGGTCTTATCACGAGTCTTTAGCCTCACAAGTCTTTAGCCTTCACAGGTCTTTAGCCTTCACAAGTCTTTAACCTTCACAGGTCTTTAGCCTTCATGAGTCATCATAACTGCCTTTTTCCTCCGCAGCTAGAAAATCAAACCCCTGTTCTCCTGCGACCCGCTGCAGGTATTTTTCGATGTGGTTTCCTTCCTTTTTCGAAAAACCGGCATCTCTGGCGAGCCTGTCAAGCACCTTCTGGACCCCGGTCCCGTATTGCATCGCCTTTTTCTCCTTCTCGAGGAGTTCTCTGGGGAGCAGCCCTTCGGCTGCCTTTCGCAGGACGTATTTCCTGGTGTACCCGCAGGCTGTTTTCAGGACCTTGAGTTCCGGGCTGATCGCAAGCCCCGTTTTTATGACTTCCTTATCCAGGAAAGGCACCCTGAGTTCCACGGCGTTTGCCATGGTGACCATATCGTCCCTTTCCAGGTTGATCCTTGAGATTTTTTCAATATCGGAGTAAATCTCCCGGTCGAGCACATCCGGTCCCTGTTCCAGAAAGCTCTCGTGCCGCCTGTATCCCCCGAAAAGTTCGTCTGCGCCCTGCCCTGTAAGAAGGACCCTCTTCCCATTCTCACTTGCGGTTTTTGCGACGATGTAAAGGGGAAGCCCTATGGCAATTTTCATCGGGTCCGCGGACTCGGTTGCGTAAATGACATGAGGGACTGCAGCTTCTATTTCTTCGGGCGAAAGGAAATGGACAAACAGGGAGTCTTTCATCCCGATCGCTTCGGCTGCGTACTCTGCCTGGGCAATGTCGTGGGAGCCGGGAAGGCCCACCGCATAGAGGGTCACCTCCGGGTTTATGCACTTTGCAAGGGCTGCAACAAAAACGCTGTCTATCCCGCCTGAAAATGCAATTCCTGCCCCTGATGTAAGCCTGAGCTCCACAGCCTTTTCGAGGGCTGCCCTCAAACATGAAGCAGCTTCTTCCTCCCCTGAAATCCGTTTACCCGGCGGCCTGATTTTAAGGGACTTTACTACTGTTTCCCCGGTTTTCGTGTTAAAACCCAGGACAGTTCCCGGGGGGAAAGCCTCGGTCTCAGGTCCAGTTTCAGGTCCAGTTTCAGGTCCGGCTTCAATCCCTCTCCCTAAAACTGCGAGGGCTTTTTTCTCGGAGGCGAAGTAGATTTGAGGTTTTTCCTTTTCTCCCCCATCTTCTGCTCCCTCTTCTTCCCTTTTTTTTTCTTCCTCTTTTTCTTCCTCTTTTTCTTCCTCTTTTTCCTCTTCTACTCCCTTCCTTATGCTGTAAAAAAGAGGTTTAACTCCCACCGGGTCCCGGGCAAGCACCAGTTCGTCGCCGCAGGTATATGCCAGGGCATAGTCCCCGTTTACGCGGGAAAGCACAGAGAAAACGGAATCTACAGGTGTTTTTCCTTCCTTTATCCGGGCCTCGATCATGGAAAAAAGCACTTCCGTGTCGGAATCTGTTTTGATGCCGTTTTCGGATGCCAGGTCCCTGAAATTAAATACCTCCCCATTGAGCACGAGCGCCCCCTTTCTCACCAGGGGCTGGGGCATATCCCCGGTAATTTTCAGCAGGGTGTTTCCTATGCTTATGTTTCCGGAACTATAGGTCCCACAGGCATCAGGTCCCCTGTGCCCCAGGATTGCAAGCATTTTTTTCACATTTGATTCCCTGTCAGGGATCCCGGCAGCTCCGGCTATTCCGCACATGGTCACACCTTTTTCGTTTCGATTCGGGTTATACAGGTTATCTATCCCTATTTATTATTTTGCCATTTTTGGAGTCAGGCCCGTTAATTAAGAACCCCTCCACATCCGGGACATGGGAAACTTGCTTTCCGCTTCAAGCTGCCCAGCCCGCGTTTTTGCTTCCAATAATCTGTTTCTCCGGGGTTCCTGTAAGATCGAGCCCTGAAGATCTTACCCGGTACACTCACCGGTTGCGCGGGCGCAACCGGCCCTTTCTTTAAATTTGGAAAAAAGCATAAATTATTCGGACTTGAAATTTGGGCCACGTCCTTGAGTTATTGATCAAATCTGAAAAAACGGGCACATAGCAGGCATATTAGCCGTTAATTTCCATACTTGAAATCCATTCCTCTGCTTACGAGTTTCAGTAAATGACCATGAAACCGAAATTCTTTTCGGCAATATCCTCTGGAAGACTGCATAGAGACTGTTATACTATCACGAAACACTATCTTTAAACGCGGAACTGCTGGTTTTGTAGCTTTTGATTTCCTCTTAGGGCTGCGTAGAGGCTGTGTATCCAAAGTTTCTTTTTTCAGGACTTCATGAAAAGGCCGGATACTTCGTATCCGGTGAGAACGCGGGGTTCTGCACGGTTTAAAATAAAAACGGAATCCCGGCTAAGCAGCTATAACTGTGAAAACAAAGGTTATCGGTGGATCTAATTAATCCTCTTAAAACCAGGGTTGTGATCCGGTCTTCAGCAGAAGTGAATGACTTTAAAAAAGAGAACAGTTCGTTTTTAAGCTTCGGACTCTGAATTTCGGGTTACAAATTTTCTGTCCTTAATTGACTTTCAAGCTTACCTGATCCTTTGAGCTTTTCTCATCCTCCTGACTCTTCCCGCACTAGCTCTACGGCATACAGGGGGTCTCCCTGCAGGGCTGCAAAGGGGTTCCTTGCGCTTTTTTCGTCGCCGAGCCAGATTGAGTTCGCACAGTAGAGGCAGCAGCAGCGTGTAGAATAAAGGTTGTTTACGGGTTTGTATTCCGTGCAGCAACTGCTGCCTCTCAGGATTCCGTGTTTACAGAGGACGAGTTGTCTTGTCAGGTGCAAATCCTATTCCATACTATCCTGTTTATAATCCAGGCTATCCGGTTCTTTGAAGTACAGAATTTCACCCCAATTATAAATTGGGTTTATATACTTTTAAAACTTTCTGAATTTGTACTTTAATTATATAATTACCTAGTTCGGGTTCATGGGGGCAGAAGGAGCAAAACAGGAAGCATCAGGCATTCAGGCTTTGAGGAATACATATATTGGCCCCGGCAAAGGAAGCTTTTTATGTGTGCTCTCCGATATACGCAACGTTTTTAAGCATCTTATATTTATTATTGTGCAGACCGGTAATTGTTTACCTGCAAAGTTTCCTTGACCGCGCATTGATCGAGCATCAGGTCCTCTAAGGGCAGGTAAATATCCAGTTAATTTGAAAATCCAGTAATTTAAAAATCCAGTTAATCTGAATATCCGATTAATTACCTGATTTAAAGATCCGATTGATTAATTGATCCAAAATAGAGGCTTACAGAGATGCAGTACCAGGCAACAGTAAGAATCGAACAGAAAGCAGGCATGCTTGACCCTGAAGGCACCACCGCAAAAAGGGCACTCGGACACCTTGGCTACGAAGTCAGCAGCGTAAAGACCGCAAAGCTGTACGAAATCGTTCTCGAGGCCGAATCCGCCGAAGTTGCGGAGAAGAAAGTCGATGAGATGTGCCAGAAGCTTATCGCAAACCCCATCATCCACAACTACACAATCGGGCTCAAGGAGCTTAACTGAGCAGGCTTTTGAGCGGATGTACGGCGGGATAAGGGACTGAAACGCTGAGAAGGCTTAACAGGCTGAAGAAAATCGAGGGATAAAAATGAAGATTGCCATTATTCAGTTCGGGGGCACAAACTGCGACTTAGACGTGCTTCACGTCTTAACGGAGGTCGTAGGTGTGGACGCCGAAACTGTCTGGTACAAGCAGGAAACCCTGGACGGTTTTGACGGGGTTGTGGTTCCTGGTGGTTTTTCCTATGGGGACTACCTCAGGGCAGGGGCCATTGCCGCCCGCACTCCGATCATGGACTCCGTAAAGAAGCTTGCAGCCGAAGGAAAACCCGTGCTCGGGATCTGCAACGGCTTCCAGGTGCTCACCGAAGCCCGGCTCCTTGAAGGGGCCCTGACCACCAACCAGTACCCGAAGTTCAGGTGCCACGGGACCTGCCTCAGGGTCGAGACAAAAGACACGCCCTTTACCTCGAAGTTCAGGAAAGGCGAGGTCATAAGGATGCCGATTGCCCATATGGAAGGCCAGTTCTACGCCGAAGAAGCCGTCCTGGCAGAACTTGACGAAAACGAGCAGGTCGTCTTCCGCTACGTGGACGAAAACGGAAAAGTAACGGACGAAGCCAACCCCAACGGCTCCCTGGAAAACATCGCAGGGATCGTAAACACGAACAGGAACGTCTTCGGGCTCATGCCCCACCCGGAAAGGGCCTCCGAAGCCATCCTCGGCTCCGACGACGGGCGCAGGCTCTTTGAGTCCATGGCAGACTACATCACCGGGAATTTCTGAAAACTGCAGAGAATTTTTGAAAATTCTCTCCTTTTTTCATTTTCAATTTAATTTTCTTTACTTTTTCTAATTCTTCTCTTTCCGGGTCTTTCCTTTCTGGATCTTTTCGTCTCTATTCTTTCCTTTCCTCTTCTTCTTTGAACTTACAGCTCATTATACCGGATTTCCGTTATCCGAAGCCGGGCATACTCTGACTCTCCGCCTGCAAGGTTCCAGGCAGCTATGGCTTCGGTCGGGACCAGTATCCCGTCGAACTCCCTGTAGTTATTGAAGTATCCGGTCCACTCGTCGAGATAATATTTTCCTTTAACTTCCCGGTATTTCTCCCGGGTCGTGACCTTCGTGACCTCGCCTTTCTCGTTGAATGTAAAGACTGCAGAAACTTTTAGCCCCCTGTCTCTGATGGTTGCCCGGGCCGAGTTTGAGTCTATTGCTTTCCATTCGATGTTGTCGGCAGCAAGGGCGGTCGGGAACCAGGGGGCTTCCGAGAGGTACCTGAAAAGCGAGGAAACGTCCATTTCAGGCCCCTTTGCATCTGCGGCAGTTATTGCTGAAAAAGGCTTTATCAGCATGTTTCCTTTACCGCTGTAGTATTTGTCCCGGGCGTCAATCCATACAGGGCCTTTTTTCACCCGGGCTTTCCAGATAAATGCGGGTTCCCCCGAAGTAAAATACTGCTCTGCAGAGAGGGGCATCCAGGCCTGCCCTTCTTTTGGCCTGAAAAGGCCGGTCTGCGTCAGAATGGCCGATTTGATATATGGCTGCCCGGCTTTCATCACATGCCTAAAATAGCGCTGCACAGGCTCGGGGTAAGCCTCAATTTGAGAACAGGAAAATGCTCTGTCAGGAGTTGAAGCTGAGATTTCGGCAAGGGCTTCTATCTCCTCTTCTATCTTCCTGTTAAATAGGTGGCTGTTTACCTCAAGCACAACAAAAAGTACAAAAATAAAGAAAAGAAAGAGGCCGAAAAGGAGCTCTATAATTTTTATTTCCATCATAGCTTATTTTTTATTAGTTGATTTTAAAAGTTAGCTTAATAAACATTTTTTCAATGTTTTCATATTGCTTGATTTTGATTTTCAATCTGTTTGGTTTTCATTTAAAGCCCGGGTAAAATTCCCTTCAATCGGGTTTTGTTGACCCCCTGGTAAGGATGTTTTTTCAGAATCAGTGCTTCAAAAGCTATTTCTTTCATTCTTCACGAGTATTACAACGAAATTATATTTCATGTTTTATTATTTTGAGGCTGTGCCGGACAGGAGCCAGGGCTCCACAGGCGGGTATTTGCAATGGGTCCGAACTTAAAGGGTTCTAACTGAAAAACAGATTCGGATGGAAAGGCCGGGACTAAAGGGATAAGGAAAGGGCCCGGGTAGGAAAGAACTTCAAGGGGTTTGCCGGGTGGAAATCGGAAGACAGCGGATTTTTTGCTTAATCGTGTTTTCTATTTTGCTGTCGGTTGCAGGTGTTTTCTTGAAGCCGGGCCCTGCAGCGGGAAATGTTTACAACTTCGATCCTGCAAGCTCTTGCAATAGCTCCGCGAATCTCAGCCAAAAAATCCCTGGAGAAAACAACTCTTTTTCTGGAAATTTTAAAAACCTGTCAGAGCTCTCAAACCTTACTTACGTCTCTTCCGTTTTTTGGAATGCCGGCGCCGGGGACCTGAGCCCTGCCCGGAAAAAGCTTTCATCCGACCTGCTCCAGCTTACGGATTCCAGCTTCCTGCCGGAAGGCTGCAGCCAGGAAGAACTGAAGGTGCAGATGGAATACTTAAAGCAGATGAAACGTTCAGGAGAGCCGGGAGGAGAACCTGAAGTAGAGACGGGAGTAGGGGCGGGAGGAGAACCGGGAAGAGAGCCGGGGGAAGAGCCTGGAGGAGAACCGGGAGAAGGACATTATGACATCCGGGATTTTAACGGGGGTTCGGGCTCAGGAGAACTTGTTCATGTGTATGTGCAGTTTTCTTCCGGGAGCACGCATGCTGCAGACTCTTACGTATCAGGAGTTACGGGCAGGGACGAAGCTAACGGCCTGCTTTCGGCCTGGGTGGAAACCGGAAATCTTGAACCCCTGGCGTCCCTGGAAACCGTGCGCTGCATCAGGCCGGTCATGCCGCCTGTCGTAAGGGCCGGGCCTGTTGTTACGGAAGGGGATATGATACTCAGGTCTGCCGAAGTCAGGAGACGCTCCGGCCTGACAGGGGAGGGCATAAAAATAGGGGTCATTTCGGATGGAGTGGACAGCTTCTCCGAAGCCGTGGCAGCCGGCGAGCTCCCTTCCGACGTGCAGGTCCTGAGCAATACGGAAGGAGGGGACGAGGGGACGGCGATGCTTGAAATTATCCACGACCTTGCTCCGGGGGCGGAGTTGTATTTCCATGATGCCGGAAACAGCACCATAGCCTTTAACGGCGCCGTCGATGAGCTTGCTGCGGCTGGCTGCGATATTATCTGCGACGACATAGGGTGGATCTTCGAGCCATTTTTTGAAGACGGTATCGTTGCCTCCCATGTGCGGGAAGAGGTCGAAAGAAGGGGCATCCTCTACGTCAGCGCTGCAGGCAACTCCGCACAGGCCCATTACCAGGGAGAATACCAGCCTCATACCTCCGGTTTTCATGATTTCAGCGGGGGAGAAGGGAACCTCAAGGAACTTTATGTAAACCTGCCCCCGGGCGGGCTAATCGTGGTGGTCCTCGAGTGGAACGACAGCTGGAATGCCTCTTCCAATAACTATGACCTCTTCCTTGCAGAGGTGGAAACAGGAGATCTCCTGGCCGCAAGCACCTTTGTCCAGGACGGAAACGCCTCCCCTCTTGAATATGTGGCATACACAAACGTTGGACCTGATTCTATCGATGCTGCCGTGCTTGTCCGGAAGGTCAGCGGCCAGGCAAAAGTGCTTGAGGTCTATATGTACCCCTTCGGAGCCGTCCCCTACGCCAATAACCTTGTCGAAAACGACTCCATTTTCGGGCACCCTGCGGCCCCCGGCGTAATCAGTGTGGGAGCAATCGATGCCGCAGACCCGGAAAATGATGAGATCGAACCGTATTCTTCCAGGGGCCCTGTGTCCATCTACTATCCCGCCTTCGAACTCCGGCAAAAACCGGACGTGTGCGGGGTTGACGGGGTAAAGGTTTCCGGCTCAGGCGGTTTTTCTTCCGGCTTCTTCGGGACAAGCGCGTCAGCTCCGCATATTGCAGGGCTTGCAGGCCTTATCTGGAGCGGTTATCCTGAAAAACCGGGCACGGAAATCCGGGCCAGTCTACTCGAAACGGCCCTCGGGCTCGGGGCCCCTGTCCCAAACAATGTTTTCGGATACGGACGTGCTGATGCCCTCTCCATGTACCTGGGGCTTCTGCCTCCCCTCCCGGCTGCAAATTTTACGGCAAACAGGACTTCGGGCTCCGCTCCTCTTACGGTGCAGTTTACGGACCTTTCTGAAAACGTGACCTTCCCGGAAAATACCAGCCTTGAAAATTCCACACTATATGAAAACTCCACCCTCTGGGAATGGGATGTTGACGGGGATTCCGTGCCTGACTACAGCATCCGGAACCCGGTACATACCTACACGCAGCCCGGTTCTTACAACGTTACCCTCACCGTGAGTAATGCCGCAGGCCAGGATACCCTGACAAAACCCGGGTACATAACTGTCCTGTCCCCGGTTGCGGAGGGGGAAAGACTCCTGCTCTACCCGGGCTGGAACTTAATCTCCGTGCCCTATTTCCTGAAAGATGCTTCCGCAGCCCATGTGCTGGAAGGAGTCGATTACGCTTCCCTCCTTTACTATGACGCAGGAAGCGGAGCCTGGGAAACACCCCTTACCCTTGAGCCCCTGAAAGCCTACTGGCTCCGGGTCAATGCCACGGAAGCCTTAACAGTCCCTTTTGAGAGGCTCGAACGCCAGCCTGCAGAAGTTCCGGTATCTCCGCCTTCGATCAGGGTCTACAAAGGCTGGAACGCCATAGGGTGCATGGACCCAAATGTCCCGGGGTACGCAGACCCGAACGGCATGATTTCTGCCGAGCTGGCCTTAAAGAATATCGATTCCTCCTATGTCTGTATCCTGGGACCCTGGGACCCGGTTAGCAAAACATACGTATACAGGGGCTGCAATGGGAAATGCGGGATGATTTCAGGAAAGTACATCGGGACAGATGTGTTTGAGATGGAACCCTATAGAGGGTACTGGGTCTTTGCAGTGGAAAACGCTACCCTGGCCGGTTTTACGAGTTAAAGTGGGGGTGTGAATTTAAATAGTGGATGTGATTCAGGTCGGTATCACAAATTTTTATACTATCCTTTTCCGAAAAATGAATAAAGCCCCGAGCACGCAATTTCTTTTTTATATTCTTTTTCAGGAAAAGGCCGGTTGCATACGCAACCGGTGAGTATGCGGGGTTCGATTTACAGGGAGATGCCAGCAGTTCAGTGAGTCTTTCCGAAGTATTTCATTCAGTTTCCGAAGTATTTCATTCAGCTTTTTTTCAGTTCGTCTTTTATGTTTTCCACAGTCTGCCAGGACTGCCTGACGATGTCCGGGAACTTTCCGTCGTGCTCACGGGCCCAGTCCAGCAAAAAAGCTCGGGTTTTCGGGTCCGAGGGGTACCCGCTTCCGAAGTCCATCTTCCATTCCTTTTTAAGTTCCTCGATCAGTTCGTCCCTGCGGACCTTGGCGAGGATCGAGGCTGCCGAGACTACGGGGTAGATAGCGTCTGCCTGGTGCATTGAGATGATTTCGATTTTCTTTGCGTGTGCGGGGCTGCTTTTTGCATACTGGCTGCGGAGGTTTTCTGCAAAACGTTCGGCTTTTACGTCGGCAGCGTCCGCATACACTTTATCGGGTTTGAGCTGTTCAAGGACTTTTGCGAAACAGACCACCATGATCTCGTTCATGGTCATGATTTTCCGGAGCTCATCGATCTGGGAGGGGCTGACTTCCAGGACGAAAAAGCCGTCTGCATGTTTTTTGATCTGGGTGGCTAGCTGCTCCCTTTTTTTCGGCGTAAGCTTCTTGGAGTCCGCAACCCCCAGCACCTTGAGGATATGGGATTTTGATTCGTCGATCTTTACGCCTCCGATGCACATTGGCCCGATTACCGGGCCTTTTCCGGCTTCATCGATTCCTGCGATTATCATAATAGGACTGTCTCCTGATTTAAGGGGAAAGAACGGTTTTTGCTTATTAATAATTGTTTCTTTTCCAGAGATTCATTTCCTGTCTTTACAGGTGTCTCTAGAGGTGTCCTTACAGGTGTCTTTATAGGGGAGAGTATTTTCCAGGCATGCCCGGAAACAAAAGCATTAAATCTGAAGTTGAATATTTTTGGGGTTAAGTTAGCTAGCAACAGATGAGATGAATTTTCCATGCCTATAATAACCTTGCAGTACGACGACCTCGAAAAACTCACGGGAACCGATAAGGAAACCATCATTAAACGGGCGCCCATGATCGGGGCCGATATCGAAAGGATCGAAGAAGATTACATTGATATCGAGTTTTTCCCTGACCGGCCGGACCTCTACAGTGTGGAGGGAGTAGCCAGGGCAATGCGGGGCTTCCTGGACCTTGAGACCGGGCTTCCCGAATACGGGGCAAAGCCTTATGAGGTTTCCATATCCGTAAGCGAGGATATCCTGAAGATCAGGCCCTTCCTCGGGTGTGCGGTTGTGCGCGGGGTCAGCTTTAACTCCGAGTCTATCAAGTCCCTGATGGACCTGCAGGAGGACCTGCACTGGGGGCTCGGGCGGAACCGGAAAAAAGTCTCAATCGGCGTCCATGACCTCAGGAACGTAAAGCCGCCTTTCAGGTACATGGCAGTTGACCCGGGCTTTGAGTTCGTGCCCCTGGACTACACCGAAAAGATGAGCATGACCGAAATCCTGGAAAAGCACCCCAAAGGCACCAGGTTCGCCCACCTTGTCCAGGGCTTTGACAAATACCCGATCATCCTGGACGCCCAGGACAACGTGCTGTCCTTCCCGCCCATCATCAACGGGACTCTTACATCCGTGACCGAAAAGACCACCGACCTTTTCATCGACGTAACGGGCCTCGGGGAAGCCGTCTACACGGCCTTAAACATCGTGGTAACAGCCCTTGCCGAGCGGGGCGGGCAGATCGAGTTTGTCCGGGTTATCCGGCCCGGAGGCGAAGAAATGGTCCTCCCCAACCTCGAACCCGAAACCAGGCTCCTTACGAAGGCCGAGGTAAAGTCCCTGCTCGGCATGGAACTTTCCGCAGAAGAGATCGTAAAGCAGCTTGAAAGGATGCGCTTCGGGGCAAAAGCCCTTGACGAAGAGACCGTTGAGGTAAAGGTGCCAGCCTACAGGGCAGATATCCTGCACAACTTCGACCTGATCGAGGACATCGCCAAAGGCTACGGCTACGACAAAATCAAGGGCAAGGTCCCCGAGACCTACACCGCAGGCAAGTCCCACCCGATTTCCCTCATGCGTTCCTCGTTAAACGCAATCCTTGTGGGGCTCGGCTACTATGAGGTCATGCCCTTCACCCTCACCAGTGAAAAAATCAATTTCGAGAACATGCGCAGGCCAAAGACGGACGATGTCACCTACGTGCTCCACCCGATCAGCGAAGACCAGACAATGGTCAGGACAATGCTTCTCCCGAACCTCCTGGAAATTCTCGCCTTAAACCAGCACAGGGAACTTCCCCAGAAGATCTTCGAGGTAGGAGAGATCGCAACCCACGGGGAAACCGGCCAGCACGCAGCTGCAGTCTCCATCCACCCGCAGGCGAACTTCACGGAAGTCTACGAAGTAGTAGACGCCCTCATGCGGGAACTTATGCTCCCCTACGAAGTAAAAGAGTCCGAAGACCCGGCTTTCCTTGAAGGAAGAAGGGCCGATGTCTACGTCAGAGGCAAAAAAATAGGGGTCTTTGGGGAATTCCACCCGGAAACCATCAACAATTTCGAGCTCGGATACGCCGTTGTCGGATTTGAGATCGACCTGAAAGACCTCATAGCGTAAAAAGGATAAAATAGCATAAAATGACTAAAATTTAGAGGGTCAATTTTTTTCTTGATCCTCTTTTCTCAATCTTTTTTAATTTCTATTCAATTTCATTCAATTTCCCTTCCCTTTCCTTTCCTTTACCTTTCCCGCAGCATCCTTTCCATTTCGGCTGCGATTTTCCTGACTTCAGGTATTTCTTCGGCTTCGGCCAGCCTGTACACGAGTTCGAGCATCCTTCCTCGCAGGGTTTCCAGGTCTTCAAGGGCGAAGTTCAGGTCGTTAAGAAGGGCTCCGATACTTTTTGTCTTCAGGAATATGGAAAGTTTTTCGGGATCGGCCTCTATCGGGGAGAGCGTTTCCGGGGAATTCAGGTCGACTTCGTATTCTTCTTCGAAGTCCCCTTTGGGGAGGGTTTTCATCCACCTGACGTTTCGGACATGGCTAACAAAATTGCTGACCTGCCTGTACTCGTAGTCCCCGCTAACCCTTCCTACAAGCACCTCGTTCCGGGTTTTGAGGGGGACTGCCACAAGGTCTCCTTTCTTTATTTCGTGCATAAAGGAGCAGATCTCCCCTGCCCAGGCCCCGCAGCGCTCATCGGGCATGCCGGGGTATTTTTCAAGCATGAGCTTTTTCATTTGGGCTTCTTCTTTTACTCCGGCCAGGTCCGGAAACTCGGACCACCCTATTGTGATTATGCTGTTTTCCAGAATTGCCTCTTCGTCTTCCTGTGTGCCTGCGGCTTTGAGCAACCAGAATTTCATTTTTGTTTCCCTCTCTTAACTTTATTTCGGACTTTAATGCCATTTATCTGACCCCGTTTATGCATGTAAGGTTAATTAATGGTTCTCCTGCTTCGGTGGGGCTTTGAGTAATAAAAGCTTTTTAAACCTGAGTCCCATAAAACCGGTAAGCATGAATCAAAAAGTCTTTGTCGGGGTCGACGGGTGCAGTGCTGGCTGGTTTGCTGTGTTTCTAACTGAACAGGCAGGGAAAAATTTCGATTGTCGGATCTGTGATAGTGAGATCTGTGATAGTGAGATCTGTGATAGTGAGATCTGTGATGATGGGAACTGCGATGGTAAGATATTTGAAGGTGAGAACTGCGGGTGGGAGCTGGGTGTTTTCCCCCGTTTTTCTGCCCTTTGTGACTTCCTGAAAGACAAATACGAAGACTATGAGCCCCTTGTCCTGATCGACATCCCCATCGGCCTGAAAGCCGGGGGGACAGGGGAGAGGCTCTCGGACCTGGGCGCCCGCAAAGTCTTAGCGGCCCGGAAGTCCAGCATCTTTCCCGTGCCCTGTCGGGAGGCTGTTTACACGGAAACTTACGAAAAAGCCTGTGAAGTCAATGAGAGGCTTACAGGAAAACGCATCTCGAAGCAGGCCTGGAACATACTTCCAAAAATCCGGGACGTGTACGGTTTTCTTCTCGAAAATGAGGAGTTCCGGCCCTTGGTGTGGGAGGTGGGACCTGAAATATGTTTCCAGGCCTTTGCAGGCCGCCCGATGAAGTACTCAAAGAAGCAGGAAGAAGGCTTTATCGAGAGGAAAGAAGTCCTGAATAAAATCCTGAAAACGGCCTGTTCACCTGTGAATGGGCTTCCCGGGGAAAGGCTGCATGTTAATGGGTTGCCTGCGGAAGGGATGCATATGATGCATATGAATGATATGCCTGCGGTTAAGTTGCCTGTGAATGATAGAATTTTGGATGATACGCCTGTTGACCGATTCACCGACGTTGCCCTTTCAAGGTACAGGCGAAAGGACCTCGCAAAAGATGACATTCTTGATGCCCTTGCTGCGGCCTTAACTGCAAAAATGGGGGCTTTATACGGGTTTGAGTATGTGCCGGAAGAGCCTGATACTGACGCTGAAGGTTTGCGAATTCAGGTAGTTTACTGTGATTATTTTCCAAAGGTTACAGGTATTTCAGGAAGGAAAAGGTAAGATGACAGAAGAAAAGATAAGGTTAAAGGGAGAAAAGATAAGGTGGCAGGGTAACGTCAAAGGGGCTTCTGGCATTGAATCCTATATTATCCGTGAATTACGGTGAAGAACCCTTTTTCGTCCAGGGGTTCGGACATATCCCTGTAATGCATGAAAAGCTCTTTTCCCCACTGCAAAGCCTTTTCTTCGCAGCAAAGGAGCATGCAGTCCCTTAATTTTCCTGTGTTTTCCAGAAGCTTCAGGACCATGAACCTATCTGTCACAACGAGTGAGGGCAATTTTACCGGTTTTTGGCAGATGAATATTTTTGAGTTTTCCGGTTTAGACAGCCTGGCTGCCTCTTCCGGGAAATCCTGAAACAGGCGTTCGGCAACTATTTCAGTCATGCAGAGAGTCAATTCCGCACCATTTTCTGCAATGTCTGCGTAGAGGGTTGGGGATTCCGGGTGGAAATAGGAGACGAAAGTCAGGACTTCTTTTGATTTCAGGATATTTTCCAGGAAAAAGTCAGGGGTTTCAAACATGTGTTCGGCATCAGGTTCCAGTATTTCATATTTACCCAGTTCTTCGATCCTTTCCAGGAGGTTTTCAGGGATTGCAGTAAGGTCATGCTCTGTCCAGTAATCGATATTTCCCTCGACCACCTCCAGCGTATCCACCAGGCCCTGCATGTTTTCGACTATTATTTCCCCGATGTCGGATAATCTCAAAACTCCCTTTTCTTCAAGGACAAGAAACGAACTTTTAATTTTCTTTATGTGCGGCTGGATAGAAGCGGAATCAACGTTAAGCTTCTTTTTGATTTCATCTATAGACTTCGGTTCTTCTTTAAGGAGAAGCAGAAGCTCTTTTCTTTTTTCCGAGAATAAGGTAAGTTCAATCAATGGCTGTTTCATTTTATTTCACTAAATACTCGATTTGCTTGAATCCCTTTTTAAGCCTTAAAAACTTTTTCATTTTCTAAATATATTTATCCTCTTTAGTCATATTTATTATTTTTTATCAGTTGTTGTTTTTAGCTGGATTCATTTAGATAGTTCTGTCCTTTATATAAAGCCTGCAGGTAGAAAAATCCTTATCAATGTTCCAGATCTTCATTTTTATGGAACTGATCCGGTGAAGAATGAGATCAGGAAAAGGCAGGGCTATACTGGAAAAAGGATGGATATCCCGGAAAAATGAAAAGTGAAAAGAAAGGAAATAAAAACCCGAACGAACACTTCTTAGTTCTTAATAATTCTCTTAATAGTTCTTTATAATTCTTAATACTCCTTATATCATTCAACCTGACGGTGAGAACCCTGAATTCAGACCGAACATTTCCCGGAACTTTTGAGAACTCAATCGGAATGAAATTTGTCCTGATTCCTCCTGGAGAATTCGACATGGGCTCCCCTTCCCGCGAAAAGCGCAGGAAACTCTGGGAAAGCCCCGTGCACAGGGTAGCTATCAAAAAGCCCCTTTACCTTGGCAGCTGCCCTGTTACGCAGGAGCAGTGGCAGCGGATTATGGGGAATAATCCCTCTTATTTCAAAGGTTCCCGGCTGCCGGTGGAAAATGTCTCCTGGGAAGAAGTACAGGCTTTTCTCAGGAAACTCAACACAATGGAAAAAACCTACGAGAGTGGCCCGGAGTACCGCCTGCCCACAGAAGCCGAATGGGAGTACGCCGCCAGGGCCGGGACCTCTACCAGTTACTTCTTCGGGGACGAAGCTTCCACACTCCTTGAATATGCCTGGTTCCTGGAAAACTCCGGGCTTGCTACCCACCCCACAGGCCTGAAGAAGCCCAACCCCCTGGGCCTTTATGATATGTACGGAAACGTCGGGGAATGGGTCCAGGACGAGTACCACATCAGCTACAAAGGCGCCCCCTCAGACGGCAGGGCCTGGGAAAGCTCCTTTTCCAGCGTATCCGTTCCTGTGAGGGTGAGGAGGGGAGGCGGCTGGAACGGAAATGCCGGCTGCTGCCGCTCGGCCGAGAGGCTTTTTGCGGCTCAGAACAGCCGCTTAAACAGCCTGGGGTTCAGGGTAGTGAAAGATGTGATCCGGGGTAGGTAAAAGTCTCCGTTTAACTTATTCAATTTCCTTAATTTCTTTAACTTCTTTATTATTTCTTTTTCATTTCTTGTGGTGAGGCGCCGCCAGGCAAGCTGGCGGAGGTGTTTTATATCATTTAGATTGAAAAACGGTTTCCGGGGTCAATGAAAGTATTTCTTGGAAAAGGTTGGGTATTTCTCTATATCATTCAGCTTTCTTGATAGCCTACGTATCCGGTCGTATGGTTTTGGCCTTTGTTTTTCTTCTGCTGGCAGGCTGGCTGCAGCCGCATGCGAGGAGGGAAAAAAGGCCATATAGAGATCGTTTTCGGATATTCCGGAATATCAACTGATTATAGTTAAGAACAGAATTCGTTTGTCTTAAAAAAGCGGAAGAAATCTGGTTTCAGGCAGGTATATACATGTAAAACCCCGCCGGTTTTATTTTGCACCTTCTGCCCCCGCCTGCTTTATTCACAGACAGGGACAAAAACAGATCTCAGGTGCTGCAGACATATTTAGGAGGCTTTTCTGAGTATTTGTGTCTGTTTCAAGTAGAGACACTTATTGAGACAAACATCTATACGTCTTTCATATATTTAACACTTTTGTATAAATTCGTGATACTAGGTGATAAGTATCTTCATTTTATTATTACATCTCCTATGTGCCGGGATCACCCTATAAACAGCTATGTGCTAAGTGATATCCTGTTTCAAGAAGGCCCATTTCAGGAAGATCCTGCGGTTCATTCCTGAGCTTCTAAATTCTCTCCGAACGTATAGGTCGTCCCGACCGTGTTGAGAATGAATTGCTCAGGCAGTTCTTCGGCGAAGCGGTTGATAGCTTTCCAGCCTGTACAGTGCATGGGCACGACGTAATCGGGGTTGATGCGTTTCAGTTCGTTAATTGTGGGCTGGATGATCGGGTCAAAGAGCTGCCCGGTCAGGTGGAAGCCTCCCAGGACTGCATGGACCTTTTCGGTCCCGGTGATTTTCTTTGCGTGCTCGATGGTATTGATAATCCCTGCATGGGCACAGCCGCTGATGACAACAAGCCCTTTGCCTTTGAGTTGTACCACAAGCCCCTGGTCATCCAGGAAGGGGTCGTAAACCCAGTTTCCGTCGATTTTTGCCTCAGCCCAGGGGAACCCTTTTTCGAATGGGATTGTGCGTTCCACTTCCCCGGTCGTGTGGACGAGCCCTCCGGCAAGCGGCAGGGCCTTTTCGGATTTGATGGGAAGAGCCCCGGCTTCTTTCAGGGCGCCTTCTTCAAGTGCAGGGATGGGGACAGGGCGCCCGATTGCCGGGATATTCAGGCGGCGTTCAAGAAAGGCATCGGGGTGGAGGTAAAGCGGGACTTTTTCATTCCTCTCTTTGCTTACCATTTTCAGGAACTCGAAAAGCCCGAGAAAATGGTCGGGGTGCCCGTGGCTCAGGACAACGGCTTCGATGCTGCTAGGCTCAGCCTTCAGGAGCTTTGCGTTATGAAGAAGGCAGGCAGGAGTAACAGCCGCATCCATCAGCACGGTATGTTCTTCGTCCCCTGCATATACTTTTATTAAACAGGAAAGCCCGTGCTCTGCGAGAAGTATATGCGGGAGAGGTAACTGCGGCCTCCTGTACACGTCCGTGTGCTCTGTCAGTAACATGTCCGTGTAATTATCCATCAGGATCGTTACTTCAAGCCGGTCGGCTTCCCTAATGTTCAGCCCATCCTTATTAACATCTTCAGGCACTCTTTAACACCTTCAACAATATTTAATTAATTTAAATGTAATTTTTCCTCAAACTTTCTCTCAAACAGCCTGTTTTTTCAACTTTTCCAGTAGGCTACACAGGGTTGAAGGTCGGGAAACTTGATAAGTTTTTCAAAAACAGCTGTACTGGAATTGGCAGCGTCTCTATATCTATTGATTTTCAAAATTTGCTGTATCGGTATCGGCAAGATTTCAAAAAATCCGATATTTTGGATAATTCAATGAAATTTTAATCCAGATGAAAAGGATTTGATCCGGTTATCCCGGACTGACAGGACAGGGCGACCTTAATTTCCCTTTTAAGTAATCCCAAAAACCTCTTTTTGAGTTGCTTTTCAGGTACCGGCACTCTCACCGATCTCGAAGACGACCGGCTTATCCAGAAAATACACTTTAATGGATAAAAATCGGAATCCATTGACAGAGAAAGCATACATGAAATTCTCCGAATGACAGGCACAAATAATGAAAGTACTGGAGAACACTTTCATGCCAAATACAGCATGCTTGCTCAAAAATTCATTCCTGTGACTTACCGGAATATTGTGTTTAGAGCAGGACTTCGAAGGCAGAATCTTGAGAGCAAGAAGTCAAAAGCAGGATGGAAAATCAGAGTTTAGAGCTCTCCCCGTCGGCAGTTTATTTTTCAATCATTTTTTCTCAGTGAATTCGAAAAAGACCGGTCGTGCAGGCACGACCGGTGAGAGTCCCGGGAACAATACAAAGCTCCGGACCGGAATTAATTTGGGGTCAGAAATCGGTCACATGCCGGGGACCTGTTCCAGAAAAAAGCAGAATTTCTACGAAGCCAATATTTCCGACATTATTCAAGCAATCCGATATTTCCGATATATTCAATAAATTTCTTTTGAAAGGGGAGGTTATTAGCAGAGAGTTATGATTGCGAATCCCCCATCAGGTAGCCGCCAAACCCTGTGACCCAGAGCAGGATAGGGTATGCAATCCACCTCTCCAGTCCTCCCAGGCCCAGTGCTGCAAAGGGGCTTGTCTCTCCCATAAAATAATAGAGAAACAGGTCAAGGAGCGCAATTCCTCCAAGTGCTACCGAGAAATAGCTCAGCGGTGCTCTTTCCACCCTGGAGCTTGCAATTGCCGATACTCCGCCTGCAACGAAGGCGAGAAGTGCAAAGATTCCGTGGATGTCCCCATAGCTCCCATTGAAGGTTCCTACTCCGAGGACCCCGGTCCCGAATAAACCCAGGGAACAGGTGACTGCGCGGTTCCCGAATACCCGGTGAATGCAGTAAGCGGCAGCGATGATCAGGATCCCGGAAACGGCCATTGTAGCCCCAAAGATGGTTGAAGAAGGCTGCATGATGATGCTGTTTGGCGGTTCCGTTGCACCCAGGTCGCTTATCATGTTCTGCGACGTGCTGTACCCGGGATAGAGAGTCTCAGCCGTAATGATCCCCAGGAAAGCCAGCACGCCCGTAATGAACAGCAGCGCTCCGGCAATGTTCCGGTACTGCATATTTGTTTGAGATTTGTCAACCATAGCAATCTGATAAGCCCAAGTATACCCGGATATTTATTCGTTACGTTGGGCTGTTTTTCCCGAGTTCCTCTGCACCTTTCATTAAATCTTTCTTCCAGCCACCGCTATCCAGTCCCCGCCTTCCGCGTACTCGTTCCCCGAAAGGTTGTTCCAGACCTGTTCGACTTCAAACCCGTTCTGCTCAAGCACCCAGCTTATGTCTCGAGGGAATAGTCATGCAGCCAGGTCTGTAGGTCTTTACTGTCCCGTCCTCGTCTGCAACGATGTACTGGTCCATCCAGGTGTCATTTTCCGGGTAGTCAACCCCCTCTTCCAGCACAAGGTGCTTCCCGGACCTCCAGAACCCACCTTCGGAGACATACCACCTGTTCTTGAGCCCAGCCCTCATTCGAAGAGCCCGTGCGGACACGTCGAAGATAAAAAGCCCGTCTTATAGAAGTAGCAAGAGGATAGAAATCGGCACTGTAGCATATTTTCCGTTGAAGTCATATTTGTTTTTTGAAACTAGAATTCCTCTTTCAAATGCTGTCAGGCCCCGATAATCACTGCTATTGATCTGGCTCTGGTATTTCAGTTCGATTCCAAGCAGCTGATTTCCATTTGTTTTCAGGACAAAGTCAACTTCCTTTTTGCCGCCCTTTGTTTTCAGGTAGAAGATGCAGTCGTGGGGGGAGAAGACGTCGCTTGGGTATTTTTCATACATGAAACGCACGAGATGGGAATGGAATACGGATTCGACGAGTTTGCTTCTGGTTTCGGGGCTGTTGAGGTAGAGGTTTGCGGATTCGAAGTAGTCAGTGAGTCCTGAAGCCCATGTATGCAGGGCATGGAAGATGAAGGGGTCCTGGAAATAGATTTTTTTCTCTTTTTTGAAACTGGCAGTTTTTTTAGGAAGGTCAAGGGGATAGAGCACGTTCAGGACAAAGGAATCTTCAAGGGCTGTGACGTATTTCTGCACTGTTACATGAGCCCCGATGTCCGTTTCGTCGGTGATGCTCCGCCAGCTTACCTGGGTCGTAAGCTTGCCGGATATGCTTCTAAGGACCTGTTTCACGGGCATCTCGGGGATATTCCAGCGGGCAAGGTCTCCTATGAGGGACTGAATATATATCTCGTATATGCTGCTGTCGATTTTGTTTTTTGAGAAAAACTCGTTGATGGCTCTTGGGATTCCTCCGGTGATCAGGTACTGGTCAAAGAGCCTGTCGAGTTCGGACTGGTAGACCAGGAGCAGGCTCAGGAGGGGGCTGGCTCTGCCTTCAAGCAGGGTTGAAAGGATTTCCTGTCTTTTTGGACCCTCAGTGAGGCCGTTTGCTTCCATGAACTGCTTAAGGTCAGGGTTCAGGGTTTCTGCATATTCGGAAAATTTCATGGGAAAGAAGATCTTGTCCAGGGTCCCCTCCCCTTCCCCTCTCCTCCCGGGAAGCCTTTCGATGCTGTTCTTTATATCAATTGAGTGCGAACCGGTCAGGACAACGGTTGAATTTTTCAGGGCTCCTGTATCGGCAATGTACTTGAGCCCCTTTTCCCAGTCCCTGACCGAGGAAATCTCATCCAGGAAAATGTATTTTCTCTCCAGCTTGAAAGCCGCCACCCAGTTCAGGTACAGGTTCAGGACCTCAAACAGCTCTTTTTCGTCAGCAACGAGGTCACAGGTAAAATAAAAAATACTCTGAGAATGCTCTGTTTTTGCAAGCAGTTCCCGAATTATGAGCTTGACCAGCGTGGTTTTTCCCACCTGCCTCGGCCCCCGGAGAGTATAGATCCTGTCCCTGTCAAACTTCAGTTCCGAGAGAAGCCGCGGGCTCCATTTCAGGATAGAATCTTTAATTTTTTTCAGTTTTTCATCGTCCCGGATAGCAGCAGGATTCTTCCACCAGGGATTCTGAACGGTGAGGTGCATCAAATCCATGTAATATAACCTATGTAATTTGTTGTTTATATAGTTTGGTTAGGTGCTTAACCATCTATTTATATATGGCTGGTTAGATGATTAACCAATTATTTATATATAACTGGTTAGGTACTTAACCACACATTTACCTGTGCGAGCCCTCAACTTTAAAAGGTGAGAATGTTCATCCTATATAAAAACAAAAAAGTGTATCTTGATGATTAATCAATCCGTTTCTTTTGATTTCTTTTGGAGAGGCGCCGCCAGGCAAGCTGGCGGAGACACTTTATATCGTCGGGATTGAAAAACGGTTTCCGGGGTTAAGTAAAGTATTTCTCGGATCAGGTGGAGTATTTCTTTAGGTGGAGTATTTCTTTATAGCATTCAGGTTCTATTCATGGGATTCAGGTGGCCATCTTGTTTATTATATATTTATGTACATTTCCTGACTGACAGGTAGCCTCCGGATGCATGCGGTGCGGGAACTAATATAGGGGGACGCCATTTTCGTACCTTCCGGAACTATTGGGGATGAAGCTTCCCGCTTCCGGAGAAGAATCACGCACCCGACGGCTTAGAAATGGTTCACAGGTCAATTTAAATAAGAGAAATGAGTCTGAAAGAAGATTTCTCATGGAATTTCTCCGGGAATGCGCCGCCCATCAGGGGGATGGGATGTACCGGATTCCCTTTACAAAATAAGGTTTACAAAGAGCTGCCCCAAGCAAAATAATACCGGACCGATATTATGGAAAATAACCCTAAAAGAAAGACAGGCAATAAAGGTAAAACAGGCAAGACTTACAGGACAGGCAAGCCCGGCAGGACAGACAAGGCTGACAGGAAAGGCAAAACATGTCAGACCTGCAGGACGGGCAAGCCCGGAAATACAGGCAAGCCCGGCAAAAAAGGTAAGACCGGCGAGACAGGTACTACTGCAGCTGAGCGCCTGAATAAAGCCCTTGCAGTCCATGAAAAAGCCCTTGAGAAAAACCCTGAGGATGCAGCCGCCTGGGCAGGCAAAGCCGCAGTGCTGCTGAGGCACCGGATGTTCAGGGATTCCCTGAAGGCCCTTGAAAAAGCCCTTGAAATCGAGCCCGAAAACCCCGGCTACCTCTATGAAAAAGGCTTCGTGCTCCTGCAGCTCAACAGGGATGAAGCTGCCCTGGAGACTTTTGGCAGGGTGCTTGAAATTAAGCCGGACAGCGACAAGACCTGGAACCTCAAGACCACAGTCCTCTGCAGGCTCGGGCAGCATGAAAAAGCCCTTGCAGCCTGTGATAAATCCCTTGCTGCCAATCCCCGGCTTCCAGGGGCCTGGCATGCGAAAGGCACCGTACTGGCTGACCTCGGCAGGTACGAAGAAGCCCTCAAAGCCTATGACGAAGCCCTCAAGCTCGACCAGAAGCTTGCGAGGGCCTGGGAAGGCAAGGGATTTGCTCTCTACAGCCTGGACAGGCCTGTGGAGTCCATAAAAGCATACGATACCGCCCTCGAAATAAACCCGGACAATGCAAAGACCTGGGTCGGGAAAGGGCTCGTCCACCTCAAGCTCGGCAAATATAGAAGAGCTCTTGAGACCTGCAGCAAAGCCCTCTCAATAAAGCCCGATTTTGCAGAAGCCTGGTGCTGTAAAGGCGCTGCCCTCTCCGGCCTGGATAAAGACGAAGAAGCCCTGGGTGCCTATGAAAGAGCCCTCAGGATCAAGCCGGACTATGCCGATGCCCTAAAAGCCAGAAATTCCTTAAACTCCAAACTCGGAATCGACCTTGATGAAGAAGAGGATGAGGAAACGGAGGAGGAAAAGCCGGAAGTGAGGAGGAGCGTATGGACCAGGAAAGAGCCAACAAGCGAAATCCTGAAGAAAAGTGGAGTCCAGAGTGGAGTCAGGGGAAGAGAGCAAAGAGGAGAGGGAACTGAGAAAAACGTGAGGGGGGGAAGAGACCAGAGAAGAGATGGGACCCGGAAATACGAGGGGAAAGGAAGAGAGCAAAGGGGAGAAGGAACCCGGAAATACGAGGGGAAAGGAAGAGAGCAAAGGGGAGAAGGAACCCGGAAATACGAGGGGAAAGGAAGAGAACAAAGTGGAGATGGGACCCGGAAATACGAGGGGAAAGGAAGAGAGCAAAGGGGAGAAGGAACTCAGAATAATTTTGGTCAAAGAAGGGAACAAAGAGAAGAGGGAACTAAGAGAAACGTATGGGCAAGGAAAGAGCCAAAGAAGTAACTTTCTCCGTTCCCGGCAGAGCCTGCTGCTTTAGAGGTCTGGCCTGAAGCTCAGGTCGAGATCCCCTCATGATTGAAGCCACGGAGCCGGTTCATAGGCCTGCAAGTTCTGGCAGGTAAAGCCTGAAACTGAAGCAGAAAAGGTAGTAGTATTAAACGTAAAATAATAGGCAAGAGGCTGCCAGGCGGCGGGTTGATCGGGTGCAGGTCAACCCGGGGGAGGTCGCTCAAAACCCTGGCAAGCGACCAGTTCAGGCTGTACAGATTATGAAGAAGTTCAAAGTCTCCGGCCTGGTCGCCTTAAACACACGAGAACATTACAGATTAAATATAATTTTGCTGGTTCCGGTGTAATAACCAAAAACATGGGAAGCCATTTACACCTGTGGCCAGTGTTCCAGATGCCATTTCCATCTACAGTAAGGTGTACTCCTTAAATCCCGGGAGATCAGAAACATTGTTGGATTTTCTTTCTTCCTCGGGAAGGCATTTTGAAATTCATTCACGGTCCTTCTGGCACGGGCTGCCTTCAGAGGTATCCAGCTGCGTACAGAATGGTACAGGACAGGCAAAAAAAGGACTCCCGGGGAGGAAGGGTATCCCGGAAGCTTAGGTGGCGACCTGCTGAGCCACGACGAAGCCTGCAGTGACTTCAACGTCTTTGCCTGTGGCCTTTTTCAGCCGTTCGCCAGCTACTTCGGCAATATCCGGAGGAATTTCTTCCCCGGCTTGATACCCCACTATAAACGTCACCCTTACCGGTTCACCTAACAGGAAGTCTGAGGGTGTATAATCGACCCTTACATCCTTACCCCGTCCAATCCCAGCTTCTACATACCGGGGTTCTTCAAACATATCCCATAACTCCTGGTCGACCTGCTGTTCAACCAGAGCTGCCTGGAAGGATGTGTAAGTGACAAGAGCGAGGACTACGGAGAGGAAGGCGATTAAAATGGCAAGGACTGCTGTGCGTGAGATCACCGCGGCGCGGGCACGGCCAACAGCCTCTTCTCCAGGTGGGCGAAAGCCTGAAATCCAGAACAGGATGAGGGCAGATACGTTGATAGCAAGCAGGTTTACGAGCACCAGTACAGCCGCTGTCAGCGCCACGCCGTAGAGTCCCCAGGCAAGCCCGAGCCCCGATGTTGCAGCCGGAGGAACGAGGGCCACGGCAATTGCCACGCCCACAAGGGTAGACCCGGAGCCCCGCATAATGCTTATGGCACCGGCAAGCCCTGAGCCCAGTGCAAGGAAGAGGGACAGGAAGTTCGGGCTGGTACGCTCGGCAATCTGGCCTATTTCACGGATATCGAGTCCCGGCGGCAAAAGCAGCGTTCCTTTCATGATTGCACCTATTGCGGCAGCGACCAGGATTGCAAGCAGGAGCCCTCCTACCTGCAGTCTAACCCCGCGGGCGGCGAGTTTCCGCTCATCGATGACTGTCCCGACGCTGGCTGAGATTGCCGGTCCCATGAGCGGGGCAACGACCATCGCCCCTATGATTGTTGCAGCAGAGTCAAGTAGCAGCCCCCCCGTGGCGATAATAGTGCTTAGAACAAGAAAAGCAACAAAAGTAGAAGTCGCGGGTGCGAGATCTTCCGCACGTGCTATGAGTTCTTCCCGGGAAATGCGAAGTCCGGAATAACGTTTCTTTAACGCTTCCAGACGTGAGGAAACAACCGTCTCGGGTGACAGGACGATTGTGTACGCATTCTTGCTGATTCCAGCTTCACGCAGCCTGGCCATCACCGGTTCGACGCCGATCGGAGGTATTGGAAACTGGACCAGGGCCTCGAAGTCCCCTCTCCCCGTTTCATCCCACACTGCATAGTCAATCTGTTCGTCGTCAAGCACGGCCAGTACTGGCTCTCGCTTCCCTTCCGGAATGAGTACCTGTACAATACGCATAATATAATTGTGCTACTATATTATATATATTTATTTTTATTTAATCCAGTTTGTAAATTGATAAACAGTAAATAATTAAAAAAGACAAGCTTATCTAAATATAATAAATATTAAAGAAGAACTCCTTTGCTGCTGCAAAAGCTATGACAAAAGTATGGGAAAAGCTACGGAAAAAGCCGAACCAGAATGCAAAAGAGGAGCGTTTTGGATACGGCACTCATTACTAAAGATTGGGAATTAACAGTAAAAATTAGTAAGGGGTTATGGCAAGGTTTCATGGGAGATTTATTTTCATAGAAGATATTTTTCCGGCTTGGACAGCTCTACGAAGCGGGAAACTGCCGTAAGGCAGGCTGTAAACCCGGATATTCCGGATCGGCTGCCCCCGTAGCTTAATCGGTGATCTGCTGAGCTACAATGAAGCCGACAGTGATCTTAACTTCTTTGCCAGTAGCCTCTTTCAGCCGCTCGTCAGCTGCTCTGGCAATATCCGGAGGAATTTCTTGCCCGGCTTGATACCCCAATAAAAAAGTCACCTCTACCGGTTCACCTAAAAGGAAGTCTGAGGGCCCATAATTGACTTCTATGCTCTCTCCCAGTATAAACTCTGCTTCTGCATACTCGGGTTCCTTGAACATTTCCTCCAGTTCCTGGTTTACCTCCTGTTCAACCAGAGCTGCCTGGAAGGAGGTGTAAGTGACAAGAGCGAGAACTATGGAGAGGAAGGCGATTGAAATGGCGAGGACTGCTGCACGTGAGATCACCGCAGCGCGGGCACGGCCAACAGCCTTTTTCTCAGCAGGGCGAAAGCCCGAAATCCAGAACAGGAGGAGGGCCGATACGTTGATAGCAAGAAGGTTTACGAGCACCAGCACGGCCGCTTCTATCGACACGTCGTAGAGTCCCCAGGCAAGCCCGAGCCCCGATGTTGCAGCCGGAGGAACGAGGGCCACGGCAATTGCCACGCCCACAAGGGTAGACCCGGAGCCCCGCATAATGCTTATGGCACCGGCAAGCCCTGAGCCCAGTGCAAGGAAGAGGGACAGGAAGTTCGGGCTGGTACGCTCGGCAATCTGGCCTACTTCGCGGATGTCGAGTCCCGGCGGCAAAAGCAGCGTTCCCTTCATTATCAAGCCTATCACGGCAGCGACCGCGATTGCCAGCAGGAGTCCCATCACCTGAAGCCTAACCCCGCGGGCGGCGAGTTCCCTCTCGTCGACGACTGTCCCGACGCTGGCTGAGATTGCCGGTCCCATGAGCGGGGCAACGACCATTGCCCCTATAATTGTTGCAGCAGAGTCAAGCAGCAGCCCTGCCGTGGCGATAACAGTGCTTAAAACAAGAAAAGCAACAAAAGTAGAAGTCGCGGGTGCGAGTTCCTCCGCACGTGCTATGAGTTCTTCCCGGGAAATGCGAAGTCCGGAATAACGTTTCTTTAACGCTTCCAGACGTGAGGAAACAACCGTCTCGGGTGACAGGACGATTGTGTACGCATTCTTGCTGATTCCAGCTTCACGCAGCCTGGCCATCACCGGTTCGACGCCGATCGGAGGTATTGGAAACTGGACCAGGGCCTCGAAGTCCCCTCTCCCCGTTTCATCCCACACCGCATAGTCAATCTGTTCGTCATCAAGCACGGCAAGTACTGGCTCTCGCTTCCCTTCCGGAATGAGTACCTGTACAATACGCATAGTATAATTTGTGTTTTTGTAATATATAGTACATATTATTAAATTTAAAATATAATTAAAAGCAGAAGAATATTTTCAGCCGTACTTCCTCAAATATCTTGGAAATTAATAAATAAATACGTCATGTATTGGTCTTTTTATCCGGTGAATGGATATTTGCTTTTTTATTCGACCAACGTATATTTTAGTATGTTAATAGATTTTTAATTCTGCAAAAATATATTTTTATACGTTATCGAGTACACGGATATGTCTATGTATTCTTATCTTCCGCCTTTTTACGCTCCCCGGGTCTTGATAAACCTTTCAAATAGATAATCCCTCCAAAATGGACGAAGCCTCCAAAATAGATCACCCCTACAATAATAGACAAACCCTCAAAGTCGACAAAAACTTCATCAGGATGATACGGGAAAAGCTGCACCAGGGGAGGAACAGGAAAGATTTGAAGGACGGGAAAAGGTTGAGATACCGTACGAAACTGTGCGCACAATTAAAGAAAAGCTAAAACATAGACCAGCGCCTTTCAAAAACCAAAAATCGTTCAGTCCCTTCTGAAATTATTTCCTTTTGGAACTCCGTCCAAACGCTCACTTTCCCACTGCAGCCACTTCTATCCGCTTACCTCTCTGCTGAGGCCCGTTTATCTCATCGGACAGCTTTTCATAATGCCTGTACAGTTCCCTGCCCCACTGCAAAGCTCCCGGGTCAAGGCTAATAATGAGCTGGTTCCTGAATTTCGTGCTCTCTTCAAAAAGGCGGATTGCCATGAAACGGTCGGTTGCCACGACTTCCGGGAGGGCTGCGTTTTCCCTGCAGATGAGGAGTTTTGCATGTCCGGAAGCCATTATCGCTTTCGTTTCGGCGGGAAAGTCCCTGGAAAATCTTTCAAAGACCTTTTCAGTCAGGCAGAGGGAGAGGTCCACGTCATTTTTGGCAAGGCCTGCATAGAGGGAGGGAGTTTCGGGGTGGAAGTATGAAAGGAAAGCCAAGACCCTTTTTGATTCCCGGATGTTCTCCAGAAACGCCCTGGGAATTTCGATAAGGTGTGCAGCGTCGGGTTTAAGGAGCTCGCATTGCCCGAGTTCATCGATTGAGTTTAGCAGGCAGGAGGGGATCGGAGTCAGGTTATGAGTTGTCCAGTAGTCCAGGTTTTCGTCGAAGAAATCCATGAAATCCATCAGTTCTTTCAGGTTTTCTACTATTACTTTTGCCATATCCGAAAGGCTGCATACACTGTCCTCTATGTCCAGGAGTCCGGCTTTCTTCAGTTTTCCTGTGTGGGTGAAGGCCGAAGCCGTGCTGAGGGAGAGCTCTTCTTTTATTTCCTCGAAGCTCTTTGGCTCATCTCTCAGAAGTAAGAGCAGGTTTCGCTTTGTTTCGGAAAGAACGGCAAGCTCGGTCAGTGAGAGACCCATTTCTACCACTTTTCCTTTTCAGGTTGTTGTAATGAATTCGCAGCTTGGCTGTCAGATCTTCATCGATTAATTACCTTCACTGATTAATTTATATGATAAATATTATATAACTCAACCCATGCTGCTTTTTCAAAGCCTTTGAATCAAATAACGCGATAGGCAACTTTCGTAGGCTTTAATTCTTCAATGGCCTTGAAAGTTTCAAGGTCTTCATTTTGCAGACCTGATAAATTTATCAACTATTTCGGGGTTGAAAAAAATGTTTTAAGGAAACATTTAAAAAATAATAACGTAGATGTTCGAATTCATTCGTCTTCCTGTATGGAGATCGCGAAACTTCTTCACAAGGGAAATTCTCAGTTTGGTAACACAGGCTGCAAGCCATGTCTGGAAAGTATTCTCTCCTCTGAGAATGTATACTTCTATAATTATAGATACATTTATATATTATAAGTGCAAGGTAGGCTCATTAAAAATAAAGAGATGTATAATCATCTGTTGTTAAAAAACCAATTTTTGTTTTTAAACAAAGAGTTCTATACAATCTTATTTTTAAACTATTAACCAACAAAACAACAAACAAAGGTGAAACAAAAATGGCTTTTAATGACAGAAATTTCAGAGGTAACAGTAACAATTTCGGCGCTCCCAGAGAAATGCACAAGACAGTCTGTTCCGACTGCGGTGTTGAAACCGAAGTACCTTTCAAACCTGACCCGGAAAGACCCGTTTACTGCAGAGAGTGCCTTCCTAACCACAGGGCACCCAGAGAAAACCGCAGATACTAAGTGTTATTTGTGTAACTGGTTTACACCAACACTTATTTCTTTTCTACTTTTTTTAAATAAACCATTACCTCGGAATATACTTTTTTCTTAACCCGTTATCTTTTGCAGCTTGAGAAGTAGAATTTTCAGGACCGATTAGTTTTACTTTTCCTCGATAGATTCCCACCGAGGCTGCTGTCAAATCATCAATATGATTTTTTAGCTGTACGGAAGCCTCCAGGTGCAGTTTTTTGGCACCAATAACTCATCATGATTCTAACCCATCATGATTCTTTTACAGTCTCCTTCGAAGGCAGCCTCCGGATACGGAGGCTTTACGGTATTTTTGGCACCGTAACCAGTAGCAGATTATTAGACAGGGTAATTTAACTGTACGATCCGAATGTCGTACTTGAATCGTAAGAGTATCGGCGTCGGCAAAATTTTGAGTAATCCGACATCTTATGGCCTTAAAGGTTTGTTCATTTTGCTTCACTCTTCGGAGCAACTTTCGAACAATCAGCTTGCAGGTCCCCTTCCTCTCACCGGTCGAGCCTGCGAGACCGGCCTTTTCAAAAGAGTAATGGAAAAAGATGTTTTAGACAAAGATACAAATGAATTTAAGATTTGAGTGGCAAAATGGTAATAAAGTGGTAACTGGTGGGTGACTCAAAACGACTATTGCATTATCAGGCCGAACAAAAAATAGATTACTACGGCAAAAAGATAGCAGAAATGGAACAGAAATACGGTATGGACTTTTCTGCTTTTGAAAAAAGAATGCATTCGCGGGTAGGGGAAGAGGATTTTGAAGAGTGGGATAATCTCATAATCTGGGAAAGCTACGTCAGAACATCCAGGTACCGGGAACAGTTCCGCTGATTGAGATCTCAATCTGTCGATAATTATACCATATCATCATTCACACCACATTTTTCCCCAATTGGAGGACTTACCATGTACCGCTTCCTTGTTGTGATCGAAAAAGCAAACAACAATTATTCAGCCTATTCTCCTTACATTTTTTTCCTTTATCTGTTAGAATGAAAGTAACGTGACTTGAAAAGTACTTTTGTTTCTTTTCGCCTGTAATTTGAATAATTTCATGTTTGTTTTTAAAAATATCACTATGTTCTTCTGCTTTAATTGAAGTTTTTAAGTAGAATAAGTAGAATCTATCCCAAAACTAATATTGTGTTGAAATTATAAATTTAAACTTATGTCCTTCAATGAAATCGATGATGTTCCATGGAATCCATAGAACCTTATTTCCCCCCAAAAACCACATCCCTGAAGACCTCATGCCGATCCAAGTTATCCGAATGACTATTCAGCTCCGGAGTAAACAGCTTCAATGAGGACCATTTCAAGGAGAAACCTTTAATCTTTTCCTTTTACCTTTTTAACTCGGGCGTCATCCTCACTGAGCCCGCACCAGCTGACTTTATACCCGAGGTGCTCGAGCACAGGGTAGTAGAGGCTCCTGTCAAACCCGAATTCCTCAAAGACCTTAACGGCACCGGCGTATGTGCCTGAAGTCCCGAGCTTTTCAAGCTCCAGGTCAATCTTTTCAAGGAGGGTACTGTGGAGCGCGTAATTTTCAAGCAGCACATAGTTCCCGATACCTTCCCTGGCACCTTTCCCGGTACTTTCCCCGACGCCTTCTCCGACACTTTTCCAGGCACCTGTTAACCTCCCGGAAAGCACCTCTTTTAAGGTTTCTGCCCAGGTACCTTTCTCCTTTGCCAGGGCTTCAAGGCTGACCAGGTCCCCTGAAAGGGGGATTTCCATATCCTGCAGTTTTTCCCTGTCTTCTGCGCGTTTTTCGTCCTCGTAGCGGCGCAGGACCTGCATGAGTTCGTAAACCGGTATTTTCTTTTCAAAGAAGATCACGTCCCTTGCAGGGAAGTCCTTTTCCGAGCACCTGAGCTTCCGGTTGATCAGCAGGACGACCGGTTCCCGGACCTCCTTCAATTTTTCGATCTTCTTTTCCAGGTATTCCGGGGTCCAGAACCCCACTATTTCCACATAGACCTTCACCCCGTCCCTCTGCAGGGCAAAGTCCGGGACAAAGGCGTACTTTCCGGCTTTCAGGACTGTGGGCTCCCTGCTCACTTTCCAGTTCCCGAAACTCAGGCTGCCGAATTCCTGTTCGAAGGAACTGTCGTAGGCTGCAATTTCTTCTTCGGGCTCCGGGACTCCCGGCACTCCCTGAACACCAGAGCCTTCGCCTTCGTCCTCAAATCCAAATCCGGCTCCGGCTTCGGTTTCGTATCCTTCCGTTTCGGTTTCGTACCCTTCCCTACCTTCACCGACCTTAAGCCCGGAAGGGTGAGGTCCTTTTTCCGGGTAGCCGGTTTCTCCGGGCAGCGGCCTGAAAACCCCTTCGGAATCGTCCAGGGTAAATTCCAGGACGCGCTTTCCCTGGTACCCCTTATGCAGGATTCCAGCTCTCAGCTCCCAGCCTTTTGATTTCAGGAGGGCCGGGAAAAGCCTGGCGAAAGAATTCCCGTAACGCTCTGACATCTTGAAAAGGGAAGCAGGCCCGTCCAGGTGCAGGTGTATTCTTTCTTCTTTTTTCTTTCCCCTTCTCGTTTTCCCTCCCTTTTCAGTTTCCTTTCCCTCTTCCGTTTCCTCTCCCTCTTCCGTTTCCTCTCCCTCTTCCGTTTCCTCTCCCTTTTCAGTTTTCTCTCCTTCTTCCTCTTCCTCTTCCTCTTCCGTTTCTTCCATGGAGTACATGAGCCCGGTTTTAAGGATTCTCCAGAGGATTTTCTGGTAATCCCCCGCTATCCGGATGTCCATGTCCACGGCTTTGAAAAGCAGGGTCTGGGTCAGGGAGATGTTGTATTTCCGAAGGAGTTCGGCAGGGGAAAGGGGCTCGAAACTTTTCAGGACCTGGTTTTCCTCAAGGTCGGCCCAGAGGGCTTTTTCAAGTTCTGGAATGGAGATTGAGAGTTTTTCGGCGGCTTTTTCCAGGGCTTTTTTCCTCTCGGACGGGGAGAGGGCCATGCCTCCGCAGGCTTCAAAAACGGCTGTCCTTGCGGAAGTAGGGTCTACGGCTGAAACGGTTTCGATCACGGCCCGCCTCCCGAGCAGCTGGGAGAGGCCCCGGACGAAGCGGTAGTTCATTTCCTCGTAGCCCTCAAGTTCGGCCAGCAGGTCCCCGTAGGGCTTTCCCACGTGCTGCTCGAAGGTCTCGATAAGGAGGGCTGCAAGTTCCAGGTTTGATGAGCCAAAATCCGCGTATTCGGGCTTTATCTTTCCGCGGGTGATTCGGGAAACGAGGAGGTCAGAGGTCAGCAGGGGACTCACCTCCTGATTTTTTTGCTTTGCCACTCCCTTTTCCGGCGGCAGCAGCAGGAAGGGCTTCTTTTCTCCTGCGGGCGGTCCCGGTTTCCGAGGTTTCTGCAGCTATGATCTCGTAGAGCACGGCTTCTTTTCCTTCTTTTTTCCTGAGGATGCGGCCCAGGCGCTGGACATAGGCCCGTTTGCTCCCGGTCCCGCTCATGATGATCCCTACGCTTGCTTCAGGGACGTCGATTCCCTCGTCGAGCACCCTTGAGGTTACCACTGCCCGGTAAGTCCCGTTTTTGAACCTGTCAAGAACGGCGTTCCGCTCTTTTACAGGGGTCCGGTAGGTTATTGCGGGGATCAGGAATTTTTGGGAAATCCGGTGGACAAGGCGGTTGTGTTCGGTGAAAATGAAGACCCTGTCTTCCCTGTGCTCCCTGAGGATTTCGGCCAGCTTTTCAAGTTTCGAGGCGCTGTTGAAGGCAAGGTCCCTGGCTGCGTTTCTTGCCAGGAGGGCTTTTCGGGCCTGGGGGTTCCGGCCGCTTTTCATGACCAGTTTCTGGAAGTCCTGCGGGCTCTTCATTATGATCCCGGTCTTTTTCAGGTAGTTTAAGAAGACGGAATAGTGCTCTTCGTACGCTTCCCGCTCCTCATCCGTTAGCGCCACATTTACTTTTTCGATCCTGTAAGGGGCAAGGTGCCCGCCTGCAAGTTCCGAGACCTTCTTTTCATAGACTTTTCCCCCGACCAGCCGGCTCAGTTCGGTATGCAGCCCGTCTTCCCGCTCGTAGGTAGCGGTAAGCCCGAGCCTGTAAGGGGCTGCGGAAAATTCGGCAATGCTCCGGTACCCGGCTGCAGGGAGGTGGTGCACCTCATCAAAAACGAGAAGTCCGAATTTGTTTCCTATCGCGCCGGCGTGGATGTAGGCTGAATCGTAGGTGGACACGGTTATCGGAAGCAGCTTCTTTTCCCCGCCCCCCAATTTCCCGATTTCCATGGAAAAGGCTTCTTCAAGTTGTTTTTTCCACTGTTCAAGCAGGTCAAGGGTTGGGACCATCACCAGGGCAGGGGTGTTGCACCCGGCAATTGCCCGGATCCCCACAAGGGTTTTTCCGCTCCCCGTGGGCAGGACAAGCACGCCCTTTTTTTCGTTTTCCCCCCAGGAGACGAGGGCTTCGGCCTGGTAGTCCCGGAGCTTCAGCTTTTTCCCGGAAGCCGAGTATGCTGCCTGCAGGTCCGGACAGGGTAAGAGGTCGAGGACGTTGTCCTCATAATCAATGCCGGAATTGTCAAGGTAATTTGTAATGTCCCGGTAGTGCATGGCAGGAGCCCTGAAGCTTTTGCTCCTCTCATCCCAGACTGCATTCGGGACTCTCACGCTGCCCTCTATAAGGAGGGTTCCCTGCTTGAAGCGGATTCTGACCATTGTTTATTAAGAGTTGGGGCATGGTATATAACGGTTAAGGAATGTAGGGGCTCTTATTTCGGGTTTTGAGGTCGGGTTTTGATAAGGGGTTTCAAGCCGGTTTTTAACCCGATTTTTAAGCGGGTTTTAAGGCAGAGTTTTAAGCAGGGTTTTGTAAGGCTGACTCAGGAGTTTTGCCTCTGTCTTCTGGTGAATTTTCGGGTTTTTCAGGTTTACAGGTTGGAGAGGAATGATTATGTCCTGAATTTCCTTTTTCAGGGCAGGATTTTTCTTTTCCAAAATATAATTTTTATATTTGTGGGACAGAAGCTTATTATTAGAGGGTCAGTATATTTTAATTCAGAAACTTAGTTACTTCCGGTTATATAAAAAACGGGCATCAAAATGAGTGATTATAAGTTTGTGATTATGAAAAGATTGGGAATTATAGTGAAAGGAATTCCACATGTGCCCGATAGACAATCCTGGATGGGAAAACAACAGTCGTGTAAGGGAAAATTTTGTTCCCGAACCCCTGCCCCTGGAGGCCCTCTATTATAAATATAGTATCGAGCGCAGCCATGCAGATAACGTCGCCCGGAATGCGCTTGAACTTTTCGACCTGCTTGCTCCTGTCCACGGGCTGGATGAAAAATACCGCCAGCTCATGGAAATCGCGGCTCTTGTCCATGATACGGGGGTTTCGACAGACCTGGAAAAGCATCACAAAGCCGGGAGGGACATCCTGTTTCGGCATCCTCCCGCCGAGCTCCCGGAACGCCTCCGCCCGGTCGTGGCCTGGACTGCTTTTTTGCACAGGAAGAAGGCAGGGGAGGATAAGCTGGAAAAACTCCGGAAAACCTCCTTTGCAGAAATGCCTGAGGAAATTCAGGATATCGCCCTGAAGGTAGCAGCCCTCCTGCGGCTTGCCGATGCCCTGGACTACAGCAGGCTGGAGAGCAGGCTGGGCAGTTCAAGGTTCGGGAAAAAAGTCGTTGTATTTAAGATAAAAGGTCCCGGCGCTGCAATTGATGCGGAACGCATGGCCAAAAAAGGGGACCTATGGGACCTTCTTTTTGACACAAAGCTCGAATTCAGTCCCGAATCGAAGAAATGAGCCGGAATGCAAATTTGAGATGATTTTGAGATGATTTTGAGATGATTTTGAGATGATTTTGAGATGATTTTGAGATGATTTTGAGATGATTTTTTTAAAAGGGTGGCTTAAATGACTTATCTGGTGCTTGTGCGTCACGGGGAGGCCAGGTTGAACCTTGAAAAAAGGTTTGCAGGCTGGCTTGACACCCCGCTTACCGAAGGGGGAATTGAAGATGCTTTGCGCTGTGCTTTGGACCTTGAGGGTATTGATTTTGATCTGGCGTTTACCTCAAAACTGATCCGGGCCCGTGAGACTCTTTTCCTGATCCTTTCGAAACAGAAAAAGGCCGGGTTCCTGGTGCATGAAGCAGGGGCAGAAGGTGAAAACGCTGCACACCGGGAGTGGTATTCCTGCCCGGAAAACTTCGAGGACGAAGTGATCCCGATTCATTCCAGCGAAGCCTTAAACGAACGCTATTACGGGATTTTACAGGGGAAGAAAAAGAAGAAAATGAAAGAAAAATACGGGGACGAGCAGATTTTCACCTGGTGCAGGAGCTTTGAAACCGGGCCTCCGGAAGGGGAAAGCCTCAAAGACATCTCTGCCCGTGCGGTTCCGTTTTTCGAAAAAGAAATCTTTCCGGCCGTGAAGGCCGGGAAAAACGTCATAATCTGCGCCCACCAGAACAGTTTGCGGGCACTTATAAAGCATATTGAGAATATTTCCGATGAGGAGATCCCATCAGTGGCGCTTGCAACGGCAACACCCCTTATTTACGGTTTTTCCGAAGGCAAACTGGTTAAGGAAAAAAGGTGAAGTGAAAAAAAAGGTGAAGTGAAAAAAAGGATGAAATGAAAAAAAGATGAAATGAAAAAAGGGCCTCTAATACAGGCTTTTTATCTGCTCATTTTTATCTCCGCACAGCCTTTCAGTAAAGGTGGCCAAGCGGCATTATATACAGCGGCTCTTCATTTACGGGCAGTTTGAGCACTTTTCTTACCTCTTCGTCTTCAAAGGCCCCGATTGCACAGGTCCCGATCCCAAGCTCGGTTGCCAGCAGGTAGACGTTCTGTGAGGCATGCCCGGCTTCCATATAGGCATAGCGGATTCCGCGTTTTCCGTATTTGCTTGTGATGCGGGGATAGACGGCGGTGATCACGAGCGAGGCAGGAGCGTTCCTGATCATGAGCTGGGAAAGGGCGGCTTCGGCCAGCTTTTTCCTCAGGTCTCCCGAGGTCTCCCGGATGAGGGCATTTTCTTCTGAGATATACCGGTATACTCCGGGTTCGAGCCCGCTTACCTCTCCCACCACGACGTGGACCTCAAGCGGGTAAAGTGCGCCTGCAGAAGGCGCTGTCCTGAATTCCTCCTCCGAACTTATTCCCTGGGCTGCCCAGAGGAAACGGGAGATGATCGGTTCGGAGAGTTCCCTCTGGGAGTAGTTGCGTACGGACCTCCTCTTTGCAAGGATTCCTTCCATCATGCTTTTGCCTGCAACTTTCGGTTCAGGCAGTTTGATTTTCATAGGCAGGTCGGTTATTCCCTGGTTTCCCATACTTTTCCCCCTTTTCTTTAAGGTCTTTTTTCTTCAAGGTCTTAAGACTTCATTCCGTTATCTTCTTCATTGCTTTTTCCGAGATCCTGTCCGGGGTCCAGGGTGGGTCCCAGACAAGCTCGACTTCGGCTTCCCTGATACCTTCGGTTGCTTCAAGCTTCCGCATCACGTCCTCGACCATAACTTCCCCCATCGGACAGCCCGGCATTGTCAGGGTCATTTTGACATTAACTTTGTCTCCCTCGACTTCCACCCCGTAAACAAGCCCCAGGTCCACGATATTAATCGGAATCTCGGGGTCGTAGCAGGTTTTGAGAACTTCGATAACTTCGTCTTTACTGACGATGTACACTCCCCCTTTTATAAAAAAACACAATTAAAAGTTAAATACGTTTCTGCTAAAAAATGTTGACTGGATGTAGTGTATGTAGTGTATGTAGTGTATGTAGTGTATGTAGTAATTCTTGCTTTAGCTCGGGATCTATTGGTCTATTTCATGCCCTTCTTTTTTACATCTTCCGGAACCCTGTCAGAGATCCTTTCTGAGATCTTTTCTGAGATCCTTTCCGGGGTCCATGGTGGGTCCCAGACCAGTTCAACCTTCGCTTGCTTCACCCCTTCGGTTGCTTCGACTTTTTTCCGGACTTCCTCAGTGATGAACGTGCACCTGGAACAGCCCACTTTTGCAAGTGTCATCCTGATATGCACCCTGTCCCCTTCCACTTCCACACCGTATACGAGCCCGAGGTCCACTATGTTGATTGGAATATCCAGGTTGTAGACGGTTTTGAGAACTTCGAGGATGTCGTCTTCGCTGACGGTGGTCTCACTTCCCGGGTTAAAATGTGCAGAACTGCTTCGAATCTGCTGTGATTTTATGTCCCCTCTTTAAGTATATGGCTGGAATTAATACGCTTATCGTTTTTCTTGTAAAGCTGGTTCCTTTCCCGAAAAAAAGGTTTTGATATTTCAGTAAACTGTGAAACTCAGAAACTCATGGTATCAAAAAACCATATAAACCTTTTTCAATTTGCTTTTCAGGTACCTTCGCTCTCACCGGCCGCAAGTGTAGCGAAGCAGCCGGCCTTTTCCATAAGTATATTGTATGACTGAAAATTGTATGACTGAAAAAGAATAGCATTCGCCAACTTTTGTGTAGTTGGTATTTCTTCGAGTAAATCGAAAAAAAGCTGTTTGACTCTGAATTCTAGCTTTTTTATTTCTTATGGGGAGGCGCCGCCAGGCAAGCTGGCGGAGGAATTCCTCTATCAGCCGGATAGAAAAACGGTTTCCGAATTAATTGAAACACCTTTCAGATAAGCTGGCGGGGACATGATCGCGCGCTTGACCTGAAAAACGGTTTCCGGGATCAAGAAGTATTTCTCAGGCAGCTGAAAAGGGAATTTGAATAACTGAAGAAATAGCCTGGGTGGATCTCTAAAAAGGGCAGTTGAATAACCAAAAAGGGCATCCTGATAACCCAAGCGAAGAGTTCGAAAATTATAAAGATTCTTTCGGAATCGGCACAGTAGTAAGTAAGAAGCAGTAAATTCAGAAATCAGTAAATTCAGAAATCAGTAAATTCAGAAATCAGTAAATTCAGAAATCAGTAAATTCAGAAATCAGTAAATTCAGAAATCAGTAAATTCAGAAATCAGTAAATTCAGAAATCAGTAAATTCAGAAA
>NZ_VOUA01000010.1 GCF_024372725.1 Methanosarcina sp. KYL-1
GAATTGAATAACGTTTGAATTGAATAACGTTTGAATTGAATAACGTTTGAATTGAATAACGTTTGAATTGAATAACGTTTGAATTGAATAACGTTTGAATTGAATAACGTTTGAATTGAATAACGTTGAGTCAGGAAATTGGTTTCTTTCCTTTGGGAAGGACTACCAGAATGAGAAAATTGTTTTCTCTTCCCCCACACCCTTTTTGTAACTTCCTCTCGTTTTGTATCTTCCTGTCGTTTTGTAAGTTCTTCTATATCCTGAACCTTCTTAGACGTAGTAACAGAATACTTCGTTTGATCCCGGAAACCTTTTTTAATCCAGGCGATATAGGAGTTCCCCCCGCCAGCTTGCCTGGCGGCGCCTCCCAAAAAGAAATGATAAAGAGATCTGGAAATGAATATTTTTCAGGTTGTATTTCTTCTATTTTATTGAATCCTTGACGTTTTTCCGGTCGCTTTATTTTTTTCTTTACTTGGTTAATCCAATGAACTTTCCAGTCATCTGGCTGTTCTTTTTGGTTATTTCACCACGTTTTTCAGTCATCCGGCTGTTCTTTTTGGTTATTTCACCACGTTTTTCAGTCATCCGGCTGTTCTTTTTGGTCATTCAAATGCAATTTACGGAAAACGCCGGTCGCAAGCGACCGGTGAGGGCGCTGGTACTTGAAAAGCAAATAGAAAAAGGTTTTTGTGGATAACTTAACGGTATAATTACAGTTGCTTTGTCCGGATTAAGCCCGTTACGTAACGTGAACTGCCCTGTTTGTTGTCCCTGCGGAGGTAAACTACATAAAGTCCAAACTTATAATAAAATTTAAGTACATTTACTCTGTATTGTTTTCATGTTCAAATTAATTCATACTGTTTCGGATCTGCTATTGATCGGCATGGGAATCTGGATTACCAAAATGCTTATGTTCATAATTCCGAGCCCGTGAGTTAGCAGCCGGTTGAACTCCCGTTTGTTCCCATATCTTCAAAGCCATCCGACATCATATTCAGGTAACCCGCCCAATGTAATTTTACCTCAGGTAACTTCACCTACGGTTTTCAAGGATAGCTTCCTTTTGCCGACGCCAGTTCAGTCCCGGACAAGATCCAGAAGCGGGCATCCCCCATACATCCCTTTCTTCTTATAATGCCTCTTGGCATGCTCAACCAGCAGGGCGTGGTATTCCTGGTATAGGGGCACTTCCAGGGGCAGGTTTTTCTCAAAGAGGGCTTTGATTTCATCGTACTTTGCTTTCTCGTCAATAAGGCCTAAATTGACGGTTATCCTCCGCGTGTATGCATCAACGACAAAGGAAGGCTGCTTGAAGGCATAGAGGAGGATCGAATCGGCGGTTTCGGGACCGACGCCTTTTAAGGAGAGGAGCTCTTCCCGAGTGGGGTTTTTATCAGGGTTTTTTTCCACCAGGTCTGAAAACCAGCCTGCAAGGGTTATGAGGCGCCCAGCTTTCTGGTTGTAATAGCCTGCAGGTTTGATAGCTTCTTTTAGGGTTTCCGGGTCAAGGGTAAGGATTCCTTCCGGGGAGAGGGCATTTAAGCCCTTCAGGTTGAGGAGAGCTGTTTCGACCTGGGGCCAGCTTGTGTTCTGGGTGAGCAGGGCTCCGCAGATTATCTCGAACTGCTGGTTTCCGGTTTTCGGATAACTATAGTTGCCGGGGTGATATCCCTGGACAGAGCCGGTTTTTGTGGGGTTTGTCCCGCCGCTGGCATGCAGGTCTGTAAGGGGCCACCAGCCCTGGGGGCCGTATGCTTCCATGAGGCAGCCGTAGATCCTGAGGATTACTTTCTTCCGGGTGATGTTCTTCATTTTCAGGACACCGATGTTAAGATCGGCCTTAAGGTAAAAATATGCTGCTCTTGCAAACCGTTTGTCCTTTGTTTGTCTTTTCATCTTCCACAGGGATGGTGAACTTAAAGGTGCTCCCTTTTCCAGCTTCGGATTCCACCCAGATATCTCCGCCATGCATCTCCACAAAACGTTTGACAAGAGCAAGGCCAAGGCCGGCCCCCGCTTGCTCCCTCGATTCAAACTTTTCGAGCTGCACGAAGGGCTGGAAGATCCTTTGCTGTTCTGCTTGCGGAATTCCCTTTCCCTGGTCTGCAACACTGATCTGGAATTTGTCCTCTGTCATTTGAACAGAGATAATAATCATGCTTCCTTCAGGTGTGAACTTTAAGGCGTTGCCTACAAGGTTGTACAATATCTGGTTAAACCTGGTCTTATCAGCTACCACTTTAGTTTTTCCCGGGCCAATTTGGGTCATAATCCTGATATTTTTCTGAGATGAACGGGGCATAAGCATCGTCCTTACTTCATTTACTGCATCTGACAGGGAAAATTCCTCAAGGTGAAGTTCCGTCACTCCTGCTTCAACCTTCGAGAGATCGAGGATGTCATTTATTAATTTTAAGAGGTGCTTTCCGCTCTTCAGGATATTGTTGGAATACCTCAACTGCTTTTCATTCAAGCGGCCGAAGTTCTGGCTGAGCAGGATATCCGAAAAGCCTATTACAGCGTTTAACGGAGTCCTCAGTTCGTGGCTCATGGTGGCCAAAAATTCACTCTTGGCACGGTTGGCAGCATCAGCATTTAGCTTAGCTTCAATCAAAGCTGCTTCTGCTTTTCTCTGTTGAGTTACATCTAAAAAGGACCCCATCATCCCGATTTTGCGGCCTTTTTCATCATATAGCAGGTTTGCCGATATGTGGACATCAAATAAAGTGTTATCTTTTCTCTTTCCAACCAGGTCTCCCTCCCATTTCCCTTCGGAATGCAACCTCCAGAAAGCTACTGAAGCTTTCCTCTGATTTTCCCACAGGCACTTACTGCTGTTCCTTAGTAGCTCTTTCGCGTCCTCATATCCCCACAATTTCAGGAAAGAAGGGTTCACATAAGTCAACCGCCCTTTTAAGTTAGTAAAAGCCATAGCGTTAATTGAGGATTCTACAGCAGTATTCGTGACTTTTAGGTTTTTTTCCATCTGTTTGCGCTTGGTTATATCCAGCATCACCCCAATAATCCCTATAACTTCACCTGACGCGTTTCCGTATGTGGTCTTACTGAAAAGAAAGTCCCGTACCTTCCTGTCCGCACACAGGGCCTTACCCTCATACAACTGTGCTCCTCCTGTCTCAAGGAGCTCAAGGTCCTTTTTCCCGTAAAGAGAAGCCATTTTTTTAGGGATTAATTCCGAAAGTTCATGGACGGTACGGCCAATAATGAGTTCTTCCGGTAGGCCCAGGATTTCTCTGCCAAAGCGCTCATTACAGCCCTGGTACCTTCCTTTTACATCCTTGTAAAAAACGGGGGCCGGGACAGCATTGAGCAGGTTTTTCAAAAACTGGACCTGGTTTAAGAGGTCCTCTTCGGCTTTTTTGCGCTCGGTTATGTCCAGCATCACTCCAGTTATCCCCACGACCTTCCCAGATGCGTCCCCGTATGCTGCCTTACTGAAGAGAAAATCTCGTGGCTCTCCAGTTCCACATACAACCTTGCTTTCATATAACTGCAATCCTCCATTTCTGAGTAGTTCGAGGTCTTTTTTTCGGTGAAGACAAACCGTTTTCTTTGTGAACGATTTGGGAAGTTCTCCTACGGTACGGCCTATGAGCTGCTCTTTCGGAAGAGCTGCAATCTTGCTGGCAAAGAGCTCATTGCAGCCCTGGTACCTTCCTTCCATGTCTTTGTAAAAAACAGGAGCAGGGATAGTATTAAGCAGGGTTTCCAAAAACCGTATCTGGTTATGAAGGGCTTCTTCAGCTTGCTTGCGCTCACTCATGTCTTGGGCGATCGTAAGTACGGCTTTCTTTTCCCCGTAATCAATAAGCTGCACTTTCAACTCAGTCGGAATGGGCATCCCGTCTTTGCGAGTAACGGTAAGCTCAAAGGTTGCATGTTTCCTCTCCAGCAGTTCAGCGAAGTCTGGGGTTAAATGGGTGGCGAATTCGGGAGCAACGATCTCATAAGGCTTCATTTTCAGCAGTTCGTCTCTGGAATAACCCATAACCTCGCACATCATCTTATTTACTTCCAGAAAACAGCCGTCGGGTTCATTGATGGTGATACATTCGCTGGCATTTTCGAATATCGTTTTTAGCCTTTCCCGGGATTCTTTCAGGGCAAGTACTGATTTTTTTTGCGCGTCTATATCTTCAATAAGGGAAACAAAAAATAGGGGCCTGTTCTCATAGTCTCTGGAGAGAAAGGTTGAGACCCTTGTCCAGATAGGTACCCCGTCTTTTTTTATGTAGCGTTTTTCGGTCTGATAGACCCCTGCAGATTCTTTAAGGATTTCATTAAAGAGATTGGAGTTCGGGCCAAGATCATCAGGGTGGGTGAGGGATTGGAAATCCAGCTGCAGAAGCTCGGCTTCGGAATATCCCAGAATCCCACATAGTGTGGAATTTACCTTGAGCCATTTGCCGTCCGTTCCTACGAGGGCCATGCCTATCGGGAACTGCACGAATACCGGGCAATTGCATATTTCTTCTATTGTTGGGCTTCTGCTTTTACTTTCTTTCTGGTCCTGTTCTCTTTCAAAAACTTCTCTCACAAAAACGCAATATTTCAGCTCTTCTCCAAGCTTTATCTTTTTGGAGCTAAATGTCACCTTTTTTCTTGAGTTTCCAGTTGTGACAGTGTTTGCCTCTAAATATTCAGCAAAGTCCCGTTTTACCCAATCAAAAAGTTTAACCGCAGTTCCGTCCCCATCCAAAACCGGTAGTTCATTGAACTGTTCTCCTAACAGATCTTTATTTTCCCATTGGGTAGCATCGTAAAAAAGGTCATTAACAGCCTCAATTCTTCCTCTGCTGTCAACTATGCAGAGTCCCTCAAGAAAACTGTTAAGAAACTGAATAGTAAACTAAGAACTGTCTTGAACGTCCATCATCTTATCCCTTATCTTATCCCTTTATAGAAGTAATCTAGCATGAAATGTTTTATGAAGTGCTTATAAAGTTTTTATGAACTGTTTTATATATAATTCTCGTCCATATAATCTCACCTATATATATTAGTATCCCGTTGATTGTAACTCCGGTTCGCGTTCTGATTGACGAATCTGCATGAAACTATTCTCTTACTTGCTCTTCTTATCAGGGATTTTTTGAAATAAGATATTTTATTATAGTGAAAGGCAGAATTGTTTTGAAATATGTTATTTTCTGGATCAGGAGGATAAGAGTTGATTACATTTCCATATACCGTATTCGCCTTCGTTGCTTCATTGAACGGGATGGTGGTAGCCTGGCAGTGATAACCTGGCAGAAAGCCGGAATTGTACTGATCGGGTTGCTTGTTGCAGGAGCATTTGCAGTGCTTATAGCAGACGGGGCGTTTCTTCCGAAAAATTATCTTGAGCCCTGGAATAAAGACTATCATGAGCAGTTTGAGGACCCGAGGGTTCAGGTGTTTGCCCACGGGGTGCTTGCTCCGAATTCCCACAACCTCCAGTCCTGGAAAGTAGTCCTGGAAGATGAAGACAGTTTACTCCTGTATGTGAATACGGACAGGCTGAGCCCGAAAGCAGATCCTCCGGGCAGGCAGGTGACCATCAGCCAGGGGACTTTCCTTGAGTACGTAAGGATCGCTGCTGAAGAGCTCGGGTATGAAGCCGATATCGGACTTTTCCCTGACGGGGAATACGGGCCTGAGGGCAGTGCGGAAAACCTTGGGAGCAAGCCGGTTGCCAGGGTAAGCCTGAAGGAAAAGCCCGGGGAAAACGAAACGAATGAAAGCGGAAACGGAGAGCTCGGTCTCGAAACCTCTCTTCTCTATGATGCGATGTTTATCCCTGACACTTACAGGGTCCCTTACAGGGAAACAAAGCTGCTGCAGGAAGACGTTGAGAAACTCGAAGCCCTGAGCACGGAAAACGTCACCATAGTCATTTTCCAGGAAGCTGAGGACGTTGAAAAGCTCGGGGACATCGCCCTTCGGGCGGCAGAGGTGGAAGCTGGGAATTCCGGTGTCCAGAAAGAAGGCTCTGAGCTGTTCCGCCCTAACGAATGGGAAAAGAACGAGTTTCGCTACGGCTTCACCCTGGAAGGGCAGGGGCTTTCGCCCCTCAAAGTCCATGTACTCCAGGGACTCCTATCCCTTTTCCCCTCCATGAACAGCCCTGAAGCCTCAAAGGATTCCTTCCTCAGCCAGACTGAATCTGCCGTAGAAAACACTCCCGCATATGCCCTGATAATAACTGAAGGCAACAGCCGAACGGTCCAGGTTGAAACAGGCATTCTCTACAGCCGCTTCCTGCTCACGGCCGCAGACATGGGATATGCCATGCAGCCCCTGAGCCAGGCCACTGAAGAGTACCCTGAAATGGCTGGACTATATAAGGAGTTTCATGAAGAATATGCCAGGGAAGGGGAAACAATCCAGATGCTCATAAGAGTCGGGGTCCCGGAAAAAGAAGTTCCTCCGACGATGAGGCTTGATGTGATGGATATAATAGAAGAGTAAATCCCGAAGAATTAATCCTGCTCCGCAGGTTTCCTCTTTTTCATTTTCTATTTTTTTACTCCCTTTAATCCGGAAAGGACAACTGTAATTCCCCTTTCATCTAACCCTAAAAACCTTTTTCCAATCTGCTTTTCAGGTACCTGCGCTCTCACCGGTCGTCGAAGACGACCGGCTTTTTCCATAAAGTATATTCAAATGACGAAAAAAATGGAGTTGAAGTTACTGAAAAATACCACTGGACAGCTAAAATGTCATTCTGGTAACTGATATAATACATGACTTAAAAGATCATTCTGATAACTGATATAATACAGTTACATGACTTAAAAGGTCATTCTGATAACTGATATAATACAGTTACATAACTTAAAAGGTCATTCTGATAACTGAATGGATACAGCAGGATGATCAAAAAAGTCATTCAGATGGAAGTAAAGATACAGCAGGATGATTAAAAGTTTCATCTTGAAAAACAGTATAATACGCCATGACAGCGATACGCTCTGACAGCGAAAAATTTTTGTGAATTTCCGTATCGGATTTTAATGCCTTGATTTTCCCTGGCAGGATGCCAAAAGCATAATGTTGAGAGCAGGACGTAGAAAGCAGGATGGAAAAGCAGAGTGAAGGGCTTTTTTACCAGTTCTTTGCATCAGTTTTTTTTGCAAGCAATTTATCTCAGTGAATTCGGAAAAGGCCGCCCGCTGAGGCGGGCGGTGAGAGCCCCGGGAACAATATAAAGACAACAACAGGCTTTAGCCCGGGTCAAAAACGACAACAACCCTATGACCTTTTCCACAATACAACAGGATTTCTACGGAGCTACTCGACCTTTTTACTCGACCTTTTTACTCGTACCTCAAAGCGTCCACAGGCTTCAGTTCCGACGCATTCTTTGCTGGCACAAGGCCCGCGATCAGCCCCACGATTATGGACACGAGGGTTGCTACAAGGGTCCCTTTTATGCTGAGGGTGAACTCAAAGGGGGTTTGCATTTTCATCGAGACCAGGAACAGGATTAACTGCACGGCTGCAGTTCCCAGGAGAATGCCTATGATTCCCCCTACAAGTCCGATCATGGCAGCATTGCAGAGGAAAATCAGGAGGATGTCCCTGTTTTTCGCACCGATGGCTTTCATGATCCCTATCTCTTTTGTCTTTTCCAGGACTGAAGTGAACATGGTGTTTGCAATGCCTGTTGAACCCACAAGGAGAGAAATCCCTGCAATGAAGGCCAGGAAGGCTGTGAGCCCGTCGATCAGTTTCCCGGTGCTTTCTATTGCCTCTTTTGGGGAGCTCACGTAGAAGTCCTGGGTCTTTTCGTCCACCCTCCTGGAAAGCCTCAGCCTGCGCTCGATTTCTTCAAGGGCGGCTTCGTGGTCGGCCCAACTGTGCAATTTTACCTCGATGGAGTCGTAGACATCCTTCTCCATTTCGAACAGGCTTTCCTCCCCCTGCTTAAAAGAGTAGACCTCTTCGTAAGGCATATATACGCTGCTTCCGAATAAGCCGCCCAGGCCCCCTAGCAGGCCGTCGTCTTTTGCCAGGATCCCGACTACACGGTAGGATTTTCCGTTCAAGAGGACCATCTGGTTAAGCCGGATTTTCCGTTCGAAGGCCTCATTTGCAAGTTCGTCGGAAATAACCACAACAGCCCTGTCCCCGGGCTCAAGCATCCTTCCTTCGCCAATTTTCTTCTTCGTGATATCAGGCCAGACCCTCGGGTCCACACCCTTAACCCAGATCGAGGTCTGCTCTCCTCCATATTTCATATCAACCCCGGTTTCGACATTTACATTGACGTATTCAACTGCGGGGATGCGCTGGATGGCCAGCACGTCTGTCTTCGTAAGCTCCGGGTTTTGTATCTCTACAGGTTCTTCCGATACGACAGGTTCACCTGACTCATCGAAATCCATCTCTACAGAATCAAAAGGATAGGAAGCAACGATCGTAATCGTATCGCCTCCCAGGCTCTCCAGGGTTTCAGTAACCTGTTCCTGGAAATACTCCCCTGTCGTGACAATGGCCATTACCGAGGCAATGCCTATTATCACTCCTATGATGGTCAGCCAGCTCCGCAGCTTATTGGCTTTCACCATGTTCAGGGCTATTTTCAAAATCTTTGCAGGTTTCATGGCACCACAGGTTTCGGTCTTTTCCGGTTTGCGCAGGCTCTGTGTTTCTCAGGTTCGCACGGTTTTTAGTCAGGCTCATCCGAGTTTACTCTTCCGTCTGCCTTTCGTTCATTTCCTCTTCGCCCATCTCACCTTCATCCATTTCCCTTCTCCCTGTCTTCTTTTTCTGCTGCCTTTTGTAAATCAGGACAGCTGCGGCTCCTGCAAGGACCAGCAACAACAGTTTGTATGAAAGGAAGCCGGAACCGTTATTTTCCCCAGGCTGTTTTGATTCTGTGGGGATGGTGAAAGGTGAAGCATAAAGGTTCAGCTCCTTTTCCTCGACCTGCCTCATGCCGTCACTGGAAGTGTAGCTGATTTCAAATTTAATGGGCAGGTCTTCCCCGATTTCTGCGGACATGAGGTTGAAGTCGGCAACCGTGTAGTCTCCTTTTTGCAGGTTTCCGAGTATTACGGAATTGGACCCGTCAGTGACGCTCCAGTTAGCCTGCGCAGGTACGGAAATCTTGACCGAGTTTGCACCGTTGTTTCCTATGTTCGAAACCGAAAAGGTGTAGGCTCCCGTCGGGCTCCTCTCCATAAAGGCGATGTCAAAGTCCGTTGTGCCTCCGATATAGATCCCGGCTTTGCTTTTGATCTCCTTTCGCTTCTGGTTTTCCACGGTGCCTGCTTCGGTAATGGTCTGGAGTTCTTCGATGTCGTCGTAGGTCAGGACCATGTCCAGTTTATACAGCCCGGGCTTTGTATTGACGTTGGTCAGGACATCAAAACTGACGTTTGCGGTCTCCCCCATATCGATCAGGTTGATGTGCTTGACGTTGCTTGAGCCGACAGGCAGGATCAGGTCGTTTGTGCATTCCCAGGAAAACATTGCATTTTTCAGGGGGGAATTGCCCACGTTCTTGATCCCGAAAGTGAGGTCCGTCTTTTTCCCCGGCACCAGTTTCTCAACGCTTATGAACTCGATTTCCGCGTTTGACTCGCTGTCAACGTCGATTATAAGGTCTTTTGTAAGGGGATTATTTTTTGCGCTGCCCTTGCTGTAGAGGTATACTTTAAGGGGGTATTTTCCTTCATTTACGTCGTTTTCGACCCCTAACTTGAATTTCACGACTTTTCCACGTTCGTCCTCATAGCGTTTTCCCAGAGTCCCTATGTTTTTTGAAAGTTCTTCTCCAGGGAGAGCCCTGAAAGGATAAACTGGCTCTATTTTCACTACGCAGTTTTCCTGTTCCTCATACCCGGTATTCTGGATCGAGAGCCTGATTTCAAGAACTTCCCCGGGTTTTACCGGGTCAGGGTCCTGGTTGAGCAGGTCGATTGTCAGTCCATTGTCCAGAGTTTCAGGAAGAGCAGCAAGGCCCGGAGAACTGAATAGGGAGAGGCCTATTAACAGTACAAGAAAAAGCCCGAATATTTGCTTCCCGGGAAGCTGCCTGCCAAAAAAGGGGCCATGTACCTGCTTTCCGGAAGCCTGTCTGTTAAAAATCCTAAAAGTGTTAAAAGTCTGTTCGCCAGGTATTTTTTTAAGAGTCATTTTCATCTTTCCTTAAATTTCCGGCTTGAGCTGGTTGAGATTCGGCTCGTCCCGGATTATTTCCCCGTCCTTCAGCTCGATGTGCCTGCTGGCATACTGTGCGAGGTGAGTGTCGTGGGTGACAATGATTACTGTTTTTCCTTTTTCCTTCCACAGCCTGTAGAGAGTTCCCATTACTTCTTTTCCCGTAACGCTGTCCAGGGCTCCGGTGGGCTCGTCGGCAAGGATGATTTCAGGGTTGCAAGCAAGGGCCCGGGCAATCGAGACCCTCTGCTGCTGCCCTCCCGAAAGCTGGGAAGGCCTGTGCTGTATCTTGTCGGAAAGGCCTACAAGGCCCAGGAGCGCCTTTGCCCTCTTTTCGGCAGCTGCATCGTCAACTTCCTGAATTTCCAGGGGCAAAAGCACGTTTTCAAGTGCAGTCATCCCCGGGATCAGGTTATACTGCTGGAAAACAAAGCCTATGGTTTTTCCCCTCAGGGCCGCGAGGTCCGATTCCTCCAGGCGGGCTATGTTTCTGGACTTCAGGAAGATTTCTCCCTTCGACGGGACATCCAGGCAGCCCACGAGGTTCATCATAGTGGACTTGCCGCTCCCGGAAGGACCGATAATTGCGGCAAATTCTCCTTTCCCGAACTCCACGCTCACGCCCTTCAGGGCATTTACATCGACTTCTCCCATCTGGTAAATCTTCCAGACGTTTCTGAAGGTGATCAGCGTATTTTCCATATACACACCCTTAAGTCCTACTTACATAAAAATAGTCTGTAGTTGAAAAATCTAGTTTGCCTCTATTTTTCATAAACATTGCAATTCCGGAAATCAACCCGTTTAATTTTGAAAGTTTGCTTCAGCCTGTTTTCTTCCGAACAGATAATATGTAAAGACTCCCAGAAGCCCGAAAACAAGTGCAGCGGATATCCAGAAGAGCTTCTTCCAGGGGCCTGGTTCCTTGTTATATTTTGAAAGGTCATGGATTATACATAGAAGACAGAAAAGGACGATTACCCCGGAAATGGCTTCGAAGGGGCTGCCCAATGCAGCGAGGTTGCGGGTTCCCAGGCTGAAGGCGCCAAGCGTGCCCAGCATCTTGAAAATGATATTTGGTGCAGACATGTAGATACCTCCGTCATTTGCAGAAACGTTCCTTTTCCGAAAAAATCAGGCCATCTTGATCGTAAGCAAATAATGTTCCTTTAAGCGGTACAAATTGAGTTCTCTTAACCGGTGCAAATATTCGGTAAAACATCGAGAGAGGATTTTCTTTCCGGAAACTTCTTGAGTGCGCTGTAAACCCGGAATAAAAAAAGATTCCGGCCAAAAAATTTTGGCACGAAATCATTGAACTTCACGGCGAATGGTTTTTTTCAGGGATCTGCCTTTTTACAGAACCTGATCCGTTTTACAGAACCCGGCCGTATTCTTTTCTACTACCCGGCCGTAGAAATTTGCGGCAAAGATCGTGCCTGCGAAATATATGGCGGGTATGCCTACGAGGACGATGGAGAGTATCAAGAATATAAAGATTAGCACATACTGCTTTATCATTACAAACAGGTAGTCTCCTAAATTGTTCATGACGTATTTGAGTTTGGAAAACTCAAATAATGACTCTACGGTCTGTTTCCTGTAGAAGTTGACTGTAAGAACCGGAAGCACAAAGAACGATAATACGAAACTCAGAATGTTGGCTGCAGTCTCATCATAGAAAGTGGCCAGGACTACCGGAATACAGTACACTATAGAGAAGGGTATTGATTTCAGGAGCATCCAGAACCCGAGTTTAAGGTCTTCCATGAAATGAAGCTGGGGAAGCCCTTCGTATTTTCCCTCTACAAACTCGTTATTTATTCTTATAATATATCCGAATAGGGCAAACCATCCGAACACCGGAAAAAGCATCCAGAGGACATATAAAAGCCTTTTAGGTCTCCTGAACGGATATTTGAAAGCATCTGTGAAACTAATTTCTCGCATATAGCCACCTGAAAATTTACTTTATTACGCTCATTAATTATTTTGTTATGTCTGGTGGGACTTTTCCAAAAGTCCCGCGGATTTTCTACATGCCCCTGAAATCTCTACTTATATAAAAAAAGACTGTAGTTGAAAAATATAGTTTACCTCTATTTTTCATATATTCTGAATTCTAGCTTTTTTATTTCTTTAAGGGAGGCGCCGCCAGGCAAGCTGGCGGGGGATCCTACAACACCTGGACTGATAAACGGTTTCCGGGGTCAGGGGAAGTGTTACCAGGGTCAATCATTGGGGGTTACCCGAATAGCAAGATGGCTGGAAAAATACATTGGAATCCGGGAAAATACATTGGAATGAATAAATAGGGCATTCCGGTGACTGAAATATGTGTTGGGACACCAAAAAGGAGATCCTAATTATTGAAAAGAAGGCGGTCAGAAAAAAATATGAGGACTCAATCAGAAAGGCAGCCGCAGACTGCAAAAAAGAATTAGGCCTGAAAAATGCTCAGCACACTTCAAAAATTACTTTTCCGGACTTTAATAATTTGCTTTATTTTGCCTTCTCCCGAAAAAATAGAAGGCGATCGCATACAGGACTCCTGAAATTATCGCAGCTATTATCCAGATGGTCATCAGCATATTGCTGAGGCTTTTTTTCTGCGTCAGGATGTTATAGGTCACCCATAGAAGGGATATAAAACTGAAGATTCCTAAACTGATAATTAATAAAGACAAATTATACCTCCGCTATTACAAGGAATACTCATGAAATTTAATAAATTTTTATCCTGATGTCCCCCTAACCGTTCCGTAATTCCTGCTGAACCGGACTTCTCTTCCCCGGGAAACTTTCAAGGCATTCTTTAAAGGGGGTACTTATATAAAAACATAAGGTAGTACTAAAATCTAGTTTACCTCCACTTTTTCCAAAAAATATATATATTTCCGGCTTAATGGACGTACCCATGACCCTCGGGGCGTTTAATGCAACCTTTAGCGAAGAATTCATTAATCTCGCCTCGGAAGCTGCAGCATCGACCAGCATACCCGAGCTTGCATTCAGCCTTTTCGTATATTCCTTGATGGCGGTCCTCGCCCTGCAGATCTACCGGGAGGTCTCGAAAATCTACTCATTTATGGAGTACGAAGGGCTTAAATATTTCAAAAACGCCTTCCTTTTCTACGGGTTTGCAAATGTTTTCCTGGCTTCAATGACTCTTTCTCTCCTGCTGGCAAAATCTTCAGTCCCTGCAGGCCTGTATCTCATGGCTGTGGTCCTTTTGCCTTTCTTCTTCTTCACCGGGTTAAGTCTCTGGTTTGCCAAAGCAAACCTGCTTTCTTCCATAGTGTGGAAACTGGTTGAGGGGACTGTCAGGAAAAAGACCCTCAAAGCCCTGTTTTTCATCTCCGTAATGCTGCTCGTACTGATGGACGTGGTCGTCTATCTCCTGGTCTCGGTATTTGCCGGAGATTATATTGCCCTGGGGTATAAGGCTGTGGTTTTTGTCCTTATCCTGCTCCTTATCAGGTCAAACATGCGCTCGGGAGGAGAAACAAAGCCTATAACCCACCCCTACTACCTGGGCCTGATCCTGATCTTTACCCTGGGTTTCCTGGGAAATTTTTCAATCATAATTGAGAAAGGGTCGGAATTAATAGGGTATGCCTTTGACTTCCTGACTCTTCTTGCCTACGTAATAATCCTTAAAGGAATAAGAAAATGGAGCCGCATTCTACTGAAATGAAGCCGTTTCAAAAGCGAAGCCGGCTGGAAATTATAAGGGATATCCTCACGGTTATCCGCGACTCCAACAGCACTATCAGTCCAACAAAACTTCTGAGGTTCTCCAACCTCTCCTACCAGATGTTTGAAGAATACCTGGGAGAACTGGAAGCCAAAGAACTGGTCGAATTAAATGACTATAAAGGGAAAAGAAAAGTATACTCATTGACCCCTAAAGGAAGGGCGTTTCTGGAAAAATATGAGGACTTTGTGTCCTTTTTAAGGGATTTTGGGCTTTAATGTTGCCACGGCAAACTTTTATCAATCAAACTTTTCTTCGAACAAGTCTTTCAATCAAACTTTCTTCAATCAAACCTGCATTCAGGGTCCGAAGTGCCCTCTGGATGTCTGCACCAGTACTGTCCGGAGTCCTGCCTCGTGCAGTGCTTCTTTTACTTCAAGCATCTCGTCCACGTCCGGCCGCTTCAGGTCTTTTCTCCTGAAAGCAGGGAAATAGTCAAGCACGCAGACCTGCACCTCAGGGTCGAGTCCGGAAAGCTTTTTCCCGAATTCGGATACCTCGTCCATTTTCATAAACGCCCGGTTGTACGGAAAACCGACCCCCAGGAAAACCCTGTCCCTGTAGTTTTGCAGGATATGGTAGATCCCCTCCCACTGGGTCTGCATGTACCTTTCCACCAGTTTTTCGTCCCCCATCCCGGTAATCTCCATGAAAGTCTCCTTCCGCACCCCTTTTGGCTCGATTCCTATATCGGTTACCCCGCACTTGAGCACCAGCTCGTCGATATAGTCCGGGGTGAGGATGGTCCCGTTGCTGTCCAGGTGCAGCCTTGCCTGTCCGTCAGGGTTCAGGCGTTTAAGTTCTTTGAAGTATTCGGTTAGCCACGGCCGGTTCAGGGTCGGCTCCCCACCCGAGATAGCCATCCTGTCCACGCCGTAGAGCTGCCTGGCAGAGGTGATGAGCCGGGCCGCCTCTTGCGGGGTTTTGGGGCGGCTTTTGCTGTCACAGGTGATTGCATAATTCTGGCACTGGGGACAGCGGAGGTTGCAGCCTGCGGCCCAGATAGCAACTTCGATATAGCCTCCGGGCCTGGCTTTCAGCCACCAGGGCGTGGCTTTTCCTCCGACAGAATGAGGAGAGGGGCCGTGGATTATCCGGAGAGGCACGAAACCTGCCGGGAGTTCTGTTTCTATCACCCCCTCATCTTCAACAGGGGTCACGCAGGCCCTTACAGGCTCTTTGTTTTGCAGGACCATGCAGGTATGGCAGCCTCCGGTCCCGCAGGGGGCCTGAAGGTCCCCTTCTCCGGGGAAGATCCCGAATTTTAAGCCTGCGGATTCGAGAGCATCTTTAACGGTACCTTTTTCAACAGATTCGCAACGCTTACCGTTTACGGTTATTGAAATGCGTTTCATTTCATAATCGTCCGGGGTGCTTTATAAACGTCCCTTTATTGTACTCCTCAAAAGCCACCCTCAACTCTTCCTGCGTGTTCATGACGATTGGCCCGTACCAGGCAACAGGCTCTCCGATGGGCTTTCCGGAAACCAGGAGGAACCTCACATTCCTATCTCCTGCAGTCACCTCGACCGTATCCCCGTCCCCGTAGAGGACCAGGTTCTCAGGGCCTACCAGGCACTCCTCCGTAAGGTCGAAATACCTGCCACCTCCAACCTCAAAGGCATAGGGGTCCCGCTCCCGGTCAAAGTAGCCCCTGCCCTCGATCACGTATGCAAAGACAGTATGGCCCGGGACCGTGAGGTGGGAAAAAGTTTCTCCAACCGGCACGGTTACGTCCAGGTATTCGGGGCTGGTAACGATTTCCCGCACAGGCCCTTCCATTCCCAGCACTTCACCGCAGATGACCCTGACCTTCAGCCCCTTTCCCATGAAAATCTCAGGTATCCGGTTGCTTTTGATTTCCTGGTAGCGCGGCTCCATCATCTTATGGGAAGCCGGAAGGTTGGCCCAGAGCTGAAAGCCCCACATAAGCCCGCTCTTCTCTCCCTTTGGCATCTCCTGGTGGATTATCCCGCTCCCTGCAGTCATCCACTGCACATCCCCCGCCTCGATGACGCCGCTGTTTCCCATGCTGTCCCCATGCTCAACCTCCCCGTGCAGGACATACGTGATCGTCTCAATCCCCCTGTGAGGGTGCCAGGGAAAACCCATCAAATATTCCTCCGGCTTTTTCGAGTGAAAATCATCCAGAAGCAAAAACGGGTCAAGCTCCGGGACCTGATTAAACCCGAAAGCACGCTTAAGGTGAACCCCAGCACCCTCAATAGTAGGCATGCTTTTCAGGATTTTTTGTATTCTTCTGACCTTGTCCAGTTTAATCCCTCCTTTTGAAAAACGGATAGTTCAGATACAGGATGATAGTTCAGATACAGGATAGTTCAGGTACGTGGATAATACGAAAATGATAAGTCCGCTTGAGCGCAGCGAAACGGACAGCGCACTGCAGAGCCGCAACTCTGCTGGCGCAACTCTGCTGGCGCAACTCTGCTGGCGCAACTCTGCCGGGCATGCTTTTCAGGATTTTTTGTATTCTTCTGACCTTGTCCAGTTTAATCCCTCCTTTTGAAAAACGGATAGTTCAGATAAAGGACGGTTCAGATAGTTCGGATACGAATAGTCAGAAAGTTCATACAAGATAATTTCTGACTTTTTTCAGTTTAACTCTCCCTTCCAGTTTACCCCAAATCTACTATCTTTTTTAGCATATATGGTTTTGGCGGATGATTGACAAATTTAAGCAGGTTGAATGAGGGATTCATGCTGAATTTAATTGATAGGTATTTATCATATGGAAATTGAAAATGTATCAGGATTTAAGGACGGATGAAATATGAGCCTCGTAATCGTTTTTATCGGAAAAAACGGCGCAGTCATGGCCGGAGACATGCGTGAAATCACCTTTGAGGGAGAAAAGGACGACCGGGAAAAACTCGAAAAGGAGCTCTACAGCGGGGCAATCGTCAGTGATGAGGAGCTGGGAAAAAAGGCAGAGGTGCTCGGGGTCAAAATAACGGTCAGGGACGACAAGAACAAGATCGAGGGGCGGGAAGGGGTTCTGGTGGGTGAAGTTTCCTCAGTCGAGGGGGGCGTTGTCAGGAAAAGGAGGCTGTATGCGGTTGCGGGTAATTATGCCATTGCCGAGCTCAAAGACTCCGAAGTGACCCTGACTGCACAGGGAAAGGGGAGCAACTTCATAGCTTTCGGAAACGACTTCACCAAACAGGTAGCCAACAAATGCTTCAAGGACAACTGGACGAAAAAAAGCAATTTCCAGGACGCAGTAAAAATCCTGATGCTCTGCATGGAAACTGCTGCAGAGGCTACGGCTTCTGTGAGCAAGCAGTATATGCTTGTGCAGACGGCGTCGAATGTCGATGTTTTGAAAGTTGTTGAAAAGGACAGAAAAGACTGAAGGTAAGACTGAAGGTAAGACTGAAAGGCAGGAAAAGGCAAAAGAGTGAAACAGCTGAAAAGGACAAAAGAGGGAAAAGACTGAAAGGAAAAAAGGCTAAAATATAGTCAATACCCTCTTCTCCCATGACGTTTGCAATCTCATGAGGATCGCTGACCACGGCAACCGTCCCTTTTGCAACAGCCATCCGGGCAAAAACCGAAGGCACAGTCATGGAGCTTTCTATATGCACATGGGCGTCCACAAGCCCGGGCAGGATGTACTGCTCATGATCGTGTTCCTTTTCTTCGACACGCAGGATCTTCCAGTCTTCAACGGTAATCTCGCCTTTGAACTGCCGCCTGGAAACGGCATCGAAAATAATCCCCGGGTACTTTTGCATGGTGATTTATTTCGCCCCGACAATGTCTAAATTTTTTCCAAAAAACCAGTATTGGGAACCTGGAGAAAAAGAATAAAAAAAGGAAGATACAGGTTAATTGGTCGATTACCTTTCATCAAATGCAATAAAACAAATGCAAAAAACTATGAAATATACAGGCACTTTTTTTGTTGGCTACGAACATCGGTTTTGACCATGTAAAAGTAGCACGAAAAGATAAATAAAAGGTACACTGTTAAGTCTTCGGGGACGGCTACAATTACATGTTCGCCTGTAACTGGAAAATTTCTTATCCCCCTAAGACATAACAGTACCAAAAAGGAAAAGATAAAATGAAACCAACACGAGTTCCTAATAATCCCTGTTTTTCTTCCGGGCCTTGTGCCAAACATCCAGGTTATTCTGTTGAAGAGCTGAAGGATACACCTTTTGGCCGGTCACACCGGAGCAAACCTGGCAAGGAAAAATTAGCTGAAGCAATTAAAAGAACAAGAGATATGCTTGGACTTCCTGATGATTATCTCGTAGGTATTGTACCCGCTTCCGATACAGGCGCTTTTGAAATGTGCTTGTGGTCCATGCTGGGGTGCCGCGGGATTGATGTTCTGGTTTGGGAATCTTTCAGTAAAGAATGGGCAACCGACATCACTAAACAGTTAAAATTAAAAGATACCCGAGTTTTTGAGGCAGAATACGGGAAATTACCGGATTTAAAGCAGGTCGATTTCAAGAATGATGTCGTCTTTGTCTGGAATGGGACTACTAGCGGAGTCAGAGTGCCCAACGGCGACTGGATTCCTGATAACCGGGAAGGGCTCACACTTTGCGATGCCACCTCTGCTGTATTTGCTATGGATATACCCTACCATAAACTGGATGTCATTACATTCTCATGGCAGAAGGTTTTAGGTGGGGAAGGTGCACACGGGATGCTGATTTTATCTCCGCGGGCTGTTCAGCGCTTAGAAAGCTATACCCCTGCCTGGCCGTTGCCCAAGATTTTCCGACTGACCAAAGGTGGTAAGCTGAATAAGGAGATTTTTGAAGGCTCTACTATTAACACCCCATCCATGCTTGCTAATGAAGATTGGCTGGCAACACTAAAGTGGGCAGAGTCTGTCGGAGGGCTTAAACAACTTATCCAGCGGACAAATGATAATCTGGCGGTCTTTGAGGCATTTGTTGCTAAAAACAACTGGATCCATTTCTTAGCGGAAACAAAAGAGATAAGGTCCGGTACCAGTGTCTGCTTTAAAGTTGATTTATCCGAAGAAAAGCTTAAAGAACTGATTAAAACGCTTGAGAAAGAAAAAGTTGCTTATGACATCGGTTCTTATCGTGATGCTCCTTCGGGCTTGCGCATCTGGTGCGGTGCAACCATCGAGAAAGAGGATTTAGAATGCCTCTGTGAATGGATCGAATGGGCTTACGATTTGGTTAAATAATTAAATCCTTTTTGTTGTCAGCAAAGAAGGGTTCGCGAGAGATCGTTAATATCTTTTTTGCTGATAGCAAAAGGATGTTTTATCCCAGAAGAATTTAACTCTTAAAATATATAACAGACTATTTGTAATAATATTTAGGTTTTCTTGTAAAACTTGTATTCTCGTAACTTCAAAATCCGAACGTTTCTACATATAACACATAAGAAATACGAATGTTCCTAACAACTATTAATAATTTATTTCAAAGTCTCTATGAGAGAAAAAACCACATCAATAGATTGATTTATGATACTCTTATAGGCACTTATTTAGTCTTATTATTATAAGTGTTATGTATATAATTTTGATACGTCTGAAAATGAGTTTCCTTATTATTATGCAATTAGTTGTATAATATAGAAAATCGGTATCAGTAATGCATTTATAGTGAGCTGATCCCAAAACTCAAAGTTACTTCATTGAATTTCGATTTTAAAATAATAAATGGGCAACTGATCACGAAAGTAGTTATGAATCATTAGTGTAGGGAAACAAAAGTGGGTTTTGGGATAGGCTCATATAATAATTGAGTTGAAAAAATGGGATACGATTCAACATTGTTTTGTGGAACTTATGAATATTATGCAAAATATAGGCCAAATGTTCCAGAAGAGGTAGTTCAAATAATTATTGAACAGTTTGATATTAAACCAGTGGATAGAGTTTTGGATATCGGATGTGGCACTTGCCAAATGGCAATTGCTATGAATGGTAAATGCAATGAAATGGTTTGTTTAGATTCAGACCTAGAGATGTTAAAGCAAGCCAAAAGAGAACTAGAAAGAATGAATTTAAAGCAAAAGATTGTTTTAGTAAATTGTTATGCTGAAGATTTAATAAAGAGAAAAAATGAATTCGAAATTTTTAAACTCGTAACTATTTGTAGAGCTTTTCATTGGATGGATCAAAATAAAGTGCTAACAGATCTTGATAGCCTTATTAGCGAGGATGGTGGAATAGCTATTATTAGTGATGGAAGTTTTTGGACTGGCGAAGAAGAATGGCAAAATGCAGTTAAAAAGGTTGTTCAAAAATATTTGGGCAAGGAACGTCGTGCTGGGAAAGGAACCTTCAAAGAATCACCTGAACCGTGGGAGAATATAATTAGCCGTTCAGCTTTTAGTGTTGTTGAATCAAAAGAAGTCGAAATTGTTCGAACCTGGACTGTTGAGAGTATCATAGGGTGGTTGTTTTCTAGTTCCTTTGCCTCACCTAAATATTTTGGCAATAAGATTGAAAAATTTAAAAAAGACATTAATGAAACTCTTTTGCTTATTAATCCAGACGGAGTTTTTAATGAACATGATCATTTTAATCTCATTTTAGCATCAAGGCCAAGGAAATAATATAGAAAGTTTACATTACCATAAATTGGGTTCCGTTGTAAGAAAATTATGAAAGGGATTTGCTGAAATAGAGGATAGCAGCTTATCGCTTTTGAAAAAGGAATCTCAATTTAATACTGAGCCTATCCAAAAACTTCATGTAGAGCCTATCCCAAAAGTAATATCATGCTGAAATTATAAATTTATTTTTATGTCATTCCATGAAATCGATGACGCTCTATGGAAATCCATAGAACCTCTTCCTCCACAGAAATCACGTACTTAGCTACAGGAAACTCTCAATTCTCATCCTGTTTCTTCACACTTTAACTCCAAAAGCTTTTTCTTTTTATTTCAGCCGAATACCCCGCAGCTTGCTGCGGGGATGGACACTTCCCCGAGAACCGTTGTTACGAACTGATTTATATTTTTGGCTACCTTTGTAACGTAAATGGAACTTAGGCATGCAAACCATTGTGTCTATAAAATAAGGTACCACATGGTTTTTTGTATGAAGTACCGTAAAAAACTTCTTTTGGATAAAGATGTCATCGACTATTTGAAAAAAATATGCTTTGAAATCGGTCAAAGGTACTATTTTGAATTTGATGCAATTGGTACTGATGGTGATCATGTACATCTTTTTGTTGGGGCTGAGCCAAAGTATTCTCCTTCAAGAGTGATGCAGATTATAAAAAGTATTACAGAAAGACAAATCTTTAAGGAATATCCTGAGATTAAAAAACAACTTTGGGGTGGTGAACTGTGGAGTGATGGAGGTTACACTGGAACGGTGGGGGATGGAACAACTTCTGACGTCATAAAAAGTTATGTTGAAAATCAGGGAAACCAAGAAGAAAAAGAAGCATATCAGCAAATGAAATTACTTGATTTTGAATAATTCACTTATACCGAGAGCGCTGGCGCGAACATACCCCGTTGCTTGCAGCGGGGTGCGCCAGCGCAACTTTGATTCTAATCTTCCCATAAAGACACAATTTTCTCGTAATCTCTTTGAAATAAGTTATGCATTCAATGCAAACCGAGCTACACTCAAGATTTTCCGATTAATAATTAATACCACCTCTACAATTATTCCCTACATGTCCCCCAAAACCCGATGGCAGTTCTGGATCGACCGCGGCGGAACGTTTACTGATATCGTAGCCCGCTCCCCTGATGGAAACCTGATTACCCACAAGCTCCTTTCGGATGACCCTTCACACTATAAGGATGCAGCCATGCACGGGATCCGACAGGTCCTTGGGCTGCCGAAAGATGCACCCCTGCCCACGGAGCAAATAGAAGCAATAAAGATGGGCACAACCGTAGGCACAAATGCTCTCCTTGAGAGAAAGGGAGAGCGCACTGTTCTTCTTATCACCCGGGGATTCGGAGATGCCCTCTGGATAGGGTACCAGAACCGCCCGGATATTTTTGCCCAGAAGATCGAACTTCCTGACCAGCTTTACGAAAAGGTGATTGAGGTTTCCGGGCGCTGCGGAGCAGACGGAAAAGAACTCGTACCCCTTGACCTCGAAGCTGCGAAAAGGGAGCTTGAGGATGCTTTTAATACAGGCATACGCTCGGCGGCAATTGTCCTTATGCACGCTTACCGCCACCCGGACCACGAGCTTGAGCTGGGAAAACTTGCACGGAAGATAGGATTTACCCAGGTCTCTCTATCACACCAGGCAAGCCCGCTCATAAAACTTGTCAGCCGTGGGGAAACTGCGGTTGTGGATGCTTACCTTTCACCCGTGCTCCGCAGGTACGTTGATATGGTCCAGCAGACCCTGGAAGACGGGGAAAGTGAAGTACATGGAGCCATAGAAGAAACAAAACCAAAAACAAAGCTCATGTTTATGCAGTCCAGCGGCGGGCTTATCGATGCCGTGGCTTTCCAGGGCAAGGACTGCATCCTTTCCGGGCCTGCGGGGGGAATTGTGGGAGCAGTTGCAACCTCTGCAATGGCCGGGGCCGAAAAGATCATCAGTTTCGATATGGGTGGGACGTCTACGGACGTTGCCCAGTACAGCGGGGAGTACGAGCGCAGTTTCGAGACCGAGGTTGCAGGGGTCCGCCTGCGCTCTCCCATGATGCGGATCCACACGGTTGCAGCCGGAGGCGGCTCGATTTTGCATTACGAAGGAGGCAGGTTCAGGGTAGGGCCCGACTCCGCAGGTTCCGAGCCCGGGCCTGCGTGCTACAGGAAGGGAGGGCCCCTTACGGTTACCGACTGCAACCTGATGCTCGGGAAACTGCAGCCCGAATTTTTCCCGAGCCTCTTCGGGCCCGACGCAGACCAGCCCCTTGATGCGGAAGTTGTAAGACGGAAATTTGCCGAACTTGCAGACCAGGTCTCTGCTGAATCTGCCGGAAGCGGTTCTACCGGTGCCGGTCAGGCCGAGGATACTACTTCAGTTTCTGCATCCGTTTCTGCATCCGTTTCCGTCCAGACGCCGGAACAGGTAGCCGAAGGTTTCCTTTCCGTGGCTGTGGAAAACATGGCAAATGCCATCAAGAAAATCTCGGTCCAGCGGGGGTACAATGTAAAAGAATACACCCTCTGCTGCTTCGGGGGAGCGGGAGCCCAGCACGTTTGCAGGATTTCCGACGCCCTGGGGATCAAAAGGATCTTCATTCACCCCTTTGCAGGCGTCCTCTCCGCATACGGGATGGGGCTTGCCGACCAGCGGCTGATAAAAGAACAGTACATCGGGGCTGATCTCTCGGAAGGGCTGGTCGAAGAGCTAAAACCTGCCTTTTCCGGGCTTGAACGGGAAGGGCGCCTGGAAATGCTGGGACAGGGCGTGCCTGAAGGGGGCATTTCCGTGCTTCATAAGGTTCACATGCGCTATTCAGGGTCGGATACGCAGCTTGTTGTGGATTTTGGGGATTTCGATGCCCTCAGGCGCGGGTTTGAGGAAGCCCACAAGAAAAGGTTCGGCTTCATAATGGAAGACAGGGCGCTTGTGGCCGAAGCGCTTTCCGTGGAGGTCGTTGGGGTTACGGAAAGGGTCCTCGACCCGGTGCTGGAGATCGAGGAGGGCCGGGTTTATGTCCCTGCTGCTTCCGTGGATATGTACAGCTACGGGGAATTCCACAGGACCCCGGTTTTCCGGCGGGAAGGGCTTTTCCCCGGAGCCTGCATTGAGGGGCCTGCAGTCCTGATAGAGAAAAACACGACCATAATCATCGAGCCGGGCTGGCAGGGGGAGGTTACTGACAGGGACCACCTGCTCCTGACCCGCAGGGTCCCGCTTCCTGCCCGCACTGCCGTCGGGACCGAAGTTGACCCGGTTATGCTTGAGATCTTCAACAACCGCTTCATGTCAGTGGCCGAGCAGATGGGCTACACCCTGCAGAACACCGCCCACTCGGTGAACATAAAGGAGCGCCTGGACTTTTCCTGTGCAATCTTTGACAGGCACGGAAACCTGATCGCAAACGCCCCTCACATCCCGGTGCACCTCGGCTCCATGGGAGAGTGCGTAAAATCTCTCATAAAATCGCAGTTTGAGGACATGCGGACCGGGGACGTGTACCTGATCAACTCCCCGTACCACGGGGGGACCCATCTCCCTGACATCACGGTCGTCACCCCGATGTTCGGAAGAGGCGAAAACTTCGGCGAGGTTCTTTTTTATGTCGCTTCGAGGGGCCATCATGCCGATGTCGGCGGAATCACCCCGGGTTCGATGCCTCCGGAAAGCAGGAACATTGAAGAGGAAGGGGTCCTGAGCGAGGGCATGAAAATAGTTGACGGGGGCCGTTTCTGTGAAGAAAAGCTCAGGGACTGGCTTGGGTCGGGCCAGCACCCTGCCCGGAACCCGGACCAGAACGTGGCAGACCTCCGGGCCCAGGTTGCAGCTAATGAAAAAGGGCTTCAGGAACTGTACAGGATGGTTGAGGAGTTCTCCCTTGAGACAGTCGAAGCCTACATGGGCCACGTGCAGGACAACGCCGAAGAAGCCGTCCGGAGGGTCATCGACAGACTTGACGACGGGAAGTTCACCTACAGCCTCGATGACGGGAACTCTATCAAAGTAAAGGTTACGATCGACCGCAAGGCCCGGAGTGCCATGATCGATTTTGCCGGCACTTCCCCGCAGCTTTCGAACAATTTCAACGCCCCTGCCGCAGTCTGCATGGCAGCGGTCCTCTATACTTTCAGGACGCTCGTGAAAAGCGACATTCCCCTGAATGCCGGCTGTTTAAGGCCGCTTGAGATTATCATCCCCGAAGGCTCCATGCTCTCCCCGGAGCCTCCGGCAGCCGTTGTAGCAGGCAACGTCGAGACTTCCCAGTACATAGTCGACGCCCTTTTCGGAGCCCTCGGGACCATGGCAGCCTCCCAGGGCACCATGAACAACTTTACGTTCGGAAACCATGCCCTCCAGTACTACGAAACCATCTGCGGAGGCGCGGGGGCAGGCCCGGATTTCCCGGGTACGGACGCCGTCCACACCCACATGACCAACTCCCGCATCACCGATCCCGAGGTCCTGGAAACCAGGTTCCCGGTGCTTGTCGAGGAGTTCTCCATCCGGCAGGGCAGCGGTGGGGACGGGAAGTTCAGGGGAGGAAACGGGGTGGTCCGGAAACTCAGGTTCCTGATAGGGATGAACGCTGCAATCCTCTCAAGTCACAGGAAACTCCCGCCTTTCGGCCTGAAAGGAGGCGATCCCGGCAAGTGCGGAAAGAACGTGCTTATCCGCAGGGGCGACAGGGTTATCGAACTTGAAGGACAGGCCGAAGTTGAAGTGGAAAAAGGAGATGTTTTTGTGATCGAGACTCCCGGAGGCGGGGGATACGGAAAAGTGGGGGAGTAAAGGCGCAAGGAGCAGGGCGCGAAATTGGCCCGAAACTCCCCTCTTTTGAAACTCCCTTCTTTTTTTCAAAATCAAAGGTCCCTGTTGTTTACCTGCCCGGGGTGTGGGAGCCTTCGGAGGGGGAATACTTGATAGCCATCACCCTTATCAACCCGAGTACAAGCAGCAGGAATGACAGGCATAATATGAATTCGTAGCCGAACTCCTGGGCGTAAATCCCTACTGTAATTTCACGCAGGAGCACTAAAATCGCGGCATCGGTTACATATGTAAGTTTTATTCGTTCATGTTCATGGAAGTCTACAAAAGTTTTGAAAAGGTCAATTACAATAAAAATTGAGAGGACACTGCTTACTATACGCTTGAACCCGTTCTCAAGGGAATCATCGATTATAAAACGCAGATCCAGCACGATTTTAACCATCCCAAGGATTAGCGCTATCACCAGCACATAAAGGATGAAGGTTGTTGCTAAATATGTGATTTTCTTAAATATCCGCGTGTTGTCTATCATTTTTTTACTCGTCCTGATAAATACCAGTAAAATTGAGCGAACAATCCACAATCACCTAAATATAATTTTCCGTTATATTGATCATTACCCCCGAAATATATAGAACAGACTCTGGAATAACATCAGTGAATTTTTTATATTAAACTCCTACAATTTATTAGATCTAGGACTTACGCAGTTGAATTGAAAACCACGAGCGGAAAAGACTTAACTGTATAAACCCAAATAATGTTGACGAGTCCTCATGTGCCTGATTTTACATTTCAAGTGCGTAAGTCCTAAGATCCTAAAAGTGAGAGATATTTATGCCAGGAAAAATGGAATGACAGAAAAACGGGATGAAAAGAAAAACGGGATGAAAAGAAAAACGGGATGAAAAGAAAAACGGGATGAAAAGAAAAACGGGATGAAAAGAAAAACGGGATGAAAAGAAAAATGAGAAAAAAATTAGAAAATAAAAGTTTTTTCCGGAAACAGGTGTCTTCATTTCACAATGTGAAATGTGTATTCAAAATCGCCTCCCGGCTTTCCATCCTTATCCCCGTCAAGGAAAACGCCTTCAGAATCCGTAATAGCTCCCATCCCGGTATCTGTCCCTATAAGGGTAATTTTAATTGTGGCTCCTTCGTGGTTCATGGGATACGGCTTATTCGGGCGAAACATAAGCATTCTGGAGCCGGTATCCAGAAGGCCTTTTACGGGTGTTTCGGATGCGGAACTCGTGACTATTACCGTATTGTTCGTGATGGTCGAACTATCCATTTCCTTATCGAATTCGATCCAGATAGGTGAGTCTGCCTGGTATTCAAAAGTCTGCCTGTCGGGATAAACGGATTTTACTCTGGCAAGAACTGGTCTAATTTTAAAGGGCCCCGGAAGGGACATATGTGGCAGATAAACACATTTGTTATGGAAGTATTTTTTAAAGGTATATAGAATTGTGATCCCGGCAAGTGCCCCCATAGCCAGTTTCCACCATTTCTTTATATAATACACCCCTATCCCCCTGGTTTTATTCCACTTTGATCTTGAACCCACTTTTCTGTGTACACCTGGAAATGAAATATAATGCTGTGGCTCCGGCAGTTGCAAGCAGCAAAAGAGTAATGCATTTCTTCATGTATGACAATTTTACCCCTCCCCTTAATTTTTCCTAACATGAAGCTTCATGTTCAGGATTATTACCTGTCAAATTATTGCCTGTCAGGATATACAACTGGATTCCAATTTTGTGATATTCCCCGTATCTATCCTATATCTCACATATTATATAACGACAACTATATAAAATATCTAATAAATTAATCGGACAGTTGACTTCAAGCACCGGACCTGAAACAGGACAAAAAGAACAGGTGGTTCGAAAAGAGGGGGATCGAAAAGAGCAGAAGAGGGGCGCAGAGATAGAGGGTTTGGCCGGGGAATTTAGCTAAGAGAATTTGCTGATGGATTTAGCTCACGTTTATTAACCCAGGGGCCAGGCTTTTAAGGGCTGAAAAAGGGTATACGATATAGGTAGGCTGGAAGAATTTTTAAGGAGGTATAGGGCATCCGATTTGGGGGGTGGTTGGGGAGTGGGGGGATAATATACTTGAAAAGAGTTTTCAGATGCCCTTACATTATAATAATACTTATGAGTATATAATAATATGGTGAAAATGCGATTTTGAAGAACAGTATGGAAGTACTGTGATTTAAGGCCCAGAAATGGCAGTAGCCATATTTCTTTATTTGAAAAAAGTGTATCCAGGATCAAGACCAGTAGTTCAAAAAAAGGAATGAAAGAGGTAAAGGAATAAAAGAGGTTTTTTCCGGAGGCAGGAATATTCATTTTACAACGTTGAAAGTGTATTCGAAATCTCCGCCAGGTTTCCCGTCCTTATCCCCGTCAAAGGGAGTTCCTTCGGCATCCATAATAGCCCCATTCCCTATATCGGTTCCGATCAGGGAGATGGTGATTTTGGCGCCTTCTCCACCTACAGGATACGGCCTGTTAGGGCGGAACATCAGTGTCCTGTTACCGGCATCGAGGAAACCGTCAATTGGCTCCTCGGATTCTGAACTTGTGACAATGACCGTGTCCTTCGTAATGGTCGAGCTGTCCATATCTTTATCGAATTCAATCCAGATTGGGGATTCCATGCTGTGTGCGAAGGTTTGCCGGTCCGGGTACACTAACTTTACTTTAGCGGTACTCGGGCCGTGCCTAAACTTATGAGGAATGGATTTAATTTTTTCGTGTAAGTATTCCTTCTGTTCCTCATGAACATATTTTTCATAAGCATATCTCATCGTGATCCCGGCAGCTGCACCAGCGGCGACTCCGGCAACTACACCCACAAGCGCGCCGCCTGCCAGCCCACCTGCCAGCCCACCTGCTAATTCTTTCTTCGACAATTCTATACCTCCTTATCTTATGGTACTTTACTTAACTTTTCTTTTAAGTCGAGTTTTCCACATCTATCATACGCACATTTCATCGTGATTCCGGCAATTGAACCCACCACAATTCCAGCAGCTGCACCCGCTGCGATTCCGGCAACTACACCCACTAGCAGGCCGCTGGCTATCTCTTTCTCTGTCAGTTCAATCCCCCCTTATTTTTTAATCCCTTACTCCTCGACCTTAATTTTACTCAAGCTCTTTCGGGAATTCTTTGCAACAGCATATACGAATGTAGCACCGATAAGTGCCCCCACAAAAACTTTGCAGCATTTCTTCAAATCTGGCAAAATTATCTCCCCCAATTTTTGTCCTGACACGAAAAATCCGTGCTTTTAAAGGATGTGTGTACGTGATCTCCCGTTGGATGGAAATTTTCAATAAATGGATTTGAATCCCGTGTTTCTGAATCCCGTGTTTCCCCTGTTTTTTCCCGCGCATTCAAATATATTCCACATATTATATAATGACTACTAAATAAAATATTTGCAAAATTGGTCCGCCAGCTGGCAGTACAGAGCCCGGAATGCCGGGAGCAGTAAAATGCTTATTCTGACTCGGAAAAACAGTTTTGTATCAAAGAAAACCGTTTTGTATCATCCGGAAGAATGTTTTATCCATGAAACAATCAATCGGAGCAAAAACCCTGGCATGCCCGGCTCCCGCCTGGGTAGTCGGCACCTATGACAGGGACGGAAAACCAAATGCAATGACTGCAGCCTGGGCAGGCATCTGCTGTTCGAACCCACCCTGCATCAGCGTCTCCCTGAGAAAAGCCACCTACAGTTATTCCTGCATTCTGGAAAACGAAGCCTTCACGGTAAACATCCCCTCGGAGGCCTTCATAAAGGAAACCGATTACTTCGGGATTGCAAGCGGAAAAGACGAGAACAAGTTCGAAGCAGCCGGCCTTACCCCCGTAAAAAGCACTCTCGTGTCCGCTCCTTATATAGAGGAATTCCCCCTTGTCCTTGAATGCAAACTCCTCCACAGCTTTGAGATCGGCCTTCATACGATGTTTGTGGGTGAAATCCTGGACATCAAAGCGGAAGAGTCCGTACTGGATGAAAATGGAAACCCGGATATTCAGAAAGTCAGGCCCCTGGTGTACGGGACGGGAGACCGGACATACTATGGGGTCGGGAAGGCTCTCGGAAAGGCTTTTTCAATAGGGAAGCTTGATATATGAGCTTGAAATAAGCTTGAAATAAACTTGAAATAAGCTTGAAAAACAAACTTGAAGTATGGAAGGAACAGGCATACGCAGATAAATCTGCAGATAATTCCTTTTCCTTAAAATTTATTTGAATTCTGCTCTTAACCTCGTGTTCCGGGATGCAAAATTTTATACGCATACAACTCATATTTTATAATGCACACTCTATAAAATGGACAGGATGGAGACTGTAAGCAGAGGGTGACTGCAAGCAGAGAGTGACTGCAAACAGGGGAATTGCTGCAAAGCCGGGATTTACAGGTTTATTTCGATAATGTCATTGTCTCTTGCTTATTACTATAGGGGGGTTAAAATGGGGTTGCTAACTGAATTTAAAGAGTTTCTTTATGAATACAAGGTCATTCCGCTGGCTATTGCTTTTATCATGGGTCTCGCATCCACTGCTCTTATTAAATCTTTTGTGGATAACATAGTAATGCCGATTATCACTCCTTTTGTACCGGGAGGGGCCTGGAGAACGGCAACACTTGAAATCGGGCCCATAGTGATAAGCTGGGGTGCATTTCTGGGTGAGCTGATATATTTCATTATCATCGCATTTGTGGTATTTATCATTGCAAAGAAGGTTTTAAAAGAGGAAAAAGTTAGCAAAAAGTGAGCATTTTCTATTCCTCTTTTTTAATTTTAATTTCATCTTTTTTATCAAATGTTCATCCCTACCTTGATGAAGCCCTGCCGGAGTTTGTAAAAGATGGAATAAATGGATGATTGGGATTTTCATCAGAATGCCCTTTTCCGGTCATTGGGATATTATTTTTAGTAATCAGAATGCTTATATTCAGTCATCAGGATATACTTTTAGGTCATTAGAATACCCTTAACGCATTTAGATATTTTTAGTTCTACAGCCACCCTAATCCAATCATATGATGCCCTTTTTATTACAACCATGACCTCACATTATTGAGATGTTTTTATTCAGATAGGTGCCTTATTCAGTCATGTGGGTATACCTTTTAGTTACTAAAATTCACTTTATGGAAAAGACCGGCCGACTTCGCGGCCGGTGAGAGCACCGGTACCTGAAAAACAAATTGAAAAAAGGTTTATCGGGAACAATTTCAGGATTTCTGCTGCCTTTCCCCTTTCCTGAACGTCTGCCTTGCCTTTTCCTCCCACAGTTCAAGATCCGGTCCTTCTAGTTCTTCTGCCACGGCTTCAAGGAGTTCAGGTATTTTCAGGTGCTGGGGGCATTTTTCCATGCATTCTCCGCACTGCACGCAGAGAGAGGCATAACCGGAGAAGTCGCCTCTTATTATCCCGCCGGGTTTTGCCGCATACATGACTTTTGCTTCATCCGAGTTTCCGGACAGGTGCAGGTTGTCGTAGATTTCAAAGCAGAAGGGGATATCCACTCCGGAGGGGCAGGGCATACAGTACCTGCAGCCTGTACAGCCTGTTTTCATAAGTTTCCTGTACTTCTGCTCCACTTTCTTTACAAGCTGAAGCTCGGTTTCGGTCAGGGAATTCGGGTAGGCTTCATCTGCTATTTTCAAGTTCTCTTCTATGTGGGACTCCTCATTCATTCCGGAAAGCACTACAGTGACCTCGGGGCGGTTCCAGGTCCAGCGAAGCGCCCATTCGGCAGGGGTCCGTTTCACCTCAGCTTCGCTCCAGATCTCTTCAACTGCCGGGGGTATCGGGTTTGTTAGTTTTCCTCCGCGCAGGGGTTCCATGACTATGACAGCGAGGCCCTTTGAAGCTGCATACTCCAGCCCTTCCGTGCCTGCCTGGTTCTTTTCGTCCAGGAAATTGTACTGGATCTGGCAGAAGTCCCAGGGGTATGAGTCCACTATCCGCTTGAAATCGGCAGTTGAACCGTGGAAGGAAAAGCCGGCGTTGATAATCTTGCCGTCAGCTCTAGCCCTGTCAAGGAAAGCGAGCACATCGAGCTTTTCCATTTTCTCCCACAGGGCTCCGACAAGCCCGTGGACCAGGTAATAATCGATATGGCCTGTCCTGAGCCTTTCAAGCTGGGCGTTTAAGATCCTGTCCATGTCTTCCCGGGTTTCCACTGTCCAGGAGGGAAGTTTTGTAGCAAGTTTGACTTTCTCGCGGTATCCGCCAGCAAGGGCACGCCCGAGAAATGGTTCGCTTTCTCCAATATGGTAGGGCCAGGCCGTATCGATGTAGTTTACGCCCCGGTCGACAGCGTGGCGGACCTGACGGGAGGCCCTTTCCTCATCGATCTTTCCCTCTTTTACGGGAAGGCGCATACAGCCGAAACCGAGTATTGAAAGCTCATCGCCATTCTTCGGAACTTTTCTATAGAGCATTTTTCTTTCCCCTCCTACTTCTGGTTGAACTGGAATTGTAAGCCAATGTAATATTTAGTTATACACCGCATTTTGTGTCTTGCTTGATGTTATTTCGGATCCGAGCTTATAAACTTAGACCGAAACAAAAAATCGCAATGGAGTTTGAGATTTGGTCTACAATGGGACTGTAAACTTACCTTGAAGGCTTTTCCAGTAGTGGAAAAAGTCCCCAATGAATAAGTCTTGAGTGAATAAGTCTTGAGTGGAGAATTCCTGAATGAAAAAGGAAAAAGAGTTGAAGGGCTGTCATTAAGTACCTGTTGTCAGTCACCCCTTCTTTTTTAATAAAGGTTGCGGGACCCTTAGTTGAATTCTACGGTTTTCCTGTGAGCATCCACTACATCATCGAGTTTCATGACAAGGTTCCCATCTGAAACTGTGTAAGGAATGCTCTCTTTCGGATATGATATGCAGGCTCCCCCAATCCCCAGGCCTGTTGCAGCATCGAAGGTGGTGCCACAGGAATCACAGATAAGGGTTTCCTTAGCAAGGGAAAATCCGATTGAACCGCATGGAGGGCAGACATTGGACCTGACAAATACCTCGTCTTCAAGCCGGTATGCCATGACTGCGATTTCACCGATGTCTGTGTTAACTTTAAAGTGGACATTTGTATTCTCGTCCACTGAACTGGAGGGAATTGATACCGTATCTGTACTTTTCACAGCATTTATCCAGGTTGCCGCTACCGGGCTTCCGGTGTCCGTAGAAACCGCCGAAGGTCCATTTTCCGCAAGCCCGGCTGCCATTAAAGCTACTGCGATCACTAACAAAACCATACCTGTTAATTTTACATTCATATTTTTCGCTCCTTTTCTCTTCTTTCCTTATTCACTCCGCAATATTTCCGTCCTGTATGTGCACAATGCGGTCGGAATATGAAGCAAGCTCCCGGTTATGGGTAACCATGACGACCGTCATATCCCCTGAAAGTGATTTCAGCAGGGAGATTATCCTTAAGCCGGTAGCTGCATCGAGTGCCCCTGTGGGCTCATCTGCAAGCAGGATTTTAGGTTTCATAACAATGGCCCTGGCTATTGCGACCCTCTGCTGCTCTCCTCCGCTCAGTTCTACGGGCTTGTGGTCCATCCGATGGGCAAGTCCCACTCGCTCAAGAGCACTGGCCACTGCGTCATGGTCTTTGTCCCCGGCAAACACCAGGGGCATAGCAACGTTTTCATAGGCTGTAAGGGACGGAATAAGGTGGAACTGCTGGAAGACGAAGCCAACGGTCCTGCGCCTGAACTCAACAAGTTCTTTCTGGGTTTTTCCGGTGATATCTACATCGTTGAAAAGGATGCGTCCGGAATCTGGCCGATCCAGCATCCCGATAAGGTTCATGAGGGTGGTTTTTCCGGAACCCGATTGCCCCATGATGGATATGAATTCCCTTTCCCTGACTTCCAGGTTTATGCCGTGCAGGACTTCTACTTCATGGGAACCAATCCTGTAGCCTTTTGCCACATCTTTTACCCGGATCAGTTTTTCTGGACCTTCAGACACTTCTTAACACCTCCGCAGGGTCAATTCCAAGAGCTTTTCTTGCGGGGACAAGGGATGCTGCCATTCCCGTAAGTATGCAGATCCCGGAAACGGCGGGCAGAATCATCCAGATAGGGGAAGGTGTAACTGAAACCGTCAGTGGAGCAGCGATGAAGGAGGCTCCTGTTCCTATAAAAAAACCAAGGATTCCTCCCAGTGCTCCGATAATTGCCCCTTCAAGAAACAGCATGGAGACTATCTGGGTATCGCTTGCGCCCACTGCACGCATGATCCCGATCTCCTTTATTTTTTCATTTATGGATGCAAGCATTGTGGAAGCAACCGTTAACGCACTCACAAGCAGAATAATAACCGAGACTGCCATTGCAGAAGATTGGGCGTGCTCAATCATTGTCATCTCATTTTGCACTATCTGGCTCATTGGCCTGGCTTCCAGCCCGGGGAAGACTTCCATTATCTGCCGGCTCATCTCCTCGACAGGGCAGTCATTGCAAAGCGCCCTGATTTCCAGACTGCTTACTTTTCCTTCTTTTCCGAACAAATACTGGGAAGCCGCAAGGGGAAGAATAACATATCCGTCTTCATTGCCGCCTGTGCTCTCGATCACCCCGGCGATCCGGGCGTCAATGTAAACGTCACCCTGCTTGAGGGTCACCAATGAGCCTTCTTCCAGTCCCATGGGGCCGGCTATATCCGAACCAACCATTATTTCGGTTTTTTCAGGGCCTTCTTCAGCCATCCAGTGCCCCCTTATGTTCCACCATGCTTTGAGCTTCATTTCTTCCTCCGGGTCCACCCCCATTACTACAACGGGGGAGTTGCCAAGTTCTGCGATTCCATAAAGCCTTGGGGCTACGACTGCAAGGTTAGCCTTATTCTCGATAGTGTAAATCCGGGGAATTTCCGATTCTTCAATATAGTTTTCTCCCGTAAATAACGAACCTGCAGATGTGGAGCCCGCAACAAGGGGTATGGACCTGGTTTCCGGTTTGACGACGATGTTTGCACCAAAGGTATTCGATTCCTCATAGAGGCTTTCGGTTGCTGCAGTGAACGTCGTGACCACAGCTACCAGTGCTGCAGCAGCTACTACCACTCCCAGCACTGCTACTATGAGTTTCGTTTTCCTGCGGGATATGTCCTTCAATACTATAGAGTGTAAATTCATTGATAAGCCTCAAAATATCCAGGCGGTTCATTTTCTTATATCGCGTTGTACCCGTTCACCTGTATCGGTTCACTTGTGCCGGTTTACCTGCACCGATTCACGTTGTACCAGTTCATCTGTATCGGTTCACCTGTACCGGCTTACCTGTACCAATTCACGTTGTACCAGATTTACTATACGCTTAATGTAAAGGCAGAACTTTACAGTGGATGTAAACTACTTGAACTTTACGCTAGATGTAAAGAATCCTGGTTTAAAATATGGCAAATCAACAATCCGAACCGAGAACTAACGACCTGAAGCGGAATTAAAAACCGGTGATAGCAAAGCTTATATTTGTTTACAGCAGTTGTAAACCCATGGTGAAATTAGATCGAATAAATCTCTCCAATGAAGGACTGACCAAGTTTTTCAGTCCCATCGAAGCCCAGATAATGGAGGTTTTGTGGACAAACGAAGAATCCGCCACTCCGGAAATCACCGCAAAAACAGGCATCCCTTTATCCAGTGTAGCCGGGACGCTGGACAGGCTTGTAAAAGCCGGCTTTGCAACAAGAAAGGTGGACAAGAAAGGGCAGAGGGTAAGATATCTTTATTCTGCAGCCGAGTCCATGGATAACACGGCAAATACCATCACGAAAAAAGTGATGGATAGCCTTGTGGACACCTTTGGCAAAGTGGCTATCGAAAACTTTCATACATACCAGAATAAGAAGTGAACCTTAAGAGGCAGTTCTTTAAAACGGGTTTCAAAGACAATTCTTAAAACGAGTTCTAAGAAACAATTCTCTGAAAACGGGTTTTAAGGTCAATTCTTTAAAAACGGGTCTCATGAAGTTATTTAAAAAGAACCTTAAGGCGTGAGTTTTTCTGGACGGTGAAGATGTTTTCCATAACTGAAGAAATCGAATGTTACATTGCCTGTATCACCGATTCCAGCTTGCTGCCCCTGATGGGAATGAACATATTCCTGGCTTTGCTACTTTTTACGGTTTACCTTAAAGCGAAAAGCTCGGTTTTCAGGATTTTCTCTTTCATTGCCGCACAGTTGTCCATGGTTTTTGCAATTGGCATGGTTGCTTCTGCAATGCAGTGCAGCCAGATGCTGACAATCGAGATATACACCGCATATGTGCTTGCTTCAAGTGCGATAATCCTGCTCCTGCCATGCGTATACTACAAAGCCCTGATCAAAAGGTACAGAGCCCGCCCAATCACAGAGGTCATGGACTGGCCCCAGCATTTTGTGAATATTCTCTCCAAAAAGGCAGAGGTGTATTATTACGATTCCGCAGTACCCCGGGCATTTGCTTCGGGAAAAGCCGTTTTCCTGTCGATGGGAATGCTTGAACTGATGGACGAGTCGGAACTGAAAGCTATCCTTGCTCACGAAGTCTGGCACATTCGCCACAACAATAAGACCCCCATCCTGAGGCAGCTTTCAATCATGACTTTCACAAGAAACCGCTCGGAAGATGAACTTGAACTCTTGGCTGACATTTTTGCAGGAGAAGTTGTCAGCAAGGATGCAGTGGAATCTGCAAGGGCAAAGTTGAACTAAAAAATTACCGTGAACGGCTTTGTGGAAACCCGATCTTAATCAGAAGTAAGAGGCTGAAGAATCCGCATGAAAAGGGTCAACCTGACAAAGCGAGTGTAACTCAACCTTTCAGCTATAGAAAACTTTTTATTTTCTTTCGGGTACCGTGGCTTTCACGGGCTGCCACAGGCATCCGGCCTTTTCCAGCAATAAATCAGGCTATTGGCCCAAAAAAACCAAAATTTAAGAAACAAATACCGCTCAAGAAACAAAACCGACTTTACTGCTTTTGAGTTCAAAAAAGTAAATTTTAGAAATCCGGAGCCTGATCATTTCCAGATAACATCTGCCTGTTTTCTTCCCGGAATCTTCCTTAACTTATATTTAGGGTATCCGACCAGCATCGGGTACTGCAGGACCTGCCCTTCGGGAAGGCCAAGGGCCTCTTTTAAGGGCTGGTATTCCTGGGCTGCGATATGCAAAAGCCCTGCCCAGCAGGTGCCGAGGCCAAAGGAAGGAGCCACCAGGTCAAAAGTTGTAAGGGCGATGATGCTGTCGGTATATCCCGTGGCGTTTTCGCCATAAGCGTATACCAGTCCGGGTGCATTGCGGCAGATGGGGTCAAGGCCTGCGTCAGAAAGGGCGACCAGAGCTGGGAAAATCGGCATAAATGGGTGTTCCGCATCACTTTCGGCCATCCGGCGCATCCATTCTATTGTAAGCGCTGAAAGCTTTTTGACTTCGGCGGCATCGGTAATCACGAGCCATTTAACAGGCTGGGCGTTCACGCCGGAGGGGGCAAAACGGACAGCTTCAAGGATTCGGGCAATTTTCTCCTTTTCAACCGGCATGTCCTTAAAAACCCTGATCGAACGCCTGCTCTGCACATATTTTGTGAGCACTTCGGAGTTTATCTTCGTGGTGTCAGCGGCGTTGTCTGCCGGTGCAAAGGCCGGGTAATTTCCCCGGATCGCATCATGGGGACAGGAGGCTTCACAGTGCCCACAGCGGGAACAGAAAGCTTCGTATTCGGCTGGCAGGGAGGGAATACCATCTTCTCCTGGCAGGATAATGTTTACGGGGCAGATCTGCGAGCAGATCCCGCAGGCTGTGCACTTTTCCGGGTCAAAAGAAATCAGGCTCATTTCAGGTACCTCATTAAGCTGGATATTATGAGCAAGTCGGTGATATAGTTAATCTGCTAAGTTATTAACCTTCTATAGTTAGCCAGTTCACCTGCCAATTTAACTTTGCAGGCGAGAAGTCCCCTTCCTCGACTCCGAAGGAGGCAGGGAGAGGTAGTTCACTCAGGCCTGCTAATTTCACCAGGTTAACATGTCGGACCCAAGTTAACCCTCAGCAATAAACGCGCCCTATGCAGTCTACTTTCAGAATAATGACCTTATGGTTTTCAAAATCAATCCGATAAAGCAACCTGTAGTTCCCGGCCCTCAACCTGAAAAGCTTTTCCTGGCTATCGAGGATCCTGCTTGCTCCCGGGGGTACGGGGTCAGATGACAGCTTTTGGAGGAGATCAGCAATTCGGTAGTCAATGTAACGGCCGGCTTTTTCCAGGAAGGACTGGACAAAAACATCAAGAAAAATTCTAAATGTTTCCGGGGCAGAATCTCTCTTTAACCCCATTTCTTCTTTGAATTCCTTTAAAGCCCTCAGCTTTCCCTCGGATTCATTCCGGAAACTGGCGTTCACGAGCTCTTTTTCTTCCCAGCTAAGGACCGTGTCCACGTCAACCATGTGTTCCCTTACTTCCCAGAGCTGTTTTTTTATGAAATTGAGCTCTTCAAGAACCTTTTTTTCAAATCCCGACTCTACCATGCATAACGGTTAAGTTTTGTTTTATTTATAGATTTCTTTAAAAAGAATCCTGACTCCTTTGCAGCGCACTTACAACCAAGAAACTTTCCTTGCGGTTTGGACACTGATGGGAGGAATAGGGAGGAAAAGGGGAAGAAGAGAGAAGTAAAAGGAAAAGGAGAGAGCGAAAGGAAGGGGAAGAAGAGAGAAGTAAAGGGAAGAAGAAATAAAGAGAGAAGAAGGAAAAGGAAAGGAGAGACATGTTAAAGGGGGATAGGGCATCTGATTTTTGGGGAGTGGGGGAGAAGGGGGTTAAAAGAGTTGGAGATTAGTTTTGGAAAAAGAGTTTTCCTCAGATGCCCTTACTATATAATAATACTCAATATTATATAAAATTATGTTAATAATGAAATATTTTGGTCTTTTTTAGCAGTACTGCTAAATAACAGCTATTTTTAGCAGTACCAACTTTTGGATTACTACACAATTTTAATTTCCGGAAATGCATTGTTTGTTTAAAAAGCACCGGCAGATGACGGTTATTTTCTTACGGACTGAAATGATGAGATATGAGAAGAAGAGAAGTGAAAACTTGAATGGAGCAACTCTCCAAAGGGATATGGGGCATCTGATATTTGGGATTGAGTTTATATGGATATGAGTTTGGGATATAACTGAAAAAAAGATTTCTCAGATGCCCAACTAATACTACTACCTCATGACATATAAAAATAATGAAATAATCTTGTTTTACTGCATTTCCGGAAGGTAATAAAAAGATTATGAGATTGAAAAAGGTAAAAGAAATAGAAGGAATCAGGGCAGTATCCGTAAAGGCCGTATATCCGATATAGACCATTATTCTGTATAGACCATTATTCTGTATAGACCATTATCTGATATAGGCCTTTATTCGGTATAGACTGTATATCTGCCTGAAATCCAGAAACTGTCCTGAAATCGGGACAGCTTTTATAAGACGCCATCCAGGGCCCTAGCGGCCGTGTAAACGCTACCTACTCCGAAAATATACTGGGTTATCTTTATTGCCTGCATAACCTCTTCTTTTGTGGCCCCTTCCTGCATGGCCTGTATTGCAAGGACTTTTACTCCGTCAACCGCGCCGTTAGCTGCATCAAGAGCCATTGCCATCAGGAATTTGTACTTCAGGGGGATACCCTCTTCTTTAAATGCTAGGTCACGGGTGTTTTCAAGCAGGCTGAAAAATTCAGGGTCCTTTTCCATTATAATCTTAAGCGGGTGTTCTGGCATGTTGCTGTCTCCTTTTCCCAATTACCGAAGTATCTTAGCCTTATTTGCCGGTTATGGTATTATTTGAGTCTCGAATATTGCCATTATGGTTTATTTGAGTCTCGAATATTACCATTATACTCTGGCTCTATTAATTTAAAGCATTCTCTTCCGGGGTAAAAGGAGTGCAGAATAAGAAAACAGGGTAGAAATTTAGCCAGGTCTTTTATCCGGATTTTTGAATCCGGAAGCATATTTCCAAACTTCGGATCTTTTCTTTAGTTAAGGGGTAGTTCACCGGTTTTTAGTTCAGGGGTAGTTCGCCAGTTCGTAAGTGATGGTCCCATCCTCAGGCCCTTTTCCCCTAAAAACAAATCCGTTTTTTTCCAGGACGCGGATCGAGGCTGTAAGGTGCGGATACGTATAAGCTATGATCCGGGGCTTTTCAAAGCTGGAAGACGCCCACTTCAACATTGAACTGACTGCTTCGGTGGCATACCCCCGGTTCTGGTGCCCGGAAAGCACCGAGTACCCTATTTCGAGGCCCCCACTTTCATGGGCAAGAAACCCGCCGCTTCCTACCAGGACCGGGAGATTGGGGCCTGCCTGCCGAAGGAGCCAGTAAAAGCTCCAGATTTTCCGGTCCCTGGCCTTCATTCGTCCGATGAACTCCTCAATTACTTCAGGGCTTATCTGTTCAGGCGGCCATTCCACGGGAACGTCAGCCTTCAGGGCAGCGGCAAATCCCGAACTGTCGTGCAGTTCAAGGAGATAGAGTTTTACCGTGGCAGGAAGCAGGTCCAGACGTTCGGTCCTGAGCGGAAAAGCAGGCACGTTCATAGAAGCGGATTTGAGCGTGAATTTAGATAACTCTTTTGGTATTTTTTACCATTCCTGCCGGGAGCAAGGGAAAGCCAAAATAAGGTATCTGCAGCTTCAAAACTAATATGTGTATACATTGAATCAACAGAAAATAACCTGGAAAAACACAAGATAACCTGAAAAACAGAAAATAACCTGAAAAACAGAAAATAACCTGAAAAACAGAAAATAACCTGAAAAACAGAAAATAACCTGAAAAAATCTTTTAGGGGGGAATAGGGCATCTGAGTTTGGGAGTGGGTGGGGGAATAGGGGGGTGAAAAAGCTGGTTTGTTATGTGAGAAAAGTGTTCTCAGATGCCCTCATACAATAATAATCAACTATATTATATAAAAACATGTGTATAAAGACAAATTGATCGATTATGTAACAGTACTGTAATTATAAGGCAAAAAATAACAGTACTGCATTCATACATTTAAGCCATTTTTTAAGGTAAATTCGGAAAAACCCATTAATTCTCCTTTTTCGGATCTGCCGAAGCAGGAAAATGCTAAAATAACTGAATAAAGAATAACTGAATAAAGAAAAAGAGTATGAAGTAAAATTTGCTTCATGATCCATGCTGGATCAAAGTAAATTCAAATAGAATTCAAAGAAAAGATAAATTCAAAAAGAGTTACAGAGGGCTTTTATGTTTTCCAAACAAGACTCAGATGGCTACAAAGAGTTTCTTCCCGGCATTAGCATGAAAACCATAGTGTACGGGGAAAAGACCCTTATGGCTGAATTTATTCTGAATAAGGGAAGCATTCTTCCCCCCCATGACCACATCCATGAGCAGACAGGCTACCTGGTTTCAGGGAAGATCCTTCTGACAATCGAGGAAGAGGATTTCGAAGTGATGCCGGGGGACTCCTGGAATATACCCGGCAGCGTCGCCCACAGTGTGGAGGTCCTGGAAGATTCGGTGGCTGTTGAAGTCTTTTCTCCGCGAAGGGACGAATATATCGGGTAAATCCCAAACATCCGAAAATATCATCAATATGGCCTTTTTTGCGGCCTTATACCCCTTCTTCCATCTTTCTGCTCTTTTCAATTTTAACAAGCCTGAATGAGAGGAAAACGACAAGGTAGATGATTGCAGCTGCGATCAGGAATGAAATCGCATTAAACTGCGTGTAAAGAAGGCCTCCTGCAAGCAGGCCGATTATGCTTGCCAGGCTGCTGGCACTCATGGCAAAGCCCTGCACGGAACCCTGGTATGTCGTTCCTGCAAATTTAGAGAGGACGGAAAGGATGCAGGGCCACATGATCCCGTTTCCTAATGCAAAGAAGACGGCTGCTATGTATATGAGGATGAGGTTTCCCGGGACCAGGAGGATGAACTGCAGCCCGAGGATGAAGCCGCCTGCGACGATCAGGAGCGACTCGGAATACCTGTCGGCAAGTTTTGCAAGGACCGGGCCCTGTACAAATGCCATCAGGGCACTGATTACGGAGAAGTATATCCCGAGTTCCGCAGGGCTCCAGTCCAGGGCAACGACGGCATGGATGGGAAATGCAGTATAGTAAATGTTGAAGCCCAGGAAGATGAGGAAATAGAGCAGCAGCATGAAAGGGACATACTCAAGCTTGAAAACCTCCTTCAATGAAATTTTTTTCCCGCCCTCGACCAGGTAACAATCTTTGTGTTCCTGCCCGAGTATTTTCCGGATGCTCTTTTTTTCGGGATACTGCTCAATGGTACATGCCCGGGACTCGGGGAGAAGAAAAAATACGATAAAGGTGCCTGCAACCGAAATAAGCAGGGCTGCGGATACCGGGAGGAGTTCCCCGTAGATTGTTGTCCCCAGGACCCCGGCAAGGGCTGGCCCGAAGACGTATCCCAGGTTTGAAGCCACGGACATCCTGCCGTAGTTCTTGTTTCTTTCCTCTTCCGTGGTCAGGTCTGCAAGATATGCGTTTGCCACTGAGACATTTCCCCCTGTAACCCCGTCAAGTGCCCTTGCAAAGAAGAGTGCAAAAAGGGGCAGGGTGACCGTAAATACGCCGAGGAGGTTGGAATTGACTTCGATCAGGGGAATTATAGGAAGAAAAAGAGCGCCGAGGAAGATGAACCAGGCGAGGAGGGTTCCAATCTGGCTCAGGAGCAGGATCTTCTTTCTTCCGTAAAGGTCAGACCATTTCCCGAGGATCGGGGCTCCTACCAGCTGAAACGCAGGGTATGTGGAGGCAAGCAGCCCGTAGATCAGGGCATTTCCCCCATATTCCGTTACAAGAAACACGAGGAAGGTGAGGATTATGCCAAATCCCAGAGTCCCTATGAATGTAATCGTATACAGAGGAAAAAGGGCATTTCCGTATGCCTTTGAGGGTCCGGAATCCTGCGCCATCTAAACAATAATTGTTTATCCGGGGTTTTATAATAATCTGCCCAAAAAAGTGTATGATTTTTGGGGCCAGTATTCCATGCTTCAAATTCCAGGAAATCAATATTTCGTGCCTTCAGGAAATCAATATTCTGTGCCCTTTCTTGCAGGGATGTTTTTTTCGAAGGGGTGTTTCACAAATTTCATCTCTGTCACCAGATCTGCCCTTTCTATCAACTCCGGGGGAGCCTTCCTCCCGGTCAGGACGACCGTGGTCTCTTCCGGGGCCTCGTTCAGCAGGCTCAGGATATCTTCGGTCTTCAGCAGGCCGACGTGGGCTGCAAGGTTGATTTCGTCAAGCACAAGGAGCCTGGGCTTTTTCCGGAGGGCCTCTCTTGCAAATTCCAGGCCCTTCCCCGCCAGTTCATAGTCCAGGGGCTCGGGGTTTTCGAAGTCTATGAAATCTTCCCTCCCGAACTGGTAGATTTCGTATTCCGGGGTCAGCCTCTCCCTCACTTTATACTCCCCGATGTACTTCCTCCCCTTCATGAACTGGATAATTATGACCCTGTACCCATGGCCTACCGCCCTGAGAGCAAGCCCGAAGGCACTGGTGCTTTTTCCTTCTCCATCTCCCGTGTAGAGGTAAACCATGCCCTTACCCATTTTATCACCTTTAAGTTAACTCCCCTTGAAAAAGAACCGTTTACCGGTCCGAATATCTCCGTTTTTCCTGTATTACTGTTCTGATGCTCTATAATAAACTGATCTAAACAAAAACTAAACAAAAAACACAAACATAAAAAAAGTAAAAAAAGAAAGCTAAAGGAAGAAGCCAAAGCAGAAGCCAAAGCAAGAAGCCAAAGCAAGAAAGCTAATAGAATATCTAAAGGGGGATAGGGCATCTGATTAAAAGAGCTGGTTTGGGGGTGTTTGGGGGTGTTTAGGGAGTTTGGGGTTGATTGGGGTTGATTGGGGGTGGAAGTAAATTACATTAGAAAAGTGTTTCTCAGATGCCCTGGAAAATAATAATAGGTACAAATATATAAAAAATAAAGGAATATTGATTAAATACTACATTTTATGGAAGTACCGCAAAAATAAGTGATTGTTATCCAGTGCCAAACTAATATAGACAATAGTTTTGCAGTGCAAGCTTGCCGAAAAGGCACTTTCAGGATTCGGGATAGATTCAAAATAGACTCAGGATTCGGAATAAACTTTTGTGAACTCAGCGCCAATAGTGATCATTATCGAAGAATAATACAGCAGGAGAAATAACCCCAGGATTGACCCTATTGCCCCGTAGATGCTTGAAATACTACTGTATGCAAAGTAAATTCCCATCGCATATTTGCCTATTGTAATGAGGATTACTGTCACAAGCGATCCGACAAAAACGGGCTTAAGTTCAAGGTTCGTATCAGGCAATACCCGATATAAGGACATAAAGAATAACACAAGGACCAGGAAACTGGCTATGGGTCCGGCATAGTGAGCAACCACAGGTGGGAAAGGCAGAAGTCCCTGGAACAGCTTTGAAAAGGTATACAGAATGCTTTCAACAAGGATGCTGATTACAAGCAGCCCTCCAAATATCATCACTATAACGAAAGACACGAGTGTGTTCTTTGCATAACTTTTTATACCGTTTGATTCTACGGGCCTGATATCCCACATTTTTTCAATGAATACTTTCAGCTGCCTGAAAACACTGCTGGCACTCCAGAGAATGATCAAAAAGCTGACCAGTACACTTATTGACAGGGAATAGGTTTCCGGGATTTTTTCGAAAAGTACACCTATCATCTCAATTATTCTTTGATCAACAACTCCTTCCATATAGCTGAGTATGTTTTCCTGGATCTGTTTTGACCTCAAGAAAATGCTTCCTGCTGACACTGATAATAACAGGAGGGCAGGAAGGCTTAAAACCAGATAATAAGCCAGTGCTGCACTTACAGTTTTTGCATCATCTTCTACCCATTCATGGAATGTTCTGGTAACTAGGCCTTTGATATATTCCCCATCCATATTTTCCCCTGATCTAATTATGCTGATCTAATTATATTGATCTAATTGTATTTGGTGGTTTCAGTATCTGATTTCTCGAAATTTCCAAAAATAATTTAATATCTTTATGGAAGTTTCCGTCTGTCTTTTATCCAGGGGTGTAAGCCTGGCATTTCCAGGTAAAAAAAGCAAAAAAACCATGAAATTCTTCAAATAACATGCACAAAGAAATGAAGGCACAATGAAATGAAAGTACTTTTTACGTCAAAGTATCTCATCCAAAAGAAAGCCAAAAAATAAAAGCGGCCGAGAAAAACGGCCAGGGTGCAAACAAAACAGAGAAAAATACACATGAAAAATGGCTCTTCGCTGTTTTGTGTGGGTTGAAAATAATTGCTTAGTTACAAAGAATCCCCTGCCAAAAAGAGAAACATCAAGCATGAATGTGATTTTCAACCACAAATGACTCTATATTTCAGATATGCTACTTCACATTTTGGGTATGAACATAAATTACCCACTCGAAACAGCGAAGAACCTGAAAAATACTCTTTTTTAGATTTCTATTTCATTTCTTTTTGGGGAGGCGCCGCCAGACAAGCTGGCGGGGAGATTCATCTATCATCCGGATTGGCAAGCTGGCGGGGAGATTCATCTATCATCCGGATTGGCAAGCTGGCGTGAAGATCCCTCTATCACCCGAATCGAAAAGCGGTTTCTGATATAATGCAGCAGATTAATCAAAGGCCACCCAAAGCATAGTCAGAAAGAGTCAGAACCAAAAAAGTCAGAACCAAAAAAGTCAGAACCAAAAAAGTCAGAACCAAAAAAGTCAGAAAGAAAAAGAGTGGATAAAAAATACCCACAAAGATATCAGTTTTTTACCTGCCGTAGCAGAGCTCCAGATGCTCTTTTGAAGGTGGGTTTGTTGCAAGGCTTACGATAATTGCTGCAAGCATTGCCAGGGGGGTTGCAACGAGGATCGGATCAACAACGGTCCAGGTGCCGGAGAGAAGAGTTGCTTTTCCGAAAAGGGCCTGGCTGATCCCGAGGGGTGCGGCTTCTTTTGCGTGCACGAAGGCAAGCCAGAAGAGGCTGCTGAATGTCCCGACTATGAGGCTTGCAACGGCTCCTTCTTTTGTCATGCGCTTCCAGAAAAGGGCACCCATGTACATGGGAAGGAAAGCGGCTGCACACAGGCCGAAGAAGATGGCTGTAGCACTTGCAATGATGCTTATCGGGAGGATGTAAGCCAGGACCACGCTTGCAAGGATGGTTGCTGCAATTCCCAGCCTTGTTATGGTGATAGTCGTTCTGGAGGATTTCCCTTTCATAAGGAACTCGCGGTAAAAGTCATGCCCTATTGCCGTGCCCATGGTATGGAACTGGGAGCTGAGAGTAGACATTGCAGCCGCAAGGAGGGTCAGCATGAAGAGGATTACAAAAACATCCGGCATGGAACTGTTGATATATTCCGGGATGATGACATCCATATTCCCTTTTGCAACGGCAATTGAGATGAGCCCCTGTGTCTTATAGAAGTATGCGTTTGAGAGCGCTCCCACGGTAAAGGCAACCCCGGTCATCATGAAAATGAACGGGCCTCCCACGAGGACTGCCCGGTTCAGGGCCCTGTCGTCCTTAACCGTCATGAACCTGACAGCAAGCTGGGGCTGGGCAAGCACACCTATCCCTACTCCCAGGACCAGGGTTGAGACAAGGGTCCACCAGATCGTTGACCCGAAGGCCGGCATTGCAGTCCATCCCAGGTGCCCTCCTTTTGCCAGGGTTTCGGGAACCAGGGGGGCCATGTCCGTGAGCAGCCTGTGGGCTTCCGTAATGCCCCCGAGTTTTGAGTACGTCAGGACTGCCAGGATTCCCATGCCGACAAACATGAGGGCGCCCTGAAGGGCATCGGTATACATAACGGCAATCAACCCGCCCGTTATCACGTAAGCGGCAATTATTACCGTAAAGATGAGCACGGCAACATCGTAATTTATTCCCAGGGTGGTCTCAAGGAACCTGGCAGCCCCGATCAGGACGATTCCTGCATAAAGCGGCATGAAAAGGCCAATCAAAATTCCGGAAAAACCCTGTATGAACCTTGACTGGAAACGTTTTCCCATCAGTTCCGGAAAGGTTACGGCTTTGAGGTTAAACCCTATGCGCCTTGTCCTTGACCCGAACACGACAAATGCGATAAATATCCCTACAAACACATTCATGAACGTAAGCCACAAAAGCCCCATCCCGAGGACGCCAGCGGCTCCTCCGAACCCGACTATTGCGGATGTGCTGATAAAAGTCGCGCCGTATGAGAGGGCAAGCACGTATGAATGGATTTTCCTCCCTGCAATCATATAGTCATCTATGTCCCTTGTTTTTTTGTACCCTACCCAGCCCAGGTAAAAAATGACCATAAGATATATGAGGACAATAATTCCGAGAACGGGAGTGCTTACAGCCATTATTCTGCAGCCTCCGTTTTTTCCGGACCTTCATTCCACTTCCGGTATTCTGAAGCTTTATCTCTTTCTTCTTTTCTTTCATCTTCCGCGCCGGCGTTCCACTTAAGGGCACCGTACAAAATGCATCCGAAAGCACTCAAAAAACAGAGGACATAAGCAATCCAGATCTGGGGATCATCGATTCCTAACATTTTTTATCTCCAGCCTAATTATTTCCGGTTTAAGCATGCCGTCTAAGCATTCAGCTAAGCATTCAACCTAAACATTTAGCTTAAGCATGCGGTCTAAACACACAGTCTAAACACATTGTGACACAGATGTCGTGATGTATGTTAACATGTAACATAGATGAAGTTTTCGGGAAATAAAAACTTGAAAAGGTTAACAAAAAGAGGAATATAGTGGGGGAATAAGGTGGAGAATATGGGTTTTTGTCACTGTAAATTTTCCGCATCAGGCTTTCAGCTCTTTTCGGATGTCAACAAGATTGCCCCCAGAATTCAACGGCATTCTTCAGGTATGCGGTCCACCATTCCCTGGTTTTTTATTTGCAATCGCCTCAAGCTGCAATTGCAGGACCCTTATCAAATCTGTATTCGAATCCATGATCCTTCTAATCCATGATCTCCACTACTTATTCTCAAACTTTTAAAATAGGCGTTTGCTGCCAGGCCCTTTAAAGTTTCTCCCTCCACCAGAGAATAACGGTAATGTGTCCGCCCTGCAGGTAATCAATAAATTATTTCAATAAAATTTCCTTCCCGGTCTGTTGCCCTGATCTTTGCCGTGGCTGCGAAAAGGTCCTTTGAAGTCCTGGCTTCTTCCATTACTGAATTTTCATTCTGGAGGCTTTCTCCTTCCGTCCCCGATCTTCCTGAGAGCTCCGCTCCCTCTTTTTCAGGAGCCGGTATACCCGAAAAGAGTGCTGCAAGGGTAAGCAGCCTGAAAATAAGTTTCACCACGATGTTGATAGGGAGGGCTACGATTCCCCTCCAATGCCCAGAAAATCCAATCTTTGTCATGAGTCCCCCAACTCTTTAATTGTTTTAATTCAGTACAGTGGAAAATATTTACATTCATCAATACTCCTTTACTCTATATAACATTAAAGGAGTGATTCCAAGCACGAGAATGTTGTCCACTGGTATTTATAGTACCCGTGGCTGCAATATTCATGATAACGGCAACTGAAACTGAATTTCCAGGAATTCGTAATAAATCCCCGATCTCGTCCAGCGGCCCTTTTAACCTCTCATTTGAGGCAATATAAAACCAATGTTATAAACCTTAAAGTATGCGAAATTATCCTCAGGATTGTAGATTCTCAAATTTGATAATGATTTTACCATAATGATTTTACCAAGTTGATGAATCGAAAATCCCATATGAATCCACTCAAAAAAATAGAATTTAAAGACCGGATTTCCGAATGTAGGTTTCCGAATGCAGATTTCCGAATGTAAGAAGTAAAAAATTAAATTTAGAGAAGCTTCAGGAAATTATTTCCAGTTCCGCCACCGTTGTAACTTCCCCCAGCATCGGAAAGATTACATTGATCGGGAACTTTTGGAATTCTTCATTCATTGTAGCAGTACAGTCGCTGAGCACTATGCACCTGTAGCCCCTGTTAAACGCGCTTCTCACCGTGGTTTCGAAGCAGAGGTTTGTTGCATCCCCTGTAAGGATCAGGGTATCACACTTCAAACCCTTCAGAATTAGTTCCAGATCAGTATTGTGAAAGGCATCCATGGTATTGTATTTGGTGACTATGAAATCCTCCGGGTGAGGGGTAAGTTCTTCCACAATCGCGAGCTCTTCCGCAAGACTGCGGACAGGCCCACTTCCTCCGGGACTGACTTCTTTGAAGTTGATCTCCTTAACTTCTTTCCATAATCCCATATCAGGCAAAACCTCCAGCCTCAGGCCCATTACAATATAAATTACCGGCATCCCTGTTGCTCTTGCTTTTTCTATGGCTTTCTTCGTATTTCCGATCATATTCGTTTCTTTAGCGTGCTTACAGACCCCCCATTCCGCACCGAACCCTTTTTCGTGGAGAACATAATGTTGTGCATCTACGATGATAAGGGCCGTCCCTTCTCTCTTTACTCTGGTCATTTTCTACCCCCACTGGTTTTCTTAAACTGGCAGCCAAACGAGTACTTTGCGATAGGAAATACACCATGATATTGATAGCATTATTTCCATCGATCAAACGCACCATGATATTGATAGCACTATTTCCATCGACCATTTATGTTGTTTATAATATAATTGGGTGTATGTTTTTATATAGTAGCAAGTATTGTTTCTGACGTAAGAGCATTATTACTGATGTTATTCTCTCCTTATGAGGGCTTGATTTACAAAAGAAATCCCTGAACACATTCCTGAACATAGTTTTTTCCGGGACTCTTCACCTTTCACATCTCCGGGTGCCAGCGTTCCATGTGCCGGGCATGGGTTTCCATGTAGGCGCCTTTTTCGTAGAAATGATCGTAGAACTCAAGGTCCAGGTGATGGGCCTGGAGGTATGGCATAACAAAGATGCTTGGCACTGTGCCCGGGAATTTCCCGAAACGGTCGTAGATATGCTGGGCCTGGAGCGCCACACATTCCCTGAACTCCTCATCATGAGGCTTTGCACTGCTCCGGACTGCTTTTGTATCTTTGTAGTAACCCGGGGTTTCCGGATGGAAAGGGCCTCCGGGACCAAACTTCCTTTCGGTAAGGGCGTCTACGGCATGGCGCATATCCCGGTAATGCGGAGGGGTATATCCCTCAAAAATGCCGGGAAGGCCGGTTGGGTTCGGGAGGGGCCAGCATTCGTCAGTATCGTAGCGGAAGCCCAGGCCAGGGACTTCGGGATTCCCGCTTGCCCCGAGGACGGAAAACGGGTCCATGCCGTTGAACATCCAGCCACCCAGGCCCATTGCCTGCAGCATGAGCATTCCGGCATAGCAAGCGGTAGAAAGTTCGGCAGTCAGCTCGGAGAGAGACCACATTTCAAGAAAACTCAGCGGATACGGGTTTTCCACGTCAACCAGACCTTTGAACTGTTCAAGCCCTTTAATTTCCTCTCCATGTACATCGTCATAAAAACAGACGCCATTCTGGGTATAGTAGCAGAGCCCCGCCAGGACGTGCTGGGCCAGGTCCCCAACCGGAATAATAAGGGTGGTCCCGGGCTGGTTGACGGCCCAGGTGTTGTGGGCTTCGATATGAGGGACCTCATGAGGGACTTTTAAGCGGCCATCGGCAATTTTGCGGACCCTTGCCCTGTGAGTCTCAAGGAGTTCTTCCGAGTCGAAGGTCCCCTCCTCCAAACGTCCGGCAAGCTCAGGTGCGTCCCTGGTTGCGAAAAAGTAAACTCCCGAATCATCGGTGAAGAACAGCTCGCTTGTATGAAAGCCTGCAGCCGAGGGAAAAGTTCGGCCCCCGGCACTGCATGCATAGTTTGAAAGGTCAGGTGCATATCGTTCCCCACGCATGATGAGGTTATGCCAGCCGGTGTTGCCAGCCACTGCTGCCAGTACCGTCATCTGCTCAAGTTCGTTCAGAGGCAGCGGGTCATGCTTTGATGTGTATTTAAAGTAGCCGTCAGGAACCGAAGCCCCCTGGAAAAAACGGCGTGACCTCCTTCCGAAAAGTGCATCAACGAACTTGAAATCAAGAGTTTCTCTAAGGCCGGGTGGAATGTTTTCCCTGCTCATGTTTATACTCCCCATACCTGAGATTGCAAACGATTGGTCTAAAAGCTGGCGCCTGGGAGAGCATGTCCCTGAAATGGGGTAAATTACCGGGAAGCAAACTGCTTTTGAAGGTTGTTTTTACTCCGGGCCCTGTTTAAGGAATTACTTTGAAAAAGAGGTTGCTGGGTACTTGCCTGAAGTTTATTCCTGTTTCAGAGTGACTTAATCCTGTTTTGTGGGGACATGTTCCTGTTTCAGGGGAATCATGAACGTAAATACACTGCCCTTACCTGGTTCACTTTCAACCCAGATCCTGCCTCCATGCATTTCCACAAATTTCTTAACAATGGCAAGGCCCAGGCCTGTGCCGGGCTGTTCCCTGGATTCGAATTTGCCAAGCTGGGTGAAAGGGTGAAAAAGTTTTTTCTGGTTCTCTCCGGAAATCCCGGGGCCTGAGTCAGCAACCCTGATTAACACGTTTTCTCCCGCAGCCCGGGCGTCAATGGCAACGAGCCCGTTTTCATGCGTAAATTTTATGGCGTTATCCAGCAGGTTGTACAGGATCTGCTTGAACTTTGTCCTGTCAGCCCTTATCTTTTCCATTTCCCTATCCAGGTTATCCTCTATCCTGATGTTTTTCTTTGAGGCTATGGGCGCAAGGGTAGTTTTTATCTCCTCAAATGCGGCAGGTACGGAAAATTCTTCAATGTGAAGTTCCATCTTTCCGGTTTCAATCTTTGACAGGTCCAGGATTCCGTTGATAATTTTTAACAGGTGCTTTCCACTCATTGAAATGTTGGAGATGTATTTTAACTGCTTTTCATTGAGGGGACCGAAGCTTTCTTCCTGTAGTAGATCCGCAAAGCCTATAACCGAATTCAGGGGAGTCCTCAACTCGTGGCTCATGGAAGCTAAAAAATCGCTCTTTGCACGGGAGGTGTCTTCAGCCCGGAGCCTTGCTTCGTTCATCATCCGTTCCGCTTCCTTGTTTCTGGAAACATCAAGGAATGACCCCATCATGCAGATCGGGATGCCTGCTTCATCCCTGACCATGCTTGCCGAAAGGTGAGAGGGAAACTCGGTGCCGTCCTTTCTCCTGGCAGTTAACTCGCCTTCCCAGGTCCCTTCCAAAAAAAGCTTTTTTACGACAGCTGCAGCTTGCTCTTCCGTGTTCCAGAATTTTACAGCAGGCCTGCCCAGAACCTCTGCCTCGTCCACATATCCCCAGTGTTTGAGGAAAGCCGAATTTATGTAGGTCAGGTCCCCTTCAAGGTCAGCTATAGCAATGGGGGTGAGGGCTGAAGCCATGGCAGCATTTTTAACCTGCATTTCCTTTTCCACCCTTTTTCTCTCGGTTATGTCTTCCCCGGAGCTAAGGATCCCAATAATTTTGCCCTCCCCGTCCCTTAAAAAGGTATTCTGCCACATGATTAGCCTTTCCTCCCCGCTTCGGGTTAACACCGGATTTTCAAAGTGCCCGAAAGATTCAATATTACCCCTTATAAATTCCGGATATATGTCTTTTATTTTCTGCCGGTATTTTTCAGGCACAAAAGTATCAAACCAGTTTTTGCCAATAATGTCCTTTTTGGGATACCCCAGCAGTTCAGCCCCCTTTCTGTTTATAAGCAGAGTTTTTTGTTCGGGGTCAATTGCAACAATTACCGTCCCTGCGATGTCGAGATAATTCTGTGCACAGTCCCTTTCATGTTTGAGCATTTGCTCTGCTTTTTTTCTCTCAGTGATGTCCCTGGTGATTGAAAGTACAGCCTGCCTGCCTCCGTATTCGATAAACCTCATGTTCTGTTCAACAAGCAGTACGGACCCTTCTTTGCAGATAATCTTACCCTCCACCATTACGTGCCCATACCGGTACAGTTCCCTTATTTTTTCAAAAAAAGCTTCTGAAGCTTCGGGGGCTATCAGGTCGGTTGCTTTCATCTGCAGAAACTCGGCCCGGCTGTACCCCAGTTTTTCACAGGTCACCCGGTTTACTTCCAGAAAGCAGCCTCCTGGCTCGTTTATTGTGATGCCGTCGCTGGCATTTTCAAAAATCATCCTGAACTTTTTCTCTGAAGCTTCCAGCCCCATTTCAGCTTTCTTTCTTCCGGTTATGTCTTCGATCTGGGAAATGAAATAAAGCGGCTTATTTTCGGAGCCAAGGGTAAGAGAGGTTGAGACCCTGACCCATATCGTTTCTCCGTCCTTTCGGACGAAACGTCTTTCATCATGCCTGACTCTGTCATTTCCGCAAAAGCTTTCGGCCCGAATCTCAAAATCCGGTTCCGGTTCATCAGGATGTGCAAGTTTCTTAAAATCCAGCTCAAGCAGTTCGGATTCCGTATAGCCCAGCATTTCGCATAGCCTGGAGTTCACTCTGAGCCAGTTGCCACTGGTGGCAACAATCGCCATTCCGATCTGCATTTGTTCAAACACAGAACAGCCCCATACATCCCCGTAACCCGAGTACTCCTCCATTTTGCTGGTCGAAGACGAGCCATTTTTCCGGAAATCCATCAATTCACCTTATAAGGAATGAAACTTAATATAAAATATATTTGAAGTATATAATACCTCATGATGAAAAACACGTTCCAAAAAATATAAACTTTTAGGAAGATGTAAACTGGTCGAAACATGCACTGGTCGAAACATGCAAACCGCATTGATTACCAAGTTTACTAGAAAATATGTTGAAATTTCAATCCAGATGAAACGGATTTAATCCGGAAACAGCAGCTGCAATAAATCATTCAGTAATTCCTGAAAACCTTTTTCAATCTGCTTTTCAGGTATCGTAGCTCTCACCGGTCGCTTGCGACCGGCCTTTTCCATAAGTATGGATAATATATGAATAAGCAAAAGAGTGGCCAGATGGCTTATTTGTGCATTGGGATAACCAAAAAAGTCATTTTGATGACTGAAGAGAGCATTGGGATAACCAGGAAGGGCACCCTGATAACTTAAAAGATCACTGGAATAACCAAAAAGATCACTGGAATAACCAAAAAGATCACTGGAATAACCAAAAAGAGCATCCTGATGACTGAATGGGAGATTTCAGAAAAGTACAGGGATTCAATTTGAAATTAGTGTTTGAAATTAGTGTTCTAACCATCATAACATGGAAAATATATTTATATATCGCTTCATTTTATCTCTTTTTGGAGAGGCGCCGCCAGGCAAGTTGGCGGGGGGCATTGATATTACGTCTGGATTGAAAAAAGGTTTTAGGGTCAAGGAAAGTATTTATCAGGGTATTACTGAATAATTTTTCTTGCCTCAATGTAATACCTTTTCTCCTTTTCCTCTCCAAGCGAAAATGATTTTTTTGGAAGGACACCCTTCTTTTCTATAAGTGAAAAGAATTCGCTCTTTTTTAAGGCGGGAAGGAAGAAACCAATGTTACCCGGCTCCTTTCCAAGCTTTTTTACAATTTCGGGGTCATGTTCGTATTCAACGGAATACTCATCGATGATCTCGTCCAGGGTTTCAACTTCAAGGTCATATCTGGGCCTGTCAAAGATAAGGGCCCCACTCCTGTCCTTTGTGATAAATCCGATTGAGTGGCCGGCTTGAGATTCCGCAACCCTTGCATCGAACCTTTTGAGAAGTTCCTCAGGCTCAACTCCTTTTACGACCCTGTGAATAGGTTCAAAGATAAGCCCGGGGTCGTGGATGTTCACAAGTTCGACCATTGCGTACCGTGCAGGATGGTCGTCCGGGACGGTCCCTTTGATCTGTTCCCAGAAACTCTTTGCTGCAGCAAGGCTGTGGTTCCCATCCCCGACAAGAAGGAATCCGAGAGCCCGAATCTTATCGGAAATTTCTTTAATTGTTTTTTCATCGCTGATTTTGTACCCGGTTATATGGCCTCCATCCTCCATCAGGTCAAAATCATAAACCGGATCGGCTGTAATTTCGGGAAGAACGGAAAAGTCCGAGTCATCGTATAAGACCAGGACATGGGATAGCTCGATTTCTGCAGCTTCTCTTATTTTGACTCTTGCAGGGAGCCTTGCTTTAATCGTCTTTTCAGTCGGCCTTATAAAAGAATCGGACCCGTCGAACTCATAATCTTCCAGGTCAACCGCAACAACCAGACCGGACCTTTCCCTGCCTGAAACGGAACGCTTTACAAGAATAAAACAGGGGCCGTGATCGACAAGGACGTTTTTGTAATCGCCCATGCACTTATGGATGTTATTGACCCTGTTTTCATCTAAAGGAAGGTATATTTCCGGATAAATAAGCCTTAAGGTAGAAGGAGTATTTCCAACAAATTCTTCAACCCTTTTCCAGTACTCCCGGTCCTGAGTGTGCTGATCACAGGCAATTACGGCCCACTTTTCCCAATTATCCTTTGGAAGAAGAATGCGGGGAACATGAAGAGTCATGATTAATGAAGAATAGAGAGAAGATATAAAGATTTCTATAATCATTATTTTCAAAAATAGAATCTGTTGGAATGGATCCAACATACCTGAATTCATTTAACACTACCCGGTATCCAGGATGACGGAGGGGGATTCATCGGCATACAGCAGGAAGGAAGAATTTCCGAATCAGCCCATTCAAATACTGGTTTGTCTGTCAGTTTCCCTGTTACCGTGAATCCGGCATTTCCGGCTTCAAGAAGAGGGATCAGTTATTTCTATCGAACTTTACCATCAGATCTGAAATGCCATCGGCCTCATAGTCTCCCACTTTCGCAGGAGGGCATTTTGCAGGGATGGCACCCATCAGCAGGATTGTTAGTACCTCAATGCCATTAACATCATAGCCTGCTGAGAGAATAATATCTCCCAACAGGCCTTTATTTAACAATACCCTGCTTCGCCAAGATGGTAGTACTCAATGGTTTTTAAGAGCCCTCTTATTTCCAGATCTCCACTGTAGTAATCATCGATTGCAACCAAAAGTTCTTCCATACTTATTTTACAGTCCTGGTTGGTGTCGTACGGATTATACTCTACATCATCGTCTCCGATTGACGCTACCAGGGGCAGATAATCTCCTCCGTTAGCTATTTGCCCTGCAGAATCATATGGACGCAAAGTATCTCCCAGGCCATCTCCGTCGGTATCAATCCCGGCATAATCAGACCAGTAGTTCCCACCAAGGAAGGGCCCTCCTATAATGTTTGGCCCTGCTGTTTTCGTGACGTTCCAGATGTTGTTCGCGTCATCATAAGCGTTATTGGTATTGTTGAAGTAGTTGTTGTAGATGACGTTGTCCATTGAATTAGTGAGGGATATGCCACAATCTTCATTCTTGCTTGCCGTGTTGCCGGTAAGCGTGTTATTGCTGCAATTATACAGCTCAATACCAACGTCTAATCCACCGCTTATGTTGTTATTGCTCAGCATGTTGTTGCTGGAAGAATGCATCAGAGAGATTCCGTCACCGTTAAACAATAACTTGTTATTGTCCAGTTTGTTGTTGTTGGCAGAAGGACTCAGAATGATGCCGCACTCATCGTTCCCCCTTATATAGTTATTGCTCAAAGTGTTGTTGCTGGAAGAAGCCAGCCAGATGCCAAAATCGTTCCAGGATGCGGTGTTGTCCCTCAGTATATTATTGTCGGAAGAAGATAGGCCAATCCCATTAACCATGCTCCCGCATGCAGAGTTATTGATCAACATGTTGTTGTTGGAATAAAACAGGTGGATGGTATCAAAACTGCTAGCTCTTGCAATGTTATTGCTCAGTGTGTTGTCGCTGGAATCATACAGAAAGATTCCCCATTCGCTACCGTATACTTCATTGTTACTAATAATGTTATGCTGAACTCCATTGAGATATATTCCCATAAGATAGCCATTTACCTTAAAACCCCGGATGGTCACATTATTTGCAGTTACATTGAAGACAACATTTTCTTGGTTGAAAGCCTGAACGACCGTATCCTCCGGGTCACCTGATTGTGAGACTATGGTCAGTTCCTTGCTCACATTTATATTTTCAGTGTAGATACCGCTGTACACAATGATAGTGTCCCCGTCCTATGCAGCATCCACGGCGGCCTGGATGGAGGTGTAATCTGCTGCAGGTCCTGTACTGTTGTTCACAGTGATGTCTGCTGCTGATGCTGTTCCCATGCTTATTAAAAGTAAAGAGATTACAAAACAAATCATCATAAATTCTTTACATCTTGTCATATTTACCCCACTGTAAAAATGTATTGGAAAACAATATTTTCCAATGAATTTTATGTATATATATCTATATTAAATAAAACGAAATTTACATTAGTAATTTTGTATAAGAAAGTATTACTATAAATAAAGAAAAATTACTAAAATTATTATAATTTAAATTATATATGCTATAATATTAATCGGGGATAAGCTCAGCCATTTCGACCGGGAATGCATTCCGGAACATGTGGTACATGCCAAGGGTGCGGGTGCCGGCGGGTACTTCGAAGTGACAGCGGATTTGACAAAGTACACAAAGGCCAAGTTCCTTTCAGAAGTCGGCAAGCGAACCGAAGTCCTTGTCCGCTTTTCCACTGTTGGGGGGAAAAAGGTTCGGCTGATGCAGCCCGTGACCCGTGCGGGTTTGCCGTAAAGTTCTACACTGAAGATGGAAACTACGGTTTGACCGGAAACAGCACCCCTGTGTTTTTCATCCGCGCCCCTCTTAAATTTCCTGATTTTGTCCACACACAGAAGCGCAATCCCGCTACAAACTGCAAAGACCCGGACATGTTCGGGGACTTCTTTTCCCTCACTCCGGAATCGATTCACCAGGTCACTATCCTTTTCTCCGATAGGGGGGTATCCTGCTACTTACCGGAACATGAATGGGTACTCAAGCCACACCTACAAGTGGTATATGATAATGGAGAATAATACTTCTGGGTACAGTATCATTTCAATACTGACCAGGGAATAAAGAACCTGACCCATGAAGAGCGTGCAAAGGCGACGGAAAAATAAAATAATTTCAGGTCAGGTTCCTGTTTCACCGCAAGCCTGAAAGAACCCGGTTTTATGGGGAAAAGTAATTTTTTGTGGGGGGTTTGGAAACTTTTTTACTCCCCACACCTTTATTATTTTTGCACGGGGAAGGAGAAGGAAATAAAATATCAAGAGTATGATAGATAGCAAGAGTATGATAGCAAAAAATTAAATTGAGAGCTTTTTTCTTATCCTCTGGCTCTCGATGCGTTCCATTGATCGTCAGAAACGCTGCTGTCTTAATCAAGGTTTTCAGTCAATTTTCTCGAATCTGGATGCAGGTGCCCCGCAAATCGGGCAGTTCCCTTCAGGTTCGCCTTCCATAGTATATCCGCAAACACTGCAGACGTGGTAGTCAACCTCTTCATTCTTTCCAATTTCATCCAGTGCTTTTTCATAGAGCCTGGCATGGATCCTTTCTACCTTGTTTGCCACCTCAAAGCTCCACAGAGCCCTGTTGTCCCCTTCTTTCTTTGCCTCCTCAATGAATTGGGGGTACATTTTCTCAAATTCGTATGTTTCGCCGCTGATGGCTTCTTTTAAGTTATCCATCGTAGTCCCGATTCCGCCCATACGCTGGAGGTGGTTGAAAGCATGGACCGTCTCCGCAGCAGCAGCGGCTCTGAAGAGTTTGGCTATCTGGTGATACCCTTCTTCGTCCGCTTTCTTCGCAAAGGCAAGGTATGTCCTGTTTGCCATTGATTCGCCGGTAAACGCAGCTTTAAGATTATCCTTAGAACTCATGCATATCTCCCCTTAATTTGAATTACTTTTTACCCTATTTACCAGGTATTGTATCCTGAAATTATTTCGCAGATTCAAAATCATTTGGAAGTTCAATGCAGTACAGATTGATTTTCGGAAGGTTGATTTTCAGAACATCTTCTGGCTCTCCCTGATTGCTTCCCTGATTGCTGCTTATTTGTATCCCGTTTTGCAAGAATATATTTATCCGGTCTGATAATATCGTTTTATGCCTGTGGAAACAAGGGAAATTTCAGTCACTGCAAAAGAAGACTGTGGAATTGTTGACGTTACCGAAATGGTATCCGAGGAAGTCAAAAACTCTAAAATTAGAAACGGAACAGTTACGGTATTCTGCATCGGGTCAACCGGAGTAATAACTACAATGGAATTTGAGACAAATCTCTCAAAGGATGTTTCGGAAACTCTTGAGAAGCTAATCCCTCTTAATAAGGACTACCACCACCACAAAACCTGATGTTTTAAATTAATCATCAACACATCTATAGTATTAGGTGACTGTATGAAAATTGAAGAATACAAAAAATATCAGGTAGTTGAGGATTGGATAAATACTATTAATCCGAGCAAAAACACTGAGGACAGGTATTTGCTGGCTATTAAAGTGTTTTGCGAATGGACCGGGAAAAACCCTGAGACTCTGATAACCGAGGCTGAAAGCGAGATTTTAAGCGGAATACTGCCAAGACAGCGGGCAATAAAAAGGGATTTCATAGGCTTTAGAAGGATGCTTCAAGAAAAAGGCTATGCTCCAATGACGGTTAAAGGTTACATGAGCGGGATTAAAAGTTTTTACCGGACTGCAGATATTGAGCTTCCTAATCTGCCGAGGACAGGAAAAGCGGTTCCTTTGGAAGAGCATAAGGAAATTCCCACAAAAGAAGATTTGCGGGACGTTATAAAAATATGCGATCCTTTAGAAAAGGCAATGCTGCTTGTAGGAGCTTCCGGCGGGCTTGCTTCAAATGAGATCCTAAACATTAAGGTAGGGGAGTTTAAGAAAGGATATGACCCGGAAACCGAAATAACAACACTATCCATGAGAAGAAAAAAAGTTAATTATGATTTTATTACTTTCCTCAGTCCCGAAGCTTCCAGGGCGGTATGGGATTATATCAATTATCGAGGAAGAACAGTTAAATTAGACTGTGCGAGAAGAGAAAAACAGATTGAGAAACAGCGGATCTTTTCAGATAGTGATTATTTATTCATTGGTCGGAAAATCCCTGATACCTACTTACAAAGCAGGGACGAAAACGAAAGGAAGTTAGAGCGGGATGCCTTTATGAGAATTTACCGGGCAATCTCTGAAAAAGCGCAAAAAAATGCACCTAAAAACGATTGGAATAAAGTAAGGTCTCATAACGTTAGAAAGTTTTTTAATTCAACGTTATTGAATGCCGGAGCCGATAGTTTTTTTACTGAATTTCTTATGGGTCATACTTTGGATGATACTAAATCAGCATACTTCCGGGCACAGCCGGAGAAACTAAAGGAAATTTACAAAAAGTATATTCCTTACCTGACGATTCAAAAGGAACTGGATATAAGTGAATCACCTGAATACTTGAAGATCAAACAGGAAAACCAGATTTTACAGGCAGAAACAGCCCGGCACGTAGTAGAGAGATCAGAATTAAGCGAGCTGAGGAAAGAGCTTAATGAATTGAAGGAACGAGATAAACTTAAATCTGACTTCATAGAGAGCATGAAGGCAGACCCGGAACAAATGTTTACATTCATGGAAGAGGTAAAAAGGTTCATGGATAAAGGAAGAAAAACTTAAAATTTCATTTTTCCTTTTTGGGATAGAATTTTACTGCAGGCTTGCGGAGATCTGGGCAAGCTGCTGGGTAAAAAAAGGTAAAAACTGTATCAATTGTCTTTTCCTTTCTAGGTTACTCAAAAAGTTTCAGTATTATTTTGAGATAGCATTTCTATCTGTTTTTGAGTATAACCCTTTACATAGCCTTCACAAAACAGAAATTCATTTCTATTGTATTTCTCGTTCCCCGTTTTTCCATATTCTGTAATTGTTGTTAAATATCGATTACAAGTTTCATAATTTGTTAGGTTTCCGTTATATCCAGCTTCAAATCCAGTTTGAATTGCTTCTTCATCTTTAAGTTGTGCGTTTAACTCTGCAGGGTACTGTTGGCATATGAGCAATACACATACAGGTACTAGAAATAACATTTCAAATATTAACCATGTTGGAATACAAAAGTTTGATATCTGAATTCCTTCACATTTCTTCAACTTTTCTTTACCTCCAGTTTATCAAATGCATTACTTTTTTATGGATTTTTGTGGATACTATTTCTTTGAAGGTTTCAAAAAGTGTAGCTATATTTTGTAGTTGTAAGCCTGATCTTTAGGGAGATCTGCCAGTACCTCGCTTAGGTACCATCTTGAGATTTGAGCTTTTTAGTTGTTACAATTCTAAAAATATATTAAGAAGAAAAACAATAAAAAACTATGTGTATAAATAAACGGTTTTGTGATTATGACAAGTAAAAGTGAAATTGAGCGAAGAGAACGATTAGTCCAAACGTATCTTATAATATGTGGTTTTTTAATAACTTACAACCAAAGTATCACAGCTCAAAAAGTTGCAATGCAATTAACGTTTTTGTCAATACTTAGTCTTCTACTATATTATATATTTCTCACAAAAACAAACTTTTGGTACGGTATCAACTGTTCCGCAATTGCCTTTTCATTAATTTTTAGCTCCCTGATTGCAATATACATGATCTTAATAAAATATGAGAATAGTTCTTTAGAACTAAATGGATATAGTGTAATACTAGAATTTTATATTTATTATATAATATTTTCATTTATAATTTCATTATCTTTACTTACTCCAAATTGGAAGTTAGAAGACAATATTTTTATATTCTTTCTATTATTAGTTATTTATTTATTGATGCCATTTGTGTATTTGTGGAAGATATTTCCTTTTTTTTTAATTGTCTTTGTTGGTTTGTTTATGATAATACCAATACTTATTTGGCACCTTGCTGTTTTCATTGGGTAACTTACGTCCTTTTTTTCAGAAAATTGGAGAATCTTTGTTTGCAGCTTCGGGCATGCCGGCTGACCTAGAGAAGGTCCTTATAGATCAGTACGGGATCTCTAAAGAAGCCGTCCCGGAACTGGTCGAATGCATGTTCCCTTTGGGAGTGGTCCCAGATGGTAATAAGAATTGATGGGGCCCGGAGCAAAAAAGCGGCATTCAGGAATTGAAGTATCCTTCCCTTTGAGGGATTTAACAATTTCTTCTTCCCGCTTCCCTTTTTTCGCTTCAAAAAACCCTATAATACTATGTATGTGTGTACATCTGAATGTTATTCCTGATTTGTAAGACATTTTTACTTAATATATCAGGTTATTTATACTGTAAGATCCTTTAAACAAATTATACAAAGGAAAAATACTACTTAAATTAAATGAATGACCCAATTATAAAAGGGTGATTGGTGACGGTTTCAGGTATTGATTTTGCCATTGTATGTATGTAACTAACTAATTTAATCTTGAATTTTCTATACATTTTGTATAAAATGTATCAAAAAACCGGACTTTATATAGTAATGAATTCATTAAAACTTATTAGGTGTACTAAATCAAATGAATTAAAAAATATTCGTGGACGTAGGAAGGAGATATCAACGCTTGATAATACTATCATTATTTCGGAGATATCGATTTTCCCCCTGAAAAATATTTTCCCCTTGTTAGTTAGTACATACAAATCAAATCAATAAATAAAGCAACTTTTAGTTAAAAAAGTAAAAAAAGCGAGAATTTGCAACCCATTATATAACAAGATACCAATCTAAAAATCAAACAAAGTAATTAAATTGAGGTGATATAACGACAGATCAAGAAAAAAAATATTATGGAAAGAAAAATCAGTGTATTGTTTACCTGGACAATGAAACATTTGAAAACGTAGAAAATAAGAGAGGACTTGTTAAAAGGAGCACCTTCTTAGAAAACATAATCAAAAATAACATTGAAAATGAAGTAGCCTGTTAAGCAGCAATTAGAAAAAAGCGGCTTAACAAGCTAACTTAACTCGCAATTAAGTTAATTACATCTTTACTTATAAAGATTCTCTTTAAGCCGTTTTTCTTTTCAATTGCTGCTTTACAGGTATCAATCAGAGGTCTAATTATGTTTAAAAGTAGCTCGGATACCGGAAGGTCTTTTTCTGAATGGGCAAAGGCAACTTACAGGCAGAAAAGGGATATTGTAGAAATCATGTACAAAAGCTCCGATCCCTACGAAAAAGCTATAGCTTCAATGATAAAGAAAGCTGCGGGATGTGGTCACAATGGGGAGAATTAAAATAAAAAAATATGTTGTGGCTGCCACCCCGCAGGATGCAGTTTAAGGAGGTCCGGGGATAATGGCGGCTGTTATATCATATAGGGGTGAGCTCTTACAAAAATTCAATAAAATCCCCCGGGACCTGGATACTGATCTGAAGGACCTGAATGAAGATTTAGCTGACATTATTATTGCATATCCAAAAATGAAAAAGATCTTGGGTAAAAAACAATGGGCAATTCAGGACTTTATGGATGCTGCTGAAATCCTTGGAAGAATGTGTCAGCTTGCATTTTGGGAAGCCGAGGAGGTCTTTAAGGCATATGCTCCGGAGGATTGGGAAGACATCCACGATGCGTATAGAAATGAAATGATTGACAAGTATTTCAATGGCATCGAATATACAGATCTAAATAATTTTGAAGTCGATTTTGATATTTACCCTTACCAGGTATCCAAAGAAGGGATAAAAAAGGAAGGTACAGAAGGGGAAGGATGCAGAACCATAACAAGAACCCCGGTAATCCTTCATAGGATAGGGGAATGTGTAGATGATGAGTCATATAAGTACATGATTATGTACAAGACCATAACCGGACAGATTCTTAAAAAGTGGGTGGACCCGGAAATATTGCTTACTTCCAGCATGAAAGAGCTCATAAACTCCGGGCTTCAGTTTACCGATAAGGACATATCAGAATTGAAGTTTTATTTTAAGCAGCTGCTTAATAATGCAAATCAGATACCCCTAGAATACACAGCAAATAAAAACGGCTGGAAAAAAGAAAATACGGTTTTAATTACCGGGTCCTATGCTCACACAGCTGCAGGGAAAAAAGAGATTTTAGCCTTAACTGAGGAAATAGCCGGAGCCTATGAAGTAAGGGGAAATAAAAAAGAATGGATAGAAAACATAAAGCCCTTACTCGATTTTGATTTAATAAGGCTGAAATGTTACGCAACAGTTGCAGCTTTGATAATTCGGTTTATTAGCGTGAGGTCCTTCATAGTACACAATTACTATGAAAGCAGCGGGCTTAAGTCGGTATCTATGCAGCTTGCAGCTTCCTTAATGGGAAATCCCTTAGAGCTTATCAAAGATGCAGATAGTACTAAAGTAGGGATTGAAAAGACTTTGGAGTATAACACGGATACCCCTATCTATTTTGATGAAACCAGCAATAACAAAGAGTTTCAAGATGTAATTTACATGATAGGGAATGAACAGGGGAAAAATAGGGGAAATAAAGACGGAGGAATTGACAAAGCCGGGAAATGGAAAACGGTAGTACAGACCACCGGAGAAACCCCATTGTCCAAAGGTCAAAGCACCAATACAGGCATACAAATGCGAGTAATTGAAATCTTTGAAGGTATCCCCCGCTTAGATGCAGATTACATAGAAAGGGTAAAGGAAACCCTAGACAACAATTACGGCTTATTCCAGGATGAAATTATACAGAGGATATTTAAAGACCAGGATAAGCTAAGGCTATTTTACAAAAGTATACATATGAGGTTTGAGAAAGCCCGGACCGTATTTGCAGACAGGACAAAAAATTACTTTGTAGCGTTAGCAGTTGCAGGAATGGAATTAGAAGAAGTTTTTAAGGAAAATGGGATACCAGAAAAGGACCCTATAGAGATATGCAAAGCCTATTATCAAAAAACTGTAATCGAAGACCCTACAATACCCTATTATATCCGGGCTTTAGATACTGTTTACAGCTGGCATTTAAGGAACAAAAAAGCCTTTGAATACAGCAAGGAATTAGACCCGGATGGAAAGTATAGTATTAAGGGAGCAGTAGAGCTTAAAGGCTGGATAACAGCAAACGCTATTTATTATGATCCTGACCAGCTGCAAGACTATCTAACCGAGAAGGGTTTTAATTTTGAAAGGGTTATAGGAGATTGGAAAGATAAGGGAATCCTAGAGCCTGCCCGATCCAAGGACCCTAAAACCGGGGAGTATAGATATAAGTCCTGGAAGGCAACCACAACAATAAACGATCAAAGGGTAAAGGCTGTTAAAATTCCCTTTGACAAATTGAGATCAGTATTAAACATAAGGGATGAAGATATGCAGGATATGAAAAACAGTAATGAAGGACCCGACATAAAAGAAATGAACGTATCCCTTATAGAAGCCTGTGATCAATTTTTATATGAAAACCCAGAGCTAAAGAATATCACACATACCCCGGAAGAGGTGACAGGGCTTTTTATCAGATCTAAGGACCGGGAAGAACTTTTGATTTATGGGAAGAAAGAAATCATAAAAGCCTTTGAACTTTGCAAGAAACACAAATAACAAAAGAATTAATATTTACTTTTTTTAAATAATTTATACACTTTCCTTTTTATTTTTCATTTCCTGGATTGCTTTGCTAGTCTCAATTTATTTTTTTGTTTTTTCTGTCATTTTTTTACTGATATTGTTTTTGGTATGATTAAGGTATGTTTATGGTATGTTTATGGTATGTTTATGGTATATTTGTGGTATGATTACATCTTAATCCTATCTTAATCCTACCTTAAACATACCTAGATATCGATAGCGGAAGGCATAGTAATACCTAATCATACCAAATCAGGTAGACACACAATATATTTTTCAGAAAAAGGCTTAGTATATAATACAATAAATATTAATTGTTTGTAGAAATACCACTTGCATATACTTAGTTAGAAAATTTAGCTTTAGCGTCACTTTTAGCTTTTTCTACTATGTTTTTTATTTCATCTTCGTCTATGAAAATAGACGCTATTTCTTTTGCTGCTTCAAGTCTTCCTTTTTTGACTGGACCAGACTGATATCCATTCTCATTTATATGCAAATAATATCCATATGCAAACTTTTCTAATTTCTGCTTTACTGATTCTTCTTTATTATATTCCGTGGTTTTGTCACTCATTTTTACTCATCTCTTCAATAATTGGCGGTAAGGGATAAAACTTTTTCTGGAAGAATGGCTTTGTGTAAAAAATAACTTCTGTGTAAATATTCAAAATTCAAAAAAGGGCTTTTTGCATAATAAGTATTACTTATATGACCACTTTTAACACTAGTATTTAAATGAAATGTCTCGATTTTTCATCAATCTAATCCAGTTTTTTATCAAAAAGTATATGTTGATGATTAACGTATAACTAAACCTGGGGCGATTTCAACGGAAGCTCTCATTTAAGGGCACTGCTCGTCGGCCCGAGCCTTACGGTTCCTATTGTTGAAAAAAGGTTGACACTCGGGACCTGGCAGCAGATTGTATACATAAACTTTGACAGGATTGAAAAGGTAAGAAAAATCGTGCTTCAGATTATTGGGGAATTTTAACCCGCCCGGGGAATTTTGACCGGGATAGGCCAGTGTAAATCCCCTGTTTAGCTATTCACAATAACCTTTTTTCGATTTGCTTTTCAGGTACCGGCGCTCTCACCGGTCGTCTTCGACGACCGGATTTTCCATAAAGAATATTCAAGTGCCTGAATTATATAAACTGGTCTGATAAATACATATACTTGATTAAATAGGTCATAATCATAACTTCTCAAAATACACATAGCTGACTAAAAAGGTCATTCCAGTGACTTAAAAGATACACATGGATGTTAACAGAGTTTTGTAGGAATCTCTTCTCTGTTTTTCATGTTGTGATTTGCCTTGAGGCATTATGTCAAAAGCAGAATATCGAAAGCAGGATATCGAAAACAGAACGCAAAATCAGAGTGAAGGGCCCTGTCAGCAATTTATTCTTCAAACATTTTTCCCATGTATTTCGGAAAATGCCGCCCGCTGAGGCGGGCGGTGAGTGTCTTGTGAACGATCTGAAGATCACGACAGGTTGAAACTGGTGTTAAACAAGGTCATAACCAGAACCTTTTCAGCAATATAACAGGATTTCCACGGAACCGTTTCTTCTCTTTTCCCTTCATTTTCATCCTTCATTTTCATCCTTCGTTTTCATCCTCATATTTCATCCTCTTTATCCTATCAGGCTGCGGAGAATGTTAGCTGAGATCGCAGTTCCCATGCAGTTGTCCATCGTCACTGAGGAAATAAACCCTACTACTTTTCCTGCCTGCATGATAGGGGATCCGCTATCTCCCGGCTGCGGCATATCCCGACACCGAAAGCCCAGATAAAGTAGCGAAGCTCCGGCATTGACCACCCTGCATTTGATAACATGAAGATCATTGACAAGCAAAGCCTGCTCCAGTTCGGCTGCGCAGCCAAGCTCAGTGATTTCAACAGCGCATTCAGGAGGAAGCTCTATAAGGGCTAAATCAAAAGCTTTCAAAATGCTCGTAACGGTGACTTCCATTCCATCAACTATTAAATGGTCTCCTTCCCCACGGAATATATGAGAAGCTGTGACCATGTGAGGCAGCCCTTTGAGTGAAATAACAGCACCTATGGTACAGCGTTTTCCCTTATAGGAAAAGGAGCCGCCTGCTTTTATCATAAACTTTCATCAACCCGTTGATTTACCCGTTGATTTACCTGTGACTTACCCGCTGATTTCTACCAGGCACGGTTTATGGTATTTCCGATGTTTGCATTTAATTATGCTTTAATTATATTTAGCATTGCATATTAGGCTTGAGAATTTGCTGGTTGCCTGCAGAAAACCAGAAAACACAGTTCTAAATTCTTTAAGGATGTCCCCCTGAATGGGGGATTATCCTGTGAACCCGTTTCCGGTACTCCCGGTATTCGTCGCCGAACTGGGATACCAGCCTGGTTTCCCAGTGCAGGGACCCCATATACAGGTATATGCTGGACAAAATGTATATGACAAGCAGGTTGACGGTCATGAAGGGAGTGAGCCAGATAATTATCAGCCCGGTGAGCAGGAAAGGGTCCCTTACCCAGCGGTAAATGCCCCGTATATCCAGGGGACCTGCTTCAGGAGTATTTGGTGCGGATAGCTGTGCGCGTATCTTGAACCTGTGGGGTGCATCAAGCATTGCTCTGGGGGCAACGATTGCAGCAACCAACTGTCCACCGACCATCAGCCAGCGCCAGGGAGAAGGTACTATGTAGAGGATCGGCCCCGGATTTTTGATAAGCAGATAGACGAGCGGCGTAATCGTTACAAATGCGATGAGGCTGTATATCGGCAAATATAATTTTTCCACCCCGGGACCCAGGACGCGCACGACGAAGCGTTTGCAAGGCAGGCTTGCCGTAAGGCTGTGGATAGCTGCAAATGTCACCAGGCAAAAAACAAGGACAACTGTGGATGAAACCAATTCCAACACTCCCTATTTTTTTTGAATGATTCGTATTAGCGTTTATTACGCGATGGGGCTGTCAAATATTCTGGTGCTGATCAATTCTCCAAATGTTCCCACACCAATGTCTAAAAATCTCATATTATAGATCCCCGATAAATATTAGAAGTTCACGTAATATAAAGCAAACGGCATAAATATATACTGCTTTTATGCACCTTGCAGCCATGTAAAAAGCAGATTTTCATACAAGAGAGTAAAAGGGTATAGAGACTATTTTTACAGCAAATTCGGGACACTACCGAGAATGAAGGGTGAGGTATTCGTGATCTTCTGCGCTCCCAAAGAATAAATCTTGTTGCCACATTTGCAGAAGCCCGGCTTTCCTGCATTGAAGACAACTTCATCCATGGCTGTCTCAGGTTTCAGTGCGAGCTTGCGACGTTCCTGTTGTTATGAACAGAAATCAAATGTGAAAAAGTTAGAACCTATCCGCTTTTGGTGAATCACTCATCCAGGCGCTAATGAACACAAGGATCAAAGTCTCCCTGCACAATGGTCTGGTGAGGATACGATAGAACATGTGAGGGAGCTAATAACCGCTCGTCGGCAGCTCAGGCAATCGATGTAGGCAGCAGTAAGGTAGGGAGGATAAAGGGGCAGAAGCCCCCCGGGTAGAGACGTGATGGATAGTCCTCCTTCGTGATAGATTTTGGGCAGATTGGTATGGATGCCCGGGCATGCCTTTCAAATCAAGCTGCTAAAATCTCCGGCGCTGCGCCTTTAAAGGGAATGATCTTAAGGGACCATCTGTTGAGCTTCCCCACATCTTCTCTCGCCAGATCTACGACCTTCAGTGTCCATTTACCTCCAATGGATTCTCCGGATAGCTTTGCCAGGTCGGGCGTCGTGGAGGCAGAATAAGTTTTTATAAGGTTATCCTGCCCGCTGCCAGACCTGTTGTGCAGATCTATGCTCGTTCCCTTGGGTGACATAAGGGTTACCTTGAGGTCACCTATGTATGTGTGTGTTATATCGATGGCAACCTCCATGCTCTTTACCTGACCGGAAGCCTCCAAAGTCATTGACCTTGCGATCCCCATCTCGCTGTCATCCGGTATTTTCTCAGCCGCTTCGTCTTCCATCTCTATAACGCTGCCTCTGGAGCCTCCTATCTCGAGGCCCCAATTATTCAGGATCCCCTTATCCGATGCTGCAACGTCCTGCACTGAGAGCACCCATTCTCCCCTCAGGGGCTTGCCAATGATATTCCCGAGCTCCGGTGTTGAGGCGACATCTAAAGTGGTCTTCAGGTTGTCAGCGCTGCCGCCCTTCCTATTGTGGAGGATTGCCCGGGCACCCGATGGAGAGATCAGCGTCACCTTCAAGTCCCCAATGTACGGATGGGTTATATCGATGTCTACCTTCAATGAGGAGACCACAGCATCGTCATCAAATACTATCTTATCACTGATGCCGATGGGATCGTTATCGGGTATCGCCTTTGCGGGGCTCGATGCCTTCTTGAACTCACCCTCTTTCTTAACGAACCTGAAGGTTACATCTTTGCCCGCATCCCCAATATCGATGATCTCCAGTCCTGACGGGGTGCCGTCCCACCACCTGCTATGAGGCTTTGTGGAGTTGCCAAACTTCGGGCCGGTATTTTTATTGAAAAGATCATTTGCATCTCCTTTATTGACCCGATGCTCCAGATCAAACCGGTTGTCTGCCTGGACGATGGAGCACTCGTAATGCTTCTCAGGAGTCATATCTTCGTATTCATTGCTCCCCAGTTCGTCCACATGCCATACGGCGAGTCCAGAAGAAGGCAAGGATCTGTCCCTATTTTCCCGGTGTCTGTTCTCGAGTATATAGTACTCGATGGGGTTTTTAACGGCTATAAAGAACTCATTCGTTCCTGCCTTGGCCGTATATGTACCATCTGTGAGGGGTGTTACCTGGTCGGCCCAGCCAGCCTTGTACTTTAGGTAGGCGCAGATTTGGACTGGGTTTTTTTCGTCGGTCCCTCCGAAGCACATTAGACAATAACTGCCGACGCCGTTGGACTCAGCTCCATAGTCGTAGAGGTCGGGAAAATCGCAGACCATATGGCCGTTCTCGTGGCAGAATGTTTCCAAAGTCAGCTCGCTACCCATATTGGTAATCTGGTAATCGTAAAGTTTTTTCCCGTTTCCGATATCGAAAGAAGTACCCAAATCCCATGAATGAGGCCAGAGTCCCTCCCGCCAGTTATTTTTGATGGGTCCGGCGTAAAAAACATTCAGGGCATAAACGAACCCTTTGTTATCCGTGCTTAGACTGCTGAAATCGAACCCCTTTGCTTTGAGATCCTCCAGGGCCTCGAGTATCAGCTCCCTGGCCCTCCGTCCATGACTTATAGCAGGATTGGTATAGTAGTCCCTTGGGTTTCTGGCTGTATAGTACTGTGTGACTATGTTCGTATATTTCAGCTTCCCACCCGAAGCATCGGAGAAATAATCATGGACAGATCCTGCATTTCCGAAACCTGTATAGCCCTGCTTGTTGCAGAATTTCTCTACCTCGGATTGCGGGATGGTGCCAGGGACATCGGGAAACTGGACCAGGATGCAAAGCCCAATATAATCACCCTTCTTCTCCTCCTTCGGGGGAGCCGGAAGGAAGCCCATGGACATCGCAGCCATTCTTTTCGCCTGTTTTGCCTCCTGCCTCCTCTCTTCCCATCGTGTTGTGGCAGCCATCATGTGGTAGGCCATCCTTGACTCCTGCTTAGCTGCTTCCTTTGATATCCTTATATGCTTCTCAATCCCGAGGACTGCCGGATCTACAAGCCCAACTCTGATGCCTGTGGGCTCGAGGAAGCTCCCATCGGCTGACAGCTTAGCATACTCATAATAGCCCGTAACCGGGTCCTTAATGACTGTGAATCCATCGAGTGTCTCAAAAACAGCATAATTCTGGTTCCCCCAACCCCTAAGCCTTATCTGAGTCCCATCAGGTTGAGTAAACTCAAATTCTTTGTTGTAAAACGGATAGGGCATATTTGGTACCTCCTCTGCTCCCCTTGCGAGAAATGTCAACTTACGCACTTGAGGTGTAAAATCAAGTGCAATAAACACTGTGGCTTTAGTCTATATTTTAGGCATTTAAAGGTTTTACACTATTGATTATTCAGTTCAATCGCGTAAGTTCTACTAAATTTCTATATACTCAATGATATTAAAAAATGGTAGAATATATATTAAGAATTATAAAAACATTGTATTTGGACACATATTTTAGGATCTGTGTTCTCAAAAGGATGCCTCAAAATTCGACTTCATTCCCAATTAGGATAAAATATTTGGCAAGTCCTGACTACAGGTATGCAGAAATACCATTTCCTCATGAAAAACGAAGTTGCAGTTATGGGAAGTTTTCAAGTAATCGAAATGATGTTACACTTGAATGGGTATTCAAAAAGAATTTTTTTAGAGCTTGAAAGTAAAAACCATTGTTACGGGCAATTGGAAGTTTACATCCTTCCATATTTCTTATGTGCTTGCTCAGATGTAAGAATATCAAAAACTTATACTTCCTTTTCTTCTTCATCAATTTGATCGAAAAACCGATAGCCTCCAACTCTCAGGCGATATGTAACTATTCGAGTTCCTTCGAGTTATTTTTTGTCTCCTTTACTATCCGGAAATTAAGTCCGACGCCTTTGGCCTGGCTGGGCAATCCTTGCATGATGGCAGATGTAAATACTCTACGTCTAAATGAATAGTTTTATATACTATATGTAAGGTATGTTTTACATGGTGATAAATACGAAAGCTCAAGAAATTGGTTCGTTCACAATTGGAATCTTTCTGGTTACGATTGGGATTTATATATGGGCATATAGCCCGACCTGGGTTTCAAGCGTATCTGGTGCCGCGGCGGGATTAATAGTTGCAGGTGTTGCACTTATTCTAATAGCACTGTGGAAATACAAAATCAGAAAAAGTGGAGAAATAAAGGAAGATGAAAGGGATTATCGGATTGCAGAAAAAGCCAGTTTCAAAACCTTCCAGATAATATTTATACTTCAGGGAGTTCTGTATGCTACTCTTGGCATTTTGAACATTCAATTGCCAGCACAGCCGGTAGTAGGAGCACTTTTTGCTATTACAGGAATCTCTTATGCGGGAATCTTTCAGTGGTACAGAAGAAAGATGTAAAAAGAGGAATGGTGATGAAAAATAATATCAAAGTCTGGCGTGCTAAAAACGATATAACCCAGGAAGAATTGGCCAAAAAAGTAGGCGTCACCAGACAGACCATCAATGCTATCGAAAGAGGAAAATATGATCCAAGTCTGGAACTGGCTTTCAGCCTTGCCAGATTTTTTGACTGTAAGATCGAAGATATTTTTGCTTATGAGCAATAAAAATAGGTTTTTGTGGAAAAAAACATTTGGAAATGATGAACAAAGCTAATTTCCATGTCCCTATATCTATTTAATTCTGATTTTCACATCTGTTCAATTTACTGGACAGGTTCAATTACTTTTCATATTTTGCTTCCTTGCCAATATACACACATCCTTCAGGCTTCAGATGTCTCCTTTGCAGAACTCCAACATCCCCTTCAAATTTGGCTTCAGGATGGTCTGTATTATCAAGGAGCTGGGTATTATCTGCTTGAATCCTAATGCCTGAGGGCCATTAATACTGCAGGTCCTGATGCTCATGCAGGTTTCTTGCATGAAATGAACCCAGGTAAAAACAGTCTGGCTTATGACCTTCAGGAGCCTTTCAGGTTCCTTATAGATCTGGCAGTTATCAACCTGCTTGAAAATCAAATTGCGGGCGGCCACCCCACCTTAAAAGGTGGGGTATGCTTCGGGCCGCCCGCAATTTGATTTAACTACCAAAATTAAATAAGAAATAGTTGAAACTGTCAAATTTAGGATCTATTTTTGATCTATTTGTCCGGAATACATTTGTCGGATACATTTGTCGGATACATTTGTCGGATACATTTGTCGGATACATTTGTCGGATACATTTGTCGGATACATTTGTCGGATACATTTTTTCATGGAAAGTACTGCTTTTCAGGCTCGGTTCGCGTATTACTGGGCAAAAAATTGGAACAAAAAACAAAAACATAATAACCTGACGGTTCATAAAATATAATAACGGCTGTGGAAATGGAGGTTATTTATGCCTTTTACTGAAGAAACCCGGCTGCTTGATCTTGGTTTTTCAGCGGTCAGGGGGAAGGATGAAATGAAGCTCATTCGGGCTGTGGATGAGCTGGGCAAACTCGGGCTTGAGCTTGCAGTGCATTACCCCGAAAGAGACCCTGAAAAGGCTATCTCCTGTATACAGACTCTGGGCGAAGCGGCTGCCGTGTGCAATATGAAAGCAGGGCTCCTTGATGCGGCAGTCTTCCTGGGGAAAATCGGGCAGGAAGCGGCTGCAAAAGGAGATGATGAGGCTGTTTTCAGGGCTGCTGTGGCCCTTACAGCCCTGGGAAAAGAGGCGGCTGACCAGAAAATGCATGTCCCCTTCAGGCTGGTGGCCTCTTCCCTTAAAGAGGTCGGAAAGGAAGCAGCCAGGCAGGGGATGGAAAAAGTGGCTATTGCAAGCCAGGCTTTCCTGATGGAACTTGGGACCTGCTGTGAAAAATGGGATTTCGAAGCTTTCCGGGCCGACATTCCTTCGCTGATCCGCGATGTGGGGAAATGTGCGGCTTCGGCGAGACTTGAAAAAGCTGTGATCAGTGCCGAACTCTTGCTGGAAAAAGCCCAGCTTGCCCTGAACGGCGTTATTCTTAACAGTGGGAGAAGCAGTATAACAGAGCGGAGGATTTGCAGGGAGACGTGCACTCCCCTTCACTGCCTGGGAGAACTTGGGAAGGTCTCCTGCCAGAGGAAACTCGGGCTTGCATCAGTTCAGGCAAGCCGGTCCCTTGAGGTAGTCAGGAAAGATGCCGAAGCCGGGTACCTGGGAAGTACGGTGCTTTTTGCCGAGTCCCTTCTTGATTCTTTTGGGGACGTGAAGATTTCTTCTCCCGAACTCGACTGGACGGTAAAGGAAATCAGAAACATGCAAGCCGAAGTTACTTTTCAGGAAAAGGGAATCATTGGAAAACTTTAAATTATTTTTTACCTTTCAAGGTAAAGGAGTTTTGTTTTAAAGGGAGTAATTATTCGGGTATCCTTTCTTTGTTTCTGGTTTCAAATTTGCTTTCCTCTTCAACTGATTTTCAGGGTTTACAGGTTTTTCGGAACCAAAGGTTTTTAAATAGCATATTTTTCAAAAATATAGGAAGACTAATATCAGATTAAATTCATAGAAATAAACAGATTCCATGATCTGGACTTTTTAAGAAGGATTTCACCGTAAAGGGGTTTACATATGTTCTCATTGAATGAACAAAAGGCTATTGAACTTGGAGAAGCTGGAGAAAAAGCAATAAGGGAACAGAATGAGTATGATGCTCTCCAGAATATTGAATACCTCCGGGAATTTGGGGAAGAGCTGATTAATGCCGGTTTAGAGAGCGACCTGAAGAGGACCGTAATTTCACTCCGGAATATTGGCAATATAGCAATTCAGAAAAAGCTTGAAAGCGTTGCAGCAACCTCGGTCCAGGTGCTCAGGACTCTTGCAGAACCTTCCCTGGAGAAAAATTTCTCAAATGCCCTCTGGTCTTTTTCAAGAGCCCTGCAGGAGATAGGAAAGGGCGCTGCCCAGTTCCGGTTTAAAGAGCCTGCATCAAATGCTGTGGAAGCCCTTGAACTGATAGGGATGGGAGCTATAGAAAAGAAGATGGAAGTCGTAACCCTATGGACTACCCTTGCCCTTGAAGAGATCGGTTACATCTCAGGGAAGCAGGAGCTCGAGGATCTTGTCAGTGCAGCAAAAGCCGCAAGAGAAGGGATCATAACGGCTTCTGAAGCAGGGAAGTTCATCACAAGGGAACAGATCGAGATATATCCCCAGCTAATTGCCCAGACAGTCAGCGAATTCGCAGAACTCCAGAACCTCCAGCCCGCAGGTTATAAGGGCCGTCCAAATGAGGAATTCACAGAAGAAGAATTCTTCGGGGAAGAGGCTGAAGAAGGGGAAAGCGAGGAAGAAGAGCCAGCCGAATCTTCAGGAAAAGAAGAATAATCAAGCAGTATAATTAAGCAGTATAATTAAGCAGTATAATCAAGCAGTATAATCAAGCAGTATAATTAAGCAGTATAATCAAGCAGTATAATCAAGCAGTATAATCAAGCAGTATAATCAAGCAGTATAATCAAGCAGTATAATCAAGCAGTATAATCAAGCAGTTCTTAAAAGCAAAATCTAGCTTGAAAGATAAATTATGGAAGGCAGGAAAATAGATCATTGCCGGCTTCAAACCGCCGGCTGCCTTCTTTTAAAATTCCTGCAAACTTCCAGGAAACTTTCAATTATTTTTAGCCCTTCCGGGGTCAGCACGGATTCCGGGTGGAACTGGAGACCGTAAATAGGATAGCGTGCGTGCTCAACAGCCATGATGGTCCCGTCTTCTGCCCTTGCTGTGACCTTTATCCCGGGGGCCGGGTTTCCTATTTCCAGGGAATGGTATCGTCCTCCTTCAAACGGGCTTCCCACCTCCCGGAAGAGAGCCGAGTCCGTATGCATGACCCTTGAACTTTTCCCGTGCACGGGCCCCACTTTGCTCCTGCCTACAGTGCCTCCGAAAGCCACGTTGATCGCCTGGTGACCCAGGCAGACGCCCAGCAGGGGGATTTCAGGCCCCAGTTCCCGGATGATATCCAGGCAGTTCCCTATGTCCTTCGGGTCCGAAGGGCTGCCCGGCCCCGGGGAAATTACCAGGGCATCAGGTTTTAGCGCCCTTAATTCCTCGAGTGTGACCGTGTTCGGAAGGACAACGGTATCTTTTTCGAAGTATGAGATGTAATCCACAAGGTTCCATACGAAGGAATCCTTGTTGTTTATGAAAACCACTTTCACTAAAAACCCCTCTCTTAAAGTTCTCCGCCGATTGCAGCAAGCATTGCTGCCATCTTTCTTTCAGTTTCCCGAAACTCATATCCCGGGTCGGAGTCAGCCACAATCCCGGCCCCTGCCTGCACCGAAGCTTTATTTCCCTGCACAAGCACGGTCCGGATAACGATTGCAAAGTCGGCATCCCCGTTCCAGCTGTAGTATCCGACCCCCCCGCCATAAATCCCTCTGGGGGAAGCTTCAAGTTCGGAAATAATCTCCATTGCCCGGATTTTCGGGGCTCCCGAAAGCGTCCCTGCCGGAAAAATCGCCCGGAAAGCGTCGAACTGGTCGCATTCTGGCCTAAGGGTTCCCGAAACCGTACTTTCTATGTGCTGGACGTGGGAATACTTCAGGACCTGCATGAAACCCGAGACTTTAACTGACCCGCTTTCCGAAACCATGCGCACGTCGTTTCTTCCCAGGTCTACCAGCATAACATGTTCTGCCCTTTCCTTTTCATCATTAAGCATATGGGAAGCAAAAGCCTCGTCCTCAGCTTCGGATTTTCCCCGGGGACAGGTGCCGGCAATGGGGTTTGTTATCACTTTGCGCTTATGGACCGTAAGCAGGGTCTCGGGACTTGCCCCGACGATCGCCAGGTCCCCGAACTCAAAGATATACATGTAAGGGCTCGGGTTGATTGCCCTCAGCTGCATATAGAGCTCAAAGGGGGACTGCTGCAGCTGAAGTTCATATTTCCGGGAAAGCACCACCTGGAAAATGTCGCCGGCATAAATGTGTTCTTTTGCCCTGAGCACGGCAGCCTCAAATTCTGCCTGGGAAGTGTTGCACACAGGGGTAGCCGGGGAGATTTCCGTGACTCCTGTTTTCTCCTCACTTCCAGGTGTTTTTTCATTTTTTGTGCCTTCAGGGATTTTTTCTCCTGCTCCTTCTTCTGCCATCAAAGTCTCTTCAAAGCGGGAGCAGAGCCTTTCTGCCTCCGCACATACTTCTTCGTAAAAGGACCCGGCATCCGAACCCGGGCGGATGAAGGGGGTGAGCACGATGTACACTTCTTCGGTCAGGTGGTCGAACACAAAGCTTTTTGATACGAGCAGGTACTGGAGTTCCGGGATATCGGACTCAAAACCCTTTTCAGCGCCTAACCAGCTGTCATAAATCGCATCATAGGCCGTGTATCCGATCGTCCCTCCCATGAAGGTCTGCCTGTCAAAGTGTTTTGCGTTCAGGAGCCTGACTCCATCGGCGGTGGGAAAAGCCAGGCGCAGGGCATCGAATACGTCTTTTCCCCGGGGGATTGAAGCCTCAAGCTTTCCTGCTTCCGACTTCCCTGTCCCGGGCTCGCAGCTCTCCCGGATTTTCGAAGAGATCTCCTCGAAGAGGGGGGAAGCAGCCGGGTTAAGGAGTTCGAGTGAAATTTTTCTGTCCCCTATTTTCAGCACGGCGTCCGGTTCGCTCCCAACAAAGGAGTACCTTGCTTTGCTTTCCTGTTTTTCCACGGACTCCAGAAGGTAGGAGTAGCCTGAGTTCCCCGAATTCCTGAGGCTCCGGTAAAGCCGGAGGGGGGAGCATGCACGGGTTCTGTTTAAATCGATTTTTGCAAGAAGCTGCACAATAGCCGGTTTCTCCAGCCCGGAAACAAGCTCCTCAAATTCTTCTTTTTTAAGGTCAAAGGAAAGCATTGGCACACCTCACTTCTTCAATAAAGTTCCGGATTTTCAGTTCATCTTTCTTTCCTCCGGTTTCAACCCCCGATGCCGTGTCTACGGCGTATGGGGCAACGGTCCTTATGGCTTCCTGCACGTTTTCGGGCCTCAGCCCTCCTGCAAGGACCAGGGGAAGTTCCGTTTCTTCTGCAATTCTCCGGCTGAGGGCCCAGTCGTGCACGCAGCCTGTGCCTCCGGTCTTTCCGGCAATTCCCGAGTCCAGGAGTATGCAGTCCACAGCTCCGCTGTCTTCCAGCTCGCAGACCTCTTCAAAGAGTTGCATGGCAGGTTTCTGGAGTTTGGACGCTCCAAGCCCAGCAGGCACTGAAAGGGTCTTTATGATAGGGATGTCTGTTTTTTCCCTTATGACCTCCAGTTCAAGGAGGGGCAGGCGGGAATGGATCTGCACGATGTCAGGGCTGACCTTTTCGATAAGTTCCAGGGCCCGGGCGGAGTTTTCCGGCATGATGACCATCACCGAGTTAAGGGTTTTTGGTACTTTCCTTACCAGTGCGGCTGCTGTTTCAGAATCTAGCCGCCTCGGGCTTTCGACAGGGACTTCGGTTATGAAGCCGACTGCATCGGCTCCGTTTCGGGTTGCAAATCCTATTTCCTCTTCGCTCCGGATCCCGCAGATCTTTATCCGGGTCTTTGGCCTGCCCTTCATGCCCTTTCCCCGGAAGCCGGGCTTAATGCGGAAGTGCCCGAAGGAGCCATAAACTTCTCCGGAGTGCCCTGTTTTTTACTCTGCTCAAAAAGTTCGGCGCTAAAGGCCCTGAACTGGTTGAACTTGACCATGACCTTCCCGCTGTCAATGGCATTCTCTGCAATCGGGATTGCCTGCCTGATGGAGCCCACGATCCCGCCTACGTAAAGGGCTGCTGCGGCGTTTAAGACCACCAGGTCCCTCTTTGGCCCTTTCTGTCCCTTGAAGATACAGAGCAGGTCCCGGGCGTTTTCTTTCGGGGAGCCGCCTTTGATGTCTTCGGGCTTTGCCCGCAGCATCCCGAGGGACTCAGGGGTCAGGGTGTATGTGAAAACTTCCCCGTTTTTCAGCTCCGCAACAAAGGTCTCACCTACATTTGAGATCTCGTCCATTCCGTCCCCGTTGACCACAAGGGCGTGTTCGCTTCCCAGTTCCGCAAGGGCTCTTGCGATCGGTTCACAGAGGTTTTTGTCAAAGACCCCGACAACCTGGCCCTTTGCCCCCGCAGGGTTGGTGAGAGGGCCAAGGATGTTGAAAACCGTCCGGACCCCGAGTTGTTTTCTTATGCCTGCCACCCGCTTCATTGCAGGGTGGAAAATCGGGGCAAACATGAACCCGATGCCTGCTTCTTCGATGCTCCTGAGGACCTGCTCAGGGGCGAGGTCCACTTTTATCCTCAGGGCCTCGAGCACGTCGGAACTTCCGGACATGGAGGTAATGGCCCGGTTCCCGTGTTTTGCCACGGGGACCCCGACAGCCGCAGTAATAATTGCCGCTGCAGTCGAAACGTTTATGGTGTTCAGCCCGTCCCCTCCTGTCCCGCAGGTGTCCACGAGCCTGAAGGGCAGGTCCGGCTTGATCGTGTTTGCGGCTTTCCTCATGCCCCTCACGAAGCCTGCGATTTCCCCTGACTTTTCTCCTTTTGCCCTTAAGGCAAGCAGGAATGCTCCGATTTCCTCGTCTGTTGCCGTACTCAGAATCTCGCTTATTGCTGCTTCAGCTTCCTCGGAACTCAGGTCGAGCCCTTTTTCCAGTTTTTCAATGTATGCCTGCATTTTTACTCCTCCTTTCAAAATTCCCTGTAAAACTCCCTGTAAAATTCCCTGTAAAACTCTCTATTTTCCTTTTCCGCCTTCTTCCGCTCTCTTTCCTGTCAGCTTCCTGTGCTTTTGCTTAATTGGTTCCCAGCATGCCGGATTTGAGTTCCCTTGCGAGGGCTTCTAACCTTTCACTGACGTCTCTTTCAGTGACGTCTTTTCCTTCTCCGGTCCCTTCTTCGATGATCTTTACAAAGGCCGAACCGACGATTACGGCGTCAGCCCCAGCTTTTCTTACTTCTGCCGCCTGTTCCCCGGTGGAGATCCCAAAGCCCACAGCTTTCGGAAGGTCCGTTTCCACCCTGGAAAGCAGTTCTGTGGTGGAATTCGAGACATCTGCCCTGGCCCCCGTGACCCCGAGCCTTGCGACCAGGTAGACGAAGCCTGAACCCTTTTCCAGGATTTTCCTGACCCTTGCATCCGGGGTTGTGGGTGCGACCAGGAAAATCAGGTCAAGCCCGTGCTTTTTGCAGTGCTCATGAAGTTCGGCTGCCTCTTCCACAGGCAGGTCGGGCACGATCAACCCGCTGATCCCGGCTTTTGCGGCCCTCTCCACAAACCTTTCAGGCCCGTACCTGAAGACCGGGTTGTAATATGTCATGCATACCAGGGGGACTTCGGTATCAAGGGCCTCGGCCAGCTCGAAGTAGCCTTCAATATCCAGGCCGGCTGCAAGTGCCCTCTGCCCTGCTGCCTGGATTGTCGGGCCGTCGGCAACCGGGTCTGAGAACGGGAGGCCCAGTTCGATGACATCTGCCCCTCCCCTTGCCAGGGCCTGCACAAGCTCCGGAGTTGTTTTCGGGGACGGGTCTCCTGCCATCAGGTAGCCGATAAGGGCTCCTTCGGCTTTTGCCCTCAGCTCACCGAATTTTCCGGACAGGTTCTGTCTGCTCATTTCAGGTCCCCCTTCATATGCTGAAAGACAGTATCCAGGTCCTTGTCTCCCCTGCCCGATAGGTTCACAATTGTGATTTCTCCCAGTTCCCCGGCTTCTGCTGCTTTTTTCAGATAGGCAAGGGCGTGGGAGGACTCAAGAGCCGGGATGATCCCTTCAAGCCGGCTCAGTTCGTGGAAGGCTTCAAGGGCCTCGTCATCCGTGGCGTAGCGGGCTGTAACCCTGCCCGTCTCGGCAAGGTAAGCCAGTTCCGGCCCGACCCCGGAGTAGTCAAGCCCGGCTGATATGGACTCAGATTCCAGGATCTGCCCGTTTTTGTCCTGCAGGACCTTTGTCCGGGCCCCGTGCAGGACCCCTTCTTCTCCCGCACAGAGGCAGGCCGAGTGGAGGGCTGCTTTTTCCGTGCACTTCAGGGCTTTTCCCCCGGCTTCCACGGCAATGAGCCTGACATCCCTGTCTCCGACAAAGGGGTGGAAAATCCCCATGGCGTTACTCCCGCCCCCGGCGCAGGCAATGATGGAATCCGGAAGCCGCCCTTCCTTTTCCAGGACCTGCTCCTTTACCTCGCGCCCGATTACGCTCTGGAAGTCCCGGACAATCATGGGATAGGGGTGGGGCCCCACTACTGACCCGATCAGGTAGTGAGTATTTCCGACGTTTGTGACCCAGTCCCGCATCGCCTCGTTGATTGCGTCCTTGAGGGTTGCCGAGCCCGAGTGAACAGGCCGGACTTCGGTGCCCATGAGTTCCATCCGGTATGCGTTCATCTGCTGGCGCTTGACATCTTTTGCTCCCATGTACACGATGGTCTCGAACCCCAGGTTCGCTCCCACCATGGCTGTAGCAGTCCCGTGCTGACCGGCTCCGGTCTCGGCGATCAGCCTGCTCTTTCCCATATACTTTGCAAGGAGCGCCTGCCCGAGGGCGTTGTTTAATTTGTGGGCTCCCCCGTGCACCAGGTCTTCGCGCTTGAGGTAGACCTTTGTCCCGTATTTTTTGCTCAGGTTCCGGGCATAGTAAAGCGGGGTCTCCCTGCCCGCAAAGTCTTTGAGGTAGCTGTCAAGCTCCCGGAGGAATGCGGGGTCGTTTTTGTACTGTTCGTACCCCTCTTCCAGCTCTTCTAAAGCCGGCATCAGGATTTCGGGTGCATACTGCCCCCCGTATTTCCCGTACTTGCCTTTTCCCCCGTTTTTCAGGCCGGAAGACAGTTCAAGCTCCTGTTTTTTCACATGAGGTTCTGAAATTGTAGTTCCTGTCAATTTGATAACTCCCTTGTCTCTTTTCTGATTGGATTTTCGTGATTGGATTTTCGTGATGTCTGGATTTTTGTGATTTTTTGGTATTGTATGAAAAATCTGAGAATTCCTAATTCAGGCAGGACCTTTTTTTCGGCCCGAAACCCTGAATTCAGCAATTTGTGATAGTTGCGAAGGCTCTGAAAAGCCGGTAAAAAAAGCAGTCACCAGCGCCATGAAAGGCTCTGGACGAGTTCTTTTGTTTTATCAAAAACAGATTCACTTTCCATGATCAAAGACCCGACAAGCACGGCATCGGCCCCTGCTTCGATTACCCTCCGGACATCTTCAGGCCCGCGTATCCCGCTCTCGCTTATTACTAGGTGGTGTGTGCCGTTTTTCCGGTCGTGTTCCCGGATGAGGGGTGCAAGTTCTTCAGTGGTCGCAAGGTCGATTACAAGCGTCTTGAGGTTCCGGTTGTTGATCCCGATGACCTTTGCGCCGGTTTCCAGGGCAAGATCAAGTTCCTGGCTGTTATGGACTTCCACCAGCGGCTCAAACCCTTTTGCAAGGGCGAGCTCGACAAAAGCTCCCAGTTCTTCTCCCAGGATGCCTGCAATCAGGAGCACAAGGTCGCTTCCGGCTTCCTCCAGCTGCAGCCTGTCAATAATGAAGTCCTTCCTCAGGACCGGCAGGCTTACCGTCCTCCTGACGGCCTCCAGGTTTTCAAGCGAGCCCCGGAATACCTCAGGCTCGGTCAGGACCGAAATTGCAACAGCTCCGGCTTCTTCCATCTCCCGGGCCAGTTTTGCAGCCTCTTCCGGACTAATCTCCCGAAAAGCCTTCCCCGGAGATGCGGGTTTGACTTCCGCAATAACCGGGACCCGCCCTTCGGCACTGGCAGCTGCCACTGCAGAGAGGAAGTCCCTCTTTGTGAACTCCCCCTGCAGGCCTCCGAAACCTGTATTAGGCTCGCAAGCCCGGATTCGGTTTTTTGTTGTGTCAAGGATATGCTGGATTGCGCTGTGCATCTGATATCACTATTGTATTATTATGTACAATAATGTCTAATATCGTACTTGATATAAAAAGGTTTTGGCAAAGAGAGGCTTTGCACTTAAAGTCCCATTTTAACCGGACTTTAGGTGCAGATTTTGGATTTGAGGTACAAAATTAAAATCAGGATTAATTTTGGATATTGGAAAGTTTAATAGAGAGATCTTAATAAGGAAAATAATGATTTTATCATAGAAAAATATTTTAATTAGTTCCATGTATATTCTTACTAAAAAAACTTTAAGTAGTTAATTAAGCCCTAAAAAATTAGAAAAACATTATCCAATCCGACAATTGATAACATAATCTATGCTGGAAAACGTATTTATTGCATAATCGCATATATTTGGTAGTTTAATATTCAATTGTGGGGCTGGCACTTGAAATACTAAGGGGAGAAACGAGGTTAGATGCTTAGACCAAGAATGTTAAAAACATAGTTTTTTCCATGCAAGTAAATCAATGCTCTAAATGTTACAACGCTAAACGATACAAATCGTAAAACATATAAGTATGTTTTACGTGGTATATTTGGTTATGCATCAGCTTTATTTTATTAATTATTGTTAGTTTATTAGAAGGTGTAATATAAGTGATGAGATACGAACATGCATTGGGATCTCTAAACTGGGTTACAGATAAACTCTATATGATTAACTCAGAAGATCCCGATTCTTTGGATAACGATGTCGATTTTTTAGAGAAGATCAAACAAGGTAAGTTCATATCAAAGGATTAAAACATTTAAATCCATTCTTTGATCTTCTTTTTTACTTTTTTATAAGTATCAAATGCTAATATGAACTAAATTGTGTTTCTAACTAGAAAAGTTATTAGAGTTCAGAATATATTCTCCTCTTATCTCCAACATACTCATTTAGGAAAAAAATAATTTATATCATATTTATAGGTGTTGCATTATCTACCAATGGAATTATTTGAATGCAATTGTAAAAAATAAGGAAGACTGCAATTATCACAGCATAAAATACGAGGTAATGATAATATTTATATGGGATATTAAAACCTTCTCTAATCATGCTATATTCTACTCCAAAGAATGAAAATGCTAAAATTGAAATAGTCAATGCATATTCTGGTTTCATACTCATTATTGATATTTTCTTAAATAAAATATTTAGAAATTCAAATGATGTTACCATGTATGGGAGACTCAAGTTAAATGTATTCATAATTACTTTCCCAATAATAATGGCAGCAATTGGGAAAAAAAAGAAGAATGGTATTATGGATATGAGATGAACAACTGATGATATTTGAGAAATGTAACTAAATTTGAAAACAATTTCAGTATTCTGTGGAATTAACCTAATTTTCTGATAGTCTTTATCGCGTATCAAATAGTGATATGTTCTTTTTCCGTGGTTTAATGTTATATATGGCTCGTAAAATTGAATTTCATTTTTTTCAATTACTTTTGCTTCTCGCGATATACTTATTTTTGGAACTCGTGAATCCGATTTATTTGAACCGGCGACAAAATATTTCATACCAACTAAATACCCCTCTTTATTATTGTTCCCTGGTAATAGCCTGGGACCTATTTTTCCTCCACCCATTCTCCAACCAAGGGGCATAGTGATAGAAATATCAGGTTGAATCATCCCGTTGATGGAAATCATTGATGTTTTTTTCGGTAAGAATATATTAATAAATGGAGTAGTTCTCAAAAAGCTACATGACCTAATATTAGGATCCATAGAAGTATATTTTATTTCAAGTTTGACATAACGTAAATCATTCATTTTATTTTCGGATAGTGTAATTGGAAAAGGTTTCTCGTTCAGCGGTACTAATGGAAATGAATTGAATGGATTAAGAAGCAACAATAAGTTTCCAGAATCATCAATTTCGATAAACGGTATATCCCTATTTGAAGAGTTTATTGCAATTATTTTTAAGTCTAAAATATTGTTGCCCCGTTCTATAGTTATATTATCTTCATTAGTGAATATTTCCATGATTTGACGTACTATCCTTCCACACGATGGATAGTATATCTCTTCTAGATTCCATTGAGTTTGACCTATAATAACTACCATTGTTGAGTCGTAATCAAGATTTGTTAATTAATTTAACGATTTTGATCTATTTTTTTATAAAATTAACTAAGTCTTTTTGTATTCAGAATCGCTTTCTGCATCGACTTCGAGTTTGCGGCGTCCATCATCTGCTGCGGGGATCCGAGATTTTCGTTCAGCAGTTCCAGGCTGGCGTTTCGGGGTTCGTTTGTGAAGCCGGTTTTGGTCAGGAGCTGCGGTTCCGAGCCCGGGCAGAGAAGTTGAGTCCATGGATTCGCTGCTCCTTCCTGTGTCTTTGAGGGTTGGAGCCAGGAAGGGGTAGTCAGAAACCCGGTCTCCCACAGTGGAATTAATCAGCCTCATGTTCAGGTCAAGCAGGTCGAGCATCGAGACCATGAAATTAAAAGCTCCTCCTACCTGAGCACCTCCGTATTCGGTGGAATTTTCGGCAGAATTCGGTTCCGAAGAGTTTTCCGGAAAGACGGTCCCGTCAACTGTAACCGATTAGGAGGAGGCAAGCAGTGCACCGCGGTGATTGTAGCCGCAAGCAGGATACTCCAGAAGAAAAACCTTCGGTAATTTCTCAAGCCAACAACACCCAGACCTTCAAAATCCGGCTTCTGTATAAAAATCAGAAAGAGGCGCTATAAAAATATACTTTTTATTGAAGTTATATTTATAAAACCAGGACGCTCAAAGTACCGGTAAAAGAGGATTTTTCGGTTACTTTTCTAGAATTGGGGCTTTTCAGGCTTTCGTGCACTGAAAATATTTTGGAGGGATAAAAGAATAAAAACACAGTGTTGAAAATACTGACCAACTTATAAATAGTGGATTAAATGTGAAACATTATTATAAAGTTGTAAAAATTAAAACTCAAAATTATTTTTGTAAGTTTGCTCCGGCTAATTCGTTTCTCTTTCCTGGATTCGATATCTTATGCCCCGGCGGGCATGCCTGCCAGATTAGCTGGGCGTCAGAATCGGGTGTTTCTCATCCTTGCTATGTGGTTTAAGGATGCCGTGAGTCTTGAAATACGGGCAGCAAAGCCTTCCGGGTGTTTGACGGGATTTCAGCCGGGATTTCAGCCGGGATTTCAGCAAGTATTTCAGCAAGTATTTCTGCAGGAATTTCGGCCGGATGTTCAGTTAAAATATTAGTCGAATAAAGAAAGCATAGCTTTCACGCTTTCGAACATCTCGGTTATCATCGGGGTGGTGGCGTTTGGCTCTCCCAGGGTCGAGTTGGCAGCTTCAATCATTGCCTCCGGGGGTTCGAGGCTTTCATTCAGGCGTGCAAAGCTTTCATTGAAGGACTCGGGCGTGATGTTTGTGTCATTTATGCCTTCGGGGCCCGAGCCCATGACTGCCAGGATTGAACTCACGGAACTGATTCCCGAGCTTGTCCCTTCGATGGTGGGCTGCAGGAAGGGGTATTCCGAGACCCGGGAATTGAGGGTCTCGTTTATGAGCCTCAGGTTAAGGTCCAGCATTTCCAGCATCGAGGTCAGGAAGCGGAAATTGAGGTCCAGTCCGGGATCAAGGATGTCGGTGTAATTGATTTCAGGGGCGGTACCCGGTATATCTGTTTCGTTTTCAGGAACCGTTTCGGCTGAAACCGGCAGCATGGCAGCTATAAAGAAGAGGCCTGCAGCTATCCACAGGCAGATTGCCTGAAACCTGTCGATGTATATTCCCCACTATTATTTGCGAACACTTATTTGTGAAAACTTATTTGCGAACACTTATTTGTGAAAACTTATTTGTGAAAACTTATTTGCGAACACTTATTTGCAAAAACTTTCTATGATATTTCCTAAATTTTTCGAATATTTGCGAAAACTTACTCCAATTAAAAATCTACAAGGCCGCCTATAAAAAAGTAAGGATTTGGATAAAATAATATAGTCAGTTGAGGGCATGGTGAAGGATAATAGGGCAAAAATAGAGCGAAAATTTTGCTACGTACTTTTTATTTACACTTCCATATATTAATCGACTCAAAACTGGAAATTCAAACAGATTTTTCCAAGGAAAGACCTCTAACTTATGTAAAAATCGTTATATATCAGAAGCCAAACTATTTATTATTATACTGTCATGTAAATATATATTAAATTATCTGCGATTAATCTGGCAGGCTTCAATTTTCCCTCTTTTAAAATTCGGTATCAATCGGGGAGGGGGCCAGTTTGGGCCGCAACAATAATAAAAAATTAATACTTTTTTCATCTCCGTCTTTTCCCGCCAAAAATGCCCTGAGTCCTGGCTTTGAGCCGAAGACCTTACATGCAAAGCAGGCATAAAGGGCATAAAAAGCCGGCATGAAGCAGGCATATAAACAAGAACATCGGATAAAGACCGGTTGGAGAAAGTTAGAGCCAGTCTCTATTGAGTAAGATCGGTAAAAAATAAACAGAGGAATGGAAATGGCTGTATGGAAAGGCAAGAAAGTAATTCTTCACACTAATGTGGGTGACATCACCCTTGAACTGTTCGAAGACATGCCGGTTACGGCAGGGAACTTCGCAAAACTTGTGGACAAAGGCTTCTACGACGGCATTATCTTCCACCGTGTGATCGCTAACTTCATGCTTCAGGGCGGAGACCCTACAGGAACAGGCATGGGAGGCCCTGGGTATGAAATTCCGGACGAGTTCACAAAGCACAACAGGAACGACAGGGGCACAATCTCCATGGCAAACGCCGGCCCCAACACAGGCGGCAGCCAGTTCTTCATCAACCTGGTTGACAACAACCACCTGAACAGAGGGCACCCGGTCTTCGGGAAAGTCGTGGCAGGTATGGAAGTAGTCGATGCCATCGGCAAGGTGAAAACCGACCGCAATGACCGCCCCAAGTCCGAAGTGAAGATCATAAAGGCTGAACTGGTCTGACCGGTTTTCACTTAATTTTCTCTTTTTTAAATTTTTTTAAATTTTCTCTTTTTCTAAATTTTCATTAAGGCATCTGGCTGAAGACTTACCGTCAAACCAACCTGTTTTCAGCCATATCTCTATTTTTTTGTCCAGTGTTTTTCAATGAATTTTGTGGAAAAGCCGGTCGTGTGAGCACGACCGGTGAGATTCCGGGGTTTTGCGAGCCGCGTGTCTTAAAGGAATAAGGGTGACTGATTCACAAAACCGGGTTTTTGACGTCAGTCTCGAACTTGAATGAAGATCGAGTATCGGTATACAAAGAACATTCCTGAAGATCCAGCATTCCTGCAGAGCCGGATTAGTAAATTCGCTTCTTAAGCCAGATCCTGAATAGATATTCGGATACAATGATAAAAAATCCGCGAGATATACAATATAAGTTCTTTTTAATGACTAAGTTTTTTTAGATACGGGTGCCGGAATCACTGCGGCCTGGATAGAATCACTGCGGCCCGGATAATATCTGCCTGGGTTAATAGCCGCCTGGGTTATTATTTGCCTGAGTTACAATCTACAGGAAGAGGACTTCGGATGCTGGGAAGTGCGGAAGGATGGGATGCCCTTGTAGCTGAGATACTTAAAGCCAGGTATTTGCGGGAAGGGGAGACGAGCTGGGAGGATGTGTGCGAGCGGGTTGCAAAGGCGATTGCAAGTGACGAAGCCGAGTACCGGGAATTCAGGGAGCTGATGGTCAGGAAGCTCTTTCTTCCGAGTTCCCCCACGCTCATGAACGCGGGGACCAAGCTCGGGCAGCTTTCCGCCTGTTTCGTGGTCCCGGTGGAGGACAGTGTTGAGGAGATTTTTGAAGCCGTCAAGACCGCGGCCCTTATCCAGAAGACCGGGGGAGGTACGGGTTTTAATTTTTCAAATATAAGGCCGAAGGGTTCTCCTGCCCTCTGCGTCGATGGGGTCGCAAGCGGGCCGGTGTCTTTTATGGGGCTCTTTAACGCGGCAACTGAGGTTATCAAGCAGTTCGGGAGGCGCAGGGGAGCCAACATGGGGATCCTGGACGTGTCCCATGACGATGTCATTTCCTTCATCAGGGCCAAAAAGGCGGAAGGGGATTTCAGGAACTTCAACCTCTCGGTGATGGTCCCGGATACCTTTATGGAGCTTGTCGAGGCGGGGCGGGAAGAGGAAATCTGGAACGAAAGGACGGGAGTGAAGGTAGGAGACATCTTCTCCGAAATCGTTGAAGGGATCTGGAGCAACGGGGAGCCCGGCATCATCTTCTACGACCGCATAAACCGGGACAACTTCACCCCGGAACTGGGAAAAATCACTGCCACAAACCCCTGCGGGGAAGAGCCTCTCCTGCCTTTCGAGTCCTGCAACCTGGGCAGCCTCAACCTTTCCCTTTTCGTAAAAGGTGGGCAGGTGGACTGGGACTTCCTCAGGGAGGTTACCGGAAAAGCCGTACGCTTCCTGGACAATGAAATCGATAAAAACACATATCCGGTCCCGGAAATCGAGAAAGCCACAAAAAGGACCCGGAAAGTCGGGCTCGGGGTAATGGGGTTCCATGACCTGCTTTTGAAGCTTGGGCTCCCCTACGACTCCGAAGAAGCCCTAAAGCTCGGGGAAAAACTCATGGAGCAGATAAGCGGGGCTGCAGTCCGGGAATCGAGACGGCTTGCAGCAGAAAAAGGGCTTTTTCCGGAACATGCACGCTCTACCTGGGAACTCCCCATGCGGAATGCCGCTCTCACCGCAATTGCCCCCACAGGCACGATAAGTATCCTGGCGGGCTGTTCTGCAGGGATCGAGCCCGTCTTCAGCTGGGTGTACAGGCGGACCGGGACAGTTGGCCAGGAGTTTATGCTGGTGCACCTGCTTTTCGAAGCCCGGTTCAGGCCGGAACTTTCGGAAGCCGATTACGGGCGGCTGCTGGAACACGTCTATACCCGCGGCACCCTGCAGGACTTTGAAGCCGAAAAATCTCCGGACGAAGGGGAAAAGCGGCTCTTCAGGTCGGCCCTGGATATCGGCTGGAAGGCCCATATCGACATGCAGGCGGCTTTCCAGCGCCACTGCCATGCCGGAATTTCCAAGACCATCAACATGCCGAACGAAGCCGGCAGGGAAGAGATAAGAAAAGCCCTCATTTATGCCTGGAAACAGGGCTTAAAAGGGCTTACAATCTACAGGACCGGGAGCAGGGAGCAGGTGGTATTCAGCCTGAGAAAACCAGGAAATAAATGAGGACGAAACGGGGTGTAAACAGGAGAATAAACGGGGAGTAAACAGGGAAATAAACAGGAAAATAAACAAGAAGTAAAAAGGGGAGTAAACAGGGAAATAAACAGGAAAACAGATGAGAAGTAAACAGGGAAACCAGAGGCCAGGTTGAAAAAATACGACTTCTTACTTTATTTCCTTAAAGATGCTGCACTCCTCCTAAAAATATATATACATTAATATACTCAATTAATTATAATGTCCGCCTCGTATAAGCACCATTTTGAGCTCCTTGCTGCGTGCATGATCTACGGTACTGTCGGAATTTTTATGGAACTGCTCCGGGACATGTCCGTGGGCTCTATTATTTTCTACAGGCTGCTTTTCGGCCTCGCGGCCATCCTCTGTTATCTTGCCGTTACCGGGAAGCTCGGGCAACTTTCTTTAAAGAAAAGGAAAAAGTACCTTCTTCTGCTGGGGCTTCTCTACGTTTCACAGATGTTTTCCTATTATTCCGCTATACGCTACCTGGGAGCCTCTTCTGCCGTCCTGCTCCTCTATACCGACCCCATATACCTTACTTTCCTTGCCCCTCTCCTGCTTGGGGAGAAAAACACCGGAAGGACCATTCTTGCCCTTTTCCTGGGTTTGATAGGCGTTTTCTACGTAACGAGGCCCGAAGGCGGTTTCGAACAGCTTGATTTTACCGGAGATTACCTGAAAGGCGTGCTTTTCGGGCTTACAGGAGGGCTTTTCAGCAGCGGGGTCATAGTATCGGTCCGCTACCTCCGAAACGAATACAACGGCTTAACCCAGCTCTTCTGGCAGAGCACCATAAGCCTTGTCTTCCTTGCCCCGTTAGCCGCATCCGTGCCAGGGGACGTGCTTGCGGCAAACCTCCGGACCCTCATGCTCTTCGGGGTTATGATCACGGCAATCGGGGCAGTGCTCTATATAAGAGGGGTTGCAGGCGTAACTGCCGTTACAGGCAGCATCCTCACCCTGGTAGAACCCGTTTCCTGTATCTTTTTTGACTATACGGTCCTGAATAACTCGGTCCACAGCGGGATGCTTGTCGGGTCCGTTTTCATCCTGGCAGCAGCAATTGTGGTGAGCCTGGACAGTTCCGTTTCCTTAAAGAAGCTGATTTCAGGGGAAAGGAAAATTTTCGGGAAAAAAGGGCTTTTCGGGACAGAAGAAGAATAAGTTTCCAAAATAATATATAACTGAAGTATTTAATTCAGGGGCATGCTCGCGCGGGCAGGCCCTTTCAAATCCCACTCAACTTTCAAATCCCACTCCGAAGTCATAAGCGGCAGCATTATCTACGGCACGATAGGGATTTTTCTTGACCGGGTCCAGGACATGTCCGTGGGGTCCGTTCTTTTCTGCAGGCTCGCTTTTGGCTTATGCATGCTTTTCCTCTACCTGTTGTTGAGAGGAGGCCTTCCCCAGCTCCGGCTCGGGAAAAACAGGAAATACCTGCTGCTGCTCGGCTTCCTGAACACAGTCAACGGCCTCTGCTATTTTTCAGCTATCAGGTACAGCGGGCTTTCCGTTGCGGTCTTGCTCCTTTACACGGCCCCGGTTTATGTGAGTCTCCTTGCTCCTCCCATCCTCGGGGAAAAGAGCAGCAGTAAAAACCTTCTTCCCCTTTTCCTTGCAGTTTTGGGGGTAGCGCTGATCGCCCGTCCCGGTGAGATACTGGCGGGCCTGGAGGCAGGTTCCGATTTCCTCAAAGGCGTGGGTTTCGGCATGCTTTCCGGGTTTACCTTCGGAGTAACCATAATCACGATCCGCTACCTGAGGCACGACTACTCCGGGATGGCCCAGACTTTCTGGCTCACGGCTGTCAGCCTGTGCTTTGTGCTGCCTTCCGCAGCCTTAACTCCCCTTCCCGTGCTCCTTGAAAATCTCAATACCCTATTTCTCTTCGGGGTCACCATCACCTGTGCCGCTCTCCTCTACCTGAGGGGGATTTCCGGTATCAGGGCCCAGACCGGCAGCATCCTTGCCCTGATCGAGCCGGTTTCGGGGATCTTTTTTGACAGCACGGTCTTAAAAAGCCCCCTCTACGCCTCGACCCTGCTGGGCTGCGGCTTCATCCTGACAGCGGCTTACCTGGTGAGCCGGGGCCGGGCAATAGAAGAAGTCCCTGAAGAGCCCCTGCCCTCACCACTTGCCTGATTTTTCTGGCTCTTTTCCCTGCTCTTTTTCCCGCAGGAAAACTTCCATTGGGGCAACTTTCGGGACTGAAAGGTCTTCTCCTGCCCGGTACCCGTAGAGTTCCTGAAGCTCAACGGCAAAGGAATGCATGAACAGGGCATTCGGGATGTCCATTGGGCAGAGTTCCTCGCACTGTCCGCAGTTGATGCAGGAGTCCGCAACAAGGGAGTAGCGCAGCGTATGGAAGGCAAAGGAAGGGGGCACCTTTCCCGGGGCATCCACAGTAAAGTCCGAAACATTTGCCCCGGCCAGGGGAGGGCAGACTTCAATGCAGGTGTAACACTTGATGCAGCGGGAAGTCTCATCCACCAGCTTTTGCAGGCGGGCCTTCCCCTCTCCCAGGGCCATGAAGTCTTTTTTCCTCCAGTCCGCGGCCAGGTTCAGCATCGACTGCTCTATTTTTTCCCGGATTTCCAGCCCTTTCGGGACCGGAAGGGTGGTTTCAACCGAACCTGAAGTTTTTGCCCGCTCAAGCAGTTCCGCACCCTTCACACTGCAGACTTCAACAAAGGTTGCCTCCGTGCCCATAACACCCCACTCCCCGCAGGCAAGGTCGGCCTGTCTCGGAATTTTCAGCATGCAGCGCCTGCAGTTGCTCCTGCGCCCATAACCTTCCTCTTCAAGTTCGTCCATGGGAAACGAAAATTCCCCTTCCGGTGTCTCGACGATAAACTTACCCTTAGAAATCCTTTCCTTTTTAACCGAATCAGGGTCCACCGAAAACTTCTCTGCAAGCATTTCCCTTGCCGTTTCCGGGCTTATCGAGCCTCCGCAGTTCAACCCCAGCATGAGGATGTTTTCCAGCCTGAGCTTACCCCGCTTAGCAAGCTCATAAAGCCCCATGACATCGCAACCTTTCAGGGCAGCTGCAATTCTAAGGCCCTCTGCCCCTTCCAGGTAGCTGCTGAAAAGCCTGGACAGAAGAAGGGTCCCGCAGTGCAGGGAACCTGAAATTTCCGAAATTTCCTCAGGGTCCGTGATCAGCACCGGCACTGCATCGTAAATGTCCGCTCCTTTTTTTACCCCGAGCACTGCGTCCACACTTCCGCTTTCCAGGGCGAATTTCAAAAGGGCTGCAACCGCTCCTCCGGATTCCCCCTTTTCCAGGAACTCACGGTTACAGGCCCGGACATAAAACACGTCTCCTTCCGAAGGTTTCAAGGCTTACCCTCCTTCTGTTCTGCCGGTTCCTTTTTCTCTGCCGGTTCCTTTTGTTCTACTGGCTCTATTTTTTCAATCCTGACTGCACAGGCCTTATACTCCGGAATCTTTGCCACGGGGTCAAGGGCTCCGCTGGTCAGCAGGTTGGCTGCACATTCCCTGAAATGGAAGGGGATGAAGACAACCCCGGGTTTTATGTCTTCCGTAACCATTGCAGGGATTTCGATTTCCCCCCTCCGGGAAAGCACGCGGACTTTTTCTCTGTTTTCTATCCCGAGCTTTTCTGCGTCCAGGGGGTGAAGCTCCACCCAGCCGGTCCTGACTTCGGAGTCCAGGGTTTCTGACCTGCGGGTCATGGTCCCGGTATGCCAGTGCCAGATGTTCCTCCCTGTTGTAAGGATGAAGGGGTATTGCGCATCCGGGACTTCGGCCGGGGGAGCCCATTCCACGGCGGAAAATTCCCCAAGCCCGTCAGGCGTGGCAAATTTTTCAGTATGCAGTATGGGGGTTCCCGGATGGGACCTGTCCGGGCAGGGCCACTGGAGAGATTCCGGGTTTTCAAGGCGGCCGTAACTGATGCCCCCGTACTGGGGAACAGCCTTTGTTATCTCTTCGAAAATCTCAGCTTCGCCAGGATAAGAAAATTGAGGGCCGTACCCCAGACGGCCAGCAAGTTCGCAGATGATGCGCCAGTCAGCCTTAGCCTCTCCCGGCGGGTCCAGGGCTTTCCTGAGCCGCTGTACCCGGCGTTCGGTGCTGGTCTGGGTCCCGTCCTCTTCCGCATAGCAGGTTGCAGGCAGGACAACGTCGGCAAACTTTGCGGTCTCGCTCAGGAAAATGTCCTGCACGACCAGAAAGTCCAGGTGTTCAAGAGCTTTCCTTACCCTGTTCAGTTCAGGGTCCGAAAGCATGAAATTTTCTCCCATCACGTACAGGCACCTGACCGGGGACGTTCCTTCCGCAAGCTCTTCCATAAGCTCCGTAACCGTGGTCCCCGGTTTTTCCGGAAGCCCGCTCACTCCCCAGAGAGATTCCATTTTCCTGCGGGTTTCAGGGTCCGCAACCTTCCTGTACCCGGGATACACATCCGGCAGGCAGCCCATATCACAGGCCCCCTGCACATTGTTCTGCCCCCTCAGGGGGTTGACCCCTCCTCCCGGAACTCCCAGGTTTCCGGTCAGAAGCATAAGGTTTGCCGTGGACCTCACATTGTCCACTCCCACCGTATGCTGGGTGATGCCCATGGAATAGATGAGTGCGGAAGGCTTTGAACTGGCAATCCACTCAGCTGCTATTTTTAAGTTATCTTCAGGCACCCCTGTGATTTTCGAGACCTCAGGCAGGGAATAGGCTTCCTGCATGACCACGGTTTTCATTGCCTCGTAATTTTTTGTCCTTTTTCCAATAAATTCCCGGTCTTCCCGGCCTTTTTCTATGATGTGGTGCATGAGCCCGTTCAGCAGGGCCACATCCGTGCCGGAGTACATAGAAAGGTAGAGGTCGGCCTGTTTTGCCGTGGGCGTACGGCGGGGGTCTGCATAGATTATTTTAGCCCCCCTCTTCTTTGCAAGCATAACTCTCCTCCCTATAAGGGGGTGCTGCTCCAGGGTATTGCTCCCGATAATGAAGATGCATTTAGACTCTTCCAGGTCCGCAATGGAGTTAGTCATGGCCCCCGAACCGAAAACAGCGGCAAGGCCCGCAACCGTGGAGGAGTGGCAGAGCCTTGCACAGTGGTCGATGTTTGGGGTTTTGAGGACCGCCCGGGAGAATTTCTGCATCAGGTAGTTGTCCTCGTTCGAGACCTTTGCGGAGGAGAGGCAGGCAAATTCCTCCGGACGGAAAGTCATGAATTTCCCTGCTATAAGATCCAGGGCTTCTTCCCAGCTCGCTTCTACAAGCTGCCCGTTTTTCCTGACCAGCGGCTTCACAAGCCGGTCCTTGCTGTGGATGAACTCATGGGCATACCTCCCTTTCTGGCAGAGCTTGCCCGAATTTACAGGAGCCCTGTGCCAGGGTTCGATGCCTGTAGCCCTCCCGTCTTTTACCACAAGGTTAAAACCGCATCCTGTCCCACAATATGGGCAGGTTGTAGGCACGTATTTCAATTCCATTTTCGGCATTTCCTGAATATTTTCGTGACAGCTCCCACGACTGAAGCCGCAGGCATCTATATTTCGATTACTGTCCTGAAGCGACTATCGATCGCCACTCTTGATCGGTCTCTCCAGCTAACATTCCAGTTTTACGCTGGGACACAAAAAACTTACAGAAACATAAGTATGGGCTGTATTCTACCATTGAAATGGCGGGGATTAGCACCACATTTGTCCTATGTAGTTGCTTAATCCTTAAATTGCTTTAATCCTTAAATTGCTTAATCCTTAAATTGCTTAATCCTTAAATTGCTTAATCCTTAAATTGCTTAATCCTTAAATTGCTTAATCCTTAAATTGCTTAATCCTTAAATTGCTTAATCCTTAATTGTTTAATACTGAAATTGGTATATCCGGGACAACCGGGTTAATTTTGCATTAAAGATGGGATCAGGGATAAGGCTGCTGAAATATTCGTTTTGAAAAAATTATTATATGATGTCTGAATTTTCAGCCTCTTTTGAGAGGCCGGTACTTTGCGGTACATATCGTTTGCCGGATGCATCGGGCTTTAAAATGTATCAGGCTTTTTGTCATTCTGTCCGGCTTCGCAGAATTCCCTATTTTCGGGCTTTTTTGCCTTCCTGCCAAAAAACTCTTTACTTAAGAAGCCCTCTACTTTTAATACAAAAGTTTCAAAAATGCAGGACAGGTATGACAGAAGAAAGCCCCATCATCGAACTGAAGAACCTGACAAAAATTTACAAAAATGGGGTGGATTTCCGGGCTCTTGACAATGCGACTTTGAGAATCAAAAAGGGGGAATTCGTGGCAATTGTCGGCCCTTCGGGTTCGGGGAAAAGCACCCTTATGCACCTTATAGGCCTGCTTGACACCCCCACCGCCGGTACCCTCCTGATCGGCGGCAGCGACGTGACGGAAATGTCGGATAAGGAGCGTTCGGAGCTGCGGAACAGGATGCTGGGCTTTATCTTCCAGTACCACCACCTGCTACCGGATTTCACGGCTCTGGAAAACGTTATGATGCCTCTTTTGATTTCTGGAAAAAGCAGGAAAGAGGCAAAGGAAGTTGCCGAAAAGCTTCTTAAGGAAGTCGGACTTGAAGACCGGATGGACCACAAGCCGAGCGAGCTCTCCGGGGGGCAGAACCAGAGGGTTGCCGTGGCAAGGGCGCTAAGCTGTTCTCCGGCAATCGTACTTGGGGACGAGCCTACGGGAAACCTGGACACCAAAACCGGGGACAAGATCTACGAGCTCCTCAGGCGGCTGAACCGGGAATACAATCAGACATTTATCGTGGTGACCCATAACGAGGACCTGGCCGCAAAAGCCGACAGGATCGTCAGGCTTGTTGATGGGAAGATCACGGACCAGTAAGCATATCGGATATGCAGGATCGAAGCATATCGGATCAGAAGGAGATTGCAAACATGGAGTATGCAAAAGGAAGAATAGGCAGGGTCTTTACCGTGAGGATCGACCATGGGGATGACCTTATTCTGGAACTGCTCAAACTTGCAGAACTGGAGCGGATCGAGTCCGCTGTTTTCATGCTGTTAGGTGCATTGAAGGAAGGAAAGCTTGTGGCAGGCCCAAAGGAAAACAAAAGGCCTCCCGATCCTGTCTGGTCCGGCTTTGGTGACGTCCATGAGATTCTCGGGATAGGAAACATTTTCCTGGAGGACGGAAAGCCCAAAATCCACCTGCATGCAGGGGCAGGCCGGGGAGATGCAGTTAGACTTGGGTGCCTCAGGGGAGAAAGCGAGACCTTCATGGTCGTTGAGGTATTTATCCTCGAGATCGAGGGAATTTCCGCAAAAAGAGTGATGGATGCAGAGCAGGGCTTTGCGCCTCTGAGTTTCGGGTTTAGCCCGGAATGAACATTCCTTGAAAAAGGATGGATTTAGGATCAAGTAAGGGCTAATCCCTGCCATTTCAATGGTGGGATACAGCCCGTCAACTCCAACAACGCAACTTTATTAACATATGTATAGTAACCATTTACATAAAATAATATGCCAGAGAAAGATTATTGGATAGTATATTGATACCTAAAAGGTTGATACCTAAAAGGTGAACTGATTGTTGAAAGTGCTTCGTTATAGAATCTATCCTGCAAAGGCTCAAAAAACAATTATGACTAACACCCTTGAGCTTTGCAGGTGGACATATAACAAAACACTTGCACTCAGGAAAAATGCATGGGAATCGGAGCAAAAGAACATAG
>NZ_VOUA01000011.1 GCF_024372725.1 Methanosarcina sp. KYL-1
ATCTCATAAATTTAAGATATCTGGGCAACGGAAACTCGACGATTTCTGAGTTCCCAAAAAACCGGGCGGGCGGCCCGAAGCATACCCCATCCTTTAGGGTGGGGTGGCCGCCCGCAATTTGATTTTTGGTATTTGAGGTATTTGTGGTATTTGTGGTATTACTCTGATTGCTTGTTTTCCACCCCGAATCCTCCCACATGCTCTGCATCGTAGAGGATCCTGCCTTCCATGTTCCTTATTAAGACCCTGATGGTGTACGTGCTTCCGGGTTTTACGTCATCTACCCGGATTTCTATCGGTTTTTCCGGGGAGATGTTTTCGAAAAGCTCTTCGGCTGCCTCCCGGGTCCTGTTATCTTCCCTGATCTCATAGCGCACACGGTAGGTCTGAGCCGTCGCATTTCCGGGGATTTCGCGGATGACCATACCTTCTTCGTCCATCTTCACCACTTCACTGGTGAATATTTCGCCTTCCGAAATGTCCTCGGTCTGGACCAGTTTAGCGATGAGAACGGGTTCCTGGCTGTTTTCACTTCCGCTTCCATTTCCACTACCGCTTTCGCTTTCACTTCCGTTTTTCAGCTCTCCGGTTACGATTACCCAGTCCCCGTTTTCTATGCCCTTAATGCCAGCGGCAGGTTCTGCCATTTCCACCTGAAGCACGTCTCCTTCCCAGTTCAGTTTAAAAGAGACAGCCGGTACTCTTTCCAGTTCTGAAACGGTCCCGTATACGAAGATTTCCTTGTCATAAATCGGTTTTTGGAGCAGGGAATCTGCACCTATCGAACCTGTGGGGATCCCAAGCTTGTACCTGCTGCCCTGGGCGTATGTTGTCTCCTCCACTTTCCCTTCAATCACGGTGACCGTGACGGTGGCAGTATCGATCACATCCGGGTCTTTTTCGGAAACCAGGTCGAATTCGTAAACGAACTGCCAGGAATACGGCTCGCTCAGGTTCAGGGTTTCGAGAAGGACCGGTTCGCTCAGGTTGTACGTCCTGTAAGAGTCCAGGTTTTTGACGTAAGCTTCGGCGGCCTGCCGGCTTTCTTCTTCGGAAGTTGCGTTTAATTCACCATTTTGGTTGTCACCGCTTTCTGAGCAGCCTGAAATTGCAGTAACAATGCAGACAATTACAATAATGATATAAAGTTGGGGGAGGACCGGACGGCTTTTCACTGGAGTTATCTCCTTGTTTTTTACTTGCTTTGCATGAAAAGTATAAAAGGAAAGCTATTTAAGAATTGTTTAAAGTTTGGGCCAGCCTGAAGTTTTTGCGAGGATCTGGTTTAATGGGCCAGCCGCCAGAGGCATTGTTTTTGGCTATAATCCGGACGACGCGACGGTTATCAACTGTTCAGTTATCCACAGTAACCTTTTTTGATCTCTTCTCAGTACCGGTGCTCTCACCGGCCAACGAATGAGACCGGCCCTTTCGATCCGAGTTTCGATTCGGGATTTGGATAATTAAAAAATGCGTCCCAATGGATGTAAAAGTGCACTAAAATAACCAAAAAGGTCATCCTGACGACTGTATAAATATAGTGGAATAACCAAAAAGTGCATTCTTATGACTGTTTAATGCACAGGGGTAACAATCGTCTCACATTGTTTTTGTCCCAGTTTTTGTCCCAGTTTTTGTCCCAGTTTTTGTCTTCGGGCTTGTTCTGGGACTTGTTCATTGGTGTAAGTCAGGCATTTTCAGTTCAAAAAGAAAACAAAAACGGAAATTTCATTTCTTTTGGGGAGGCGCCGCCAGGCAAGCTGGCGGGGGATTCCTATATCGCCTGGACTGAAAAACGGTTTCCGTGATTCGGGAACTATTCTGGAACTTTTTGCAGACTTTTTTTCAATTCGGGCTTAAATTTTCAGGATCATTGTTGCCGAAAAGATGTAAAACGCATTCAGGACGGCTTCCCCAATGAAAACTCCAAGCAAGCATTTGAACACATTAATTTTCAGGCCCGACCCGACATACACAATCAGGTCTGTGGGGACAAGTGGAAAAAAGCTCCAGCCTACGATTATGGGCAGTTCTTTGTCTTCAAGCCCTTTCCTTATTTTATGGGTGTATTTCCCGTATTTGGTTTCGAAATATATGTCAAAGCCCAGGTATTTTGAGAAATAGTATACTATGGCGGAGGAGCTCAGTATTCCTGCCATGTTCACGGCAAAGAGTTCCGTGGGGTCGAAGAGAAGGATTCCTGCCAGGAGGAGGGGAGTTGAGGGGACCATTGTCAGGCCCCTGGCTGAGAGGATCAGGAAGTAGATTGTAAGGGCGGCAAAATGGTGTTCTCCGGAGAGCTCTCCGAGAAAGGAGAGGTTTATTTTTTCCGGGAAAAGGAGGTATGTTGCAATTCCTCCCATAATCAGGAGCAGCCAGAAGGTAAAAACGAATCTCTTGCGCTTCATTTTTTCATTCTCTACTTTTAGTTCCCTGCTACACTGCTGCCTTTCCCGGTGCCGACAACTTTCACTGCACTTCTATTGTTAGAGGTTTCATCCACTCTATGAAATGCTCGATCCTTTTTTTCATCGACCAGGTGTACCTTTCTGGTGCTTTTGTAAACCAGGTCGGTATATTTGTTTATTCCGTAAAGCGTATAGGTGGACCTGTTCTCAGGGTCCGGGATATCATAAATGACCAGTAACAGCCCGTCCTTTTTGTTGGCTGTGCCGTAATGGCTCTCAAAAAGTGCTATAAAGTCGTCTTCCTCGCTTAACGAGATATTGAAGTATTCGAGTGCAAATTCTTCCTTTGTGTAGGTCTGAAACTTAAATTCATGCGGGTCGGTCCCGCTGTGCTTAACAAGTAAATTGACGTGCTTGGTCAGGAAAAAGGGATGTGAAACGACTAAAATACCTGATACGAAAATGAGTAGAGAAAGGGTCACTAGAGTATAAATGGTGATTTTCAGGTATTTTTTCATTTTTTGTCCCATCAGTCTGAATTGGTTTTGCCGCATTTATAAATATATTCCTTTTAAGGGCTCCTTTTTACTTCCTGTATTTAAAGAAGTCGTTTTGTTCATAATGCGTAATTTTATTATTTAATCCGGTCTAATGTATAAAAAATCTTAGAGGGATAAATATGCACAGCTATTCAGGTTTTCTCAGGAGGTTCATAGCCTCATAATCGATTCTGTCTTAATTATCATTCTCGTGGTGTTCATCCAGTTCATCTCAGGGGCGGTGGAAGGAGGAATTATAGGGGGTTCTTTCTTTTACATCCTGGTGCTGCTGGTGGGCTGGAACTATTTTGCCTTGCAGGAGAGTTCGGCCCGGCAGGCAACCGTGGGCAAGCAGGCGATGAATATCATCGTAGCCGACCTTAAAGGAAACAGGATCTCCTTTGAACAGGCCACCAGGCGCTTTGTTGGAAAAATCCTGGCTGCAATTCCTTTTTTTGCGAGTTTCCTGCCGATCCTCTTTACTGAAAAAAAGGCAGGGTCTCCATGATATTCTTGCAAGGACCCTGGTGCTTGTCCGGGAGGATTGAAGTCCTGCGTGAACTTGTTTCGAATCATGTCCGGCTTTTTTCTTTTCCGGGCTTTGTCAAAATCCTTTCATGCCCGGAATCTTTAAACTTCCGCTCATAAGGCTTATACTCATCAGGTTTAATATGTGGAATTTTTGCCTCAAAATGTAAAGCAATAACCCAATATACTTCTATAAACCATACCTGTCCGGGTATATATGGCAGGGTCTGGAAAGCTTCTTCCTGAGCTTTCTTGGCATGAAAGTGTGGCATGTACTTTCATTTCTTTGTGCCTGTTATTCAGGGAATTTCATGTGCGTTTTTTCTTCTCATGGATGCTCATCTGTCATTACTCAGATTTTTTACAATGAGTATATTTTTTTATTATGGTTGCCATGCATGAATAAAACTTCATTTGCTTTAAGTAAAGATCAGGAACAGTCATTATGTCCATTGCTTTCGATCAGCGCAATTCAATCAGGCATCAGAGCACTCTTCCCGGCTATGCCGCCCCTCTGTCCGTTTCCCGGCCGGCGGCAGAAATGAATCTCTTCCTGGATATGGACGGGGTCCTTACGGATTTTACGGGGGCCTGCGAACAGCTCGGAGAGCATATGATGTCCTGGTATGTTTCCGACAAGGACCGTTTCTGGAAGAGGGTTACGGAGGCCGGGGTCGGGTTCTGGTCGGATATGCCCTGGATGGGCGGGGGCAGGGAACTTCACGGTTTCCTTAAATGCTGCGGCTTTTCCCCGACAATCCTTTCTGCACTCCCTTACCCTGACCGGAAGGCGGCTCTTGCCAATGCCAGGAAAGGAAAGATCGCATGGCTCAGGAATGAACTCGGGCCTGCCTATGCGGATGAGGCAATCCTCTGCTTCCGGCCTGAAAAAGCCCTCCATTCCGCGCCCGCAAGGGTCCTGATTGATGACAATTCAAAAAATATCTGCGAATGGGAGGAAGCCGGAGGAATAGGGATCCTTCACAAAAATACGACACGGACAATCAGGTGTTTGAGCAAAGTAATTGAAATTGAACAGAAGTTGTGATTCCGAAGAAGTTACGATTTCCGAAGAAGTTACGATTTCCGAAGAAGTTATGATTTCCGAAGGCTTCCAGGGATTTGCTTCCGCCTGGTAGAAAAGCGGCCTGTTCTGGAAACATCTGTTACTGGAAACGTAGCAGGCGGAAGCAACATAACTGAAAACACAATCAATCGATTTAAACTCCCTTATTCGGGTAATAATCCTTAGCCCCTGGAAATATAAGTTCTAAAAATTCCTGTTTCCTTTCTTAGCCCGACTGTTTATAATCATTACCCAAAACGTCCGGGTTAAATAATCCATTTGCATTTTCTGCATTGTTTCTGCTCCCGTCTGCTCTGACACACTAATGATCAAAGAAGAATCTTTTTTCATCCGGACGGGAGCCAATTCCTTTTCACTTTCTTGGAACAAGCTTTTTTTGAAGCTTATTTGTTTTTTAAAAAAGATATGGGAAAGGTTTTTATTCCCTTCCCTTTTTTCCCTGTAATTGGACTTTTACTGGATTTTTACTGGACTTTTTACCCCTGCCTTCTCTGCCGTAATACCGCGACCCCAAGCAGCCCGCCAAGGGATAGAATAATCCCGAATCCAGGGGTGCTTTCTTCCTCAACACCTTCGTATGCAGTGTCCTGTGCAGGTTTCGGCTGGCTGGCAAGCGGAGCAGACATCACTTCCTCCTCAACAACCTCTTCTTCCATTGCAGGCATTTCCATGGCCATCTCTCCCTCAACCTCTTCATTTACTGCATCAGCCGGCTCTGGAGTTTCAGTTTTGGGCAGCTCAACGAAAAGGGAGGTGTAGGGGGTCACGAACCCGAATTCCAGGGCAAGGTCTGTGATTTCTGCAGTAAGGTTTTCGCTTTCCCCTTCAACCTCTATCCTGTCCATCAGGTTTTCGATGGTGGTATAGGCCCAGAGCCTGGGGATGAAGGCGTTCGAATCGGCAGGATCCGCGTTGAAGTCCTTTGAGAAATCCCGGGTTCCTGTTCTGGTGCCGGCCGTGACCTCCGCCCTGATGCTGCCGGTCCCGGGGCTGTATTTTCCGAGGACTATTGTGTCTGAGCCTGCAAAGAGGTTCCTTTCTCCGGTGTTAACGGTTTCCGAGACCCCTCCGGTGTAGGAGAAGTCCATATCAGTGATCAGGGGGGTTGAAATCGTTTCATAGAAGCTGCCTATTTGCTCGGCTGCGTTGTCGTCCGGGGAGAACCATTCTGCCGTCCCGTAGTTTTCCAGGCTCATTGCCCGCAGGAAGTGGTAGTTGCTCTCGTCATTGATCCCGAAAGCAATGGAAAAGATTGAGACCCTGGCAGTGTTGGCATCTTTTACGTTCTGGCGGATTGCGTAAGGGGAGACTACTCCCTCAGTTGGCTCTCCGTCGGTCAGGAAAACGATTATAGGCACCCGTTCACTTTCGGGGCTGAACATCCCGAGGGCGGTTAGCAGGGCTTCGTTGATGTTCGTGCCCCCGTTTGCTTCAAGGCTGTTTACGAATTCCAGGGCTCCGGCTTTTTCTTCCGGGCCTGCCTGCATGAGGGTTTCGGAATAGCTCTGCACGCTTGCGTCAAAGAAGATTATGTTGAAGGAGTCCCCGGGGGGCAGGTCTTCAATGATGTCCCCGAACACTTCTTTTACCTGCTCTATCTTGTACCCTTCCATGGAACCCGATTTGTCGAGCACGAAGATTATTTCCTTGCTCAGGGCCGTGGTGCCCAGGTCTTCTTCGCTGGGGGAAAAGATGTGCATGAGGTATCCCTGGTCCCCGCTTTCGTAAAACAGCATGTTCCCGTTCAGGGGCGGGTTGGCCGTTTCAAACACGACCCTGAGTTCCGAAGAAGGAATGGAGTCCGCTTCATACCACACCTGCCCGCTGTTTGCGGAGAGGTACTTGACTTCGGTTTCCGGGAAGTCAGGGACTTCCAGGCGGGCGAGCTGGTTTGCAGCGTTTATGTTTACGGTTATGGAAAAGTCATTTGCAGCGTGGCTGCTTTCCAGGAACTGCACCAGTTCGTACTCTCCCAGGGTTTTCTTGAGTGCCTGTTCGTAGGTCAGCTTAACGGTAATGCTCTGCCCGGGCTCAAAGTTCAGGGCATAGGCAAAAAGGTTTTCATCTTCTGTCTCAAGAAGCCCGGCCGTCCGGCCTTCCGAAGCCGCAGTTTCGAATTTTTCGGAAGCTTTCCCTCTGGGCAGGACGCTGGCCCTGTATTCCTTTCCGTCAATGGTCAGGGAAAAGCCAGAAATGAACGCTTCTTCAGGGATCCTGAACTCAAACCTGTCCTGCACGGCTAGATCCGCAGGGTTGGAAAGCTTTTCTTCCACAGTGGAAATGGCATATCCGTTGTTTACATCCGATGTGATCTTCAGGTACTCTGCAACGGGGCTGGCTGCCCCTGGCTGGGCGGCTGCCAGCAAAATCAAACAGATCAGAAAAATTTTCTTGATACGAAGTCCCCCTATATCTTTTCCTGGGTCTTTTTTATCTGTTTATCTGTTTTAAGTCTTTTTTTCACTATTCAGTCCTTTTTCAACACTTAGAAGAAAATAGTTCACTGTTTTATTTATGTTTGACTTTGACTGCGGATTCCTTCGAAGTTATGCCTGAATATCCGGGTAAGGGATTCAGGAAAGGAATTCAAATCCTGAAAAATGTAAAGATGCCCCGCTTCCGGGCATTTTTGGACTTATACCGTGGCTTTCCGGAACTGGTATGTTCCTATCAGCAGCATAACAAGGGCAGCTGCTGCAAGGCCCAGGATGCCCTGGACAGGGATCCCTCCTTCAAAAAGTGCCCTTGTACTGTCGATTGCATAGCTGACCGGGTTGAGCCTGGCAAGGGTTCGTAGCCAGTCGGGCATAACCTCGTAGGGCATGAGGGCACTGCTGGCAAAAAAGAGCGGCATGCTGATCATGCTGTTTACGGAGGCGTAGCTGTCGTGGTCGCTTAACTGGAGCCCTATCATGGCGGAGAGAGCTGAAAAGAAAACTGCAAAGAGAAAGAGGGTAAGGTAAATAAGGACAATATTTATGGGGCTCTGGATGCGGACTCCGAGCACGGCTGCCATCAGCAGGAGGACCGTTGCCTGGATCAGGCCTCTTGTGCTGATAAATAGGATTTTCCCGAGCAGGAGGCTTTCCCTGGGGGCCGGAAGGGCCAGGAACTTGTTCATAAATCCCAGCATCTTATCAAAGATTATGAGTGTCCCTCCCTGCAGGGACGAAAACAGGACGGTCATAACAAGGATACTGGGGGTTATGAAAGCAAGGTAGTTATCCGTAAACTTCGCAGGGAAGGTCATCCCGACAAGCACAAGCCAGGCTGCAGGGCGAACAAGGGATGCAAAAACGTTAACCCTGCCCCGGGTCCATTTCCGGAAGTCCCGCTCAAAATAGTAAAATACCGCTTTCATTCAACGCCTCCCCAGTATGTTTCTAAAACCGTCTGCATCAAATCTTGTTTCTTCTTCTCTGCTCCGTACGTTTTTAAGGAAGACGTCGTTGAGGGAAGCCTCCTCTCCCAGTTCCCCTTTCAACCCTGCAGGGGACCCTATTGCCTTAATCTCCCCTTTATCAATAATTGCCACCCTGTCGCAGTACGTTTCGGCTTCTTCAAGGTAGTGCGTGGTCATGAAAATCGTCATCCCTTTTTCCTGCAGGCTTTTTATGTGCCCCCAGATTTTTTTCCGGGCTGCAACATCCAGGCCGAGGGTGGGCTCATCCAGAAAGAGGACTTCAGGCTCGTGTACAAGGGCCTGTGCCAGTTCAAGCCGCCGGCGCATCCCTCCCGAATAGGTTTTTACAAGCTCATCGGCGCGCTCGGCGAGGTCCAGCAGTTCGAGCACCTCTTCGATCCTTTCCTCCCTGTTTGGGGTCCGGTAGATTTTAGCATAGAGCCGTACGTTTTCCCTGCCCGTGAGTTTGCGGTCCAGGGCCATGTCCTGAGGTACATAGCTGATGCTTTCCCTGACCTTTTTTGACTCTCTCACAACGTCGTACCCGCAGACCCGTGCAGATCCCCGGCTTGGCTTAAGGAGGGTGGTCAGCATCATGACAGTTGTGCTCTTCCCTGCACCGTTTGGGCCGAGCAGCCCGAAAATTTCGTTTTCCACGTCCAGGTCCATTTCCCTGACTGCCCAAAGGTTTCCGAAGTTTTTTGATAAATTTCTTACCTCTATCACTGGCATCTCCTGCAGTTACGTGCTGGTCCTGTGTGCCTGTCCACTTTGCGGACAATTGTATATTTCATTCCGATATGATGAATAGATTTTACTTCCGATACAAAGAGAAAGGAAGTCCCCTCGGTTATACTTCTCAGAACTGTCAACTTCTAGCAAAAAGCAAGTAAGTGTGGCAAATATTGGCAAATCATCCTGTTTTTAAAATAACGATCAATTTCTCTTCTAAGAATGGAACTAAAAAAGGCAAAAAGCCTTTTTCAGTTAAAGCTCCTCCTTCTTATAAGCAGCCCCGAAATTGCCAGGCCTGCTCCTGCAAGGAGCGCATCAAAGCCGGGTAAAGTGCCGGAATTCCTGTCAGTGCTTTCACTTCCTATAGACGAGTTCAGGGCTTCTTCCCCGTGTCTCTTAACGGGAGTAATATCCGAATTCCCTGCAGTTTTCCCAATTTTCTCTCCTGTTATGGCAAAGGGTGAAAAACCCGGAGTTTCGGCTTCGAAGTAGATGTATTCGTCATCCTCGTTCACTTTCTTTGTGGGAAGCAGGTTCCACTGTTCATCATTGAAGTGCTGCAGGGCAATTGAGCTTACATCAATATTGTTATCAGTGAGCCATTCCCTGCTGACCCTGAATCCCACAACGGGACTGCCAATGTTTTCAGAGGTCGCAAAACCTTCGTTTCCTGCCCAGATATTCAGGTACTGAAAAACTTCTCCTTCGGGTCCTTCGGGGGTCAGCACTGACCTCCCCTTAAGTTCCTCGACAATGATAGTTATCTTTCCGGCAGTTTTTTTGGCGTCGAATTCCACATAACCGACTGAAGTTGCTTCCTGTTTGAACTCGAACCTAATGTGTTTTCCGTTTGTAACGAACTGCTGTGAGAGTTCTTTTGTTTCTACGTTATTTGCAGGTTCCGGGGACCCTCCTCCCCCTCCACCGGAAGAACTGCCGCCAGAAGAGCTTCCTCCCAATCCAGAAGGACTTTCTCCTGAGGCGGAAACATCGATGTGGACAGGAATTCTGGCTCCGGCCCCAACGATTCCTCCTGAAACGGAACATAGAATTTTTATCTTGCAGTCCGCATCTCCCTCTGCAGATGGCGGGACCCTGAGGGCCACCTTTACCATTTTATTTTCTTTCGCTTTCAGGTCAAAAGAGGAAGGAGAAAGGGTGAACCAGCTGGCATAAGTAGTGTCATCCAGATAAAGTTCGTAGGTTGCAGTTTCACTTCCTGTGTTTATTACGTATAATGACTGCTCAGCTGAGGCCCCGGGAGCAAGTTTGAAACTCAAGCTCCCGGGATTTGCCCCAACCCCTATGTCAGAAGCTGAAACCGCCCGGGCTGAAATCATAAGCACAATAAGAAGTAATAAGATTTTTATTTTCATTAGTATACCTCAATGTCTTATGGCCCTCTTTTTTTCATATCCTTGATTTTTTGTGGATCGTCGTTTTGAAGGTTTCTGCTTATAGAATCGTTGCTTTCCATTTTATTTTCCGTCCTTCTTTGTCTCCTTCCCGCTTTCTCTCTCACTTTCTCTCTCTCACTTTCTCTCTCTCACTTTCTCTCTCTCTTTCTCTCTCTCTCTCTCTCTTTCTCTCTCTCTCTTTCTCTCTTTCTCTCTCTCACTTTCTCTCTCTTTCTCTCTCTCACTTTCTCTCTCTTTCTCTCTCTCACTTTCTTTCTCTCACTTTCTTTCTCTCACTTTCTTTCTCTCTCTCACTTTCTCTCTTCCTCTTTATCTCCTGTATCAAAAGGCTCGAATTCGGGGAATTTTATCCCTTTTTGAACCCGAGCTTTTCCCGGATCGTTTCCATTTTTTCTTTCCAGTCCGGGACTTCTTCGAGGGCCATGAGATCTACGGTGCCGCCCTGAAACTCTCCTTCCCCTGCTCTTTCTTCCATCATGGCTTCGATTTCAAGATAGGAATTCTTAAGTTTCTCAAGGAGTTCAGGGGCAGGGTTCCAGAGCTTCCTGGCTTCGGCTTCAAGGAGGCGGCGGGAGATCTCTTCCAGAGCGTAGGGGTTGTGCTCTTCAAAAAAAGCCCTCATCTCCACATCGAGGACGAAGGTGTCTGTAATCTCATCAAATATCCAGTCGTCCACGGCCTTCGTGGAGGCTTCCCAGCCGTAGACCCTCCCGATCCGACCTGAAATTTCTCCGGCTCCCTGGTAGCCGTGGGCTTTCATGCCTTCGATCCAGCGCGGGTTCAAAAGCTTGCTCCTGACCACCCGCCTCAGTTCGTCGGCAAGAGCCCGAATTTCCGGGTGCCCTCCTTCCCTGGAATCCCCGAAGTATGCTTTAACCTCTTTTCCGGAGGCCTGCCTGGCCGCCGCTGTCATGCCTCCGTGGGTCCCGAAGTAGCAGCAGCAGCCCAGAAGGTCGTGTTCGTCGCTTACAACCTTGTTGTAAGTCAGGTCCACACTTTCCAGGTTCCGGGCAAGCCGCGTATGTGCTTCTTCGCCGTTTGTGTTTTTTCCGTAGGCGTATCCGTTCCAGTAGAGGAAAACATCGGCCAGATCCTTTTCGTCTTTCCAGGCGCTTGCATAAACCGCAAGCTGTACGCCTGAAGAATAGGTCCCCGGTTTGCTGGAAAAAATCCTGTAGGTGGCATCCCGAACTTCCATCCCCTCCTCCAGCATTCCCAGGGTATGTTTTCGGACATAGTTGCACTCAGGGTCTTCTTCTAAGGAGGCTACGGCCTGGACGGCTTCGTCCATCAGTTCCATCGAACCCGGAAAGTTGTCCCGCAGGATCCCGGAAGCCCGGATGGTCACGTCTATCCTGGGCCTTCCCAGTTCTTCTAAGGGGATTACGGCGAAACCTTTCAGCTGCCCGCTGCCTGTCCAGACAGGTTCGACCCCGAGGAGCTGCATTATCTGGGCCATGCACTCCCCGTCTGCCCACATGATGTCACTTGCCATCCAGTAAAATGCAATGTTTTCCGGGAGCCTGCCTTCCTCTTCCCGATATTTATCCAGCAGCATTTCTGCCAGTTGTTTTCCGACCCTCCAGGCCGCTCTTGTAGGGATCTTTTTCGGGTCCAGGGAATAGAAATTCCTGCCCGTGGGAAGTACGTCGGCTCTCCCGCGCATGATCAGCCCCGAAGGCCCGGGTTCGATATAGCCGCCTTCAAAGCCGTGCAGCAGGGCTTCGATTTCTTCCGAAGCCTCTATCCTTGCGTCGAGGTCCATAACACGGCTTTTGATTTCTCCAAAACGCAGGGCGTCTCTGGAGGAGAACCCGCGGGGCTTCGGAAGTTTTGGGTTCCGTTCTTTGAACAGTTCGGGGTCATGGAGAAGTTCGGAAAACTCAATTCCAGGTTGCTCCAGGACACCCGCTATGCAGGCCGTGGAGAGCAGGTCAAGCTCTTCAAGGAGCTGCCCGTTTGAAAGCCCGCATCCTGAGACCTCGCCCTGGGCTTCCAGGAGCCCGTCAAAATCAAGATCCAGTTGTTCCGCAAGTGCCCTCCTTAAGGAGCCCTTTTTTTCCCCATCGTCATAGCGCAGTACAGAGTTTATGAATTCGGCTTTTTGCCTGCCTTCGGGTCGGTTCCCGAAGATATGCATGCCGCCCTGGACCTGGGTATTCCTGAGTTTCGAGAGGGCCTCGTGGGCTTTTCTTACGAGCTCTTCAAAAGGCGTTTCCGGCCCGACTGAAAGTTCCGGGCCCAGGTTTATTTCTTCGATTTTGTCCCTTACCAGGTGCTTTAAGGCATGGCTACGGCCGGGGTCATGCCTGGCCTGTTCGTATTCCCCAAGCAGCCCGTCCAGTTCCTCAAGCCCGGCATAGAGTCCCCCTCCCTGCATGACTGTCTGCATGTGGTCGACAAGGCAGGCCAGGCTACGGCGTTTGGCGGCGCTGCCTTCGGGAGGGTTGTCCGAGTTGTAGATATAAAAATGCGGGACCGTACTTATTGCAAGGTCCGGGAAGCAGTTTTTCGAAAGCCCGACCCCTTTGCCCGGCAGGAATTCCAGGTTCCCGTGCGTACCTACGTGCACAACCGCATCAGCCCCGAAGCCCTCTTCCAGGTAGCGGTAGGTGGCAAGGTAGTGGTGGGTCGGGGGTACGTCGGGGTCGTGCAGGATTTTGCAGACCTGTCCGTTGCAGGCCGGGCCTGCACATCCCCGCTTGGGCTGCACGCAGACCACGGCGTTTCCGAACTTTACCCCGGTTATAACAAGTTTTCCTTCATGCAGCATTGCAGCCGGTGCCTCTCCCACGGGTTCCCCTGGGGGCTGGCCCCATGCACGGGTCATGCGAGCCTGTACTTCCGGAGAGAGGGTATTGAAGAAGTTTTCGTATTCTTCCTTTCCCACAAAGGCCAGGGCCCCTCCGTTTCGTACTATTTCTTCGATCCCTGTCCAGCGGAATTCCGAGTAAGCCTTTTTCTTGAGGATCAGGTCAATCAGCTCTTTCCCGTCAGCAGGAGGCCTGACCGCGTATCCTGCTTTTTCCATCCTCTGCAAAATCCGGGCAACACTTTCCAGGGAGTCAAGGTTGGCAGCGCAGCCTATTGTCCCTTCAACACTTGCACAGGGTTTGTTATGCAGGATGAAGGCGACCTTTTTTTCCGCGGGAGGCCTGTTCCTAAGTTCAAGGAGTTTGCAGACCCTTGCTGCAAGCCGGGCACAGCGCTCTACTATGGGCACATGTTCCACGTAGTTCTCAAGCTTCTTCCCGCCTCCTATGATAAGGGGCTCGATGGCACCTTCAAACTCGGGCATGGCGACGTACCAGGCAATATCGCTGCCAAGTCCCGGGGAAGCTTCCCAATCTTCAACGGTCATGTAGCTTGAAATTATGGGCTGGACCAGGGGCACGTCAAGTTTTTTGAGCAGGTATAGTCCCTCTCCTGCCCTGGCAGGATCGTTTTCCCTGCCCTGCCTGCTTTTAATCAAAAAAGGGGTAAGTTTTATCAGGCAATCTATAATCGGGGTGCCTTCTGGCATGAAGTACTCTTCCACGACCTCTCCCATTGCCCTTGTGCCGAGCTCGTCATCCTGAAGGGAGTAGGCAAACACAGGGATCACCCGCAGGCCCAGGCGTTCCAGGTCCCGGATAAGGGTATTTTCTACTTTAAGGTCTCCGTTAACCCAGGCCGTTCTTGACACAAGCAGGCCTGCGGTTTTTCCGGGAGCCGGTTTGTACCACTTAAGATAGTCTTCCAGCTTTGAAAACCAGGTTTCTGTGTCCGGATGAAAGAGCCCATCCCATGCTATCTTTTTTGGGGGTTCGGCAAGGGGGCCTTCCCCGAAGACCTCATGCCGGAGGTAATTCAATAAGTTTGTGAGGTTTTCTTCTCCATTGTAGGTGAAGTAGAGATAAGCCGTAGCTGCAATTTGCGGATTTACCGAAGACCTGGTCCAGAAATAGGCATCGTGCCCGGTGCAGACTACAGGAACTTTCTCTTTTATGGTTTCGATTTTTAAGCTGAGTTCATCCCAGAAAGTGCCGCTGGTGTAGTACAGAAGGACAAGGTCGGCAGTTTCACAGGCCTTCAGTGCTGTCTCTAGTTTATCAGGTTCTTCTTCGAGGGCTCTTGAGGAGTAGGCTTCCATTTCGAAGCCCAGTTTTTTCCCTGCTTTCAGGAGGGGAGGGATGTAGGAGTTCCATGTGATCGAAACGATTTTCATATCTTAGATCCGCTCCGGATTTCTATTCCTTTAGCACCGGTTTTTTTATTTTTTGATAAGTTTTGATTTTTTTATTCTGTTTTTTCCAACTTTTCTTTACTTTTCAATTGAGGATTTTCCTTTAATGTTTACGAAATACTTTTAAATATCATACATTGATAGGGTCATATATTAAAAACATTTCATTTTTGTCTTCTTGATTATAATAAATAGCTTTAAATCGTCAAATTTATTGTGTTTTTTGTGTTAAGTATCTTGATTTTATTAATAACTAATTTCTGAAAACAGCTGCAGGGTCATTCTTTATTTTTGCTTATATAAGAATCAGGAGTAAAATCTTACCAGTTTTATATTTTTCTTCGTAATTGTATAAAAAATAAAACAAAAATGTTATCTAGTATTATCGTATCTTTTTTACTTATGTCTAAAAAGCTATTTTCCTGCAAAAATCTTTTCCTTTTAAAGGGGCCAGCAGACTCATTTTTTTTTGAGAATGGCATTTTTGATTTCTGCACTTTTGATTTCTGTATTTTTGTGTTCTGCAAGGCTGGCAGGGTCTTCCCAGGGCTTCGCCGGCGGTGTTTCAGGGAGGAGGCCAAATCATGAATGTTCCCGAAGCTTCTATCTACCCGTTTACTGCAATAGTCGGACAGGAGCAGATGAAAAAGTCCCTTGTGCTCAATGTCATCAATCCGAAAATCGGAGGTGTCCTGATCCGGGGAGAGAAGGGCACTGCCAAATCTACAGCAGTCAGGGCTCTTGTCAGTCTGCTTCCTGAAATTGAGGTTGTTGAAGGCTGCAGTTTCGGGTGCAGCCCGCATAACAAAAATGAAATGTGTGAGGCCTGTCTGGAAAAAACCGGGCGTGGAGAGCTGAAAGGAGTTCTCCGGAATATGAGGGTCGTAAACCTTCCTGTAAGTGCAACGGAGGACCGGGTGGTAGGGACCCTTGACCTTGAGCATGCCATCCAGACCGGAAAAAAACGCTTTGAACCGGGTGTGCTGGCTTTAGCCCACCGGGGGATCCTTTATGTGGATGAGATCAACCTGCTTGATGACCATCTTGTGGATACCCTGCTTGATGCGGCTGCCATGGGCGTGAACACTGTTGAGCGGGAAGGGATTTCTTTTTCCCACCCTGCAGCTTTTGTGCTCGTGGGCACCATGAACCCGGAAGAAGGGGACCTCCGGCCCCAGCTGCTTGACCGCTTCGGGCTCTGTGCGGATGTGAAAGGCATAGAAGACCCTGAAGCCCGGGTTGAACTGCTCAGGCGCAGGCTCAGTTACGAACAGGACCCTGAAGCCTTCGCAATGGAATGGGCTATCTCCGAAGCCGACCTCTGTTCCCGGATCCTGCGTGCGAAAGCCCTGCTGTCGGAAACCAGGATTTCAGATCCTATGCTTGAACTGATCGCCGGGATCTGTGTTGACACGGGAGTGGACGGGCACAGGGCAGACATCTGCATGGTGAAAACCTCTCTTACCCTTGCCGCTTTCGGGGGCAGGACCGAAGTTTCAGAGGCTGACGTCCTCGAAGCTGCCGAGCTCGTGCTCTCCCACCGCAAGCGGAGAAAGCCCTTTGATGACTCCTCCGGAGAAGATAAACTCGAGGAAAGCCTGCAAAAACACAGGAAAAAACAGGAAGAGAAAAAGGCCGGAAACGAGGAAAAAGAGTCTGAGAGGCAGAACCCGGAACGGGGCCAAAAAGAGGGCCAAAAAAATGAGCCTGAACAGGGCCAGGGCCGTGAGCCGGAGGAGAGCCGGGAAGAAGAGAAAAATGAAAACTCCCATGCGGGACATGAACAGGTTTTCGGGATGGGGGACTGCTTCCGGGCAACAAACCTGTCGCCTGAATTCCGGAAGAAAAGCCGGAAAGGGGCAGGGAAACGCAGTGATACCCGGACAGAAGCAGGAAGGGGCCGTTATGTAAAAAGTGCTGTTCCGGAAGGGAGGGTTACTGACCTTGCATTTGATGCAACCCTGAGAGCTGCTGCACCCTACCAGCCCGAAAGAAAGTTGCTTTCGGAAAACGGGAATGCAGTGCTTCTCCGGGTCCCCGACCTCCGGAAGAAAGTCCGTGAAAAAAAAATAGGAAACATGATTCTTTTTGTTGTGGATGCCAGCGGTTCAATGGGGGCCAGGCAGCGCATGGTGGCTGCCAAAGGTGCGGTGCTTTCGCTCTTGCTGGATGCATACCAGAAAAGGGACCGTGTAGGGCTGATCGCTTTCAGGGGAGACAGTGCGGAACTGCTGCTCCCTCCCACCCGGAGTGTTGAGCGTGCCCGGAAGTGCCTGCAGGAGATGCCTACCGGTGGAAAGACCCCACTGTCCCTCGGGCTTGCCAGGAGCTATGAGGTAATCCGGGCCGAAATCTGCCGGGACGCCGATGTCTGTCCTTTCATGATCCTGATCTCGGATGGGAAAGCCAACGTGAGTGCAGGCGGAAAATCCCCTTTTCTGGAAACGGAAATAATCGCATCCCGGTTCAGGGAAGAGGGAATCCCTTCGGCTGTGATTGATACCGAGAAAGGGGCCCTGCGTTTCGGGCTTGCAAAAAAAATCTCTTCGGCCCTGGGGGGCCTGTACATGGGGCTTGAAGAGCTGAGGGCAGATACGCTGCTCGGGGCTGTCCGGGTGGCAGGAGGCTTCTGAATAATTCCCTGAAATCCGGATTTCGCACAGGAAAGGGTTTTCAGTATTCAGAAATCGATTTCAGGGAATTTCCTGCAAGTATTATGATCATTTGCTTCAGGGTCTCGGTACTCTCAAACACAGCTTCATGATTTCCTGAAAAGAGTTCCTGCTTAACCTTTCTCCCAAGCTCATCATCGCTTCCTGGCTTCAGCTGCAGGACCAGCGAACCCGGATAATAAGCTACAGTGCTTGCAAGCTCATCACAGTCTCCATCCGTAATTCCAAGTACAGGGATTCCGAACCTGTAGAAAATATTGCCTGCAATCTCCGTGGTGTCGTCTCCGACGGTTACGGCAAGGCCTGTCCCTTCTGTCATTTCAAGAGAACGTTCCGCGCAGTGGTCCATAAGTACGGCCTTAACCCTGTTTCCCGGAGTTCTCCCCTGCAGGGGATATTTTTTCGGAGGAGCGGCTTTTTCTGACCTTCCTTTTTTTCCCTTTTCCTGGATTTTTCCCTCTTCCTGGATTTTGCCTTCAAGCAGGTTTTTCCGAGAAGTCCCGGTCTTTACCCAGGCCCTGGAAAGGTCTACCGGCACTTTTTCCTCATGCCCGTGAAGGATTTCGATTCCTTCCTTCTTTACCATTCCTCCTTCCATTGAGGTCAGGAACCCGTTTTCGGATATAAGGGCGACATCCGGAGACGTGGCTTTTCCAACTACAATACCGTTGACCATTATGTATGCCCCCGGAAGGGTAGAAATCCTTCTCAGAACACGCTGTCCTTCATTTGTAATCTCAATGGTATTGACCGGCTCAGGCGGCTGGGAGATTCTCATATCAAGAAGCCTGGAAAGTTTTTCAGCATGCATGTAAGCTTCCCGGTTCCAGGGAATGAGTTCCCCGTCGGGACTCCCGGGCCTTTCAATCTGTATAAGGGGTTTTTCTTCAGGGTTGTTAAGATGTGATACAACGATCCTTCCAAAAGCCCTGCCGGATCTCAACTCTTTTCCATGGTTAAGCAGGCATACGAGGTCATTTGCCCTGAAAAGGGCCTCAATACAGGCGCTGGGTTTCAGGTACTGGTTGATGTCAATCAGGTCTTCCAGGCCGGCATCTATCGCAGCAACTTTCCCCAGGGTCCCGCAGAGGCGGGCATCTATGCAGTTTTCCCCGGAAAGAGAGGCAAGAATCTCTTTGACAACCCGTGGAGAGTCCATGAGCTGGAGATTATGAATCACAATTCCTATTCGCATATAAACAAAACATATATAGTTAAACTAATTATAAACTTCGAAATGATTATATGTGAATAATTGTTTGTTTTTTCTGAATTATTTCTAATATTTCTGTCATTTGTTTGTTTAGTTTCCTGCAGATTTTTTCCTCTTCTTTAAAGCTATAGAGGTTTAAACATATGTTTTATCACAAATTGCAATAAATTATTTCAATGAGTTCCCTTTTTACCAGGCAATTTCTGGCAAATATCAAAAAAATTAAATATTCATAATTTCTGTTAATTAACTTGTATTATGTAACATAAAATATTGAAATTAACAATATTTTTTTGTAAATACTACACTTACTCCAGTCTCATACTAACAGTATTTGCGGTGTCAATATAATGAATTTAATCAAGTGAAATTCCTGCCGGTTATGCTTATTTCCTCCTCCGGAGCAGGATATTTCTGTGAAATAACCAGGCCTGAATTTTATTTTCCAGGGGTTTCCAGCCTGGTATCTGGAAGGAAGATATCTGTACTGAAGGGCCGGGAAATCGCTGCCCTGAGCAGGAACAAAAAGAAAATGGTGAACAGTTTGATTGAAGAATTTTCAATGGCAATGCGGCAGCTGCGCCTTAAAAAGCTCAGGACCCTGCTGATCCTCCTGGGAATAGCTGTCGGGGTTGCAACGGTAGTGGCCGTGGTCTCGCTCGGGGAAGGGCTTCGCATAAATGCGGTTGAGGAAATCCAGAAGTCCCGGGACCTTACCCTTATCGAGGTCTCTCCGGGTTTCAGGGATAACGGGCTTATCCTTATAAGCGGCTCAAAAGTAGAGGAGGTCCGGGAATTGGGAGAGCTTGTCTGTCCCTATGTAAAGGACTCCTATGTAAGCCCTTACAACACGTATTTCGAACTTCTCGGGGTTCCTGGGGAATACAGGGCCGCAAATGAGCTTGAACTTGCAGGCGGGAGCTGGTTTGAGCCCGGGCAGGACCAAATGGTGCTTGGCAGTGATGTCTGGGAAAAACTGGAAAAAACGGACGGCATTAAAATAGGTGTCCCCATAAAAGCCCGGCTCCGCCTTTACGGAGAAGATGGAAGGCCCCTGGATAAGGAAGTAAGTTTCATTCCCGCAGGCTATCTGAAGCCTACAGGGAGTGAAATCGATTCCTGTGCCTTCATGGAACTTGGACATGCAAAGGAACTCAGCGAAAAGGAGTATTATGACGGCATCCTGATTAAAGTTGACAGTTCCGCCCGGGTTCCGGGAGTGAGGGAGCAGGTCGAAAAAATCGGGCTTTCAGTTTCAAGTGCCCAGGACGATATCGATGCTATCAACCGGATCATGAACGGAGTGACCCTGGTCCTTGCCTTTTTTTCGAGCATTTCCCTGCTTGTCGGCGGGCTGATGGTGGTTAACACAATGGTGGTCACGGTCTATGAAAGGACCCGGGAGATCGGGATTTCAAAGGCAATCGGGGCTTCGGAAAAGGATATCCTGAGAATGTTCTTAGCAGAATGCCTGCTCATCGGGGCAGCAGGAGGGGTCCTCGGAGACCTTTTTGGTGTCCTTTTCTCAAGTCTCATAGACCGGGTCGGAAGGGCCCTGCTGGTTTCCAGGCTTGAAATCGGAGGTATCGAACACCTTACCGCTTTGAACTTCAAGATTCTTGCAGCCGGTTTTTTAATCTCCCTTCTCGTGTCCGTGCTTGCAGGGCTCTATCCTGCCTGGAGGGCTGCAAAAATGGAACCTGTCAGGGCTTTAAGGCAGCTTTAAAAGGAAAATTCTCAGTTTTTTCAGGAGATGAGGTACTTGGATTTTACTAAAAAAGTTTTGGTACTGGGGCTGCTTGGAGCAGGACTATTATTCCTGCTTTCCTCCTTTTCGGAGACCGGGGGCTGGCAGGGCGACGGTACTCCTCCATATACGATTGCAGAAGGAGTTGTCAGGGGCGAGGTATATGTAAACGGGGGGCACGGGTATACAGGGGAAAACCCTTACCTTGAATATTTCGAACTGCCTGCGGGGGATGTGAGGTATGCCAGGCTCTATGTGCCGGTCTGGAATTACGACAGCGGGGACAGCATCAGGGTGACGGTTAACGGGCACGAACTTGCATCGAGGCAGGAACCTGACTACGTTTCTGCCTGGGGGATCGGCCTCTACTGTATAGAAGCTAACAGCTCCCTTTCCCCCGGGATAAATGAGGTTTCGGTCATCTCCGAAAATCCGGGAGGAGGGCCCTACGGCGTAACCCTGGTTGCGGTCTCTGAGAACAGTTCCATGCCCCCTGTCAGTTTCTGGGTCAATGAAGGCAACTATGCCCTGGCTTATACGAACAAAAAAGACAGCGTAAAGAGCACATTCAAAGGTACGCTTCCCGGGAAAAATGCAAGTCTCCATGCTCTGCTTGTGGCAGGCACCGAAGGAGAAAGGGACGGACTCTATTTCGATTCTTTGCTCATAGGGAGCGATGTGGGCAGGTCTGCCGGGGGCAAATACTTTGACCTCTATTCGGTTTCCGTCTCTCCCGGAGGTCCGGAAAGCACTCTCCTTTTCGAACGGGGAGATGAAGGCTATCTCCACCCCTGTGTTGCGGTCCTGGTCCAGGAATCAGAGTCCGGCCGTGAGTTCCTTAAAACCTACGAACAAAAAGCCGAAAAGGGAGAACAGGTCCCTCTACCGGTAATCGCTGTCCTTCTCCTGGCCTGCCTGGCGCTTGCGCTGAGGTCCCGGAAGAGGTGATTGAAATACAAAAAAGAGGCAAAACATGAAATCTGGATGGATTCTTGCAGTAATACTCGCGCTTGTCCTGCTGGCTGCCTGTGCCCCCGGGGTTTTTGCATCCGGGGCAGTTCCCGTTTCCTCTAACTCCCCCCTCAGGTGCAGCCTGGAAATTCCCCTTGACAAAAACCAGGCTCCTGACGTCCTTGTGGCGGGGCATTCATGGGAACGGGCCCGGATAACCCTTGAGAATGCGGGAAACAAGGCCATGGACGGGGTAACCGTAAGCATCGAAGTGCCCGAGGGCCTGGAAACCGGCATCCCCACCCAGCCGTACCTCATGACAAAGGAAGGACAGCAGATTAAGGTTGAGATAGGGACCCTTTCACCAGGCCAGAGCGCAGAGCTTCTTCTAGACGTAAAACCCCCGGCTTCAATAGAGTTTAAAAAAGAGGTCTCCTTTACTATTTTCACAAACTACGCCGGAGGTGAACAGCAAAGCAAATTCCCTATTAGCATCATACCCCCTCCTTCCTGGCTGACTTACTTCACGATCCTTGCAAGCCTCCTGCTCTTTGTCGGCATCCTTACGGCAGTAAAGCGTCTCGGGGTACTTGACCTCTTTACAACCGTTGACCTGATCACAATCGCGCTTCTTGCTGCCGTTATTGCCGTTGTGTTCAGGTACCTGAGCAAACTTATAAACTTTGGCTGGTTTGACGGATTGGTCATTGCGATCCCCACCGTTGTCCTTATGGTGGTTGCCCTGCAGCTGGTCCGAAAGCCGGGGACTGCAACCCTGCTCTTTACCTGCGTCCTCCTCATCAGCATGGTTGTCTGGGGCTCGCATGTAATGTGGCTGGGCTTTTACCTGGCTGAGGGAGTGGTAGTCGACCTCCTGGTCTTCCTGTTCAAAATGGACTATGCGGACAGGCGCCTGACAGCTGTGGTCTACGGCATATCGAGAGGCGCGGTTTCGACTCTTGTGTTCTACATGCTCTATGCTCCGGTGGAATGGAAAATCTCCTATGCGCCCTGGTACATCGGCCTGCAGCTTGGAATTGCCTGTGCAGGCGGACTGGTCGGAGGGCTGCTTGGCTACGATACGGCCGTTAAAATGAGCGGAGCAAGGCTCTAAAGTAAGCGTATTTTCCTGATCGGGTGTTTCCCTCTCAGGTGTTTCCTTGACGTGGGTTTCCCCTTTCATTCTGCAGGGAGCTTTCACTCCTGCAGGGAGGGCAGGTCCGGGCACCGGGCCTGAAGGTAGCTTTTCAGTTCGGAGATGGTCAGCAGTGGGGGGACATCAATCCCCCGTTTTCTCAGGTCCAGGGCAAGCCTTGCGGGAAACGGGGGGGCGAGCCCGGCTGCGTCCAATTCCTCCGGGCTTGAAAAAACTTCTGCTGTCGGCCCGTCCAGCAGGATTTCCCCTTTTTTCAGCAAAACGACCCTTTCCGCATACTCTGCCGCAAGCTCCATATCATGGGTTATTAGAATCACGGTTTTTCCGAGCCTGTTAAGTTCCCGAATCCTGTCCAGGAACTTGTGGATGTGTCCCCTGTCCTGCCCCGTGGTCGGTTCGTCCAGGACCAGCAGGTCAGGTTCCAGGGCGAGAATAGACGCAACTGCCAGCCGCTGGCGCTGCCCCCTGGAGAGGGCGTGAGGGTGCCTTTCCCTGTATGGCGAAAGTTCCATCATTTCCAGAGCCGAGTTTGCCCTCCTCCCTACCTCCTCTTCGGGCAGGCCAAGGTTCTTGAGCCCGAACCTGATTTCTTCATACACGCTGTCCGTAAAGATCTGGGAGTCCGGGTTCTGGAAAAGGTACCCTACCTGCTGCGCCAGCCGGGCTGTGGAATATCCTTTTATATCTTTTCCGTTGAGGAGGACCCGCCCGCTTGAAGGCCTGCAAAATCCGATCAGGTGCCCCGCCAGGGTCGTCTTCCCGGCTCCATTGTGCCCAAGCAGGGCAAGAAATTCCCCGTGCCTGATTTCCAGGGAAAGGTTTTTCAGGGTTTCCGAGCCGTCCTCATGCCTGAAGCAAAGGTTTTCGACCCGGACGTGGGGCGATGTTTCCCGCGGCGGGGAGGACGCGACAGGAAGAGGACTTTCGTGCATTTTTTCTGTTTCCTGCAGGATTTCAGGCCGGCTTTCGGCTGCAGCAGAAGATTCTTCCAGGCTTTCGGCCAGGCGGCAAAGGAGGTTTTCGTAGGAAGGAGCCCTCGAAGCCCGGGAGTCCAGGCCCAGGAAGCGGGCAAGTTCGGTGAGCTGGGGGGGATGGATCCCGAGTTTTTTGAGTTTCTCTTCTTCCCTGCATAAGATTTCAAAAGGCTTCCCGTCAAGGATAATCCTGCCTTCGTCCATCACAAGCATGCGGTCTGCCATTTCAAAAACAGCATCGAGTTTGTGTTCGATCAGGATGATGGTTATCCGTTTTTCCGCATTCAACTGCCTGAGCAGTTCGAGCACTTCCAGGGTGCCTGCAGGGTCCAGGTCCGAAGTAGGCTCGTCGAGGATCAGGATGTCAGGCTCCATTGCCAGGTTTCCTCCAATTGCAGTCCGCTGTTTTTCCCCCCCCGAGAGTGTGAAGATGAACCTGCCCCGCAGCCCCTCCATCCGGACCGCTTTGAGGGCTTTTTCCACGCGGGACAGTACTTCAGGCCTGGGAAGGCCCAGGTTTTCGGGCCCGAAGGCAAGGTCTTCGCCCACTGTCAGGGAAAAAAGCTGGGTTTCGGGGTTCTGGAACACCATCCCCACTTCAAGGGCCAGCTTGTGGACTTTTTCGGTGTTAATGTCCTTTCCTCCTATCATCACGCTCCCGGAAAGGCTGCCTCCAGAAACCTCAGGCACCAGCCTGTTCAGGCAGCGGACAAGGGTACTTTTTCCGCAGCCGCTAGGGCCTGCCAGGAGCACAAACTCCCCTTTCTCAAGCTTGAGTTCCACGTCCGAAAGGGCCAGGGACTCCGAAAATGGATAGTTGTATCTGAGTTTTTCAAGCTTCACCTGTGGGTGTGGGTTTTTCATGGGGTCCATACTATCGTATCCTTTGCTTATCCTTAAATGCTTAAAAAACTTATGAAAAATAAGAAATAGTTTGATTATAATCTATGTTTGTGTGAATGCAAACCTCATGGAGGCTATGAATTGAAGTGGATTTTCCGCTATGAACAAAAAGACAGCCTGCTTCACAGGCTGGACCCCCGTATAAAACTGCTCTGGCTCTTCGGGGTCTCGGTCCTCAGTGTCGTGCTAGGGACTCCGGGCTTACTGGTGGCAGTATTCCTCTCAACCCTGCCTTTCTGGTTTATCCTGCGGCCTTCAGGAAGCAGGGTAAAGGCAATGCTGCTGGTCCTCGGGAGCATTTCCGTGAGCTTTATTCTCTCCCAGGCCCTTTTCTACTACTGGGCTAAAGACCCCCTGTTCACTCTTGTCCCTCCTTCCTTCCCGCTGCTAGGCCCCCTTACCGGAGGCGTCTATTTCTATACAGATGGGGCAGTCTACGGGCTGTACCAGTCCTTCCGCTTTATGACAGGGATTAGCGCTGCAATGCTTGTCCTTGCCACAAGCCACCCGAGCGAACTGATCACTGCCCTGGTCCGTTTTTTTGAAATAAGGGTTGGGGGAAAAAGTTACAGGATAGGCCTTCCCTACGAAATTGCGTTTATGCTCTCCTCAGCGATCAGTTTTGCCCCCACGATGCTTGAAGAATGCGGGGTCATCCTCAATGCGATGCAGGCAAGGGGACTTGAATTGAAAGGGGGGACCCGTACAAAAGTAAAGGCCATGAGATACATCCTCGTTCCCCTCGTGGTCAATATCCTCCGGGCCGGGCGAAAGCTTGCCGTAGCTGCCGATGCCCGGGGTTTCCGGGCAAACCGGAACAGGACCTATGTAAACGAACTCAAGCTGAAAAGGAACGATTATATCTTCCTGGCTTACACATTCTTTTTTACGGCAGGCGGGATCTATCTGAGCTATACGGGCTTTGGGGGAACGGTCCCCATCTGAAGCCCGAAAACTTTTTTGAAATTAGGAATTCCTGCCCTTCCCTGCAAGGGCCCAGCTGACAAGTAACAGGGAAAAAGCCCATTGGACCCCGAAACCGGGGGCTTCTTTTGCTTCGGTCTCGTGGTTTCCGGCTGTTTCGGAGCTTTCCAAAGTTTCTTCGGAAGGTTCGGGGCTCTTTACTGCCCCCGGGTTTATTTCAACTGCCAGGATGGCATTCGAAGGCAGCACAAAGTCCCCAACTGCCTGGAAGCGAATGGAATTTTCTCCATCCCTCAGGTAGTCAGTGATGTCCGTCGTATCAATTTCCAGGTCCGGGTAAGGCCTGCCTGCGCAGATTCCGGGGAAAGATGCGTTATTTATCCAGAGGGTATTGTCTTCCCAGTTCCCTGCACGTGTAACCGTCCAGAGGGTTGCGCTCCGGATAGGTAGACTGAGGGATGGTTTCATCATTTCGCAAATTGTCATGGAAGGGGCCGCACCGAATTCCGGATTGCCGTTTTTGTCAAGCTGGGAGTTGAGTAAGTCTGCTCCCTCGCTTATCCAGTATTCCAGGTCTTTTCCGTTCGGGTCGGTGTAGATTATAAGCAGCCCGACGCCGTCAATACAGAAATAGGACGTACCTGGGCCTTTGTTTTCTATACACGTGCTGTAGACTCTGGACCCGTCTATGTACTCGCTTACATCGTAAGCCCAGGTGCCTGAGGGATAGTCATAGCTTCCCCATCCTTTCCTGTCGCTGTACTCTGTCCCGGGCTCAATTTCCTCGTCCTCGAAACGCAGGCTGAGCTCAGGGTATCTCCCGGTCGTCCCCTCCGCACTCCAGCTCCAGTAGTTGTAAAGCCTTGCGGTTTTCACGCTTGCCCCTTCGGGCAGGTTTACCCTGTGGCTCACGGTATAGGTATCTCCAGGGTAGAGCTTTTCGCTGTAATAACTGCTGCCGGCCGTAAAGGCCAGGCCTCCCCTCACGGATTCATGGGTGTAAAGGGTAAGGGGCCTGTCCGCCGTGTATCCGTTTACTACCGTTTCCTCTGCCTGTGCCGGAAATGCCAGCAGGCAAAACAGCCCTGCGAGCAGGCAGAGGAATATAGGGATCATGCTTCTGATGGTTCCTTGTGTGTTTTTTGGTCCTTCCGTTCTCCAGCTCATTTTTTGTCTCATTCTTTCAGCCCTTCAGTCCTGTCTATCTCTTACATATACTGTCAGTTATACATGCTGTCAGTTATTTTTTGTTTACGAAACTTCTCTTATTGTTACTCTCAATTTCACTTCAGTTGAGTTCTTTTCCTCTCCCTGGTCAGGTTCGGGTGCAGGTTCTTCGGCTTTCTTATCTGCTTTGTAGTCCCTGTACGAAATTCTCCTGTACACTCTGATTATATCGTTTTCGTCGTCTTCAGAACCTGAACTTATTGCATAAGCTTGGCCGGAGAGCTGTACGTATGCATGGGCTTCCGGCACCCTGTAAGCTCCGGGCTGCTCGGAGCTGATGCAGTATGAAAATACCCTGCGTTCATCCGGAGCCAGCACAAACTCCCGGTTTAACGCCGACTCTTCATCCGTATCAGAATCTTCTATGAAGGTAAAAGTGCCGGGGAGCGCATCAAAGAACCGGACTTTCACAGTACGTTTCTGTATATTTTTTACGGAGACTGTGACATACAACGTTTTTCCCGTGAAGGTCTCAGAGTTTGCGAATTTGTAGACTTCAAGGGGTTCTTCAACCTTTATTTCAACAGTCTCGGACGTGAAATGTTCTCCCGAGCTGTCTGTCCAGCTTGCCCTCACGGTGACCAGGTAGCTTTTTTTAATTCTGTCCGGGAACCTGAATTTAAGGTCAGCGGTTTTTTTTGCTCCCGTGTCAAGTATGAATCGCTGAGGGACTGCTTCCCGGATGACGAGCCCGTCCGAATCCACCTCAAGCCGGATCTGGTCGACCTTTACCTCCCCGGTGTTTCGGAGTTCCATCTCAATGCTGACTTCCTCGTCCAGGAAGTATTCTTCCTCATCCGCCTCAAGGTCCAGCTCCAGAGCTGCGGTCTCTTCTTCCGGTTCCTTTGTTTCGAATATGAGCTCGGCTCTCGGGGAGTAAAGGCTGCCGAACATCGGGAGTTTTTCCTGGTCAGTGACGTTTCCGGCCTTTAACCTGAGCTTCTTGTTGTCCAGATAGCTCCAGCCGGATGAGTTATTCTCAAGGGCCACGTCCCCCAGGACTGTCCCGGATTCCGAGACCCTGAGCACGACCATACCGTAGCCGTCAAACTCCAGGGCTTCCACGGTGTACCCATCTTTGGAGAATGTTGGGTTTTCAAGCCCCAGGGTAATTTGCAGGCTCTCCCATTCATCTTCTTCTGCCCAGGCGAGGGAAACTCCGGCTCCCAGGAGGAGCAGGAGGAAAATGAAGCCAGATGCCGTATGAAGGAAGCTTTTTTTGTTCACTTTCCCCACCTCCTCCTGAGCTGTACGAAGGCGGCCAGCAGGATTCCTGCCCCTCCGGCAAAGGGCGGAAACGGAAGGCTTTCGGTCTCGCTTTTCTCAGGAATGGCCCTTGAAGTTCCCTGGACAATGGCGTTTCTTTCCCCGTTCTCCAGCAGGTCCCTCTTCGGGGAGATTTCTTTGCTTCCGGGGACATCCACAAACAAAAATTCTCCTGCCATGTTGCCAGCTCCGTCAACAGCACTGACAAATATCCTGTTGAAGCCGGCAGGCAGCTCCACTTCGGTCCGCCATTTCCCTTCCGAAAGCAGGGCTGGTTCCCCATTTACGGTTACACTGATGTCTTCGCTTGTATCTTCCACAGTCCCGCTTACAAGAATTAGCCCGCTGTTTACGGATTCTCCGTCTTCAGGCTGCTCGATCTCAATTTCGGGAGGGGTCAGGTCGATGATATTAACTTTCAGGGGAGTGTTATTGTTGTTTATCTCGCAAAGTTCTTTTCTTCTGTCCGTGGAGTCTGCAAATACTTTAAGGAAGTGCTCTCCGTCGCAGTCAGCTTCCCAGTTAAACTCCACGGTCTTTTTCCCCCCGTTTCTCAGAGAGGATATGAGAGCTGTGGAGACAATCCTGTCATCTACATAGAGCGCGACCTGAAAACTGGACGCAGGGTCGTCCCCTATGTTTTCAATGCTTGCTTTTATTATATTTTCCTCCCCTGCATAGAGGAGGGGGACTACCAGGTCCGAAACTTTCAGGTCCATGTCTCCTTCCTCTCCCGTGCTCAGGCTAAGCACCGCAAGCACCGGGTGCAGGTACTCTTCTTCTCCCCTTTCAACCCTCATCTCGTTTCCACTTTTCTCAAGGTAGTCCAGCACATCAAAGACCTTGAAGTCAAAATAATCTTTTGAGTTTGCGATGTCATTTTTGTTTGTCCCGTCCGAAAGCTGTTCGTCGTTGAAATATAGGTAGTCTTCTTCCCCGCTGGTACCTGTGAGGTATACGACGGACAGGCTTGCAAGCTCGTATTTATCCGGGTTCACCGTGCCAGAAAAACTTACGGTTAGTTCATCGTTCGTGTCCCCTTTCCCGTCCGAACTTTCCCCGTGCAGGTTTACGTTCCCTTCTTTGATCCAGTACTTTACATCGTCTCCATCTTCGTCTTCGTATACCGCGACCAGGACTACTCCATATACCTTCCCGTCAATACTTCCGCCGGTTTTTACCACGGCCTCCGCCGATCCCGGACTTGCAATCTCAGTAACATTGTATGTTACCCAGTATACGCCGTTTCCCGAACAGTAGACTTCCGGATTGTCATCCTCTTCCCCTTTTAGATCCAGGGTTTCGAATTCAAAGTCATTAAAAGTGACGTCCAGAGTTCCCGTATTCCGGGCGTTGCCCCCCCAGACTCCCACATAGAGCCTCGCAAATTTTGTAGAGTTTCCCGGTACATTGAAGGTCTGTGTATAAGGGGTTGCATCAAGCCCGTGTCCCCCATCCACATACACCCCGCCTTTCACGGTCCCGGAATCGACGCTTTTTAAGCTGTCAGGTTCCGGGCAACCGTCCTCCACGTAATCAGCCAGGCCAGGCTGGACCGACATAATAAGAAGCGCAAGAGCCGCAGCAAAGAGGCAGTATGCAGCCTTCTTCCCGTAAAACGCCGCAGCAAATTTTTCCAGTGTTCTTTTCGGCCTCATACTTTTTTTAATTTTCATTTCAGGCAGCTCCATCAAAATCATAAGATTAGCAAACTCCAATAAAAAGAATAAAATGGAAACCTTTTTCAGGCGGCAATTTCCGCCCAGAAAGTAAGGTTCCCTTCAAAATTCCCCGTGCCCGCATAATCCGAGGGTACCCTGAGGGCAACATTTGAGTTGCTCGATTTTTTTGAGGCTATCGTTTTGCTGAAGCTGGCCCAGGGGGCCGAATCAAGCAGGATCCCGTCCATAAAGAGGTTGTCGGCTGAATCCGTGACATCGGCTGTGACATCTAAGGCATACTTCCCGTTATTCTGGAGGGTAATTGTCTCTGCACGACTTGTTTCTCCCGGGGAAAGCGTGCCGAAATAGATTTCATTTGGGGTAACGGATAAGGAGATTGCCGGAAGGATTTCGACTCCTATCGAAATCGAGGACGAGTCATTGCCACCGGATGAGTCATTGCCGTACCTGACCAGGAGGATGGCCCCAGAAGGCACCAGGAAGTCCCCTCCTATCTCTGAGGGTGCGGCGCTGATCTCGATGGCATTATTTTCTTCCTTGAGGCAGTCTTCTACGGCTTCCAGCCGGTCGATGTCCAGGGATGAAGAGGGGCTCCCTTCATAAATGCCGGAGAATATGGCTTCATTGAAGAGCAGGAAATTACCTTCGTTCTTTCCTGAGGGGACTACTGTCCAGAGTTCGGCGCTGCCGACCTGGTCGAGGTCCACGGTCCCGCTAAAAAGGGCTTCGGTCGTCGCCTCTTCAGAAGTCATGCCTCCTGAGGATCCGGTTGTGGAGAGCATGTCTGCGCCTTCATTTATCCAGTACTCGGTTTCCTCTCCTTCGGGTTCTTCGTACACCACAAGGAGACACACCCCGTTAATGATAAAAGACCTCGAAGTATCCGGGTTGGTATTGGTGATGATTGTGCGGTACTCCCCGTTTCCTGGCACTAGACCCGTGACATTGCATGCCCAGGTCCCCGAGGGGTAGTCATAACTTCCCCAGTCTTTCCTGTCACTGTAGGTGGCTTCAGGCATAACGGTGTTTCCGGCAAAGTTCAGGCTCATTACCGGGGTATCTGCATTGCTCCAGGTCCAGTAAGTGTAAAGCCTGGCAAGCTTCACGTTTGCCCCTTCCGGAAGTGAAAGAGTGTGGTTTACTGTATATGTGGCTCCTGCGGCCATCGACCCGCTGTAATAGCTGTCTCCGTAGTCATAGCTGATGTTCCCTCTCACGATCCCGTGGGCAAAGGTTGCAAGCGGCATGTCTCCTACATAGCCATTGTGCAGCACTACCTGTTCAAGGCTCTTTTCGTTGTTTGTCCTGTCCGGGTCACTTATGACGTTGTATGGATCGGCAACGGCTTTCAGGCTGTATGTCTTTTCCTCTCCGGGTTTCCAGGTAAAGCTGACAACGGTGTCAACTCCGGAGGGAAGCGTCTCTATAGTTTCGTTGCCAACCTCAACCCCGTCTTCAAAAAGCACGACTGGAGTCCCGCTTACGGCTTCGGGGCCTTCGTTTCTTACCGTAACACTCACGGTATTGTTAAGGTCTTTCCAGGCTCCTGCGTAAGAATTATGGAATACCGCAAGTTCTGTAAGGTTCAGGTCCGCATCCTCATTCCCGGAAGTTTCTTCTTCGTATTCTGCCGTGAGGGTACCGAGGACTATTTTATAGTAGGAACTGCTCCTGTTGTAGGTCATGGTGTTTGTGCCGGCCGGGTTTAAGCTGTCCGTAACATCCCATGTATCGGAACCGCCTCCGTAGTATCCCTGGGGAGTACTTGAGACCAGCTCACCCTCGTTGAATGCATATGCTCCGTTTGCGCTTGCCATATACACCGCAGTCAGGTTCGCACCTTTGGGGAGGGAGCCTTCCGGCAGCTGAGCATCAAAATCCGTGCTGCCAATATAATCTACTCCTAAGGAATTCTCACTGTAGTAGCTGTCCACGTCATGCCCCAGGTTAACCTGGTACCAGGTCGTTCTATCGCTACTGTTATTGTACGCTACAACCAGGGACATCAGCTTAATACGCCCGTCAAAGGTGCTGTCTATGGGGGCCGTGTTTATGACTGCAGTGTTCTCCCCGGGCTGTACGAGGTCTGTGACATTATAGTTCATTACATAGTCGCTTGTTACCCTGTTTGTATGGCTGTTTACAAGGACAAATCCGTCCCCTCCGTTCATTTTGAACACAAAAGGAACATTCAGGGTCTCATTTCCGAGAACAGTTCCTCCAAAGCTGACGTTTGCCGTTCCCCGGTAATTGGCATCCTGGCTGCCGCAGTATACGCTGGTAAAGAGCATTGCCCAATCAATTTCCGCATCATCCGGGAGGGTAAATGTCTTGCTTATGGTTATGGGTTGTCCCTTCACCTGGTCTGCTATCCCGTAATAGCTGTCGAAGTATACTCCTCCGGTGACAACTCCTTCATGGACTTCGGTCAGAGGGATCCCGCCTAAGGCTTCGTCGGCGGAACAGGTCCCTGCACTCAAACACAAGCTCACAAACAAAGTTAAGAGTATAAGGAAAGGCTTTCGATTCATAAATTTCCCACCTGAATTATTATGATCTGGATTTTCGAAGGCTCAATTTATTTGTATTGTTTTACGGCACTGGCCGGGTTAAGATCCTGAGCGTATGCGTTTCATTTATCAATTTATATAAATTTTGTATAATGAAATATTACTTTTTTTATATGAAGTTAAATTAATAGTGATTATTTATTTATTATTTAACAATTTTGATTTTTAACTTCCTTATACATACATACAAATTCATAATTATTTTTACATTATTGTTAATCATTTTTCCCTATTTTTAGTTGAATTATAGCAGGACCCTTCAATAGAAATAACGTATGAAAGGATTCGAATGCAGTTCCTCAAGAAACTATAACCAGGGCTTATGATGCTTTTCTTTCCCGTTTTTAGGGAGGTTTCGCGGGTCCATGCATATTTAAAATGAAAAAAAGGTGTTTTTCCAAAGGCATTGTACTCCAAACTTAAGGTTCTTGCGCCCTTCTTAAAAAATGGTTATGTCTTTGCCTTTTGAATCCGTGAAATTCTGGCCTCCATTTTGAGATCTTAAAGGCGTATCATACGTTTTTTCATACAATAAGATCATATGGTAACATTTAATAATATGCTAAATCTCATTATTTCCATAATTGGAGGCGAAGATCCTGCATAATTATGAAGCATCATATCATAATTTTAGCTCCTGATGCCCTCTTAACAAGCAAAAAAAGCTTACATAATTACAAAACTTAGGTCGTTCCCTCCTACACAGCAGGAAAGTGGATTCCCATGAAAAAATGCCTGGTATTTGTTCTGTTAATTCTCCTGGTCCCGGTTTCCGAAGCCCGTTATTCCTATGAAGGCATGCCTTTTGAAATGGATGCTCAGGGCACCATCCAGGGAAATATGTACCTCAGCGGAGGACACGGACTCGGTTTTCCTCCATACTCCCAGAGTTTTGACGTCCCCGGGGGCTCGGTCCTCTGGGCCCGTTTGTATGTCGGGGTCTGGGGCGGAACGGAAAACTATGAGGGCTGGGTCCAGCCCGGTTTCAATGGGCTCCAGCTTGAAAGGCTGCCACTCTCCGGAGAATGCGATGAAAATGATAATGTCTACTGTTCGGGGCATGGGGTTTACTGGGTCTCATATGATGTAAGCTCCCTTGCAAAAGCCGGGGAAAATACGGTGGAAATCCTGACGAGCAGAGGCGAACCCGGAAACAGGCTGGATGGAAGGGTCTATGGGACCGTGCTTGCGGCGGCTCTGGAGGACCAGAAGGCTCCGGTGATTTCCTACCAGATCTATGCAGGCAACGTAAACCTGCATGGGATGAGCCTGAGCGGGAGCAGTGTGAATGTCAACGACTTTGCAGGTGTTAATTTCAGCCCCGTTCCTGACCCGGAGAGCATAAAGGATGCAGAACTTTCGGTTGTGTACCTGAGCGGCTCGAAGGGACTGCCCGATTACCTTGAATTTAATGGCGAAAGGCTCGGGACTCCGTCTCAGTACCTTTCGAATGAGAGGTATGGGGGGGTGGCAACGGATATCGCCAATGAGGTGAGCTATGATGCCCTGGGAGGCAGCGGAAGCCCTGGCAGCTACTTTGACATAGAGGCGTTTGATGTGCTTGAAAAATTGCAGGCTGAAAACAGGGTTACCTTTCTGAGAGGATCGGACCTGGACGGGAATGGAGAAATCGATAGCTGGGAAGGAGAAGACTATGTGCATCCTGTCCTGGCATCCCTTGTCCTGATCCGCGGGACAGCTGGAACTCCGCTCCCCGACTTATCCCCGGAGCTGGCAATCAGGGAAGAAGCCCTGGTGGACGGGGAGGATGCGGAAATCCCCTTTATAATACACAACCCCGGAGGGCTATATAATGAAAATTGTACGGTAAGCTTCCGGGTTGACGGGCAGGAGGTTTCCACCGCAGCTTTTCGGATGGATGCAAGAGGGGTATACAGTTCCTCTTTTACCTGGCCTGCGGAAAAAGGGGATCATGAGTTTGAGCTTGCAGCGGACCCTGAAAGTAAAGTGAAGGAATCGGATGAAGGAAACAACGTTTGTAAGTATGCAGCCCATGTCAAATCGGGACCCGAACTCTCGGTTTCCCTGGGGGAACCCGTAAAAGTCAAAAATGGTGAAGGGGTTTCGGCAGTTTCGGCTTTTTTCCTCTTCCCGTTTGCTCTTTTAGGGGTGCGGAGGAAAAAAACACGTGCCCTCCTCTTGCTTGCAGTCCTTGTATTCGGGCTTTTCGGGGGGTGCGTTGAACAGGAATCCGAAACCAAACAGCTCACATACCTGGTCCCGTTAAGCATAACTAATAGTGGAGAAGCGTCTGCCCGGGACTTTAGCGTGAATCTCTATCTTGATGGGGAAAGTGTGACCGTTATGGATATTCCGGAACTGGAAGGTAAGGCTTCAATTTCCGAGGAGCTGCATATTAAAACAGAGAAGGGAGAGCATACCCTGAATTTAAAGGTGGATGAAAGCAACCGTATAACCGAGTCGGATGAGGAAAACAATGAATGTGAGATCTTTTATAATTTTACTTAATGTCCTGCTGCTGCTCAGCTTGCCTGTTTCGGCTTCCTATGCAGGGGACAAGCCCCTGCAAACTGCCCTTCATGGTAAACACCCGGGAGCACTTGATTTTTCCCTGGGGGACGGCAGGTACAGCGGGGAACTGACGTACAATGACAGCTATACCGTTAATTTCAAGGTCGATCCCCCTGCCGGCAGTTCCATAAAATTTGCAAGGGCTTATGTTTACTGGGGCTGGAGCAAAAAAGGGCTTGAAGGCATCTATCCGGAGTTCAGTGCCTCCCTTATTCATGAAGGTACTTCCGTGCCCCTTCCTGAGGGACAGAGGTATGCCGACAGCAAGGGCTTTGCATCCAGGTATGACTTCTTTTCAGGCACGGATGCTTATGACCTGTCCGGGGTGATTTCAAAATCCGGCAGCTATTCGGTCTCGCTTGTGAATACCGCCGGGGACGGGAGCACTTTTTGCGTACAGGGTATCGGGCTTCTCCTGGTCTATGAAAGTCCTGAGCTGCCAGTTGTCGAATACTGGATCTCCGAAGGCTGTGACATGCTGTATGCCGAATATGGGATAGATCCCGAAATGGCCACAACGACTGCTTACTTTGAAGGGGAAATTGACCCCCGGGACGTTTCAGATGCACGCCTGATAACGGTCTCTCCTTCTGGAGGCTACAGTTCGGGCACCGGGGCCAGGAGCAAGCTTTTCTTTAATGAGAATACGAAGCAAGTTCCCGTCCTGGGCGAGATCATACAGCTCCTGTTCGGAAGTGGAAAAAGCTGGAAAAATGTGTATGTGACAAACGAAACTGCCCAGGTCGCCCTGGACGAAAGGCAGGTGGGAGATTATCTGGAATCGGCAGGGAATTTTGCCAGCATCCAGGACAATGGGGATTATCTCCTGGCAACAAATGCAATACTCTTGCTTGAATTTGAAGGGCCTGAAAAGGGAACCAAAGCAGGGGCCTGAGCCGCGGCCATGCCCCCTCGGAAAAGGAAGCTGATATTTTGCAGGAAGGGATGAAAATTGAATATTGTTGAAACCATGGACCTCTCTAAATTCTATAAATTTGATTCGGGGCTGCGCGTGGAAGCCCTTAACGGGATAGATGTGGATATCGAGGAGGAGGAATTTGTTTCCTTCATGGGGCCTTCAGGGTCCGGAAAGTCCACGCTGCTTAATATCATAGGCTGCCTGGACAGGCCAACTGCGGGCAGGGTTTTCATAGAGGGCGGTGAAGTTGACTACGGCAATTCCTCCGGTCTTGTCCGGCTGCACAGGCAGACAATAGGTTTTGTCTTCCAGGCTTTTAACCTGATCCCAACAATGAACGCCCTGGAGAATGTCTGCTACCCGATGTATTTTAACAGGGTCGGGCGTTCCCTGCAAAAACAGAGGGGAAACGAGCTTCTCGACCTGGTCGGGCTGGGGCACCGGGCGCATCACCTTCCCTCCGAGTTATCCGGGGGGGAACAGCAGAGGGTTGCCATAGCAAGGGCGCTTGCAAACAGCCCCAGGCTTATTCTGGCAGACGAGCCCACAGGAAACCTTGATTCAGGTACCGGTAAAAAGATCACGGCTCTTATGAGAAAAATTAACCGGGAGCAAGGGGTCAGTTTTGTCGTTACGACCCACGACCCTGAAATGGCCATGGCTGCGGACCGGGTAGTGAAGCTAAAGGACGGAAAACTCACTGAATGAGATTTTTCAAGCAGGATGCCGGAACTTTCCCTCTGAAGCAGGTCCGGGTTGCTGGTCATGGATAACAGTTCTGGAAACGCTTCAGAGACGAAAAAGCCTGTTTTTTCTGGGTATATTTTCTCGGGAGAGAACTTCAGAGGGCTGTCAGCTTTTGTATTGAAAAGTGTTTTTTCCCTCCCGTGAACATCCTGTCAGGATGCCATGTACCGGGGGTGCTTGCTTATGTGCTTCCTTCTTTTAAAATCCAACTTTCTAAATATATAAACTAAATAATCGTTGAATAACTATATACAGGTTTGTGTTTTTATTTAAACGGACAATTTTAAGTTGACCTAACTCTGGTGAATTGGTTGGATGTGAACAGATGAATAGAAATAAAGGATCGAAGTTTGTTAGTTTGTTTTTGATTGTCCTTTTTTTTGGAGTCATACTGGTTCCGGCGGCAGGGGCTGCTCCGGGGAAAGACCCAGGTAAGGAAGACGGTGGGGAAAAGAATGTTGATGATTCCTCCTGGGAGGAATGGAAACAGGCCCACACCGTGGAAGTAGAGGTGACAACGGTTTACAATTACAAAAAAGATGGGAATTTCGAAATTACCGAGACTTATTCCGGAGAGAAACTTAAACAGAAGTTCAAAGTCGATAAATTAACAAAATCAAAATCTTTTACAGTTCCCTCGGGGAAGCAGGTAACTGTGAATACGCAGGCAGGTCCTTTTGAGATGCAGCCGGGGGACCGTAAAGAGGTCCTGTCCGAGAAATCCGTTGTCCTGACAACCGCCGATGACCCTTATTCATGGTCGGAAGTTACTGGTTCAACATCTGTCTCTTATCCTCAGTGGACATGGTCAAAAGTCCTGTGGTTCTATGAACTCGAAGACCCGATAAACCTTATCTGGGAGCAGAGTAACCTGAAAACAGTTAAAAGTGTAATCCTGAAGCAAAGGTGGACTGACAACCCCTCGGAATACACTCACTACATCTCATATCCTGACGGGACCTGGGTACGCGGGGACGGTGTGGCCGACAGCAAGTACCGGGTGCTCGGAGGCTATCATGCACGGCTCTGGGAACTCCCGGGCGGTGCGGTGGTAGCAAATGCCCACCATGACGATGACATATTCATCCTTCCCGGGCACCAGGTGGACAGGTATGAAGCCGCTGAAGGTAAAGTTGCAAGCTTTTTCAATACCTGGTCTGTCCTTCAGGATTATATTTACCTTGCTAACCCTGTTGGAACTCCCGGTTATGAGCCATATAATGACGGAAAGGCAACCCTTATCACGTAAAAAGCAGTATGATGCGCGGGGCTTTCCTGTCCCGCTTTTTTTAAAACTATTTTTCAGTCAGTGTTTAATCAGTATATGCTTACTCCCTTCACGCTTGGCAGGTTCAGGATATCGTCCACAAGGTCTCCGGGGACTTTCTGGTCGGTGATGATGGTGAGCCTGGGGTTGTCCGTGAGGTAGGGGTCGTCCGAGACGGCCTGGCGGATACTAACGTTATGCTGCGAGATCAGGCCTGCAACTTCCGCAAGGATACCAACATGTGCGGCATCTTCGGGGATGATGATGATTACTCCGAGGCCGAGGGCCGGGGCCACGTCTCTTAAGAAGGGGATTGAGTGGACATTTCTAAAAATCGTGCTTAAAAGTTCGTCCGAGACTATGGTCTTTGTGGTTGCGTCAACAACCCTCCTATCAACTCCGGCTTCCTTTGCGAGCTGAGTGTGCGCTATCTCGATACTTCCGGAAGTTACCTTTCCTTCCTCGTTTACCTGGAATCCGCGTTCAAAAAGCAGTTTAAGTACTTTTGCCTGCGCCGGGTATTTTTCAAATTTTTTGAGTAATGTCTGCCACATATAAATGCAATCTTAAGTTGGGTCCAATGATATAAAGCTTACTGGTTAATTTCCGGTTCCTGTCTCAAAAAAAGCTTTTCGAGGCCATATTCCTGGGTTCGCGGCGTTAACCGTTCCGGCGTTAATTTGATGTACATGCAGGACACGAGTTTCATCATGGAAGTTTCCAGTTCGGGCAGTACGCACAACTCCGGGAAAACAAAGTACCAGCTTCTTCTGATAGCCGACCTCAGGAAAGAAATCGGAATGGCTCTCAGGCTTGACCCTGAGAAAATTGCAGCCGAAATCGAAAAAATCGGTTTTTCCTGCCAGCACTGCGGCAAGTGCTGCAGGCGGGCTTTTGGGGACAACAGGGTCGCAGTTATCCCTGAGGAAATCGAAAAGATCCGGGACCATACAGGCCTCTCAAAACTTGAGGTCGCAGGCCCTCTGGTGCCTGAAGTCTCTTCCCCTGCCGAAGGGGATGACGAAAATGAAAATGCCGGAGACGAAGGCTTTTCCGGAACCGGTGCCGGAGAAGACTCCAGTCTTTCCGACTTTCCGGGCTTTCTTGAGCTTCTGGAAGAAGACATCGATTCCGAGGGCAACATCCATGCTTTTGGCTGGATGGTCAGGCGGAAAAGGAACGGAGACTGCATCTTTCTGGAAAAAGGGACTAACCGGTGCAGGGTCTATCCAGTGCGCCCCATGCTCTGCAGGACCTATCCCTTTTACCTGGAAGGGCTGAAACTGTACACCTGCGAGTGTGAAGGGCTCGGGTGTCCGATTTCCAGGGAAGAAAGCCGAATACTCGCAGAAGCCCTCCTCTTCAGGTACGTTTCCGAGCTTGAGGACATGCTTGCCATGTACGAAAAGTTTGAAAATTTCGAAAAAGGGGATAAGGGGCCGGAAATTGCAAGGAAAAATGCTGAAAAGGGCACATGTACCTATATCGTCCACGACAGCAACGGGGCTGTAAAAATTATCGATTGACATTGCAGGCTTGAAATGTCAGTTAAATGTCAGTCAAATGTCAGTCAAATGTCAGTTTAATGTCAGTTAAATGTCAGGGATTCCTTTCAGGTCCCTGATTCCTTTATTTTTCTCCGTTTCCTCTGTTTTTTCCGGACCTGTTGAGTTCTCTGGCTTGCGCTTAATCCCCTGACTTCCTTTTTTTCTTAATTCTGGACATACATATTCGGTTTTGAACAGGTTTTTTCGTCTATGCTCCGGTAATGGCCATCATTAAATTTATTAATTAGAAAGCGCCAGTTATCCCCATGACCGGAATGTCTGGTAATGACAAGCGTCCGATGACCGTTTCGGAGAAGATTTTTTCGAAAGCCTCCGGAAGTCCCGTAAAAGCCGGAGATTTCGTGCTGGCAAACATAGACCTGGCAATGACTCATGACATTACAGGTCCGCTGGCAGTTCAGGGCTTTTACGAGATAATGAAAGACCAGGAAGAGAAAACAGTCTGGGACCCCAAAAAAATCGTGATCATATTCGACCACCAGGTCCCTGCGGATTCGATTAATGCCGCGCAAAACCATATCATGCTCAGGAAGTTTGCGGCAGAGCAGGGCATTTTAAACTACGACGTGTACGAAGGGGTCTGCCACCAGGTCCTGCCCGAAAAAGGGCATGTGCTGCCCGGGGACCTGATTGTGGGTTCGGACTCCCACACCTGTGCGTACGGGTCTTTAGGGGCATTTTCTACCGGTATAGGGTCAACTGACATGGCAGCTGTCTTTGCCACCGGGAAACTCTGGTTTAAGGTCCCTGAGACCTTCCGCTTTGAAATCGAAGGCAAACTGCCGAAGCGCGTTTATTCGAAAGACCTGATTCTCCACCTGATAGGGGACGTCGGGGTAGAAGGGGCCAGGTACAGGGCTGCCGAGTTTGCAGGCTCTACTGTCCGTTCCCTGTCCGTTCCCGAGCGCATGACCATGTCCAACATGGCAATTGAGATGGGAGGAAAGGCAGGTATCATAGAAGCCGACGAAGTGACTGAAGCTTACCTCAAAGAGCGTGTCCCGGGTTACGAGCTTGACCCTTACTGGAAGTCCGATGAGGATGCAGTGTACTACGATGTCCGGCACTACGATATCTCGGATCTGGAACCCCAGATAGCCTGCCCGCACAATGTAGACAACGTAAAGCCGGTAACTGAAGTCGAGGGCACGAAAATCGACCAGATCTTCATGGGGTCCTGCACTAATGGCAGGTTCGAAGACATCAAGATCATGGCCGACATCATGGGCGATGAGCCTGTGGCAAAGGGCCTGCGCCTCCTTGTCGTTCCCGCTTCAAGGACCGAGTACATGAAACTGCTGAAAGCCGGGTACATCGAAAAGCTCATGAACGCCGGCGCAATCGTGGAATCTCCCTGCTGTGGGCCTTGCATGGGCGGCTCTTTTGGCCTCCTCGGGGCAGGGGAAGTGGGCCTTGCTACTTCCAACCGCAACTTTAAGGGCAGGGAAGGCAGCGCCGAGTCCTTCGTATATCTCTGTTCCCCGGCAACCGCGGGCGCATCCGCCCTTACCGGAGAAATCACCGACCCGAGGAAGGTCTGAGAAACTTCACTTCCTCTTATTTTTATTTTTGAAAAAAAAGGTGTTAGAATGCCGGATGCCGACTTATCCATTTTAAACAGGGTGTATGACATCATTCTGGACCGGAAGCAGAACTATGACGAACGTTCTTATGTCTGCAAGCTTTTAAACCATCGCAAGGGCATGAACAAGATCCTTGAAAAAGTAGGTGAGGAGTCCATCGAAACGATTCTTGCGGTAAGGAACGAAGACCACGCAGAGATCGTCTCGGAAACCTCTGACCTGATTTTCCATGTCCTGGTAATGCTTGCGGCAAATGACATAACCCTGGACGAAATCGCAGCCGAGCTAAGTGCCCGTCATGTGAGTATGAAAAGGGAGTAAAAGGGTCTTGAAATAAGGAATTAAAATAAGGAATTAAAATAAAATACTGAAGTTTCGGGGCATTGGCCCCTATGTTTTTCAGTACACTGCGAGTTCATTCATCACGTCAGTTTTTGAGAGGGTGCCTTTTGGCACTCCATTTATCGTGACAATCAGCCTTCCAACGTTGTATTTATGGAAGAGTTTCACGACATCGTAAAGCTGCATGTCTCCGTCTACGGTGATCAGCTCTTTTGTCATTATATCCTTTACTTTCACGTTGAGCTTGCCCTGGGCAATGGCATGGGCTATGTCGGTATATGTAACGATCCCGACTATTTTTCCCTTGTCTTCTACTGGAGCTCCGTGTACGTTGTTCCGGATAAAAAGCCTTGTAGCTTCCTGGATGCTGGCGTTTACGTTTATGAGCATCGGGGGGTATTTCATGTAGTGCTTGACCTGCTTTTTCGGGAGGGATATCATCTCGTTGATGTTGAAGAGGATCGAGTTATTGGTGTCGTCTCTTCCGGTTACCTCTCCCCGGATAATCAGCCGGTTTACGGGCGTCGGGCCCACCTGGATTTTGTCATCCATTATGAAGTCCTTGATGTTCCCTATTACCCGGATTACGCCGTTGCACATGTCCGGGTTGCGGACGGTCGTAAAGCTGATTTCGGCGGCAGTGGCCCCATTTACGATCACGTTGTTCCTGTAGATCGGCACAACGGACTCGTTTTTTAACTGCTGGATCCGCAGGGAATCGTATGCGGCTCCTGTGGGCTTGTACCCTCCTTTGGGCCCGGGTACGCCTTCCACCAGTCCTAATGCCTTTAAAAGCTGCATCTGGTTGCGGATAGTCCCGGGGTTGCGCTGGATGACTTCTGCGATTTCTTCCCCTTTGATTGCCCGGTCCTTTTGCCGCTGAAGATTGATTAATGAAATAATAATGTCTTTTTGAATAGGAGTGAGTTCCATATAACCACCATCAATTTCATATACATGTATTCGGATGATGTATAACGCCTATACATCGATAATAATCAGTCATAATAGTATTTGCCATAATTAATGATTATAAATCCCTACTACAAATTATAATTACAAATATAAAAAGAGTCCGGTTCTGCTTTGTGTATACCAGTGGAGTTCATAACTTACATTTAAGCCTATTGTTGGGATTTGTAATTACAATTATAATAATAAACCAGTAATGTCATTATCTGTTCCCTGATACTTCGATCTGTACAGGGAAAAATGATATTTGGGACAAAAATGATATTTTCTGGAAATTTGTACCTGAAAATTTCTGATGATGCGGCATCCCCTTGCCTGAAGTTTAAAAAGATTTTTCCGGATAGTTTTCCGGCACTCCGAACTTCAAGCAGATAATTTCAAACTTCATGCGGAAAGAGGCATGATTAAAAAGTCTGATCGAAAGTTTGAGGCTAATCTGAAAAAATTAATAAAGGAGAATCGGAATTCCACCGGGAATCCCATAAATTTTTGCTTACCTGATTTCGCTTCGCTGAACGTTTAATTTAAAATAACTGTATATAGTTGAAAGGAGCCTGTAAAGGGTCTGAATAATATGATATTCGAGAAAATTCACACTGTTCCTACTTCCGATGAATTAACTAACAAAGCATTCAAAAGGGCATCGAGGGCGATGTCCGGGAAAACAATTGATGGGAGGGAAAGCCGGCTCAAGGCCAATGAGTCCATGATGCTGACTGCTGCAAACATCTTTTCCGATAACCTTGCAAACATTGTCAGGCGTTTCCCCAGTTTTGAACATTTGCCCCGCTTCTATTATGAACTTACCGACATCCTTGTGGGTGTGGAGAAGCTCAAGATGGCCCTGGCCTCCGTGGACTGGGCAAGCGGGAAGATCCATGAAGTTTCCAGGGTCTACGTCGGAAAAATCCGGGATGCTGAAAGCCCTGAAACTCCCCGAAAAGAGGCTTTCGGGAGGATGGCATCCATTATCAAGTCAATCAACAAGGACCTCCTCTTCTTAAATGAGGCCAGAAACATCTTGAGGAAACTCCCTGAAGTTCTGGAAGAGCCCACCGTCGTGGTTGCGGGCTATCCTAATGTTGGGAAGTCCAGTTTTGTCACAAGAATTACCGGGGCAACCCCGGAAATCGCGCCCTATCCCTTTACTACAAAAGGTGTGACAATCGGGCACTTTACCCGAAATATGGTCCGCTACCAGGTAATGGACACCCCCGGGCTTCTTGACCGTCCGATGTCCGAGAGGAATGATATCGAACTGCAGGCTATTACCGCGATCAGCTATCTGGACGCTGTTGTCATGTTCCTCATGGACCCCAGTGAAAGCTGCGGGTACGAAATCAAAGACCAGATGCGTCTCCTTAAGGAAATCCGGGAAAATTTCAACCTCCCCGTGCTGGTTGTTGCAAACAAGGCAGACAGGCCGGAATTCCAGAAACTTGATGAAGTCCAGTTCAACATCTCCACGATTACCGGGGAAGGAATTGAAGAGGTAATGGAAAGGCTGCTGGAGATGATCGAAGAAAAGCGCCTCATTTCCACGCCGGAGCCGGATGAAGAGGCAGAGGCCTGATTCCTGAAGGGAGCCCGGCCTGAAGTTCAAGCTGAAACTTCAGGCCCGACTTCTTCCAGCAATTAAAATAATTCAAGTAATTTAATAAGTCAAGTAATTCAGATAATTCAAGTAATTTAATAAGTCAAGTAAGTCAAATGGGCAAACTAAATTTAATAAGTTACTTAAGTCAAATGGGTCAAATAAGCCCGAGTTGAAGCAGCAGGGCCAGTAAGACCAGTATCAGTCCTGTTGCCAGCCTTATTTCCACGCGCCTTTTTTCCCTGAATTCCGTAACCGCCGTCGGGCTCAGCCCGAAGGAGAGGAGAAACCCCAGGATAATTACCGGGAGCAGCAGGCCCAGGTTGTAAAGCCCGAGGTATATTGCTCCTTCCGTGACATTGGTTTTTGTTGACAGAAAGCTCAGGACTGAGAGGTAAATTGCCCCCACGCAGGGGGCCTTGACCAGGGAAAACATCCCCCCTGCAAGGAAGGACAGCAGCAGGAGGTTTCTTTCCCCCATCCGGCTCATGAAGTCCTTGAGGGCTTTTGGGGTCCTGAACGTGGATTTTGCATGAGTCTTCAACCAGTATGCGTCGTAGAGGTGCCAGAGCCCGAGGACTCCGGTCAGAAGTACCGTCAGGGTGGTAAAGGTCCTCCGGATTCCGGGCAGGAAATCAATCGTCCCCAGGATGCTTAACCCGGCAAACATGTACATGGTGAAGATCCCTGCCGAAAAGCCGGCGGTAATCTTCAGCATCTCCTTTTTCCCTCCCTGCTGGGAGAGGGTAATCGAAGCCAGAAATGCCATTACAGCAAGCAGGCAGGGGTTGAAACCTGCAAGGATGCCTGCTGTCAGGATTATGAAGGGGTTCAACTTGCTGGCGGTTTCGTTTTGCCCGGCAGGTTTTTCCGGTCCCGAAACACCGCTTTCGGGAGTCATGGGTGCGGAGGGCGGGTTTTCTATGGCTTCTATCAGCAGGGCTTCGAACAGGGTTTCATTTCCCCCGTAGTCCTGGTATGCGATTACAAAACTCCGGTTGACCACGACTGCAGGGACAGAGCTAATCCCGTATTCCTGCATGAGGGAGTAGTCGGCCATTATCTCATGGCTGGAATAGTTGATGTCCGGATACCTTTCAACAACTTTTGTCACAACCGGAAGGGCCTGCTGGCATTTAAGGCAGCCTTCTTCGTAAAAATAATCCACATAGACAGCTTCTGCCTGGCCGGGGGAACCAAAAGCCGGGCTTAGCAGCAAGAAAGAGCAAAGGAGCAGCCCGAGTATTCCCTTAATGGCATGATGTAGCTGAACAGGTTGTTCTTTCATAGTTCTCTTCTGAAGCCATTTTCGTGGAAACATTCAAAACTTCTCCCGTATCCGCGGAAACGTAGCCCTCGATAACGTACAGGGTGTTTACACCTGCACAGGCACAGGTCCTTTCCAGGATCTCAACCTTCCAGACATCTTCTCCTTCCCGGACCGTGCTCCCGTTCAGGTCATACGCGGTATTGCGGATGAGTGTGGTTTTTACGACCCTCCACTCCGGCACCCTGAAGTGCTCCGAGATGTATGTCGAAGCGATGGAGTCGTTGGCCACGTTTTTTATGGCCCCGGATGCGCTGATGTTGAGTTCCAGGCCAGCTTCATCCCGTTCATTGCCTGGAAAATCGTGGACAGGTATGACATTCAAGGCAATGATGCCGATAAGAATAACTGCCGAAATGACTGCAAACAGCTCTCCGCTTTTCACATTATTCCATTAGAATGACCTGAATATAACTTTTACCAAAATCCATACGATTTCTCTTTTTTATATAATTTTCTTTTTGAATCCGGGACGTTGGAGAAAGAAAAGAGCAATCAAAATGGCTCTCTGAAAAGAGTCACTACGAAATTAGCTTCTTGAATTAGCTTTCTTGAATTAGCTTTCTTGAATTAGCTTTCTTTGATTCAGCTTCCTTGCTATTTAATAAAAGATGTAATCTCTTGCAAGGAAGTCTGGGAAAACAGTGGGAAAGTAAGGAAGTATTGGAAAGCAGGTGGAAACTTAAGAAATTACGGGGCAGCAGAGGGGAACGGAGGGATATCTGCCTCCGCCAAACCTGCTTCTTTAAGCCCCTTTTCCCTTTCAGAGGACTTTTTCCATAATGCCAAGTGCTTTTTCAATGTCTGCCATGGATGCTGCATAGGAAATTCTTATGTAGCCGTCGCCTCCGCTTCCGAAAGCTGTCCCGGGTACAACTACCACTCCGTTTGAGATCAGTTTGGAAGCTACTTCTGCGGAGTTGGAGACTTTCGGGAAGGCGTAGAAAGCCCCTTTGGGGAGCGGGCATTCCATTCCAAGCTCATTGAGGCCTTTTACCAGCACGTCCCTGCGCTTCCTGAACTCTTCGCGCATGGTTGTGACCGAGTCCTGCGGGCCTGTCACGGCAGCGTGGGCGGCTTTCTGGGCGATGGAGTTGGCGCAGGCCTGGATGTACTGGTGCACCTTAAGCATCTGGGCCGTATACTCCTGCTTTGCGGCTACGTATCCGAGCCTCCACCCGGTCATGGCATAGCTCTTGGAAGTTGCGTTTACCGTGATTACATTGTCCGAATAACTGGCAGGGCTTACGTGTTCCCCTTCGTAGATGAAGTATTCGTAGACTTCGTCCGAGATAATCGTTATTCCGTGGTCGTCGGCAATTTCGGCAAGGGCCTTGATGTCGGCCTTGCTTGCAACGGCGCCCGTGGGGTTGGAGGGGGAGTTAAGGATAATGGCCTTTGTCTTCGGGGTGATTTTCTCGAGCACGGTTTCCGGCTTCATGGTAAGGTCTTCTGCAAGGGGGACACTTACGGACTTTCCGTTCAGGATCTCGACAAGGGCGTTGTAGGATACGAAGCCGGGGTTTGAGATAAGGACCTCATCTCCCGGGTTCAGGAGGGCTGCCAGGGCGATTGCCAGGGCTTCAGATGCCCCTGAGGTGACGATTATTTCCTGGGGGGATACTGAAAACCCGTTCTCCTCCTGGAACTTGCGGCTCAGGGCTTCCCTCAGTTCCGGGATTCCCGGGCCCACGGTGTAGCCTGTAAAACCTTCGTTTATGGCTTTGATTGCTGCGGCCTTGATATGCTTCGGGGTGTCGAAGTCAGGCTGCCCCAATCCGAGGTTGATGGCGTTTGAGCCTGCAGCTTCGAAGATCTTCCGGATCCCTGATGTGTCTATCCTGAGTACGTTCTCTGAAAACTTCATGTCCTTCATGTCAGACCCTCCTGCTCTTATTCCTGCCGGTTTTTATGTTTCCTGCCAGTGGGTTCCCATGCCAGCGGCCCGCAGGCTCAGGATGTCCCGGCCTTTTTCGGGCTTTTGTTTCAGGGTTTTTATTCGATATTCGTGTGCCTTGACTTGAGTTCGGCTTCCGAGGCCCCTGTAAGCATAATCAGCTGGGCGATTACCGAGTCCAGGAACACAAGTGAGGTGATCTCAAAAGCAGTTCCCAGGGGAGGCAGGTTTTTGTAATCTCCCCGCATGTTCCTCTCAAGGTAGCCTCCTGCGTCGAGGTCGTTTTTGGCCTTGCTCGGGAGAACCATGGCTATGTCCGAAATCCTGCCGAGTGTAGACTCTTTTTTGGAAGTGACCGTTATCAGGGGTGATCCGATATCCTTTACGATTTTCCCAAGGTCAGCTATGGAACGGGTTTCCCCTGACCCTGAGATCGCAATCACGACATCTTCCTCGCGCACGGCCGGGGTGGTGGTCTCTCCGACAACATACACGGTAAACCCGAGGTGCATGAGGCGCATGGCAAAAGCCTTGGCAACAAGCCCTGACCTTCCGGCACCCATTACAAAGACCCTTTCGCCTTCAAGGATTTTTTTGAGCATGCCTTTTATGGCTTCCTGGTCAAGCTTGCCAATCACGTCATTTAGCTGATCCACAATCAATCTCATTGATAACAGTACATCTTCGCAGTCATTTACCTGAAATTCTTTCATACGAGTTCTCCGAAAAAAATATTGGGGCAACTCCCCAATTTCCTTATCGATAATAATCAATTGGTTAGCGCTTGATTTACCGATCTACATCAAATAACTAACGATGGTTCCTTAAATTATTTACTAATCTAATGAAAGTCCTTTAACTTATTAATGACAGTTCATTAAATTATTCGTGTATAATCTCCCCGAAAGCTTTCGAAAACCTTTCGGGAAGGGTATCCGGGCAAATTCCCGGAAAGCTTCATGCAATTGCTTCTGCTACTTCTGCTGCTTCCGCTGCAGGCCCGGGTTCTATGAGGGGGCGGGCGTGTATCCGGACAAATTCCCGGAAAACTTCCTTACAATGCCTCTGCGCATGTCGGTTGCCTCTGCGCATGTCGACCTTTTATCGGGAGCTTTGCGGTTCCGTCTTATAATTGATTGCCTTCAGTTCCCAGCTTTCAATATTGCTTCTGAATTCCTGGTAGAGCCGCTGTATGTCGCAATCGCTTCCGTTCCAGTAGAAGTCTTTACGCACGTCTCCTCTCCGGAGTTCTTCAACAATAAATTTGGATAAATGAAAAAGGGCTTTTTTGCTGGAAAATGGGATACTGTAGTTCACCCGATATCCGCCTGAGGTTTTCCCGTAGGAAACCAGTGTGTACCCCTTGCTTTCATATTCGGTGATGTCATCAAAATCGCAGATAATCTCAAACTCATGAACGGTGGAAGGGTCCACTTTTGAGATCCCTAAAAGTACCTGCGCTATGATGTAATCGGGAACCTTACGTCCGAACCATACGGCAATCTTTCCGTAGGTACAGATCACATTGACGTCGTTCCTGCCCATCTCAAAGGAACCGAGGGACTGGGGAGGGAATATTTTTACTTCCAGGTCTTGTGTCTTCTGGGCACACATTGTTTCCACTTCATTTATTCACTTGCAGAGACAAGTGCACTGATAAGGTTCCGGTCCTTTTTGAGGGTTTTGAGCTGGTTTGCAGGTCCTATCACAGTGAGCCTTTTATTACTCTGTTTTTTGAAGAATTTTCCCAGCAAGGAGGCGTCCGTATTTGCGGGGTAGCTCTGCATCTCAATTCCAGAAAACACATCCGGCTGGATGGCCGACATTGTCATTTCGATGAGCTTTGCTTCCTCCATAGGGTTTAAGCCCTTTTCAAGCACCAGGATTTTTCCTTTCCTTACCTCGTCGATGATATAGCGGACTTTTTCCATCGAAGCCATCTGGGATATCTTGGCTTCGGATACAAGATCCATTTGAATTCCCTGCATGTCGATCACCCGAACTGTTTTGCAAGTGCTTCATAAAACGAGTCCATTCCGACTCCTTCAAGCGCTGAGACCGGAACCATCGGGTGCTGTGGGAAGGCTTCCTTGATAACTCCGGGGTCGGCATCCGGAAGGTCAACCTTGTTTGCAACTATCAAGAGGGGCAGGTTTCTGGCTTCCATATTCCCGATTACCGTCACATTAACCTGTGTGTACGGGTTTTCAGTGGAGTCCATGACCAGGATGACCCCGTCAAGGTCTTCGAGCCACTTAACGGCTTCGATCACACCTTCCGTTGCTTCCTTGGACCTTTTCTTCGACTCGACATCGTTCATCCCCTGCTCCATGAAATCATGGAAATCGATTTTCGTGGCAAGTCCGGGGGTGTCCACGATATCAAGGGTGATTGTGTGCCCGTTTGCTTCGATGGTGAGGCCGTTCCGGCGTTTTGCATGCCTGGTTTCGTGGGCGATATGCGACACGGAGCCCATGGTTTCCTCATTCCCTACCCAATCGTGAAGGATCCGGTTGCTGAGGGTTGTCTTGCCGGCGTTAGGGGGTCCGTAGATTCCTATACAAGCTCCCTTTTTCTTAAACATCTTATTAAAGATCTTTGAAAAGCTTACCTTAAATCGTTTTATCATACTCATTGCTTCCCTCCGTTGGGAAAGGCATACACCTAAGGATTTTCGGATTGCTTTCCTTATGAGTGGATGGTGTTTTGCACAACTCTGCTATCTTAATCGACCCATGCATATAAATAATTTTCATTTGTTGAGTCCAGGAAACCGCAGAAATTGAAGACACTCGGCTTCCTCTCCGGTATAAGCCCTGGATATAATAAGGATATTTGCACCCTTTCTCATATGGAGGCGCAACTGCCTCCGTGAAAATAACACCAGGATATAAATAAATTTCTTGTCAAATGCCTGTTTTCCGGGAGTAAATTCCTTGAAAGGCTTTATTTTCATGAGGAACTTTCATGTCTTCCGCAAATACTTTTCCCGAGTGTAAAACTTTTTTTAGGTGCGTACAGATTCTCTGTATGTTCCTTTAAATAACTTCCTATAACTTCCTATTTCCATTCCGGATTCTAACAATAAAAATGACTGTTAACAACACAGGTCCGACCCTCAGTATGTCGTTTTCATCCGGGTTGCGTCTGTGTTTCTAAAATGCCTTTTTAGCCTTTTTCCCGTTATTCAGCCTTTTTCTCGAGATTACGGTACGAAAATTCCTGTCTTCCGGGTTTTGCGTTTTTTCCTTTTTCCTGGCACTTCAGGGCAAATTAAGGCGTTTTTTCTGCAGATGTGCTCAACAATCCATATATGCACCTCAGGAAGAGCGGTTTTTGCCGGATCTCGCCGCAGGTGCTTACCTGTGTTTCACGGTACGGTTATTTTGCTTAACTCTGAACTTAAGCGCTATTCCTATATTTATCTTTTTTACTTTTTATGGAAGGGGCTTCAGGGGAGCAGTATTTTTTTCTTTTTCGGCAGTATTTTCCTTTCCCTCGTGGCTTTGCTTTTCCCGGGCAGGGCCTTTTCATTTGTCCCTTATGGAGGAATTTATGGCTACTTCGGCTATGTTTGAGCCCAGGTCTCCTATCCTGGAGAGGCTGTCCACAACCATCCCGAGGGATATCATGGTTTCGTGGGATTCCAGGTTGAGGATGGATGCGTTCAGTTCCTTTACCCGGGGCCGCATGCTGTTGATGCCGTCGATTACCTTGTTGGCAAGGGGTGTATCCGCATTATAAAGGGAATCCATTGCCTGCTTCACAAGTTCCATGTAAGTGTTGCTTAGGTCCTCAATCTCTTCCATTACATCGGCACGAACAGCGGTTTCCAGCTTTGAGGCAACGTTTGCTATCCTCTGGGCGTGGTCTGCGATTCTTTCCAGGGGGCTTGCCGCCATCCTGAAATCGTGGTATTCCTCGATACTTGTTTCCGAGGAGTCGGGTATCCTGCCCCCGCAAAGGACGGACCTGAACTGCTTGGAGATCATGAGGTACAACCTGTCTACCTCGTCATCCCTCTGGCTCACGTCCAGGGCAAGGTCGTGGTCAACAGTCCGCAGAGCCCTTATGGCATCCTCTTGCATGGAACTTGTGATCAGGAACATCCGGTGTACGCCTTTTTTGATAGGGAGTTCACTGGGGTTCAGGAGGTCCTGGATGACCACGCAGTTTGCGCTTTCCTCGATGATTTCAGGGCCGATCAGTTTGTAACATACCTTCCGGATGATCTGTTTCTGTTCGGAAAGTATCCTCTTTGAGGTGAATTCTATCCTGTCGTAGCCATAAATGTATGCGGCAATAATATCCCTTTCAAGGGCGTTTCCTTCACAGTCGGTAATGTCGATCTTTTTCGTCTTGAGCGCTTGCCCTTCCAGGATCGGGTCAATCACCAGTTTCCCGTCGGGTTGGGTCAGGAGGGAAACCCGCATTCCGGTTTTGATTCCTACTTTTTCAGCCCACTGTTTGGGGAGGGAGATAATGAATGTGGATCCGCCGGTCTGTTGAACTTTTCTGGTCTCTATATTAATTCCCCTTTTTTACTTAATGAAGTTAAATATCAAGATTTGATACTATTTGCTACATATTTATAGTATATATCTATTGGTAGTGCTCTAAGGTCATATTATATATAGCAATTGAATCTACTATTTATATTTTTAAGATTTTTAGGTTTTCAGAAATAAACATATAAAATAAACTTATAATTATTGGTACAACTGTAAAACTTGAATTTATTCATGGTTTCTGCGGGCAGTAAAAATTATTAAAGAACAGCGCGTTCTGGGGCTGGATGACGTTTGAAGGGCATGCCTGCGCTTCCGGGGCAGGGACGATTATAAACGCCATAGCAACCTGGAAAGGCGCAGCATTCGGGATAGACTTAAAGACCTTTGCAAAAGTGGAACTTTTCGAAGGTGAAACCGGGATTTCCGGCTCAATCGAAGGGATGCCTGAGGGAGACACCCGGCTCATAGAGCGCTGTGTCGAGCTAACCCTGGGGCAGTTAGGGCTCGAACTCGGGGGCACGGTAAGGACCGGGAGTGAAATCCCCCTGGCTGGCGGGCTTAAGAGCAGCAGTGCGGCAGCAAATGCAACAGTCCTGGCAACACTGGAGGCAGTTGGTGAGGCCCTCCCTCCCCTTGAAATCGTTAAGCTGGGGGTCAGGGCTGCAAAAGAAGTAGGAGTTACGGTAACCGGGGCTTTTGATGATGCCTGTGCATCCTTTTTCGGGGGGGTCGTGATCACGGACAACCGGGAAATGGAGCTTGTCAAAAGAGAAGAGTTCGAGTCAAAGGTACTGATCTTTGCCCCTGCCAGGAGGGCTTTCAGTGCCGATACCGATGTAAAGCGCTCCCGGCTTATTGCCCCCTATGTGGAGCTGGCTTACGGGCTTGCCCTTGAAGGTGACTACGAACGCGCCATGACTTTAAACGGTTTCCTTTACTGCGGGGCGCTCGGTTTTGATACCGAGTACATGCTCAGGGCCCTGGAATGCGGGGTAAAAGGAGTCAGCCTGTCCGGGACCGGCCCTTCCTATGCCGCCCTTGTGGGCCAGGAGCAGGTAAAAGAGCTTAAACAGGCCTGGGAAAGCTGCGGGCTTGAAGGAAAGGTCATAGAGACCAGTATAAATAACAGGGATGCAATAACTTTAAGCAGGGAGGTATCCTTTTGAGTGAGCTTGAAGCTGTCCGCAAAGAGATTGAGGTAATTGACCGGGAAATCCTTGCCCTGATTAATAGAAGGGTCAACCTGGCTGAAAAGGTTCTGGAATCAAAAAGAATAAATGGGACCTCCATAAATGACCGTAAGCAAAATGAAGTCGTGCTTAACCGTGCCGTGAACGCCGCAACCGAACTAAACCTCGATTTGGGGTCCGTAAAGGCGATTTTCGAAATCCTTATCAGGATGAGCATCGAACGCCAAAAAGAGTTGAGCGGCAAGGGAAACCTTCCCTGAGCGGCCCCGATAGGAGTAAAAAATGGTCGATATTTCACTGATTATGGGTTCAGAATCCGACAGGTCAATAGCCAACCGGGCGATTGCTGTTCTGGAAAAAAGCAAGTACACGTTCGAAGTGAGGGTAATATCCGCTCACAGAAACCCGGATGAGCTTGACAGTTACGTCGCAGGTACCGATGCAAAGGTCTTCATTACGATAGCAGGCCTATCGGCAGCCCTTCCGGGAGTGGTGGCTTCCAGGACAAAAAAGCCGGTAATAGGTGTCCCGGTAAGCGCAAAACTCGGAGGACTTGACGCCCTCCTCTCCATAGCCCAGATGCCTCCGGGCGTGCCTGTTGCCAGCGTGGGAGTTGACAACGGCGCAAATGGCGCACACCTTGCCCTGAGGATTTTGGATTTAATCGATAACGAGTAACTTCCATTCTTTAAGAAGTGCCTCCTGCCTGAGGCTTTATTATTTCCTTTTTCTTTTCCGGGCCAGTTAATGTATGCCATTTCTGATTTTTTGCTGCTTGAAATAGCCAGTTCTGATATTCCTGTTCTGGTTTTTTGCTGCTTGAAATAGGAAGGTTTTTTGAAGCTGTGCTTTTTGAAAAAGGACTTCGGCTCTATGCAGCCAGCTCAGGATTAGTTTGGGGGTGGGCACCTGAGTGGGAGTAGTGGGTGGGGATGGGGGGTAAAAGAATCGGTTGAGGTTTACAACAAAAAACAGTTTTCTCAGATGCCCATTCATTCTAATATGTTACATTATATATAAAAAAGCAGTTATACTGCAGTTTTTATGGACTTTTTGGAAGTACTTATATTTTTGAAGTAAGATTTCCGTTTCAAGTCCTGAATCTTGCAGTGGAAAAAGTTCAGTTCCCGGTGGGGATGCATTCCTCCGGCTTTTTGCGGGAAGAGGGGCCGGAGTTGCCGGCAGCCAGGGTCGTAGCCCCAGATAGGGCTGTTCTGGGCTGCTTCGGGTTTCCGGGATATATGTGAGTATTGTCTCAGTTCTTGTCGACCAGTTTTGCCTCAAGGATTTTTAAGACACCCGTGTCGCCAACCCATTCGATTTCGGTTTTCAGGATTTCTATGCGTTTTTTGAAGAAGGGTGCGTCAAGGACGAGGGTCTCGTACTCTCCGCCTTCCCCTGCCATGTGTACCATACGCCTGCGGTTCAGGGCTTTTAAGTTTTCAATGGAGTTGACGTTAATGGGCCTGCCCAGCCAGGACTCATCCAGCCCGTCGGCTGCAACCCTGACAATCCGGATGTCGAGCACCTTTATCATCTCGTGGAGCAGTTCTTCAGGGTCCCTGTGCCAGAGAGGGGCGTAAACTTCAAGCCCAAGGGAGTCGCAGATCTTCTGCACCCTGCTTGCCTGGTACTGGGACTCGATGGCGCCTACCGTGACCCCGTCAACGTCCACTTTCTTTAAGGCGAGGGTCAGGTCGTCCAGTTCAAGTTCCTTGATCCCGCTGGACTGCTGCTGGATAAGGGGGATTTCACAGGCCTCGGAGATCAGTTTGACCATGTGGAGGTTGATGGAGTGGTACATATAGGAGTCATCCCTGGCAGGGATGATGTTTATGAGGTGTGTGACCTCGTGCCCTTCCTGGAGGGCCTTGTATATGGCGAAGATCGAGTCCTTGCCACCGGAAACCAGTGCTGCGAGTTTCATCTGCATCACATTTTTCATATCTTTATCTCTATTTTTCTAAATTGGGGGTTTACATTTCGGGCCTTATGTCTGCCGGGTCTGTATGCTTACTTAACTTTTATAGTGTTCTGTTTTTTTTTCGCCGGCTGCCTTTCCGGGAGGGGTCCGTAAGGGTTATGAGAGGTTTATGAGAGGTCTATGGAAGGGTTTGGAAGGGTTTGGAAGGGTTTGGAAGGGTTTGGAAGGGTTTGGAAATGTTATGGAAATGTTATGGAAAGTTTATTGAAGCCTGGCTTCCTGAAGACCCCTTTTCTTTACCTCGGTTCAAGTTTTCCGAAATGGGCTTCATAGCGGGCCTGCATTTTCTCCCAGGTAGGGAGGTCGGTCTGCGGGCCTCGGGTCTCCACGGCGAAGGATGCTACGGTTGCCCCGATTTTCCCGCAGGTGGGAAGGGGGTAACCCCTGGTGTAGGCGAGCAGGAACCCTGCCCTGTAGGCGTCTCCTGCCCCTGTGGGGTCCAGGGCTTTTACGGGGACGATAGGGATCAGGTACTCTTCATCGTCGGTATGGATCCGGCTGCCTTCTGAATCATAGGTTATCACAATTGTGGCGATAATTGCCTTGAGTTCGGAAAAGCTTTTTCCGGTCATTTCGGAAACCCGCTTTATCTCGTGCCGGTTTGCAAAGAGAATGTCGGTGTGGGCAAGGATGGTCTCCAGGTTTTCTTTCGAGTAGGTAACAAGGTCCTGTCCCGGGTCAAAGGATACAAAACCGGCAATCTGTGAGATTTTTGCGTTATAGACTGAGTCCGCTGTTGCAAGGTGGACAAAGTCCACTGGTCTTGGTTCCAGTTCCTTGAATTTCGAGGAGGCTCCCCAGTAAAAGTAAGTGGTCTGGTTGTCTTCCCTGTCATTGAAAATGAAGGCTTTGGACAGCTTCTGGTCATCGAGCCTGTAGAGTTGGGTGAGGTCTACACCGACTTCTTTGAGGTGATTTTCGTATCCCGAACTTTCAAAGTCCGCACCCACGGGAGAGATGAGCTGGCACTTCCCTCCAAGCCTGGCGATGGCAACCGCAATGTTTGCAGCCCCTCCGCCCGGGTGCTCTTCGTAGTCTATGACCGGAGAAGACTCGTTTTTTCCTGCAATCCTTTCAACGTCAACTATGCAGTCCAGGGCGGTATGCCCCACGACGGAAATTAATCTGTCCATGTAGCTGTCCTCATTTTCCTCGGGTTCAGGAAGCGACCCCGGGGAGTTTCGTTCAGGTATATCGCAAAAATCTCAAAAATAATTAAGCATGCAATCTAAAGCACGCAATCTAAAGCACGCAATCTAAAGCATACAACTATTCAAAAGATAAAAATTACTGCTTCTTCAGATGCTTCTTTAAATGCTTCTTTAAATGCTTCTTTAGATGTTTTTCCAGGTCGTCTGACCAGGTTTTTCAGGAAAAGGAAAAACCGGTTTGTTAAAAACCGGTTTGCTTATCCTCCTTATTTTTCTTTTTCCTTGCCTTTCTGGCGTTCTCCCTTTTCCACTGTCCTCTCGAATTCCGTCACTTCGACAACTTTGAGGGGGATGTCCCGGAGGGATTTTCCGATTACTGACTTGGCAATCCTTTCCGCGTGTTCCGCGGATTCTGCATCAAAGACCTTCATTTCAAAAATAAGTCCCACAAGGGCGGTGTTTGCCGCTATGAATACACTGCCAAAAGGCTCATTACATGCCGGGCAGTACGTGGTCCCCACGTCGACCTCTACAAAATCCAGTTTTGGGTTCAGGCGTTTTCCAGCCTCAGAAATCGCAACCCCTATTGCATCATCAGCCGTTTTTACATCTCTAACCAACCAAGCTGCTTCAAGTACCACATGAAAGTTCGTCATTATTTATCCACCGCATTTATTCATTCATACAAGTTTTTCAATGATTGTTTCCCCTGATAAGGGAACAGTTTTCTACAGAACCAAAGAATGGAATAAAGTATATAAATTATTTCTGTTTGCAATAAATTATTTATGTTCGTCATTTTTTTCTTTCTTATCTGCTTTTCTCTCTTTATTTTCTCTTGTTATATGGTAAATCATATGGTAAAAAGCGTTTCATCGTCCACTGAAAAGACTCCCAGTTTTGCTCCCGCATCGAGCCAGGCATGCCCGTAGCTGAAAGAGGCAAGGGCGTTTACGGGGTCCCCGTGTTCCAGGAAATAAATCCCGTCTTTGTAGTAAGCCTCGGCCATTGTGTAGTAGTCCACGGCTACGGCGTACATGTGGGATTCCGGGATTGGGGCGTATTTTGCTTTCTTGAGGGCTCTTTTGAGCATGTCTTCGTATCTTGTGACCTTTTCGTTCAAATCGGCAGGCATCTTCATCACCCTGGCACCTAATTTCTCCAATCCTTTAAGGAAGTTCTCCGGTCTTTCGGGAGTTTTTTCAGCTCTCCGGGAAGTCTTTGTCCTTTGATTTTTTTCTTTACTCCGCATTTTCCAGGAATTTTTCCGGCCCGCCCGCAAGTTTCACGAGGGCTTCGGCTTCAAGGAAGTGCAGCTTTCCCGGGATGACCAGGATCTGGAGGGGCTCTCCGAAATCGAAATCCTTCAGGTTTTTTGCATAGTCAGCTTTTACGACCGGCTTTTTTGAGCCTGCCCTGGCAATCCCCACGGCGACAGCCCGGTCAATGACCCCTTCTCCCCTTCTTTTTTCGACTTCCAGGAGGAGCTCAAGGGCCCTGTTTACGGTCATGTAGCCCTTCTCCTTATCGATGTCGAGGAAGACAAGGGTATGCAGCCCCAGTTCGGAGTTTTGCTTTATGATGTCGTATGGGGTTTCCGAAATGACCAGTGTGCCGCGCCCGCTGACGTAAGGGTGGGGTATGCTTGCGGATTTTCCGAATCGGTAGTTCTGGAGGCCCGTAAGCCCTGAAACGGCTGAGGCAATGGAGGCCCCGTGGACCAGGCGGGTTTCGATACCGAGCTTTTCGGCCCTCAGGCGCAGGTCCACATGGGTTGTGGAGACCATGGTGTCTCCGCCGGTGAGAAAGGCAACTTTCCTGTCCCTGGCTTCGTTCAGCCAGTCCGGCTGCTGCTCCACGTCTTCCCTGGCAAGCACATGGACTTTTTTCCCGTAGAGTTTTTCCATTTTTTCGAGGTCCGTACCCATAAGGCAGGAGGTGTAGAACTCCACATAGACCAGGTCGGCCTCCCTGACAGCTTCAAGCCCTTTTAAGGAAATGTCGTATTCGTCAAAAAGGCCAAGCCCTATGAATGTGAGCATAGCCCGCTTTAGGGGGCTTATTAACTTAAAGCTTTTTGGCGCTGGGCTGTATCCGGGTTACCTTCATGACTTTTCTTCCGGGTTTTCGTACACGCCCAATGTATATCTTCGTACACGCTCAACGTATATATATCTGGAAATTAATATTAGAAATGAGTTTACAACTGCAATTTTTTGGGGTGATTTTTAGAAATGGTTAAGGTTACGCTCATTCATGCCAGCTGGTGTACGGTCTGCCCTACTGCACGCAGGCTCTGGAATGACCTGAAATCGGAGTACGATTTCGAGTATGAGGAAGTTGACGTGGAAACCCCTGAAGGACAGGAACTAACTGAGAAATATGGTATAGTAGGGGTCCCCACAACCCTCATTGACGGGGAGGTCGTTTTTACGGGGCTTCCTAAAAAGGCACAGGCTATTGCCCGCATCAGCTGAAAGGCTTTCAGGGTTCTAATTTCTACGGGGGAAAGCATGTACGACCTGATTATTATCGGGGGAGGGCCCGCAGGGCTCACTGCCGGGATTTATGCGGTCCGCTTCGGGCTAGATACCCTGGTCCTTGAAAGAAGCGAGATTAGCGGCCAGATTACACTGACTGATATTGTGGAGAACTATCCCGGGTTTCCGGAGATTTCGGGGCTTGAGCTCATGGAGAAGTATAAGGCCCACGCCCTAAAAGCCGGGGTTGAGACCCGGATTACGGAAGTCCTGTCGGTCCGCAGTGAAGGGGCAAAAAAGGTCGTTTCCACGGACGGTGGGGGGCTGGAAGCAAAAGCCGTAATTCTTGCCACCGGGGCAAACCCAAAGCACCTGGGCGTGCCCGGGGAAGAGGCGCTTATCGGTAAGGGAGTTTCCTACTGCGCCACTTGCGACGGGCCTTTTTTCAGGAATAAGACCGTTGTGGTGGTGGGTGGGGGCGACTCGGCCCTTACGGATGCTCTTATCCTTTCCAGGATTGCAAAGCAGGTGTACCTTGTCCATAGGCGGGACCGGTTGAAGGCGGCAAAAGTCCTGCAGGAACGGGCTTTTTCGGCTCCGAACATCGAGTTCATTTACAATACCGCGGTCCGGGAAATTGTGGGAAGTACGGGAGAAATCCGTCGGGTTGAAAAGGTAATTCTTGAAAACCTCAAAAGCGGGGAAGTCAGGGAACTGCCCACAAACGGAATCTTCATTTACATAGGAATCCGCCCCAACACCGAAATCGTGGATGTGGATAAGGACGAAAGGGGCTTTATCAGGACCGGACGCTGGATGGAAAGCTCTGAGAAGGGGATTTATGCCATAGGGGACTGCCGGGATACGCCCATATGGCAGCTCGTAACAGCCGTAAGCGACGGGGCAGTTGCAGCCACAGCCGTAAACGAATATCTCGAGAGCCTCAAATATCCGGAAAAAAGTGGTTAACTCTTTTAAGTAAATGGTCAAGTCTTTTAAGTGAAAAGTGGTTAACTCTATTAAGTAAATATTCAAGGCTTTTAAGTGAATTGCCAAACTCATTAAGTAAATAATTAATTCCTTGAGAGAAAAGAGCTTTAAAATAAATGGCAGGCCCTGGCTTTTAACTCCTCAAAGCCCCAGCTATTCATGAAAACCTTATAAATAGTGGGACAGGAGGTTTTCTCTGTCCCGGGGTTTGTGTTTCTTGGGTTTTGCTTTTCAGAGATTATTCTACAAGTTCGTTGATCTTATTGTAGAAATCTATGATCAGCCTTGTTGCTTCGCTTTCCATGTTAAGCTGGAAAGTGCGGATCTGCTTTCCCAGGGGTTTTTCTATGACTATGCCTGTTTCAATCAACGGGGTAATGACCCTTGATACGCTGGAGTGGGACAGGCCGGTCTCTTCTGCGATCCCGGAAAGGTAGGTTGATTCGTTCTGGTGTTCTATCAGGTTTTTAAGCACAGTCATCTGTGCGGTTTTTCCAAATATTTTTTCAAGTGTATCCATTGTTTTCATCTCAGAGGTGGCTATTACAGTAAAATACGATTCGTATTCCCAATATTAACGTGTTCTTTTCAATTATAAACTTATCTCCTTTTGGGTGAGTCCGGCGATTCATAATAAATCTTATAACTATTTAGGTAATTCTCCCATGATCGCTTCAATCCCTCCGGTGCCTATCGGTTTAACAAATTTTGAGAAATGTTTAATACCTAAGAAAATCTATAATGTAAGGTGTTAGGAGGGAGTTGGGTCATGTACGAAAATAATCTTGACCGTGATATTTTAAGACTGATTGAAGAGCAGCCCGAACTCAGCGACAGGGCTATTGCGAATGCCTTATCGGTTTCGGAAGAACAGGTAAAGGCCCGGATTTCGTGTTTTCAGGATACCCGTGAAAAAATCCTGATCGTGAATGCCGAAATGGGTGCCATGACCGCCCTCAAGATGGAACTTGAGGCCGAAGATTATAATGTAGTCGGGGCATCGGATGGTTTTTCCGCAGTCAATTTGGTAAAAGCCGAAAAGCCTGACATTGTTCTGCTTGACCGGACGCTTCCCGGAATGGACGGTTTTGAGGTATGCAGGCAGCTAAAGGCTGATTCCCTCTACGGGCATGTACCTGTTGTTATGCTGAGCGCAGGAGGTGCGGTAGAGGACGTGGTCAAAGGCTTTGAGACAGGGGCTGATGACTATGTCATGAAGCCTTTTAACCTTCAGGAGCTAAAAGCCAGGATCAGGATGGTCCTGCGGAGGAGCCGGTTCTAGTTGAAACTTTAATCCCGGTTTTTCTGATATGGTCAGAAAAAATTTCCTTTGTTCGGTATCCCTGTTTCTCTTAAAAGGACAGGGCTTCCCCGGCATCTGGTCCGTATCTATTAAAGCCTGTATAAAATGCCTGTATATTCGCCAATCTTCCAGAGAGCCTGCTCTTACCCGGCAGACAGTCCGCAACCTTTCAGAGCTGTGCCTTTCTGGAATCACATAATGTTTTTTTCTTTTCATTTCAATGCTTTTCCTTTCGGTCCCTACTGCTTATTGTAGCGGCAGCTTCCTTATCGTAGCTGTAGCCTTCCACAGGTCGAGGGGTAAATGGGTAAAACCGATCAGAGGGGTAGAATCGAGCAGGAGATGGAGAGCCGGGAAGGAAAGGTGGGATAGAGCAGGACATTTAGAACTGGGAAGGAGAGGTTGGATAGAGTGGGAGAGCCGGAAGGATGTAGTTTTCGTTCCCGGACCGGGACGGGTTCGGAAAGTCAGAGTAAGTCCAGTAAATCAGAGTAAGTCTGAGTAAGTCAGGAGGGATACTTCGGGGGGTTTTAGCATTAAATTTTGCACCCCGCATTATCGCTGTTTTTCGGAGTAAGTGAGGCACACCGTCCCCATGCCTCCGGCAGGAAGGCATTTCAGGTATTGGATAAAACCCGGGAGACTGAAATATTTGGTTTTTCCTGTTAAAATGGCTTTTTTATGTCCTTTTAATTGATTATCGGGGTTATTTTTTATATAAAAACAAAATAATTCAAAATATAGGTAAATAAATTTTAATTAAGGGCTTAATTTCTAAAAAAGACTTTTAAATTCCTTTTTTACTCAACAGAAGCATTTGATAATTTTAAATCTCTATTTTTAAATATAGACAGTATATGAAAATTTCAAAACATTTAAAACAGAATAAAGCGTAAATTATTATGCGTAACTGTTAATCCTTCCTTATTTTTGATAAGGATCCGAAATACAAAACGGATTTAATGATCTGAATGCATAAATATTGTTGTTCGGGCAATGTGGCAAAATGGTGGAAAAACGTACTGAAAAGAAACATGGAAAAAGATTATGACTTCTAATGAATGGTACAGTAAAGGCGTTGCACTCTATGAACTTAAAAGGTTCGGAGAAGCTCTGAATGCGTACGAGAAGGCTCTGGAAATAAGTCCTGATAATGCAAGAATCCTGTTCAGCAAAGGAATGGTCTTGAAACATTTAATGAGGCACGAAGAAGCCCTCGATGTCTTGAACAAATCCCTGGAGATCAATCCGATGGATGCAAAAACCTTATGCTGCAAAGCTGAGGTCCTTTTTGACCTTATGCAGTATGAAGATGCCCTGGAAGCCTATAACAGGGCTGTCGAAATAGCTCCCGAAGATCCGGAAGTCTGGCACAGGCGGGGAATTGCCCTTAGGGAAATGAGAGCATACGAAGAAGCAATGGATGACTTTGAAAAAGCGATCCACATCTATGCAAGCAGCCTTGACCTGAGCGCGATGAGCGCCAGTGAATGGTGTAAGAAGGGCATGAGCCTCTGCAAGGTAAAGAGTTATGAGGAAGCCCTGGATGCTTTCGACAGGGCGCTTGAGCTAAATCCCATGAACGGAAAGGCCCTTTACAACAAGGGGGTCGCCCTCCGCTGGCTCGGGCAGCAGGAAGAAGCAAGGATGTATATTGAAAAAGCAGTTGAAGTATTCGACAGCAAGATAAAAGCAAACCCAGAAAATGCCAGGTTCTGGTACAACAAGGGAATTGCCCTCAGGGACATTGAAAAGTACAAAGAGGCCCTTGAAGCTTTTGAAAAAGCAATCGAAATCAACCCGAGCTTTACAAAAGCCTGGATCGGGAAAGGCATCGTATACGACAGGATAAAGAAGCACCAGAAGGCAATGGAAGCCTACGAAAGGGCAGTAGACGTAAATCCTGTTTACTCGGACCTTCTCTAAATGTATTGAAGAATAAATATATTGAAGAATATTCCAGACCCCTCTGAAATACGCAAATTAGAGCATATGCACAATAAGCCGTTAGCTGAAGAGACCTTAAGGGAATTTTCTTTAGGGAGCTTTTTCGGGCCTGACGGCATACAAATTTACTTTTTTATTTTCTCAATTTACCTGTACCACCCGGACGCGAAATTTCAACTTATTTTCATTTTTTGTATTTTAATTTTATATGTCTCAGGTGTATTTCATTGAACAAGCTTGTGTTTTTCAGCTTCTTTTTCGCCTGTGCTTTATTACCTGTGCTTTATTGCCTGTGCCCGTTCCCCTTTGTTTTTCCCTTTTGTTTTTCCCTTTTGTTTTTTCCTTGTTTTGTTTACCTTTGCCGGTTCAGGGTTCGGACACAGTCCACAAGGTCGGGGAAATTTTCGAGGCGGAAATCAAAGCACGTGCCTGTCTCTTCCTGAGCCCTCCAGTCCCCGTAGGCGGCGTATGCAGTGTTCAGTCCGAGTTGTCTGGCGGGGGTCATGTCCCTCCTGATGCTGTCTCCTACGACCAGGGTTTCTTCGGGCCTGACGCCCAGGGCCCTGAGGGCAAAAAGGAAGGGGGCAGGGTCAGGCTTTTTTGCGCCGGTCATGTCAAAGGCCACCAGGAGGTCAAAAGAGGAAAGGAGCCCTACTCTGGCAAGCCTGGCCCGGGCATGGGCTCTGTCAGCATCGGTTATTATGGCGAGTTTGAGGTCCAGTTTCTTCAGTTCTTCCAGAGTGTCCCTGACCCCGGGATAGAGTTCTATGTTTTCCAGCTTTTCCCTTTCGTAAATCTCACAGCACTGCCTGTAGCCCTGCACCGTGAAAAGCCGGCTGTCCTGCATGTAGTCCAGGATATTTTCGTAGTCTTCGAACCCGTGGACCCCTCGCAGGAAATAATTGAAAAGTTCGGCGGAGCTTCCTACTTTTTCCCCGCCTTCCGCCTCAAGGCAGGCAAGGACCTCTCTGCAGGCTACAAGTTTTGCTGCTATGAAGTCAAAAAGAGTGTTGTCCATGTCAAAGAGGACCGCTTTCAGAGGCAGGGCAAGTTTTTTGTACATGTTTCACCGGTTTCATTTGTTTTTCATTCAGCAGACAGGAGGGTCCGGGGGAAGGGCTGTAAAAGTCTTAAACCACGAGAGCCTATTAGTTTACAGGAGCTTATTAGATTAGATTAGATTAGATTAGATTAGATTAGATTGATTAGATTACAGGAGCTATTAAAGTACAGGAGCCTTTAAAAGTCAGAAGTACTCATTTATAGTCCATAAATAAGGAATAACTTTAAGAAGATTACGAGCCCGGGTAAACCTGAATATCGCACTCCCGGATTTATACTTAACACATTACAGGAAATTTTATTATGAATCTTGAAGACCCAAAGGAAACAAACTCCGAAAACGAAGATAAGGAAGAGCAGGCTGCATCGGAAGAAGCAGCTCAGGAAGAGGTCAGCGACGAGATCCTTGCAGCCGAACTGAACGAATGCGGGCTGGACCTGATAAGGCTTGGCAAGTACAATGAAGCAGTCGTTGCCTTTGACAAGGCCATTGAAAAGGACCCTGAAAATATCTACCTTTTAAACAATAAAGCTGCAGCCCTTGAAAGCCTCGGGCAGTACGATAAAGCCCTTGAACTCTATGAAAAGGCCCTGGAGATTTCCTCCGATGACCCCGATTTGTGGAACAATATGGCCTTTTCTTTCTCCCAGGTCGGAGAATACGAAAAAGCAGTCGTTGCCTATGATAAAGCCCTTGAAATCAGGCCCGACTATCCAAATGCCTGGTACGGGAAAGCCGTTAACCTGAGCCAGTCCGGAAATTACGAAAAGGCGGTTGATGCTTATGAAAAGGTCCTCGGGGAAGACCCGAACTACAAGGAAGCCTGGGTCGGGAAAGGCATAGCCCTCGGGCAGCTCGGAAAATATGACGAGGCTATCGTCGCCTACGACAGGGCAATAGTGCTCGATCCCGGCTTTGCCGAGGCCTGGTACTACAAAGGTGTCGACCTTGACAGCCTGGGGAGCTACAGGCAGGCCATGAAAGCCTATGAAATGGCTGTTGAGCTCGATCCAGAAAACGACGACGCCTGGAATAACCTGGGAATAGACCTGGAAAACCTTGAAAAATACCCCGAAGCAGTCGAGGCTTTTGACAAAGCTATAGCCATAAGCCCGGGAAATGCCGATGTCTGGTACAACAAAGGTTTTACCCTCTGCCAGATGCAGAATTTCGAGGAAGCTGCAAAAGCCTATTTGAGGGCCGTCGTCCTGGACTCCGAGTACATTGAGGCCTATTCCAGCCTTGGCTTCGTGCTTGCCCAGCTCAAGCATTACGAAGAAGCCTTAAAAACCTATGAAAAGGCCCTCCAGCTCGACCCGGAAGCTGCAGACGCCTGGTTCGGGAAAGCCGTCTGCCTGAGTTTCCTTGAGAGGGAAGCCGAAGCCGAAGAGGCGTACAGGAAAGCCGTGGAGCTCGATCCCAGGTATTCAGGGGTCGGTGAAAACCCGGAGTAAAGCTGGAGCAAAGCTAGAGTAAAACTGGAAAGGGTTTTACCTTTCCGGAACTTTTTTCTTTCCCTTTTCCCTTTCCCTTTCCCTTTTCCCTTTTCTTTCCTTTTTCCATTCTTTTTATCAGTAAGCTCCGGAACTCTGCATTGGCAGAATACTTCGGAAACATGAACCGGAAGCATAATTCTATATACCATCAATTGCTTTTGAGGTAGAAATTTTACTTTCTGGATATATTCTAAAAGCAGCTTCCATACAGCAGAGCGGATTCAGGTAGAGTGGATGAAGGTTGGGGAGATGAAGGCTGGGGAGATGAAGGCTGGAAAGATGAAAGGATGGATTCTTTATAAGAGCACGGCTGCCGAGTTAAGGCCTGACCTGTATGAAATGCACCGCTTCATCGATGTTGCGGCTGAAAAGGGGGTAGAGCTCAGGGTTGTAAAGCCCGACCAGTTCGACCTGATCGTGACCAGGGATGACAGGAAAAGCATCCTCCTGGACGGGGAAGTGGTCCCCCTTCCGGACTTCCTCCTTCCCAGGATGGGCGCAGGCACGACCTATTTCGCCCTTGCAGTCATCCGCCACCTGGAGCGCCTGGGGGTCCGGGTCTTTAATTCTTCCCAGAGCATCGACACCGTAAAGGACAAGCTATACTCCCAGCAGATCCTGGCAGAGTGCGGCATCCCCTCCCCGAAAACCATGTTTGCCAAAAACCCGGTAAACATTACCCTGGTCGAAAAATACCTGGGTTTCCCGCTGATCGTAAAAGCCCTTTCCGGCTCCATGGGAAAAGGCATCTTCCTCTCGGAAAACCACAGCAACTTCCGCGACCTCATGGAACTGATCCACGTCACAAATCCCAACGCCAACATCATCCTCCAGGAGTTCATAAAATACAGCCGCGGCCGGGACATCCGCGTCCTGGTAATCGGCGGGCGCGCAGTAGCCTGCATGGAACGTACCGCCCCCTCCGGCAGCTTCAAGTCCAACTTCTCAAGAGGCGGGGACGTACGTAAATTCGAAATGACCCCCGAAATAGAACAGCTAGCAACCGAAACCGCCCGCATCTTCAACCTTGACATTGCCGGCATCGACCTCCTCTTCGACGGCGACCACTTCAAGGTCTGTGAAGCGAATTCCTCTCCTGGCTTCGAAGGCATAGAAAAGTGCTGCGAGATCGATGTTGCGGGGCTGATTTACGATTTTGTGATGGAGAAAGTTGGGGAGAAATGATCATCAGGCTTTTTTGATTCGGGCTTAAAGACGTGGGAGCGCTTGTACAATCGGGTTGCCAGCTGGAACCCGTTGCAGTTTTCTTTTCACTTTGGGGAATTGAAACCGGGGCAGCGTTAATACCGTATTCCGTGTTTCTTTCCCGAGCATCAGCGAGGCCTGCCCGTTCCTGCATGACTTAAAAAGCAGTTGGAAGGAGCGAAAAGCCAACTCGAGCATGGTCAGTTTTGTATTATAGCACAACCGTCAATTTTCAAATCTTTGTTTTTATTTTTTTGCAGTTTCAGGGCGGCTGCGTGCACTTAGCCAGAGCAACCTTAAATCCTCCGCAAAAATGAATGAAAATACCCTGTAGATTCCCCTCGACTATTCGCTGACCGCAAAGCTTCCGCCATACTCACGCCGGATTTATTCGATCCACCCGGCGAACTTATTCTTCAAAAGCAGCTTCAATTCGTTGTTTACCGCCCTGTCAACCGGGTCATTGAACGTACGGTTCTTTTTCGACTGGTGGTATATCGGCAGGATCTCGATTCCCTCTATGATGTCGTTCCTTATCTCCATTTTCCGGACCAGGTCCGTAAATCCTTCCGCCTCTTCTTTCAGCTGCGGGAACAGGCGCGTTGCAGGCTCTCCCATCAAAACGATTGCTTTTAAGGAACCGATCCGGGTCAGGCTGTCTATCCACCGGCTCAGGCAGTTCTCAATTTGTTTGTTACCCGGCAACCTGTCCTGCCTGGTTATTTTACCCGATTTTATGTTTGTGGATTCCCTGTACCAGGGGTAACAGTTGCAGGTATGGGCCCAGAAGACATTCTTCCTGAAAAGATCCAGGTCTTTTCCCGAGAGGCCGAAAGCAGGCAGTACATCATTAACCAGAAAGTTGTTCTGCGCACTTACGAGTCCTCCATCCGGAGAATCGCTTGTTTTGCCGTTTAACCAGTCCTGGAGCGAAGGGGCCTGGCTGATGAGGAGGAACCTGGGGTTTTCGGGGCCGTAGACAAGAGGTTTTATGCTGTTGATTTCGTTTTTTTGCCAGGTCTCAAATTTAAGGTCGAGATGGTAACTAATAAATTTATTAGTAATAAATTTGTTAGCTTCTGCCCGGAAGCACTTAGTTGAAAGAACATTACTCAGTGACCTGAGTTTCCCGTATCCACCTTTCAAACACCGGGTCTTCAAGGGAATAAAATCCTTTTTCTTTTCTGCAAATGTGGCCTTTGTTTATCAGGTAGTTGAGGAATGTGTTGATGTTTGAGACTTTATCCCCAACGGAACCGGCAATTTCGCCAGGGCTATGCTTTCCCCGGGAAATTTCTATTATTATTGCTTTTTCCCTGGGGCTGAGGGAATTGAATTCCTCCCGGAAGAGGAGGTTTCCTTCTTCGCCCAGGAATTCCTGTTCGATAGCCCGGACAGATTCAGGGTCTCTTTTTCCTTTTCTTTCCAGCATCTTGCCTATGAAGTTGACGTAAAACGGAATTCCTGCCGAGAAGCTGTAGATTTCTTCCACGCTTTCGTCCGGGATTTTGAGGTTTTGCCTGAGCAGGACCCGGACGTGTTCGAGCCCGAGCGGATTAACTTCCTTTACCACGAGCTGCCTGTAAAAAGGAGAACTTGCCGAGAGGACGGTCAGTTCCATGGTACTCCTGACCGAGCCTGATATGCAGAGCGTGGTCTTTTCCCAGTCCTCGAAGATCGTCCTGATTTTTTTCAGGATCCCTTCCCCGATTTTCCGGTTTCCTACCTTAAGGTCGATGACGGAAGGAAACTCATCAATCAAAAGTACACATTTTGTCCCGGTGCTCTTTGCAAGTTTCTCCGCAAGCCCGAAACAGTGTTCAAGTAAAACGCCGGCTTCGGAAGTTTTTTTCCGGGAGATGAGGAATTCAAAGTCGCTGTAGATGATCCTCAGTTCAGTCTCCCCAAGGACTTTTCCCAGGAGGGAAAGGGGCATCTGCACAAGCTCCCGGGCCCGGTACCCGAGACCCAGTTCCGGCCTGTAAGCATCAATGATTTCCAGGCTCAGGTTCCTGCAAAACTCTTCCACGGAATTGTCAATCAGGTCCCAGACAGAAAAATAAACAGCAACACATCCCTTTTCGGGTTCGAGCCTTCTCTGGACCTCTTTCAATATCGAAGTCTTCCCGATCCTCCTCTTCCCGTAAAGCGCGTACCCTGCAGCAGAGTTCGGATCTTCCAGCTCGGACAGCATTTCCGTCAATAATTCGTCCCGGTTTACGAATTCTTCTCCCCTCGCCGGTTTCAAGGTGAATGCCATAGTGATCACTAATAAATTTGTTACTAATAAATTTGTTACTAATAAATTTGTTACTAACAAAGTTAGTATCTTCAGGTGTACTTAATAGTTTTTCCTGGTGAATCTATGTGAATTGATGCGACAATAGTGGCCGTAACTTTGTTACTCATAATGCCCAAAATCCCCTGAAAGGGCGGGAAATATCGTAAAGCTTGCAATAAGTTATAAACAGAAGTAAGCATAATTTCTTGAGCAATCAATTATAAGCGATTAAATCTACGCAATTATCTCTATGCTATTGGTGACATGCTTTCCACTACTCTGCAATCAGACCTCAAAGAGCTTGAACATAATGAACATAAGCTGAGTGAATTTTTCTCCGGCGTGGATAGTGTTACGGTTGCCTACCCCGAGTTTCGCTTCGGGATCACAGTAAATCGAAGATTTACTGGGAGTTGCACTGCAAGTGCAACAGCACGAGGTCCGTTTCGCTCGCTCTGCTCGCTCAAGCGGACTAAAACCGGAGATTTGTTATGCTTTCCGCTACACCACAATACGACCTCAAGGAGCTTGAAAATAAGCTGAGTGAATTTTTCTCCGGCGTGGATAGTGTTACGGTTGCCTACCTTTTCGGCTCAACCGTCCGGGGAGAGGCTAACGGATTAAGCGATATTGACATAGCTGTGCTTTTTGACGATTCCGTTTCAAAAAAGGAAGCTTTTGACCTTCAGCTGGAGCTCATCGGGGAACTGGGAATTCTTCTTAAAACTAACAATATAGACCTCGTGGTCCTCAACGAGTCCCCCCTGCTCCTCACCTACAACATTATCCGTGATGGAATTATTTTGAAATCCGATGAACGAAAAAGGGTTTTGTTCGAAACCAGGGTCATGTCGAAGTACCTGGACCATGATTATTACGTTAAAAGGCACATGAAAATGACGCTTGAAAGAATGGCAAAGGGCAGGTTCAGATGGGACAGGAAATAATTGACAAGCTTGAAATGCTTGAAGAGTACGTAAATAATTTGCGGGAACTCCAGCAGCACAGCCTTGAAGAACTGGCTAACGACTACGTCCTGAGAGGAGCGGTCGAAAGGTACATGCAGATTGCCCTTGAGTGCATGCTGGACATCGGTGAGATGATTATTTCAATGGAGAGAATAAAGCGTCCTGATTCTTACAAAGAAATATTCCGCACCCTGGGAGAAAACGGGGTCCTGCCCGAAACCTTTGCCAGAAAAATCGAACCTTCTGCGGGTTTCAGGAACGTGCTCGTCCACATGTATGCAAAGGTAGACCTCGACAGGCTTTATGACAACCTGCAAAACGGTGTTAATGATATGGAACTCTTCCTGGAATACATTGCCATATATCTGGCCAGGAAAGAGGGTTGAGTTGCTGTTGTAACATTGGCTTGCTTGAGGATGCTCTTTTTTCCGGAGATGGGGGGAAGTTTAGCCACCGGATACTTCCACCTTTGCAATCTCTCCAGGTACCTGAGCCTTTTCTCTCGTTACTCAAGCACCAGCTGGATGGATTCCTTTATATTTTCAAGTACTTCGTTCGCTCAAGCGGGCTGATATTTTCAAGTCTCATTTTTTATTTTTCGCCTGTGGCGGGGCGCCTCCATGCACTTCCCCGGAGCAACGTCAAATCCACCCTCAAAATAGAACCCCATACATCCTTCCCCTCCGAACCTCTTCAAAACCTACCTGACCGAAGCTGATTGCGTTCGATTTATCCCTCAGCAGGAAAAAAGAAGCAGAAAAGAGCTTGAATCTCCCCCCACAACTTCACCCTTACTGCGAAGCTTCCACCATACGCACATCGGACTTATTCGATCCAGCCGGCGAACTTATTTTTCAAAAGCAACTTCAACTCGTTGTTTACCGCCCTGTCAACCGGGTCATTGAATGTACGGTTCTTTTTCGACTGGTGATATATCGGCAGGATCTCGATTCCCTCTATGATGTCGTTCCTGACCTCCATTTTCCGGACCAGGTCCGTGAATTTCTCCGGGCCTTCTTTTAGCTGCGGGAATAAACGTGCTGCAGGCTCTCCCATCAAAACGATTGCGTTTAAGGAATCGATCCGGGTCAGGCTGTCTATCCACCGGCTCAGGCAGTTCTCAATTTGTTTGTTACCCGGCAACCTGTCCTGCCTGGTTATTTTACCCGATTTTATGTTTGTGGATTCCCTGTACCAGGGGTAACAGTTGCAGGTATGGGCCCAGAAGACATTCTTCCTGAAAAGATCCAGGTCTTTTCCCGAGAGGCCGAAAGCAGGCAGTAAATCATTAACCAGAAAGTTGTTCTCCGCACTTACGAGTCCCCCATCCGGAGAATCGCTTGTTTTGCCGTTTAACCAGGCCTGGAGCGAGGGTGCCTGGCTGATGAGAAGTACCCTGGGGTTTTCAGGGCCGTAAACCAGCGGCTTTATGCAGTCGATTTCAGTTTTCAGCCAGGTTTTATTGGCGTATACGGTGTCCTGATACAGGTTTACGAAGCATTTTCTGTTACAGTTTCGGATTTCTTCTGCAATCGGGTGCATTTTATGGCCTTCTTTTTGGCGGAGGGGTGAGTTGAGATGTATCACTATATTTTTTGAAATGTAAATTTTTTAGCTTTATCCCGAATAAGGTTGGTTTTTTGTGTTCTATTTTTATGTTTTATTTAAGAAAAAGCCGGTCACTACATGACCGGGGGTCTTCGTCTTGATTCTGGAACTTGGATCGGAACCAGGCTTTAGGATAGATCATTACGTCTCACTTTGAATGTAACCTATCAAATTCTCACAAATTACAAGGGGTTCCGGTTTAAGATCGAATTGTACAAGTCGTAATTCTCTAGTTCTAAATTTAGGAAATTTACTCATAGCTATTTACGGTAGCTATCAACTGATTTGAATAATTGTATATCTCGTTCAACTCACTTATTGGAGCCTTTTCAGCTTTTCTATCATCACCGAGGAACAATTCTAGGTATTTCTGCTTGGTGTTAAAGTGCAACCTGCAGATTGGTTTTCTGTTGTTGTTATCAAGCAATATCCCGCAATAATTCTTTTTGTCTCTCATGACTATTCTTTTCGGATCAATGCTTGCACGCAGGATTGATTTTATGATATGGTATCCCTCTACTTCCTCTTCAGTTGTTACGATACCTTCATTTGATTCTTCTGCAACCTCGGTAATTTCCTTTCCATCGTTTTTCTCTATGAGGGACTCGGAAGGCTCTTTAGACATAGCAAATTTCAATCTTTCGTTGATTTTTTCGTTTATAAACTGGCTGAGTGCATTCTTCGTGATTCCCGTAAACTTTTCACGGACGTTCTGAGTGAAAGGCACGTTATGAACTTGTTTTGCAAAATATTTCACGAAATCTTCAGAGGGCGAATTGATCTCTCTTGCAAGAATTAACTTTATCTCCCTTGTGTATTTCAATTCACAGGCCACAGGAGCCAGATCATCAATATCGAAAGATTCTTTCTTGAATCTTTTAAGTTCATTTATTAACGGCTCTTTAATGTCCAGCAAATTGATCTCAAGGAAGGACTTATCATCCATTTTGTTGGGGGAATCAAGGTCGGTAAAAAAGCGATAAACAATTCCGTTAGTCAGGATTCCTATTTTTGCTTCGGTTACACTGAAATATCTGAATAATTGGGAAGCATGCTCTCTATCCAGGTCAGCATCAATATTTTTACATTCGATCAATATGACAGGTTTTCCCTCCTTGAAAACAGCATAGTCGACTTTTTCCCCTTTTTTAGTCCCGAAGTCGGCGGTATATTCAGGAACTACTTCTGTCGGATCAAAAACGTTGTATCCCAGTATATTTATCAGGGGCATTACAAGGGCGTTTTTCGTAGCTTCTTCGGTTTTTATGTTTTCTCGTAGCTTCGGGATTCTTGCTGCCAATTCTTGAATTTGATCAATGAAATCCATCTTGACTCCTTCATAAGATCTGACTTGTTAAGAGTTTAAATTATTTTTTTCTCTACTTCTACACATTTTCATCTATTTATTTAAACTTTAGTACTTTGAAATTTTGTTTTATAATTCTTCTATCCAATGTCTTTTTTCCTTTTTAAAGAAAAAGACTCTTCTATATTTTCTATCCCTTCTCCCCCAACTTATAATACCCAAAAACCCCCTAATTACTAACAGGGGGGAATGCTGTGAAACTCAAATCCGTTAATCCTTATACTGAAGAACTCAACTGGACCTACGATGCTCTTTCTTTCAAAGACTGTGAGCAGCAAATAGAACTGTCGAGGGCTGCTTTTCCCGGCTGGAGTGCCCTGTCCGTTGAGGAAAGAGCCATGTACATTGCCCGGGCTGCCCACGTGCTCAGGCAGAACAAGCCGGTGTATGCCGAGGTCATAACGAAGGAGATGGGAAAGCCGATAAGGGGAGCCCTGGCTGAGGTCGAGAAGTGTGCAAAGGGCTGCGACTATTATGCGGAGCATGCAGCGGAGTTTTTGAAGGACGAGCCGGTGGAAACGGAGGCTGGGAAGAGCTACATCACCTTCGAGCCCCTGGGGGTCATTTTCGGGATTATGCCCTGGAACTTCCCGTTCTGGCAGGTCTTCCGCTTTGCGGTGCCGGCGCTGGCTGCGGGAAACGTTTGTTTGCTCAAACATGCTTCAAACGTGCCGGGGTCTGCACTGGAGATCCTGAAGGTCTTTCTGGAGGCGGGGCTGCCTGAGAATGTGTTCAAGGTGCTCCTGATCGACTCGAAGACCGCGATGAAAATCATTGACGAGGACCTGGTGGACGGGGTCTCGCTTACCGGGAGCGTTGCAGCCGGGTCTGCAGTCGGGGAGCTTGCCGGGAAGAAGATCAAGCCGCTTGTGCTGGAACTCGGGGGGTCGGACCCCTTCATCGTGCTTGAGGACGCGGATGTGGACGCGGCGGCACGGATGGCGGTAAAGGCGCGCTTTATCAATTCAGGGCAGAGCTGTATAGCTGCAAAGCGGTTTATCGTCATGGAAGATGTGGTCGTGGAATTTACCGAAAAATTCGATAAATACATGCAGCAGCTCAAGGTCGGGGACCCCATGGACCCGGAGACCGACATCGGACCCATGGCGAAAAAGGAATTTGTCGGGGAGCTTGAAAAGGTCCTGAAGGACGCGGAAAAGAAAGGGGCTGAACCGAAGGTGCACGCAGCCGAACATGAAAAGGGTTTCTTCTTTAAGCCTGCACTTGTCCCGGCTGCCAGCACCGACATGAAGGTCTGCAGCCTGGAAATCTTCGGGCCGATTGCTCCGGTGATTACGGTCAAGGACGAGGACGAAGCCGTGGAGGTTGCAAACTCCACCGAGTTCGGGCTGGGGGCTGCCGTCTGGTCAGGGGACCCCGAAAGGGCCGAGCGGCTTGCAAAGAGGATCAGGTCCGGGCTTGTGGCTATTAACGGGATGGCAAAGTCCGACCCGAGGCTGCCTTTCGGCGGGGTCAAGAAGTCCGGGGTCGGGAGGGAACTTTCCCACTACGGGTTAAAAGAGTTCGTAAATATCAAAACTGTCGTGGTTAATAAATAAAGAAAAAGTAAAGAAAAAAACTTTGGGTGTTTTTTATGAAAGCTTCGGATCTTTTTGTGGCCCAGCTTGAAGAAGAGGGTGTGGAGTATATTTTCGGGCTCCCGGGGGAGGAAAACCTGGATTTCCTGGAGTCCCTGAGGAAATCGAAGATCAGGGTGATTATCACCAGGCATGAACAGGCAGCGGCTTTCATGGCTGCGGCTTACGGGAGGCTGGCAGGAAAAGCCGGGGTCTGTTTTTCAACCCTCGGGCCGGGGGCTACCAACCTTGTCACCGGGGTTGCCCAGGCGCAGCTGATCGGGGCTCCCTTCATCTCGATTTCCGGGCAGAAGGCCCTTACCGACAACTGGCAGGCCAGGTTCCAGCTCGTGGACGTGGTCCGGATGATGGAGCCGCTCTGTAAAAAGGCTGTGTCAATAACGGATCCGGGGATGATCCCAACCGTGATCCGGAACGCTTTCAAGCATGCGGAGGCTGAAAGGCCTGGAGCGGTCCACATCGAGCTCCCTGAGGATGTGGCCGAAGATGAGACCGGGGCTAAGGTACAGAAAAGAAGCAGGATCAAAATCCCGCAGCCTGACCCCGGGGCTGTGGAACAGGCTGCAGCCATGATCTGTGAGGCAAAAAACCCCCTGATCATCGTCTCTTCCGGGGCAAACCGGAAAGCGGTCACTGAAGAGCTTGAATTTTTCGCCGCAAAGACCGGGATCTACCTTGTGCACACCCAGATGGGGAAGGGAGTCGTCCCGGACGACTGCGAGTGCAGCCTCTTTGCCACGGGGATCCACACCCACGACTACGTGAACTGCGGGATTGACGAGGCGGACCTGATCATTACCGTGGGCTACGACGTAGTGGAGTATCCCCCCTACCTCTGGAACAAAAACCTGGACAAGAAGATCATCAACATCGATTTCGTGGAGTCCGTGCCTGACAGGTACTTCAACCCGGACCGGGAAGTCATAGGGGACATCGCGTCCTCGATCCGGGAAATTGCCTCACAGATCCCGGGAAAACGGGAGTTTCCCATTTTTAAAGCAACAAGGGCATTCATCGAGGAAAAAATCAATGCCCCTGTCGGGATAAGCTATCCGCCCCTGCCCCATGCGGTTGTCCGGAGCGTCCGGGAGGTGCTCGGGAGAAAAGACATCATAACCCTGGACAACGGGATCTACAAGCTCTGGTTCTCCCGCCTCTACAAGACCTATGCCCCTAACACAGTGCTCTTGGACAACGCCCTTGCCACCATGGGAGCAGGCCTGCCTGCAGGGATAGCCGCAAAACTCCTCCATCCCGAACGCCGGGTGCTTGCAATCTGCGGGGACGGGGGCTTCATGATGAACTGCCAGGAACTTGAGACCGCAATCCGCTATAAGATCCCAATCGTCGTCCTGGTCCTGAACGACAACGCCTTTGGCTTCATCAAATGGAAGCAGAAGAAAATGCACTTTGAGGACTTTGCCCTTGACTGCGGGAACCCGGACTTTGCCCGCTTTGCCGAAAGTTTCGGGGCTGCAGGCTTCAGGGTCGAAGAAGGAGACGACCTTGCCGAAGTCCTGGAAAAAGCCTTTGCCCTCAACAAAGTGGCGGTCGTCGAGTGCCCGATTGACTATTCCGTAAACTACGAGACCTTTTCAATCGAGCTCGGAAACCTTGTCTGCCAGATCTGAGCTCCTGGCACTTTTTTACTTAGGCTGATTATCCCAAAACCAGATCCGAGAAATCCAATTCGAGAACTCAAATCCGATAAACCAAATCCAGGAATCAAATCCGATAAACCAAATCCAGGAATCAAATCCGATAAACCAAATCCAGGAATAAAATCCGAAATAAAATCCGAAATTAAGTCTGAGAAATCAAACTTCGGGGGAAAATAATTGGGGGGAGAAGAAACAGAACCAGGATACCCTATCCATACCCACGACGTCCTCATAATCGGGGCCGGGCTGACCGGGCTTCGGGCCGCCATCGAAACGGTTGACGCCGGGCTTGACACCGCCGTCATCTCCAAGGTGCACCCGCTCCGCTCGCACTCGGTTGCAGCCCAGGGAGGGATGAATGCAGCTCTCGGGAATGCACAGGCCGGGGACTCCTGGGAAGACCACGCCTTTGACACGGTCAAAGGTTCGGACTACCTTGCAGACCAGGATGCCGTGGAGCTGATGTGCAAAAACGCACCCGGAGCCGTAATCGAGCTCGAGCATTTCGGGACCGTTTTTTCGCGCTTCCCCGATGGAAAGATTGCCCAGCGGCCTTTCGGGGGCGTGATGTTCCCCCGGACCTGTTACGCGGCAGACCGGACCGGGCACAACATCCTGCACACGCTCTACGAACAGCTCGTGGGCAGGGAAAAAAGCGGCAGGATAACTTTTTACGAGGAATTTTTCGTAACATCCCTCGTGAAAGCCGGGGACCCTGCAGCTGAAAACGGCTCGGGGAGGAACGAAAGGTGCGTGGGCTGCACCTGCATAAACCTCGCAGACCGGACCCTGCACGGCTTTTCCTGCCGGGCTCTGCTCCTGGCAACCGGGGGTTTCGGGCGGCTCTTTACCCGCTCCACAAACGCCCTGATCAACACCGGGGACGGGGCTTCCCTGGCGCTCCGGGCCGGGGTGCCCTTAAAGGACATGGAATTCGTGCAGTTCCACCCGACCACCCTTTACGGGACGAACATCCTGATCACCGAAGGGGCAAGGGGGGAGGGCGGCTATCTCCTGAACAACAAAAATGAGCGCTTCATGGAAAAGTACGCCCCGAAGTCCATGGAACTGGCCCCAAGGGACATCGTAGCCCGCTCGATCCAGCAGGAAATAGACGAAGGCCGGGGTTTTGACGATAAGTATGTCCTCCTCGACCTCAGGCACCTGGGAAAAGATAAGATAATGGAACGCCTGCCCGGGATCCGCCTGATCTCCCTGGACTTTGCAGGCGTTGACCCGATCGAGGCCCCTATTCCCGTGCAGCCGGGCCAGCACTATTCCATGGGAGGAATCGCCGTCGGAAACAACCTTGCAACCGAACTTCCCGGGCTCTATGCTGCAGGAGAATGTTCCTGCGTAAGCGTGCACGGGGCAAACCGGCTGGGGGGCAATTCCCTCCTCGAAACCGTGGTCTTCGGGAAAATTGCGGGGCAGGAGATCTCGAGGGCCTTTTACTTTTCCTCTTCCGGGGCACGGGTCCGGGCCGGGGACAAAAAAGCTGAAGATAACAAAGTTGGGGACAAAATAGCAGTCCTGGATAAGCTCTCCGAAGATTCCGGGCGGATAAATCAGCTGCTTGCCAGGGATTAGGGCGTGAAAATGCACGGGCTCAGGGACGAGCTGAAGAAGCTGATGTTTGAGTATTTCGGGGTCTTCCGGGAAGGAAAGAAAATGGAAGAGGGGCTGGAAAAACTCCTGGAGCTCAAAGCCCGCTACCCCGAGGTTTACATCGACAACAAGTCCGCTGTTTTCAACCAGGCTCTCAGCTATGCCCTTGAACTTGGAGGGCTCTTCGATATAGCAGAAGCCGTAGCAAGGGGCGCAATTGCCCGAAAAGAGAGCCGGGGTTCCCATGCCCGGACCGATTACTCTGACCGGGACGACGAAAACTTCCTTGTCCATACGATTTACCGTCTGGAAGGTCCGGGGGCCGAAGGAAAGCCTGGAGGAAAACCTGTGCTCGAATACCTGCCTGTGAGGCTTGGGAAATTCCCGGTAAAGGAGCGTGCATACTGATGAAGTTTGAGTCGATGGGGGGGTATGCTGACGGAGGGTGTACTGATGGAGGGTGTGTACTGATGGGGCGTGTGTACTGATGAAGCTGAAAGTGTTTCGTTACGACAGGGAAAGCGGGGACTCTCGCTACGACACCTTCGAGCTCGACCCCTCGCCCGGGATGACCGTGCTTTCCGCCCTCTTCAAAATCCAGGAAGAAATGGACGATTCCCTGGCTTTTCGTTATTCCTGCAGGGGTGCGGTCTGCGGGAGCTGCGGGGTGCTGATAAACAAGGTGCCCAGGCTTGCCTGCAGGACCCGGGTCGAGTCCCTGCCCGGGGGTGAAGGGCAGGTAAAGCTCAGGCATTTTCCGGGGATGGAAGAGACGGTTTCGTGGGACCCGAAAGAAGAGGTGCTCGTGGAATCTCTCCCGAACCTGGTGAAGATAAAGGACCTGGTCGTGGACATGGATAAATTCTTTGAGTTCTACCGGGCAGTCGAGCCCACCTTCAAGCCGGCTTCCGAAGCTCCTGAAAAAGAAAGGCTGATGGATCCCAAAGCCGTTTCAGAGCTTGAACAGTACACTAACTGCGTGCTTTGCGCCTCCTGTGTGGGGTCCTGCCCGATTTCGGGAAAGGAGGAAGAATTCCTGGGGCCTGCAGCCCTTGCCAAGCTCTATCGTTTCCATATCGATCCCCGTGAGGCTGAAGACGACTCCAGGCTCCTGCTTGCCAACGACAAAAGCGGCTGGTGGGGCTGCGAGTTCAATGCCAACTGTAAAGCTGTCTGCCCGAAAGGCGTACCCCCCATTCTGGGGATCGGCAAAGCCAGGAAGGAAATCCAGAAGCTTGGAAAGGAGCCAAAGTGACCCTTTGACTTAAACAATGACGGAAGCAATGACGGAAGCAATGACGTAAAGAAAGATGGAATGAAAGATGGAATGAAAGATGGAATGAAAGATGGAATGAAAGATGGAATGAAAGATGGAATGAAAGACGGAAACAATGATAAACGATACGAAAATCGAAAATAAGAAAATAGGAACAAAAAAGAGTGACGAAAAATAAAGAGGTCAGATAAGGGACGTCAATAATTTTTTTCAGGGGGATGGCTATGTATCGAATCGAAAAGGACTCTATGGGCCAGTTTGAAGTCCCGGAAGAAGCCTACTACGGGGTTCAGACTTGCCGGGCATTGAGAAATTTTCCGGTGAGTGGGAGAAAGGAAAATCCGGGATTCATCCGGGCGTATTTGATCGTAAAAAAAGCCGCTGCTTTTACCAATATGGAACTCGGGGTGCTTGACCGGGAAAGGGGAGAGGCAATCGTGCAGGCAGCCGACGAGATTCTGGCCTGTCTTGAGGCAGAATATTCGAGCCAGTTTCCGGTAGATGTCTTTCAGGCAGGGGCAGGGACTTCTTTTAACATGAACACGAACGAGGTCCTGGCAAACAGGGCGCTTGAGATCCTGGGCAGGAAAAGAGGGGATTATGCTTACCTGAGCCCTAACGACCACGTTAATATGTCCCAGTCCACAAACGATACCTTCCCTACCGCTTCTCACATCGCAATCATATTCGCCGCAGACAAACTGGCCGGTGTGCTCTACGGGCTTGCAGGGGCTTTCCGCCTGAAGGGAGAGGAGTTTGCCGGAATCCCGAAATCCGGAAGGACGCACTTAATGGATGCAGTTCCTGTGACCCTCGGAGCCGAATTCAATGCCTATGCTTCTGCCCTCCAGAGGGCTGCAGGCCGCATAAAAGAACGCAGGGAAGACCTCCTGGAAATTGCCGTGGGGGGGACAGCTACGGGCACCGGGGCAAACACGCCTCCAGGGTACCGAAAAGCTGTGGTTGCAAAAATCTCCGAGCTCTGCTCCCTGCCCTTCCGGCCTGCATCTGACAGTTTCGAAGCCCTGCAGAGCCGGGCCCAGCTTGCAGCCTTTTCCGGAGCCCTCAGGGAACTTGGCATCGAACTCATCAGGATTGCAAACGACCTCAGGCTCCTGAATGCAGGTCCAACGACCGGGATTTCGGAAATCGAACTTCCTCAGGTACAGCCGGGCTCGTCAATCATGCCCGGGAAATACAACCCGGTTATGGCGGAGTGCCTGGACATGATAGGGTTCCAGATAATTGGCAATGACACAACCGTGGCTCTTGCATCGCAGGCCGGGCAGTTAGAGCTCAATGTCATGACCCCCGTGATAACCTTTAACATTCTTATGTCAGTTTCACTGCTCACAAACTACCTCCCTGTTTTTCAGAAAAGCTGCATCGAAGGGATCAGGGTGCATGAGGACCGGTGCAGGGCCTACCTTGAACTTAACCCGATACTTGTGACGTTCCTGACGCCGAAGATAGGGTATTTGAAGGCGGCAGAGCTTGCTAAGGAGGCCCTGGAAAAGAAGGTGCCTGTTGCGGAAGTTGCGGTTATGGAAGGGGTTTTGAGCAAGGAAGAAGCGGATGAACTGCTTAAAATTGAGAACTTATTAAAAAAAGATTGAGATCGAGGCTTTTTTCGTCCTTCTGGCCCGTAAAAGGGACTGAAAAATCGGTACGGATGCGAACAAAGCAGAACAAATACAGCCTGTAAAATATTCTTTTTTGTGTTTGTTTTTCATTTCTTTTTGGAAGGCGCCTCCAGGCAAACTGGCGGAGGAACTCTGTAACACTAATCGAAAAGCAGTTGCCTTATCGGGACCGAATATCTCATTATTTGCAGAGTTATTTTTTTCCCTTTTTTCCTGAACCTCTCTTAAAAACGGGCAGGAAGAATTTCACTTTTAAAAAATAAAAAATTAGCCGGGAAAAATTGTACTTCAAATGCACTTACATGTTTAAAAAAAATATATCTAAATTTATTTTTATTCTTCGGCTGCGTACTTTTTCTCCCTCTTGAAAATCGCAGTCGCTGTTCCATCCTCATCAAGGTCGTCCTTGATCAAAACAAGTTCCCAGCCTTCGTCTCCTATTCTTTCAAGGTCGCTCATCTGCTGCGGCATGTGCACGGCGTGGATTCTGCGAGAATCATACTCCCATAGTTTTAGCATTGAATACCCCCTGTTAGCTATAAAAACAACTTGTAATTTTAATATTGTAACGAAACTATAAAAAACCAGAACAACAGAAAAAAGGTGATCCGGTCTTTGTTTCTGCGAAAAGCCCCTGTATGCCTCCCGTTTTTCTTATGGTTGGTTCAGGCGTGCGAAAGTTCCGGGACTGCAGACCGGAAGAGGGTCCCGTTTTCATACCTGAGCCTGCGGATCCTTTCCCGGGCCATGAAATCCAGTATCAGTTCGATTTCTGCTTGGTAATGGGAGTCGGCGTAAACGGGTATCATGGGCTCGGAGTCCTGCCTTGAGACATAGAACATCTCGCCTCCGAAGTGGGCAATGTACTCGAGTTCGTATTTTTCAAAAGTCCTGCGGACGAAGTTTCTGGAGAGCGGGGGCGTTGCAAATTCGAAGTCCTCGTCTGTAATTTCAATCTCTGCCCCGTACATAATACAGGGATTGGCCGGATCAAATATAAATTTGAGGGCCAGGATGCCCTTTTTCCGGTGTTTCAGGCTGTCCTGATGTATCCTGATGTATCCTGATGTATCCAGATGTATCCTGATGTCTGGAGGTTTTCGGCTTCCCTGAGTTTTCCGGATTTCCGGTGGTTTTCGGGTGTAGGGGGTGAGGGACTTAGATTCCGGATTTCCCTGGATTTGCCTTCAACTTATTTCATTCCCTTCGAAGGCATCCTTGCCCCGGGGAGCAGGCCGAGAAGCCTGGCCACCTTCCTGTAGCGTTCAAGCAGGTCTTCTTCCTGCCGGATATCTTCAATTTTCTCGAAGATGTACATGTTTTCGGGCACATAGGGGATTTTGCCCCGGAGGACGTTGAGCAGGGACTCAAGCTGCCTGTCCAGCTCTTTCCTGTCTTTTTCAAGGTCTTCGAGTTTCCATTCTCCCACTTTCCGGCTGACCGTGCATGCCAGGCTTTCGCCCGGGGTCCCCTTTGATTTAAGGCAGGTGATCCTTGCTTTGTACCTGATTCCTGAAATGGTCTCTTTTAGCTTCTTTTCCAGGAGCACCTTTCCGAGTTTCGGGTACTCTTTCTTCACGATTTTCTTTGCTAGAATTGCCTCTTCTTCGGTGCTATCGAAAAGGCCCGAAGCCCGGTCAAAAGTCCGGACGCAGGTCTCAAGAAGGGCTTTTTTTGCAGGCAGGTCTTCCGGGCTGAGGTTTCCGGCTTCCCGGAGGAGGGGTGCGAGCTGGTCGATAGCTTCGAGCAGTTTCCGGTTTTCTTCCAGGTTCCTTACTTCGTTCGCTGCTTTTGAAAGGTAGCGTTCGGTCTCTATCCTGGCTTTCCTGGCAGGCATGTCGCTGGCTATTATGTAGAGGAAAGCCTCGTAAAAGGGGCGATAGAATTCGGGGATATCGGCTTCGATGGGGACTTCAGCTGCTTCTTTAAAATAGCCCGCAGCTTCCTTCAGCCCGAAAATATACGTAGCCTCGTTTTCCGCCTTAAGCGCGCGCCAGAGGGAGGCCCGGGCCAGGGCGCGGATAGCGTACTTCCTGACATAAATATAGGGGTCATTGATAAGCACCTGCAGGTCCCTCCAGGCCCCGGTCTTGTCCGGCACATGAAAAAAGGCAGGCGTAAGGGCCCTGGCAGAAGCCCGCTGCACAAAGCTGTCGCTGTGGCCTGAAAGCCGGACCAGGTCCTTCCAGGCTCCCCCCTTATCCGGGACCAGGGGGTATGCCTCTGCAAGGGCTGAAGCAGCCCCTCTCCGTACTTCCCTGTCTTCGGAGAAGGCAAGCCTCAAAAGCTCGGCCCAGGCCTTCTGTTTGTCCTCAACATGCGGAAATGTCTGCCCGAGCAGTTCTGCAGCCCTCTTCCGAAGCTGGGCGTCCTGCCCGGAAGCCAGGCGGACAAGGTCGAAAAAGACCCCGGACTTTTCCTCAACTCCCGGGAGCACATGGGACAGCAGTTCAGATGTCTCTTTTCTGACAGCACTGTCCCCGTGCTCTGTTATTTTTAGAAGTTCGCCCCAGATGTCCTGCATTTTGCCTGATTTCCGGGAATAAAGGGTGAGCAGGGACTCGACCGCGCCTCTCCTCACCAGGGGGTCGGAATCCGAACTCAGGCGGAGAAGTTCGGCTACGATTTCCTTTTTGCCCTGCAGGCCGGGGTATGCCCTTGCAAAGGATTCTGCCGCATCTTTCCTCACAGAGCCGTCCCTGTCAGCCGTAAGCCTGAGCAGGTCCAAAGCCGGTTTTTTCCTTTCTTTCTCAGGGGTCAGCCCTTCTTTTTCAAGGGTCAGCCCTTCTTTTTCAGGGGCCAGTCCTTCCTCAGTTTTTCCTTTCTCTCCTAGGAGGGCAGCCCCGAGGGAATGGGCTGCATCCCTTCGTACACAGGCTGCCTTCTCGGCTGCAAGTTCGTAAAGCCCCTTAATTCTGTCTTTTTCCTCTCTCTTTACTCCTCTTTTTTCCTCTCTCTTTTCTATTACTTCAGTTTCTCTTTCTTTCTCTGCCTCTGCTTCTTCCTCCCATTCAGCTTCTTCTTCCCTTTCAGCTTCTTCTTCCTCCCATTCAGCTTCTTCCTCCCATTCAGCTTCCTCCCCTTCTTCCCATTCTTTTTCCTCGCAGAGCTGGGGATAAACGGAAGCAAGAGTCTTCATGACTCTCCTGAGCACGTAACTTTCTTTCTTTTCGGTCAGGAGGACCAGGTCTTTGCAGGCTTTTCTCCTGTCGGATACATGCGGGAAAACCTTGATGAGTGTGTCAGCTGCTTTCCTCCGGACGTATTCGTCTTCATCTTCAGTAAGCTCGATGAGGTGTTCCCATACCCTGTCTTTGTCTCCGAGGCCCGGAAATACCTGGACAAGCGTATCAGCCGCCGTATCCCTTACATACCCGTCTCCTGCACCCGTAAGCCTGAGAAAGTCTGCCCAGACCTTTTCCCTTTCCTGCATCTGTGGAAATACGGAAACAAGAATATCTGCGGCCTGCTTCCTTACATTCCCGCTCTCATTCAGGGTAAGCCGGATGAGGTCGTTCCAGGCAATTTTCCTGTCCGGGGCAGAGGCAAAGGCCAAAGGCAGGGCAAGAAAGATTTCCTTTTGCACTTCGGGGCTCCCCGAGGCTGCCAACCCCATAAGGTCCTTCCATTTATCATCTTTCCAGTCCTCAGGCACGCAAAGGAAAACGGCTCCCAGAACCCTTGCAGCCTGCTCTCTAACGTTGCCGTCTCCCGAGCCGGCCAGTCCGAGCAGTTCTTTCCAGGCCGCATCCTTTTCATTTTCCCCAAGCTCAGGAAAAACCATGCCCAGGAAGGAAGCCGCCTTTTCCCGGACATACCCATCTTCGGAAGCTGCCATCTCAAGCAGGTCAGCCCAGGCCTGCTGCCTGTCCGGCACGTGGGGGATAATATAAGGGAGCGAGCGGACGACCCCCCAGCTCACGTCTTCTAAGGTGGACTTCGAACCTACAAGTTCGGCCAGGTCCTTCCATGCCCTGTTTTTGTCGGGCATAAGGGGAAAAACAGTTATCAGGGCCTTGACCGCAGCCCTCATTATACGTTCGGAAGGGTAAGCTGTAAGATTTACGAACCTTTCCCAGGCCAGCTCCCTGTCCGGCACATTCGGGAAAACGGTCATCAGGGAATTAATGGCTTCTTCCCTGACCGTGTTGTCTTTATCGGAACAGAGGCTTAGAAGGTCTTCAAAGGCCTGTTTCCTGTCAGGAAATGACTCAAAAAGGTCTCCCAGCTGTTTTGCGGCCTTCATCCGCTCATCAGAGGCCGTGCTAAATATTTTGTCGTGTATGCCGAGCTGATCTGTCAAGGATTCCCACCAACTGTTCTCTATTCCCTTCTGGTTCTTATATATCAGTTAGCAGGTTTCTTTTTAAATATATTGATTCTGGATTCCAGGGCAGCTTTTAAGTTAGCAGGCCAGCTTTTTAAGTTTGCCTGTCAGTTTTTCAGGTTAGCATGTCAGCTTTTGTTTTAATTATCCAGATCCCGGGGCAAGTTTTTTCGATTTTTTCAGGCCTCGGAGCTCTCCCCCGCCGACGAAGGAGCCGGCCTTTTCCAAAAATGAACGAAAATTGTTCTATTTATGGAGGACTTGAAGACCTGAGGATATAATTTAGTAATGGATATAAATAATGAGGAATGTTTGTTCAATAAATAATAACTCTCAATTAAAAGTGGGATAACTCTCAATTAAAAGCGGGAAAAATCTCATCTAAAAGTGGGGGTCGGGATGGAAGCTTCCTATCTGGATTTGATTTTCTTTTCGAAAAAAAGGAAAGATATTCTTCTGTTATTGAGGGATGGCCCAAAAAGCCTCGAAGAAATCAAAACTGTCCTTGATGCAACTGCAATTTCCATTCAGCCGCAGATCAAATTGCTCAAAGGGAGGCATCTCCTGCGCCGGGAGAATAATGCGTATGAGCTGACCCTCATAGGGGAAGCGATTGTTGATAAAATGCAGGGCCTGGTCGATACTTTAGAGGCTCTTGAAAGTAAATATGACTTCTGGGAGAGCCACAGGCTTGACGGCATCCCCCCCGATCTCTTAAAAAGAATCGGTGACCTGAAGTGCAGTACCTTTGCAAGACCCCTTGATGGGGGCAGCATGTTCTCGCCTCACACGGAATTCGTGGAAAACATCGCAAAATCGGATTACGTAAAAGGCATCTCCCCCTTCATTCATCCCTTATACCCTAAAATGTTCCTGGCCTTTGCAGAGAGGGGGACTGATGTATCCCTTATAGTCACAGCGTCTGTTTTCGAAAGGATGAGGACGGAATTCAGGTCCGAACTTGAGCCGTTTCTGGGCCTGAATAACACCAAACTCTATGTGTATGAAAAAGAAATGCTGCTTTCAAGTGCAGTTACGAACTGCTTCCTTTCCCTCGGCCTTTTCTACAACAACGGGACTTACGACCATGCCAATGACATTCTCTGCTTCGAACCCGAAGCCCTGCAGTGGGGAGAAGACCTCTTTACGTACTACCAGGGTATGTCCAGGGAAGTAACGGAAATCTGAAAGAATAGAAATCCGACCGGTTTTTTCGTATTGCTTTTCAAGTACAGGTGCTCTCCCCGGCCGATGAAGGAGGCCGGCTTTTTCTGAAATATGAAAAGAACGGAATTTGAAGTCTAAACCGGAGTAGTTTTTTCCAGCTTGTTATTTTGTTCCCTCAGGTTTTTTCTTATTCCTCCTCTTGTAAAGAACTGCCTCGTTTTTTCCTGGAAGCCTCCTTCTCCTTTCCTGAGCTGCCTGCAGCCTTCCACCTTGCATACGGAGCCTTTTCCGCTGCAAGCCTGTAAAGCTCTTCAGCCGGGTTTTCGGCTTCGGAAAGCTGGGGGTAGTCGTCTCCGAGAACTTTTACAGCCCGCCGGGCTATGTAGCCGCTTTGTTGCATGGTCAGGGCTTCAACGTCCCGCATGGCTTTTTTTTGGTCAGGGAGCTGGTGGAAGATCAGGGCCATGATGTCCCCGGCTCTGTCCCTCACATGGTTATCCCGGGTTCCTGCAAGGTCTCTCAGGCTTTCCCAGATCTTTTCCCTGTCTCCCAGGTAAGGGTATATCAAAATAAAGGCATCCGATGCCAGTTCCCGTACGTTCCCGTACAGGCTCCTGGCAAGGGCTGTGAAATCAGCCCAGACCTTTTCTTTGTCCGGCATGGACGGAAAAAGCAGGATTAGGGCTCCTACTGCATGCTCCCTGACATGCCTGTTCTCATCTTCAGCCAGCCGGAGAAGAGAGTACCATGCCTCCCTTTTGTCCGGCACGTAGCCGAATGCAAAAACGAGGGCCAGGGCAGCAGCCTTCCAGATTTCCGGGTCCTCAGTCCGGATAAGTTCAAGCAGGGCGTTCCAGCCCTCTTCTTTTTCCGAATCCGAAAGTTTCGGGAAAACCGTTTCAAGGGCATTTGTTGCCTTTACTCTGACCGTTTTGTCTTCATCGGAACAGAGCCTTAGAAGGTCTTCGAAAGCCTGTTTTCGGGCAGGAATATCCTCGAAAAAGGTTTCCAGCTGTTTTGCAGCCTCTAACCTCTCATCCGAATCCGGGCTGAAAATTTTGTCATGTATTGCGAGCTGATCTGCCAAGGATTCCCACCATCTTTTTCGGTCCAACTTTTCAGCTTATATGCGTAAGTTTAGCAGGTTTTTTCTCCTGGGGCAATTTTTCCTCAACCTCTACAGCTAACCGGTTTTTAATTCCGCAATATACGAGTCATAAGCATCCGTCTAACTTCCTGAACGGAGTTTAATGTAATAATCTGCAACAATAGAAGCTTGCTGCTCGCGGTTATAATCACGAAAATGAGGTTTTGCACCCGGGGTGTACCCATATCCTTCAGTTGCTTGCGCATGAATTGCTTCTACCAGGTATTGCGAACCTGCATGCTCCATTTGCAGGACGTGGGTTAACTCATGGATAAGCCACTTCATGTCCGGGTTGCCTGCTGCGGGGTAAATCTTCCGATTGAAGTTGATTGTGTGGAAGGTTGTGACACCCATGCCTGATTTGCCCTCTATCCTTGCCCCTATGCGGGCAATTAGAGAGGATTCGTCAATACGCACCTGCCGGTAGTTGATGCTGTCCCCAAATACGCTTCTTGCTTCCTGTTCCTCTATTGGGGTGAGCTTTCGGGTATTGAACTTAATGGCCTGCCATAACAGGTCCATGAACTCCGGAAAAGTGCAGAAGTCAAGGATTTTTGCAATCTTCCGGCCTGCCAGTGCAGCAAAGGAAAGCAAACATGCCCTTATCCGGTTGCAAAACTCCTCTGCCCCCTGCCACGACCTGATTGCAACAGCTTTCAATACCCTCCTCCCCATTCAAAATATTGCGGTTGTGTCGGTTTTTATTATTGATGTATCCCCAATTCTTCAGTTCAGATCACCTGAACCCGGGGTGATTTTTTCATGTGCATCGGACTGTTAAATCAAAAGTCCCCGCCGATAATATCCAGTATCCCCTTTTACTCCCTTATCCATATTTGAGAGGGCTTTTTATTAAAGGTATTGCTGCCGGAGTCTTTCGGATTGCTTTTCAGGTAGTGGCGTTCTCACCGGCCTCTGAGCTGAGCGAAGCGGACGGCTTTTCCCGGAACATGAAAAGAAAATAAAGGAGTTGAAATCCAGGGCCGTGGCAATTTTTCTTTTCCGCTTCTTTTTTCCGGTTTACTCGCCGCTCAACGCCAGCATACCGGCTTTGCCGGAAAGTATTATATCATTTCCTTATATATATGGAAGTGGGAGGTTTAGTTCGTATGAAATATACTCGCATATACTCTGATTCTAAAGGCACTTCTCACTTTGAGGACAGGGACATCGGATTTGCAGAAGTCAATTTTGCTCCTCCGGCACCTTCACTCTATCTTTCTGCCTTTCAGAAGGCGGAGCAGTTTGCATTCTGCCGGATTCCCGCAGGCTGGTTCGGGGACTGGCACCCGACGCCGCATCACCAGTTTTTCTTCTTCCTCTCCGGGGAACTGGAAGCAGAAGTCAGTGATGGAGAGCTGCGCAGATTCGGGCCAGGAAGCGTTGTGCATCTTGAGGATACGGGAGGAAAGGGGCACGTCACCAGAGTGATCGGGAATGAGGATGTGCTGGCTGCGGTTGTGCAGCTGCCGGACTGAATAAATTTAAGTGGCAGGGATTTTAAATTGATCAGGTTTTGAATTGATGGGGTTTTTCTGAATTCCTTTTTTGAGATTGCCCCCCGGCAACCTCATTTACAGAAGATACCCTTCCGAGAGCATCCTTCTGCCTGCGGGGTGAACTATGCACTTTTTAAGCTCGCTGATCGGAATCCCGTCCAGGGTTTCCCCGGTACAGGCTCCTCCTGACCACGTAACGAATATGTCACAGGTGCAGGTTTCTTCATTTACCGCAGTGACAATCCCCAGGCAGGTTTTTTGTACGCAGGGAGTTAAACGTTCGGACTGGAGGGGGAATACGGCCTTTACACCCGAATCCAGTAACGGAATTACATCGCATGCGTTATATTCCTTTGAAACCCCGTCCCCGGGACGGGTCAAAACGTATTTTTCCTGGCCTTCCGCGTTGAAGTAGTGGTCTGATACGATGCCTATAAAGTGGTCCCATTCTACTTCCTTCAAATAAGAATCACTTACACAGGCCCAGGTGCCATGCTCAAGCTCTCCTCCTGCAGTCACGGGGACTGCACACACTGCAAGCAATACGAGATAAACGAGAGAAATTCCTGACAGTTTTGCTATCCGATAATATACTTTTTTTAACATTTATTCAGATCTCCAGACTTCAATCACATCGCTTTTCAGCTGCTAAATCCTCTTCTTACGAAACCGGCATTAAGCAATGGCAAATGCAAATCAAACCAATAAGACCCGGAATTCCATGATTTAGTCCCCCTCAAATCCATAGAACGAAAATAAAATCATCCTCCGTTTTTCCGGGTAAATTGGCTTTGCCGGTAAGAGGTTCAAGCTGAAGGGATGATTTCTAATCGGAATGATTCCAACAGATTAGGGCATATTTCACTAAGTTATTATATATTTTTTGATTTTATTCCATCTTTGGGGTTGTTTGAACTTCAGATGCCTTGGTAGCGTAATGCAGCTCGAGGATGCACGATAAAAAGGGCAGTTTATATGGATGGTCTATGAGGATGTCCGTGAGGAGCTTGGAAGGCGGTTCCAACGAAGTATTTATCTGCTATTATATATTCCAATATATGTCACGCTTACTGATATCACTTTATTTCGGAACTAAACCAAAAAGAGAAGGACATAATATTTTGTTAAATAGAAGGATGAAACAATGCGGCAACAGGATGCAATAATGGGGCAGCTGGCACAGAAAGTAACAGATTTTATCGAACCTGTAATTCCATATCTGGTCATCGGGTCTGAAAGAGCGGTTGAAGAAGCCGGCAAAAAAGTAGGGCCTGATGTGTGGGAGATTCAGAAAAAACTGTGGGAAAAACTGTGTTCGAGAGAAAGGCCTGAGCTGAAGGAAGCCGCAGGAGATATGGTTATTGCCCCCTCCGACCCGGAGACAAAGCAGGTTCTGGTCCGCGATATCTTAATATTGTTTGAAAAGGACCCCGGTTTAGCTGAAGAAGTTTCGTCTTTTATGGAAGATGAGCTTATACAGAGGATGATGCAGAGGATGACGGCCGAACAGAAAATGGCAGCCAAAAAAAGGACGAAGGCTGAAGATCTTTCAGTCAAGCTTATAAAACAAAATTCAAGTGGCAAAACCAGAATGCTTGAAGAATTTAATAAGCTGCTTGAAGAATTCACAGCAAAAAACAATACTGTTAAAGATACTGTTGAAGGTACTGTTGGAAATACTGCTAAAGATACTGTTGAAGTTCTGGGGCGATTAGAATCCGGGCCTGGAAAAGAAGAGATTATGGAAAAAGTCCTTGACTTTGCCTCCCGGATCCAGTATGGGGATCTAAGGTCCCAGGCCCTATCTCTGATTGTTCCGCATCTGGAGGGACCGGGAAAGAAAGAACTCATTAATAAAGCCCTTTACTCTGCCTCCCAGATTCAGGATGACGACGAAAGAGCCGCTGTCCTTTCTTCGCTTGGCCCTCATCTGAATAGGCCGGGAAAAGAAGAACTTATTGAAAATATCCTTGACTTCGCCCCCTATATCCAGTATGGAGATGCAAAATCCCAGATCTTCTCCTCGCTTGTCCCGCATCTGGAAGGGTCCGGAAATGAAGGACTTTTGGAAAAAGCCCTTGAAATGGCAGCCGGGATTCAATCCCAATATCAAAGGGTACAGGCTCTTTCTTTGCTTGTCCCACACCTGAAAGGGCAAAGAAAAAAAGAAATCATGGAAGAAACCCTACAATTAGCTTCCAATCTTAAAGATAAGGACATGAGGCCCCAGGCCCTTTCCCTGATTGTTCCGCATCTGGATGAAGCAAGGAAAAAAGAAATTCTTGAAAAAGCCCTTGAGATGGCAGCCGGGATTAAATCCGAGTACAGGGAAGCTCAGGCTTTTTCCTCGCTTGTCCCGTATCTTGATGGGCCAGAAAAAGAGAAAATTCTGGAGAAAGTCCTTGACCTGGGAACGGCCTTAAAATGAATTTATGAAGGTTTATCAGCAGGGTCAAAAAGGCAGAACAATTGGATATAATATTGACCCTGCAGATTATTGGTATTTTTACCTCCGTATTCATCAGTCTAAATCCATTTGAATTTATCTTGAAAATATAAATAAATACATTTCAAAAAAAATTCATTGGACTCAGGCTATGATCTCCCTGGTAAGAATATAGGCAACCATTTCCGGGTTCAGTTTGCTTTCCCTTGAAACCTTCTCTTCTATCATCTCGGCGGGGGTTCCTTCCAGTTTTAATTCCCTGATACCTTCAATAACAGAATCCGGGACGTTGTAGTATTCGCTGAGATCTTTCCTATGACCCCATACATCCCCTTCCATGAACTTGATTCTCTGCATTTCAAGGAACATTTCAATTGACTTTGAAACCGTCCGCCTGTAAGATTTAGGAACCTGGATTACCTCAATTTTCGGACAGGTCTCAACCAGCGTAAAGATATCCTTGTTCGAAGGGCGAAACGCCAGGTGAACCACTCTTTCATTAGGATTGAGCGTAAAAATCTCTTCTCTTGAGCTAACCACACGTATCTTCATTTAATTTCCCCACTTGTAAATTCTTTCCCGTTTTTACATTTTATTAGTTCTTTTAATTTTTGTGACGTTTTTACCTTTAGTAAACATTTATTTGTCAAGGTCTGTATTTTTTTAGAAAGTACTCCACTACTTTCTAAAAAAAGCCTTTTTTTCAATATGTTCTAAATATCCATTTACCAAGTTTTGTTTTTTTTAGAATGTTTGCCAACATTCTTTACATTTCCCAGTTATTTTGCATGTTATAAATATTTATCTGTTAATCCTTATATTTTTTAGTAAGTTATCTGGCACTTATTTTCCTGGTGTGACGGAGAAACAGGTTGTAATACCCCGAAAACAGAGAATTCCGGATAAGCCGGAACTTACAGCCTGCACCCTCTTAAGTCCCCCCAGACCCCGTCCAGAAGAAGTTCTGTCAGAAAAACAGCTGCTGTGAGGCTAGTATTTTAAGTTCTGCTAAAGTTATACTTACATAGTTTATTTTTTTTAGGGAATCTCTACCTCACTTTGAGTATAGTTCTACAAAGAAAGTGATCTAATTCAAAAACAGCGATATGAGCAAGTTTCTCGTCTTTCCTTAGTCCTATCTACCCTAATTCCTTCTACCCTAATCCCTTCTACCCTAATCCCATCTATCCTTAATCCCGGGTCTGTGCCTGATCTTTCAGATCACTCGGGATCAGGAATGTGAAAATACTGCCTTCTCCAACTTTGCTTTCAACCCGGATTTCACCGCCGTGCATCTCAACAAACTTCTTGACAAGGGCAAGGCCCAATCCGGTCCCTTCGTACTCGCGAGTGAGGTATGGGTTCAGTTGTTTAAATGGCTGGAAGAGTTTATCGATATCATTTTTTGAAATCCCTATGCCTGTGTCTTTTACACTGACCTGGACAAAATTACCGGAACGCCGTGCTTCGATTGTCACATTACCTTTTTCCGGAGTGAACTTGATGGCATTACTTGTGAGGTTGTAGAGGATCTGTTTGAATTTGGTTTTATCTGCAAAAATCATCCCGGGCTGTGGCTCGATATCGACTTTGACATCCAGGCAAATGTTCTTCTTTATTGCAAGAGGAGATACTATAGTTTTGATTTCATTAATGGCATGATAAACGTTAAACTGCTCACAGGCAAGTTCTGTCTTCCCGGCTTCAACCTTTGAGATATCAAGGATATCATTAATGAGGTTTAACAGATGTTTTCCACTCTTTGAAATATGATTTATGTATCCTGTCTGTTTTTCATTCAGGCTGCCAAACATCCCCTGGAGCAGTACATCCGAAAAACCTATTATCGAATTTAGTGGGGTTCTCAGCTCATGGCTCACGGTGGCCAGGAATTCGCCTTTACTCTTGCTGGCAGCCTCAGCAGACAGTTTGGCATTCAGCAGTTCTTCTTCAGCCTGTTTACGCTCTGTAATGTCCCTGCACACGCAAAAGCTCAGTTTCCTCTCTCCAAATATGGCTGCGTTTGCATTGATTTCCACATCAAGGAAAGTACCGTCCTTGCGGCGCAGGCGTGTTTCGATAAGGGCTCCTTTACTGTCAGCAATCCGAAGCATTTCCAGTAATTGCTCACGGGTATATCGAATGTCACAGTCCCAGATGTGCAATGTCAGCATTTCCTCTTGAGAATAGCCAAGCATCTCGGCATATCGAGGGTTCGCCTCGAAAAACTTGCAATTCTGATCGACGACAAATATCCCGTCCCTAGACTGCTCCATCAGGATGCGCCGCCAGAGGGCCTCTTTCGCCAGTGCTTCTTCGGATTGTTTTTGTTCGGTAATGTCCTGGATCGTCCCGATTACTACATTTCTTTCAGCATCGTATTCAGCCACGGAGTGTATGTGAAGGATCCTGCCATCGTTTTGTCTTAATATCCTGAATTGCACATCATAAGGCAAATTTCTTTCCACAAGGTCACTCAGTGCCCTGTCCAGCCCCGGGCGGTATTCCGGCATCGGTACTTTTTGTATTGTTTCAATGGTAAGGTCTTCGCCTTCAAGTCCGTATATTCTTCTTGCTTCTTCTGAAGCATCCCCTTTCCTGGAATTAAAGTCAATTTCCCAGCTCCCCATGCGTCCGACTCTTTGCGCAGTACGGAGCTGCATTTCTTTTCTTTGCAGTTCATCTTCCGCCAACTTGCGCTCGGTAATGTCATGAACTCTGTAATAGAGCAAACTTTGCGAATTGAGGACAACCGGGCCGCCGTAAACTTCAACGTCACGTATCTCACCGTTTGCAAGCCGGTGCCGGGAGAATAGGAAATTCCTTTTTTCGTCCGCAGCCCTTAGTGTCTCAGCCTTTGTCTCTTCAGCTGCCAGGGCGCTTATATGGCACATTTTCTTGCCGGTCATCTCTTCGAGCGTCCAGCCATAGTACTTACATGCTGCCGTGTTTGCATCAACAATATCAGAGTTTTCAGGATTGACCAGAAGGAGGACTGCATTATTTTCCTTAAAAAAAGACCTGTATATGTCCTCATTTGCCGAAAAGACATCTTTTGTCCTGCTATGCTTGTTTGTCCTGCTGTGTTTGATGATCTCTTCAAGGTTATGAGAATGATCGATCAAAGGACCGCCGTCTCCGAAAGAGGAGGACCTATCTTCATTTTGATCAAACTGAAGTTTCTTTTTTTTCATGAGAGATCTCCGATCCAGGTTTTATGCAGGAAGTCCGAATAGCCCGTTTTGGTGTCTTAACATTTGATAGAGCAAACGTTTGATTTGAGCATCCTGAAGCGCTGCAGCACAGGCCACTTAAGCCATGAGACGGGAATATTACCAGAACATGCATATGTTTTTCTTTCAATTTTCAAATTGCACATTTTATATATGTTTCATATATAAATATGTCTTTCTTAACTTCAAGCAATGAGGTATGTCCGCTCTCCCAATCCAGATTCCATAAAAGAAGACAATAACTCTAATAGATTTAGTTCGAGCAGAAGTTAACAAACAAAAAATGGAACTGATATTGTATTCCTTTAAGGAAAAAGCTGCTCACTTTGGAAGAAACCAGGTACATTTTTAATTTCGATACTTGAGTACCGGGGCTCTCACCGGCCCAGAGCGAGGCGGACGGCTTTTCCAGGAAAGTAAAAATGAGAATGTATATTTCCAATCCCTGTTTTTAACCCTCCTGCATACATTTTTTACCTGCCTTGAATGTGTCTGTCTCAATTCCTCCAGAGTCTGATTTTGCAAGTGAGTTGCAGATCAATGTTGATCTGCATTAAAAATGCTAATGGGATGGGACTACCTTTAATATGTGATTAGTCTTATGGTCTCCTCATTCGGGATGTATATATACCCCCCTACCCGCAGCTGTTCCAATGCTTTTTCAAAGAAGAGACTGGGGACCAGGGTATTATGTCTCACAGTCTCAAGAGTTAGCGGGATACCTGCGTCATTCCAGAGAGTCAGTTCTTTTAATAGTGTTTCTGAATGTGAACCCAGCCTGTAGATTTGGTCTACATTCAGAGGCTCTATGTTCTGCCCGACCATTATTTCTGAAACCATAGAATACCATGCCTGGAAACTTTGAGCAAGTTCAGCAGGGGTCACTATGGACTTGAAGGTTATTCTCGCAAAAGCCGCTACAAGTTGAGGGATAGCTCCTCCTATGTCCTGAAAGAAGGGGACCTCTTTCCTGTCAGTGATTCGGTCCAGCATGTCATAGATCATAACTTCCACTCTTTTGTAATGCCTCGGGAGAAGTACAGGATTGAAGAGAAGGGTATCCAGCAGGTAGTTCCTGATTAATGCCTCATTGTGCTCCACATTCTCTTTAATCTCTCTGTATGGCTTAAACTCTGCATCAAAGGCTACGGGGATATGCACAGGGATATTATTGGCATTATAGTAAGCAACACTGACCTCCTGGCTCTCAGGGAGGTTAATACTTTCATTCTTTGTAGTAGTTTTGTAGAAGTTGGAAGAGTCTATTTGCCTGAACTCGTTAGGGATTACAGACATTATCCGGTTAAACTCTGCAAGCTTCTTGTTTTTTTGAGAAGTTGTGAAAACTACGGTATTGACACCCCCTTTTAAGATATCAGCCACTTGAGGAGAGGCAACTGTATGCACTCCTATACAGTCTGCTATCTCATGGATGTTGTACCTGTCCTTGATAGGGTAGGTTATCAAATGCAGGTATTCTTCCCTGTCTATCAATCCCCTGCTGGTCCTTAGTCTGTTTGGATCTACAGCTTCCCAGCCTGTGATATACCTTATCTCAAAAGTCTGTAGCACTCCATCTATAACGTCATACTCCGTGGAAGTCTCAGCAACAGTTACTCTTATGAGAGTCCTCTTTGGAGGGATCTCCCCTATCTTAACTGCATAAATCACATTGGAAGGATCTCTCAAAAACGGAGAAGGGTCTAAATAGAAGACTCCTGGCTTCTGGTTCCTGAACCGGACGTATCCCATATTCTCTTTTTCAAAAAGAAGTTTATATTCAGTACCGGAAAACTCATATCCATGTGTTCTTTCATGCAATGGCAAGGACATAACTCTCAGCCTTCCTTTACTCTCAACTCCCCATGTCTGATTTTAACTTCAGCCAAAGGGTGTCTTTGACATTTCCGATTCCTGTTTCAATCCCTCTAAGGTCTGATTTTAACTCTTACCTGCAAACCAGCTAAAGACGGTAAATACCGTTTCAATCCTTTTTCAGTGGATTTTGCTCGCGACATTATTACGCGCTTCCCGCACCATCATTTCTTGATTTTTCCTTCGCTGGTCCCGGGCCGGCTCATGGCTTCCCAGAGTTCTTCCGCTTCCCTGCGCTCCTCCTCGGTGATGGGGTCCGCTTCGTAAAATTTTAAGCCGTCTGAGCCTACCCAAAAGCGGTTTTTTTCGCTCAGGTCTTCATCTTCTTCTTTTCCGATGTAATATTTCCGGCCTTCTTTGTCGTAGTGGACCTCTTCCTGCATATCGTCTTCCGGCATGGTTCCTCGGGTGATTCGTTAGTATGGTAGTACGCCGACATCTTATATGTTTAAATCCCTGGTTTGGTGGATTTTGGTCGCGGATAAGGATAATATATAATATTTAGGGGTTTTACCGAGAGGGGTTTTTGAGATTTAGTTTTACTTTGGTAACTTCTTTACCGCCTCCAGCATTTTCTCTCCCTTTTCGATTCGTTCAAGGCATTTCAGGGCTTCCGGGTGTAGATTGTCCCCGAATGACAGGACAATATTAATCATGTTTCCGGTATTCGTTTTTATCATGCTGGATATTCTGGATTCAAAATCTGAGATTTCTGTTGTGGATGTCATCAAAAAATAGAAGGTGTTTGGACTATAAAAGCTTGTACAAAGCTGTATGAAAGTATTTTAGTCTTGTTTCAATCCTTGTTTTAGTTGATCTTGCTCACTGACTAGGAAAAAAGGCATACCTTAAAGTGTATAATTTTTTGTTTCAGCTCTTTTATGTTGGATTTTTTCCTCAGTTCCCGGCACATAGTGCCGTTTGAGGATACGGGATGAAAAGGACACGTCAGCAAGATGATCGGGAATGAGGATAGGCTGGCGGCGGCTTTTTGACTGGCGGACTGGAGAAATCCGTGCGTTTTCTGGTATCAGATTGAAAAGGATGTATAAGTTTAAACTTTATATCGGGAGCCATGGAGTCAGTTGCAGGAAATGTTAGGCTGAAGATTGAAGGTCTTTTTGGTAAATACAGTACTTCGCTAAAAATCTCTCCTCCATGTCTCCTCTCCATTCATTTACCTCAAACACTCCACCATTAACCTGACCTTTAACTTTCTTCTCAGCCATTCCTCAATGAGAAGTATAAACATACTA
>NZ_VOUA01000012.1 GCF_024372725.1 Methanosarcina sp. KYL-1
ATTCAATTTTAGGGGCATATCTAGGCTTACATGGTGGAAAAGACATACGGAGGCAGTTTTTATCCCATATAAAGGTATCGAACAGCCTCGTTTATGAGGAGATGAAAATTAGCGAAGTACTGAAGTAAACAAAACACTTCAACTACCTATCGAAAAACCACTTAGTATTCAAACAAAACTTCATGCGTATCCGAGATCGGTGATATGATGCAAGATCTTGAACCCATGCCAGACAAAACATTTTGGCTTTTTGATCTAGTAGATTTTGCTGAAAATGAACTCCATGAAAAGGGAGTGGTTGGGAAATTAAAATTTGAAAAACTGAATGTAAAAGTTAGAGAAGAGCTAAGAAAAGAGGACTTATATATTGGTCAGTGGGATTTGGCCATTAATTTTAGGGGGCCTGTTGATCCTGGACTTTCAAGATTACTCGACAAATATCAAAAATTAGAATTATTTGAGCTTGAAGAATTTCAAAACAAGACCTTGAAGTATAGTTTAACGGAAAAAGGAAAAAAGTTCAAACAAGGATGCGAAAAGTATTTCTCACGAATAAATCCAAACTTCCATAGTGCGCTTGATCGAGTTCATATAATGCTGTCAAAAGAAATTAATAAATCTGGAAAAGAGCTTGTAGAAACTTCTGAAGATATACAAAAAATGAAAAAGGAAATCTTGGGTGAGAAAATAAAGTAAAGCCAATTTATCCTTCAATACTAAGGCAAAATATTCGCTCAAATTCATAAATAAGTCTATTTTTGAGGACATTTGAAATGTAAAATCATACTTTACGCAGATATCTTCCCAATTTTCACAATTTCCTCTGCTGTCTTTTCATGCTATATTAGGAGAACATCTGTGGAAAGTAAGTAAAATGATTATGAGTTATTAACTACTGAATCCCAAATAGCTCTAAATGCTGGATTAAGATCTTCTCTTTTTATATCTTTAGCAACCATTTTGAAATGTACTTTTTCTTTTATTAATAATCCGTTAACAGCGATAATTTCGTCTATATCTCTTACATCTAACAATAATTCAATAAAAGTATCCATTGCTGCAAATCTGTTTAAACTCACAGAAGAGATTAAAATGCTTTTTAAGGCAGAAACTTTTAAATCAACTTTTTTTGTGTTTAAATATACAATTTTCATTCTTCTTGCAATTGTTTCCGCATATTCAAAGGGGATGTCATAATAACCGAGATTACAAATTATTTCTGAATATACTTCAATTATTTTTTCGAAATTTATGGTTTCATTGATGACCATTTTTTTTAATAATTTTAAAGGAATCATATCAAAAAAGTCTAAAAATAATTTGCTATCATTTTCAAACATGAACATCAAATGTAATAGTTCTTCAACTTTTTGTTCTTCGTAAATTCCTTCTTCAAAATTTCTATTAATTTCTGATAAAAGAGATTCAAAGGATCCACTTGGATTTTTTTTCGGATCTATTAAAGACGAGACGTTATCTAATGCTTCCAACAAATCATCAACAGATTGGAATCTATCATTGGGATTATTTCTAGTTGCTTTTAATATAATATATCCAAAACCAGTGGGTATCAACTTTTCATCAATTGTGGCTGGAGATGTGCCCGTCAAAATATTATAAAGTGTTTTTCCTAATTGATATATATCACTCCTATTATCCATCTCTCTAGATGAATTAAATGATTCTGGAGGTAAATATTCAAGAGTACCCATAGTTTGATGTGTTGTTGTTAAAGTCATTGTATCTCTTTGTTCAAATTTCCCTATGCCCAAATCAGTGACTAGAACTCTTTCATCTTCAGAAATAAGAAAATTATGAGGCTTTATGTCTCTATGAACCTCGCCAGCGTCATGAATTGCCTTAATTCCTTTACAAGCTTCTCTAAAATATCTTAAAGCAATTTGTGGATTTTCTTTCAATTTATCAATTTTATCTTCTAGTGAACATTTTGCTAGTGGCATTACAAAATATTGAGGCTCTTCCTCCAAGTTATAATCTAATATACTCATTACATTTTCATGATCCAGTCTTTCCATTAACCTTACTTCTCTGGCAAATCGTCTCTTACTTTCTTCATCGTTTTCATTGCACATTTTAAGTGCGAGTATATTTCCTGTTAAACAGTCCGTGACTTGATATACTGTTCCGCAACCCCCTGTTTCAATCAGTTTATCAACTAAATATTTGTTTCCTATGATAATTCCTTGATTACTACCATTCATTGATCTCACCTATTATTTTCATAATTAAAAGCATAAAAATTAAGAGTTAGTATTCTTGTTGATTCAATTAATTTTTTTGATTCATATTTCTTTTAAAATTTAGGTATAACTTTTTATTGGACTCCCAAGTCTAAATATTTGTACTATATTTTCTTTCATAGAATCATTTTAGACAATAAGTACAAAGTATATGATAAAAATTTCTTTGAGTTTTTATTATTCAATTTATGAAAATAAAGACTAAGATGAAATGTTTGATATTGAGGTTACTGTCCCTGCAATATGCTCTGAAGGAAAATAATAAAGGTGACTTTATTGAGACCTTCCATCCTTCACCTCGGAACAAAAAACCAGGTCGCAGAGCAAAAACGATCGGATTTTTCAAAAAGGTATGCCGGGAATTCTTACGAAAGTACGATAAGACCGGGAGCCGGATATTATTGCGGGGATCTGTTGCAGGGGTCGTTCTGTCGTTGTTCTCTTTAGCGCATGAGCTCCGGCAGCTCCGGCTAAGTTCTAAGCGTCCCGGCACTGGCGAAAAATAAAAAGAGAGTCTTGAATGTCCTGTCACTTTTCTTCTCTCCCATTCAACCTTTACCTTTCTCAAATTCCCTCTCTAATCAGTGCGTGAGACCTTCCATCATACGCTTGAGAACAAAAAAACAGGTCCCAGAGCAAAAACTCTCAAATTTCTCAAAAAAAGTATGCCGGGTATTTTCACGGAAGTACGATAAGGCCGGGAGCCGGATATTATTGCGGGTATCGGTTGCAGGGGTTGTTCTGTCGTTGTTCTCTTTAGCGCATGAGCTCCGGCAGCTCCGGCTGAGTTCTAAGCGCCCCGGCACTGGCGAAAAATAAAAAGTGAGTCTTGAATGTCCTGTCACTTTTCTTCTCTCCCATTCAACCTTTACCTTTCTCAAATTCCCTCTCTAATCAGTGCGTGAGACCTTCCATCATACGCTTGAGAACAAAAAAACAGGTCCCGGAGCAAAAACTCTCAAATTTCTCAAAAAGGTATGCCGGGTATTTTTACGAAAGTACGATAAGGCCGGGAGCCGGATATTATTGCGGGGGTTCGGCTTTAGAAGTTGTTTCGGTGGTGTTTTCTTTGGCGCATGAGCTCCGGCAGCTCCGGCTGAGTTCTAAGCGCCCCGGCACTGGCAAAAAATAAAAATTGAGTCTTGAATATCCCCGGTTTCTTCTCCCCATTCGACTTTTACCCTCCTCGAATTACCGTTTTAGCAAGTGCGTGGTCCTTCCGTCCTGCGCCTGAGAACAGGGACCCAGGTCCCGGAGCAAAAACTCTCAAATTTCTCAAAAAGGTATGCCGGGTATTTTTACGAAAGTACGATAAGGCCGGGAGCCGGATATTATTGCGGGATTCGGCTTTAGAAGTTTTTCCGGCGGTGTTTTCTTCGGCGCATGAGCTCCGGCAGCCCCGGCTGAGTTCTAAGCGCCCCAACACTGGCAAAAAATAAAAAATAAGTCTTAAAAATTCCTATTCTCTTCTCTCGATAAGACTTCTTGAACCCTGTTTTTTCAACTAACAGGAAGCGCCTGTGAATCACCTTATTATAAAATGAAACATAATTTCTATCTGGTGAAAGGGACATGACTCTCACTGTGGACATAAAAGGTGACTTCACTCCCCAGGAGGTAAGTGAGGTCATTCGTGCAGCGCTGGAGCAAAACGAGCGCATTGCAAAATACAAAATAAAGAAGTATTCGGGGATTTGCGAGGATTTCGAGAAAAAATACGGGATGGGCTCCGATCTTTTTATGGAAAAATTCGAGAGCGGAGAACTTGGAGATGATGAAGACTTTTTCGACTGGTATGCGGCAAAAAGGGGACTTGATATCTGGAATAAAAAACTTGAGATAATCTCGGGGATCCGGATATGAATTTCAGGGATTATTACCTGGAAATCGAATCCCTGCTCAGGGAATGTTCCCTGATCACTCATTTTTCTGTTGATTTTGAAGAGATCACCGCTGATGCAGGGTCCTTAAAAGGTAATATAGAGCTGATGAACGGTTCTACTCTTCATTTCTTTGAATTTATTGAAATTCGCAGTAACAGTCCTGTACTTGCTAAATACAGGTATCACTGGCAGTCACCACAGGGCAATCTGGTAAAAAGGTGGGATAATGCCCCCCACCATAAGGAACTTGACACTTTTCCTCATCATGTTCATGGGCCTGAAGGGGTGCGTCCCTCTCCTCCCGTTGACCTGAAATCGATACTTGAAGAAATTATCAATTCTGAATAAACAAGTTTTACCAACCTCAAATATTGTTGGCCGGTTAATTTTTTTATGAAAACGCTTCTATTATCGGATTTCTGCTGAAGTTCCTCTTTTACTACGGCTGCCTCATTTCAGTTCCGTGTGGCCGCTACAACCAAAAAATAAAAATTAAGTTTTGTAACTCTCATTGCTTTCCTTCTCCTATTCGGCCTTTAACCTTTCTCGAATCCCTTCTCTAATCCGTGCGTCCCTCCTCTTTCCCGTGCTTTAATTACAAAAACCAGGTCGCATAGCAAAAACTCTCAAATTTCTCAAAAAAGTATGCCGGGAATTCTTACGAAAGTACGATAAGGCCGGGAGCCGGATATTATTGCGGGGATCGGTTGCAGGGGTCGTTTTGTCGGTGTTCTCTTCGGTGCATGAGCTCCGGCAGCCCCGGCTGAGTTCCAGGCGCCCCGGCACTGGCAAAAAATAAAAATTGAGTCTTAAAAAGTTGTTCCGGTGGTTTTTCCATTTGCATGTTTACTACGGCTGCTCGGTTTTCAGTTCCGTGCAGCTCATCACAATCAAAAAATAAAATTTAAGTCTTAAAAAAAGAAACAGGTCCGAAAAGCGAAAACGCCTTTCAGACAACCTCGACAGTGAGTTTAAAAGTCTCCTCCTCGCCGGTCGTATTCATCCAGGATTGTTTGTATATGCCGTCTATCTGCTGGCTGCCCGGAGCCGCGGCTTCGATTATCCATGTGTGGTTTCCGGGAACACCAACCTCACCTTCGGGAGCCGGGTCCTGAGTATAATAGTCGTCGAGAATGCTGAGTCCCTCGCTCAGGTTGAGTTGCCAGGAGGCACCTGTGGAAGGGTTTTCCCTGAGTTTAAGGGTGAAATTCTCCCCTTTTTTGAGGCTTACGGTTTTTCCGCTGTCAGCTTCGGTTACTACCATACCTGTTTCCGTGGTTTCGTTTCCTGGAGTTTCGTTTCCCGGAGTCTCTGTCTTTTCGGTGCAGCCGGCTGCAAAGAGAACGGCAGCTATGAGAAGGAGCACTGCTATTGCTTTTAAAATTTTACTCATAAATATTCCCTCAAAGATTCTCTTACTCTACGTCAAAATGAACATTTATGCATTGATTTTCTTTTGATTAAAATTTTTTTAGTATTTCGGCTGGTATGCGGCAAAAAGGGGGCTCGATATCTGGAATAAAAAACCTGGGATCATCTCGGGGGTCCGGATATGAATTCCTGAAGGAACTTTAGTTCGTATATTTCTTTATACCTTAAAGGAAATATTTTTAATCATGCCCTATCCGGTTGCACATGCCCTTTTCTTTGTATTCTTCATCGGGGCAGCAGGGGTTTATGCTCTGGTCGGACCTCTTTTTCGCGGGGAACTTTCATCCGGTGACGCAAAGAGGATTTTATTACTGCTGTTTGCGGGCGGTTTTAGTTCGCTGTTCCCGGACCTTATAGTTGTTTATAACTTAATCGTAAAAGGGACTATGGAACACTGCTGGATCGGCCCGTTCCCGACGCATTCGATTTTATTCAGTTTTTCTGCAGTCCTGTTCTGGGGGGTTGTCGGATATGCAGTATACGGGAAGTTCGATAGGGCCGCATACCTGGGGCTTTTTGCCTGGGCTGCGTCCCTTTCACACCTGCTGCTCGACGATATCGATGAAGGCGGGATATATTATTTTTATCCGGTATACGATAAACAGGTCAGCGTATTTTCGTACATGGGCCTGGGTTTTTCAGAAGTTAGTTTATTTCATTACCTGATAGCATCTTTCGTATCTGTCTTCTTTATTTCCGTTATAATTATGATGGCTCTATTTGCGTTGAGTCATTTTGGTTTCGAGTTCAGGTACAGGTCCGAAAAGTGAGGCACGTAACCCTAAATTCCCATATTCATCTTTTTTGTCTTTGCCCGGAAAGGCCAGGATATCAACCGGGAGGCAGCTATTTGCGTTCCGGATTTTTTCGGTTTTTTCCGGATTTTCCGGTTTTATCTGTACGGATGTCCGGGTATGAATGAGCAACGAAGCGTCTTAAGCGCATTCTTCGTAAGGTTTATATATTTTCCACGCAAATAATAGAATTGTACAAAAGTCTCTACTTTGGAGAGTGTTTTTCTAAATAATGCTGCACAAAAGGATCAATTCTTGCGAACCTGCAGACATATCCAGGGAAGTTTTCAGCTTTTTATCTAATTTTCGGAGCTTAGTAGAGTGAATTCTACGCCCTGGAATTGGTGACACCATAATTTTTTTGGTTTAGTTGGAAACAACCTGCTTTATTGAAACTAAAACCGAAGGATAAGAAAAACACAAAAAACACTAAAATAAAAAAAATATAAAAAAACGCTCTTAAAAATTTTACTTGGAGAGTTCGAAGCAATATGTCAGACGAATCCGATGATTCAGACAGTAGTGATAGTAGCCGTAGTAGCAGTCGTCAGAGAATACTTACTATAGCCGGTATAGCCCTTTGTGTTATACAATTTACTTTCTTCGTATACACGATCGTAAAGTTCATGGAATTTGACTTCTCCCAGGGGTTCAAGTTCATGCTGCTTGCATACACATCGGCGTTCGCGTATAAGGGGCTTGAAAATTCAGGGTTCAACCTGTTTCCCTTACGGAACTAAGTAATGCCAAATAATGGGGTGCGGATTTCCCTTCCGCATTTCCCACAACTCTTTTTCCATTTCACATTTCTTTTTTAAGCGCATTTTCTAATGCATTTTCTAATAATACTATCCTTAACTCCGGAAAACGTTTTTCAGTCTAATTGTTGATAGGTATCCCCCGCCAGCTTGCCTGGCGGCGCCTCCCCAAAAAGAAATAAAAGAGACAAATAAAAGAGCCATGAAAGCGAGTATTCTTAAAAACGATGTGAGATGATGAGTCCTGGTTGTGATGACTAAAATTAGGGGAATCCGGACAGCCATTTTGTTCTTTTAATATCTAATGAGTATCAACCGGTAAAGGGGGAAGAACATGATTTATTCGGTTCTGTTTTTCAGTTATGTTTTTCAGTTATGTTTTTCGTTTATGCTTTTTCGGCTCAAAAGGCTTCACACGGCCTGAAGAAAAGCAAAAAGAGATATAGGATCACTTTTTTTAGTATCAGAAACAATTCTTCTATGGGATAAATATGGATCTTACCTTGCAGATTGATACCGATTACTCGCTTCAGGAAGCAAGCGAGGTCATTCGCTCGGCTCTTGAACACGAGAAGCACCTTGCGAAATACAAGGTATACCGCTATTCCATGATCTGCGATGAATTTGAAGACCAGTATGACCTGATCTCCACGGAGTTCATGGAAAAATTCGAAGCCGGAGAGTTCATTGATGATGATAAGTATTTTGACTGGTACGCTGCAAAAAGAGGGCTTGACCACTGGAAAAAAAAGCTGGCTGTCCTTGAGGCCGTGAAACCCTGAACCGGCCGGGTGCCGGGTTTCTGGAGGACTTTTCAGCAAGTACGTGCCCTCACAACATCTAATTATATTTAGTTTGTATGTTAACGGCGACAACTATATATTTTCTTACCTCATTTTATTATTAAGTCTATTGCCATGTTTTTCAGAAGGGTCTGCCGGAATGAACAAAAAGATTATTGATCTGGTTTTTATGTCCGAAAAGAGAAAAAAGCTTCTTCTCTTTATGAAAGACGGGCCGAAGAGCATGGATGAAATCGAAGAGTCCCTTTTAGTAGATTCCATTTCAATCCTGCCCCAGCTCAAAAAGCTGAAAGAAAGGAGCCTGGTTTCCCAGGAAGGGCGTGAATACAAACTTTCTCTGATAGGAAGGGTCATCGCAGAAAGGATGCGGCCTCTGGTGGACACGGTGGACGTCCTGGAGAAAAATTTCGATTACTGGGCGCAGCGGGACCTTGAAGGGGTCCCCCATTTCCTGCGGGAACGCCTCGGAGACCTGAAAAACTGCAAACTTGTCCGGCCCGACCTGAACCACATGTTCGAACTCAACCCCGAATTCGTGGAAAACCTTTCCCTTTCAAAGCAGGTGATGGGATGTGCTTCTTATTTCAATCCCGCCTTTCCTCCCCTCTACATCGAACTTGCAAAAAAAGGGACTGAGATCTATTTTGTGCTGACCGAACCCGTGCTCAGGAGGTTCCAAACGGACTACAGGGAAGATATGAGCGCCCTGCTGGGGCTTGAAAACGTAAATATCTTCCTTTTTCCGGAAGAACTGAAACTTGCAGGGCTCACAGTTACAGACAGGTTCCTCCTGCTTGCCCTCTCTCCCGAAGGAAGGTACTTTGACCATGAATCCCTTATATCTTTTGAACAGGAAGCCCTTAACTGGGGCAGGGAACTTTTCCTGCACATGCAAAAAGAGGCAGTCCGGGTCCGCGAAATTTGAGGCAGGCTTAATTTCTTATTCAGTTTCTTATTCAGTTTCTTACTTTACTTCCTCACTTTACTTTCTTACTTTACTTTCTTACTTTAATTTCTCACTTTATTTTGGTTCCTGCATTCTCGGCTTTAATTCGCTTCCTGAATTCTCTATTTTTATTTCTGCCTGAATTCCCCGCTTTAATTCCAGGCTGTGACTTCGGGCTCTCTTTTACCTCAAACTTTTCAAAACCCCGGTACATCCAGAAAAGCACGCCTATGGATACCAGGAGAATCAGCTTTCCCACCCACTCCTTCAGCACGGGTAGCTGTTCAACCAGGATATTGATTAGCAGGAGCAGGACTCCAAGCAGCATCAGGTTTGAGCCCCCCCATTTTGCAAATCCTTCTTTATCCCTTATCTTTTTAGGGTCGTAAGCCGAAAGCAGGCCTGCAAGCCTGAAGCGCCAGACCATGAGCCCGAAACCTATAAAGAAGATGCTGAGAAACAGGAGGGGTTTTTCCATCAATTTCCACCTTTCGAGGTTTTTCACTAAGAATCTTTTTAGGCTACAGTTAATAAATTTACCCTCTAATAAGCTTACCCAATTTGTATGTTTCATTACCACTTTATATAAAATGAGAGACTATTCTAAGCGGGGATAGTTATGAGTTTCAGCATGGAAATAGAAACTGATTTCTCGCCTCAGGAAGTAGTTGAGGCAATCCGTTCAGCCCTTGAACACGAAAAACATGTTTCGAAATACAAGATCAAGCGCTACTCCATGATCTGCGAGGATTTTGAAAAGAAGCACGGGTTCAGTTCTAGCGAGCTCAGGGCAAAGTTCGAAGCCGGCAACCTGACAGATGACAGCGACTTTTTCGACTGGTACGCCGCAAAAAGAGGGTTCGACCACTGGAACAAAAGGCTGGAGATCCTTTCTGGAATTTCCCTGTGAATATCTCTCCCTTATCTTCCTTTTTTTCCTTTGATTCCTTTATCCTTAGCTTCCTCTTTTCTCGGATTCTTCCTTTTTTCTTAGTTTCCTTTTTCCCTGTACCTCTCTTCTCTCCAGGTTTTGATACGATTTTTCCGGGGAGTTTCTGCTTCAAATAAGAATTTTATGCGACAGTCTCCCGTTAAACAAAGCAAACTATTTAAACCAGTGTACCTTATACAATCCGATTTATTTTTGCCACATACGAAAATAGTTATTCATTCCCGGTCAATTATTGGCACCTGTCTACATGGGTTTTAATTTTCCTCAGTCAGTCAATTTTAGCTGTTATGCCATCCAGGTTGATTTGCCGGTTAATTGGCTGGTTGATATATCTAATGTGTCTCCTGTACTGTCATTTGATGGTTGCACTGTCATTTGATGGTTGCACTGCCATTCGATGGTTGCACTGCCATTCGATGGTTGACTGCCATTCGATGGACTTCCTGCAACAGGTCCGGGTTCATGTAACTTTTTTCGTTTTGGCTCCGAATTGAGGTGTTTAATTTGGTAAAAACTGTTCTCAAAAGTCTGGTAGGAGAAGCTCTCATCGGTTCCGGCCCGGAAATTGCCCACATCGACCTTGTCATCGGGCCGCGGGGCGGGCCTGTAGAAACTGCATTTATGAACTCCCTTGCAATGCCGAGAAAGGGGCACACCCCCCTCCTTGCTGTTCTTGAGCCGAATCTTCAGCCAAAGCCCGTGACCCTGCTCGTAAACAAGGTCACGATTAAAAACGTGGGCCAGGCTGCCCTGATGTACGGGCCTGCCCAGGCTGCGGTCGCAAAAGCGGTCATGGATTCGGTAGCAGAAGGCGTGCTCCCGAAAGAGCAGGCTGATGACCTCTTCATAATCGTCTCGGTCTTTATAGAATGGGACGCAAAGGACAAGGACAAAGTCTACGAGTACAACTACGAAGCTACGAAGCTTGCAATTGCCCGTGCCATGGAAGAAAAGCCGACTGTCGAAGAAGCGCTGGCCAAAAAAGACTCTGCAAAGCACCCGTTTGCATAATGCAGATTCAGGTTTGAACCTGTTTTGTTTCAGGCCGTTTGGTTCTAATCCTGTTCTTTTCCGGTTATGACGGCTGGAATCCGGGATTTCCGGGCGGCCATTTTTTTCTTTTACTCAATAAATATACTCAAAATAAATATCAACTGCGTAAGATTTACGGTCAGAAATATTGAGTGAAAAAATGTTGAGTATGGAAGAAACGCCGGTGGGCGCTTCTCCTGCAGTGAGCCTTTCTACGGTTTCGCAGGTTTGGAAGCAAATTTGTAGGAAGCAAATTTGTTGGAAGCATGTTTGTGGAAGCGTTGGTTTTGCGGAAGCTGAAAGGCACTATCTGTCTACTCAATCATTTTCTCTTCATACAACTTGTACTTAAAAGTTGTCCTGCCTGCTGCATGAAGCCGGAGATGGGCTCGGTTGGGTCAAAGACGTATTCGTATCCCAGGGCTTCCACGACCAGGTCCGTGAGGTCCTTTTGCCTTATCGGGGCCTGTGCCAGGTTCGAGGCAAAGTTAAGCTGGGAAGCGCAGCCTGCGCAGTTTGTTATTACGCAGTCGGCACCTGTGTCCAGGGCTTCTTTCAGGCGGGCCTCAGCGCAGTGTCCGACCGTCCCCATGTCGGAAAAGGCGGCGACCAGGCCGCAGCAGAGGCTGTTTTCGCGGGTATGCTCCATCTCCACCAGTTCCAGGCCCGGGATGGCTTTGAGCACGTTCCTGGGCTGGTCGTAGGTATCGAACCAGCGTCCCACGTGGCAGGAATCGTGGTAGGTGACCTTCCTGTCCAGGGGTTTTTCGAACTTCAGCTTCCCTTCGCGGACAAGCTCGTCCAGGAGCACGGTTATGTGCTTTGTCTCTATGTCCCAGTCCAGGCCGAGCAGTTCCGCCACATGGGGGTAGTGCTCCGTGAAGGTGGCAAAGCAGCCGGGACATGAGAGGACCAGGGTCTTTATCCCGCGCTTTTTCATGTTCTCGATGTTCTTTGCCGCGACTTTTGCAAAGTCTTCCATGTAGCCTCCAAGCGCCAGGTAGAGCCCGCAGCAAGCTTCCTTTTCCTCGCCGAGGTTCACAAACTCCAGGCCGGCTGCCGTCATTATCCGGGCGATGTTCTGGGGCATGTTTTTCGAGACTATGGAAGCCCAGCAGCCAGGCCAGTACCCGACCTTCCCGCTCTCCAGGGTCTTGATGTCGGATTTGACATCTTCCGTGATCCATTCCCGGGCCTCGTTGGGAAGGCCCCAGAAGTTTCCGCTTGAGAGTACGTTTTCCCTGACCGCGGCAAGCCCCGTGTTCTCGAACTTTTTCCCGAGAACGCCCCGGATGTTGATCCAGTGGTGGGCAATCGGGATGTCGGTCTGGCATTTCACGTCGCACTTCTTGCAGGTCGTGCAGCAGAATAGGGAGTCTGCGGCCTTTTCTTCCAGCTCGATGTTGCCTTTCAGGTATTCGGCCAGAAGGTACCACTTCCCGCGCGGGGAGTTGCTTTCCCAGGGCCTGGCGTCAAAGACCGTGCAGCTGCTCCGGCAGGACCCGCACTGGGCACAGACAAAGGCGTCTTTCCCGATCTCTGCAGGCATCCTGCCCCCAAAATCAAAGGGCAGCGGTTCGTTTCCGAGCAGGTTTCCCATGCTGCAGAGGGCGGATTTGCTCATGCCCGCCATTTTCATGGCCGAATTCAGGAGTTTGATAGGTGAATGGCGGTCAGCCGAAGGAGGTAATATCTTCCCGGGGTTCATAAGGCCCTGGGGGTCGGCTTCTTTCTTGTGGGAAACGATCCGGTCAAAAAGCTCTTTTCCGAAATGTTCTCTTGCCTGCTCCGTAAAGTACATCCCAAGAGCCGTGAGCTCTCCCCCGTGCCGTTTCGCCAGGTCCGTGGCGACAAGGGATGCGGAATATTTCAGGGGGAAGGTGAGTTTGCGCTCGTCAGCCAGCATGAAGCCCATCATTGTGAGCCTGTCGGGAGTAACCATTATACCCTCAAAGACAAAGCCTCCCCTGAACTTTCCCTCAACGGCTTTAAGATAGGCGGCAAAGGAGTCAAGCTGGATGACCACTTCATTTGCCACCACTGAAGGCCCGAGGCGCTTCAGGCGCATTGAGTGGAAGCGGTTTTTCCACTCATGGAGGGCAAGTTCCGAGGAGAGGATTTTTCCTGCATGCCGCTGTATGGTCTTTTCAAGGGGCTGCCCGATTTTCTCGGCCCGGGATTCGGGGTAAACAAAGAGTGCGATGTATTTTCCTCCTGGCAGCAGCTTTTCCCCATGCTTTCCCCCGTGGGCCTGCTGGCTCATCTTTGCAAATCCCGGGGTCTGGATGTGCACGGACCAGAGCCTGAGCCCGGAATCCCTGATTTCTTTCAGGGCAGCTTCCAGAGACCCGGAATCAGGGAATGCGGCAAGCAGGGGAGTATCGGTATCAGCTTTCCTAACCCTGAGCTTTACTTTTGTGATGAGGCCTGTGATCCCTTCAAGCCCGTAGACAAGGTCCAGGTCGGAGCCTTTCAGCACCTTCAGCTCTCCTTTCGGGTCTGCGATTTCCACGGAGGTCAGGTTCTCCCTGAAGTTCCCGTATTCGAAACTTCCTATCCCGCTTCCTCCCTGGGCAGCCCAGCCCCCTACGGTAGAACCCGGAGCGCTGCTGGGGTAAAGTCGGAGTGCCAGCCCTTTTTTCTTCAGTTCCTCTTCAAGCCTCTCCCAGGTAATCCCTGGCTCGACTTCCACAGTCCCTGCTTTCGGGTCGATTCCGAGAACCCTGTTCATCCGGACAAAATCAACTACAATCCCGCTTGCTGCAGGCACGGCTCCCCCAAAACCGCTGGTTGCCCCTCCTCTTGGGACCAGGGGAATTTTATGTTCCGAGGCAAGTTTGATGAGTCCGGCCACTTCGGAAGAATCCACAGGCTGCACCACGGCATCGGGTAGTGTCGAAATCGTCTTTTTTATCATCCCCGGAAGGGCCGCCATGTCATGGGAATACAGCAACCTTTCCAGCTTTTCAAAAGAAACCCTGTCTTTGAACAGGGCTTTGAGGCTGTCCTGCAATTCGGTACCTGTTCCGTTTTGTTTCAAGAGAAATCCTCTCAGTATCCTTTTTTATTAAATCTCCACGATTTTAGCATGTTTACGGTGTTAATTATGTATTTATCAGGGGATATATATCGGTTATGCATGGTATGTGCAAAATCATGCAATCTCATATGTTCAACCTTTTTCCTCTTTCCAGGCCGGATCCGAAGGTCAAAAATTCTTAAACGCTTAAAAAAGGATAATGCTTAAAAAGGATAAATGATCAAAACCCGAAACTCCACTGAAAAAGGGCCCTAAAAGTGTGAATACCTTTCTTGTGGCCGGGGTCTTATTTCATCTTCAGGACTTACGCAGTTGAACTAAAAAACAAAAGTGGAAAACACTTAACTGTATAATCACAATAATCGTGATAAGGCCTCATGTGCTTTATTTCACACCTCAAGTGCGTAAGTCCTAATCTTCTTTCGTATTTTCGGGCGCCAGCAGCTGTCAGGACTGCCAGTGTAAAGATGACGAGGATATCGAGCAGGAAAGGCTTTTCCACAGGTTCAAATCCGGAAATACTCAAAATGACATTGAGTAAGATTAGCAACCCCATTAAAACAAGGTTTCTGCCTGTCCATTTTGCAAGGCCTGCCTTATCAGACACTTTCTTTTCATCGTATCCTGCGAGGATATCCACAAGCCGGAAGCGCCAGACGGCTGTACCCAGCAGGGTCAGGAATGTACCGTAAATCAGGCGGATGAGGCTCAGGGGTTCCAGGTCGCCTGCCTCCTTTGTCCGGAATAAAGGGTGTAGTAAATCATGGGGACAGATGGCATTGAGAGCGGAACTGTCATGAGGTTCACATTTCCTTCAGTTTTTCGTAGATCCTGTTTATGTGTTCCGAACGCGTGATTATGATCAGCTCGTCTCCTTCTTCCAGTTTGGGGCCTTCCGAAGCCAGTATAAAGTCATTCTTCCTGTAAAGCCCGATACATTCGGTTTTCTCCGGAAGCGGGAGCTCGGAGATCCTTCGCCCTTTATGCTTATCTCCTGCCAGGAAACTGATGAAACGGACGTCGGCCCTGACCAGGTTGCTGAGCTGGATGGTGTCCACTTCCCTGAGGGCGTCGGCGATGATAGTGGAGGAAATGTGCGGGGGGTTGATAAGGTAGGTGAAGCCGAGTTTCTTTGCAACCTGCATGAACTTTTCGTCATCTGTCTTAATGATGACTTTTTCTATCCTTGCTTCCCGGGCGATAAGCCCTATGAGGATATTGTCCTGGTCGTGGTTCGTACAGGCCACAACAGCGTCTGCGGTTCCGATCCCTGCCTTTTCCAGGATGTCCGGACGGGTGCCTTCGGCATTGATCACAGTGCAGTCCAGTTCTTCTGCAAGTTCCCTTGCAACTTCCTCGTCCCGTTCGATCAGGACAACTTCATTTCCCTGCCTGATCTGGTTGCGGGTCAGGTGCATCCCGAGGGAACTTGCTCCCACTATAACAAGTCTCATTTCTTCGTTTCCTTTTCTATGTCCTTTTTCCTATGCTCTTCTTTTCTCTCGTATTTATTTATCTTTTCTGCCCTTCACGCTGCTCCTTTTCAGGTTTAGCGCCTGCTCTCCAACCAGGTGCGGGGCAGGAGCAGGATGCAGAGCGGGATTACCTCTACCCTTCCGAGCAGCATGTCCGCACAGAGCACGATCTTGAGCAGGGCAGGCATGGCAGGGTTCGTAACCCCTACGGATAAGCCTGCGGTTGCCAGGGCGCTTGAGGTTTCGAAGATGGCATCCCCCGAGTCGATGCCATAGAGCATGAAAATAAAGGCCGAAAAGACCAGGACCCCCGAATAGAGCAGCACGTAGGTCATGATGCGGTAGACCTCCTCGGACTCAACGACCTGTGCCCCTACTTTCAGGGGGGTGACCGCTTCCCTTGGGAGGAAAAAGCGGTAGAAGACCAGCCTGACCAGCTGCACGATCACTATCAGCCGGAAAAGCTTGATCCCGCCCGTTGTGGAGCCGATGCTGCCCCCTATGCACATGAAGGCGCTGAGGAAGCCTTTTGAGGCATCGGAAACGGGAGCAAGGCCTATGGTAGAAAAGCCAGTGCCTGTGAGGGCCGAAACCGTCTGGAAGGCGGCATCCGGCAGCACCTTCAGGAGTTCGAATCCCATGCTGCCTCCAGAAAGGGCGAAAGCGAAAATCGGGACCCCCAGCAGGGAAAGCCAGAACATGTACCTCACCTGGGGGTCTCTTGTGAGGGTCTTCCGGTCCCTGAGGATTTCGGGGTAGAGGGAGAAGCTGATTGCTCCCATGATGCAGGAGATGGTGATAAGGAAAGGAATAAGAAAGCCCCCGTATGCCCCGATGCTCTCGGGCTGGGTGGAAAAGCCGCCTGTGGAAATGGCGCTCAGGGTGTGGCAGAGGGCGTCATAAAAAGGCATCCCGGAAAAGAGCAGGAGCAGGAGGGAGAGCAGGGTCAGGCCCAGGTAGACCGCCCCGAGCGCCCTGACCGTTGCAACGACGCTCGGCCGGATCCGGCTTTCCCCGAAATTCACCCTGTAGAGCCGGAAAGCCGTGGTCCCCGGCCGGATGAGGACTCCGAGTACGAGCACGATGATCCCTATCCCGCCCACCCACTGCAGCCAGGAGCGGGTGAAGAAAAAGAGCCTTGTAGGGGAAGCAGGAGCCAGGCTCAGGCCTGTCGTGGTCAGCCCTGAAACACATTCGAAGTAGGCGTCCAGGAAAGGCATTCCGGAAGACAGGGCCATGGGGATGGCGCTTACAAAGGAACAGAGGGGGAAGGTGATGGCTGCAAGGATGACCGCCTCTTTTACTTCCAGTTCGTAGTCCGGGAGCATTTTGTGGAGTACGGCGCCTATAACCGCGCTTATGAGGACGGTTACCCCGTAAATGGAGACTGCGTCCGTCTCGCCGAGTACCAGGGCGGCGAACATGGGCACAAGCAGGACTCCGGCAAAAACCATCAGGAGATGTCCGGTGTACCTGAGGACTGCTACTGGATTTACCGGGGAGACGAGTTCGTACATAAGAGCTAATAGCAGTTTTTTCTTTAAGTCTGTTTCACTGAAATAATTTTATGGGAATGCCCTGATTTTTTTATGATGGAATCTAATTTTTATTATAGAATTCAATTTTTAAAGTGTATAGAGTTTGGGGGATGAGATTACACATGAATTCCGGCCTGACTCCTGAGGTCCTGCTGGTGCTGCTGGTCCTTGCCGGCACAATCTTTCTCTTTGTAGGGGAGTTTTTCAGGGTGGACGTAACCGCAGGTCTGGTCATGCTGGCCCTTGCCTGGACGGGCCTTGTAAGCCCCAAAGAGGCTTTTTCCGGTTTCGGGAGCAATGCCGTTGTGTCCATTATCGGGGTTATGGTCCTGGGCAGGGGCATTGACAGGACCGGGCTCATGAACCGGGTGAGCCGGAAGATCCTCTCCCTTGCGGGTTCCAGCGAAAGGAGGCTTCTCGGGGTGATCTGCACGGTTGTGGGCCTGATTTCGGCTTTCATGCAGAATATCGGTTCTGTTGCCCTTTTTTTACCTGCGGTCCTCCGGATTTCCAGGGCTGCAAAAATCCCGGCTTCCCGGCTGCTCATGCCCATGGGCTTTGCGGGGATCCTGGGGGGCACCCTTACCATGGTGGGCTCCGGGCCCCTGATCATCTTAAATGACCTCCTCCGGCAGGGCGGGCAGGAACCTTTCGGGCTCTTCAGTGTAACCCCTGTGGGGCTTGCCCTGCTATCTTCCGGGATCACATATTTCATGCTCCTTGGAAAATACGTTCTTCCCTCAAAAACCCCGGAAGAGGAAAAAGCGGAGGAGAGGGGCTCCCAGGAGCGCCTGATAGAGACCTGGCAGCTCCCTTCCGCTATTTACTGTTTCAGGGTCCCTGGAGGGTCGCCCCTTTCCGGAATGACCAGGGAAGAGTCCGGGCTCTGGAGGGACTACGGGCTACACCTGCTTGCCCTGCTTGAAGGGGATGAACTTTCTTACGCTCCCTGGCGCTACACCCGCTTTGCTCCGGGGCAGGTCCTGGCTCTCCTGGGAGAAAAGGAGAATATCGGACTTTTTGCCTCGGCTTACGGGCTTGAGCCTGTGGAAAAGTCCCTGCTCTGCACCGAACTTTCGGGGGAAGGGGCTGCCGGGTTTGCCGAAATTATAATCCGGCCCAGGTCTTCAGTTTCCGGAAAGACCCTCAGGCAGGTTGCAATGCGCAAGCACTTCGGAGTTGACCCTATCCTGCTCCTGAGCGGGGCAGAGGAAGTCCGGGAAGATTTTTCCGACCAGGTCCTGCAGGCGGGGGCTACGGTTATCGTCTATGGGCCCTGGAATGCGGTCCGGTCCCTCGGGGAAAATCCCGATTTCGTACTCCTGACCCCGGTAGAAGAAGAAAAAGCAAGGGAGGGAAAAATCGGGATTGCTTCCCTCTGCTTCCTCGGGGCAATAGGCCTTGCCTTCTCGGGCTTTACCCTTTCCCTGAGCCTGCTTTCGGGAGCTCTTGCCATGGTCCTGTTCCGGGTGCTTTCCATTGAGGAGGCTTACAGGGCGGTGGACTGGAGGACGGTCCTCCTACTGGCAGGGCTGATCCCTCTCGGCATCGCCATGGACACCAGCGGGGCTGCAGCCTTTGTTGCGGGGGAGATGATGAGGGTGATCACGGGGAGCCATCCCCTGCTCATCCTCTTTTCCATTGCAGCCCTTACAACCCTCTTTTCCCTCTTTATGTCCAACGTGGCCGCAACAGTGCTCCTGGTCCCCCTGGTTATGGTCATAGGGGAATCCACGGGCCTATCCCCAAGAGCCCTTGCTCTTCTTGTGGGAGTCTCGGCTGCCAATTCTTTTGTGCTTCCCACCCATCAGGTCAATGCCCTCTTGATAGGGCAGGGGGGATACCATAATTCGGACTACATAAAGGCAGGCGGGGTAATGACGCTTATTTTCCTGCTGATTGCAGTTGGAATGGTTTATTTTTACCTGTAAATCGGGGAAAACCATAAGCAAGGAAGGAAATGGCGGTAAAACATAATCCCGGAGCCAGGTTCACAGGGGCTGTAAATCCTCCCGGAAATGCCCGGAGATTATACTGAAGTAAAACACCATCTCCTGAATGTGAAACTGAGGGAGGTTATCATGCGCAGGAGACTTATACGGAGGTAAAATACGGAGGTAAAGCAACATACACGGGGGGAAACGCAGGTAAGACACCATAAACAAGAGATGGAAATGGATGTAAAAAAATAGGAGTAAACAAATGAATTTAATATAATCTACTATAATATACTGTAATATCTTGTATTATAAATTACAAAATAATTACCCTGTCAGAAAGGGGCTTTAAGGGTAATTTATTGATCGATCGGTCGGCAGTTGAGCCGGCAGGTTACACCTTTTAAAACCTGGGGGGATCTTGTATGTTAGTACAGCAATTTTTCGTAAAAGGCATAGCGCACAGTTCTTACATCCTGGCCGGGAAAGAAAGATGTGCAGTCATTGACCCGCGCAGGGATACCGACATTTATGTCGACGCGGCAAAGGCTCTGGGTGTGAAAATTACCCACATTCTGGAGACACACCTGCATGCCGATTTTATCTCCGGGCATATTGACCTTGCCGAAGCTACCGGGGCAAAGATTTACGCTCCTAAGTCCGGGAACTGCGAGTTCGAACATGTGGGGCTGGCTGAAGGAGACAACTTCGAAATCGAGGATATGGCCGTAAGGGTGCTGGAAACACCGGGGCACACGCCTGAACACATCTCCTACGTTGTCTCGGACACTTCCAGGGGGCCCGACCCTGTGGCCCTCTTTTGCGGGGACACGCTTTTCGTGGGAGACGTGGGAAGGCCCGACCTTTTCCCGGGACAGGCGGAGGAACTGGCATCCAAACTTTACGATAGCCTCCACTCCAAACTGCTCTCCCTTCCCGATTCATGTGAGGTCTACCCCGCCCACGGGGCAGGGTCGCTTTGCGGGAGGGCTATGGGGGCCAAGCGTTCGAGCACCATCGGGTATGAGCGCAAGTACAACTACGCCCTGAAAATTCCCGAGAAGGAACAGTTCATAGAGGCTCTAACTACCGATATGCCCCCTGCCCCTGACCATTTCTCCCGCTGCAGCAACGTGAACCGGGAGGGGCCGGCAAAGCTAAAAACCCTCTCTCCTGTCAGGGAAATTCCTCCCTCTGAATTTTTTGCACTTGCGGGGCGGACCGATACGCTTGTCCTTGATACCCGCTGTTACGAGGGTTTCGGGGGGGGACATGGGCCCGGCTCCTACAGCATCGACCTGGGCGGCAATTTCGGGACTTTTGCAGGCTGGCTTCTGCCTCCTGACCGGCAGGTCCTGCTGGTCTCGGACAGTGAGGCCCATGCCAGGGAAGCCGTGGTCTGGCTGCACAGGGTCGGGCTTGATAATGTTCTCGGCTACCTTGAAGGCGGGATGTTTGCCTGGGTGACAGGAGGTCTCCGGGCTGCGCATGTGCCCCAACTTTCGATTCCCGAACTCCATGCCAGGGCCCGGGAGGATGCCCCACTGGTAATCCTTGACGTACGGGCTCCTTCCGAGTACGAAAGCTTCCACATCGAACACGCTCTCAACATCCCGGTCCAGGAACTTCGGACGCGCTACCCCGAACTCGACCCTGATGCTGAAACCGTACTCATCTGCAGCACGGGGCACAGGTCGAGCATGGGTTGCAGCATTCTGAAACAGCACGGGTTCACCAGGGTGTACAATGCTGCAGGAGGGATGACCGGGTACAATGCTGCCGGTTACGGGCCAGAATGCCCCATGTGCTCCCTTTCCTGGGCCGGAAAGGCTGGCCGGAAGAATGCTTGAAATTTCCGGGAGCCGGGGGAAGAAGCCTTGGGTTTTCTCAGTCTGGAACAGTGGTCCCCGTATGCAGTGGGAATAGGAATCGGCATCTTGAGCTGGTTTACTTTCCTGCTTTCGGACAAACCAATCGGGGCCTCCACAGCCTATGCCAGGACAGCCGGGATGCTTGAGAAGCTTTTCAGGAGGCAAAAGGTGGGGGAGATGGCCTATTTTAAAAAGTTCCCGCCGGTTGTTGACTGGGAGTGGATGTTCGTTTCTGGCATAGTTCTCGGGTCTTTCCTTTCAGCCTGGCTCTCCGGGACTTTCAGGTTTGAGTGGGTCCCTTCAACCTGGGCTTCCAATTTCGGTCCCTCTCCCATTACCCGGGTGCTTGCTGCCCTTGTTGGTGGCTTTTTTATCGGTTTTGGGTCCAGGTGGGCAGGAGGCTGCACCAGCGGGCACGGGATTTCCGGGACGCTTCAGCTTACCCTGAGCAGCTGGATTTCAGTGATTTGCTTTTTTGCAGGCGGGGTTGCAACGGCTTTTCTTCTTTTTATTTTCGGGACATGAGGGGTAGATGAGATGAGGAACCCGCTTAAGAGCCGGATTAAGATCGGGAACAGAGTCTGATTAAGATCAGGAACATAGCCGGATGCAGTTTCATGTGAGGAGAAGAATATGAAAACTCTGGCTTGGAAACAGGTTCATATGGGGGGAAAGGAAATGAGTATGCAGAGCCGGAAGCAGGTTAATGTGGGGTGGGTAAAGTCTCTCCATTCCAGGAAAGGGCTTCAGCTCGGACTGGGCTTCTTTTTCGGGATTATTTTCGGTTTTTTGCTCCAGAAGGGCGGAGTTACCCGGTATAACGTGATCATCGGGCAGCTCCTTCTTTCCGATTTTACGGTGATGAAGGTCATACTTTCGGCGATTATCACGGGCATGATCGGGGTCCGTTTCCTGAACAGCCTGGGTTTTGCCAGCCTGCACCCGAAGCCGGGTTCTCTGGGGATGAATCTGGTCGGAGGGCTGCTTTTTGGTGTCGGTTTCGGGATCCTGGGCTACTGCCCGGGTACAATTGCGGGAGCTGTGGGAAATGGATTTCTGGATGCACTTTTTGGCGGACTTACAGGGATCCTGCTCGGAGATGTGGTCTTTGCCGAACTTTATCCAAGGATTGAGGGAGATCTCCTGAAAAAAGTGGATTATGGGGATGTAACCCTGCCAGAACTGGTGGATATCAGCCCCTGGTTGGCGGTTTTCCTGGCCGTTCTCTTTCTGGGAGGGGTGCTGTGGGGGCTGGAGAAGCTCGGGCTGTAAACTAAGCTCTAAAGCCAGCTTCTATACTCTTGCTCCTGTATTTTCAGGTACCCTCCGGAGCCCTGACAGGCTAAGGAATTATCGAAAACTTTATAAAAAATAATGGTTCGGGTAGATAAATATTTATAACAAGTAAAATCACTTATATTATCTAAAAACGTAAAGGAACTTCAAAGTGGGGGAATATTATGAAGATCAGGGTAGTGAGTTCAAGAGATGAAATCTTCACTCTTAATCCTAATGAACGAGTAGTGCACCTGGCTTTCCGGCCGTCTAACAAGGATATTTTTGCGCTGGTAGAAACCTGTCCGAAAATCGAGGTAATTCAGCTTCCGAAATCTTACAGGCGTACGGTCTCAAAGTCAATAGAAATGTTCCTTGAGATGCAGAGGATCCAGCTTATCGAAGGGGATGTCTGGGGCCACAGAAAGGACATCAACGAATACTACAGCATCCCGTCTTCCGTGATTGAGAAAATCAAAGAGTTAAAGATGGAAGGCACACCTGCAGAGAGGATAGAGGAAAAGGTTTCAAGGGAAAGCAAGCTGAATCCCGAAATGGTCGCTTACATCCTGACAAAAGAAGCCACTGTGTGAAGCATCCGGCATCGGAACACTTAGACCTTCTACTTCACCGTTTTCCCGAAGTATCCCGTTTATTCTGAAAGACCGGGCAGAAAGCTCTGCATGTTTTAAGATTTGTAGATGTGCCCTCTTTCCAGCCCCTCTTTATTTATTTAGATGGGCTTGAGGACCTGTACGTTTGTTCGGAAAGCTTTTGAAAATGTTTGAATATACTTTTGGTCGGGAAGCCTGTGAGTATACTTTTGGCTGGAAAGTCTTGGCTGGGAAGTGGGATCTCTGTCCGTTCCTCTGTCCGTTCCGGAATTTTTCCACATTTTGGGTATTTGTTCTGGATATTTTGTTCTGGTTTTTCCTGTTCTGGGTTTTCCTGTTCTGGGTTTTCCTGTTCTGGGTTTTCCTGTTCTGGGTTTTCCTGTTCTGGGTTTTCCTGTTCTGGGTTTTCCTGTTCTGGGTTTTCCTGTTCTGGGTTTTCCTGTTCTGGGTTTTCTGTTCTGGGCGTTTTGTTCTGGAGATTTCATTTTGGATATTTCACATTCGCTCCGAAGATTTCTTTCTCCGGTCCGGATAAATGGTCAGCACTTTGAATACCAGCAGTATGATAGTTATATTTAGATAAACAAACAATTATATTTATCTGGACATTCAGGTAGAGCCGGAAGGAAAAGGTGAAATCTTTTTCCTGATAGGCAGGTATTGTGGGGAATAGTAACAACTTATATAAACCGTGGGGTAGGTAGCCCATTTTAGTTTTATTTAACTCAAGAGGAAGGTTGAAGGGATGAAATCCGAACTGATGGATCTGGTTTTTCTTTCAGAAAAGAGGAAAAATCTACTGCTTTTCCTGAAAAGCGGGCCCAAAAGCATGGACGAAATAAGGGATACCCTCCAGGCTTCTTCCACTTCTATACTACCCCAGATTAAAAAATTAAAGGAACAGAACCTGGTGGTCCAGCAGGACAAAACTTATGAACTTTCTTCCATCGGAAAGGTGCTTGTCGAAAAGATGCAGCCCCTGGTAAATACCATGGAGCTTTTTGAGGACAATTTCGAATACTGGGCGGAAAGGGACCTGCAGGGAATCCCCCCATTTCTCCGGAGGCGGATCGGAGAGCTCGGGAAATGCAAACTCATAAAGCCTGACCTGAACCGGATGTTCGAATTTGATCCGGAATTCATGGAAAACCTCTTCAGCTCGGAACACGTCCTTGAAATCCTTGCCTATTTTCACCCCGACCTTACCACCATCTGCCGGGAGCTTACAAAAACAAGGGTGGAAATTTCTTTAATAATGGCCGATTCGGTGCTGCAGCGGTGCATCGAAGATCACAGGGAGGACCTCCGGAATCTGCTGGGCCTCGAATACGTAAAGATTTTCCGGTATTCAGGAGACCTGAGGATTGCAGACCTGACGGTAACCGATAAATTCCTCATGATCTCTCTTTTTCCCAGAGACCGGAACTTTGATAGGGAGAGCCTGATAAGTTACGATCCTTCTGCCCTCAAATGGGGCACGGATCTTTTCTCCTATCTTCTCCAAAATTCTACTGAATTTAAGGAAATTCCTCCTGAATAAATTTAGGGTCTCACCTCTGCAATAAACTCAGTTTTTCATTCCGGCCGATGGTCCGGTTTACCCTGTGGAGCTGCCCGCAGTTCGGGCAGATCAGTATGATTTCAAAAGAGTATCCATTTTTCAGTGGGGCAGTTGGCCCGGTATGTGGACCTGGTGGCTCAGGATATTGGGGCTCAGGATATGGGGCCGGAAACTGTTGTTTGTAGGCACGCACGGAAAGGCTGTGGTTATAAGGAAGGAAAATGGGTTTTTCAGGACTGTTGTCCTTGTCCCGGAAAATCCCGATGAATTAAGGAGAAGGATCAAGCAGGTCATGCAGTAAAACTCAGGCACTCTGGCTGCCAATACTTCTCCCAGTTATTTTTTTACTTTCAATTTTTTACTTTCAATTTTTTACTTTCAATTTTTTACTTTCAATTTTTTACTTCTTTCGTTTAACGTTTTTTCTTTTTACGCTTTGACCGGTTTGGCCCTGTGCTTCAGGGCCTCTGCAAGGTCGACGCCGAGCCTTTTGCATTCCTGCAGGTCCTTGTCCGTGGGCTTGTGGAGGATCCGGAGGACGGGATCGATCACGTCCATCCCCATTTCCCTCATCTTCTGTGCAATCAATATGGGAGCCTCCCCGCTCCAGCCGTAAGACCCGAAAGCAGCCCCTACCTTGCCTTTCGGGACCGTGCCTGCAAGGGTTTCGTCCATGAACTTTTCCATAGGCGGCAGCATCTTATAGTAAAAGGTCGAAGATCCGACGGCTATTACGTCTGCTTCTTTCAATTCTTCCGGTTTTACGTCGTAGAAACTGACAGCCTTTACGTCCACGTGCATCGATTCAATCCCGTGGGATATTGCTTCGGCCATCGCTTTCGTGTTTCCCGAGGTACTGAGATAGACTACTAGTGCTTTCAACTGGTTTCCCCCATTTCTGTATCTATATTAATTCCGGGGCATGAAGCCCGGAAAAAAAGAGAGCAAAAGGCAGCAGGCCAGGTGCCTGGTCCTGTGTTCAATTCCTTACCTTCAGGTTATTCCTTACATTCAGGTTATTCCTTACATTCAGGTTATTCCTTACATTCAGGTTATTCCTTACATTCAGGTTATTCCTTACATTCAGGTTATTCCTTACATTCAGGTTAATTAAGTTCCTGGCTTTTGGAATATGTTCCTTGCTTTGCAGGTTAAGCACATGTTCTTTACTTTACAGGTTAAGCGCATAAGCCTGCAGGTCCAATGTTCACAGAAACCGAAACTTTAAGCTGCTTTTCACTCCCCAATTCTGCATTATCTATATATATAATTTTAAATAAGGATTTCGTCTGCACCTCATGACCTGCCTCATCATTCTCCGTGAACTGACTCATTCAGGTCTTCATGCCAGGTCTGCTTCTATGCGGATAGGACCGATGTGGTTTACCACCTGGAGGGCAACACTTTCAAGGAAGTTACGGATATTCCGGGGGATTTTGTCCAGGGTGCGGGATGCAAAGTTCAGGCTGCCTATGATTTCTCCTCTATAGTTCAGGGGAATTATTGCGACTGCCGTGATGCCTTCCTTCCTTACTGCATCACCCATTTTTTCCGAGTAAAAATCTAGCTTGTAGACGGGTTTTTCAGTCCAGATCTGCCTGGCTTCCCTGGAATCGGCTTTATATCTCAAGACCTTTTCTACAAATTCGGAGGAAATCCCCCCGTGGGCTACCAGGTTTATCTGGTCCAGGAGTTCGTCTTTAAGATAAATACCCCCTGCGTCCAGTCCGTTTATCCGCAGGCAAGCATTCAGGATCTGCTTGAGCATTGCCTGGAGGTTCCAGGTGGTACTAAGGCTCATCCCGAGCTCCCTCTGGATTTCAAGCATTTCCCCGGCTTCCTTTCGTTCGGTTACATCCACGACTATGCCCTGGAAATGGGTCGCTTTTCCCTCGCTGTCCCGCTGGATAAAAGTCCTTTCATCGACCCAGCGCATGTTCCCTTTCCGGGTGAAGATCCTGTATTCCATTTCGAAAGATTCGTGCCCCTCCCTTATACAGTTTTCAAGGGCAGAGGTAACCGCAGCTATATCGTCCCTGTGGACGATGCTTCCGTAAAGCACTTTTCCTGAGAGGAAGTCTTCTGCGGTGTACCCGAACTGTGTGACGTTTTCGGAAACCAGTTCTGCGGGCCAGTTTTCTTCATTTCTCCATAAAAAGACCACTGCAGGGCTGTTGTTGATTACGGTCTTAAGCGCTTCCTGCATTTCGAGGGCTTTTTTCAGGGCTTCTTCGTTCTCTTTTCTTCCCGTTACGTCAAGCACGATCCCCTCAAAACGGATCACTTCCCCCTCTTCGTTCCTGTGGATAAATGTCCTTTCGTTTACCCAGCGCAGGTCTCCGGCTTTCGTAAAGATCCTGTACTCCATGTTAAAGTCTACGGCCCCTTCGGTTATCCTTTCCTCAAGCTCTTTTTCGACTTTCGGGAGGTCATCCGGGTGGATGATCTGTCCGTAAAGGACCTTGCCTGAGATGAAGTCTTCTACCAGGTACCCAATCTGGGTAACGTTTTCTGAGACAAAGACGGCAGGCCAGTTTTCTTTATTTTCCCACAGAAAGACCACTGCAGGGCTGTTGTTTATCACTGTTTTCATGATCTCCTGCATTTCAAGGGCTTTTTTCAACCTGTCTTCACTCATCTTCCGCCCTGTGACATCCATCACTATGCCCTGGAAGTAACTCACCTTTCCGTCCGGGTCCCTCTGGATAAATGTCCTTTCGTTCACCCAGCGCATGTCTCCGGCTTTTGTCCGGATCCTGTACTCCATGCTGAAGTCCCTGGCCCCTTCCATGATCCTTCTTTCAAGTTTCTCTTCTACTTTTGGGAGGTCTTCGGGAAGGATGATGTCCCCGTAAAGAACCCTGCCCGAGACAAAGTCCTCTACCGCGTACCCAAGCTGTGTGACGTTTTCAGAAACAAATTCAGCAGGCCATTTCTCTTCGTTCTTCCAGAGGAAAACCACCACAGGGCTGTTGTTGATAATGGTTTTCAGGGCTTTTTCCCTTTCCAGGGCTTCCCTGAGTGCTTCTCCTCTTTCATTGGAGACAGGTACCCCGGACTTGCTGTCCTGCTCTGGAATTTCGTTATCATCTCTCGAATTCTCGCTGCCCATTTCTTCAACCCCCGCACGGAAGCTACCATATCTTTGTTTATCTGCCGGTTTTCTTCCTCTATATATAAATGGGCTTTTATCAAATATCAGTTTTCTCGGTATATGTAAAATAGCTACTTCTAACTTACGTAGGCATTAGTTTTATATAATATAAAATAGGTAACAAGATTCCGTACTCCGTAAACGTGCTGAATACAGAAGCCGGAGAATAAAAACTTCCATCACACACCATCAGCAGGACCTCCGGCTGGCCGATAAGAATTGACCCCCGCACGAACCCCCCCTCATGAACCCTCGGACAGGAGATTCCGAAAAGAGCATAAAACGGGGGAAAATCGGAACATCAACAACTAAAATGGGTGCAGGGGCCAAAAATGGCTTAACAGATGGAAAACTCGCAGGAAAAAATGGCACAAATGGCGAAAAAGCGGAGTTAAAAGACACGAATATACGGAATGAACTCAAAACTAGCAAAACCCAGAAATGGCAAAACCCATAATGGCAAAACCCAAAAGTAGTAGAAGTGGAAATGTGGTAAAAACAAAAGTGGCACAAAAGGCAAAACATCAAACCTCCACAAATGAGCCAGAGATGGAACTGTGATAAGGTCTGCCATAGGCCTTATCACCCCGTTTCTGTCTGCTTTTGTTTCATTTCTCTGCACATGCTTCGATTTCCAGCCTTACCATCCATTCGGAAAGGTCGATTCCAGGGACTGAGCCTTCGGGAAGGTTGCCTGCAACTTCGTTGCTGAGTTTTCCGTCTCCGCAGCCGACATCAAGAACTTTTTCTTCCCGCCGGATGGACAGCTTCCGGATGAGTTCGAGCCCCCGGTTTTTCCGGGCCGAAGAGCTTGAAGCATAAATTTCGGGGTCCCAGGGTTGCATAAGCAAAACATGGAGTCTTACGGAATCACGTTTCTCGTAAGGATATTTACAGAACAAATGTTTCCGATTACGGAAAATTTCAAGACACTTTTAGGAAGGAAAATAGGGGTTTAAAAAAGCGCAGATTCTTAAAGGAAATATTATGTGAACGGGTAAAACCCTGTTGTGGTCTTGTTTGATGGTAGTTGTCTGTTCGTCTTGTTGGGAGTGATCTTGTAGATGTAGGTTTAAGAGGGTAGGCCCGTTCACTATGCACTAATCAACAAAACTCCTGATTAAGTATATAAATATTAGGATAAAATTATATTAAATTGCCTTTTTGTCCTATTTTTATGCTGGCTTTAGTGGTTCAAAAAGGACTTTTTTCCGGGTTTTGCCATCTTATTTTTAGGAAAGAAATCCATGTTATCAATTAACTGCTTTCTTCCACGTTTTCCGGTTGATTTTTTTTCTTTGCGGTATTATGCTGGCAGGCTTTTCTTTTTCCTCTTTTTAACACCTTTCTTCTCCCTTTTCTTCTCCTTCCTTCTACTTCCTTCTACTTCCTTCTACTTCCTTCTACTTCCTCCTACTTCCTTCTCCTTTCTTCTCCATCCTTCTACTTCCTCCTCCTCCCTTCTCCTTTCTTCTCCTTTCTTCTACTTCCTTCCCCTTCCTTCTCCTCTTCCTTTCCTTTTTTCTCCTCTCTTTTTCTTTTTCCCTTTTCTTCCTCCTTTTTTCTCTCCTCTTTTCGTCCCCAACCTGTTTATACTATGAACGTTTTTCCTATTCTATACACCTTAAGATCATAAGGAGATTCACAATGAGAAGTGCCATTATCAAAGAGGGGCCCGAGCGTGCCCCCAACCGCTCCCTCCTGAAAGCTACCGGGGTCACGGATTCCGAGATGAAGAAGCCGTTCATCGCGGTGGTCAATTCCTGGAATGACATAATCCCGGGTCACATCCATCTTGACAAACTTGCTGAGGCTGTGAAAGCAGGGATCAGGAATGCCGGTGGGGTGCCCTTCGAGTTCCATACCATCGGGGTCTGCGACGGGATCGCAATGGGGCATGAGGGCATGAAATACTCCCTCCCAAGCCGTGAGGTCATAGAAGATACTATCGAGCTTATGGTTAGAGCCCACCAGTTTGACGGTATGGTCCTGATTCCAACTTGCGACAAGATCGTGCCCGGGCACCTCATGGCTGCGGGCAGGCTTGACATTCCTTCAATTGTTGTGACCGGGGGGCCCATGCTTCCGGGTTATGTGGACGACCAGTACACGGACCTTATTTCCGTCTTCGAAGGGGTCGGGGCCTACAGGGCAGGCAAGATGTCCGAAGCCGAGCTCAAAAGGCTTGAAGACCTCTCCTGCGCAGGGGCAGGGTCCTGTGCCGGGATGTTTACGGCAAACACCATGGCCTGCATGACCGAAGCCCTGGGGCTGAGCCTTCCGGGCTGTGCCACAGCTCACGCCGTGGACGCAAAGAAGATGCGCCTTGCAAAGGAGTCAGGGGAGCGCATCGTGCAGCTCGTAAAAGAAAACATCACCCCCAGGAAACTCGTGACCCTGAAGTCCTTTGAAAACGCCATTATGGTGGATATGGCGGTAGGGGGCAGCACAAATACCACCCTTCACCTCCCGGCCCTTGCCCACGAGTTCGGGCTCGAACTCCCCCTTGAGGCTTTTGACAAACTGAGCAGGACAACCCCCCACCTGATTTCCCTCCGCCCTGGCGGCCCGAATTTTATGCTCCACTTCGACCGGGCAGGCGGGGTCCAGGCAGTCCTCCAGCGGCTGGCTCCAAAACTCAACCTGGACGAGCTGACTGTGAACGGGAAGACCATCGGGGAGAACCTGGAAGAATATGAAATCGTTAACCCGAAGCTCAATGCGGAAATCATCACGACCCTGGAAAACCCGAAACATGTCGAAGGCGGGATTGCAGTGCTCAAAGGCACCCTTGCCCCTGACGGCTCGGTTGTGAAGCAGGCTGCAGTGGACCCGAAAATGCACGTCCACACCGGCCCTGCCCGGGTCTACGACTGTGAGGAAGATGCCATGCAGAGTATCCTTGCAGGCGATGTGAAGCCCGGAGACATTGTAGTCATCCGCTATGAAGGCCCGAAAGGAGGCCCCGGAATGCGGGAGATGCTCGCAGCCACTGCCGCAATAGGAGGTATGGGCCTGCTCTCTTCCGTTGCCCTGATCACTGACGGCCGTTTCTCGGGCGGGACCCGAGGGCCCTGCATCGGGCACGTCTCCCCCGAAGCCAGTGAAGGCGGACCTATCGCCCTTGTGAAGGAAGGCGACCTGATCGAAATAGACATCTCTAAGAGGGCCCTGAACCTTAAGGTTTCTGAAGAGGAACTCGAGAAGAGAAGGGCAGCCTTCGTGCCCCCGAAAAAGGAAGTCACCGGCTACCTGGCCCGCTACCAGCGCGCCGTGCACTCCGCAAATACCGGTGGAATAGTGGACTGATTCAAGAGCACATGCCAGTTAAATTCCATACAGGAGGAGCTTTTCCTCCTCTGATTTTTCTTTTTTTATGAGCTTCTTTTGTGAGCTTTTTTATGAGCTTCTTTTTGTGAGTTTTTTGTCGGGAATTTTCTTTTTATCGGGTTTTATCCTGATTCAAAGTTCTCCCTGCTGAGATTCTTCACAAATCAGAGTTCCCTGCATAGAAGACATCGAGAAACGTTTATAAGTGCCCAAAGTCCATCTTTTGTTTAGAAAAAATGGGAGTTGAACTTGTGGAAGTGATGGGATTATGCGCAATTTGCGGTCGTTCGGCAAAGCTGTACACCTGTCCCTTATGCGGAAAATTAGTGTGCAGCCGCTGTATGGACCCTGAAAAAGGTGTCTGCATCCAGTGTGCACGCGGCAGGGGCGGCCCGGCTGAAGGGACTGGAGATGTGGGAACTTACAGGTAAGAATGTAAGACCGGTAAGAATATAAGACTGGTTAAAATTGGGATTTAGGTAGCAATGTAACCGGTAAGGATGTAAGAGGGGAAGAAGCCTGGAATATTAAGCCCGAATATTATGTTTTAATAGAAACCTTGCAAGAGAACCGGAAAATAAAAGGCTCAAAAATAGGGCATTAGAAAAATCTCAGAAATAGGGCATGAAAAGAAATTTTGGGAAAAGGTTTTGCCGGTTTTGAAATGCCTGGCTTTAGCGTCCTCAATACTCAGCAGTCGTGGGCTCTTACCAGCCGTGGATTTCCCCTTCCGGTTCCTCTTCGTCTTGATAGAAGCGGAACTCTTTCTTTTCAATGTCTTCGATAAACACGTACTTTTCTTCGATCCCCACTTTGGCAAAGGAAAGGGCATCGTCCCCGTCCCTTACGGCCGGCAGGATGTCCACGTCCACATGGTCTTCGATAGTGCTTTCTGGCAGAAAAGCCGTGATGATGAACCAGTCAATGTCCCCCACGTATTCCTTGCTCACGTAGCGGCTCTGGTCCGGCGGAATTTTGGTAGCTTTCTGGTGCATCTGGGTCCCGTCAGCCCTGTAAGCGACAAAACGGATATTATGCCGGGTTTTATTTTTAATTATGGCCAGTATACCACTCCCCTGATTTTGAAAATATAGGATAGACCCCAATTACGGAAAATTATGATATGGATTTAATTCAAAAAAGTAAATACTTTTGGAAGCACAGTTCCTTAAATTAGTTCTGTTACCGAAAGCGGTTCTGCAGGAAAGCTTTTCCGGAACTGCAGAAAAGGCCCCTCCCCGGATGAAGTTGATATTTACAAAGAAATAAAAAGGTACAAAGAAATAAAAAGGGAATGAAGGCAGCTGGAGGCCGGGATTTCAGCTTTAGACCCGGCCTGCTGCTTCATTCAGACAAGCAGGTGGATAGGGTGCCGGGAAGCGGGTTCTATGTCAAGGTCTGCGACAGCCTCTGCGATCATGATATCGCCCATGGCAGCCATGGGGAAGATGTAGGGAGCGTATTCGATTGGCCCGTAGAGGATGAAGTCCCCGGTAGCGGCCTGCTGCAGGCAGGTTGAACCGATGTCGCAAATTTTGTACAGGACGGGGTCTTTTTCTTTCTGCTGCTTCAACCAGTTCCAGGCGGAAGGGGCGTTATGGATTCCCGAGCCAGTGGGATGTCCCCATTTTGCTTTTGCGGTGATGGTCATCCTGAGGGCAATTCCTGCCCCGTTTCCCATGGGGGTAATGCTGGGGTCAATCAGCTTGTTGACTATCCCGCACCTGTCAGCTATGGGAAGCAGCCCCTCTTCCAGGAGGCCTGCCCCGGTTTCCAGCATCTCCATCCTGCCCTGCAAGGAAGAGTCAACCGCATTGAAACCCAGGATGATTGAGCTGTCGATGTCGGAGAGGGCAAGGGCCTCGATTTCGGAAGGGGTGATGCTCATGTTTATGGAGTTGTAGACCGCCCTGTCCGCAAGCCCTACCTCGCTCACGTACTCAGCTGCAAAGGAGCGCACATTTCCTTCGGAGGAGTCGACCAGGAAGGGGGCGTCCGAAATTTCAGCGATAAAATCAATGTAGCGGGCGATGCTCTCCGGAGTGGTCCCGTAGATATGGACCATGTGCGGGTTTCCGGTCTCTTCCGAACCCGCCTCCTGCAGATTCACAAGCTCTTCGGCAGCGGCCCGGTCAAAAAGCCCTTTTGCAGCGTCTTCCACAATGCCGTGTTTGTTGTAAAAAATAGTCCCTGCAAGCACGGTCGGGAGCTCTCCTGGCTGCCCGCCTATCTTTACTCCTGCAATGTTAACGATTTCCTGTTCTTTCTGGAACTTAAACATCTTTACTCCCTCAAAATTAACCTGCTAATGAATCAACCTGTTAAAAATCAACCTGCTAATGAATCAGTTCCTTTCTGGCAGATTTCTCTTTATGTTAAATGTTTGTAAATGCTGGGCTGTTAACGCTGTTTTCGGGTGCTCATAAAGTATGAAATATATTAAAAACTAAAAGTATTTTCCCAGGGCTCAGAGACTTTCAGCCGGGCAGATAATTCCTGCCTTTGCATCCATTACGAATTCTCCGGAAATTATCACGTCCCCGGAAACCGGAGCTACAAGGGAAACCTGCCTTTTTTTCAGGGAACAGACGACAAGGGGTTCTTCCGGATAGGCTTCTTCCCGGTTTTTGTAGTCGTCCACGATTTTCCGGATTTCTTCCTGGTCGGTGAGCCCTATGCGGTCGATCAGGACAACCTGCTGCTGGAAGCGCTCGACGGCTTCTGCTGAGATGTTTTCTATGAAGGGAATTGCACCTTCGGAGCCTACAATTCTTCCCCTTTCATCGATACCGTTTGCATGAATTGCAAGGAGGGAATGGCCTGCCAGGTGGCCCCTTGATTCGGCTCCGCAGACCAGGATATACCTTATGTTAGAATTCGAAATCGTATTCACTATGATTTTTTCGACCCCCAGGTTTTCGGTTTTTGAGCTCCCCCAGAGGGCGACTTCCGGATAGGCTTCGAGGTGGCTTGCCAGGGTCACAACCGCAACCCTGGCTTCGGGGTTTCCTACAATGTAATCTCCTTTTACCACCGGCCAGTTATCTGCAATAACCTTCAATAAATCACCTTTAATGAAATTCCCTTGATTATTTCCAATAAATCTCTTTAATGAATTTCTTTCAATGAATTTCTTTCAATGAATTTCTTTCAATGAATTTCCTTTAACGAATCTTTTTTCCTTTCTTTGTTCAGGTGGGAAAGTGCACTTGCAAGCATTATGGCTTTCGTGAAATGTCCGCCTACTCTTGAAGTGTCCACAAACACGTAATCATCCATAAGCACCGGAGCCCCGAGTCCGTCTCCTCCTCCCAGGAAAGCGATGGTCCGGAAGATCAGGTTTCCAGAAATCCCGTCCGGGGCAAGGATAAAGTTTGACTCCTTTATGGCATCTTCTATAAGAATGGTATGGTGCTTTGCATTAATCCCCATTTCAAGGGCTCTCCTTGTTACTAGCTCCCCGTCCGCAAGGGTCCGGTCAACCCGGCGGTCCCTCCCGATATCGCCCATCCTGCCCCCGGAAAGCACGCCGACTGCAGGCTCAATCCCGAACCTCCTTATGTGTTCGGCACCCAGGCTTATCATTCGGAGTTTGTCTGCAATGGAGTTACCTTCATCGATTCCCACAGGGGCGAGAAAGAAAGGTGTCCCGTCAACCGTCAGGAGCAGGGCAAGCCGGCATACTTTCTTCATGCCTAGAGCCTGTTTTAGTTCGGAAAGGGCTCCTGAGGCTTTGGCAGTCCCCCTGATTGCAGCATCGACCTGTCTTGAAACCAGGAGGTCGGAAAGGGCTTTTTCAGGGTCTTCGGTGTCAATTACCTCAAGTTTGGTCCCTATCTCGTCGATCTCCTTTTTGTTTCCTACAAGGACGACCTGTGCAAAGCCCATTTCCTGGGCTCTCCATGCACTTTCAAGAATTTTGGGGGTAGGCTCCCTGATTCCCATAGCCACCCTTGCCCTGTTTATCCGGGCCCGGCTTTCGATAGCCTTCAGGAGGGCATCCATGCCATTATTTTCCATGTCGATCAGAACTGCAGATCATTACTTTTTGGTAAGATTTAAGGTAGTTCTAAGAATACGATTTTTAGGTAGTTCAAAGAAGAACAGGCACAAACATTAATTAATTTTCGCCTATTTTCTTTGTGGGTAGATATGGCAACTTCAGCCCTTTTATTATCATGACCAGAAATAATTTTAACACAGACTGGCATGTAAAATTAAACTTCTTTATCCAGAATCAGTATCAGAAGGTATAGCATGAAAAGCCTTATACATAATAAAAAAAATTAAACATATAAGGTTAATAATGAGTTCTCTTTTTATTGGTATGGTTTAAGATGACGTCGGCAATCGAATGGGCTGAGAAATACCGCCCCCAGACCCTCGCGGATATTGTGGGGAACAAAAAGGCAGTGCATGATTTCCGGAGCTGGGCTGAGGAGTGGCTTTCGGGCATCCCCGAGAAGAGGGCTGTGATCCTCGAGGGGCCTGCAGGGATTGGGAAAACGTCCAGTGCCCACGCCCTTGCCCGGGATATGGGCTGGGAGGCTATTGAGCTTAACGCAAGCGACCAGAGGACCGAAGCCGTGATCGAGAAAATTGCGGGGTCGGCAGCTTCTATGAACACCCTCTTTGGGGGAAAACGCCTGATCATTCTGGATGAAGCGGACAATATCCACGGGACCGCGGACCGGGGCGGGATGCGGGCGATATCCGGGATCATTAAAAATACGCTTCATCCGATCGTACTTATTGCAAACGACGTTTACGGGCTCACCCCTACAATCCGGGGGCTCTGCCTGGAAATCAAGTTCGGGTCAGTGCAGAGCCGTTCCATGGTCCCGGCTCTGAAGAAGGTCTGCGATGCCGAGGGCATCCGCTGTAGCCCCGAAGCGGTCCAGCAGATTGCGGAAAATGCGGGAGGAGACCTCCGGAGTGCCATGAACGACCTCCAGGCTGCAGCCAGCGGGAGACAGGTTCTGGAAGCCGAAGACATCAGTACGGCAGGCAGGGACGTAAAGGACAATATTTTCAAGGCAATGCAGAAGATCTTCAAGAGCACTGACTGCAAAAAGGCCCTTGAAGCTTCACGCGGGCTTGACGAAAGCCCGGAAGACCTGGTGCACTGGATCGATGAAAACCTGCCTATCCAGTATGCGGGAAAAGGCGGCGAACTCGACGACATCAGGACAGGCTTTGATTATCTCTCAAAGGCGGACCTCTACCTGGGGCGCGTAAAGAGACGCCAGAACTACCGGATGTGGAGGTATGCCAGCATGCTTATGGTCTGCGGGGCCTCACTTTCGAAGTCCAGGCCCTACCCCGGCTTTATCAAGTACCAGCAGCCTTCGCTCTGGAAGAGGCTCGGGCAGACCCGGTCAAAACGGGACATGCGGGATAATATTGCTTCAAAGGTAGGGGTACATTCCTTTGAGTCCATGCACTATTCCAGGAGCAGCCTGCTTGGGCTTTATTCCCGGATGCTAAATGATGAGGCTTATGCTGTTGACATCGCGGCAGGCCTCGGGCTTGAACTTGAAGAGTTAATGTACCTTTCGGGAAGCAGCAAGGCTAGCAAAAAGCTCCAGAAAATCTATGATGAGGCCCAGGCTTTGCTGATTAGCGGGGACAAAGAGGGGGCCAGGGAACCCGAATTCTTCAAGCAACCGGAAAAACCAGGGAAAAAGCAGATGTCTCTGGACTGTCCGGCTCCATCAGAGCCCGCAAAAAAGGCCTCTTCCCTTCCTGAGATCTCAGTTGTCACCGGACTCGATATACATGTTTCTCCAGATTCTGAAGGAAAGCAGAGGACCCTTAATTTCGGGTTTGCTGCTTCCCCTGAAGAACCCCGGAAACCGGAAACAGAAGAAAAGAAGTCCTTTGTCGGCTTTGAATACGTGGAAAGTAAGGCCTTTGAAAGTAATAATTCTGAAAGTAAAGCTCTTGAATGTAATTTTCCGGACCGAAAGGTTTCAGGTTCTGGAGTTTCTGAAAAGAGGGGCTCAGCTGATTCCGTAACTGAAGAAAGGAATGCCATTACTGTTTTGGACCCAGTGGAAAGGAAAGTCCCTGCTGGCCCGCCACTTCCGGAAAAGAATGCCTTTACCGATTCGACCTTTCCAAATAAGAAAACTTCTGTGGTCCCGAAGCTTTCTGAAAAGAAAGCTTCCGAGGGCACGGAGTCGGCAGGCCTTCCTGAAGTGGAAAGCGAAGCTCCTAAAAAAGCCGAACAGAAAACGCAAAAAACACTGTTCGACTTTTAAATCATTTTTCAGGTCTTTTGTGGCTTAGAAGTCGGAATAGCTACAGAATTATTTGGGGAATTTTTGTGTGAGCGAGTCTGGGGGTTGACTTAAAAGAAGAAGTTTTGGGGATGTTCTTGGGAAGTGGGGGTATGGACCCGCTCACATAGACTATATATGGAAATTTACTTATAAATACTTTTTTAATATATTAAAAAATATTTTTACTCGTTGACATAATGGATAATATATTTTGAAGGATAACATTTTCTGCAGGAACTTTTGCAGTCTCAAGTGAGCGGGGTGGAATCCGGAGTACGCGTGCGGATGCAGATGGCAGGCAATGCATAACCAGGCCTGGAAAGAGAATGGGATGTTTCTCTCAGGTTTCAGGAAAAGTTCGAAAAGTGGCCAGAAAGGTTGAAAAGAAGGTGTGAGCGGGTTGGAGTGTTTTTGGGAATATTTGGGGGAATAGTTGGGGGATATGAGTTTGGGGGGTTATACTTTGAAAAGAGACCCGCTCACAGAGCATCTGTACCATCACATCATATAAATACTTTTTCCTTATATATTGTATATTTTATAATTCGGGCATGTATCTTTATTTTTAAAAATGTTCTCCCAGGTCCTCTCGTCCGTCTTTCAATATGTGGCTCTTTCGATATGGCAAAATAAGCTACATGCACGTATTTCTCTCCAATTCAAAGAGTTATTTAAAGGGTATTTGCCCTTCTGAAGAAAGTCGGTTTTTCCTGTGACAAGTTACAGGCCGGGTGCAAAAATGAAGTGTAAAAGCATTGAGGGAGCATTGGAGGAGGATTTCTATTTTTGGGTTGAATCCTTTTTTGTTTTAATCTTTTTTTTGAACTTTTTAGTATTAATTGCCTGGTTTATCTGGCAGTGGGGATGTCAGCTGAAAAAAATGAATAGCTTTTTGAGTTTTCTATGGGGACGAGAGTCTTGCATTCGGAACGTGACAATTTTATATTGAATATATATAATTTTCTCTTTATGCTAATCTCCGGATGCAAGGATTAAAGGCAGGAATACCGCTTCTGCCCATCTGAATAAACACTCACTTTCGCCGGTTATAGGGTTATCGGAGAAAAAGTCGGTACATTAATCATTACGAAAATCAGTAAGAATCAGTAAGAATCATAGTGAGCGGGTTGGGGAGTATGAATTGGGGGTGTTGGGGGGTTGGGGTTATCTTACAAAATAGAGACCCGCTCACAAATACCTTTCATGTTGATATACTATAAATATTTGTTGCTCTGTTCCACTCTGGTTTTTTGTGGATGGCTGAAAACCCCACTTTTTGGGAAAATATATTTTTTCGGGGCTAATTCTATCATTTTTTTAGATTCTACCCTGATATCATCCTAAATTAGATGCAATCCCTTTAAAGAATATGAGAAACTTGCCCTGTATTCTTTTCTAAAGTTCATTTGCAATCAAAAACAATATATATAACTAATGCCTTTTTGGTCTTGCATTAAGAGCAAGCTTCTGAAAATGCATGTGAATGGCAAAATGGGCTCGTGGTCTAGTCGGTCATGACATCGCCTTTACACGGCGGGGATCCTGAGTTCGAATCTCAGCGGGCCCATACCCTTTTAAATCCTTCTTTTTTGATTATATGGTTTTTTAATACCTTCTTTTCAAGTTTCTCAATTCTCGATTCAATGTCAGATTTAGCGGTGGGTTATACAACTTCTATATTACTATCAAATCTTCATACAGGGAAATTGCCTTATAATCCTGTATTTGCCTTAAGGAATCAGTATTTGGCTACTTGATATAAAATTGTTATACCACTCTTTTTTCCGGGTTATGCCCCAGTTTAACTCTATATAGAAAGTTCACTTTAAAAATAAATCCTTGGTGAAGATTCATTTAAATTTTCAGAGGGCAGGGAATGAATGTGGCTCTTCTTCGTATTCCCTGATAAGATGATTCAATTCAATGTATTAATTGGTTTTTGGGAGGGATACTCACTCAAAAAACCAGGAAACATTAATTCTACAAGGTGCAAGGCTACAAAAAAGATGTTGAGCTCCTGTTTGAGGCAACAGGACTGCTTTTACGTCTAGATGAAAACTCTTTTTCGGTTGAGTTGATGAGAAAAATCCTGACGTCGTTTTTGAAAGAGATAGGAAGGAGGCCCCCAAATTCATTTTATTGGCATGAAAGTACTGTGACTTGAAAAGTACTTTCATTTATTTGAGCCTGCTATTCGAAGAATACCACGTTCATTTTTGTTACTGCTTTTTTAGGTTATGTTCCTTCCGATCTCATTCCTTCTGTTTCTTCTTTGATTTATACATTAGAAGTCCAGCGGCCAGTAACAGCCCAAGGCCACATGCAATTATCAGCATAGTGTTGGAGCCTTCGTCAACAGGAATTGATTTTTCATGTGCGCTGGAGGTGGCGGCTTCTTCAATTCCAAGGGGAGCTTCAGACTCTATGTCATTTATGGCAGCTTCCTCCTGACTGATGCTTCCTGTTTCGGGTTCTTCAGCTGCTGCTTTGAAAGAACCGCCCATGCCTCCGGAAACTTTTGGCTTGGCGTTTTCCTCGGATACTTCAGCGTTAATTTTCAGAGTCAGGAATCCGTCGGAATCAATATCATTAGTATTAATTACAGGATCCACTTTTACTTTTTCACCGTTTATGTAAAATTCAAGGTCACTATAATCTTCCAGTTCACAGGGAATTGGAAGTTTGTTGCCGAAACCGTCTCCGTACACTCCTTCAGTCGTCACTACAGTGGAACCTACATCTTCACCGTTGACTTTGACGGTAATCAGAGTTCCTTCGGGTGCTTTTTCTCCATTTACATATATTTCCCCATCAACATTAATGGGCCGCTCAGGTATCGCTCCCTGAGAATCATCTGCTACAGCAGGGACCACTACCGCCGCAAATAATAACATCAGGGTCTGAATTATTATTGTAAACTTAATCAATAATTTTTTGCTCCTTATCATAAGGTCACCGTCCATAAAAAATGTGCATGGTGAGTTTTGGAAACCCACCACATTCCTTAATTTTTCTTTTCATTTGTCTCCTTTACCGGGATCCGATTTCAGGCAAGTGTGCAGCAGTCATCTGTCACATACATCCAGTACCCTTTGTACGGATATACGGGGAAGAGATCCACTGTCATATGGGTCTCATCGTAACATGTGTCACTGCACCCGTTTTTGTAACCGGTGTACTGGTAGTCCCAGTATCCATTATCACATACCCATGGGCCCACAACCTTTGAGTAGTAGCCTTCAACGGTTACAAACGCACAGTTTGCATATTGAGTGCTTGTTTCGGGAGAACCGACAGCATTCCAGCCAGGATACAACTTGAGTGCCGGAAGGACGTTATTTGTCTGCTTCCTGACGAGTTTTTCTGCCGGGATACAGCAGTCTTCCTTGGCATAAATCCAGTACCCTTTCAAAGGTTCCCAGTTCATACTCAGTGAGTGCACCCATTTATCGGCAGTGCAAGTTGCAGATGCGTCATAGTACTGGACACACGTAACAACATCAGATAAACCGCAGAGGACATCTTTAAAGGCCGGTTTCTCCAGTGTATACGGGATGGATACGAAGTTCCAGCCAGCAGTGAGACATAGGCCGTCGGGAAGCACTACTTCTGCTACATTGATCTGTGTGTCACAGTCGATTGCTGCAGGTTCAGACATCCCTTCCATCATGAACTCGCCGTCAAAGGTGTACGTTCCACAAGCTTCTTCAGGAATCTCTACGGTGTAGGTGTATGTCGTGTCTGCTGCACCGCTTGTGATTACCCACTTGACGTGCCCCGGTTCACAGTTGTAGTCCCCACTACCGCTTGCACCGGTTATTGTCCATCCTGCAGGAACAACCTCGTCAATGGCGTAGTATGTGGCAGAGTCCACTGTCACGTCCAGTTTGACGGTAATCGTCGAGCCGGGTGCCTGGTCTTCTTCGGGGAGGTCCCTGCACACATTGCTGTCGTCTCCTCCGGTGACATCATCTGCAACATTGACCTGTGTGTCACAGTCGATTGCTGCAGGGTCTGCCATCCCCTCCATCATAAATTCGCCGTTAAAGGTATATGCTCCGCTGGCATCTTCGGGAATCTCTACGGTGTAGGTGTATGTCGTGTCTGCTGCACCGCTTGTGATTACCCACTTGACGTGCCCCGGATCTTTGGTGTAGTCCCCGCTGCCACTTGCACCGGTTACTGTCCAGCCTTCAGGAACTTCCTCGTCAATGGCGTAGTATGTGGCAGAGTCCACTGTCACGTCCAGTTTGACGGTAATCGTCGAGCCGGGTGCCTGGTCTTCTTCGGGGAGGTCCCTGCACACATTGCTGCAGTCGTCTCCTCCGGTGACATCATCTGCAACATTGACCTGTGTGTCACAGTCGATTGCTGCAGGGTCTGCCATCCCCTCCATCATAAATTCGCCGTTAAAGGTATATGCTCCGCTGGCATCTTCGGGAATCTCTACGGTGTAGGTGTATGTCGTGTCTGCTGCACCGCTTGTGATTACCCACTTGACGTGCCCCGGATCTTTGGTGTAGTCCCCGCTGCCACTTGCACCGGTTACTGTCCAGCCTTCAGGAACTTCCTCGTCAATGGCGTAGTATGTGGCAGAACCCACCGTTACACCCAGTGAGACGGTAATCGTTGAACCTGGTGCCAGATCACCCGATGGAAGATCCCTGCAGACATTAGAGGAACCTGTAGCTGATGCCCCCAAAGGTAATGCCGCTAAAAGCAGCATTGCTACAATTCCAATCGTCATAATTGCTTTATTCATAATCTTTCCCCCAAGTAAGTGTAGCTGAGAGGCAGATTAGTGCCTCTCAGGTGGCATTTGGTTCTCAACAATACGGAGTCCCTGCTTTCCAGTAACAGATGACTTCCATCATGTCTTCCATCGACAGGGATCCTGCTTTCCAGTCTCCGATTGCGTCCATCATTTCATCGATCTGTATTATGCAGTCCTCGTTTGCATCGTACGGGTTGTATTCAGGTTCCACTGGTGGCTCCTGCGGGTCTTCATCAATATATTCCGGCGGAACGAACAGCCTGAAGTCACCTGCTGTTACAAATCCGGCATGCATGATGTCCTGACATTCGGTGATCTGCTTGAGGTACAGGATATCACTGCATGTCCAGTCACCGCTGCAGTCAACATCGAAGATTGAGATGTACCATTCCACAGGGTTGATTATGCACATGCCTTCAGGGTCGGTGTTCTTGAAGAACTGCCAGCTAAGGTCCCTGTCTCCAATTTCGATCTGTGAAAATGCTTCACCGATAGAACCAGCAGGTCCGAACGGTCCGTCGACCACAGGTACCTGGGTGAGCCTGATGTCGCCGGGGCTTGGTCCTACGTCTTCAATTATCGGGAATGCATCCCAATCAATCATATCGGTTTCAATGTACAGCGGGTCGGTCACATCATAGACATCGTTGTCATTCAGGTCTACGAAGAAGAGGTATCCGAATCCGAATTCTCCATCACAATATCCGGGCCCGAAGTTAAGGGCACGCTCAAGGTCCTCAGCGTGCTGGTCGAGTACCTTGGTGTTTGGCGGGTAAGTTGTATACTTGCAGACCGCTTCTGTCAACCTGATGTCACCAATTGAAACTTCTCCATCACCGTCCATGTCAATGTATGCTGCCTCACCAACATCGAATTCATCATTGTCGTTCTTGTCAAAGAATCCGATGTCAATACACAGATCATCATTCATTAATGGCCACCAGTAGAGAGCGTGTGTCACGTCGATGTCGCACATCGTGACTTTCGTGCCACAGTCGTACCATCCTTCTTCCTCGATTGCTTCAGGTGGGACGTAGATCCTGAGGTCACCGATGGTCACGAACTTGTTGTGTGGCAGTGCGTGGTTTTCATCAGTCTCTACCATCTGCTGCAGGTACAGCTTGTCCACGCAGGTCCAATCCCCGCTGCAGTCGGAGTCAACATATCCGAGCAACTCCCATACGCATGCATTTTCACCATATGCATTTGGCACTTCCTCAAGATACCAGCCTGCATCGTCATCATCTACAACTCCGGGTCCGGCAACCACAACAGACCACTGCATTCCAATATCGCCTGCCATGTAGGCTGGAGTGTCTATCACAGGAACCTGAGACAGCCTGATGTCGCCGTTTGATACGTAATCATTGTAGTCGAGGTCGATGTATATGGGGTCTACAAGTGAGTAACCGTAATTGGCATCAAAGTCATAGTAGTGGATGATGTCATTCTGATCCGGGAAGCACAGCTGGTGCCCGAGGTCGTAGTAGTCACATTCGGCTACCTTGGTGTTTGGTTCGTAGTGGTTGGATACGCTTGAAAGCCTGATGTCACCAACAGAAACTTCTCCATCCCCATCCATATCAAGATAGACCTCTACATCATTGAATGTTCCAATCTGTGGAAGGTTTGCGTCTCCGTTGATAGACTCCTCCACACCAACACTATCGACCTCACCGAAAACCATGAGGGCGTAGGTGGCGTCAAAGTCGCCCTGAAGCACCTTGGTGCCGCATTCCGGTACACATTCGTCATCAAGCGGGATGTAAAGCCTGACGTCTCCGATTGTGGCGAAATAGTCAAAGTGGTGGTTGAGTTCATCGTGTGGCTGGTTCAGGTAGAGTTTGTCACCTGCGCTCCACTCGCCATCACAGTCGGAATCTACGAACCCTACGAGTTCGTCGAGGTATCCGCAACCTATGTAACAAAGGTCTTCAAACGGATCTATAGTGTCTTTATCCCCAAAGGCTACAACTGTCCACTTCTCACCAAATTCGCCGGCTTCATAGATAAGTACACCATTTTCATTGTACACGTCAAGAGCCGGAGAAGCAGTTACCCTAATGTCACCAGGAGTGATTTCTGTGTCGCCATCCAGGTCAAAGTACACAGGATCTTCAATGTCAAAGCCGTCATCTTTGATGTCCAGGAAGCAAACTAACGGATACTCATCAAGGACCTCAACGATCTGGTCTCCTGCATCTCCGCCAATGTCATCAACGCCGACCATTGTGTTTGGCCCATAGTTGTTGTGATACCAGGTGATCCTGACATCTCCTTCCGATATGGCATAGTCGTACGGTGTAAGATCAATGTAATATGTACCATGATCGCTTAGCACGATTTCGGCCGGACAGTTTCTCTCAAGTGCAAATGTACTGTCCTGGTCACATTGCACAACTTTTGTGCCACAAGGTTCTATGCAGGCACAAGCCTGCACTGCAGCTACCGTGGACAATGCCAGGATAGCTACAATTAAGAACGCGCTTATTTTCCATCGCATTTCTGTATCACCCTTATTTACTTGTGTAAATGAACCAGTCTCGCGAGGAATCGTGTTTTATCTCAGGAGGTGCTTCATGACATTATAGCCGACCTTCAATCGAATGCGAGATTAAAACTGCATTTTTCCCCATATCCCATTTTCATTCGCATGGATGGCAAAAGGCTATAATTAATAATTTTTCACAACAATACAGTATTCTTTAAGACATCAGACCCTCTAAGATGCCCCTCCGGCTTTCCGGAAGTTTGCAATCTTCAGATTTCATTTTGCATTGTTGCAGTACTTGAAGCCTCCAACTCCCAAACTATTCCCCTAGACAACTGCCAATATTTAGATAAAATGCACAGAATATATACCATTAAGAAATTTTAATAAGAATTATTCATTTGTATATTATCTTAAACTATATTTTTAAAAAAAGGTGTCTTTTTTGCCCGCCTGGGGAGTTTATAATAATATTTTTTTTAAATAAGTTATCTCCATTCACTTTATATTCGCTTTTATAGATTGACCCTTAATGTTGCTTATTTTTCTCTTTTTAACTCTAAAAATTTTATTGTATTTTAATTCGTGTGAAGTTTTCAACACGGATAAGGAATTTAGATTCGAAGGTATTGCCTCTATTATAATCTCTATTATAATCTCTATATATCTCAACGAATATTTTTGTTTAAAAGTTAAAGGGCTATCCTCTTGTTTTTTAATATTCTGTTGAGGAGCTTTCCATCAGATTTCCACACAAAAACAAATATCAGGATGTATCTCCCAATTATGGTAACGCCTGTCTATATATAATCTACAAATTAGTTTTTTTCAATAAGTTTTGTTTTCTTTTTTTCCGGGTTAACTAATAGGTTTTCAGCATGATGCGGCTGATTCTGAGGGGTCAATTTCATTTTGATTCTATACACTGACGCTTTTATGTCATACTGATACTGTTATATAGTAGGGAAAACTATAAACAAATTAGAATCTTTGTTTCATAAAATAAAATACGCTGGAAAGTATTTTGTGAAGCGTTGAATTCTTGCAAAGATATTTTTTACTCGTTGTGGGGGAGTGTCAGTAATGAAAAGGAGGAGTAGGACCGATATTGCAGTTGATATCTTAAGGGTAGCGATGAACGGGGCCAAAAAAACACACATTGTGTATGAAGTAAACCTGAATTTTAATATCGCCCAGAAGTATCTGGAAATGCTAAAGGAAAAAGAACTAATTAAGCATGAAAATGGGCTTTTCATCACCACTGAAAAAGGAAAGGTTTTTCAGGAAATGGCTAAAGAACTCAAATTATGAGTGAAGCCTTTCTTTAAATCATCTTTTTTTCCATTGCTTTTTTCCATTGCTTTTTTCCATTGCTTTTTTCCTTCCTTTATTTCCCGCCGAAAGTCCTCTTGAAAAGGGCTTAATGTCCGAGAATAATGTTTCTTAACAATTGTGCCCTTCTGTATATATAAGGGCAGTTCGGAATCTTATTATTATGTCAATGAAGGCACTTTTTTTGAACTGCACGTTGAAAAAATCGCCTCAGGTTTCAAATACTCGTGCTCTTATCGATAAGGCGTCTTATCTCTTTAAAGAACTGGGTGTTGAAAGTGAAGTAATAAGGGTTGTTGATTACAGGGTGGCTTTCGGGATTTCTTCAGATGAAGGGGAAGGGGACGAGTGGCCCTCAATCCTTGAAAAAATAAAAGCTTGCGACATTCTTGTCATTGCGTCTCCCATCTGGTTCGGGGTCCGCTCTTCGGTTGCCCAGATGGTTATTGAACGGCTGGACGGCACATATGCGGAAGGAGACCCCGTGACCGGACAGTACCCCCTTTACGGCAAGGTGGGAGGAGTCATGGTAACCGGGAATGAAGATGGGGCACACAACGTCTCTGCAAATACCCTCTTTAACCTGACGCACCTGGGCTGCACTGTTCCTCCTAATGTGGACAGCTACTGGGTGGGTGATGCCGGTCCCGGGCCAAGCTACATAGAAGCAGGGGGGGATAGGCACCTTTATACCAATCGGACGGTGCGGTATATGGTACACAATCTGGTATATTTTGCAAAGCTTCTCAAAGAACACCCGATTCCTACCAACCTGAAACAACTCGACGAGGAGGCCAGTAAGGTCAGCGACTGAAAGGGACAAACCTGGAATACAGAAAAGCTGAAAACTGTTCATTATTTGAGATGGGGGTATTATTTGACTGAAGGGGACGAAAAGGAAATCAAACTGAAAGTTGCGGAAGCCGACCAGCGGGATGTAGGAAAAGGAATTGTCCGGATCGACGAAACCTTCAGGGAAAAGCTGGGCTTAAAGCCTTTCGATATTGTGGAAATCCGGGGAGGGAAGACTACATCGGCTCTTATAGGGCGCCCGTATCCGAGTGATGCAGGCCTTGACATCATCCGTATGGACGGGCTTATCCGCACGAACGCTAAGACAAGCATAGGGGAGTATGTGGAAATTCGAAAGGCCGAGTGGAAAGAGGCAAAGCATGTGACCCTGGCTCCTGTTACCCGGGGGATGCAGATATACGCTCCCAGCGAGACCCTCAGGGCAGTCTTTATGAACCGCACGGTTTCTAAAGGGGACTTCATTTCCACAACAAGCTTGCGGAAGTCCAGAGACATGGACACTTTCAGCAAGGGACTCATGTTTGAGGACTTTTTCCAGGACTTTTTCGGTCAGGGTTTTGGGCCTTCCTTCGGGCTTGGGGAGATCAAGCTGCAGGTGGTCTCGACTTCTCCGCCGGGAATCGTGAAGATCACGGACCTGACCGAGATAGAACTCCTGCCTGAAGCCGTGGAAATTCCTCCTGAACAAACAATTCCCACGGTCATGTACGAAGATCTTGGCGGGATCAAGGACGCCATTTCCAAGGTAAGGGAGATGATCGAGCTTCCTCTGAAGCATCCGGAACTCTTTGACAGGCTCGGGATCGATGCCCCCAAAGGAGTGCTGCTCCACGGCCCTCCCGGGACGGGCAAGACCATGCTTGCAAAGGCGGTTGCAAACGAGTCTGACGCCTACTTTATTTCCATCAACGGCCCGGAAATCATGTCCAAGTATTACGGGGAATCCGAAAAGGCTATCCGGGACATTTTCGATGAGGCTGAAAAGAACGCCCCTGCCATCATCTTCCTGGACGAAATAGATTCCATTGCCCCAAAAAGAGCCGAGGTTACGGGGGAAGTGGAACGTCGGGTGGTAGCTCAGCTCCTTTCCCTTATGGACGGGCTCAAGAGCCGAAAGAACGTAATAGTGATCGGAGCTACCAACCGCCCGGAAGCCCTCGACCTGGCGCTTCGCCGGCCTGGAAGGTTTGATAGGGAAATCGAACTCCGGGTCCCGGACACCGAGGGTAGGCTTGAGATTTTCCAGATCCATACCCGGGGCATGCCCCTTACCGAGGACGTGAACCTCAGGAGCTTCGCCCAGATTACCTATGGGTTCGTGGGAGCCGACATCGCTGCCCTCTGCCGGGAAGCAGCAATGAGCGCTCTCCGGCGGATACTTCCCAGAATCAATCTCAAAGAGCCTGAAATTCCAAAGGAGATCCTGGACTCCCTGCAGGTCACAAGGGCTGACTTCGAAGAAGCTATGAAAGATGTGCAGCCTTCGGCCATAAGGGAAATCCTTATCGAAATCCCCAATGTCACCTGGGATGATGTGGGAGGGCTCGAAGACGTAAAGTGCCTCTTAAAAGAAGCCGTGGAATGGCCGCTTAAAAATCCCGAGTCCTACCGTAACATCGGAGTAGAAGCTCCAAAAGGCGTGCTCCTCTACGGCCCTCCGGGGACAGGCAAGACCCTGATTGCAAAAGCTATTGCCCATGAGTCCGATGCCAACTTCATAACAGCCAAAGGCAGCGACCTCCTCTCCAAGTGGTATGGGGAATCCGAAAAGCGGATCGCTGAAGTCTTCATGCGGGCAAGGCAGGTTGCCCCTTCCATCATTTTCTTAGACGAGCTCGACTCCCTTGCTCCCATCCGCGGGATTTCGGCAGGAGAGCCACAGGTCACTGCCAGGATCCTAAACCAGCTCCTTTCCGAGATGGACGGGCTTGAGGAACTCCGCAGTGTTGTGGTGCTCGGGGCCACAAACCGCCCGGACATCATCGACCCTGCCTTGATCCGGCCCGGACGCTTTGACGAACTCATCCTTGTTCCGATCCCGGATGAGAAAGCCCGGAGGGAAATTTTCAAGGTGCACATAAAGAAGATGGCCCTGGCAAAGGACGTGGATATCGAGAAACTGGTTTCGATTACGGACAAGTATACGGGCGCCGATATCGCAGCCGTGTGCAAAAAAGCGGGCAGGTATGCGCTCAGGGAAGACCTCCACGCGAAAAACGTCCAGCAGAAACACTTCCTGAAGGCAATCGAAGACACAGGACCCTCGGTAACTCCGGACACCATGAAATACTATGAAGCAATCAAAGGAGAGCTAAGGACCAAAAAGTCAAAAGAAATCGAAAGCCCCTCTTATGTTTGAATAATTCTTCCTGCTGGGTGGAAGTTTTATTTCTTCTTTCCTTCTTTCCTTACTTTTCCTTTTCTTTTCCTTTCCCCTTACTTTTCCTTTTCTTTTCCTTTCCCCTTACTTTTCCTTTTCTTTTCCCCTTACTTTTCCTTTTCTTTTCCTTTCCCCTTACTTTTCCTTTTCTTTTCCTTTCCCCTTACTTTTCCTTTTCTTTTCCTTTCCCCTTACTTTTCCTTTTCTTTTCCCTTACTTTTCCTTTTCTTTTCCCTTACTTTTCCTTTTCTTTTCCCTTACTTTTCCTTTTCTTTTCCTTTCCCCTTACTTTTCCCTTACTTTTTCTATTTTTTCCTTATTCTTCCTTCTTCTTGTCTATTTTTTCCTTTCTTTTCCAACACTTTTTTTGCTTTTTAGCATTTGCAGGTTCTCTTCAATCGCTTCTTCTAATCGATTCTTTTTTAAGTCCGGTCCTCTCCTGAAACCTATTATTTTTCCAATAATATATTTGGCCGGGATTTTCTAAAAAATGCCCTTCTGTCATAAAAATCATTTATATACAAACTCTACAAATAATGTTAACCAATCACATTAAATACAATAATTACTATCGGTAATATGTATGCAGCTTCCAACACCCGAAGATCTTAAAAAAAGGAGGAATGAGCTCGGGCTTACCCAGAGCGACCTGGCAAAAAGGGCAGGTGTAAGTCAGCCTCTGATAGCACGCATCGAATCGGGAGATGTGGACCCCAGGCTTTCCACAGTCAGGAAAATTCTTGAGGCCTTTGAGGAAGCCGAGAAGGAGCAGCAGATTATTATCAGGGACCTTATGCATTCCCCGGTCATCCATATCTCTTCTGATGATTCGGTGGAAGAGGTTGTAAACCTTATGCATACCCACGGATTTTCCCAGATTCCCGTTCTGGACAGGGGTATTCCGGTTGGAAGTGTTTCGGAAGATATGATCGTAAGACTGATGGCCGAGAGTAAAAAGAAGTCCATCTCTCAGATGAAAGTCTCGGATATCATGGGAGAATCTTTCCCTGCAGTGTCTCCGGGTATTTCAATTTCGGTTGTCTCTCATATACTGGAGGGAAATCCTGCCGTACTGGTCGTGGAAAAAGGAAAAGTAATCGGCGTCGTGACAAAGCACGATGTGATGAAACTCCTGCAAGGCTGAGAACTGAAGCCTTCCCTAAGGCTCCCCTGTAACTCTGGGTGCTTCGGGATCAAACGGTGAAAGCACACGATTATATACTAGGATTTGAATTAGAACTGAATCTCAGGATAGGATTTGAATTAAAACTTAATTCCAGGATTAAATTCGGTATGTTTCCGGTCAGGCCTGACCGGTAAATCGGGAATAAATTTGATCGAAACAGGCAGTAGCCATAAATAATTTCGGTTGAATTTCCGGTAAAGGAAAAGATCCGATCCTAACAACTGATATACATTATACCTATAAGGACTAAACGAAGCAGTATACTTCACTTAAGTCCTTTTTATAAGTTATTTCAAAAAAATTAAAGCTAGCTTAATCAGAGCTTATTTGGAGCTAGCTTGATCAGAGCTTAAAATCTTGACTTTAAATGCAAAAAAATATAAATTGAACAATCGCAGTTAAATTTTGGAAGAGTTTGGAGCATAATAAATATGGATCTGGAAGATACCCTCCTCATGATGCCCGGGCCCGTACCCGTTGCGCCCCGGGTCCTGAGGGCCATGTCAAAACCGATGATCAACCACAGAAGTGCAGAATTTGCCGGGATTTATACCGACTGCCGGCAGATCCTTGCCGACGTATTCCAGACAAAGAACGACATCTTCTTGCTCAGCGGCTCTGGTACCGCCGGAATGGAAGCTGCTGTCGGGTCCGTTGCAGGGAACGGCGACAAAGTCATTGCCATAGAAAACGGAAAGTTCGGGGAGCGCTTCAAAGACCTTGCGGCACTCTACGCCGAAGTCGTGCCCGTGGTGTCAGAGTGGGGTCTTCCAGTTGACCTTGAGCTGGTTAAGGAAAAACTCGAGGAAGGGGCAAAGGCTATCACCCTTGTCCACAACGAGACTTCCGCAGGCATTATGAACCCGGCTGCAGAAATCGGGAAACTTGCCAAAAAGCACGATGCCCTTTTTATCATGGACGGCGTAACCTCCCTCGGAGGAGATGAGGTCAAAGTCGATGAGTGGGGCGTTGACATTGCGGTCGTGGGATCCCAGAAATGCCTCGCAGCTCCTCCTGGACTTTCCATGGCCTCCGTAAGCGAAAAGGCTTTTGAGGCAATGAAAGATATAAAGAAAAGGCCTTATTACAATGACCTCAAGGCATATAAAAAGAGCGGGGACAAGCCAAGACCCGAAACCCCATATACCCCGGCAATCCCTCTGTTCTATGCGCTTCAGGAAGCCCTGCACATCGTAAAAGAAGAGGGCATGGAAGCCAGGATCAAAAGGCACAGGACACTTTCCGAGGCCGTTAGAGCAGGCGTTTCCGCGATGAACATCGAGATGTTCCCGCAGCTTAACGAGTACAGCCAGTACTCCAGCACAATCTCTGCCATGAAATCCCCTGAGGGCATTGACGGAGAAGATATTAAAAACGACATGAAAAAGCGCGGCATAATCATTGCCGGTGGGCAGGAACGCCTGAAAGGAAAGATATTCAGGATCGGAAGCATGGGCAATGTCAGTGCAAGGGATGTACTCTCAACCCTGCAGGAACTGGAAATCGTACTGTACAGGCGGGGTTATGTGGACAGCCTGGGTGCAGGCATAGAAGCTGCAAGCCGGGTAATTGATGGGCTCTGAAGTGAAAAGGGAATGAAAACCCAGCTCAGGTAAAGTCTATAAACCTTAAGGAAAACCCAAAAGATTATAACCCTAAAATTCCAACCGGGATTCTCATGCCCACAATAGGAATTGCAGATACCACGTTTGCGCGCTATGACATGGGGCGCGCGGCAATCGACGAGATACAGAAGAGCGTATCCGTTAAGGTTAAGAGGGTAACCGTGCCCGGGATCAAGGACCTTCCTGTTGCGTCCAAGAAGCTGATCGAGCAGGAAGGATGTGATATCGTCATGGCTCTCGGTATGCCCGGAGCCAAAGAAAAAGATAAGGTATGCGCTCATGAAGCTTCCCAGGGCCTTATCCTGGCCCAGCTCATGACCAACACCCATATCATCGAGGTCTTTGTCCACGAGGACGAGGGAAAAGACGAGAAAGAACTTGCTTTCCTCATGGACAGGCGGACCCGGGAGCACGCCCAAAACGTGATAAAGCTGCTCTTCAAGCCTGAAAAACTGGCCCGGGAAGCAGGCACCGGCCAGAGGCAGGGCTTTGAAGACGCAGGCCCTTTAAGGATGTGAAGTAACTTTAAGTAAAAACAAAGACTGGAGACCTTATTAGATGACTATCAGCCTAGGATTTGTGGTAGCTGAATTTAACAGGGATCTTACCTACCAGATGGAACTGCTCGGAAGAGAACATGCGGAGTTCCTGGGGGCAACGGTTAAGGAGACTATTCTTGTGCCCGGGGTTTTTGACATGCCTCTTGCAATCAAGAAGCTTTGCCAGAGGGATGACATCGATGCCGTGGTCACCATCGGATCTGTCATTGAAGGAGAGACGGATCACGACCAGGTGGTCATGCAGCATGCGGCCAGGAAGATCATGGACCTCTCCCTTGAGTTCAACAAGCCCGTGACCCTCGGGATTCCGGGGCCCGGTATGACCCGGATGGCAGCCCATGAACGTGTGGATTATGCTAAACGGGCAGTAGAAGCTGCGGTAAAACTGGTGCGGCGACTGTGAGATTCTTTAATGCCTGAAAAAAGCTAGAAAAATGAAATAACCAGGACCATCCCTATGACATCCGCAAGGCTCAAGCGTGTAGAAGAATCCGCAACGATCAGGATCTCAAACATTGCAAACAAAATGATAAAAGACGGGACAGACGTCATCAATTTCAGTCTGGGCGAGCCGGATTTCGATACCCCTAAAAACATCTGCGATGCTGCGGCAAAGGCCATGTACGAGGGAAAGACCCACTATGCCCCATCTGCAGGTATTCCGGAGCTTCGGGCAGCCATTGCCGAAAAATTTAGGACTGAAAACAGGCTCGATGTGACTGAAAATGACGTGCTGGTAACACCCGGTGCAAAGCAGGGGATTTTTGAGATTATGATGGGGGTTCTCGACGATGGGGACCAGGCCCTTCTCTTTGACCCAGCCTGGGTAACATATGACGCATGCATCCGTTTTGCAGGGGCCGATACCGTCTGGGTCCCTACAGTCCCCGAAAAAGGTTTCCTCCCTGACAATTTTTCCGAGTACATCAACGATAAAACCAAGCTCATCGTTGTCAACAGCCCCGGAAACCCCACTGGAGGGGTATTCGGGAAGAAGACCCTGCAGTGCATTGCTGACCTTGCAATCGACCATGACCTGGTGGTTGTCTCCGATGAGATCTACGAGAAGATCATCTACGATAGGGAACACATCAGCATAGGTAGCCTGGAAGGCATGCAGGAGCGGACCATCACGGTAAATGGTTTTTCGAAAGCCTACGCTATGACAGGATGGAGGCTTGGTTACCTGACCGCGCCTCCCGAGATTTTCAAGCTGCTTCAGAAAATCCAGTCCCACTCAGTGAGCAGTGCAACCACCTTTGTCCAGTACGGCGGGCTTGAAGCCCTGCAGGGTCCCCAGGACAAGGTAACTGCAATGGTCGACCGCTTCAAAATGCGGCGTGATATCCTTATTGACGGCCTGAACAATATGGGCCTCGAATGCAAAAAACCCGATGGGGCTTTCTATGCCTTTGCCGATGTAAGCGAATACGGAAACGGCACCGAAGTTGCAGAAAGGCTCTTAAAAGAAGCCCAGGTGGCAGTGACCCCGGGAATTGCTTTTGGGCCTTCAGGCGAGGACTTCATCAGGATTTCCTATGCAACATCTATCGACCGGATCCGGGAAGCTCTTGAAAGGCTGGATAAAGTATTTGCCTGAAGTTCCCTGCAAATTTATCGTAAAAACAGATTTAAACAGATTTGCAAAAAGAGGCCGGACCAGCAGGTGCTGCCGGATATGTCAAACGGTAGGGGTAACCTTACCCGTACCGTTTAAGGACTTCTTTTATTATTGCGCCCGTACTGCAGAGGGGGCATTCTTTTGAGAATTGGATGCGGACCACCTTTGCAGTAAGCCCTCTTTTTCTCAGTTCATTTTCCAGAAGTTCGGCATCAAAGCGCTGGTCATAACCTAAAGCGATGATGTCCGGTTTCATCTCCTTCAGGGGCTCGAACATGTCGTTTTTGCTGCCAAGGAGCGCTTTATCGACCATCCCAAGCGCGCTTACCATTTCCAGCCGCTGCTCTTCGGGCACTATTGGTTTTGGCTTATGGGTCACGTTTGAGTCCCGGGCAACAATGACATAGAGCTCATCTCCGAGAGCCCGAGCCTTTGTTAAGAAGTAGACATGCCCTGGATGGAGAAGGTCGAAAGTTCCGGTGGCAAGTATGCGTGTCAACAGATCACCTGGTCTTCGGGTAATATCTTGCAAGCATAAGAAACTTACTGAATGTGGCTGTAAATCCTGTTCCCTGAAAAGTGTAAAATCCGAAAAGTAAAAAAAGGATATTGTAAAATTGGTTTCGATTATCATAAGTAATATATATGACTGAAAAATATGACTATTGATTATTGGAATCCGAGGACGTGTTCGAAAATATGATAACTGATTGAACCTTTCCGGGGCTTCGTGGCCCTCAGGGAAGTGGCTGCTATCCGGGAGATTACCATAAGTAATATATAATTCGGGCAATTATTCAAATTTAGATAAATTTATAAAAAGAGGAAACCTGCATGGTTAAAAAATCGGTTCATGAGATCAACAAAAAAATTGAAGATGGAAGCGTCAGCGTAGTCACAGCCGAGGAAATGGTCGGAATTGTAGAAGAGCTTGGCGCTGAAGGTGCTGCAAAGGAAGTGGATGTGGTCACTACAGGCACTTTCGGAGCCATGTGTTCCTCAGGCTTGATGCTGAACCTGGGGCATTCCGAACCTCCCATCAAGATCCAGAAAGTTTGGTTCAATAACGTGGAGGCTTACAGCGGGATTGCGGCTGTGGACGCCTACCTGGGAGCTGCCCAGATCTCAGACACGCGGGGGATACAGTACGGAGGAGCTCATGTCATTGAAGACCTGCTGAGGGGAAAAGAAATCAGCGTGCATGCAACCTCCTACGGGACGGACTGCTATCCCAGGAAAGTGCTCGATACCAGCATCACTCTTGAAGACCTGAATGAGGCGGTCCTGCTCAACCCGAGGAACGCCTACCAGAAATATGCGGCTGCAACCAACAGCTCCAGAAGGACCCTTCACACTTACATGGGCGAGCTCCTTCCCAATTTCGGAAACGTGACATATTCGGGGGCCGGAGTGCTTTCTCCTCTCTCCAACGACCCTAGCTATGAAACCATTGGTATCGGCACAAGGATTTTCATGGGAGGAGCCCAGGGCTATGTCATCGGGAACGGCACCCAGCATTCCCCCTCAAGTGGTTTTGGGACCCTGATGCTCAGGGGAAACCTGAAGGATATGAACCCCGACTATGTAAGGGCTGCCTCCTTTACCGGCTACGGGACCACCCTTTATATGGGAATCGGAATCCCCATCCCTATCCTTAATGAAAAACTTGCGGCAGCAACGGCCGTTAGTGATGCGGATATTGTGACCAATATCCTGGACTACGGCATCGGAAGCCGGAACAAACCCACGATAAGGGAAGTAAACTATGCCGAACTCCGTTCGGGCTCGGTGCAAATAGACGGAAAGGACACCCCTACTTCTTCCCTCTCAAGTTTCAAGAATGCGAGAAAGATTGCCAACGAGCTGAAGGAATGGGTGAGGCATGGGAAATTCTTCGTAAGCATGCCTGTTGAAAAGCTTCTCAACGAAGGTGCAGCCAGGCCCATGAAGCAGACCCAGGCCGTACCCCTCGTAAAGGACATTATGTCCGACTTTATCGTGACCATCAAAAAGGACCAGACTGTGCGGGACGCCGCAAAGAAGATCTGGGAAAACTCCTTCAACCACCTGGCCGTGGTCTCGGATACAGGTGAACTTGTAGGGATCCTGACTGCATGGGATGTCTCAAAAGCAGTTGCCGGGAACTCATTTGATTCGGTGGAAAGCGTCATGACGAAAAAAGTGCTGACCTGTGCCCCCAACGAGCCCGTCGACCTTGCTGCCCGCAGGCTGGACCGCTACGGGGTCTCTGCAATGCCTGTAATCGACGCCCAGAAGCACGTGCTCGGGATCATCACCAGTGACAACATAAGCAAGCTTCTTGCAAGGAGGTACTGAGCATGAAGATCAAGATCACCATTCCCACCGAAAGGATCCATAACCCCATCATTTCCGAATCCATAGTCGAGACCGGGGTTCTGCTGAACATCATGGTCGCAAACATCGACTCGACCTATGGGGAACTGATCGCAGACGTAAAAGAATCCCGGTTTGACAGGATCAAAAAAGCTCTCGAATCCCGGGGGGCAATTGTTTCCATCCTGGACCAGCCCATCCACAGGGACGAGGAGGAGTGCGTTGAATGTGGGGCCTGCATCTCGGTCTGCCCCATGAACGTCTATTCTTTTGACGAAAACTGGAACCTCCTTGTCGATGAGAAAAAATGTATCCAGTGCGGGGTGTGCATCAAGATGTGTCCGCACGGGGCGCTAAAGCTGGGCCAGTAAAAAAGGGTTAAGCTTACAGGCCCCAGTTCCTGTGCATTTCCTCTTTTTTACATTTTTCTTTCCTTATTCTTATCTACTTTTTTTCACATCTCAAGACCGGCAAATAGGGGTTTTGTTCTGGATACTGATTTCTATTTTGAAACTGTCATTATTTATAGATTGAATCAAATAATTATAATGTGGAATATGAGGACGGCTGGCGAAAATAATTCGCTGTCAAAATTGAATTTCAATAGTTCCTCAAATAGTTCCCGCAAAAAATCAGGTTTCTGCTGTTGTGGATTTTTTTCTTCATTTTGAGGAGCAAAAGAAGCTGCGGGTGTACTGCTGCAGAATAAGCGGGGTTTTGAAAAGGACCTAAAGACCTTAACAAACCTTTTAAAATCTCAAAAGATCTTGAAAGTCTTCCAAGATTTCAAAAGACCTTAAACGATCTTGAAAACCTTAAAAGACCTTGAAAATGGGAGTGAATCTATGAGAATTCTTGTGCTTTATTCAGGCGAACTCGGAAGAAAAGTTATCCAGAATCTTATAAATCCATCTAATTTCTGTGTGTCCTGCGGAGAACTCTGCAACCACTGCAGGCAGGCGAGGAAACCCTATGCAAACCTGATTGTGGGGATCCATGAGTTTCCTGAAGACCTTCCCCCTTTTATCGAAGAGCCCGGGCAGTACCTGCCCGCAAAGCTCCCGGCATGTGACCTGATCCTTGCCATAGGAATCCACCCTGACCTCCTGGGGGCCCTCCCGGAAGTTGTGCGGAATACGGGAGCAAAAGCGGTGATTGCACCGGCTGAAGATGCCAGGAAGACCCCGGCAGGGGTGCTGGAACAGGTCAGAAAGGAACTTGAAGCCATGGAAGTGGAGTTTGAAGCCCCGAAGCCTTTCTGTGCCCTTGAAAAGAGCGGAAAGCCCATAATCGATGCTTTCGTGGACCTGGGTTTTGGAAAACCTGTCCTGAGGATCGAACTGAGCCCCGATGGGAAGATGTTCGTTGGTGCAGGCGTGATCCGGGATGCTCCATGCGGTTCCACCTGGTTTGTGGCAAAGAAACTCGGCTGGACCGACGTCTCCGGCTACAAGGAAACCGTCTCCGGAGCCCACCACTCCTATCCTTGTACCGCTAGCATGGACAAGGACCCCCAGCTCGGGGATACCGTCCTGCACAAGGCCGGCTATATCATCAGGGAGGCCGTGGAAGAAGGCATGGAGGAGGCAAAAAAGGAAAAGGCCCGGCTTCTGGCAGCCGGTGGGAAGGAAACCTCAAGTTCGATGTCCTGAGGATCGGGGCTTGAAGCTTTTTGAAGCTTCTTGAGGTCTCTTTAAATCTTTTTAAATCATTTTTATATCATTTTAAACCTCTTTAAACCTCTCTTAAGAACAAAAACAAGAAATTCAGACCGGTTAAAGAAAGAATGTATTCCGGGGCCGGACCTGGAGATGCATTTTTTCATACGGCTGGATTACTACAAACCCCTCGTCCCCGAGGGCCATCCGTCTTGCTTTCCCGGGACCATCCATTTTGCTTCCCCCGCTCTTTCACATGAAGGCCTTCAGGGAAATGTCGGTTTTATCTTTCTGCTCGGTTTCTTTTTTATTACATTTGTCCTGTTTCCCGGGAGTGATTGCTAGCTCTTAAATATAAATGGGTACTTCCATATATAATATTGTGGACTTTTTGCCTTATTATTTCGGCCACTTCAGGCAAGGCGGCTTTAAGGCAGCAGGAGCAAGTTTCCTATCGTTCATGCGTTTTAATTATGCATTTCAATTCTGATTCGGGAGGTAAACCATGAAGCCAAAGATTGATTCCACAAGTTTCGGTTCGATTACGGTTGAAGGAGAGACTTATAAGTATGACATACTGATCCGCCTTGACGGCCGGGTGGAAATGAGGGAAAAACAGCTCTCAAAGGAACTTTACGGGACCTCCCATAAAATTTCGCTTGAAGAGGCAAAGCATATCTATGAGGAGGGGACTGAGAAAATTATTATTGGAACCGGGCAGACCGGCTTCGTGGAACTTTCTGAAGAAGCTGAGGATTTTTTCAGGGAAAATCGCTGCGGGATTGAATCGTTTCCCACCCCCTGGGCAATCGAACGCTGGAACGAGGTTGAGGGCAGGATAGCTGCAATGTTTCACGTAACATGTTAATTAGTCATAATTTCTTCAAAGTTTATTACCAATATCTTCAAAATTTATTTATAAGTTAAAAATCTCTGATTTTAAAAAGTTCTGGATTCAAAGATCCTTACTTTAAAAAAAAGAAAATGGGGGAGGGATGGGGTAGTTCTCGATCTCTTAAAAACTACCCCATTTGCAGTTATATTTTACAATTGTCGTATAATAGTATATGATTCAACTAATGCTACACCATGTAAGTAATGTTATATATAGATTATCTTTTTTTACACAGTTTTATTTCGCAATCTTTAATCTTTAGGGTTAAAGAACATGTCTGCTTTCAGTCCCTTTTCCGTATTATTTTTGAGTTTTCTGATGTCAGATTATTGAGAATAAATACTCTTAATCATTCTTTTTATATTTTCATTGCTTTTCCATTTTTACAGCCTCTTTTATGTGTATGTCCAGCTGCTGGAAAGGGATTTCCACTCCTTCTCTCCTGTACGCCTCAAAAATTCCTCCGGTCAAATCGTTTTTTACGGCCCAGAAGTCCCCGGTATTTGTCCAGGCCCTGAGCTGCAGGTTTACCGAAGAACCTGCAAGTTCGGTGGTGATCACTGCGGGCTCCGGGTTTCCAAGCACATTGGGGTGCCCTTTCATTAGTTCAAGGGCCACCTTAATAGCCTTTTCAAGGTCAGAAGAGTAGCTTATCCCCACATCCACCGAAACCCTCCTGGTGGGCAGCCGGGTCATATTGACAATGGGGTTTCCCCAGACTAGCTTGTTAGGAATCGTTATGAACTGGTTGTCCGGGGTAAGGAGTTCGGTTGCCATGATTCCCACGGCTTTAACCTTTCCCGTCTGCCCGTTTACGATAACTGTCTCCCCCATATCGATCGGACGGCCAGCCGCTATCCAGACCCCTGCTGCCAGGTTTGTCAGGGTATCCTGCATCCCGAAGCCTAGGACGAGGCCGATTACTGCAGAGAGCCCCACTATGAAACTGTCAACGTCAAAACCCAGGCTCTTCAAAAAGGCCAGGATGACTATTACGTAGAGGAGCACACTCAGGAAACGGGCCAGAAATTCTATAATCAGCTCCGGAAGTTTTGTTTTCTGGATGCCTCTCTGGAACATCGATACCAGAATCTTTGCTATTATGAAACCCGCTATCAGGACGACAACTGCAAATAGCAGGGCAGATATCGTCAAATCCGTATACGGAATTACCTGTTCCATTATACCATTAGCCATTTGATCCCCTTCACATTTTTGTCCCCGCTTGAGGGAACGACATAATGTTGACACCAATAATTTTTATGATATTGCCTTACAGAATTGCATACATTCAGTATAATTATTATAATAATTTCTGCTATAAGAAACCTTATAAGGACATCCCTGAAGTTTCAGCATGGTAAGCTTCATACATCGTACCAACATCCTGTTTCCCTTTTTCGTCTTCATTTTGCAGCAAATCCATACAGAATCCGGGAATAGTCTTTCATATAAAAAGTTCTAACATGTATAGAGGTAAGAGAAAAAATGCGCTGGCATTTTGAGATACGCAATTATTATTGAGATCAAAATAAGAACTAGAATAAAATTCAGACGTAAAACTCAGAATAAAACCCGGACGTAAAACCCAGAATAAAACCGGAAATATTTTCTAAACTATTTTATCGGATTATAGGGGAAGGCCTGAAGTGAGTTGGATCAAAAAGCTCTTAGGAAAAAAAGAAAGTTCCCGGGAAGAAATTGTTTCCAGGGAGATAAGCTTTGAGGAACTTCCAGGGTGGCTGGATGAAGGTTTTCGGAATTTGTCTTCAAAAATCGAAAAGGATGCCTCCGGGCTTTTCAGGGAACTTGAGGCTTCACTTGAGGACCTCAAGGAAAGCAATGCCGCGCTGATGGAGGCAAAGGTTGTTGGGGATTTTGATGTCCGGGCCGTAAAAAGGGCAAAGAGCAACCGGGAAAACATGATGAAACAGGTAGGGATCCTGGCGGATAAAATCAGGGTTCCCGAGAAAATAGATGTCCGGGCCCTGGAGGAGTTCAATGAAATAGCCCTGCAGAGCCTGAACTCCTGTATGGAACATATGGGCCGAAGTTTTCGCTACACAAGGGTGGTTTTTCCCCAGGAGTCAAAAGAAGTAACTGATAGTCTTGCCAGGATCGGAAAGGTCCTGCAAGATTTCAGGGATTTGTTCACCGGGTATAAAAAAGAACTTGATGCCCTTGAAGCGGCTTCCGGAAATTATCAGGGAATTAAGGATTTATCGGCTTCAATTGGAACCGAAAAGCGGGAAATTGAGTTGAAAGAGAATAAAATCCAGGGTTTGAAGAGTGAACTTTCAGAGACTGGCCTGGCCCTTGAAGCCTTCAGGCAGGGAGAGACCTGGAAGCAGTTCCAGAGCCTGCAGGAGGAGCTTGATGAGGCCGAATCCAGGCTCAAACAGGCTGAATCCGGGCTTACTTCTCTTGTCCTCCCCCTTTCAAACACTCTCTCAAGGCTTCAGAAACTCCATGAAACCGGCAGATATACCCTGAAACCGGAAGTAAAACAGCAGATAAACATCTACCTTAAAGAACCGGAAAATGTCGATCCCATTTTTTTCCCGGACCTGCAAAAAGTACTTGAAGACAATGCTCTGGATATGCAGGCCCAGAAAAAGGAAAAAGCCCTTTTACAGGTCAAAGCCGCTATTTCAGGCTTTGAGGCACGGAAAAAAGAGTTTCTTGAAGCCAGGTGTGCCTTTAAGGCAAAAAAAGCCGAAATCTCCAGCCTTGATACTGGAAAGCTTGCAGAACTCGAACACAGGAAAACCGAACTCGGAAACAGAATCCGGCTTCTGGAAGAGGAACTTGAACAATCCGGAAAAAAGCTTGAAGTTTCAAAGGAACAGCTTGAAGCCCGGAGGGAAAAACTTCTGAAGGATGTTTCCGTAATTGACAGCAGCGTTAAGTTAATAATCTCATCCTAAAAGTTTGCAGTTGATCTCTAATTTTTTCAATCTTTTTTTCAATCTCTTTTTCAATCTTTTTTTTAATTCATATAATAAATATAGACCTCATAAAGTTTAATATGCCCACTATATCTTTATATACTCCTTTTTGCAATTTCTTGCGAAAAGTTTAATATCCTTAACTCATTTAATTTTTTCATATTATGAATTTGATTTGCTACCTATAATTTATCTTTGTTTATTAAATTATGTGTTGATATATATACAAATTTGAATTTTTATATTTACTAATTTCTATTTGTATATTTAAATAATTTTTAAACCTATAAGTGGGGTTAATGATGAAATTTTAGTAAAAAATATTCATTAATGGCTTTGTATCGGATGAATCTCTGAATAATAAAAATGAACTATTTTCTTGAAGATTCATTTTATATTTTTCCAGAATATTTCATGAACTTTCGCGTGTTGATACCATGAAAGAAAAAATTTCCAATGTATTTGTCCCGTTATTTCTAATGTTTATAATTTTTTCGGGAATTCCTGCTTCGGGTTTTGCAGATCTGCAAACTACTGCTGAGGCCGAAGGAGTTCAGGATGAAAACCTCAATGCCTATCAGGCAGCAGCTATATGGCAGGATGGCTTCTCAAAAGAAGCCCTGAGCCCTGCCCAGAAGAAACTCTCCACAGATCTGCTGCAGTTGAGTGATAATCGCTACCTGCCCCCGGGTGAAGATCCAGAAAACCTGAAAACCCGGATGGTAAAACTTGGACAGTTGAGCCCTTCCATTCCCACTCCCGAACTGATAACAAATTCCGAAGGATATGAGGGAGCAAGTTCCTCGGACGATGGGGGTAAGGTCTATGTCTATGTATACCTGGACCCTTCCGCAAGCTCCAGTCTGCTTGATCCTTACTGTGAGGTCGTGGACCGGGATGAGTATAAGCATATTGCAGTAGCCTGGGTACCTTTGTCTTCCCTTGAAGCGCTGGCATCTCTGTCGGATGTAAGAGCAATCAGGACTGTTCTGCCTCCGGTCACCAGGACCGGAAGCGTTTCCACGGAAGGGGATTTAATCCATAATTCCTTCATGCTCAGGCAGCTCTACGGGGTCAGCGGGGCAGGAGTGAAGATCGGGATAATTTCGGATGGAGTGGACAGCCTCGGGGATGCGGTGGCTTCAGGGGATCTCCCTCCTGACGTACACGTCCTGAGCAATGAAATCGGAGGAGATGAGGGGACTGCCATGCTTGAAATTGTCCACGACATCGCTCCTGGTGCCGAACTCCATTTCCATGACTGTGGTAGTAACGAGTATGCATTCAACAGGGCCATTGATGAGCTGGTTGCTGCAGGGTGCACTATCGTTTGCGACGACATCGGCTGGCTTGGCGAACCGTACTTTGAAGATGGGATTGTTGCGTCCCATGTGGCAGAGGTGATAAAATCCAGTGATATCCTTTATGTAAGTTCGGCAGGAAACGATGCATCCCGCCATTACCAGGGGATGTTTTATGATGGAGGGTCCGGCTTGCATGATTTCAGCGGCGGGACTGCAGGTGTCACAGACCTTGATCTGACAATCCCGGCTTCCGAAGAGATCTTAATCATTCTTGAATGGGATGACCGGTGGGAGGCCTCAGGTAACGACTACGACCTCTACCTCCTTGACGGTTCCGACAATACAATTGGTTTCAGTGAAGACTCGCAGGATGGAACCGGAATTCCTCGCGAGTATATCATATACACCAATCCAAACGATTCTCCGATGGATGCTTCCATCGAAATCTGTAAGTATTCCGGAGAAGCAAGAGAGCTGGAAATCTACATTTACGGCGCTTCATACATAGATCCCGGATACCTTGTTGCCGGGGATTCCATTTTCGGGCATCCTGCAGTCCCGGAAGCTGTGGCTGTGGGTGCAATCAGGGCCAGTGACCCCGGAAACGACGACATCGAATACTTTTCTTCCAGGGGGCCTGTTACTATTGCTTATCCTTCCCCGGAAATCCGCCAGAAAACGGACATCTCCGGGATTGACGGGGTGAGCATTACGGGTGCAGGCGGCTTTTACAACCCATTTTACGGCACAAGTGCGTCGGCTCCCCACGTTGCAGCCGTAGCCGGCCTGGTCTGGAGCGCCTTTCCGGAAAAGTCGAGTATGGACATCAAAAGGCTGCTCTACTCTTCTTCCGTGGACCTGGGCGAACCGGGGTATGATACTGTTTTCGGGCACGGACGCGCAGATGCTCTCCGGATGTATGAGCAGGCAGTTGCAGAACCCAGAACCTTTGCCGTGAATGCCAGCGGAGGAGGGGATTTCCTTTCGGTTTCGGATGCCGTAAACTATAGTAAACCCGGGGATACAGTCCTTGTCTACCCCGGTACTTACAGAGAAAATGTGCGTGTTCCCTGGAGCCTGACTATATGCTCGGCTTCAGAAAACCCGGAAGATACAGTTATCGAAGCCGCTGATCCCGGGGAGCCGGTCTTCCTTGCTTCAGGAAATGCTGTCAACATCAGCGGGCTTGGCATAAGAGGCCAGGCCTGCGGGGTATATCTCGAAAGTGTCCGGGACTGTACTCTTTCCGATAATGCAATTTCAGGCTGTGACCTGGGAGTCTGGCTTGAAGAGTCCTTCAACAATACTCTTTCCGGAAATAATGTTTCAAACAATGCTGAAGGTCTCAGGCTCACTGCCTCCTTCCTGAATTGTATCTACGAAAATGAGTTCGAGAATACTGACAACATTAATGAGAACCTTGCAGTAGAAAGAGGTTTATCTAATATCTGGAGCACCTCTTCAGCAGTCAGGTATCTTTACGAAGGTGGGGTATACAGCAGCTGCTTTGGCAACTTCTATTCGGACTACAGGGGACTTGATTTCGATGGCAATGGGATCGGTGACACTCCTTACGGCAGTGATTCCCTACCCCTTATGGCCCGTCCGGAGGTTTATTACAGGTCCTTTGCGATCGGGAGTGCAGTTCCGGCAGGAGACCCCGCCTCCATTGAAGGGGACATCCTGGAGTTCGGGATCAGCTCCACAAAAGACTGCAATTTCAGCTGGTTTGTAAACGGCCAACCCCAGCAGGTAAATAGTTCCGTGCTTTTGGCAGGCCTGGCAGTCAATACCAGCGAAGTTCTGGCAGGCATCGTAGGGAGCAGCCCTTCCTCTCCTTTCACGGTTGAGTATAATGTCACGGTTCTTGCGGAAAAAGGTTCGGAAACCCTGCAGCAGAGCTGGAACTGGACTGTTTTTCTGACAGAAGAAGTGCCTGGAAAGGTTGAATGGATCTCAACCTCAGTCCCCCTCAATATCAGCAAAAATTCTTCCGTATCCTTCAATTTTACGGAAGGGAATGTGTCTGAATCCAAACCGGGGGATTACAGTGTATACCGTGTATCTTTCTACTCCCTGGAAGCCCTGGGTAATGTGAGTTCAAAGCTAGAATTCCTTTCCGGTCTCCCTTCGGGGGTGCAGGGCAACCCGTCAGGAAACCTGGTTTACAGTTACCTTAACATCGAATTTAACAACAGCAGCGTTTCTGGCTCGGAGTATGTCGTAAACCGTACAATTGCATTCCGGGTTTCCCGGGACTGGGTCAGTGAAAAAAGAGCAGATGCACCTACGATCGGGCTGCAGCGTTATTACAACGGCACATGGAATTCTCTGAAGGTAACGAGAACCGGAGATGATGGAGATTACCTGTATTTCGAAGCCGAAACGCCTGGCTTTTCTTCCTTTGCTGTCACAGCCTTCAAGAAAGCTTCCGGAGGTGGAGGAAGCAGCGGAAGTGGAGGAAGCAGCGGAAGTGGTGGAGGGGGAGGAGGGTCCCCTGAACCGGCCGGCAATGTAGAAAGAAAAGAACTTTCCCAGAAGTTCGTAACCAACGGCAACCACGCCAGGTTTGATTTCCCCAGAAATGCAACTCCTGTTGTTTATGTGGAATTTGATCCTAAAATTAACGCCGGAAAAATTACTACTATTGTGGAAATGCTCAAAAACCAGTCCGTGCTGGTATCAAGCCAGCCGGAAGGTGAAGTCTACAGGCATCTAAACATCTGGGTAGGCAACGGAGGCTTTGCAACCCCGAAAAACATTGAAAACGCTGTTGTAGGTTTCAGGGTTGAAAAGGGCTGGTTCTCAGAAAGCAAAATTGATCCCGACTCCGTCATTCTGTACAGGTACGTTGACGACAGCTGGACAGAGCTCCAGACGGAAAAATGCGGGGAAGATGAGAAGTTTTTCTACTTTGAATCAAATACCCCGGGTTTTTCTCCATTCGCCGTAACCGGGCAGAAACAAATGAAGGATATTTTGCCTGCTTCCGATTCATCTGAAGTGGATGAAAAATCCCAGCAACCTGAAAATGGGTCTGACAGTGTACAGGGAATCTGGATAACCCGTGATGATTCGGTAAAAAACCCCGAAGAAGAACAGAGTGCTCCGGCTCCCGGCTTCTTGACCTGTATTGCAGTGCTGCTTGCAGGGGTGGCGTATCTGAAAAAGAGATGAAAAAAGAGGGGAGTAGTTTTTCCCTTCCCTTTTCTCCTTTCTTTTTCATATTTTATATTTTTCCTTTTCTCACTTTCTAAGTCACTCGGATAACTTTTTTAGTCCTCTCAATGCCTTTCTCAATCACTCTGGTGACTTTTTTAGTCATCCTAATGCCTTTACTCAGTCATCTTGATTCTCTTTCGCTTATCCGTATACACTTTATGGAAAAGGCTGGGGGCTTCGTAACCGATGCGAGTAACGGCACCTGAAAAATAGATCAAAAAAGGTTTTTGTGGATAACTGGACGATGGGATTAAGGTTGCTTTGTCTGGATTAAATCCATTTCAACCTGGTTGAAATTTCAATATATTGTAGACAACTTCAGAATCAATGTATGAGGTTTAATGACTTAGAAATTAAATGATTTAGAAATTAAATGATTTAGAAATTAAATGATTTAGAAATTAAATGATTTAGAAATTAAATGATTTAGAAATTAAATGATTTAGAAATTAAATGATTTAGAAATTAAATGATTTAGAAATTCATTTAAAGGAATATTTCATTTACCTTCTTACTATAATATTCCAGTACGATATTCAAGTGTGCTTTACCGTATCCTCCCGTTGAAATTATTCACTTAACTCTTCACTTAACTCACAGAAATTTTTGAGGTTCATTCATGACGGAAGTGCTTTACTACCTTGACTGTTACCTGAAAGAATTCGAAGCAACCGTGGAAAAAGTCACCGACGATAAATACGTTGTCCTTGACCGGACCGCCTTCTACCCGGAAAGCGGAGGCCAGCCTAACGATACCGGAAGGCTGATCCGTGAGGAAGACGGAGTCGGGTTCGAGGTCGTCTATGTCGGCAAGTTCAATGGCGAAATCAGCCATGAAATAGCCCCTGCAGGAGATGCCCCTTCTACTAGCCTTAAACCCGGGGACAGGGTGAAAGGGGTCATTGACTGGGACCGCCGCTACAGGCACATGCGCATGCACACCGCCACCCATGTTGTTGCCAACGTTATTGAAAAGGAAGCCGGGGCCCAGATCACCGGAAACCAGCTCGGGCTTGACCAGAGCCGTGTAGACTTCAGCCTTGAAGCCTTTGATCGCGATAAGTTTGCCGAATATGAAAAGATGGCAAACGACGTGATAGCTTCAAACCATCCCGTTAATTTCTACCTGATAAGCCGCGAAGAGGCCGAGGAAAAACTTTCAAGGCTCACAACCCTGGCTAAAGGTTTCTCCGACGAAATAAAGGAAGTCCGCCTTGTGGAAATAGAAGGGATAACCATCGAAGCCTGCGGAGGGACGCACCTGAAGAATACGGGGGAGATCAGGGGAATCAAAATTGAGAAGCTTCAGAACAAGGGAAAGAACAACAGGAGAATGTACTTCACGCTGGTGGACTGAATCGGGGCGTTTCTTTCAATTCGGTCCAAATTTTCTTTTTTTCAGGGATTTTTGAAGAACATTCATCCTGATCATTCAGGGATTAAGTCCAATATTATACTCCTATCTTTAGCCTGATATTATACTCCTATCTTTAGCCTGATATTACTCCTAATTATAAATGATATTGCTCTTACTGACAAACTGTTAAAATATTTGAACAGGTTTATATATAATAACTATTCATTTATATTTGTAGATCTTTTCTTACTATAACTGATATAATCCTGTCCTGAAAAATGGTTATGCTGTTTTGTGAATAGGTGATATTGAACTATGGATGAAATCAGGGATATCACTGAAAAAGGAGGGGCTGAAGAGGAACTAATTGCAGCTCAGGAAGAGTTGCAATTACAGGAAAAACTGAAACTGCTTAGCTGGGCAGCCGAATCTTCAAATATTGCCCTCATTACCACGGATTTTGCAGGGAACCTGAAGTCTGTGAACCCTGTCGTTCTCAAAATGTGGGGATACGAAGCTGAAGAACTTCTGGGGTGTCCAGCTTCCCTGTTCTGGGATTCTCCGTCGGAAGTACTGCAGGCCGGAAAGGAATGCAGGGCTAGAGGAGAATGGGTTGGGGAACTGGTTGCCAGAAGGAAAGATGGGACACTGTTCGATGCACACGCATCTCTAAATTTACTCAAAGACGGGGATGGAAAAGCTGTCGGGCTTGTAGGTTCGTGTTTTGACATCACCGAGCGCAAGCAGGTAGAAGAAGAACTTAAAAAACGAACCGATGAGCTCCTGGTAGCAAAAGAACGCCTGGACCTGGCACTTGAGGCCACAGGGATGGGGACCTGGGATTGGGACGTTGCCAGCAACAGCATGACCTGGGACGAAAACCTCTTTCGTCTGGTAGGGGTATCCAGGGAGGAATTTCTCCAGACGCGTGAGAGTTTGCTCGAACTGTCCAATAAAATTATGCCCCATGAAGATAACAAAAAGATGCAGGAAGCAGTACAGGAAGTGCTGGAAGGAAAGACGGACGAATATAAGCTCGAACACGGCATCATCCGGCCTGACGGCACCATCCGCTATTTTTCAGTGAAAGGGCGAGCTTACAGGAATTCAAAGGGCGAGCTGCTGCGCGTAATTGGCACGACGCAGGATATTACGGAGCGCAGGGCTGCTGAAGAGGCCCTGAGGGAAAGTGAGTCTGACCTTTCCAGGGCTCAGAAGATAGCGCATCTGGGCAACTACTCCTGGAATATCCGGACCGGTGAAGTCTCCTGGTCAGAGGAACTGAAGTCCGTGTGGGGCTGCAGGCCCGATGAAGAACTTTCATTTGAAGAGGTTCTTTTGCGGGTCCACCCTGAAGACCGGGCCCGTGTCCGGGAGGCAGGGCGGCTGGTCAGGGAAGAAAACTATTCCTTCAATGTGGAATACCGAATCATTCTGCCCGACGGCACGGTGCGCTGCGTTCATGACCAGGGGGAGATTACCCGGAATGAGGCCGGAAAGCCGGTCAGGATGTTCGGGACTACCCTCGATATTACAGAGAGAAAACAAATGGAAGAACAGCTTCTTAGAGCCAAAGAAGCTGCCGAAACCGCAAATAAAGCCAAGGGGGAATTCCTGGCTAACATGAGCCATGAAATCCGCACTCCCATGAATGCGGTTATGGGGATGCTGGAGCTTCTGCTGGATACGGACTTAAATGAGGAACAGAGGGAATACCTTAAGCTGGCCCATGTTTCTGCAGAATCCCTTCTTTCCGTAATCGACGATATCCTTGAATTTTCCAGGATCGAGCAGGGCAAAATGGTACTTGAGAACATTGATTTTGACCTGAGAAGTTCAATCTCCCATATCCTGGGTATCCTGGCCGGAAGGGCAAACTCCAGAGGAATAAAACTCCTCGGATACTTGAAGGCCGGTGTTCCGGATGCCGTTATTGGGGATCCTATCCGGCTGAAACAGGTTTTGTTCAACCTTATTGGCAATGCAATAAAGTTCACGGAGAAAGGGGAAGTTGTCCTTAGCGTGGAACCCTTTGAAGCCGGGGGACCGATTGATGACGAAGAGCTTATCCTCCTTTTCAAGGTAAGGGACACCGGAACAGGCATACCCCCCAAAAGCCTTGAACAGATCTTCGATTCCTTTACCCAGGCCGATGCTTCCGTAACAAGGAAATATGGTGGAACAGGTCTCGGTTTATCAATATCCTCCCGGCTAGTGGAGCTTATGGGCGGTCGGATCTGGGTTGAGAGTGAAGTTGGGAAAGGGAGTACATTCTATTTCACTGTCCGTGTAAATAAAGGAAAAAGGTCCGGAAGTCCCGGAAGTCCCGAAGAAAGACGGGCTGCAGGGAAAGACAGCTATCCGGGTAAAGGTGACGGAATAGAAATAAAGGGCGTAAAAGAGAATGAAGTGGGATACGGGAAAAAGATCCCTACTGTGAAGGGCCTGGACATCCTCCTTGCCGAAGACCATCCGATAAATCAGAAGCTTGTTGTCGGCCTGCTTGAAAAGAGAGGGCATAAGGTGACCATTGCATGTAATGGGGAAGAAGTGCTGGATCTCCTTTCGAAGAAAGATTTCGATGCCGTACTGATGGATGTACAGATGCCGGGAATGGACGGAATAGAAGCTACCAGGCGGATAAGGGACCCGGCATCTGATGTGATGAGGCACGACATCCCGGTAATCGCCCTTACTGCCCGGGCCATGCAGGAGGACAGGGTGAAATGTATGGATGCAGGGATGAATGATTATATCCCGAAGCCCCTGAGGAAAGAAGAGCTTTTTAAGGCTCTTGAATTTCTGGAAAGGGGAAAGTGTAAGAAAGGTAAAACGATTTCTTCGCCTTTTGAAGTTTCTTCCAGCGAAGTGTTCGACATGGAAAACGGGCTTCTGAGGACTGAAGGCGACGAGCCTCTCTTAAAAGAAATGATACGGATTTTCCTGGATACCTCCTCCGAATTATTATGCTCCATAAGCAAAGCTGTGGAGGAGGGCAACCCGGAGGAACTCGGAAAGGCTGCCCATACGTTGAAAAGTGCGGCAGGGAGCATATGTACAAACAGGGTTTTCAAATCGGCTCAGGAACTTGAAAAAATAGGAAGAGAAAACAAAATGGAAGAAGCATCCGAAAAACTCGACGAATTAAAAAGCAGGCTTGAAGAGCTGGAGCCTGTTCTCCTGAAATTCCTCTCAGTGCAGGTATCCGGTAAGGAGGAGCCCCTGTGAAAATCCTTATTGCCGAAGACGAACCGATCTCCAATCTTTGGCTTAAGACTATGTTGACCAAATGGGGTTATGAGGTCATTTCAACCCGGAACGGAGACGACGCGTGGGAAGTCCTTAAAGGAGCCAATCCTCCGGAAATTGCCCTTCTCGACTGGGAGATGCCTAAAATAAAAGGCATAGAAGTCTGCGAGAAAGCAAAAAAAGACCCCGGAACCAGCGGCATTTGCATAATCTTGCTGAGCGGGAAAGACCGGGAAGAAGACCTAAGGAAATGTTTCGCGGCAGGCGCCGACGCTTACCTCAAAAAACCTCTCGATAATGAAAGGCTGAAGGCAAAAGTGGATGCTGCAAGGCAAACGCTGGAGCACTGATCCGGAAATTGCCCGAAATAGTTCCTGAAAAAAGCTCCAGGGCTCAACGGTAAACCAGGCATATATATACTAACATATTTTTTTATGAAGTATGATTTTTCAGAAGCATGTTTTCTCCTGAAGAAGGCAGACACTTCTAAGTATGGCAGCAGTGACAAATGGTTAAAGCAAATTTTTATATATTCAGGAGTATATTCTTTAAATTATTAAAATAGCTTTCTTTCAATTATTAAGGAGGTTTTGGATGAGTCTGTTGACAAACATCTGGGGATTAATTGCGCTTGCGTCAGTTATATGGGTCATTTATGACGTGCTGACCAGGAACAGAGGCCTGAGCGACATTATGAAAATCGTCTGGATAGTAGTTGCCCTGGTCTTTGGGATATTTGGAGCTGCAGCCTATTACTTCATAGGTAGGAAAAGATAAAACTCAAGAAATAATCAGAAAAATATTTTGAAATAAACATTTTGAAGAAAAAATCTTTATTAATTTTTTACCTTTATTTCTTCTATCTCTGTTTATTTCTTCTTTCTACTGATTTCTTATTTTGCTTACTCATTATCTTCCCAGAGCCCGAAAGTGTTATCCTCGGTATCCTTGCAGATTGCCAGATATCCCCATCCGGGCACGACGGTCTTTTGCATCAGTACTTTTCCCCCGAGTTTTTCTACCTTTGCAAGGTATTCATCTACCGACGGGACCCCTATATAGTTCATCATCCTCTGGTCGGGGGCTCCTCTTTTTCCGAGCCCGCCCCCGGGGCCTGCTTCTCCTTCAAGGTCTTCGGTTTCGACCAGGTAGTATTCCATAGGAGGCCCCGGAGGCCTTTCAAACTTCCAGTCAAAAAGTTCAGAGTAAAATTTCCTTGCTCGCTCCGTGTCGTCGGCCGGGATATCGAAATGAACGATTGTAGGCATTTTGTTCCCCCTATCCGTACTTATCTCCGGACTCTTATATTAGGATTGGAAAGGATTTAGGTTTTGGGTTTCCGGATGCCGGGCTTTTTTAAGAAGTATGAAAGGAGATTTTAAGAAACCATGAGTATTTTCTGTTTCCATTGTTTCAGTTATTATTTCATTAAATAGTACGCAATAGCCGACAAAACAATAGTAAGCAACCCTGTAAAAAATAAATCTGAGGATAATTTACTTTTTTCTTTGCGCTCGTCTTCTCCTTGTGAATAATAATTTGCCCTGATCCGGTTTCCGCTAAGAAAAGAACCTGATAAAATCCCTGCCACTACCAGAAAAATCAGGCCGACTGAGCCGGCTATTTTCAGGATAACTGTTGGGTCTTCAAGTAAGAATGCGGCAATAAGAGCAATTACAAAGGTTCCTACCCCTATAAGTAACAGATTTCTCATCCTCTACACCGTATTAATTTTTTGAGTTAAAAATATAATAGCTTATTGGTGAGATTAGCCTGGATAAACTAAATTGCCCATCCCAAACCTTAGGATAGCGGCCCGCCAACCGGATAAAAGAAATGAATAATATCGCGGATTGGAATCCGGATTAAAAAAGTGAAAAAAGTGAATAATAAAAAAGCTTATGCAAAGCCAGGATTTTTTTCAGCTCACATTGAGCAGCACTACCAGAAAGGCCGCGTAAAACAGCATCAAAGCGACTCCTTCCCACTTTTTTATTTCCCATCCGGTGCTGATAAACACGAGCATAACCACGCTTATGAATATCATGAAGGGAGTTGTAAGGAAGAGGCTGATCTCTGCGACATTTATGGGGAACAGCAGCCCTGAAATCCCGAGGATCAAAAAGATGTTTGTGATGTTTGAGCCTATCACATTCCCCAGGGCTATGCTTCCGTACCCTTTTCGGGCAGCAGACACCGTCACCATCAGTTCCGGAAGAGAGGTACCAACTGCGACCAGCGTGGTGCCTATGATGGTGTCCGGGATGTTCAGCATCTGGGCAAAAAAGATCGACTGCGCTACGAAATACTTTGCCCCGAGAATGACTGCTGCGCCGCCTGCGGCCAGGGTAAGGATGTCCTTTCCAAGATCTTTTCGGGCCAGGGCCTGTTCCTCGGTCAGGGTTGAGTTCCTGTCCCAGCTAGCAGTGTTTATTTTTTTCCTCATGCTGTTTACGTATTCAAACTTAATGAAATATGTCAAAAACTCCTTGAAATATAAACTGCCTTTATGTTTGGGCTTGTCCTCAAAGAGGAAAAATACATAAGCCAGGTAAAGCAGCACAAAGACAGCCGCTTCCAGCCTTGAAAGGGCTTCGTTGAGGGCAAAGGCAAAGAAGAGCAGAGCTGCAAAAAGCATGATGTAGCCGTCTCTCCTCAGCATCTCAGGTTCCGTCCTTACAGGGGAGAGAAAAGCCGCCAGCCCCACAATGAGGGCTATATTCGCAATGTTTGAGCCTACCACGTTTCCGATTACGATCCCGCTTGCCTGCTGAAGAGAAGCCGCAATCGAAGACGCAAGTTCGGGGATCGAGGTCCCAACTGCGACCAGGGTCAGCCCGATTACAAATTCCGAAACCCCCAGTTTTTTTGCAATCGTTGAGGCGGATTTTACAAAGTAATCCGAGCCCTTGACCAGGAGAACCAGGCCGGCTAAAAGGATGAGAAAATTGATTGCGATCATAAAGTTACATCTGACCTGTTTTTGTTTAACTTTACACACGATAAATTCAATCTATTAATTCAGTTTTTGATTCAATCCATTAATTCAATCTTCGATTTGTAGTTCAGGAGCACCTTTAACTCGGAAGGTATTCCGGAGAATATGTTCTTAAAGTTTTCCTGTAAATCCAGGGAAAGAGCTTTAGAGGACAATATTACGGGCCTGGAAACCGAAACATTTTTGTCAATCCCCAAAAGGCCGGGACTTAACACAACAACAATAAATATTATCATACCAGATATTTATCAGTCAATTAGTTCATCGAGACCCGCTCAGGAATTATACATTAATAAGTGCGGCTCTTTTGAATTACTTGATATGAACTCCAGGCATGAACTATAAGGGGATAATATATGGAACGAAAAAGTTTCCAGAGCAAAGATAGGGGTTCCCAGAGTAAGGAACGGGGTTTCGGCAGAGAACGCGGTTACGGTAGAGAGAGCAGAGAGCCGCAGCAGATGCACAAAGCAACATGCGCGGATTGCGGCAAAGAAACGGAGGTGCCCTTTAAACCGGACCCTGACAGGCCGGTCTACTGCAGGGAGTGCTATGCTAAACGCAAGCCAAAGAGGTATTAAGCGAGATCTCAAACCGGATCTTAAGCGGAAATCTCAAATGAAAATCTAAAGCGGAAATCTTATAAGGAGATGATGGTCCAATTTCCACCCATAACATCTGATTGTTCAGGCCTCCGACTGTTTTTGAGGTTCTAAACCAATACCTTTCGTTTTTATACAATTTTATTTCCTTTATTCCTTTTATTCTGGTCGTCCATTGTTATATGATTGGTGTTTTGAAACCCTTAAATGTTAGAAGGTCTCGTAGTGTCCACTTTGAATCGGTTATCCCTGATTCTCTTGCAGGTGTATTTCTACATTTAACGCCTCTTTCATCTTTGTACTTCAATTCACCATGCTCTCTACAGAAGTTAAAGTGGGCACAGTAGAGCTTCATTTGATTTACTAACCATTTTGTCACTTTAGAAAATCCTATTGTTTTTCTTGAAACTCTATTGTTGTCCTGCCTGAAGGTCAGGTATAAAATCAATTATTAACCTGGAATTTGGTGCAAAAGCTACCCACATCCATAGCCCATCATCTTCATACACTTCCATTCTTGGAACTATTTTTTTTAACTATCACCCACATCTCGCCCATTTCTACCTTTGGTACATTCAGATCCTTCGTCATAGTATCATTTACTTTATCACATTGCTCAGCTGCACGGGCTAACCATCGTTTTACGCTAGCTGGTTCGACCTCTAAAACCTCTGAAATGGCTTCAGTACTCATACCTTTCATGGACATTTTTAGAGCTAAGTCGATGGTTTTCTCATCTTTGCGAAGATCATGATAGAAAGTGCCTGTATGGTCACAAAATGCTTTGCCGCAGTGATGGCAAATGTATCTTCTTGTTTTTTCCCCACGGCTTATGTATGTCCCATTTCCAGTAACATTCTCTTGACCGGTTTGGCCATAGAGTTCACATTCCTTATAAGGACAGGCAACATTAGTGAATAGCGTTTTTGGACCTCGTTTTCCCATAAGAATTATAGACATACTTACTGAGATATGATACCAGTCGAATACAAATTGACCATCAGCGTATTTAATAGAAATAAAGACTATTGATAAGTTAGATCAAAATCTGAAGAACTTTTTTTGAAAGAACTCACTTCGGCTAACTTTCATCATTTGATGAGAGAAATATCCTTACCTTTTTATCCCTAACTCCCTTACAGGTAGGCCTAATTAGCGAAAAGTTAAATATGCACAAACCCCTGTTAAAGCCCATAGCATATTAATTATTTTTTATCTACCGGAGTGTCTGTATGACAGAATCGGAAATTCCAAAAGAATATAACGCAAACGAGGTTGAAGAAAAGTGGATGGAGAAATGGAACCTCTCCATGTACCACTTCAACTGGGGAGAAGACACCCGCCCCCAGTACATCATCGACACCCCTCCCCCTTACCCCACAGGCAATTTCCATATCGGAAACGCACTTAACTGGTGCTACATCGATTTCGTTGCCCGCTATAAGCGTATGCGCGGGTACAACGTGATGTTCCCCCAGGGCTGGGACTGCCACGGCCTGCCCACGGAAGTCAAGGTGGAAGAGACCCATGGAATAACGAAAAACCAGGTCCCAAGAGCGGAGTTCCGGCGGATGTGCCGGGAAATGACCGAAGGCAACATCGACAAGATGAGAAAGACCATGCTGCGCCTGGGTTTTTCCGTGGACTGGAGCAACGAATTCGTCACTATGGAGCCCTCGTATTTCGTAAAGACCCAGAAGTCCTTTGTCAGGATGTATAACGGCGGACACATTTACCACGAAGACCACCCGGTCAACTGGTGCCCTCGCTGTGAAACAGCCATCGCTTTTGCGGAAGTCGAGTACGATGCCGGGCAGACGAAGCTTAACTTCGTCCACTTCGATAAGGTCGACATCGCCACAACAAGGCCCGAGCTCATGGCAGCCTGTGTTGCTGTTGCCGTAAACCCCAAAGACGAGCGCTACAAAGCATACCTTGGCCAGACAATCACCGTGCCCCTCTTCGGGCAGCAGGTCCCCCTGATTGCAGACGACGCCGTAGAGCCAGGGTTCGGGACCGGAGCCGTGATGATCTGTACCTTCGGGGACAAGCAGGACGTGCGCTGGTGGGCGAAGTACAGCCTGCCCCTTATCAAAGCCATCGACAAACAGGGCAAAATGACGAAAGCGGCAGGCAAGTACGCAGGCATGGGCATCACCGAATGCAGGGAAGCCGTCATTTCCGACCTGAAAGCCGGGACTTTCCTCTACGACCAGAAGCCCCTGGACCAGAACGTGGGGCTCTGCTGGCGCTGTGACACCCCCATCGAAATCCTTTCCGAACCCCAGTGGTTCGTAAAAATCAACCATGAGGGCATCCTGAAAGCCGCAGACGAGATTAACTGGTACCCCGAGTACATGAAAGTCAGGCTCCAGAACTGGACCGGCACAATGGAATGGGACTGGTGCATTTCAAGGCAGAGGATCTTTGCAACCCCGATTCCCATCTGGTACTGCAAGCAGTGCGGGGAAGTAATGATCGCCGAGGAAAGCTGGCTCCCGATTGACCCGAACGAGAACGCACCAAAGAGGGCATGTGCCTGCGGTTCCACAGACTTTGAGCCGGAAACCGATGTGCTGGACACCTGGATGGACTCCTCGATTACGGCCCTGCACGTCTCTGGCTGGGAAAGCGAGCATGACCTCCGCCTGCCCGCACAGATCCGCCCCCAGGGGCACGACATCATCCGGACCTGGGCCTTCTATACGATCCTGCGCAGCCTCGCCCTTGAAGGCAAGCGCCCCTGGGACTCCATCATGGTCAACGGGATGGTGCTCGGGCCCGACGGGCACAAGATGAGCAAGTCCCTCGGAAACGTCATCTCCCCCGAAGAAGTGACCACACAGTACTGCGCAGACGCCTTCCGCCAGTGGGGCGCTGTTGGCGGCTCCACAGGTTCGGACGTGATGTTCCGCTGGAAAGACGTGGTCTCAGCATCTCGTTTCCTCCAGAAGATGTGGAGCATCTACCGCTTCTCCATGTCCCACCTGAAGGACTTCGGAGAAGAAGATGCCGAAAACTTCCCGACAGACTCCCTCCTGACAATTGACAGGTGGCTCCTCAGCAAGCTGAACAGGCTTGTGGACTCCTCCACAAAAGAACTGGACGGATACCAGTTCGATTCCACCTTCAAGGCGATCAGGGGCTTTGCCTGGGAAGTCCTGGCTGACAACTACCTGGAACTCGTGAAAGGCAGGCTCTACGGGGACGAGCCCGAAGGCAGGAAAGCCGCCCAGTATGTCCTTTACAGGGCAATTAAAACCCTTTCCCACCTGCTTGCACCCTTCGTTCCCTTCTTTGCAGAAGAGCTGTACTCCAGGTTCAGCGAAGAAAGCGTGCACATGCAGGCCTGGCCTGCAGTCGATGAAAGCTTTATCAGCGAGGAAGCCGAAGCCGCAGGGGAATTAATAAAAGGCATCACCAGCGAAGTCCGCAGGTACAAGTCCGACCTCGGAATGGCCTTAAACGCTCCCTTAAAGAAGATAGAGGTCTACAACGCAGCCATCGATACGGGAGACATCGCAGGCGCCACGAACTCGGAAGTGGAACTGATGGAAGGAGCACCGACCTTCGAGTACGTGCCTGTTGAAGTCAAGCCCAATATGGGCCTCCTCGGGCCCCGCTTCAGGAAGGAAGCCGGAGCCGTCGTAAAAGCCCTCAAGGCAGAAGACCCCGCTGCAGTTGAAGCCCAGGCAGCTTCAGGAAAAATAAGTGTGACCGTAAACGGAGAGGCAATCGAACTCGAACCCGAAGCCGTGGAAATCAGAAAAGAAGTCATTTCCGGCGGCAGGGAAGTCGATGTCCTTGATGTAAGCGGCACGGTCGTTGTGATCGTCAGGTAAGCTCCGGCTTGCCTGCCATTTTTAATTTTGTGAACGGCCCCTCCCGAAAACATCACCTGAAGGTTTAGTTTTTGAGGAAGGAGACTTTCAGCCTGCCAAATTAATATGAAAAAACGCACATTTGCTGAAATTTTATTGAAGAATTATGAGGAATCCAGAGAAGATTTCTATAGAAGAATTATGAGGAATCTGAGGATTTCGATTAACCTCCGACTTCAGCAAATTTAGGAGGAGGCATCTTAAGCATGGCGCTTAATTTGCCAGGGCTCTCGAAAATCCTCAGAACTTATTTTTATCTCCTTATCAACATCATAGAAAAAGAGAGTATAAGAAGCGCCGCATAGAACATCACACTATAATCAAACCTGTTATACAATGACAGCCATGTGTATACAAGCATCGATCCTGAAAATACTGCTAAAACTATAAGTCCGACGTATTTTGCATCAACCATTTTTTCATCACTTACCTTTGTTCATTGTTATATAATATTACATTAACATTTTAGTTCTGTTTTATCTGAAATACTTCCACACGAGCTACCCCTCCCTAAAACCTCCATATGAAGGCTCGGATTTTGAGGGAGAATGTATCCCACCTGCGGAGATAAGGCTGATTAAACAGCTAAACTGATGATTATACCTACATTCGGCAGGTGTTTTGTATTTTCTGAATAATTTTTTTACCATCCTTTATCATAAACCATTAATCAGTTATGATTTGAATGCTGCCTGTATTTTTTCAAATTCCCAAGAACATCCTCAAGGTCAGATTTCAATAATTTCAAATCCAAATTTTCCCCACGCATATCAGCCATGAAATCGATTTTTTCTTCTTTAGTAATAACAATATCTTTCTTTAGTGAATCCAATAAACTGTCACTTTCATCACCAAAATTTAGATCTTCAGAGCCAGTACTGAATAATAGATCATCTTCGGAAGATTCATCCTCCATGGCCCCAAATCCGATATCAAATTCATTATCATCGAACATTAAATCACTATTTAGGGCTGCACCGATATCCGAAGATGCCTCTCCAAAAAATGGATCTACCGTACTAACTGCATGAGAACTATCTTTAAAACTGCTTCCAGTAGACATTTCAGTCAGAAGATCATCATCAAAATCCAATTCATCCTTTTTAGCTTCTACTATTTTATCAATATTGAAGGCATTAACGGTTTCAGCCCCACCAAATTTAGAAGCCTTTGTCTTATTATCAGATGATAAATCAAATCTTCTACCAGAGCGCTTATTACCCTTTCCTGGTAAAGTGAACGAAAAGGATGAAATTTTAGTTAGCAAATTGCCAAAAAGTTTTTGAATTTGAGTTATTGATTTCAGGGATTTTATTTCAGCATGTTCATGCTTATTTTTGTTGGGGATTCTCTGGATTAAACTACTTAGCTTTTTACCGTACACAGAAAAACCATTCGAACCTTCAAAACCGAAACTTTTTAATTTTTGGTACAGGGCTGAAAATGGATTAAATTCTCCTGGATTAAATGAGATTTTACCTTCTCTTTGATATTTATCGTATAAAGTTGCGGTTCCCATAACCACCAACGTTACAAAGACACCTATAAGTATAGTAAAATTTGTTTCAATCATACCAGTTAAATCCATATTTTACAGGCCTCCTGCGATATCGTCCAATAATCCATCAAATGAAAACACCGAATCCACTAAAGGAGGAACCCCGATCATTAATACACCGGATAGGATAAACATAATCCCACCATAGAATATTGCCAGGTACATGGGTCCCCCTTTAACAGCAATAATTGCTAAGGCATTAGCTAACGTTAGAATAAGTATGACTATTATGACAAACTGCCCCAGTAATTCGACAGGAACCCCCCCGAAAATTCCCAGATTCATGCCGCCTATGCCGCCGGGAATCCCTTCAAGTTCAGCCCCATTTATATCAAACCGGGTAAAAAGACTTGATATAATGGTGGTAAAAATAGTCAGGATCTTACCGATGAAAAGAAGAAGAGCAACCATCGATATATGAAGAGGAATGACAAGGTTAGTAAATGCACTGGATATCCGTTCCCTCTTCATTCTTAACAGAACTATTTCAAGATTGGATGAACTCACAAGTTCCCCTATTGTCTCTGCATTTCCCCCGAGGTTTACAGCATCCACAAAAACATTTGTCAGTTTATATATCAAGTAACTCCCCGTCTCTCCAACAAACTTTCCCCAACACAGCCTGGGGTCCAGGCCGGTTGCCAGTGTTTTATAAAGTTCCTGGCTCATATCTTTAAGCTCCCCGAGATTTTTGGGATCAATCTTTAAGAGGGCATTTGGAACTGTCAACCCGGAACCACTTACAATAGACCCAAGGCTGCTTATAAAAGTTGTATAACTTTCATCTCTTTTATTGACCTTATGTACATCTCTGTTTGCCACAATTCCAACAGGCAGAAGGCTTATTCCTGCAAAAACCATTCCAATTCCCTTAATGTCAATGGGATATTCAACCGGGATAATAAAAGCCGGCAGTATCGTGAATAATATAACAATGAAAGCAGACAGAGAAAGTGTAGGAAACATCCACTTATAGATGAACACCTGCTCTTTTGATTTTATCTTTAAACCATGGACTCTTGCATCCTTAGGAGCAGCTCTAAAAAGCAATCCCACACCAAAAAATGCCATTAAAAAAACAATAAAAATTGCAAAATACAATGTACGCGCAGGGTCACCTAAATTGTATAGAATTACTGAAAGTAATATGATTATAGCTATAAGAGATGTGGAAACAAGCAAAGCTGTGTACGCATTTGCCCATTCTTTTGTGGTTTCAAGATCTCTTTCGACTTCATCTTTTCTTTTTGTTTTATATAACTTCCACTCTTTGGTGAGAAATTCGTTATCAGGTTCTCCTGCTGAGATAGCGTTGGACAGTCTATTAAAAAGTTCACGCAGTCTTTCGTGAGTTACTTTTGTGGATATAAGTTCACAGGAGTTGGCGTAATCATAATGCCAATGCTGAGCCAACTCTCTAACCTTATTAAAATAGATACTTGGGCAATATTCTTTTTTCTCAGAGATACTTGAAAAGATTTTGTCTCTTGTTAAATTGGCCGTTGAAATTGATGCCATATAAGTAAGAGAAAAAAGCAGATCATTACCCATATAGAGTTCTTTCTGGTAGCGTTTGAACTTATGAGAAAGCTTGTTAAAAATAGATTGTGAATTATACCTTTTGCTTAAAACGTTTTTTAGCTCAGATATTTTCATCCAGATCACCGTTTTTAGATTACCCGGTTTTCAGATTGCCCGAGATGTTTCGGGAAATAAATATATCCCCGGTTAGAATTGAATCCTCAGCATACCATGTTTTGTAATCTTTGCAACCGTATTGAAGAAATCGTAATAATTTACAATCCCTTCATTGTCCAGTCTCTCCAAAATTTTTGCTCGTTTTTCTATTTCCTCATAGATTACTTTTTTCTTCTTACCTGGAATTCCAAGCCTTGTAGCTATTTTTTGCTCCAGGAGATATGAACTTCCCATGGCACTGAAAACAAAGGAATCGGAAACAGGATCCCAGGAAAAGGCTTCTATGAATGAAATTCCGCCTTTATCCGGATTAAATCCGAGAACCTCGTTTACACTGAGTATCCTCCTCACAAGTTTGCCGTCCGGCCTCCTGACCGCAGACTGAATTATGACAAAGTTGAGGTTATCGATGTACGTTTTAGGGATGTTAATAGGTTCAGCGGTAACCCTCTGGATCAATTTTTCTACAGTTGCAGCGTGAAAAGTCGACATAACAGGGTGGCCTGTTTGCATTGCCTGAAATGCCACGTTTCCTTCAACCCCTCTGATTTCTCCGACCATGATATAATTTGGCCTCTGCCTTAATGCGGCTTTAAGGAGGTCAAACATCGTAACGTCCGAACCGCTTCCTTCTCCAATTCCACCGCTCCTTGTACTTCCTCTTGTAGTTTCTCGGGTCCAATTTTTGTGAGGGATCTGCAGTTCAGGGGTATCTTCGATTGAAACCAATTTTGCTTCAGGGTTTACAAATGCGGTAATGCCATTCAATGTAGTTGTTTTACCGCTTGCAGTTTCACCACATATAAAACCGCTCATACCTTCGGAGATCAGGATCCAGAGGTAAGCTGCAATCCTGTAATCCATAGTTCCGCCTTTTATAATCTGAAGAATACTGAAAGGGGTCTCATTGAATTTCCGTATGGTGAAATTACTTCCATTCTTACTGATATCATCACCAAAAACAATATTAATCCTTGAGCCGTCCGGGAGCGTGGAGTCTACAATGGGGTTCTTGAATGTGATGGGTTTTCCGATCCTTTCTGCAAGCCTTATGACATATTGATTGAGTGCATCGTTGTCATTAAATTCGATAACACTTCTCAACCCTTTGAACACCTTGTGTTCAATGAAAATGGGCCCCAAACCATTGCATGTTATATCTTCAATATGCCTGTCATGTATATACGGATCAAGAAAGCCCACTCCAATTTTATCCCTGATAACCGAATATTTCAGAGCGCCGTACTGCTCTTTTGAGAGGTAGATATGGTTATCCTCTTTTTTACCTCCACTCAAAAATGATCCTGACTCAAGTAATTTTCCAAATAAGTTTTTGATCCCTGAACCGGAATTATCAATTGTCATTTTCTTACCGATTACGCAAATAGCATCTAAAGATTCCCTCAAGATCCTCTCTTTCTCTTCCAGATTTTCAGGGTCAAAATCAATCCCGGTAAGATAATCTACAAGTTTGATTTCCAGTTCTTTAATGAGCTTCCCGACCCCTGTCAGAAGTATGGGCTCTATAGGAATATAGAAATTCCTTACATCATTTTTATTCGGATAAATATGCACATATACATTGTCACTTACCTTGTATATCAGGTTGGGAGCCTCTATATCTCCATGTTTTGATTCAAGCTGAGGGACATATCTGGGTATGCCCATCGTATCTATAGGCAGGATATGCAGATACTCCAGGAGATGAAGATTTTTTTCAACTTCTGATTTCATTTCCGGAGGGAGAAGCTTGTAAAGATTACATGTTTTCAGATTGGAATGGTCGTGTCCCTCATACTTTTTTGGCTTGAACGGGAAATTCGTGTATACTCCCGTATTGAGCACATTACCATCCTCAATACTGAGATTATCTGCAATACTATCCATGTCTACTCCACGCGGTTAATTGCTTAGAAATCTTTTTACACCCTGGCCTGTGAGATCGGAATGATCTTTAGTCCGAACCCGGGTTGAACTTCAAAACTCACTATATTGCCCGTGCTTTTCTTGGCGCCTCTTATTTTTGAGACTTCCATAACGCTGATATAGCGGTCAGTGAGCTGCTCCTTTCTGAGAAATAGATGGCAATCACATGCAGACCGTATTCTTACAAGTGTGTCTTCTTTGAAAGCATGTTGATGTAAGGTAATGAAGATTGTATATCCCCTGTCACAGAGATTTTTTAAACTTGTAAGAAACTCAAGAATATTGTCTTCATCGGAATAAGTGGTAAACATTGTAAGAGAATCGATAATAATAACCTTTTCTTTCATACTTTTTATATGAGTTGTAACAAGATGCAGGGTTCCTTTCATTTGATCAGAAGTCCATTCGACACCCTCAAGATGAACCGGAAAAATTCTAAAATAGCCCCAGCTATAAAAATCCGAGATATCAAGACTCAGGCTCTCCATCTGCGCCAGCATACTTTTAATGGTATTCTCGGTTGAATAGTATGCTATTCTGTGAAGCTGGTTTAGTCCTCCATACACCATTTGCTGGCACAGCACACTCTTCCCGGTATCATTTTCGCCCTCAATGAGCACAAGAGAACCTAAAGGAATGCCCTCACCCAACTTTTTATCGATTTCATCATTACCACTTGAGATAATGCCCTTTTTATCCTCTTTTTCTCCCATTTTATCCACCTATTACAGATTATCCTGAAGAGACGAAAACATATCAGTGAAAATTACTACGATTAATGGAATACGATTAACGGAATACGATTAACGGAATATAATCAGTTAAATAATAATCAAATAATAATTGAATGATAATTGAATATTAATATTTTCATACGAATCAAGGCACCACATATTCTGTGGAAGAAGTGATACCGTTTTCAGTGATGATTTTTACAATCAAATGATCAGTAGAACTAAATTCAACTGGAAAATCGAATTCAATTTTAATATATTCATTCGGATCCAGAATTTTGGGATTTATGTGATCGTTATAAAATGTAATGTTTTCATTATTAGTTTTAAGATAGAATACCTGACCATCTTTAACTACAATGATGTCCCATAGACCGAAATTATTTAATTTGGTTTCGCCTGTGTTATTAACCATGATAGAAATGCGATTTGGATCTACAGAACTATTCCAGATATTCGTAATTTCAATATTAGTATGAAGCCTATCCATAGTTGTTTCTTGAATCGCAGCATATCCTTCATAAGAAGATTCGAGAAGATTACTGGTCCCCATTGTTACAGTACCTGCTACAACCAGAATCATTCCAACTACGAAGAACGCTACGATTACCGTATCAAGGCCCATAATATCACTTTGAGAATGTATCTGATACTGATACCCCGTTGTACAGGAAGAAGCTAATCTTATAAGTGCCAGCAGCCAGAGGATCCCCATCATTAAACGTTATTGCTACCTTAAGGGTCTCTCCACGGTTCCACGTGTCGCCGCTATCTCCATTCTCAAGGGTGTAACTCCATGAGGGAAATGAAGCAGATTCAAAACCGGGATTATGGTAGCCTGAAGAAGAAATAATAAAGACATCGCTATATTGCAGTTGTGAAAGGGGTACATTTGAGGACCCGACGTTTTTAATCCAGACGGAAACATTATTTCCTTCAGGATAAATAAAGATAATATCCATATCTGTTTTAAACTGGTCTTCCATATTACTTGCAATGGATGTATAAGAATTAGAGAGATCATATACAGAAGGAAGGACGGCATTAACAAATGCCACTACAGCTATAACACTCGTCATCACGAGCAGTGCTGTAGCTATCACTTCCTTTGCCATAAGTTTTTCACCGTATCATTTTCATTAAGAACATAATCCAGTACTTTAGAATCAAGAGATATATCTTCAGGATTGAGTATATGATACAACCTGTACAGGTCCATTACTGCATCATCAAGGTTGTTGTTTTTACCCAGGATTTCAGTGATTCTGATAACAATTTCCTTTATATCACCGGGAATATATCCTAAAAGAGAGAATATTTCAACTAATTCTTTTATGGTCTCTTGATCATATTTCTCCGCCATGTCCTTGCTCCAGACAATGGTCTTGTAAAAAGACAGGGGATCAACGAGTTTAGAGCCAGGCCTTTTCATAGCAGCTTTTTTTGAAGCTTCAAAGAGGCTTTTGGGAATATCCTCCATCAACTCCATATCATCAGGTTCGTTTTCTTTTATTTTATCTTCTTTAGGAAGACGATCTCCCGCATCATCGGAAGAAGGTTTGGGAGCCAGCATTGCACCGGACATATTCGCAATGCCCTGTATATTCTGGAAAGGGTTTTCAAGCACACCCATTGTTTCCCTTATATCCATAAGAAGATTTTTTATAGAGCCCTTGATCTCAGTTACCTCTTCTTCAAGATTCGCAACCCTGGATTCTACGGTGTCACTTTCAGCTGTAGCTACAATTTTATCAATCATGGACTGGTCAAAAACTTCCGGGTTGTTCATTATATCACCAAAACTGTAGCATTAAAAAATAAAAAATAATGGCACTCAGTTGAGTGTCATTATCGAATCAATAGATGGGGGTGCCTGCCTGTGAATGGTATAGGATGCTCCCTGAGGCGGCTTGATTTCAAGCTGGAACTGATCGTTAGCCTCTATGTTATACTCACCTACGGGGACTACGACTTCAAATTTCTCAAATTTGTCTATGAGGTCATTGCCGTCATCATTGTACTTCCTAGTGACATTAAAATACGTAATGGAGTTAGCAGCAAAATCGCCCATTTTTAAGTCAGTTGGTGCCCGTGTAGGGGATGAAAAAACTATAAGAGTTTTATTCATATCGACTGATGAACCACCTGACGTCAGCTGCAAGAACAGAGTGACATTCTTAAGTTCATTTGCGCTACCTGTGGCAACTACGTCTCCACTTAATTCAACACTGCTGCTCGCCTGCTGCACACCCGTGTGCACGACTTCCTGGCTTTTCTGGGTTGTATAGAATCCTGCTCCGAGCATGACATAGCTGAACACTGCAGCCACGACCACAAAAGCTACAAGGACAATTGCCGCTTCAAGCCCGGTAAACCCTTTTTCATCTTTTAAAAATTTAGTCCACATTATAGATCACCTCAGTAAACCGTATAATAATTATCAGCAGCAAGTGATGCAGGCATTGTTCTTTGGATAATAAGAACCGCGCCTTCTGGAGGTTTTACCTCAAGCTTGACAACTTCGTTTACTCCCGGTTTTGTACTAAGGCCGAGAGAGGTAGCATTCAAGTCGATTTCTATCCGGTATTTCTCACCCTTTTCAACTAGATTTAGTGCATTGGATCCGGATTCAATTATTGTCTCATATGACCAGAATCCATTTGTTGCATTGTATTCCGCGGTTTTGAAATCATCATCATCTATGTATGTGATAATTGTTTTGTCGAGGTCTACAGCTGTCCCACCGGCAGTGTTAGTTACATAAAATGTAACATTAGTTACATTGGTTGAATCTCCACCTTTTACAATTACATCTCCGGAAGGTGCGAGACTGCTGCTTGCCTGTGCTACACCCGTGTGCACGACTTCCTGGCTTTTCTGGGTTGTATAGAACCCTGCTCCGAGCATAACGTAGCTGAAAACTGCAGCTACGACTACAAAGGCCACCAGGACAATTGCTGCTTCAAGCCCGGTAAATCCTTTTTCATCTTTTAAAAATCGATTCCACATTATGATTCACCTCATTTTGAAGAATATTAGTATAATAATGATCGATATAATACTGATTAATATAATATAAATGTTTTGTCAGTTAGGGAGATAAAAAATGAATCATTTAAAGAAAAAAAAGTGTTATAGTTTGTAGGGATAAGGTAGGAAAAACTAAGGCCAGAAGAGAGACTGTATTGATCGTGCTCTTACGGAAAAAATAAAAAATTAGCTTAATAGATTGCGTTTATTTGACAGGCATATAAATTCTATTGTAAGATTTTCTGCACAAAATTCCCTTTCCATTAAGCAAAAAAATAAATACAGTAAATATTGTGGAGATGCAAAAAAAGATGCTCAAAATTATTACAATATTTTAGAAAGAAAAATGAAAAAAATAGGAAAATGCAGGGGATATGATTAGTTGAATCATATAATCAGACATTCATACTTTTTTAAAAATTTTCTCCCTCACACTTACAGGAGTAAACAGCTCTCTAATTTCAGCCGGCAAAGTTTCAGATCTGCCAATAATTAGATAGCCTCCATCTGAGAGAGAGTTATAAAAATCATTCAACATTTTTACCTTCTGCTTTTCGTTGAAATAGATCATAACGTTCCTGCAAAATACAGCATCAAAATGCTTGGAAATTGGGGGTTCGCTGGTCAGATCATGCTTCTTAAACCTGATCAACAGTTTTTTGATATCCCTTACTTTGAAATCGGAACCTGAAGGTTCGAAATACTTTTGCAGAATGGAGGGATCTAAATTTTTCAATTGATCTTTGCTGTATAATCCCTGGGAAGCACGCTTCAGGCAATTTTCGTCGATATCCGTCGCATAGATAGACACGCTCCAGTCTTCCGGCAAAACCTCTTTTGAGCAGATGCCAATTGAGTACGGTTCTTCTCCATTGGAACAGGCTGCACTCCAGAACCTGACAAGGTTGCTTTGAGATTTCTTTTTCCTTTCCATTATGCTTGGTAATAATTCTTCGCGGAAAAACATGAAAGGGGTTTTATCCCGCATAAACTCCGTGACGTTTACTGTAATTGCATTTATGGTTTCCTTCAGCTCGTTTTGATCTTTTTCCAGGAGCCGAGAGTACATCGCATAATTATCAATTCCCAGAGCCTTCATTCTAAGGTCAATTCTTCTCCTGAGATAAGTATCCCTGTAACCGGTCAGAATAATGCCCGAGGATTTCGAAATCTTTCGCACAAGAAACTGGAAATCATCCTCAATAGTTATAACCACAATACTTCCCCTTTGGTATATTTAACAATCATACTTCCGTCCACGGGATTAAAGATAACATTCCTGCCAACATCCCCACCCACATCTTTTGCCAGTATCGGGATATTTTTATTAATTAGAGTTTCTTCAACAGATCTTGCGTTCCTGTTGCCAATTTTTAGGATTTCCAGGTTCATATGCTTGAAAACCTGGGATCCTCCCGCAAACTTTGCGGAAATCTTACTTTTTCTGGCTCCCAGTTTTATCATATCTTCAAGCATTTTTTCTATAGCCGTTTCAGCATACTTGGTTTCACCATTATTTGAAGCCCCCGGAAGCAATACATGTGCTATTCCGCATATGCCTGTTGAAACATCGGAAAGAACAACTCCAACACAGGACCCAAGGCCCATGGCTTTTAGGAGAACGTTTTTCCCGATTTTATATTCCCCTATCCCGGCGGACAATTCTCCATCCAGAGTTACAATACTCGGATTTGACGTAGTGTCCACTAAGTAACCTTTTGCAGCATTAGTCATATCACATGACTGGAAGCAATCCTGGAATGAGCAAGTATTTGAAAGTGAACAATAAGATTTTACCAACACATTTCTCTCAGTTAGAAAAATCGCCTTTCCGTTTTCATTCCAGGTGAACAAAATAGTGACATTCATAATAGTTCCATCATTTTCATTATCTCATCAAATAGCCCGGATTCCGGAAGCAAAGCGAAATAAATCTCTATATCCGAATCAGAGCTAAGTGCTGTTTCAAATAATATTATATGGTTGCTCTCCCTGGCCATTTGTGAAACTACCGAATCTACAACTGCTGTAGGTACATCTAATGCAAAACTTGGGGGAGACGGGAGTAAGATGATATCCATGAAATCGGCTGAAGCATCACAAAAAGAAGACGAGAGTATGTTTCCGACTTCCATAATTGTGGATTCATACATTTCCTCATCAAGCTCCTCCAAGCCAAATAAATTGCTTGCAATTTTTCTTGATGACTCCTCCGGAAACATAATATATAAATATCCAGATCTGTTTTCTTCAAGGTCTTGCAATGCTATAATTACTCCTGCAACAATATCAGGAATAAAGTCATTGAATATGTATTTTATTTCCCCTACCTTGACTTCCGGAACTGAGATAAAGACATCTTTATCAAGAAGTTGAGAAAGGGACGTTGCTGCATGCCCAGCCCCAATATTCCCGAGTTCTTTTAAAACATCCAGTTCCATTTCACCAAGATTTTCCAAATCAATCATCAATATCACCTCTTATAAGCACCGATACGTCCAGAATAGGTATTACCCGTCCGTCTCCCAATATTGTAACACCGATAAAGCCCTTTAAATCAGAGAAAATGTTCCCCAATGGTTTAATGACAATTTCCTGTTGATCTATAATTGAATCAACTATCAGGCCAACTTCCTCATTTTCTTTTTCAACGATTATTGCAAGTTCTTTGTCCAATTTCTCACACGGAATGTTAAAAATTTCTTTTAATTTTAATACTGGTAGCAGTTTATCTCTGATATAGAGCAAAGGAGTTTCTTTAACAAACTTGTAATCATTGCTATCAACACTCAAAGCTTTCACAACATTAGAAATTGGGATTGCATACGTCTCCGACCCAACCTCCACTAAAAGAGATTTAATTATAGCAACTGTTGGAGGCAAATCAATTCTGATTTTTGTATACTCTCCCTTCTTTGAATATACCCTGACCTTCCCCCCCAGTTTTTCAACAGCAGTTTTTACTGCATCCATGCCCACACCCCTTCCAGAGATTTCGGTTGCAGTATCCTTTGTCGAAAAACCAGGAGTAAAAATAAGCATCCTGATTTCATCTTCACTAAGGTTTTCGAGATCAAAAGCCGACAATAAACCCTTCTCAAGAGCCTTCTTTTTTAATAGTTCCAAATCCATGCCTTTTCCGTCATCTTCGATCTCAATTATGACGTTATTTTTCTCTCTTCTGGCTGAGAGTTTAATGTGGCCTATTTCACTTTTTCCAGCTTGTTCCCGCTCTTCAGGAGACTCTATACCGTGATCAACGGCATTTCTTACAAGATGAACCAGAGGATCGTTAATTTCGTCTAAAATCGTCCGATCTAATTCTGTATCCTGCCCTTCAATTTCAAAATCGATATTTTTGTTGAATTTTCTGCTTAAGTCCCTTACCATACGTGGAAACTTACTGAATACTCTTTCAATTTTTACCATCCTTATTCTCATCACTTCATCTTGCAAACTTGATATAGACTTATCCAGAGTCGCCGTTGCTTCCTCTAATTCAGGTAAGTTGTATTCCTGAGAGATCTGAAGCAAACGTCCCTTGTTAATAACAAGCTCACCGACAAGATTCATTATGTTGTCAAGATTTGAAGTCCTTACCCTGATGGTTTCCTGTCTCTTCGATTCCGAAGACATTTTTTCCGATTTTACCGATTCCGAAATGGGACTGCTTGAATCAGCTTCTAAACTTGAATCAGAATCTAAGATTCCGGTTTTCTGGATTTCCTGTGACTTAAATCCTTGACCGGGAATTTCCTCCGAGGGTTCTTCAAGGAATTGAACTTCATCTGATTGTAAATCGGGACCTGGGATTTCCTCCGGAGGCTCTTTCAGGAATAGGACTTCATCTAATTGTAAATCGGGATAAAGAGTTTCCTCAGGGGATTCTTCCAGGAGTTGAACCTTATCTAATTGTAAATCGAGATCAGAAATCTCCTCGGAAGGTTCTTCAGGGAATCGAACTTCATCTAATTGTAAATCGGGATCAATATTTTCCTCGGAGGATTCTTCCAGAAATTGAACTTCATCTAACAGTGATTCTTGACCAGGAATCTCCACGGATGTTTTTTCTAATAATTGGCTTTCCTGTGACTTCTGCTCGTCACCGGGGAAACTTTTGTATTTGTCCTCCGAAAGTGTTCCAGCACATCCAGTACTCTTAGAACATATAATTTGTTTATTCATTTTGTTTAAAATAAAACGTATTTTTGTTACTAAATTCTGTAAAGTAGAAGTAAAAATATTCGAATTTATTGCAGATGAATCAGCTGTTGCTTCATGCATTGCACTGGGGGTTGATGCTGCAATTGGCTGAGAGTCTTCTGAAGTGGAACTGCACACTGCATCGGGGGTTGATACTGCAATTGGCTGAGAGTCTTCTGAAGTGGAACTGCACACTGCATCGGGGGTTGATACTGCAATTGGCTGAGAGTCTTCTGAAATGGAACTGCACACTGCATCGGGGGTTGATACTGCAATTGGCAGAGAGTCTTCTGAAGTGGAACTGCACACTGCATCGGGGGTTGATGCTGCAATTGGCTGAGATTCTCCAGAGGTTGGATTGCAACATTCAGGTTTTTCATTGGAAACAATGTTAAAGCATTCAATTTCTGTAATCCTATCCATTAACTCTTCAACTTTCTCCCCATCTCCTGAAAGGAACACGGTGAAGTTACCATTGAAATTGCTATCCATCTCATCTTCATCAGGATTTGTTTTGACCACTTTGCAGATGTCCCTAAGAGATTCTATAATCAAGGACGCCCTTAAATCTTTCATCATGCAGTCTTCAGAAAGGGTTATATCCAAAACAAGATTACAGTCTTCTGCATTGCAAATATTACTGGTTTCCTGTTTATCAAGGCATTTTAAATCTAAAGAAGAATTGTCCTCTGCTGATTTCAGGGATATTATTTCTGAAGACAGGACGTTATTTTCCACGGGCTCCCGTATACAGAGAGGCACCTGTCCGCTCTCCCTCATATTTATGTAATTTCCAAAAACTTCCAGAAGATCATCTATTTCTACATTATCAGTATCGTTATTTTCTATTTGTTTAACCATATCCGTAATTCGGTCAACTGTTGAAAGCATAATGTCAACCAGTTCACCGTCTATCTCTATATCTCCGTTTTTTATGCCGCACAGGACTTCTTCCATATTATGACACAGATGTTCAAGTGATTTATAACCAAGAAATCCGGCCATTCCTTTTATCGTATGTGCGATTCTAAAGATTTCATCAATTGCGGCACAGTCTCCGTTTTCTAAGTCCACGAAAGCCTGATTGAATACATCGAGGCATTCATAGACTTCCTGAAGAAAATCGCTTTTGTAAGCCGCCATATCACTTTCCATTACATTTCACCTCTAGCCTGTTCACAATTTCTTCAGGGATCTCGAAAATAGGTTTCACAACATCAATAGCTCCATATTCTATTGCAGTTTTTGGCATTCCAAAGACAACGCAGGTATCTTCGCTGCATGCAATTGTAGAGCCACCTGCATCCTTTATCATTTTAAACCCATATGCACCATCGTTACCCATACCCGTAAGAATCGAGGCAACTATGTTTTTCCCATATACGTCTAAAAGACTTTCAGCTGTCACATCAACTGCCGGCATTACAGCATGAACAGGTTGGCCTTTTACAAGTTTTATTCTGATGACATCCATAGCCTTTCTGACTTTCATGTGGTAGCCACCGGGAGCTATGTAAACAACGCCATTTTTTATTTTTTCATTATTTTTGGCTTCCTTTACTTCCAGCTCAGACAAAAAATCCAGTCTTTCTGCCATCTGCCTGCAAAAATTACCCTCTGGCATATGCTGGACAACAAAAACCGCAGCAGGTAAATCTCCAGGAAGCCTGGGAATCAACTGTTCAAGAGATGAAGGACCACCTGTAGATGAGCCTATAAGAATTCCAAAGTCTCCCGAACATCCCCATTTTTTCCTGACAACCTCACCTTTAAATTTCCTCATGTTTAGCAATCTTAAGATATTGGGATTGGACTTATGAATGCCTTTTATTTTTTCAATTAGTTCGCCCTCTACCTTATTCACTTCATGGCGATTATCAGATTTTGTTACAAAATCTATTGCTCCAAGATGCAAAGCTTCCAATGCCTCTTTCGAACCCTCCGTAGTCAGGGTGCTAAACATGATGATAGGAACCGGATCCGTACTCATAATGGTTTTAACAGCCGTTAACCCATCCATAACTGGCATGTTAACATCCATTATAACTATATCAGGGTGTAATTTCTTTGCTTTTTCTACAGCTTCTTTTCCATTACAAGCGTCTCCGACTATTTTTATATCTGAGCTGCTGGCAAGCATGCTTCTTATTGCCATCCGCATGAAGGCAGAATCATCAACAATAAGAGTACGGATCATGCTATCCCCAAAATTATTCACCAATAACTTTTTTAATCTCTTCAATGACCTTAGGTGCCTGGAAAGGTTTTATTATATAGCCTCTGGCCCCCAGTTTTATAGCTGTTTTTACAATTTTTTCCTGCCCGATGGCAGTACACATCACAATTTTAGCATCTTTGTCAATGGACTTTATTTGCTTTAAGGCGTCAATTCCTGTCATTTCAGGCATGACAACATCCATTGTAACGACATCTGGCTTGAGCCCTTTATATAGTTCTACAGCTTGCACTCCGTTTTCAGCTTCTCCTGCTATGTCAAATCCAGCCCCAAACAGAATATTTTTAAGAAGTTTTCTCATAAAAGCAGTATCATCAACAATCAATACTTTTGCCAATTATATCACCTAAAAAATTATCCTTTAGAGATTTTATCAACCATACTAACCCCACTCGGGGTCAATTCGATTTCCTTTCTAATTTTAACAACTTTAGCTAACCCGGAATCAATAAGGCGATCGTAATAACTATTTAATTCATCTGTTGATATTCCGATTATATTTTCAATTGACACGAAATCTAATCCGGAATACACCAGCGTGAGAATTTGCATTTCCTCCTCAGACAATTCAATTGTGGGTTTATGTTTTTCAAAGAGCCGCTGAAGATAGTTATCAAGCATTTCCAGTGTGCTTTCCGGACAAAGGACCAGGCTTGTTACGACATCACTTTTTTCAACATGAGAAAGGACAAGGACCATTCTCTGTTTTCCACCGACATTTCTAATATCCTTTTTAACAGATCCGAAGTTTTCAATTGGAATTCTCTTCTGCTTTTTTGTGGATAGAAACCAGAATCCTTCATCTGTTACGCTGAAATACCCTTTTTCCCACTGTGCAGCCGATGAAACAACACCACCAACAGTAGCAGGTGACAAAAAATACACCGCAAATTTATCTGCTTTGAGGTTAAATGCAATATATCTGAAAACCTGTTGATGAATATTTGAAGGGAGTTTAATGGTAGTTTTACCGTTTCTTTTAATCTGGATACAACTAACACCCTTCACATCAACATCTTCCAGGTCTTCTATTTCCTTGAGGGGGACCTTCTGTTTACCTATAATCAAACTGTCCTCGGTTATTACAAGTTCTGTATCCACCCACCCGCCATTGTAAACTTTTACTGGAGTTCGGAGGTGGACTTTATCGGTCATCCTTCTAACTCCTTCAGCTCTTCTTCGCCGAATAACTCTTTAAGGTCCATTAAAGTAAGAAGTCCATCCTCAAGTTTCCCCACTCCTTTTAAAAACTTAGAGTCATTTCTTAGAGCTAAAAAACGGGGTATTTCTTCTATATTCTGGGAAGAAAGATACTTGACTTCACTAACGCTATCAACCATCATGCCTATGGTAGCATTATCATATTCAACCACAATAATCCTGGTATTTTCATCGTTTTTCTTCGGTTCTTTGCCAAGTCTTTTTCTAAGATTGATAATGGCTGCGATTTGGCCTCTGAGGTTTAAGACTCCTTCTACAAAGTCAGGTACATTTGGAATCCTGGTGATTCGAGTTGGCAGGATGATTTCCTTTACCTGGGAAATTTCAACTCCATATCTTTCTTCACCAAGATTGAAGACAATTACCTGAATCGTATTATCCACATTTACAATTTGGCTATGATAACTCATGCATATCACCTAAACTCATGCATCACCTAAAAGAGGAGCTAATAGAAATTTCCTGTATTCTATTAGCCCCGGATTCGAATAGTTCCAGCCCCAGAAATTCAGAATTTCCTGGAGATTCCCTTTCTATCGAAGCTTTGAAGTTTTCCAGAAGAGTGTTGACTGGAAGGGTGTTGACTGGAGTCCATTTCGGTGGAAACGTTGAAGTTTTCCAGAAGAGTATTGACTGTTTTATGAGCAAGCCCGCTAACATTCTGTACCGAGACACTTACCTGCTGCATTGCAGCGGTCTGTTCCTCGATAGCAGCAGAAGTTTCTTCACTGCTTGCAGCATTTTCTTCAGCAGTGGAGGCAGCCTCACTAATGCTTTTATCAATATTCTCAATTTTATCCAGGCCGTCTTCTGCAAGTTTAT
>NZ_VOUA01000013.1 GCF_024372725.1 Methanosarcina sp. KYL-1
AAAGACTCAGATAAAAGACTCAGATAAAAGACTCAGATAAAAGACTCAGATAAAAGACTCAGATAAAAGACTCAGATAAAAGACTCAGATAAAAGACTCAGATAAAAGACTCAGATAAAAGACTCAGGGAAATAAATTAGGGATATATCCTTCAGGAAAGACAAATCAGATAATTTTGTTGCCCTCAAGAACAGTCTTTACTAGGAGGTCGCCTGTAGATATGTCGAAGGTTATTGTACGTCCGTAATTTTTGCCTGTGTCTTCGGCAACGATAGCTACTCCCAGTTCTTCCAGGGTCTTTTTTGCCAACTTTGTGTTTCTTTCGCCTATGTTCAGATGTGTGGTTGAGAACATGCTTGCCCCACCCACTACCTTTGCTTCGAGCCGTTTTCTGCAGGCCCCTATCTTTACTACTTCTTCCAAAAGGTGCTCAATTCCCGAATCTGCAAACTTGGCAGGATTACTAGCCGGATTAGCCTTCAAACAAGCTTCCTTTATGCTCGGAAGCATGACGTGGATGAGGCCTCCTACCTTTGTTTCCCGGTCATAGAGTGTTATCCCTACACAGGAACCAAGTCCGGAGGCCTTTAATTTTACAGGGCTTCTGGCTACTGCATAGTCCCCTGTTCCCACAAGAATCAGGCTGGAATCTGTCACCTTGCAAACCCCTCCCGGGGTATGGATTAGTTCATTAATCAACTCTTTTGGAAAATCAATAATGTCTGTCCTTGAGTAATTAGGAATTTATGATTCTTAAATAGTTCTATACAATAATTTATCATGCATTTCTAATAATTATTTACTTTCCATAAAATGTATCCAGTTATTTGATAAATTTCACATTCTTTTCTTTCAATCCATATAATTAATATCCATACCATTAATAATATCATTGACTTTCTTTAACACGTAATCAAGAGAAGCGGGGTCAAGTAGGGTGACAAAGTTCCCATTGATCTTTTTTTCCTTTACAAGAAACTCTGCATCAAATATGAGAGCGAAATCCGCTTTACAACTCATTTCCGTAAGTACGTAGTTCAGGATCGAGCTGAACATGTCATATGCTGTATAGGGTGTTGAAATTGAGGCGTCTATATGTAAAAAATTGTCAAGAGTACTTATAAATGTCCCGGCCAGGATGTGGCTTACTTCTTCGAACAAAGGTTTATTTGTCTCTAAGGAGAGATTTTTCCCTTCATTTACGGAAAGGGTCTGGCAGAGAGCTCTGGCGCTGTCTTCCGAGAAAAAGACCAGGATATATCCATTCAGCTCTTTTTCAATATGCACGAACGTCCCTACAAAAGGGAAATCTGAAATGCCCGTTACCTTTGGTACATTTTCTATTAATTCAAGCCTGGTGTTCAGGATTCTGGTTTGGACGCTGTTGTGGACCAGTCTTGAAAGGGAGGTTGCCGAATTTCCAACCCCTATATTTCCTATTTCTTTCAGCGCTCCGTATTCAAAGTCGCTTAAATTCCTTAGTTCACTTAGATTCCTTATTTCCTGTCCCATGTATATCCCCTGAAGTTCCCTTTATGTAAAGACGCTCTCTTGTGTTGTAGGGTTTAAAGAGGTTATTTGCGGTCCCCAGAAGTGTTTCTGCTTTTCCTATTATGAAATATCCTCCGGTGTTCAGAGCTCGATAAAAGTTAATGTGAAGGTGTTCCTGGATTTCTTTTTTAAAATATATCATGACATTCCGGCAGATAATAATGTCAAAATGGCTCATTCCGGACCCGGAAATCAGGTCATGCTGCTTAAAATGGGCGATTTTTTTCAGCTGCTCGGAAATCTGGTATTTTTCACCTTTTTTTGTAAAATAAAGTTCCCTTGTGCTTGTATCCACGTTTTTCATCACACTTTCGTTGTAGATACCTTTCCTGGCTTTTTCAAGGCTTAAAGTGTCAATATCCGTTCCAATGATGCTGATCCTGTATTTATCAAAGTCTTTATTTAAAATTTCATGCAGCAAGATGGCAAAGGAATAAGCCTCTTCTCCCGAGGCACAACCCGCACTCCAGATCCGGATTGATTTTATCATTGCTTCTGATTTGGATTTGATCACAGACGGCAGGATTTCTTCTTCTATTATCCTGTAGGTTTCAGGATTGCGGAAAAACTCACTGACATTAACGGTCAGGGCCTCAATCAGGTGCCTGTATTCTTCAGGGTCTTTTTTCAGGACTTTGAGGTACTCTGCATAGCTGCCGGAATTGGTGGCCCTCACCCGTACGTTAATTCTACGCCTGAAATGAGATTCCTTATACTGGTTACAGTTAAAGCCTGTGTTTTTCGTGATCACCTGCTTTAACACTTCAAAACCCGGGTCCTCCTCAAAAAGATCCTCTACAGAGCTTTTCCCAGTGCTGTTACCTTTTTCAGCAATGTTCCTTTTTCCATCAGGTCCAGTATTCATTTCATCCACATTTTATTTCTTCTGTTCAGTTTCTTCTGTTCAGTTTCTTCTATTTTCAAATGAGGGTGTTGATGTCAAGGATCAGTACCACATTTCCGTCGCCCAGAATTGTTGCTCCTGCAAACCCTCCGGTCTTCTCCACAAGTCTGCTTTTAAAGTTTTTTATTATGACTTCCTGTTTTCCCAGCAGTTTATCCACAACAATCCCTATGGGCTGTCCTGCTTTTTCCGCTATGACAACAGTGAGCCTTTCCTTTTCCGAATCCGGAGGCAGTTGAAACAGCCGGCGCAGCCTCAGGAGGGGCAACACCTTTTCACCTGATATAAGAACTTCTTCACCCCTTATGTGCCGGAGTTCTTCTCTGCCGACCTCGACGTTCTTTATTATGTTGATGAAGGGAATAGCGTATTTTTCTTCCCCTACTTCTACCAGCATGGCCTGGTACAGGGCGATGGTTAAGGGCAGTTTCAGCACGAACCTTGAACCTATTTTGGGGTTTGATTCGATTCTTACGGAACCTCCGAGGTGCTCCACCCGGTTTTTCACAACGTCCATTCCCACGCCCCTCCCCGAGATGTCCGTAACCCTGCTGGCGGTGCTGAAGCCATGCGCAAAGATTAACTGCAATGCCTCCCTTTCCGAGAACTGCTCGGCCTCTTCCCCCGAGATAATTTTCTTTTCTACTGCAGCTTTTCGGAGATTTGCCGTGTCCATTCCCTGCCCGTCGTCTTCAATTTTGATCAGGACATGGTTTTCCTGCCGCAAAGCAGTGAGCATTATCGTTCCGGTCTCATTTTTTCCAAGTTCCAGGCGCTTTTCCGGACTTTCGATTCCGTGATCCACCGCGTTTCTCAGCAGGTGCACCAGAGGGTCTCCAATTTCATCCAGAACAGTTCTATCAAGCTTGATTTCTTTTCCCCTGATTATAAAATCGATTTTTTTATTTTCTTCCTTTGCAAGGTCCCTTACCATTCTGGGAAACATATTAAAAACCTGGTCAAGAGGCACCATCCTTGCCTCTATCACTTCCTCCTGTATCTCCTTTGTGAGTTTCTGGAATTCCGAAAGTGCGGCATCCAGCTCCTTGGATTCCCGGTCTCGGGTTAACTGACTGATCCTGCTTCTGGAGATCACAAGTTCGCCTGCCAGGTTCATGAGCTTATCAAGCTGATCCGTACTGACCCTCACACTCTGGACGCTCTTGATCTTCGGACCGGGCCTGGGAAAAACAAAGACATTTTTTTCACTTCTTTCAGTTTCCTTTCCAACTCCCCTTTCAGCTTCCCTTTCAACTCCCCTTTCAGCTTCCCTTTCAACTCCCCTTTCAACTCCCCTTTCAACTCCCCTTTCAACTCCCCTTTCAACTCCCCTTTCAACTCCCCTTTCAACTCCCCTTTCAGCTTCCCTTTCAACTCCCCTTTCAGCTTCCCTTTCAACTCCCCTTTCAGCTTCCCTTTCAACTTCCCTTTCAGCTTCCCTTTCAACTTCTTCAGATGGAGCATCTTCAGGGCTTTTTTCAAGTCCAGAACCCAGAGAATTGAGAATTAGATTTTTTACTTCGATGATTCTGCCAATTTCCTTTTTTATGGTGGCTTCATCTTTTTTTGTTGAAAAGATTATTTCAAAGTCAAAGCCGAACTTCTCATTTTCCAGGTCCTCGAGAGCTGGTATAGTTTTGATAATGTTCCCGTTTTCCGAAAGTTTGCGTATTACCAGGGCCGAACGGGCAGTTTTCATGAGGCAGGTCTCTTCCAGGGCAACGTGGGCTAGAAATACCTTCGATCCTTCCTTTTCCGCTTCTTTTATCAATTCCCGCTCAGTTTCTGAAAGTTCAGGCTTCTTTGCAGGATAATTTCTCACAGGATAATTTTCTTCTTTTGAGGAATCTTTTAACGCAGGAGTTTCCTCTTCTGCAGCTGAAGATAGGGGTGAACCTTCCCTCTGTAACTCTTCCCCGTGTACCATGCCACTTGCTTTTTCTTCGGGGAGGGTTCCTGCAGTTTTGGTGGTTAGTGCCCTTAGGGCATTTAAAACCCTGGCAGTTTCGGGGGGAATTCCGCTGTCTAATCCACTTCCGTTCCCCCTTCCCTCTATTTTTTCGGCTTTATTTTCGCCTGGTTTACATGCCATATTTTTGCAGGTACTTTCAACAAGGCTTTCCAGAGCGTCAAGGCATTCAAAGAGAAGATCAGTCATGGGCTCATCAAGTTTGAGCTGGCCTGTTCTGAGCCTGTCCACAAGGCTCTCCATTTCATGGGTGAGCTCGACTATCTGCCTGAACCCCATCGTTGCAGCCATGCCTTTCAAAGTGTGGGCTGACCTGAACATTATGTTTATGTGCTCTATGTTTTCAGGGTCTTGCTCAAGTACCAGCAGGGAATCACTTAGTTCCTTGAGTTTTGTTTCGGCTTCTGCCCTGAAAATGCCCATGTACTTTGACAGATCCATAATCGTTTCCTGCTTGCTTATCAGTCATCGGTTTTTTGCAGTAAAGGGGGAGAAGTTTGCTCCATTATGTTCAGGAGTTCTGCAGCCATCCTGTCCAGAGGGAGTACCAGGTCCGCAAGTTTTCTTCTTACTATTTCTCCGGGCATGCCGTAAACCACACATGAACTCCGAGCTTCTGCGATTACCTTTCCTCCCATTTTTTTTATTTCCTCGGCCCCCTCGGCCCCATCACAGTTCATTCCTGTCAGGATCAAAGAAATAATCCTCGGCCCGTAAATAGGGGCAATTGACCTGAAAAGGACGTTAACGGAAGGCCTGGTCCCCAGTTCCTTCGGGCCCCGGTTGAGGTGGACAACCTCTCTTTGAAGCCCGTTTATCATCTTCCTGACAATTTCCATGTGGTAATCTCCCGGAGCCACGAGCACGACTCCTTCTTCTACCTCATCTCCCTCTTTTGCCTCCCTTACCCTGAGGGAGGACTTCGCATCAAGCCTTTTTGAAAAGGATGCAGTAAAGCCCGGAGGCATATGCTGCACAACAAGAACTGCAGCCGGAAGGCTGGCAGGAAGCGCACTTATAAGTTTTTCAAGGGCTCTTGGACCCCCTGTGGACGCTCCTATAGCCAGGACATTTTTTACCGGAGAGACACTTCCCCTCGTTTTTCCTTCCTCTTTTTCAATTTTTTCCGGCTTGTTGCTTTCGGGATCACACATGCATCCCAGATTGCCAAGGTTGGCTTTTGCTGCCGCTCTCACTTTTTTGCAAATTTCTTCAGCCATTTCCGGAATGCTATGGCTGAGGATTCCCCCTGGCTTTTCAATAACGTCCACGGCCCCGTATTCGAATGCAGTCAGGGTGATTTCTTCGGCCTTTTCCCCAAGGGCCGAAACCATGACTACGGGGGTCGGGTATTCTTTCATGATTCGGGCAAGGGTTTTCAGGCCATCAAGTACCGGCATCACGTTGTCAAGAAGCACGATGTCGGGCCTGGAATTTTCAATTTTTTCAAGGGCGTCCTTTCCATTGATCGCTGTTCCGATGACTTCGATTTTGGGATCTTTGTCCAGTATATCAGAAAGGACTTTGCGGATCAAAGCGGAGTCGTCGACTACAAGTGCGCGGATGGTCATCGAAGCACTTCTTTAGTTATTTTGGTCAGCAATCCTTGCAATTACGTCCAGTATTCTGGAAGGTTCAAAGGGTTTTACTATGAAGTCCTGTGCGCCTATTTTTATGGATTTTGTTACCACGGACTGCTGTCCAAGAGAGGAGCACATCACCACTTTTGCTTCTGGATCCATGTTAAGCAGCCTTTGCAATGTTTCGGTCCCTTCCATGTCCGGCATAATGATGTCCATAAGCACGATATCCGGCCTTACTTCCAGATATTTGAAAATTGCTTCCTCCCCCCTTGCCGCTTCAGCTACCACTTCGTGTCCGTGCTTTAACAGGATATCCTTGATCACCATTCGCATAAATTCGGCATCGTCCACGATCATAATTCTTGCCATGTCGTTCCCTTCTTTTACGATTTCGTAAAGCAAGTGGCAAATAGCATAAAATGACAAACAGCACTACTATTTTGCCATTTTTACTATTTCATTTTATTTACTACTGTTTACTACTTATTTTTCTTTAAGGAATGAATTTTTAACAAGCATGTTCACAAAACGTCTTTATGAAACGTTCTTTACAAAAATTGCAATTGCAATTTAATGGATAAGGGCTCTGCAAGTGAGAAAAACAACCATAAATTGACAGAATTGACAACCTGGATTTTTTGACTTCAGTCCATGAAGTTTACAGTCCATGAAGTTTACAGTCCATGAAGTTTACCTGAGTGATATACCCGTGTGATGTGAAACGTTCCAAGGTGACTTTTTCATATTGTCACTTTAAATTTTCTCGACCCCCTACTATAAATGTCGGAGTCAATTTTATTTAACCAGCACGTTATCTCTCTAAAATTCAATTCCTTGCCTGGGAATATTGCTTGGGAATCTTATATACGACACTTACTATATTATGCTTTTTTAATGATTTTTTTATATGTAATAATATCTTAGATTATTTATTAAAAATTATTATTAAAAATAACTGGATAATAGTTTTATTTGTTTAAATACGAAATTATATAATCAGGCATGTGACTAATTTAACCATTTTAATAATTCTCTGTGAATCTTAGAGCCAGTTCTCTGTGAATGTTAGAGCCAGAGTTTAAGTCCAACTGATGGCTATTTTGTTTCCAGGTAAATTAAAGTAGTGAAATAGGGCTTAATAAATAACTTTATATTTGTTTTAGTTCATATGTTACCTTATAAGTTGGGGAAATCTGTTAGCTTTTGCTGAATCCCTCCATTGTGGTATCTCAGTTCATACCATTAAAGTTCTTATCAGCTAACTTATCAGCTAAAACTTATCAGCTAATATAGTAGAAAATATTCCAGTCGAAAACTATCTTATTAATCGAAAACTGCAGTGTTACTAATGAAACGCAGAACCCAGAGGAAAGCTCTCCGGTTTTAAGCTCACTCACAGAAAAATCTGTGGTCTGTAAGTTGCTTAAACTGTGGATTAAACTGTGGATTATCCTGTGGATTATCCTGTGGATTATCCTGTTTGAAGCAGTTAATTAATCTGGAGAGTTGATTGGGTGGGTACTTTACGGAGAATGTACTGGTGCTCTGGTTGACAGATCTGTAGCGATGCGACCTGGTTAAATGGATCTGTTAAAATGGCTGTTAAACAGTCCTTTAAAACTGATCTCCTTTTCAGCCCCGCCAGCAAGGATCCTCTCTAGGGAATCACTGTGTTTGAAAAAAGGTTTGTAAAACACTCAAGAGAGTTGATTCATATGCCTGAAATCCTGCTCGTTGAGGATAATTTACTTAACCTTACGATTGAGGCGGATCTGCTGAAATCTTTTGGATATGAGCCAAAAAAAGCAAAAAACGGCCTGGAAGCTCTGGAAGTTCTTGAAGGGGCCAAAATAGACCTGATCCTGCTGGATATGGAACTTCCTAAGATGAACGGCCTTGAGTTTCTCAAAAGAATAAAGAATAGGCCTGAAACCCAGAAAATCAGGGTTGTTGCAGTAACAGGGTATACTGATCCTGAAAGTGAAAGACAGTTCCTTGAAGCGGGATGTCTTGCTGTCCTGTCGAAACCTATAAACTTCGGCATTTTCAGGTCTCAAATTGAAGAATTTCTAACGGGTTGAGCCCGGGCCTTCTTGAGTTCCGAAGTAAGCTCTGAATCGGATAAGCTCTGAATCGGATAAGCTCTGAATCATAATAAACTCCGAACCATCAGAGTATCAGAAAATTTATGAACTTCTATAACTAATACCTGTTAGGAAATTCGGACAAGATTACATTTATGAAATTTACATTTATTTCCGTCAGTTTCCTTTTCTCAGCGCACGTCGCGTGCAGAGTGGCAATTTGATTATCGGGTGGAAGTTAGTTAAAGGCGGACATTTTGGAGGCAAAGGTGAAAAAAGATGTTTAAAAACACAAAAATAGGGCATCTGGTGATAGGATTTGCTCTTCTCCTTGTTTTGATCTTTTTTGTTGGGTACACGGGTTACGACGGCATGAATAATGTTGAGAAGAAAACCCGGGCCATTGAAAACATGACCTATATTATGAATAATATGCAGGGGGCCGTGCAAGCAGAGGAAAGGTATATTATTTACGGAGACCCTGCGTACCGGGATACAGTGTACTATCATCTTGATCTTGTGCCAACACAGGCAGCGATATCCAGAGAAATATACACCGGTTATCTCGACGAGGTAAATAGAGACCGAATGGAGGCTGTCCTGAAGGCTTCCAGTGATTACAGGGCATCATTTGACGATTATGTTAAGGCAGAAGATGAACAGGCTGCCATAGAAAGCGAGTTTGTTGTAAAAAGGGCAGAAATGTTCGGGGTGATCGAAGAGGTCTATCTGGACCAGATGGCCCAGTATAAACAATACGGTGAAAAAGGGGCTGCAGATGAAGTCCTTCTGAAAAAATTGTCTAATGCTGAGGACACTCAGGAAATCAGGATAATGATGCTGCAGGGCAAAAATGAATATCAGAGCTATATTATCACCGGAGACCACCAGCACGCTGAGAATTATGATCAGATTTCGGGGGATGTCATTGAGCACCTTGATAACTTGAGTTTACGCCTGGAAAAGCAGGAAAATATTGATCGTGTAGAAATGATGATTTCTGAGACAGAGAAAATTAGTGCAGATTTCGGGCGGCTGGTAGTCCTGGAAGAAAGAAAAGCTGCTTCCCAGAAAAATATGGATGTCATAGCCTCACAGGTAGAAGAAATCGCTGCATCTGCCAGTGCCGATCAGAAAGATCAATTGGACGCTCTGATCAGGGAATCTGTCGATAAGATCCTTCTTGTCACTCTCCTGTCGATTTTTATCGGTGCAATCCTCGTTTATGTTATTCTGGACCTCTACAGAAAGCCGATTTACGAATTACTTAACGCTGCTGAGAGTATTTCTAAAGGGGACCTCACGGTTGAGATTGAAGGAACCTCAAGGAGTGAAATTGCCCTTCTCTCGGAAGCCTTTAAGGGCATGGTTGAAAACCTGAGGCGGCTTATCCGGGAAATTCAGGACGGTTCGCTCCATCTTGCCACGCTTTCGGAGGAAATGTCTGCCTCTTCCGAGGAGGTGGCATCGGCCTCAAGAAAGATTTCGGATACGGCGACGGAAATTTCTCACGGGGCAGAAGTACAGACCTCAAAAATAGTCGACATAACCCATGCCATGCAGGACATGACTCACAACATTCAGGAAGTTGCGGACAATACCCAGAAAGTTTCCAAAAATACGAACCTGGTGAATGACACAGTTAACAATATTGGGGAAGTTTCCAGGGAAGTCCTGACAAAAATGGACCGCATTAAGTCTTCTGTGGGTGAGACTGAAGTTGTGATTAAAGACCTGGACTCCAAATCCCAGCAGATCAATGAGATCGTGGCGCTTATTACCCGGATTGCCGACCAGACCAATATGCTTGCGCTCAATGCCGCAATTGAGGCGGCAAGGGCTGGCGAGCACGGCAAAGGCTTTTCTGTCGTGGCCGATGAGGTCCGCAAACTTGCCGAAGAGTCCGGGGGTGCGGCAAAGAATATTTCAAGGCTGATCGAGGAAATCAGGATTAGCATCAGCAACACGGTAGAGTGCATAGAAGCCAGCAAAGGCGATGTCAGGGTCGGTTCAGATTCCGTAAACGGGGCCCTTGAGATGGTCAGGGGGATTGTCTCTACGATCAACGACATTACGAATATGATCGAGGACGTTGCTGCCGCAACAGAGGAACAGTCCGCATCCATTGAAGAGATAACTTCCACCCTGGAGGATATATCCTCAATATCGGAACAGTCCGCAGCAGGGACCCAGGAAGCTGCAGCTGCACTTGAAGAACAGAGTGCGTCCATGTCCGAGCTTGCCAGTATGGCCAGTGACCTCTCTTTGCTCGGAGAACGGATGAAGAAAGCTACGGAAAAGTTCCGGATCGGGGATTCCGAAAACGGTTCGGAAAAAACATCCGTTTGAGGCCTGTTGAGGGGTATTGACATGTTTGGCGAGACATCAAAGCAGGAAACAGGGGTTTCGGAGGAAGGGCTTCAGTTAGTGGTCTTTGAGCTTTCGGGAGAAGAGTTCGGGGTCGATATCATGCAGGTCTCCGAAATTCTTCCCTCTCCGAAGATCACCCGAATCCCCCAGGCTCCTGAATGTGTAAATGGGCTCATCAACCTGCGGGGAAAAATCGTTGTCGTGATCGACCTGAATACCCGCCTGGGATTCAGCCCGAAGGAGAGTGATGAGCTCTCCCGGATCGTTATAGTGGAAGTAGGCGACACCATCATCGGCATGCTCGTGAATTCCGTAAGACAGGTTATGAGGCTGCCTCTTTTATGCATTGAACCCACCCCGGAAATGATCAAGTCAAAAATAAATTCCGAATACTTAAACGGAGTCGGGAAGGTAGGGGACAGGCTTCTCATTCTCTTAAACCTTGCAAAGGTGCTTGGAGAAGAAGAAGTCGATGAACTCGGGCAACTGGCTTCATCCGGAGAAATGTAAGAGAAATATGATTTTATATGTGAATAGAAACTTTTCCTTAAGATGAACCCGATCCTTATCTTCCTTTTTGCCCTTGTCTGCATCCTGCTCTTTACCGCCAGGTTCAGGTTTCACCCTTTTTTGAGCCTTGTTTCCGTATCCATTCTCACAGGGATCCTCGCAGGGCAGCCCCTGGGTGCAGTGGAAGCGGTAACTGCAGGCATGGGCAGGGTCTTTTCCCATTTTGCGGTCATCATCACCTGCGGGAGCGTTATCGGGCTCTTGCTCCAGCGGACCGGGGGTATGTCCGTAATCGCCGATGACATCATGCGTTTTTCCAGGAATCCCCTGCTTTCCCTGAATTTTCTGGGTTTTCTTTTCTCGGTGCCCGTGATGTGCTGCATCCTGGCCTATGTCATCTTTGTCCCGATAGCAAAAGAGCTTTCATCCAAACTTCATAACCCCTCCATTTCCACTGCAACTGCACTTGCACTGGGTGCCCTTGCCTCTTTTAACCTCGTCTACCCTTCCCCTGTGATACTTTCGGCAGCAGGGGAGCTTTCTGCAAATACGGATATGCTCATCATCATGGGATTTTTTATTGCCCTTCCCACTTCTATTGCAGGCTACCTCTATGCCAGAAGGTTCACTGGAGCAGAAGCTACCGGCTTTTCAGGCGCAGGTGAGCAGATAATGCCGGAATTCGGCAAACCTCACAGGCTTGAAGCCTATGGCCCGGTTTTTTTCCCGCTCCTCCTTATCCTTTCACAGGCAGGTTTTGAGCACCCTCCTTCCCTTCTAGCCTTCCTCGGGGACCCTAATGTAGCTCTCCTGATAGGTGTCCTTCTCTCCCTTTTCTCCGGCAGGGGACTGGGAGCTGCCGAGCTCAGGGCCCTCGTAGAAAAAGCCGTAAGAAGAGGTGGAGTTGTCCTTCTCGACCTCTGCGGAGGCGGGGCACTTGGCGCAACCCTTGCCCTGACAGGGGTAGGCCAGGCCCTGGGGCAGCTCTTCATGCAGCTGAACATGCCCCATATACTTGTGCCGTTTCTTGTTGCTGCAGCTTTCCAAACCGTGCAGGGTTCAAGGGTCGTGACCATGCTTGTTGCCCCTTCCCTCCTGATGCCCCTGGTTCCGGAGCTTGGACTTCCTGTGGAAATTCTCATACTTGCAATGGCCTCAGGCACTTTCGTATTTTCCCACGTCAACGACCCTTTCTTCTGGATTTTCGGGGAACTGGCTGAACTGGAACCCCCTCAGGTCTTTAGGGCTTACACGCTGGGGGGAGCTCTGATGGGAGGGGTAAGCTTCCTGCTGGTCTGTGGAGCCTACGTTTTCTTCTACTGAAACTGTGTTCTGGTCTTTTTTCTGGTCCCTTTCTGGTTATTTTTTGCCACATCTCAAATAATATTTTATAATTTGGTATATGGCAAACAAATAAATACCCGTTATTTGAATTTCTCTATATGAATGAACAGAGCTGTCCGGAGTTTACAGGCCTGGAACTCTCGCCGAGAAAAGTGGATTACCTTAAGTTCATTCTGGAAAAAGGAGGCACAGTCAAGACTACCGAGATCTCCTCCAGTCTGAAGGTTGATCCCTCAACCACAAGCAAGACCTTGAATGAACTTGCAGGGGCAGGTTACCTGAACCATGTGCCCTACAAGGGCGTGGATTTGACGGAGCTGGGGGAAGTATATGCGGAATTCCTTGTCAGGCGGCACAGGATCTTGAGCCTTCTTTTAACTCATTATGGCCTCTCAACGGAAGAGGCATGTTCCGAGGTTTCCCGTCTTGAGGCTTTCGTTTCCAGGGATGCGGTTAACAAAATCTGCAGCGCGATGGGCCATCCGATGGTCGGGGTATGTGGAGAGATAACCCACGAGAAATGTTTCCATGAGGAACATCACAGTTGAATACCGGCATGAATGAACCTTTACAGCGCAGCTGAAAAGCAAACAAGCAGGCAAAAAAACAGGTAAACAATCACGTAAACAAACTCGCGATTCAAAAATTTGGGTATACTCCAAAAATAAGCTAGAATACTCCAAAAAGTTGGGTATATGCCAAACTTGTCTTTGCCAAATTTGTCTTGTTCCAAAATCACTGAAATATTTTGGATATTGCTGAAAGTCGGGCTACTAAAAAACGGGCTACTAAAAACGAACTGCCAAAAAAGGGATTGCTAAAAACGGGATTGGTGTAAAAATGAAGATGAAGAGAATGGGATTCGGAAGCATGAAGCTGAAAATTCTACCTGTTTTAGTGCTTTTGGTTATTGGTCTAAGCCTTTTTGCCAGCGGCTGCACGGGCCCTGGGGAAAACCAGGGTGACGAAGGGGCCGGAAACGGGACTGAAGCGGGTGTAGTGGAAGAACCTATTATTGTTGCTGTAAGTGTCCTTCCCCAGGCTGAATTTGTAGAAAAGGTCGGAGGGGACCGGGTAAAGGCCGTTGTCATGATCCCTCCCGGGGCAAGCCCTGCCACCCATGAACCCTCAGCCGGGCAGCTCAGGGAAGTGAGCGAAGCCCGGATGTACGCTATCGTCGGTGCTGGCCTGCCCTTTGAGGAAGTCTGGATGGACAAGATCGAGGCCGTCAACAGTGAAATGCTGGTTGTGGACTGCTCGAAAGGGATCGAACTCAGGGAACTGGCTGCTCACAACCATGGGGACGAAGAAGGCGATGTGCATGCCGAAGGGTCGGGAGAAGGGTATGCCGAAGAGCTTGAAGGCGACCTTGAAGGTGAGCCCGGAGCTGAAGGGGAAGAGCACGCCCACGAAGGCCTTGACCCCCACATCTGGACATCCCCTGCAAATGCGAAGATAATGGTCCAGAACATCTATGAGGGGCTTGTGGAGGTCGACCCTGAGAATGAAGCTTATTATGCCGCAAACAGGGACGCTTACCTGGAAGAACTGGATGCTCTGGATGCGAGGATAAGGGCAAAGCTGGAGGGGCGCAAGGAAAGGAGCTTCATGGTCTTTCACCCGTCCTGGGGCTATTTTGCCGCCGATTACGGGCTGAATATGATTCCGATAGAAATTGAAGGAAAAGAACCGAGTGCACAGGACCTGACCCGGCTGATTAGCGTTGCAAAGGAGAAGAATGTCAAAGTCATCTTTATCCAGGCCCAGTTCAGCACACGGAGCGCGGAAGCTGTGGCTGAGGAGATCGGAGGAGAAGTGGTGGTTGTGGACCCACTTGCAAAAGATTATATTGCAAATATGGACGAAGTGTCCGATATCTTCGCCAGGAACCTCGTTTAAGGTCGTTGAAGTTTTGAGTTTTCGGTTAAATATCAAAATAGCATAAGCCGGGATGAGAATAAAAACGATAGGTGGAATGAAAGGCAATGGAGAAGGTCGTAGAAATTAAAGACGTCTGGGTGCGCTATGGAAACCAGGTGATCCTGGAGTCCGTGAACCTGGAACTTGCAGAACCCGCAGGGCTGCTCGGGATCATCGGGCCAAACGGGGGAGGAAAAACCACCTTCCTGAAAGTACTCCTGGGGCTTTTAAAGCCATACAGGGGAAGCGTGAAGCTTTTTGGAAAACCTCCTGAAAAGAGCAGGGACCTTGTGGGCTATGTGCCCCAGTACAAGCGTTTTGACTTTGATTTCCCAATAAGTGTCTGGGAAGTGGTCCTTACAGGGCGGATGAGCCACACGGGCTTCCTGAAGAAATACAGTGAGGAAGATAAAAAGGCTGCTGAAGAAGCCTTAAAGACCGTGGAGATGTTCCAGTATAAGGACCGGCAGATAGGGCAGCTCTCAGGCGGGCAGAGGCAGAGGGTCTTTATTGCCCGGGCCCTTGCCACAAACCCCAAACTCCTGCTCCTGGACGAGCCCAACTCCGGGCTTGACCCCCACATGCAGGACGAACTCTACCGCCTTCTGGACCGGCTTAAAAAAGATATGGCGGTTATTATGGTTACCCACGACCTGAGCGCAGTTTCGGTCTACGTGGACCGGATCGCCTGCTTAAACCGCAAGCTTCACTACCACAATTCCAGGGAAATCCCGGTTGAGGACCTTGAAGCTACCTACCAGTGCCCGGTAGAACTGATCGCCCACGGGGTACCTCACAGGGTGCTTGAGCGGCATAACGGGAATTCCTGATTCCGGATGATTCTGAAATAATAATCCTGGAAACCGATCCTGAACAGGAGAATTTGAAAACTCGGCCCCGGAACTGATCCTGACAAGGAGAAATGAAAAATGTTTGAACTTCTGCAGTACAGCTTCATCCAGAACGCCCTCGCCGCCGCAGTCCTCGCCAGCATCGCCTGCGGGATAATAGGCGTCTATGTGGTGGTAAAAAAGATCGTCTTCATAAGCGGCGGGATAGCCCATGCTTCGTTTGGGGGGATAGGCCTCGGCTATTATCTGGGGATCAACCCCATGTTCGGCGTTGTTCCCTTCAGCCTTTTATCGGCCCTGGTCATGGGTACGGTGAGCAAGAAATCCAAAATCCCGGAAGACAGTGCAATCGGCATCCTCTGGTCCCTGGGGATGGCTCTCGGGATCATCTTCGTCTACCTGACTCCGGGCTATGCCCCTGACCTCATGACCTACCTCTTCGGAAACATCCTGACCGTGCCCCGTTTTGACCTCTACCTGATGCTTGCCTTAGACGCGGTCATCGTGGGCGCAGTTTACCTTTTCTACAAGGAATTCCTTGCCCTCTGCTTCGACGAAGAGTTCACTACCGTACAGGGCGTCCCGACCCAGAAGCTCTATCTCCTCCTGCTCTGCATAATCGCCCTCACTATAGTCGTCCTGATCAAGGTAGTCGGGATCATCCTGGTCATAGCCCTCCTGACCATCCCCGCCACCCTGAGCCGCAAATTCACCCACAACCTGAAACAGATGATGTTGATCTCCATCCTCTTCGGAGGCGTGATCAGTGTCACAGGCATCGGCCTGTCCTATGCCCTGGACGTCCCTTCAGGGGCAACAATCATCCTGGTGCTGAGTTTCGTGTACGGGCTGGTAGCCGTCGGGATGGAGATGCTTGACGGAAGAGGAGTTTCCGGGGCTAAAAACAGTCCCTGAAGCTCATTTTTGTGAATTTGTGTTTTTTATAAGAGTATTTATGGACTGAAGGGGACATTTTGATAAAATTATACAACAAAGATTTTATATAGAGTGAGCCGCAAGAAGCTTTTGGATTTACTCCAGTTTACTTTACATAACTTCCACGATTGAGGCGACCAGGGAAAAAAACGGAATCTAAAGACACCACTGGGAAAAACGATTACCCACCTCTTCAAGTGGGGGAAGTAGCTGACCTGAAAACAAACAAAAAAAACAAAAACAAAACAATTATAAACACGTAAATATCAGCACATGTACTTACAAGGTCACCTATAAGTCACATGTGTACTGTCAAAAAACCACCTGACAGGTAAACATATGTCCCGTCAACATATGTGCTGTCAGCATTGTACTATCAGCGTGTGCACCCACACACAAAGCCACCTCAAAAACGGGTAAAGTGACTGGACCTCTCAAAAAGAGGATAAAACGGAAACTTCCAACCACCACCTTAAAACGAAAAAAACAAAAAAACATCACACCAGGGTGATAAAATGGACCGTGAAACAACCCGGGATCAAAACATAGAAGAAAACGAAATTTTCGATGGTGAAAACCTGAATCTTCCGGATATGCCTCTTCCGGAAACTGACAACGTTTTACATTCGATTTTAAACTCCTTAAACCAGAACATCGCAGACTTTTATACTTTTGTAAAATTCACGAACTATCTGTCTGAGGACCATTTAAACGTCGAACTGCTGAAAAGAAGCATGGGCATCCACAGGGATTTTTCAGCCCTGTTCCTGCACACTAAAGAAGAATTTGTGTTCGTTTATCCTGAGTTTATGGAGAAAACGGAGAAACTCTTATTCAAAGGGGATGTGGGCAGCGACTGCTTAAAATACACTCACAAAATCTGTAAAGCGGTCAGTGACTACAAAATAGCATTACACAGAGAAGGGTATTTGCCTGACCTTAGAAGGCAGCTGCCGTTGGCTGACATTTGATCAGCCGACAACGTACTTTCTTCTATAATTTTTTAAAATTTTTGTAGATTTTTAAAATTTTTAAAATCTTCCTATACTTTTTTCCCATTTTATACATTTCTTCTTTTCCAAAATAGGTCCGGAGCTGCTCGCCTTGCTCTTTAACTGGAAATTGAGAAAAAAGTCGTCTATTAGAACCTCGGCGCCTCTGAGTTTAAAGGCTATACAGTGGTCTGATTACAGTGGTCTGATGTGGAAACTCCTGACTGTTTCAATAATTCGTGGCACTTCTGGAATCTAGTAAGAAATTTCAGTACACCCTTAGTATTATATTTAGTAAAAGATATTTAGCATGCAAGGCATCTGTGAAAAACGGTGTCTTTAAAAACGATTTCTTTAAAAACGATTTCTTTAAAAACGGTGTCTTTAAAAACGGTGTCTTTAAAAACGGTGTCTTTAAAAACGGTGTCTTTAAAAACGGTGTCTTTAAAAACGGTGTCTTTAAAAACGGTGTCTTTAAAAACGGTGTCTTTAAAAACGGTGTCTTCTACGCAGATGCCTGCCCCTTCTACACAAAAGTCTTTTCCTGGTTCCTTTGATTTTTTGATTAAATCTTTTATTTCTGATCCTTATCTTGCTCCAGCCGCACCGAAGGTGCGGGACAAGACAGTCCGGAATACACCATTAGCACTGTCCTGGCTATCAGCACAAAACCGAAATCTTACAACCGGGAACTCGGAAAAAATAGCAACATTAGAACAAAAACCGATACTTGAAAATCAAAAATCAAGCAAAAAAGTCCAGACCCGAAAAAAGAGCTCAAAAAACAAAAGAAAAAAAGGAACTTCAGTTTTCACTGAAGTCCGTAATGTTTTATGTTCCAGTCTGCAGCAGCCTGGATTTTTGCGATTTCTTCTTCGCCGCCTTCCATGGTGAAGAGGTGTTTGAACCGCTTCTGAGCCCTGAGGTATTCCTCGACGGGCTTTGGGTCCTTGACCTTTCTTACCTGGGTGAGCTCTCCGTTTTCCATCTCGTACATGGGCCAGAGGCAGGTCTCGACTGCGAGTTTTGCAAGCTCGATGGTCTTTGAGCCGTCGAAGCCCCAGCCGGTGGGACAGGGGGCGTGGGCGTGGATGTATGCAGGGCCCACAGTTTCGGTGGCTTTCTTTACTTTCCTGATCATGTCCCTTGGGAAGCCGATTGAGGTTGTGGCCACGTACGGGGCGCCGTGGGCGACCATGATGGCGGGCATGTCCTTCTTCGGGCGCGGGTTTCCGAAGGAGACTTTGCCTGCGGGGCTTGTCGTTGTGGAGGCGTCGAAGGGGGTTCCGGAGCTTCTCTGGATCCCGGTGTTCATGTAGGCTTCGTTGTCCACGCAGACGTAGGTAATGTCATGGCCCCGCTCAAAAGCGCCTGAGAGGGACCGGATCCCTATGTCCATTGTCGAGCCGTCTCCGCCGACTCCGATGACTTTGGTGCCTTCCTTTCTGCCGAGGGCTTTTAAGGCAGCCTCGACACCTGATGCCACTGCACCTCCGTTTTCGAAGAGAGAGTGGATCCAGGGGACCTGCCAGGCGGATTCCGGGAAGGGTGTGGTCATGACTTCCAGGCAGCCTGTAGGGTTAATGATGATGCAGTCCGGGCCTGCGCCCATGAGCATGAACTTTGCGGCAAGGGCGTCACAGCAGCCTGCACAGCCTCTGTGTCCCGGGGCAAGGTAGGTTTTCGGTGCGGATTTACTCATAGCAACTCCTCCTTGACATCAGCAAACTGGCTTTCAACCGTAACTCCGGACTTTGCGACCTTCTTTGCTTCTTCGATGATCTTGCTGACAAGCTCCACGCGCACGTCGCGGCCGCCGTGGTTCAGGGTGTAGCCGATAATCGGGATATCGCACCTGCTGTTGTACATGCAGGACTTGGTCTCCGTAAAGAGGGCGCCTTCGTTGGTCCCGATGGAGATGTTCTTGTCAAGCACAACCACAACATTTGCTTTTGAAATGCCTTTCCTGATCTGCTCTTTCGGGAAGGGCCTGAAAGACCTCACTTTCAGGATGCCGATCTTTTCGCCTTTTGCCCTGTACTCGTCCACAACGTCCTTGAGGGTGCCCACAAGGGAGCCCATGGACATGAGCACGATCTCGGCATCTTCGAGATAGTAGCCGTCGACAAGCCCACCGTGGTCCCTGCCAAAGATTTCTGCGAACTCCTTTGAAACGGCCTCAATCTTCGGAAGGGCTGCCTGCATTGCTTTCTCCTGCAGGTACCTGAATTCCGTGTAGGTGGAGGGGTCGGCAAATGCCCCGAAAGTCAGCGGGTTTTTGGGGTCAAGCACCTGTTCCGGCTCATATGTCGGCAGGAACTCGTCGGTCAGGTCCTGCTCAAGCAGCACCACAGGTTCGTAGACGTGGGAGAGGATGAACCCGTCCATGCAGGCCATGCCCGGCAGGAGCACATCCTTGTCCTCTGCGATCTTGAATATCTGGGGGACCATGTCTGCGGCTTCCTGGACGTCTTCGGCATAGAGCTGGAGCCAGCCGGTGTCCCTCTGGGCAATTGCGTCCTGGTGGTCGTTCCAGATGTTGATCGGGGCGCTTACTGCCCTGTTTGCCACGGTCATGATGATTGGAAGCCTCATCCCGGCGGCATTGAAGAGCACCTCGTGCATGAGCAAAAGACCCTGGGAAGTGGTTGCGGAATATGTCCTTGCCCCAACGGCTGAGGCGCCCACAAGGGCCGAGATTGCCGAGAATTCGGATTCCACGTTGATGTACTCGCAGTTCGGGATTTCCCCGTCCGCCATAAACTGGGATAAGTCCTCAACGATATGGGTCTGGGGGGTGATCGGGTATGCGGAAATCACATTTGGACGGCTGACCTTTGCAGCATGTGCAACCGCATAGGAACCTTCAACGACCACCATTTTAGCTTTGTCAGCTGCATTGAGAGGCATTATTTTTCCTCCAGGACCATTTCAATCGCATCTGCAGGGCATTCGTTTGCACAGATGCCGCAGCCCTTGCAGAAGTCATAGTTGTACTCGAAAAAGCCGTCTTCCCGCGGAAGAATGGACATATCAGGGCACACTATTTCGCAGATCCCGCATTTGGTGCATTTTTCGTAAATATAGACGGGACGGAAGTTTCTCCAGCCTCCGGTTTTGTTTACCAGGGTCGAGCCCGGTTCGCAGACTCCGCCAATTGTGATCTTCATGCTTCTTCTCCCCTGATCAGTTCATAGGCTTTCTGAATAGCTTCGGCATTCTTTTCGGCCACTTTGCCTGTAAAGCGGTCCTTTACGGCTTTTTTGATAGATTCCACATTAATCTCCCCGGTTGCGCCTGCAAAAGCACCCAGGAGGACAGTGTTCACGATCGGGCGGCCTATGATGTCCATAGCCACGTTTGTAGCGTCTACGGTCATGACCTTTGCATTTGTATCAAGCTTGAGGTCTTCCGGCGTTTCCTTTGTGTTGATGATTATGATTCCGTCATCTTTTATCCCGCTTGCAACGTCGACAGTTTCAAGCAGGGTTGCATCCTGGACGATAACGTAATCAGGTGTATAGATCTGGCTACGAAGCCTTATGGGATTGTCACTGATTCTGGTGAACGCCTGCACAGGGGCACCTCTGCGCTCAACTCCGAAGGCGGGGAAAGCCTGGCTGAATTTCCCGTCTTCAAAAGCTGCTACAGAAAGCATCTCAGCTGCAGTGACAGAACCCTGGCCTCCTCTGCCGTGTATTCTGATTTCCTTCATCTGGGTTCTCCTCTTAAACGCAATTTTCTTAGTATTTTTCCGTTTTTCGGTGAATCTTTACTTTTTGGTGGTTTTGCTTTTTGGTGGTTTTACTGTTTTTCGGTGATATTCCGGCAGTCTGTAGGGTCACATTGCTGTCGGTCACACTGGAATAATTCAATTATCCTGATGCTGGCAGATGTCCGGTCAATTTCAACGCTGGTAAGTTTCAACGCTGGTAAGACTCAACCCCGCATCCGATACAGGATGAGGCATCTGGAGCTTTGTGCGGACACAACCGGCAAATGCATATAGTTTCAACATTTTCAGGACAGCTATTGTTAACCTGAAAATCTAATATTTACTTATTATAATCGCTCATTCATAATTACTATTGAAACCGATCTTAAGTATATTTTCAATTATATGTTCACGCCGTATAATGCCCGATGTTCATGGATAATAGTGTAGTTTATTATTAGTTTTTCGGTGAAGTTTAGAAAGTCATATTTAAATATTTCTAAATAAAAATTATTTTTTAGATGTATTTCATTTCCGGTCTTCAGGTTAACCTTTTTCCCATGTATGTTTTTTCTTATTTTCGCCGTAGACAAATTCTCTCCTGAAAATAATATATATTTTAGATTTTTTCCGGAAAGGAAATTTTCATCAACTCAACTATGGACTTTCCATCTTCCAGGTTGTTAATCTTTTCCCTGAAATGCCGCGAGCCATGCAACCCTTTTGTAAACCACTGGGCATGCATCCGCAGATTGATGGAAGGGAGAAGCCCGTGCTCCTCAAGTAAGGTTATATAAGCTTCAAAATCCCCGGACTGCTGGGCCTGCGGGTCAATCTCCAGCTTTTCCCCGGTCTCCAGGTAGTGCCTGATCCGCCTGAAGATAAAAGGAGTTCCCATTGCCGCACGTCCGACCATGAGCCCGTCGCAGCCCGTGAATTCCAGGGTCTTTTCCGCAGACTCCTCGTCCCTGATATCCCCATTTGCAATCACGGGAATCGAAAGTGCATTTTTTACAGCCCTTATGCGGGCAAGGTCTGAGTTTCCGGAGTACATCTGCTCTGCAGTCCTGCCGTGCACGGTCAGGGCCGAAGCCCCGGCCTTTTCTATCAGGCGGGCAATTTCAAGGGTCTTTTCCTCACTTTTCAAGATACGGATCTTTGCACTCACAGGGGTATTCAGAGTGCCTGTAAGCTCCGATATTATCCCATAGACAAGTTCCGGGGAGCGGAGAAGGGCCGAGCCGCAGCCTGTCCCTGTGATACGTTTTGAAGGACAGCCCAGGTTTACGTCGATTACTTCGGGCCTGAACTCTTCTTCCACAAAGAGTGCAGCTTCCCGCAGTTTCTCCGGCGAGCTTCCAACAAGCTGGACCCCAAAAGGCCTGTCTTCCCTGGAAGCCAGCCCCTTGAGGACGGCTTTTCGGTTTTCATTTATCAGGGCATCTGCGCTGATCATCTCCGTGTACGTGAGGTCGGCCCCGTAGCTCCTGCAGAGCAGCCTGAAAGCCAGGTTCGTCACGTCTGCCATGGGTGCAAGAAGAAGGTTTCCCGGAAGTTCTGTCCTGCCAATTTTTAATTTCTTGAGCTTCATTTTTCCGTGTTTGCCCTATTTTTGGCGATTTTTTGAAACGTCCCTGTTCTCTGTTTTACGTCTCTGTTTTAATAGTTTCTATTTTAGCGGGCACTTCAAGTTGTGATATATTTCAACGTTTTGATATTACTCTGATTTATTGAGTATTCAAAAAGATTTCGCATAAAACTTTGCAATGAGTGCGAATCCGGAAAATGAACAAATCAGTCCTGAAAATTAAAAAATCAGAGGGTGGAAGTATCCGGGTGGGAAATTGAAATCTGAAAAAAAGTAAAGGACATATGAGCAGCACATGAAGCAGCACATGAAACAGCTTATGAAAAAAGCAGTCTCACATGGCCAGCGTAAGGAATCCTGTACTGTGCGGTCCCAATGACCCATTCCTCTTTTACGGGTACATGGTAGCTTATCTGCCCTTCCTGGTCAAAGTGTTTGTTTGTTACGGGATTGTCCCCTTTGGTTATGTACCCGGAGTAAGGGGCAATGGGCCCGTTTTCCCACATGGGCTGTCCGGCCTCCACATAGTACATGGCCCTGTGGATGATCGGAGTTACACCTTCCTGTCCGTAGGGGCGATAGAGGATCACATCTCCATAGTCCCCAAACGACATATAACCTGAACTTGCCCCTTCCTCATTGGTGACGAGGTTAACCCTATCTATGTTCTTGATAAAAATGATGTCCCCTACCTGCATGTGGGGCTCCATGCTCCCGGATTCCACTGCAACCATGGGAGTCCAGAGCCCGAAGGCCAGCTTGGATAGGACCATAAAGGTGATCAGGACAGCTATAACCGACAGCATGTCCTTCCCAAGGGAAACCCAGAAGTTTTCTTCCTCCCGGGCACTATTTTCCGTATTAGTTCCGCTCATAATCAGTCTTTATTCTTTTAATGCTGTATTATATTTCATTCGGTCTTCTCAGGTCCGGAATCCGTATATATAATCTGTATATATGTTTGATCTTAGCCTGTTTTGTCCATCCGAACTCATAATCTAATGTAATTTATAATTTTGTACGAGCCCCACCTTGCTCCCTTTAACTTATGCACAATTCTCTATAATATTTGCTGTGATATTTGCTTTAACATTTGCTGTGATATTTGCTTTAACATTTGCTGTGATATTTGCTTTAACATTTGCTGTGATATTTGGTGTGACATTTTGCTTTTACTGCTTTCTTGTTACAATTTGTCTTATTATGATTTGTTTTTATCCTATATTAATATTCAATTTATTCATCAAGTTATGATATTTTTATAGTTTCTTTCTAAATAATCGACAGAAATTACTGAAAATCGACCAAAATTATGGCCTACAATCAAAAACCTGCAGCCTGCGGGAAGCTGGGAAGCTATCGAAAACTAGAAAATATCAGAATCTATCGGAATTATCGGAATTTATCGGAATTATTGGAACCTATAAGATAACATTAAAAGCTATCAGAACTTCTTAAGTCAGAAGCTCTTAAGTATTATTGTGAGGTACAGCAAATATCTCAGGATCAGCTCTGTTGATCCAAACTTAATAAAATTATTCTTCGTAGTATTACATTATTTTGTATCTGATTAATTTTTATATTTTGAACAGGTCTTTGCCTTTAAGCCTTCAGGTCCAATAAGGTCTAAATTATGAATGAAATCGATATCATAAGGGCGGTTACAGAGGAAGGGTATCAGATAAGTCCAAGAGCCGCAGAACTCATCAAATCAAGTGATGCCCCTCAGCGCCTCCTCGAATACGTCCTTTCAACAGTTGATGATTCTGTTTTCGTAATTGAGGCCGAACACGTTGATCTTGAGGGTTTTGCAGCTTCAAACCCTTTAAATTCCGTTCCCCTAAATGGGAGAGAAGGTCCTGATTCATTTTCCACTGAGCCCAATAGATCTTCTGAGCCCAATAGATCTTCTGAGCACCATAGGTCTTCTGAACTCGATAGGTCCTCTGCTGAGTTCGATAAAACCTCTGAATTCCATGAATCTCCTGAGCCTGAGGAATTTTCTTCCGAGCCTGATGCGGTCCCTCCTCATGTTTTCGACCCCTTGCCGGACCCTCATCTTGACTCTCATTCTGACTCCCATTCTGACTCCCATTCTGACTCCCATCCGGGCTTCTATTCAGCCCCCTATCCGGGCACTGTTGAGGATCACTCTTTAGACCTTTCTCCTGATTCTCCTGATTCTCCTGATCTTTCCCCGGATCCTTCCTCTGGTCCCGAATCAGTCCCGGACCCTCTTTCTTATGAGGAGGACGTACCTGACCCGATTTCATCTTCCTTATCTTCCGGGGCTGCGGATAGGCCTGTTTCTTCTCCCGGGGGGCGCGGGAATTCGCTTCTCTTCCCTGCTTCAGGCCAGGCTTCCAGAGCTGACCAGTTCTTTTCCACTCCGGGCCGGGCTTCTCCATTTAATTCTCCGGTTTCTTCGCAGGTTTCCAGGTCAGGTTCTCCTTCAGAAGGGGTCAGGCACATTTCAGGCAGAAACCCCGTGACCGTGCTTTCGGACATAACCGGGCATTCCACCTGTGTGGGGGAGTATATGCAGTTTGTACAGTACTTCAGGGACAGGTACAGCAGGCTCTCCGAGATCATCCGGAGCAGGATCAATTCTCGGCCCATCGAAAGCCTGAAGAGGAGGAGCTTCCGCCGGGGAGGGGATGGGAAACAGGAGGAGATCGCGATTATCGGGATGGTCTCCGATATAAGCAACACCAGCAACGGGCACAAAATCCTGTCTCTGGAAGACCCCACAGGCTCTTTCTCCGTCCTTGTGCGGAACAGTGACAAGGAGCTCTTTGAACTGGCTTCCAGGGTCCTCTTAGATGAGGTAATCGGGGCTGCAGGCTCTGTAACCAATGACGGAAACCTGATGATTGCCACAAAGCTAATCCAGCCCGACGTCCCGAACAGCGTGCAGCGCCGGACCGGCAGCCACGGGAAAGCCGTGCTTATTTCGGATGTGCATGTGGGCAGTTCTCAGTTCCTCGAGGAATCCTGGCTCGATTTCCTGGATTTCCTGAAAGGGGAATCGGACTCCGAAGCCATGCGGGAGATTGCATCCGAGATCCGTTACCTTGTGGTTGCAGGAGACCTTGTGGACGGGGTCGGGATCTACCCTGACCAGGAAATGGAACTGGATATCCAGGACGTCTACGAGCAGTATAAAAAAGCCGGGGAATACTTCAGGGAAGTTCCCGGGCACATCCGTGTGATCATAAGCCCCGGCAACCACGATGCAGTCCGCCAGGCCGAGCCCCAGCCCTCCCTTCCGGAAAAAATCCGGGCCTATTTCCCGGAAAACGTCACCTTTGTCGGAAACCCTGCCCTTGTGGACCTGGACGGGGTCAGCATCCTGATCTACCACGGCCGTTCCATTGACGACCTGGTGGCGAGCGTACCCGGTGTCTCTTACCATGAACCTGCAGGGGCCGTCCTTGAGATGGTTAAGCGCAGGCACCTTGCCCCCATGTACGGGAGCAGGGTCTCAATCTCTCCAGAGAAAAAAGATTATTTTGTGATCGACCAGGTCCCGGACATCATCCACACAGGCCACGTGCACACCCTGGGCGTCCAGCGCTATAAAAACGTCCTCCTTGTCAACTCAGGGACCTGGCAGGGCCAGACCGAATTCCAGAAGCGTGTAAACCTTATGCCCGTGCCGGCCAGGGTACCCGTGGTGGATCTTGCGGATTTTGATGTGAAAATCCTGGCTTTTGATTGAGTTCTGGACCCGATACCCGGTTTTTGATTCTCTTTTTGTATTATTGGTTTTGATGCGTTCCCGGCCGTTTCTCCAAAAAATTCTCCAAAATTATTTTCCGATCCTTATATATACCACGAGCATTTAATAGTCGGGAAATGCCGCTGGAAGATCAAAAGGAAAATTCCGGGGAAGATTTCCCGGAGGTGCAGGAAGAAAACCTGGAAGAAAACCTGGGAAAAAAGGGGGCTGAAGATCAGGAATCTCTTCCCTTCGACATCCCGGATTTTGAGACCCTCCTGAAAAAACAGGGCTATGCTCTTGCAGGCCGCCATTCGGCTGTCAAGACCTGCCTCTGGCTCAGGCATGCCATGAACGGCCAGGGTTTCTGCTACAAGGGAAAATTCTACGGGGTTGCTTCCCACCGCTGCCTCCAGATGACCCCTACCCTGATATGCAACCAGCGCTGCCTCTTTTGCTGGCGTCCCACTGAGGTACCTGTCCCTGCCCCGGGGGAATGGGACTCTCCAGAAAAAATCGTGGAAGAAAGCATTGCCTGCCAGAAAAAGCTGATCACGGGTTTCGGCGGCTCCCCTAATGCGCTTCGGGAACGCTGGCTTGAGGGCAACGAGCCCAACAATGTTGCAATCTCCCTCTCGGGAGAGCCGACTTTTTACCCTTACCTCCCCGGACTCATCGAGGAATACGAAAAGCGGGGCTTTACCACTTTCCTGGTCACTAACGGGACTGTACCCTCGATGTTTGCAAAAATTTCCCCCTCCCAGCTCTACATGAGTCTGGACGCTCCTGACCTTGAGACCTACCTGAAGGTCTGCCAGCCTAAATCCCCCGAGCTCTGGAACAGGATAAACGAGTCCCTGGCCCTTATGAGAGAGAAAAGCTCGAGGACTGTCATCCGGACGACGCTGGTCAAGGGCGTGAACATGTTCAACCCCGAAGGCTATGCCGAACTCATCAAAATAGCCTCTCCTGACTTTGTGGAGATCAAGGCCTACATGCACCTCGGCTTTTCGCGGCTGCGCCTTGACCGCTCCGCCATGCCCACCCACTCCGAAGTCCTGGAATTTTCAAAAGAGCTTGCAAAGCACCTTGGCTATGAAATCGCGGACGAGTCCGAAATCAGCCGGGTGGTCCTGCTTTCAAAGAACGGGAAAAAGTCCCCTGTCAAAAGGAATCCCTGATTTATGAGATTCCCTTTTTCAGATTCCCTTTTTCAGATTCCCTTTTTCAGATTCCTTTTCAGATTCCCTTTTTTAGAATCTTGTTTTTTAGAATCTTGTTTTTTTTCGAGTTTTTTACGGAAATACGGAGCAGAGAATAGATAAAGACAATTTTCAGGAAAACGTTTTAAGGACAATACTTTTATGATTTGCTGAATATATTATCTAAGTCCTTAGATAGAAACAAATATAAACCCAAGTTTCAATAAGGATATGACCTTAGAGGGGCCAGTGCAGATTTAACCTGATAAGGACACAGTTTATAAGAAACAAATTAATAAACCCGATCTAATCAATCCAATTAGGTCCAGTCTAATCAATTCAATAAGGCTTAATCCAATCACACAACCAGTAATTACACAGTTTGAGTAGAGTATGTCTCATATCTAGTGCTATCAAAAGGGTGCGGAACCTTGCGGGTTTGCGCAGCATTGTTGCAGGCTTTTTTAGCGGCATGCAGGAGCGTTTGTCTCCGGCAGGCGTGCTTCCTACCCAGGGGTTCTTTAGCATTCGACTCGGTTTTTATGCCTGGATTTCGGGCGAGACGGGAACTCACTGTGTGGCCTGTTGTTACCTATCCTCCGTTTATCCTGAATACTAACCCGGATGCTGGCCGAGTGAGTAACTGAATAATTAAATTTACAAATAATCTAATTTACAAAAATTTCACATTTATATATTTGAATTAATCGAACTAAAATTCACTAACCGAGATCAAATTCACTAACCGAGACTCACCAATCAAAAATTCGCGAATCAAAATACTACTATCATATTACTTTCTTCATCGGGGAATTTCTGAAATGACTGAACAATCCGCACATGAAAAATACGAATTCAAAAAGAAGCTTGAGGGCCTCAGGGACAAGAGGGGCAGGAGTACCGAGTTAATCTCTCTTTACATCCCGCCTGATAAGCAGATCTTTGATGTCACCAACCAGCTGAAAGATGAACACGGGCAGGCTGCAAACATCAAATCCAAGCTAACAAAGACGAATGTGCAGGGGGCTATTGAGTCTCTGCTCTCCAGGCTCAAGTACCTGGACAAGGTACCTGAAAACGGAGTAGTCTATTTCACGGGAGCCGTGGACATCGGGGCCAACAAGACGAGCATGGAAAGCGAGGTTATCTATCCTCCCGAACCCATCACCGTTTATAAGTACCACTGCGACTCCACCTTCTACCTGGAGCCTCTTGAGGACATGCTCAAGGACAAGAGCACCTTCGGGCTTCTGGTCCTGGACAGGAGGGAGGCAACCGTAGGGCTGCTTGTAGGAAAGAGGATCCAGGCCTTCCGCCGTTTGACCTCCACGGTCCCGGGGAAGCAGAGGAAAGGTGGTCAGAGTGCCCACCGTTTCCAGCAGCTCAGGCTCATTGCAATCCACGAGTTCTACAAGAGGATCGGAGACGCTGCAAGCGAGGTCTTCCTGGCCGTTGACCACAAGGACTTAAAGGGTATCCTGATCGGGGGGCCTTCTCCTACCAAGGAAGAGTTCGAAGGCGGGGAGTTCCTGCACCATGAACTACAGAGGAAGATCATCGGGCTTTTCGACACCGCTTACACCGACGAGTCCGGGCTTTCCGAACTTCTGAACGCAGCAGGGGACAAGCTCCAGGACCTTGAACTCATGGGGCAGAAGAAAATCGTCCAGGCCTTTTTCAAGGAGCTGATTTCCGATTCCGGCAAGGTGGCTTACGGAGAAACCCAGGTCCGGGCAAACCTCGAGATCAGTTCCGTGGACGTGCTCCTCCTCTCCGAAGACCTGCGGGCCGAAAGGGTGACCGTGAAATGCAGTGTCTGCGGCTACGAGAACAAATGGACCCGACGCTGGAAACCCGGGGAGGCTGCCCCCACGGCAGGAAACTGCCCCAAGTGCGGCTCTTCCCTGGAAGTCACGGACGTCACGGATGTTGTGGACGAGCTTTCCGCGCTTGCTGACCAGAGCAACTCAAAGGTGGTCTTCGTATCGACGGACTTCGACGAAGGGGCCCAGCTCATGACCGCTTTCGGAGGCATTGCCGCAATCCTTAGGTACAGTACGGGAGTCTGATCCCGTCTGCCTTTTTCTTTCTTTCCGGCGAGATACGTTTCAGACGCTGTAAAAAGCTGTCCGGACTTCGGTTCCCTATCTCCCTATCCAATAATTTTTAATCAAATCACTTATTTTATTAGAGCAAATCAGATTGTCAATCAGATGATTATTTGAATTAGAGTTACAATCAGATTTACAATCAGATGATTATTTGAATTAGATTTACGATCAGATTTACAGTCAGATTTACAGTCAGATTTACGATCAGATTTACAGTCAGATTTACAGTCAGATTTACAATCAGATTTACAATCAGCTATAATCGTTGATAACTATCAAGTAGACTTTCACATTTATCACAGGTGATTTCTTTGTTCCTGGAACTCAAAGCTCAGGCTGCATCAATCTTAAAAGACGCAATCATGAAGGCCGGGTTCGAGATTGAGGATTCCGAACTCCATTTCGAGACCTCTCCCCACGCCGACCTTGCAAGCAGGGCTGCCTTCAAACTGGCAGGCCTATACAAACAAAACCCAAAAGAGCTTGCATCCCGCATCGTTTCGGAAATCGAAATCCCCGAGGGCTCCTACGTCGGGGAAGTGGCGGCTGTCGGCCCCTACATAAACTTCAGGGCAGGCAGGAGCTACCTTGACCGGACAGTGGCTGCTGTCCGGGAAGAGCAGGAGAAGTTCGGCTGCGGGGCTCCTAAGGACAAAATCCTCCTTGAGCACACTTCCGCAAACCCGAACGGACCCCTGCATGTGGGGCACATCAGAAACTCCATTTTAGGGGACACCCTGGCCCGCATCCTCAAACGCGCAGGGTACGATGTGGAGGTCCAGTACTACGTCAATGACATGGGCCGCCAGATTGCTGTAGTCTCCTGGGCCTGCGAGCGCTTTGAGCTGGACCTTTCGAAAAAGTCCGACTCTGCCATTGCTGACGTCTACATCAAGGCCAATGTGGAACTGGAGAAAAACCCGGAGTACGTAAAAGAAATCGACGCCCTCATGGAAAAAGTGGAAGCCGGGGACGTAAAGACCATCGAGAGTTTTGATGAGGCCGTCTCCCTGGCAGTTGCCGGGATAAAGGAGACTCTCCTCCGCATGAATGTGGTCCACGACGAATTCGTAAAAGAGTCCCTCTTCCTGAAGTCCGGGGCAGTCCACGACATCGTAGAGCGCATCAAAGCCACAGGCAGGACGAAAATCGACAAAGGAGCCCTTGTGGTGGACCTTGCAGACTACGGCTTTGAAAAGACCCTGGTGATCCAGCGCTCGAACGGGACCTCCCTCTACACCACCCGTGACCTGGCTTACCACGAATGGAAAGCCACCCAGGCAGACAGGGTAATCGATGTTTTCGGTGCCGACCACAAGCTTATCTCGGGCCAGCTCAGGGCCACCTTAAACGCAATAGGGCTCAAGGAGCCTGAAGTCGTTATCTTCGAGTTCGTCTCCCTCCCGGAAGGCTCCATGAGCACCCGCCGGGGCCAGTTCATCAGCGCTGACGAGCTCTTTGACAGGGTCACAGCCGCAGCCCTGGACCAGGTCGAAACCCGCCGCCCCGAAACCTCTGCAGAATTCAAAAAGGAAGTCTCCGAGATGGTCGGGATGGGCGCAGTCCGTTACGATATCGTGCGGGTTTCTCCTGAAAAGTCCACGGTCTTCAACTGGAAAGAGGCCCTTGACTTCGAAAAGCAGGGCGCCCCCTATATCCAGTATTCCCACGCCCGCGCCTGCAGCATCCTTGAAAAAGCCAGGGAAGAAGCTGCCTGGGACCCGGCTGCAGCCGTCTCCCCCTCCCTCCTGGTCGAGGACAGCGAAATTGACCTCATCAAGAAGATGGCGATGTTCGACAGCATCATTGACTTCTGTGCCCAGGAACTCAAGCCCCACGTCCTGGCCATCTACGCCCGCGAACTTGCCGATTCTTTCAACCAGTTCTACCGCTTCGTCCCCGTCCTCGTCGCCGAAGACCCCCAGGTCAGGGCTGCAAGGCTTGCCCTTGTTGACTGCGCAAGGATCGTGCTTGCAAACGCCCTCGATACGCTTGGAATCGGTGCCCCGGAGTCAATGTAAAAAAGGCATGAAGGTGTAAAAAAGAGAATAAAGAAATTGGAAGGGATTTTTCCTTTCTTTTTCTCTTCAGTTTTTTTCCTCTCTTTCTTTTTTCAGGAAACAATTGGAACTAGTTGGAACTAATTGGAACTAGTTGGAACTAATTGGAACTAGTTGGAACTAATTGGAACTAATTGGAACTAATTGGAACTAATTGGAAATAACTGTAAACAACTGTAAATAATAGCTAAATGAATCATAATGCTATAGAACCAGTACCAGCTGCAGAGTTATGCAGAGATAACATGATAACGATAAACGATGCTTTTCAGAATTTTTTAAGTGAACAGGAAGGTTCTTTGAAACCCGATACCTACCTGGACTATGAAGATGTGATTTCCCTTTTCGAGGAGTTCCTGGATGCCTGTGCCGACGACTACCTGTCGCGGGAAGACAGGTCTCTTTACGAGGCTCGGCGCAAGCAGGAAAATAAAGAGTACTGCGGGACTTTCGACCCTGAGCACATCGGGCTCCACGAAATCGAAGATTTCCTCGATGACTATCTGGTCGAGATCGGAGGAGGCAAAAAGTTCATCGGGACAGCTTCGCGGGTCCTGAACAGGTTTTTTGAATGGGCGCACGAGAAGGAGTATATCAGCCAGGAAGCTTTTGAAGAAAATACTGGTTTTCTCCGGAAATATAAGAAAAGGTATTGAAGATTCTTTCAGTCTCCTTCTTTCAGTTCTCTAATTTCCTTTTTTTTCTTTTATTCCTTCTTCTTTTTCTTTTTCTCTTTTCAATTTTAGTTTTCTTTCGATCAGAGGTTGCAGGGTTGAAAACTTCCAAAAATCAGGAAAATCCTGAAAAACCGGAAACCCAATTACCCTATAGAACTGCTATGAAGACGATAAAAGAAGCTTTCAACGAATTTCTAAAAGAACAGAAAGACGGCGTCAGCTCCAGGACTCATCGGGACTATGAAGATTTAATCTCGCTTTTCGAGGAATATCTTGATGTTTGTGCCCCTGACGATCTCTATGAAGAAGACAAGAAACTCTACGAAGAGAAGCAGAAGAACGAGCATAAAGAATACTGCCAGATTTTTGACCTTGCGTACATCTCCGATTATGACATCGAATACCTCCTTGAGGATTATCTGATTAATGATGTTGGGGAGAGTGCAACTTTTATTGAAACCTCAAGGCGTTTTTTCCGCAAATTCCTGCCCTGGGCTCATGAAAAAGGTTACGTTGAGCCTGAACATTATGGTGAACTTGCTGATGTCGTGGGAGGACTCAAAGGGAAAAAGTTTGAATGAAAAGGAGGCAGTATGAACCCAAAACCCCTAAAAACCTCTAAAACCACAAACACCGCTAAAACAATTCAGGAAATTTTGGAGGAATTCCTGGCCGAGCAAAAACAAAACCTGAAGCCGCAGTCCTATTAGGGATACGAAACTGCGATGAGCTATTTTGAGCGTTTCCTCGAAGTCTACGGTTCCGAGTACCTGACAGAGAAAGACCTTGAGCGGCATGAGAAGCTCTCCGAAAATGGCAGGGCTTTGGTGAATACCTGGATTTCAGGGGACTTAGGAAGCCCACGACCGTTGAAAAACTTCAGGCTTTTGCCGAATATCTGGAGTTTGGAGCTTTTCCAAGGGTTGTGCTGGAGCAGGACAAGGGTTTAAAAGACGAAAATACCCGGAAAAGAGAAGTCCGGGGTCTTGTCGAGGCTCTGGATGCTTACGGGTTGAAGGAAGGGTTCATAATCACTGAAAATGAACGTGAGACCTTCCTGATTGATGATAAGAAGATAACAGTTGTTCCTGCCTTCGACTGGCTGTAATTCTGGATTTGCAATTATCTCTGTCTCACTTCCCTGAATTTGAGCGTGAATTTCGTTCCGCAGCTGTTTTCAAGCTCGATACTGCCGTCTATCTGGTCTACAAGGGTGTTTACAAGCTGGAGCCCGAGGGAGGTGGAGTTCCTGAAATCGAAGCCCTCGGGAAGCCCTCTCCCGCTGTCTGAAATTATCAGGGTGTACCGGTTTTTCCCGCCTCCGGAACCGTTATGTTCCGGGCAGTCATGTGGCTTTGTGCAGGAGAGTTTGATTCCTATTTCCTTTCTTCTGCCTTCGGGAAAGGCGTATTTCAGGGAATTTGAGACCAGTTCGTTGACTATGATCCCCAGGGGGACTGCAATGTCGGCGTTGAGAAATGCCGGTTCAATGTCCAGGGCCAGGCTTATTTCGTCATTTCCTACGGAGTAGGAGTGAAGGAGTTCTGAGGTCAGTTTCCGGATGTAAGGTGCAAAATCCAGGGTCTCAAGGTCCGGGCTCCTGTAGAGGTCTTCGTGGATTATTGCCATTGAAATGACGCGGTTCTGGCTTTCCCTGAAAGCTTCGAGCACGGATTCGTCTTCGAATTTGTCGGACTGGAGTTCGAGCAGGGAAGAGATTACCTGGAGGTTGTTCTTGATCCGGTGATGTATCTCTTTTTTGCGGATTTCTTCGGCAAGCCTTAGCTTTTCTTCTGCGACTTTCCGGTCCGTTATGTCGTAGATAGTACCCTGTATCATCACCGGTATACCCGCCTCATCGGAAATGTTCTGGATAATCTCGTGGGCCCACCTTATCTTTCCGTTCTTGCGCCGGATGCGGTATTCCCACTTCTCGATGTGGTTGGGGATTGTTTTGAGCCTCTCGCTTTTTTCGTAGAAGCGGGGGAGGTCTTCAGGCTCGATAATCTGTTCCCATTTCAGGTTTCCGGATATGAATTCTTCCGCACGGTACCCTGTAATTTCTTCAATATCTCCGCCTGCAAATATCGGAGTCCCATCCTTATCCAGGTGAAAAGCAATTCCCTTGAAGTTCTGCACGAAAGAGCGGTAGCGTTCTTCGCTCTCCCTCAGTTTCTTCTCGCTGAATTTCTGCTCTGTTATGTCCTTTTTTACCCCTATGACTCTTGAGATCACTCCTTTTTCATCCCTCAGGAAAATCCCGCTGTCAACCACGTAAAAATAGCTTCCGTCTTTTCTCCTCATCCTGTATTCTTCACAGAACTTTTCCTGTTCCCTCCCTTTTTTCCAGTACTTTTCCTTTTTTTTAATTATTTCTGGCAGGTCTTCGGGGTGAATGTGTTCCATCCAGGCATGAACACCAAATTTTTTGAATTCCTCAAAGCTGTATCCCGTAAGTTCCTTAATAGCCCCTGCCCACTCGACATTTCCTGTTCTGGTTTCGCAGTCATATACAACATGTCCTGTCTGTTCCATGGCAACGCGATACCTTTCCTCACTTTTATGCAAAAATTCGTCATTTCTCCTGTTTTCGGTGATGTCCACCATCACTCCCACAATTCCTGCCACGTTCCCTGAACCGTCTTTATAGGCTGCCTTGTTGAAAATAAAGTCCCGTTTCACTCCATCCGCGCACAGGACTTCGGTTTCGTATTGCTGGTTTCCCCCTTCCCTGAGGAGTTTCTGGTCATGCCTCCGGTAGCTTTCTTTAAGGCTATCAGGGAGACGTTTCTGAAATTCCGTGAATGATTTTCCTATGAGCTCCCCTTTGGGAAGCCCCATTATTTGCCTGGCAAACTTCTCATTGCAGTTGACATAAATACCATTTCTCTCCCTTTGAAAGACCGGGCTTGGGATATAATCGAGAAGAAATTCCGGGGGCGATACACTGCCCGGAAGCGATACACTGTCCTGAAACCGGATACCGCTCTGAAGAGATACATTGTCTGGAAACCCGGTGCTGTCCGGAAGCTTCTCCTTGCCTTTCGCTTTTAACAGGGAATCTGGAATTTTCAGTGGGCAGCTTTCAACTTGTCCAGGTTTTTCCATTGGTGTGATACCTTCCCCCGATACTGTACCCTTTTTGTTAACCCTGATTTTTTCGGTCCCTTTAATGATTCAACATCCCCGGTTTTTTGTTTTTCCTTCTCTTTTCAAAATTTGGCGCTCCGGATTGTGTATTCCAGATATAAATTTTGCTGTGAGAAGAGCTGACTCTTAAGGTTTTCACATATATCGTTTATGGTTTTATATATTGATTTTTATTCTAAACAATTCCAATACTTATAATACGTCATACTGTCTTACATAACAGGTATGCATGACATCACTTTTATCGACGGAGGCAGCCTCCCCACCCCTGTGGGTGTGACAAGGGAATGGGTGAAAGCTGCAGCGGAAAACCGGAACGAGGACGAAAAACTCTTTTCCTTAATGAGGGAAGCTTTCCGGAAAAAAATCGATGTTGGGGTTCACGTCCCTACCTATCCCCAGTTCCGGGACATGATCGGGCAGTTCCTGGACATCATCAAGGACGAAAAGAACTGCTATGAACCCTACGTATTAAAAGAAGAAAACGCGAAGATTCTGGAACTTGAGGTTATCGATGAGGTTGCAAAGCTGTATAAAGAGGAGACGGGCGAAACCCTCGAAGTGCGGGTTTGTGTGGCAGGCCCTACCGACCTCTACCTCCAGGCTTTCGGGGCAACGGCTTTTCGGGATGCCTACCACATCCTGGCGCTGGACCTCGAGAGTTTCATAATTCAGGCGTTTAAAACCGCAAAGAACTTCAAAATAAAGGTCGTGGCCCTGGACGAGCCTAGCCTCGGGATGAACGACAGGATCCAGTTTTTTGATCCTGACATCGTCTCTGCGCTCACCCTGGCTTCCACCTATGCCCGGAAGCAGGGGGCCGATGTCGAGATCCACCTCCACTCCCCGCTGAAGTACGAGATCGTCTGCGAGACTCCCATCAACGTGATAGGGGTAGAGTACGCGGCAACTCCCTCTTACCTGGACCTCTTTGACAGAAAAGTGCTTGAAGACTCCGATACCTTTGTTAGGCTAGGGGTTTCCAGGACCGACATTGGCAACCTCATAGGCACGGTCAACGAGACATACGATGTCAACGCCTGGAAGGAAACGGCGTACATGCAAAAGATTGTCACGGACATGGAAACCCCGGAAACCGTAACGAAGCGGCTTGAAAAAGCTTATGCTGTCCTCGGAGACCGGATAAAGTACGCAAGTCCTGACTGCGGGCTGGCTTTCTGGCCGGACCAGGACCTCGCTTTTGCGCTCCTTGAAAACACAGCAAAGGGCATCAATGCATTCAATGCGGAAAAAAAGGACTGAGGGCGGAATATTTTTCCTTTCCCTGTCTATTTTTTCTGTCTGCTTCTTTCTATCTGTTTCTTTTCGCCTGTTTTTTTCTGTCTGTTTCTTCTGTCTGCTTCTTCTGTCTGCTTCTTCTGTCTATTTCTTCTGTCTATTTCTTTATTTTTTGTTCCCTCTTCTTATCTTTTTTACAACCTTTGCCCCTTATCTGTTTTTCATCGTTATTCTGACCCATCTATTTTTTTATAATAATACAGTCTTTCCAATAATGCTAAATTCTTGCAGGTCTACTAGGATGCATGGAAGAAATCCTCTTTGACGATATCGGTAGCTATCCCCTCCCTGACGGTGTCAGCAAGGAATGGGTCCGAAATGCCTTTAAAACGAGAGAAGAAGACGAGAAACTCTTTACGGTTATCAATGACGCCTTCCAGCAGAAAATCGATTCAGGGGTCCAGGTCCCTACTTATCCCCAGTACCAGGACATGAACGGGCAGTTCCTGAAGGTCATCAGGGACGAAAACTGCTGTGAGAGCCCCTTTGAAGTGAAGCTCGAGTGCGCCAGGATCGAAGAGCTTGAGGCCATAGAAAGCGTTGCAAAGGCCTATAAGGAAAAGTTCGGGGAGACCCTTAAGGTCCGGATCTGTGTTACCGGTCCGACAGAACTCTACCTCAAAGAGTTCGGGGGTACACACTATACGGACATCTACTCTCTTTTTGGGAAAAGTGTGAACAAATTTGTCCGGAACTCCATGAAAGCTGCAAAACACTTCAAGATCGCCACGGTCTCCATTGACGAGCCAAGCATCGGGTTAAACCCGGAACTTGCTTTCGGGGAAGACGAAATCATTTCCGCCCTGACCGAAAGCTCAAAAGCTGCAAGCAAGTGGGGAGCTGACGTGGAAATCCACCTCCATTCCGCGCTCTACTACAACCTGGCATGCGAAACGCCGACCATCAACGTGATCGGGATGGAGTCTGCGGGCACGCCTTCCTACATGGACCTCATAGACAAAAAAGTGCTTGAAGATACGGATTCTTTCCTGCGGGTGGGAATTGCAAGGACCGACATCTACACCCTGGCAGGGATCCTTAACGAGAAGTACTGCACAAATGTCTGGAAAGAGCCGCAGTACCTCCCGGAAATCGTCACGGAACTGGAAACCCCTGCAGTCATCGCAAAGAGGCTCAGGATCGCTTACAGGCGCTTCGGAAACCTGATTAAGTACGTCGGCCCGGACTGCGGCCTGGGTTCCTGGCCGAACCAGAGGATAGCCTTCATGCTGCTTTCCAACGTGGCCCAGGGGATCAAGGATTTCAGGGAAAGCCTCTGACCCTGATTCCATTCTTTTTTGAAGAACTCAAGTCTCCTTAACAGGGCTTTAAGCACTCAAGCTTTCTGCCGGAAAGTGACTTTTTCAGAAGAGTGACTTTTTCAGGAAAAGAAGTTACTAAGTTTTCCACTCCAGTGGAACCCATGCTCACATGCAAACTCTCTCAAAAATCGCTGCTTGATGTCAAAGCACAGTGGAAATAAAGGGGTCATTTTCCAATAATTTTTTAGTTTCAATTTAGTTTCAAGCTTGATTTCTGCCTTTCTTTCCCCTTTCTGTTCCCATTCATACTTTTATTTCTTAATTTTCCCGTTTCTACTCTTTAAGCCTGCCGTGCCTTCTATCGATGTCATCCATCGTGTCCAGCATTTTGCGAATCGCAGTTCTGATAGCGTCAGACTGGTTGACGAATTTCTTATTATCTCCCACGTGCTTGTTGAGGTCGTCCAGAAGTTCCTGTGGGATTTCAACACTTACTTTTGGCATAAGGGTCATGCTCCAATGATTATGTAGTATTGATTAGTATGTGTAGTATGTGTGGGTATGTGTAGTTTATGTAGTAAGTGAATTATGATATATGAGTAGTTATGTGCTTATGGGAAGTATATATGGAGTTGTGTATAAGCAAGTTGAAAAGGGAAACATTATACATAATGAAATCTTATGGAAATAGTTTTCAAAAAAAGGTTTGGAAAGGATTTAGCGGGCCCGAAGGGATTTGAACCCCCGGCCTATGGATTAAGAGTCCATCGCTCTGCCTGACTAAGCTACGGGCCCACGCTTTGTTTTCCAATTGAATGAGCGACTCTCATAATGTATTTCCAGTATTTATAGTTTTCGCCAGAGGGGGCGGAAATTTTCATTCTTTTTGTTTTCCTCTGTTATTATTTCCTATTTTTGCCCGGATTTTCTCCAACTGTTTATAAAAAATTTATTCTATATATAAAAAAATTATTTATTTTCTTGAAAAAATCTATTTTTCTTCTTAAGATTTTATTTACCAGACGACTGAATATTTTTCTTAAGTTGGATGTGGAACACCGGAGCGCGTAGCCCTGAATTTTTGCCCAACTTTTAAAATTTCCTTTTTTAAGTGGGTTTTAAAGCAAAACGTTATATACAAGTGAATCTGATTATGACCAGTTAATTGACTTATCCGAAGCTCTGTTGGGGATCAGTTAATAAAAGTAAGTAGAAGGTGTACTTTAACTTATTAGAAGTTTACTTCCTAAATTTGATTTTTCAAGTTTGGTTTGTTAAGTACTGTTTTTACACTTTTCTGGCTCATAGGGCTTTTTAAGTTGGTTAATAGAATTTAAAGGAATGAATGTAATGTTTAAACAAGATAATGTTTCTGTTCCCGTCGAAGAGGGCGAAGTCTACGATGTAACAATCCAGGACATTGCACGCCAGGGCGACGGCATTGCCCGTATTGAAGGTTTTGTAGTCTTTGTCCCTAACACCAGTGTTGGCGACGAAGTTCAGATTAAGGTTGAAAGAGTACTTCCCAAATTTGCATTTGCAAGCATTGTCGAGTAAGTGCGGATTTAAGAAAATTAAGTAATTGATAAATTAAAGGAATGGTTTTTATGTTCAGAGATGAAAGTCGCTCTGTGCCCGTCGAAGAGGGTGAAGTCTACGATGTAACAATCCAGGACATTGCTCGCCAGGGAGACGGCATTGCCCGTATTGAAGGTTTTGTAGTCTTTGTCCCTAACACCAGTGTTGGCGACGAAGTTCAGATTAAGGTCGAAAGAGTACTTCCCAAATTTGCATTTGCAAGCGTTGTCGAGTAAATGCGGATTTAAGAAAATTAAGTTAATTGATATATTAGAGGAATGGTTTTTATGTTCAGAGATGAAAGTCGCTCTGTGCCCATCGAAGAGGGCGAAGTTTACGAGGTTACGATTCAGGATATTGCTCGCCAGGGAGACGGCATCGCCCGTATCGAAGGCTTTGTTATTTTTGTCCCGGGCACCAAAGTCGGCGATGAGGTCCGGATTAAAGTCGAAAGAGTCCTCCCCAAGTTTGCATTTGCAAGCGTTGTAGAAGATTAAGTGTTAAGGGAAACCAATAACTTGGAATGGTTTTTATGTTCAAAGATGAAAGTCGCTCTGTCCCTATCGAAGAAGGCGAAGTCTACGATGTAACAATCCAGGACATTGCCCGCCAGGGAGACGGCATCGCCCGTATTGAAGGCTTCGTGGTCTTTGTCCCGGGCACCAAAGTTGGTGACGAAGTCCGGATTAAGATCGAAAGAGTACTTCCCAAGTACGGTTTTGCCAGCGTCGTTGAGTGACCAGAACAAAAAAACGAAAAAGAGCAAGACTGAAAAATTATTTGTTCAGATAATTTTTCGTTCTCTCTTGCTGTTAATTTCGTACACATTCCGCATCCCGGCTTTACTTGATCTTGCCGGGAACTCTTTTTCTTTGGTTGTTTCTTCAATTAGCTTTAGAATTAGTTTCGAATTGTTTTTGAATTAGTTTTGAATTGTTTTCGAATTAGTTTCTAATCTTTTTCGAATTAGTTTCGAATTGTTTTTGAATTAGTTTTGAATTAGTTTCGAATTGTTTTTGAATTAGTTTTGAATTGTTTTTCAGATTCGATGCTGTTATATAATAGAGAGATAATCATATTTCCGAGTTTGACTGCCAAAGTTTTTAGAAATAAGCTGCAAATTCCCTGAATTTTATACCCGGGGTGAGAAACCCGGAGTGATCCCCGATGATGCGTTTTATCAAGTACCATCCCCAGTCCAATACTTATGTGATTGAAAAAAGAGCTTTTTTCGATGAGGATCTTATTCTGGACGGCAATGTGATTGTCGGGCAGGACGTTAATTTCTGGAAAGACCTCAGGGTGACTGGAAGTCTAGAGCTTGGAAAAGGTTCGATTGTCCGGGGCAATGTGAAAGCCCAGAGTGCCCTGATCTGCTCCGGGGCAAAAATTCTCGGGAGCATTGATACGCTTTCGGAACTTGTCATGCTGGATGGAGCCAGAATAAACTTCGCATTTTGCAAGGGTGACGTTTACATAAGGCCGGGCTGTGCAGTGGCCTCTGTAAAAGCAGAAGGAACTCTTGAACTTATAGGAAAGGTAACGGTCAAAAAGGTAGAGCCTCTCACAAAAGTGGTTGTCAGGGCTGAGGAATGATCCAGGCCATTAAGAATGATCAAAGCCCTTTTTGCTTTACTTTTCAACCTTATATTCTTTATTTTTCACTTCGGGCTATTCTTTTTCCATTTTTTTTTCCGTAATTTATTTTTTTCCTGAAATTTACCTTTTCCTGAAATTTACTTTTTTCCTGAAATTACTTTTTCCTGAAATTCACCTGTTGAACCTTTCTTCTTCAAGGAGTTTCAGGACCTTATCTCTCAGGTTGTTGGCTTCGGGACTGGTCCGGCTCCTGGGGCGGGGGAGATCCACTTTTATGATTTCTTTTATCCTTCCTGGCCTTGAGGTCATGACCACGATCCTGTCCGAGAGGAATACCGCTTCGTCGACGCTGTGGGTCACGAAAAGGAAGGTCACGTGTTTTTGTTCCCATATCTTCAGGAGTTCGTCCTGGAGGACGTTTCGGGTCTGGGCGTCTAAGGCTCCGAAGGGCTCGTCCATCAGGAGGACTTCAGGCTCGTTGGCAAGAGCCCTTGCAATGGCTGCCCGCTGCTGCATACCCCCTGAAAGTTCGTAGGGGTAGCTGTTTTTGAACTGCTCCAGGCCCACGAGTTCAATGTACTTATCCACCTGTTTCCTGGCTTCGCTCTTTTTAACCCCTTGCATCTCAAGCCCGAAGGTAATGTTGTCGATGACCGTCCTCCAGGGAAAGAGGGAGTACTGCTGAAAGACCATGCCTCTTTTTGGGTCCGGGCCCGTAATGGGGACCCCGTTCAACAGGATTTCTCCCGAGGTCTGGGTCTCAAGCCCTGCCGCAATCCTGAGCAGTGTGGTCTTCCCACACCCCGAAGGCCCCAGCAGGCAGATAAATTCCCCGTCTTCCACGTCGAAACTCACGTTTTCCAGGGCTCTGGTCTCGGATTTGTCTTCTTTTTTCGAAAAGGTACGTGAAACGTTTTTTACACTGACTCGGCCCATTTTATACCACAGTTCCTGCCTTCCATCTGAGAAGCTTTGTGTCAACGTAATACCTGAAGAAGCGGTCTATAAAGAGCCCGATGAACCCCAGCAGGAGCATATACACGAGCACGAAGTCCATCCTGTGCAGGTAGTAGTTATGCCAGATCTGGTATCCGAGTCCCTTGTTGCTCACCCCGAACATTTCGGCGGCGACCAGGCACATCCAGCCCACTCCCATGGCAATCCGGATCCCTGCAATGATTGAAGGCATGGCTGAGGGGATTGCAATATATCGGATGAGGTCCACATTCCGGGTACACCCCAGGACCTTTGCTGCTTCAACATGGACCTTAGGCACATTATTAAAGCCGGTGTAGGTGTTGATTATAATGGGGAAGACCATCCCTACAAACACAACAAAGCCTGCGGACTGGTGGGTAAGCCCGAACCACACGATTGCAAAAGGGATCCAGGCCAATGGGGGAATCGGACGCAGAATTTCTATTATAGGGTCGATTGCCCGGTTTGCTGCTTTGAACCAGCCCATGGCTATTCCGAGAGGAATTCCTACCGCAAACGCTGCGGCAATGCCAATTGCAAAGTGAAGTAAACTCGTCAGGGTATCCGTAAAAATTAGCCCGCTTTTGATGATAGCGAAAAAAGAGAGTACTACATCATAAAAACTTGGCAGAAGCAATTTGTTCTGTACTATCCATTCGGCTGCAAACTGCCAGATAGCAATTGCGAAAATAATTGACATTGCTTCAATGCCTTTTTTTTCGGCTGTTTTTATGAAATTGAAATTCATGTCTACTTAAAAGTATTCTTACTTTTTTATCTTTCCGGAAGATTTCAGTTTTCCAGAGTAAATTTTCAGAGCATTTTCAGAGCAAATTGGGGTTCAAACTGCCCCTTTTGGAAGTGAGAGGCAGTTGAACTTTTCCCTTTAAGCTTTTATTTTTTCCTTCAACTTAAGCTTTTATTCCCGCTTTACTCTTCACTGACGGCTGCTTCATAGAAGCTCGTGTCAAAGATTTCTTCCTTTGTCAGAGGCTTCTGGATGTACCCGAGTTCATACTGGACCCTGGCATACTCGACAGTAGAGTTTTCAATCGGTGCGGGGTCTGTAATCCAGGTGCCGTCCCATTCCTGAAGAGACATCTTTACGGTTTCAACGTCCTGTGTGGTCTTGTTTGCAAAGATCTGGGCAGCTTCGTCCACGTTGGCCTTGTTGTATTCGGTTGCCCTGATATGGGTCTTTACTACCTGTTCCACGATTTCAGGGTGTTCCCGGATCATTTCCCCGCTTGCCACGAGCACGCAGCAGGCGTGGTTGGCTTTCATCTCTCCCGAAGCTACGATGGAGCGCCCGTTGCCTTCACTTTCGATGATTGCAGGGGCCGGGTGGGGCAGGAACACGGCATCGACCTTGCCAGCTGAAATGGCGGTGACAGCATCTCCCGGTCCCATCCCGAGGATTGTAACGTCTTTGTCAGGGTTCAGGCCGTTTTCCTTAAGCCATTCCCTGAGAAGGGTGTCCTGAATTGTACCTGTAGGGAAGGTCGCAATCTTGAGTCCTTTCAGGTCCTGCGGGCTTTCGTACCCAAATTCCGGGCGAAGGACGAGGTTTGAGCCCTGGATCTGGACAGCAGCGATGATCTTTGCATCAAGCCCCTGGCTGAGGGCAGTGATTACGGGAGCTGCACCCACATAGGCTATGTCCAGGTCTCCTGCAAGCATTGTCTGCATTTCAGGAGCACCTGTCGGGAATTCATACTCGTTTATCTCCTCGATTCCGTAAGGTGCAAGGTCTTCTTCCCACCAGCCCTTCTCTGCGGCAGTCATGTATGCGATCTGGTGTGTGCTCGGCTGGTACCCGAAGTTCAGCTCCGTAATTGCGGGAGCTTCTCCTGCGCCCTCTTCAGCTCCGCCTTCTTCATCGGATACGCAGCCGGATACGAAGGCAGATGCAACGAGCAATAAGGTAAGGATTAGTACGCCTGATTTTTTCACAATTTCACCTCGATAACTGTAAGCTGATAAACTAATAAACCGATACTTTCCCTAAATAAGCAATGGTTTCCTGAATGGTTTCCTGAATGGTTTCCTGAATGGTTTTTTTGGAAAGCTTTTTAATAAGCTTTGTAGAAAGTGTTTTTCTAAAAGCCATCTGCTTTTCACAGAATGAATTTTGTTAAAAAACAAGGAGCATATCCCTTTATGCGTCAATATTCGTTCAAATTTACTATATATACTTTCTCAAATGCCCGGAGATTATATCCCAAATGTATTAATATATCCGGTAATATTTCTCATTCTGGAAGAAAATTCCTGTGAAATGTAAATTTTATAGCACTTGAAGTTTTTCAGGATTAGAGTGAATCCCTATGAACGTTGCAGACAAGGTCGTTAAAGCCGCATTCGAATCCGATGAAGTGTTCCAAAAAACACTTTCAAATGTAATAAAGGAGGACCTCTCCCTTACTGCCGTAGATTTTGCCAAAAAGGCAAACATCCCCCCGAGCACCCTCTACAAGATCCTTTCCGGGAACCGGGACCCGAACATCAAGACCCTCCGCCAGATCGTAAAAACGATCCGGGAAATCAAGGAATCCGATAGTGGAGACTTTATCGCCGTAATTGCGGCCCGCGCGGTGCTTGACAACATCGTGGAAACAAAAAAGAAGATCGGAGGCCGTCTTGTTACCATCAGGGAATACTCGGCAACCTCCATGGAAGAAGCAATTATCGCAGCCGTCCATGCCGAAAGGGACGGGGCCAAAGCCCTGGTCTGCGCTCCCATCGTGAGCCCCACCGTGGAAAAAATCCTGAACATTCCGGTCACAACCATCATCCCGAAAGACAGCCTCGTAGATGCCATCGAACTTGCGCTCAGGAAAATGGAATGAAACTTTAAGAATGAAACTTTAAAAAATAAAGCGTTTTTTGTAAAAATAGAAAATAATCCCGCGTCTTTTGAATTAACGCGGGAATCTTAAGTTTTCTTGATTTTTTAGCCTTTTTTAGCCTTTTTCAGACTTTTTCAGACTTTTTTCAGCTTCACTTCTTCGGTTTTACGGAATCAAGAAGTTCCTGAACCTTCTCCTGAAGCGTGGCCACGGTCCAGCCGCCTTTGGTAAACATGTAGGCCGCGCCCCCTGCTATTGCCAGGATAAGGGCACCAAGAGCGTAGAGCAGCACAGAGCTCTTTTCGAGAACTGTGTATTCGGCTTCCTGGTCATCGATTTCAACTTTGTAGGTTCCGGGCACTTCTTCTACGTGGGTGAAAGTCACGGTGGTACTTTGTCCCGCGTCCAGGGAAATGCTCTGGGAGTCAACAACGCTTCCGTTAACTACCAGCTCCACATTATATTCCCCTGCGGCGTTGCCTGTGTTTTCTACGTCAATTGAGATCTTGGCCTCCTTTCCGGCCCTGACTTCTATCGGGTCAATTACCAGGTTGGAGAACTCAAAGAGAGCTTCAAACTCCTTTACCCGTACGTTCATGCTCTCTTCGACGAAGCCCTCTTTTACGGCACTGACTTTGATTGTCCCGGCTTCCTTTGTGGTGTAGGTAACCGTTCCGTCAGATCCGGTCTTGCCCAGGGAGGTACCGTCTATGGAGATTTCCGCATCTTTAATTGCGTCTCCGCCAATAGCCTTCTCGGCTTTGATCGTAATCTTGTCGCCCACATAGGCTGTTTCCGGAGAGACACTGAGGCTCATCCTCTCTTTCGGCGGAATGACTTCGATATTCTTGTTTGCGGTGGTGTACCCGTCCTTTTCGGCGGTCACCTTAAAGGTCCCTTCACTTGAGGCAGTATATTCGACAATTCCGTCCTCGTCAGTCTTGCCAATACTCTTTCCGTCAAGCTTTACGGCAGCGTCTTCTACCCCGTCACCGCCGGCAGTCACTTCGATCTCAATGTCATCTCCGACAATGATTTCGTCAGGTATACTGATCTTGAGTTCCCTGCTGGCCCCACCTTTGGTTTCGAATTCAACTAAGGGGTAGAACCTGAGAGTGCTTGAATCGGCAACCTTGATCTTGACGTCGCCCATGAGGTTGATGGTCTTGTCCTTTGAAAGGCTGATGCTTCCATCGTTTCTCATGACGATTTCCCCGTCGCCAAAGCTGTCTACTTCCATTTCCCCGAAGCTCTCTCCATCTTCGATCTGGGTGTAGTCCTCCGAAATCTGGAAGATCCCTTCAGTGAAGACAGCACTGGTTTCCGCGCCAGCAAAGATTGTTCCGAAGTGTACAATAATTACGGGCACATCTTCAGCGTCGCCAATGTCTGCTTTGTAGATGTAGTCATCACCCGAAGAAAGGATATCCTCATCTACCACTTTCCCGTCCTGTTCCAGCTTGACCCAGACGCTGTTCCCGTTGATATCGACCTCTTCGATGTTGAGGGAATATCCGTCTTCAAGGATAAGGGCTGAGCCGGAGTACATCGACTCTTTCTCGTCACTGTCGGTCAGAACTTCGGAGAGGTAGCCGTCATCGAGGATGCTGATATCGTCACTGATTTCTCCGTCAACCGCATCCTCAGGGTATCCTGCAAAGTACTTCTTGGCCATGAAGCCAATGACCTCAAACTTGCCCCATCCACTGTGTTCGAACTCGACCATGGTCGTGTTGGTCCTGTACTCAAGGTCTCCATCATCAATACTCCTGTCATCGGGGTCGAATTCGTCGTTTGTTATCGTCAGGCTTTCGGTCCCCAGGCCTTCATCGATGTCATAATAGAAGCCTTCGAAGTTCAGGGGCGTCCATTCGGGGGCCGCAGTGTCTTTCTTTGCATCGAAAACCGTTCCTCTCAGTTCGTAGGTTCCGGGGTCGGACATGTCCACGATCGGGGCAAAGCGAAGGACATCGTCATCGGCAACAACAATCTGGAGCTTGCCCATAATGTCGATGGTCTTTCCTTTGCTGAGGGAGATTGAGCCATCGTTTTCCATTTCAATATAATCGTCTCCGAGTCCGCTTACCGTCATCTTCCCAAAGTCTTCTCCGTCCTCGATTTCAATGTAGTTGTCCGAGATCTGGAAGATCCCTTCTATGAATACGGCGCTGGTTTCCTGGCCTGCAAAGACGGTTCCGAAGTGTACAATGATTATGGGTACGTTATCCGAATCTCCAAGGTCGGTCTCATAGACGTAATCATTATTTGACTTCAGGAAGTCGTCGTCAACCACATCCCCGTCTTTTTCGAGCTGGACCCAGACAGAGTTCCCGTTGACATCGACTTCCACGATGTTCAGCGCATATCCGTCTTCAAGATCAAAGGAAGAACCGGTATAAGCGGATTCTTTATCGTCACTGTCGATGAGCACCTTTGCAAGCACTCCATCTCCGATTAAGTTCGCATCAAGGGTTTCACCCTCTACAGTGGTTCCGTCGTCTTCGTCGTCAATATACCCTGCAAAATACTTCTCGGCCATAAAGCCTATCACGTAGTACTTGCCCCAGTCGTTGTGTTCAAAGTCGGTTGCTACCGGCTCTGTCCTGTATACGAGGTTTCCGTCATCAATGGTCCTGCCGGGATCATTGCTGGTACCGTCGAGGGTAATCGTCATGGTTTCCGAGCCTACGCCGGATTCCAGGTCATAATAGAACCCTGAATAGCTCTGCGGATTCCATTCATATGTGGTGCTCAGGCCTTTTTTTGCTTCCCAGATGCGGTTGCCGCTGGAATAGTATTTGGAGCGGACGTACAGGGTCCATTTACTTGAAACAGTCCCGTTTCCATTGCTGGCTTCTGCTGTTATGTTATAGGTACCTACTTTCTTTTCTTCAAAAGTGTAGGAATCCTCTGTTACAGGGGAATCTGTTTCTTTCTTTTCGTCCCCGTTTACAAGCCATCTTATTGTACATTCCTGGTCGGTTGTGACGTTGAATGCCTGTTTTTCTCCTTCGGTTATTTCTACTTCTTCCTTATCTGGGTATTTTTCTGTGATCTCCGGATCTTCGGGTTCGCTTTCTACAGTATCTACGGTCCATGTCCATTCTTTCGGGACTGTTCCGTTTGCGTTTTCAGCTTCTGCTTTTACTGTATAGCTTCCCGCAGGTGCCGTGTTGTTTGAATAGGTATCAGTATCAACATTCGTTGCCGAATCTTTCACCACAACGTCGTCAATGTACCATGTTATGTTACAGAGCTGGTTTGTATCGATTGTGAATTCCTGAGTCTGACCTACTGTAGATTTAGGATCAGTAGCCGGGTCAAAGCTTTCGATACTGAGTGATTCGCTTTCTACAGTATCTACGGTCCATGTCCATTCTTTCGGGACTGTTCCGTTTGCGTTTTTAGCTTCTGCTTTTACTGTATAGCTTCCCGCAGGTGCCGTGTTGTTTGAATAGGTATCAGTATCAACATTTGTTGCCGAATCTTTCACCACAACGTCGTCAATGTACCATGTTATGTTACAGAGCTGGTTTGTATCGATTGTAAATTCCTGTGTTTCACCTACGCTGGATGTAGGATCAGTAGCTGGGTCAGAGCTTTCGATACTGAGCGATTCGCTTTCTACAGTCCACGTCCATTCTTTCTGGACCGTTCCGTTTGCGTTTTCAGCTTCTGCTTTTACTGTATAGCTTCCTGCAGGTGCCGTGTTGTTTGAATAGGTATCAGTATCAACATTTGTTGCCGAATCTACAACAGTGCTGTCAATATACCATGTTATGTTACATGTCTCATTCGTGCTGATAGAGAATTCCTGTGTTTCACCTACGTTGGTTGTAGGATCAGTAGTTGGGTTAGAGCTTTCGATTAGGGGAGCCGCCATCGCAACTCCGCAAAATAGCCCCAGCAATAGAATTCCTGTTATTATCTTCATTTTTGTTTTATTCATACTCGAACCTTCTGAACCTTGTGCATAATTTATATACTGCGTAAATTTCAGGTAAATTTAACTTTAATTTTATTCTACATTTCTTGATAATTATAGACTTTTTTCAGTCAATAGTTCTTAATTTTATCTTTCTTATCCTGAATTTTTATATTCTAAACGATAAATGTCAGTTCTTAGCGGGAGTTGTCGGTCAACTGCTTTCGGCTTTTAACTGCTGGTACCCTCTCTGCTCTACAGGTTGTATTCTGCCGTCGACGCTTTCGAGTACAATCCCCTCTTCGTATTTCGTGCATTCTCCTATGACACTTAACTTACATATATTTTGTACTTTTTTTAGCCGTTCGGGAGTGATTGTGAAAAGGAGTTCGAAATCCCCGCCTGTATAAAGGGCAAGTTCCAGCAGTTTTTCAGGGCCGTTTTCAGGACCTTTTTCGGGGCTTGAGGCAAAGTCCCTGACTTCCTGGAGGATGGGGAGGGAGTTTTCCCGGATCTTGAAACCTACCCGGCTTACTTTTGCAAGGTCGTGGAGGGACATGGCAAGGCCGTCGCTTGTGTCCATCATGGAGGTGACGGCGCCTGAGGCGGCCAGTTTTTGGGCTTCGTGGGTGCGGGGGACGGGCTCAAGCAGGCTTTTTATCAGGCTTTCGCTCGCCTTCTTCCGTCCAATACCCCCATGTTTCGACTGGAGAACCTCAAGGGCAGCCCCTGCAGAGCCTGTATGGCCCGTCACACAGACAAGGTCTCCGGGTTTTGCCCCGGAGCGGCGGAGGAGCTGGTTTTTTTTCACCCGGCCGAGGGCTGTGCCCGTGATTGTCAGTTCCTCGTGGGTGTCGAGGTCGCCTCCGATCACGGGAGTTTCACAGAATTCGGCGCAGGCCTGTATGCCTTTCGCAAGCTCTTCGAAAAAGGAGATCTCAGTATCTGCAGGCATCCCGATTGCCACCAGGAGCCCTGTGGGCCTTGCGCCCATGGATGCGATGTCGCTCAGGTTTACGGCTGCGGACATCCAGCCAATCTGCCAGGGAGTCATCCCTTCGGGAAAGTCCGTGGTCCTGTGCAGCATATCGGTGGTAACGACAAGGCAGTCTTCGCCGTTCAGGTCAAGGACAGCACAGTCATCGGAACCGGGGCCCACCAGGAGCTCCTGGGGGCTCTCCTTTTTCCCTTCCGGGCTTTCCTCCTTTCCTTTCTCCTGTTTGCCTCCCTTTCCGGCAGGAGCTTTAAAAATCTCAGATAAGCGGGAGATCAGAGCGCGCTCTCCGATCGCGGATACCTTTTTTTCCGTCATAATATCAATTTTCAAAAATTTTCATGATGTCAGGGGTGGGGGTAGCTAGTCTAACCCTTTGTTTACTGGACTGCGTTTCTATCATTTATTTAACTTTTGTAACTCCGGAGGTTACACGCAAAAATTTAATGACCGAGGGAACCTGGATAAGGGACAAACCTTTCATTGGTTTCATCCAACTTCATCCAACTTCATCTGATTTTATCCGGATTCTTCAGGTTTTTTTGGCTTCTCCATGCACCCTGGTTCGGAACTGCTTCATACTTTATCAACAGGCATGTATAAGGCTTTTGTAAACTTCAAATTAGTTTGAACCTAAGGTGAAAGTTGCCTCAAAAGCCGCCTGCTCAAAAAAGCTTGAAGCGCCAACAGAATAACCAAAAAAGAAGTATACTGGAATAATTTTGAAGGAAAAGGCCAGAGCCAAAAATATCAGGTTGTTTTCTATTAAACAGCCTCTTTCCCATCTTTTCTATCAAACAGCCTCTTCGCCATCCTCTTTCGTCCGGACTTTCACCTTTTCCAGGAAACCTTTTGCCGTTTTCCCAAGTTCGAGCATTTCTTCCCTGTCCAGGGACCTGACTTTCCGGAGGCTTTCCTGCAGGCTGTGTTCTGGGAGGCCCTGCTGGAGCACGTAGACAGTTTTTTCCCTGTTTTTCACGTTTTCTGAAATCCAGGCCGCTATATGTTCGATCTCTTCTTTGCTTCCGATAAGGTCCCGGATAAGTGTTGTCCGGAGTTCCAGTTCCAGGCTGGCGGAATCTGCAGTTTCTATTGTTTTTGCAACGGCTGCTGCGATCTCTTCCGGAGTTTTCCTGACGGTTCCGTCTCCATATCCCCCACAGCCGGCAACTTTTGCGTAAAGTCCGGGGTCGTTCGGGGGAGCTTTTACGTCGATGAAGAACTTATCAACCAGTTTCCGCTCAACCAGCTCTGCTGCCCTTTCCGGGTAGCAGCCGTTTGTGTGGATGCCCACAAAAAGCCCCAGTTCCTTTGCAAACTCTGCGAGGGGCACGATTGCTGCCTGCATCAGGGGTTCTCCTCCCGAAAATACGGCTGCGCTCACAAAAGGCCCGGAATTTTTGATCTGCTCTTTCACAAAATCGAGTTCTACAAGGCCAGGCTCTTCAAGGTAGGAGTGGTTCTGGCAGTAGGGGCAGCGAAGGGGGCAGTCCCGGAAAAATATGGTAACAGCAGCTTTCCCTCGCCAGTCCAGGGTGGAGAGGGAGACCGTGCCTGCGTAGTTTACTTTCATGATTCATTCTCAGGTAATTTTCGGATCCTTCTTATGTTAATTTCCGGATCCTTCTTATGTTAATTTTCGGATCCTTCTTATGTTAATTTTCGGATCCTTCTTATGTTAATTTTCGGATCCTTCTTATGTTAATTTTCGGATCCTTCTTATGTTAATTTTCGGATCCTTCTTATGTTAATTTTCGGGTCCTTATGGCATTCTTGCAGCAATAAAAAAGAAGTTTAAGGGAAACTCTCACCTGAGTTCCCTTGTACCGTATCGTTTCCGGTCCCGGAGTTCCTGCTGTTTTCCTTTGTTCCAGCCGGCCACAGGCTGCAGGTAACCTGTGATCCTCGAGAGGTGCTCTACGTTTTCCGAGCCGCATTTGGGGCACCTGTCCAGGATCCCTGAAGCTACGTATCCTCCGTCCGTACAGACTGTCATGTCCCGGGTGAAGGCAAAGTAACCTGTCTGGGTGTTTTTTGCGATGTGCATGGCAAGTTCCTGCAGGCCTTCAGGGTCGGGTTTTCCTTCCCCGAGCCAGATATGCATGATATTTCCTCCGTCTACGACCGGGAAGAAGGTATGTTCGTATTTGATCCTCTCTGCCAGGGAGATATTAGCTCCCGGGGGGATGTGGGTCCCGTTCGTATAGTAGACGGGCAGGTCGTGGGTTTCGTTGATATCATGCAGTGCAGCGTCCAGGTCTCCCTTGATGGTGCTCTCGGCTTTGTCTGCGTACTCTTTGTGCAGGAGGTCGGAAACTGCAAAGCGCTGGGCGGTGGTCTCAGCAGGAGTCCTTGCAAGGGCAATTTCCATGTCGTTTTCTTCTGAGAGTTTCTGGGCATGCATCTTCATCTCGAACATCGCCCTGATGGCAAGCTTGTACGCTTTCGGAGATTCGTGCATCTGGTACCCGGTGTGGTACTGGACCATCTCGTTTATCCCGACAATCCCTATGGTGTAGACCAGGCTGTCGAAATCAACGGCCATGGCTCCTTTTTCTCCAGTATTCGGGTCTTTCGGGCGCTGGGAAGCAAAGGGGATCCTGTTCATTTTCAGGAGGTTTGTCATCCATCTCCGCTTTACTTTGAAGACTTCCACGGATTTGTTCATCAGGAACTTCAGTTCATTGAAGAGCTTTTCATCGTCTTTTTCGGCTTTGTAGGCTGCTCTGGGGCAGTTAAGGCTCATGACCATCCAGGAACCCATGGAAAAGTGTTTCCCTTCCTTGAAATAGAGCTTGTCGTTGAACTCATCATCATCGGTCGGGTTTGCGGAAAACTGGTAGGCACAGCACTGGTAGCATGAAATCCCCTCGCCTGCACCCCTGTATTCGGGCAGCTGGTTGTCGAAGTACGGGGACCCGAATTTGGCAGCCAGTTCAAAGGTCATCCTGTAGAGTTCCTTATAAGTTGGAAGTTCCGGGTGTTCCCTGTTGAATTCTGCATCTTCTTCCATAAAGTCCGGTTCGATGGAAATTTCGGGTTTCGGGAAGCTGAAAGGCTTGCCCCAGGCATCTCCTTCGAGCATCACGTCCATGAGGGCCTTAAAGCCCAGGCGGACTTCCTTTTCAAATTCCCCGTAGGTCCTAAGAAGGGCCTGTTCCCCGTTCCAGACCTTGCCCATTGCAACTACAGGTTTGTCTTTCCAGAGTTTCGGAATGCCGGGGGAGAGCTGGACGGAAGAGAAGACAGTCTGTCCGCCCCTGGCACACATCATCTGCATCATTTCGTAGACAAACATCTGCATGAGCTGTTTGATTTCCTTATAGGACTTGCCTTCAAGGTAGGGAGCCAGAAATGTCAGGAAGTTGTAGAAGCCCTGTCCGCCTGCAAAGTTTGTCTGGGCCGAGCCCATTGCCTTTACCGCGTGGAGGAAGGCGACTTCGGCGTTTTTGGCGGGTTTTGCAACGCTTGACTGGGTCCCGACTCCATCGGGCATGAGCCCGTAGTAAAAGAAATATCTGAGGTCCCAGTCCTGGCAAAACGGCCTTGTCCCCATGTATTCCAGGTCGTGGATGTGGAAGTCCCCGTTCAGGTGCAGGTCGGCAAGTTCCTTTGGCATTAGCAGGAGGTTCTGTTCCTTGGACATCTTGTCGGCTTTCTTCTTGTGGGAGGTTTCGGCGTTGTTGAGCTGGTTCGCGTTGTCGTTTGCCTCAAAGCCGTACCCGGTGTCGATTTCATAGGCATCGTACACGGAAGCCCCGACCCTGGTCATGATGTTTCGCCACTCGACATGCCCCCTCTCAAGGAGGATGGTGTTTACGATTTCCCTTATAAGGGGACCTGAAAGGAACTTTGCATTCATCCTGCGGATGATCCTTTCAGCTTCTTTTGCAATGTCTACAGCTTCTTCTTTTGTGATTGCGGGTTTGTTGTAAAAGATCTCGCTGAGTTTTGTCTCTTTAAGAAGCTGGTTTACAATGATGTTCTTGTCCCAGTTGACTATGAAGCCGTCTGTGGTCCTTACTTTAGGGAGTGGGGAGAGAGACAGCCCGTCGAGTGTCTTTTGCACTGGCTGGTTGTCGGATAACTGGTCCTCGGATAAGAGAGTGTCGCCTGTCATTTTGCTCATCTTCAGTCGCTGTTTTAAAGGTAAAATCTGCAAAACGTATTCAGAATTTTTTCGAATTACTCAGAACTTTTTCGAATCTTTGAGCTCGTTTTGCATCAAAGGATGCCCTGGATTTTTCCCGGGTTCACTTCATCGCCGAGGAAGAGTTCCTCGTGGGTTAAGAAGGTGTCATCGATCTGTAAAACAGGAGCTGTTACCGTAAAGACCCCGTTGAAGCGAAGTTCGGTTAGGGATTCCGGGGTGGCCATATCCGCGACTTCGAAGGCCACTGAATTTGCTTCCAGGTACTTTTTTAATTTGTTGCATTTAGGACAGCGTTCCGTTGTGTAGACTATAATTTTTGCCATGCTTCCTGACCCTCCATACTACTATATATCTAACTTTTATTTACATGCTACATTTATTTTTATTGTGTGGGGGATGAGCGCCCCGATGCAGAGAGCATCACAGCAACAAAACAAAGCCCCACCCGGGTTACCTACCATTCCTCAGTAACCCTCTATAAGCGTGTATTATAAACGTGTATTTTTTATAAGCGTATATTTTCCAAATTTCAGTGTCCGCAATACCAGAACAGGGCATACCGTTCCCGAAAGGTGCCCCTGAAGATCTTGTTTTTTTCCTTCTGTGGTATGCTAATTCTCTGCATTTTGCGTAGATATTCTAAATGCCCTAGGACTTAATAATGCTTTTTCATTCCAGTTTTGTATACAACTATCATTAGTTTGTTACCAGACCTGGTAATAAATCCGTATAGATCTTTTTCTCCGGGGCCTGCTCTCTTTCCTGAGGCAGATTCAGGAACAGGAGCCCTCATTATGGATGCAGGTCCTGTTATCAGGCCCTTTTTTCCGGAGCCCGATTTGGGAATAAGATTCCTTGTTTCGTCAGCTTTCCAAACCTTCGGGTTTCAAATCCAGGGAATTTATGCTTTACTAAATTTTCGCTAAATTCTCCATATCTTTTTTATTATTTTTATCTATTTCCCGGAATTTCAGATTTTTCAAGTTTCGGTTTCCTGCTTCTTTTTACTTCTTCAACTTTTCGGCTCTTTTTTTCCGGAGGGCTTTCAATTACAAAAAAATGTTATATGCTTGGTATGCTATACCTCTGTCAAGTGCAAAAAGAGGTGTCATCCCATAGAGAGATTAATGTCTTCCGGTTGCAAGCCCCTTGATGAGCTCCTTGGAGGAGGCTTCGAGATGGGGATCGTAACCCAGGTCTTCGGGGCTGCCGGGACCGGAAAAACCAATCTCTGCATCCAGCTTGCCGTGGAATGTGTAAAGCAGGGGCAGAAGGTCATTTTCATCGATACCGAAGGTCTTTCCCCTGCCCGCTTCAAGCAGATTGCAGGGGAGAATGCAAAAGAAATTGCAAAGAATATCATCATTTACGAGCCCCTGAGTTTTGAAGAGCAGTATGCTGCCGTAAGAGAAGTGGAAAGGATAGCCGGTGAGAACATAGGGCTTGTGGTTATGGACTCTGCCACCGCATACTACAGGTTCGAGCTCGAAGGCGAGGAAACGGGCATAAAAAGCCGCAGAGAGCTTGCAAACCAGATCGGGTTTTTGCATGCCCTGGCCCGCAAATACGGCTTTGCCGTGCTCATCACCAACCAGGTGTATGCCGACATAGGCGGCGGAGGGGTGCGCCCTCTTGGGGGCAGTTCCCTTGAACACATCTCCAAAGCCATCATCCAGTTCGAGCGCACAGGGGAAGGGACCCGGCGTGCAGTCCTCTTCAAACACCGTTCCCGCCCGGAAGGTTCAAGCTGCCAGTTTAACATCACGGCGGAAGGGCTCCGCTGATCGTAAGGGAAAGCAAAAAGAGATCTAAAAAATTATAACGTTTCAAAAAAGTATAAAGTTTCCCGGAAACTTCCGGGACTCCCGTTTTAAATAGATGTTTAAAATCCATTTAAAATCTATTTAAGAGCTGTTTAAAAGCTATTTTTAAATGTCGTTTTTAAAGCTCTTTTCTGCCAGAGATTTTCATCCGAATTTTTCAGCTTTCTTTTGCTTTTGCCTTATCGTTCCCTGGTGCCTGCTATGAATTCTTCGGTTTTCTGGTAGGCTTCGGCGTCAGGGTACTGGACTGCAGGGTGCTTCATGAAGTAGGAGGCCGGAGAGTACAGCACGCCCCCGATCCCCCGGTCCAGGGCCAGTTTGCAACAGCGTATGGCATCGATTACCACGCCTGCGGAGTTGGGGGAGTCTTCCACGGAGAGCCTGAGTTCCAGGTTCATGGGCACGTCTCCGAAGAGCCTGCCCTCCATCCTGAGGAAACAGACCTTGTTGTCTTTCTGCCAGGCTACGTAATCGCTTGGCCCGATGTGGATGTTTTCAGGTTCAAGCTTTTTGGAGAGCACGGACTGGACTGCATCTGTCTTCGATTCCCGCTTGGAAGCAAGCCTGCTCCTGTTGAGCATGTTCAGGAAGTCGGTGTTGCCTCCTGTGTTCAGCTGGTAGGTCCGATCGAGCTTTACGCCGCGTTTTTCGAAAAGGTCTGCCAGAACCCTGTGGGTGATTGTGGCCCCTAGCTGGGCCTTGATGTCGTCGCCGATGATCGGGATGTTCTTTTCTTCAAAGCGCTTTGCCCATTCAGGGTTGCTGGCTATGAAGACAGGCATGTTGTTGATGAGGGCCACGCCGGCTTCAAGGGCGCATTCGGCATAGAAGCGGACGGCTGCTTCGGAACCTACCGGAAGATAATTGAGGAGCATTTCGGCTCCGGAATCTTGCAGTTCCTTTACGACGGCTTCTTTTGTGGCTTCCTCCTCCCCTCTGACCACAAAGGTATACTTTTCCCCGTAGTTTTTCATGTGGTCCGAGACCCCGTCAAGGACCCTGCCCATCCTGACCTTTACGCCTGTTGCCGGGACATCAGGACAGAAGACCACAGTGCAATTCGGGGGGGCAAAGATGGCTTCTGCTACGTCTCTTCCCACCTTCCGGGCATCAATATCAAACGCAGCCACAACTTCAATGTCGTTGGGTTTGTACCCGCCCAGGTCCCAGTGCATAAGCCCGATAGGCTCTTTTTCTTCGTTTTTATAATACTCAATGCCCTGTATCAAAGAGCTTGCACAGTTCCCGATTCCTGCAATTGCTATTTTTATTTTTGTCATAAGCGCTAACTCTCCGATTGAATATCTGTATTATTCTATGTATAATTAAAATATCTACTATATGTGAAAATTTTTTAAAATAATGGATTTCTTGTGAATCCTCATCTACGGACTCATGATCCTTAATTTACGGATTCGTAATTTCGGAAATTAAGGGTTGTGATCTATTTACAGGTTAATGGCTCCCCAATTTATGGTTTTAAGGTTCCCCAATTTATGGCTTCAAAATTCCCGGAATTAAGAATCTTTATTTATCCCGGCTATGGATTTTAAGTCTCTTCTTATTTATACCGTTACTCCATAAATTTATTATATATATGTTTTCCATATAGAGTTAATTTGCCCCCTAAATTTTTATATATATCCAAAAATCGCCTTTTTCCTTAAACAAATTTTTTGTATTCATATCTCCTTTTCAGGGGATAACTTATTTATTATTTTTCTCCAAATTTCGGGTAAGGGCCTTAAAGGGTCCGGGTCTAAAAGGTCTATTTCGTTTCCTTTCGTTATCTTCAGGCATCCTGAAGGAAAAAGTAGAATAGTTTTTTATCTGATGCCTGGTTTGAAATGAGAGCCGGAGGATTTTCCGGTAGAAGCTTATATCCCTGATATCTACTTTAACTGATAACCTGATACAAACAGACCTTATATCTTAAGGTTACCTGACTTTATACCCTGATATAACCTTAACCGATAAACCAATACATCCAACCTTATTCCTAGAAATATACCGATTTATATAAACTGATTTTTATGTGATATTTCCTTCTATTTATACCGGACAGTGATCTGCATGAGGACAATTGACTGGAAAGAAGAGTCCAACTCCGTGGTGCTGGTAGACCAGACCCTGCTCCCTAAAGAGTACAGGGTAATTGAGTGCAAAACCTTAAGCTCCCTCTGCGAGGCAATCCAATCCCTCCGGGTGAGGGGTGCGCCTGCCCTTGGGGCTGCAGGAGGCTTCGGGATTGCCCTGGCAGCATTCCTGAGCAGTGCTAAGGACATTGAAAGCATTATGAAGGACCTGAAGGTTGCAGGAAAAGCCCTCAAGTCAACCAGGCCTACAGCCGTGAACCTTGCCTGGGGTGTTGATCGGGTCTTAAAAGCCGTCAACGATGCCTACGATGTCGGGGGAGTCCGGAGCACCGCCCTTCAGGAAGCCCTGGACATTGCCGAAGAAGACGTTGCCACCAACAAACTGATAGGAAAACACGGGGCAAAACTCTTAAAAGACGGGGACACGGTGCTTACGCACTGCAATGCCGGCAGGATGGCCTGTGTGGACTGGGGGACAGCTCTCGGGGTTGTACGTTCGGCTGTTGAGGCCGGAAAAGAGATCAAGGTTATTGCCTGCGAGACCAGGCCGCTTAACCAGGGGAGCAGGATCACCACCTGGGAGCTGATGCAGGACAAAATCCCTGTCACCCTGATCACGGACTCCATGGCCGGGTGGGTAATGCGCCAGGGGCTCGTGGACAAGGTGCTTGTGGGAGCTGACCGGATCACCCAGGATGCCGTTTTCAACAAGATCGGGACCTATACTCACTCCGTGCTTGCAAGGGAACATGAAATCCCCTTCTACGTGGCAGCCCCTATCTCGACTTTCGATTTTGAGGGCTGGGAAGGCAGCGTAAAAATAGAGATGCGGGACCCCAAAGAATTGCGCTTCTTCGGGACAGAGCAGCTGGCCCCGGAAGGCGTGGAGGTCTACAACCCTGCGTTTGATGCGACTCCAATGGAAAATGTGGCCGCATTAATCACGGAAAGAGGAGTTTTTTACCCGCCTTTCCTGCTGGACGAGGTACTTGTCTGACAAGGCTGTTTGCTTTTCTGAGGGGGCTGTTTGCTTTTCTCAGAAGGCTGTTTGATGTTCTGGGAAGACTATGTTTTTTGCTTCTCTGCTGGATTTATATATCAGAACCGTAAATTATCTGATGTTTGCCGGAATTGATAGAAATTTATTAATGTAAGGTATTTGCAATATCTTCACTAATATCAATAATGATATCAATAATTATCAATAACACACATAATAAGTACATTTAATGCATACAGGTGTTCAACTCATGGCTAAAAGATCAGGCAGCGGACTTCAGTCCTCCGCAGGGCTCATGCGCTACTACGAAGCAGACAAGAATGCAGTCCATATCCAGCCCAAGACAGTGCTGGTCACAGGCGCTGTTGTGGGAATAGCAGTATTATTCTTGAGTGCTGTGAACGGCTTCTGGCCGTAACTAAAATTTTCGGGTCAGGGTTTCCCTTGAGCAAGTACAGTTCCAAAAAAAGCAAAAACCAAAATACGAAAAACGCTTTTTCAGGGGCTAAAGCCTCAAAACCCACTATTTTTCTCTTCGGTTTTCTATTCATACTCGTGGGTTTCTTCGGGGTCCTTTACAACCCCGCAAACCCCGGGCAAGAAGCGGTTTCCTGGGACGTTTCGGAAGAGGGTATGCTCTCGTTTCCTCCAAGAGGCGAGCCTGTGTTTACCGTTCAGGAAATCGATGATGTGTATGCTCAGGACCTGCACTCTTCCGGGCCTGCCGATTCCCTGAAACTGCTCACTTTTGAAAGCAAAGGGGATAAAATCCAGGCCCTTTTGAGAATTCCTGCAAGCTCTTCTCCCTTACCCGGCATAGTCCTGCTCCCCGGGACCGGAGTCAGCAAGGAAAAAGAGCAGAAGCTGGCTGTGGAACTTTCCGAGCTCGGGTATGCCACCCTCGCCCTTGACCAGCGCAAGTCTGGAGGCATTCCCGGGGTCGTAAACCCGGAAAAGGACCTGGAACTTTTCAGGGCCGGGCTTGAGCCCCTTGAATACAAAATGGCCTATGACGCCCTGAAGGCCGTAGATGTCCTTGCCGCCCAGACGGAAATCGACCCCGAAAGGCTTGCAGTCCTCGGGGAAAGCAACGGGGGCAGGTTTGCAGTCCTTGCCTGTGCCCTTGAACCTTCCCTCAATGGAGTTATAGGAATCAGCACTTCAGGGTACGGGACAGGCGAAATCGATCCTTCTCAGGTGGCTGACCCTGAAGCTTACCGGTTCTACCGCTCCATCGACCCGGATACCTACCTCTCTTCGCTTCCGCCTGCGAGGTTCGTGCTAATGCACTCTTTTAACGATACCGTGATCCCGCATGAGCTGGCTGTCCGGACCTTTGCCCTGGCAGAAGAGCCAAAGGCGATATATAATGTGAGTGAGGCAGCCCACGGATATACGGCTTCCATGCATCCATATCTTGAAGAGGAGCTCGCCCTCATGCTGAAGGAAAAGGGCGCCGGCTCGGTTTAATTGGCCCGGTTTAATTGGCCCGGTTTATTGGCCCGGTTTATTGGCTCGGTTTATTGGCTCGGTTTATTGGCTTAGTTTAATTGATAAGAGGCGTGTTTTGTGTATGACATCTTCTCAGCAGCTCTCAAACTTACGGGAACTTCCTGGAATAGGTGAAAGAGTCGCCGAAAGGCTGACAGAGTATTTCGGAAGCGAAGAGGCAGCACTAAAGGCAATCCTCGAAGGGGACATAGCCTCGCTTTCCGAGGTAAAGGGGGTCAGCCATTCCTTTGCCCTCTCTCTTGCCAGGGATGTGAAAGCAAGAGCCGAAGGGTGCTCTATTTCCGATTTTTTAAAGACGAAAGAGGCTCTCGACCTCTATTCCCGCCTGCTCGAGCTCATAAAAAGCTTTGCCCATACCCCCCATGCCCGGGACAAACTTAACCTCTTTTATCCCTTTCCCGCCTCCCGCATGGACCTTGTTGAGGGGAGAAGGGCTTTTGTAAGCGAGTACCTGGAGCTTGGAAAAGCCTTTTCCGGGGATGCGGAGTTTTTGGCCCTGCTCTCCAGGGTGAGGAAGCTGAAGCCTGTTCCCGGGAACCTGAGGGCCAGGGACAGGATCATCCTTGCCGGGGACCCTAAAGCCTTTGAAGCGGCAAAAGAGAGGTTCCAGGCTTTCCTTCCGGTCCAGGCCGTAGAGAGCTTTTCCGAATTCGTGGACCTTGCGAGGGGCTACTCCCATGTGGTCGTTTTTGACGACACCTACCTGAGCTTTGACCTTCCTGAAGGCATTGAACCCGAGTTTTTCCCGGACCCCGAAAAAGCCGATTTCTGGCAGGTGCTGCCTGAAAAAGAGCTTGCTTTTTTTGCCCGGAACCTTGACTGCATCGGGGCCTGCCTGAGGCTCTTATCCCTCCTCAGGGCCCGCAATTTCAGCTTCTTTGAGGAACTTTCGGAAGAGGATCTTAAAATCCTTGAGTCGGCCCTCTCGAAGCTGGGAGAGGACGGAAAACCCTGCGAGGGGTTTGACTCTGAACTTGACCGGCTGGGAGCGGCCCTTGAACAGCTGGACGTGGAGCTTGCATCTGTCCTCAAAGAGGCAAACCTGCGGATGAACCGGGCTCTTGAAGCAAGTTCCCTTACCCTGACCGGGCAGGACCTTCTCAAGCTCGTGAGCGGGGGGATGGAAATCAAGGACCTGCTTGCAAAGGAGGTCTATAAGGTTTATAAAGGGGAGGTAGAGGCAGTAAAAGAAGAACTTGCAGAAAAACTCGGCCTCCAGAAACAGGAAAAACTGGGGCTTGATTCCCTCTTTTCCGATGAAATTTCCTACCCTCTCAGGGCAGACCAGGCCCAGCTCCAGCTCCTCAGGCAAAAACTTTCCCGCACCCTTGAAAGGGTGAGGCTTACCCGGAAAAGGGAGCTAGCAAAGGTTCTTTCCTTCTACCGCCTGCCCGTGGAAAAGCTTGTCAGGGAAATACTGGAGTTCGACCTTGGCTTTTCCATAGCCTGTTTTGCGGAACACTTTGGCCTTAAGCTGCCTGAGCTCATTCCTGAGGCAGGTGTCGGGTTTGTGGACGGGGGAAACCTCTTTTTGAAAGCCCGCCACGGGGAAATCGACCCCGTCAGTTATTCGGTAGGAAAAACGGGCTTTTCCCCTGCAGGCGAGGAAAGCCGGGTGGTCCTTTTGAGTGGCGTAAACTCCGGGGGCAAGACTTCCCTGCTCGAACTCGTGGCCCAGTGCGTGGTTTTGGGGTACATGGGTTTTCCAGTCCCCGCTAAAGGGCTTGAGCTCGGGCCCGTAGAAGAGCTTTACTATTTCGGGAAATCAAAGGGGACCCTGGATGCCGGGGCATTTGAGACTACCCTCAGGCAGTTTTCCGTACTTTCCGGAGCTTCGGGAAAACTGGTGCTTGCCGATGAACTGGAATCAATCACCGAACCCGGGGCCTCTGCCCGCATTATTGCCGGGATCCTGGAGTACCTGGCCCGGAGTGAGAAGAGCCTTGGGATTTTTGTTTCCCACCTCTCGGAGCTGATCCTTAAAAACACGGAGGCAGACGTCCGGGTGGACGGGATCGAAGCAAGGGGCCTGGATGCCAACCTCGAATTGATAGTGGACCGGAACCCTGTGTACAACCATGTGGCAAGAAGCACCCCGGAGCTTATTGTGGAACGCCTGCTCCGGAAAACCTCAGGGAAGGAACAGGAGTTTTATGCCCATTTAAAGGCCAAGTTCGAAAATTAATTCTAAGCTTATCTGAATTATTCTAAGTTTATCTTAATTATTCTAATCTTATCTGAATTATTCTAAGCTTATCTTAATTATTCTAAGCTTATCTGAATTATCGGTTTATATCAGTATATAAATATATTAAAATACTTATGTGCCTAATTTCCCTCATTCTTCCTTTAATATTATTTTGAGGTTCCATTATCTGGTTTTCTCATTGCTTTTTTTCTTTTAATTTGAGAGATAAAATTATAAATCTTTAGTTCTATATACTAATAAATAGTATTGAGTTTATCCGGGTATTCCGGCCAGGATTGGGATTCTTATTCATCCAAAAGTCTATATAGGGGTTAATGTGAATCCTTTCCGATTGGTTTATAGGGAGGCATGCCTTTCCGACAGGGCGGAAACCGGAAAGTTCTGGCCGGCCAGAGGGTATTTGCCAGGTGATTTACCTTTAAGGGAAATGAGGCCCCAGGGTTATTTTTGGCTTTTGAGCAGTCACCCCTTTTCTCCCTTTCAATCCGGATCCATTCAAATTATATGCTTCAAAATATAATAAATGGTTCAAAATACAATTCAAAATATGATTCAAAATATTGTTCAAGATACGATTCAAGTGATTCCTCAGGCAGCTGCGTACAGCGATGAAACGGGCAAAGATCTTTTGGGAGATCTCCTCGTTTTTAAGGACAGAGTACGAGAAAAAGCAAATCAAAGCCATGTGTATGTGTGATATTAATGGAGCGGAACTTCCCCATTCAGTTTGCAGATTTTGACAGGTCGGTTATGGATAATGTTGAAGGGGCGAGGGTTGAAGTTTCCGGCATGCCCGACCTCAGTGACCCGCGCCTCTACGCAGACCGGGAGTACAGCTGGCTCCAGTTCAATGAAAGGGTGCTTGAAGAGGCTTTCGATGAACGCAACCCCCTGCTTGAGAGGGTCAAGTTTCTTTCTATTTTCGGGAGCAACCTGGACGAGTTTTTCATGGTCAGGGTCTCAGGGGTGCAGAAACGGATTGCTGAAGGTGCAAAAGGAGACCATTCCGATGAGCTGGCCCAGGAACAGCTGAGAGTCATCAGGGAAGAACTCTTAAAGCAGCTTCCCTGTCATGACCGCTGCTGGAATGAGGTGCTCAAGCCGGCTCTCGGGGAAAAGGGAATCAATGTACTCAATTACTTCGAACTCTCGGGAGAGGAGCGGGAAAAGCTCAGGGAATACTTCGACAGGAACATTTTTCCTGTGCTAACACCTCTTGGTTTTGATTCGGGGCACCCCTTCCCTCACATCTCCAACCTGAGCCTTAACCTGGCCGTGCTTATCGACGACCCGGACCACGGGGAGCGCTTTGCCAGGCTCAAGATCCCACCCATGTTTCCGCGGCTTATTGCAGTTCCCGAAAAAGGGCATGAAAGGGCTATTTACCGTTTTGACGAGCTGAAAGGAGGGCGTTTTGTCTGGCTCGAACAGCTCATTGCGGCAAACCTTGACCTCCTGTTCCCGGGACAGCGCATTCTTGGGGCTTATCCTTTCCGGATCACGCGGGATGCGGACCTGGGCTTTGATGAGGATGGGGACAAGAACCTCCTGATCGCGGTGCAGCAGCGGGTCGGGAGGAACTATTTCGGGCCTGCGGTCAGGCTCGAGACCGATTATACAATGCCTGAGCGGGTTTCCGGAATCCTGCTTAAAAACCTGGAGCTCACCCCCTCTTTGATGTTCAGGTCGGCAGCTCCCCTGGGCCTTTCAAGCCTCATGAAACTTGCGCAGATCGACCGTCCCGAACTTAAGTACGTGCCTTTTGAGCCGAGAAAGCACCCCCTGCTGGCAGACAGGGAAAACATCTTTGCGTCCCTTAAAAAGAGGGACATCCTGCTCTACCACCCTTACGAAAGTTTCGAATCGGTTGTAGATTTCGTGGAAGAGGCTGCCGACGACCCGGAAGTCCTGGCCATCAAGATGACGCTGTACAGGGTGGACGACAACTCCAGGCTCATCCAGGCCCTCATGAGAGCCGCAGACAGGAGCAAACAGGTTGCGGTCCTGGTGGAACTCAAGGCCCGTTTTGACGAGGAAAACAATATTGGATGGGCAAAGGAACTCGAGCGCAAGGGCGTCCATGTAGCTTACGGTTTCCCGGGCTTAAAAACCCACGCCAAGATGTGCCTGGTGGTCCGGGCCGAAGACGAGGGTATCAGGTACTACGTACATATGAGCACAGGAAACTACAACGCTGTAACCGCAAAAATCTACACCGATTTCGGCTACCTCACAAGCGACACCTTCATTGGCAAGGACGTCTCGGACCTTTTCAATGCCCTCACCGGCTACTCGAGAAAGGACCACTACATCAAGCTCCTGGTAGCTCCCCAGACCCTCAGGCACCAGATCCTTGAGCGCATCCGCCGGGAGATTGACCTGCATGAAAAATCCGGAAACGGACACCTGATTTTTAAGATGAACTCCCTTGTGGACTACCAGTGCATCCGGGAACTCTACCGGGCGTCCCGCGCCGGCGTGAAGGTGGATCTCCAGGTAAGGGGAATTTGCTGCCTCAGGCCGGGGATCTACGGGCTGAGTGAAAATATCACGGTAACTTCGATTGTGGGAAGGTTCCTCGAACACCCCCGCGTCTACTACTTCAGAAATGGCGGAAACGAAGAGATCTTCATGGGCAGTGCCGACCTCATGCCCAGGAACCTTGACAGCAGGGTAGAAGTCCTTTTCCCGGTGTCTAAGGATTACATTCCTCTGGTAAGGGACGTTATCCTTGCTGCCCACCTGAAGGACAACATAAAAGCCCGCCTGATGCTTCCCAACGGCAGGACGGAGCGGATCTACCCGAAACCCGGGGAAGAGGAACTTGACTCCCAGCTCTGGATGCTTGAAAACAGAGGCAGCTGGGACCTGAACTCCAATAAAACCTGAAAGCCTTTCCCGGGAAGTTTTTAAAACTTTCAGGTTTTCTTATTTATATCTTCTTTCTTCCCTCCGATTTTTCCTTTCTCCCTTCTTCCCTCCGATTTTTCCTTTCTCCCTTCTTCCTTTTGATTTTCCCTTCTCATTTCCTGGCTGTCTCATTTTTTTTGATTTTCCCGAATCTTTTGGTTTCTTTCAAATCCTTTTCCAGGTGGGCAGGTTTTTTGAACTTACAATTTCACATATATAGTAAGCAGTTCTGAAAACAAATCTCAAATAGAATAAAAATAAGAACAAATGATGTGAAGCTTAGTTCGGAAACTTCGAGGCATGTGAGAGAGGACAGATTTCAGGCAGGGTTTTGCAGGTGTGCGTAAATGGAGTCCGAAAAGATATCCGGGAGCAGGGTTGTTGCATTCATAGACATAGGGACTAACTCGGTCAGGCTTCTCCTGGTCCGGATCAACCCCAACGGGTCTTACCAGCCCCTGACCAAACAGAAGGAAACTGTCCGGCTCGGGGAAAAAGAGTTCATAGACAGGATCCTGCAGCCGCAGGCAATGGACCGGGCGGCTGTTGTCTGCAAAAAGTTCGTGGAACTTGCCAGGGCCTACGGCGCAGAAGAAATCATAGCAGTGGCTACCTCGGCTACCCGGGACGCAAGCAACAAGGTCCAGTTCCTCGAGATCCTGAAAAACGAAGCACACCTGGAAGTCTGCCCGATTTCCGGTATCGAAGAGGCCCGGCTTATCTACCTGGGGGTCTCAAGCGGGCTTCGGCTCGGGGACTCAAGAGCCCTTTTTATCGACATCGGAGGCGGGAGCACCGAGGTCTCGGTAGGGGACCAGCGGCAGTACTATTTCCTGCATTCCTTTAACCTGGGAGCCATAAGGCTGACAAACATGTTCCTCCCGGACGAGACGGGCCCGGTAGCTCCGGAACGCTATGAACTGATCAAGTCCCATATCCGGCACAAAGCCGCAGATATTATTAAGGAGCTTTCCAGGTACCGGGTCAGCTGTGCGGTGGGAAGTTCCGGGACAATCGAAAACCTGGCCCGGATCTCCATTGTCTACCTGCACAAAACGGACTATGAAAATTACGACCGGCTCAGCTATGAAGACCTCAAAAGGATAGTTAAAGACCTGTGCGCCCTGCCCCTGGAAGAGCGGCGGAAGTTTCCAGGGATCAACTCCCAGAGGGCGGACATCATCATTGCCGGGGCCGCAATCATCGAGACCCTTATGGAAGAACTGGACTTTTCCGAGGTCATGATAAGCAAACGGGGGCTCAGGGACGGGCTTCTTCTGGACTATATCTCAAAGAGCGAGTTCTCCTACATGCTGACCCTGATGTCGGTAAGGAAGCGCAGTGTGATGCAGCTGGGCCTTACCTGCAACTTCGACGAGGAGCACGCCCATACCATAACCCGGCTTTCCCTGGAACTTTTTGACAGCCTTCAGGCCCTGGGGATCTACGATTTCGGGGAGGGCGAAAGGGAGCTTCTGGAGTACGGGGCGATCCTGCACGACATCGGGAAGTTCCTTTCCTACGATAACCACCAGGCCCATGCTTACCACATAATCAGGGAGAGCAGCCTCCCGGGCTTCCAGCCCGAAGAAATCGAAATTATCTCCAACCTCGCCTATTTCCACCGGAAAAGCTCCCCTAAGAAAAGGCACCCGAACCTTGAAGGGCTCGGGAACAGCGTTGTTAAAAGCGTGCGGGTCTTAAGCGCCCTGCTCCGGATTGCCGAGGGCCTTGACCGCTCCCATACGGCAGCCGTTTCCCATGTCAGGTTCTACATCGCTTCGACAGATACCCTTGTGCTCGAGATCCATGCAAGGAAAGAGTGCCAGCTCGAACTCTGGGAGATTGAAAAGCAGAAGAAGTTTTTCAGGAAAATTTTCGGGTACAAACTCCAGTTCAAGGTTATCACGGAGCCCAAGGGAGAAGCTGCTGCTGCTTTTGAAGGGGAGGCAGAGCTGGAAAGTTTCTGAATGAAGGCCAGGCGTTTCCGAATGAAGGTCAGTCCGGGGCTTCATACAGGTTTTCTACAGCGTTTTCTATCTTCTGCCTGAATTCCCTGCTCCGGACTTTTGCCCAGGCGTCCGGGAAAGCATTGAGGAGGGCCTGGAGTTCTTCTTCCCTGTACTCCAGGTAGGCTTCCACTCCTTCAAGGCCTTCAGACGCTTCTTTTCCCTTTAATTTTTTCCCGGCTTCGGCAGGCCCCCAGGCCCCGGTACTCAGGTAAGAACCCAGAAGGTCGATTGCGACCACGGCATCGTGCAGGTCTCCCAGGTGGTCCTGGAGGGCTTTGAACTCTTTGATCATGGTTTTTGCATCTTTCCCGAGCACGTCTTCAAAGAACTCAAAGGTGTAGCGCAGCCCTTTGGCTGCAATCCTGAGCCTGTGGAGCCGCTCGACCGAAACGTAAGGCCCTTCCACCCATTCGGCGTAGGCGCCGATATCGGCAAAACGGGCATAGAGGATCGAAGGGAGCACGTCCTTTACCCTGTGGGGCAAAGCATCATGTTTTTCATTGGTGGTGGGCAGGGCCCAGGCTTCCGGAACAGCCAGGAATTCCGAAAACTCCCTCTTGAAACAGCCGTATTTTTCACCGTTCAGGTAGGCAAGCATGTTTTTCCGGGCCTTTTCCCTCTCTTCAACAAGCACGGCAAAGAGGGGGTCAAGCTCGTGTTCGTTCCCCGGAGGCAGGGTTTTCAGGTAATTTTCTGCTTTTTCCCGGAAAACGTCCAGGTCCCTGACTCCTCCTAGTGCACCAAGTGTCCTTTTAAGCCCTTTCAGGTGGGGTTCCAGCTGTCCTGAGTCCAGATAATCTTCAAAGACCCCTGAAGCTGCCCGCATCCTGCGGACCGCAACCCTCATGTCATGCAGGTTTTCGGGGTCTTCCCCTTTCCTGGTCCCTTTTTCAGTGGCGAGCATCCGGGCAAATTGCAGGGAAAAGGTCCGGAAGGCGACCCCGGCCATGGAGTCCTCCGGCCTGACCGTAAACTTAAGGCTTCTCTTTTCTTTTTTCTTTTCAGCTTCTTTCTCCCCTGCGCTTTCTTCTTCGACCTTGTCATCTGCCTGTTCGAGGATTTCGGCTTCATCCGGCTTTTCTACCGGGGTAAACAGGAGTTTTGTGCCGAAAAGTTGTTTCCAGAGTTCGCTTCTCTTCTCCGCCTTCTTTGCAGTCTTTTCGGCTTCAGGCCCGAATATTTCTATTTCCAGGGCCCCCTCCAGCTGCCTGGTCTTACCCGGGTAGACACTGGCTTGCCGGGCTTCAAAGAGGTCTGCAGTCCGGATGAGGGCTGCAAGCATGAGGGTTTTGTTCTGGAGCCCGGGGTGGAGTCTTGTGTGTGACTTTTTAAGGGTTGAAATGAGGTCTTTTTCACTGAGGCCGGGATCCCGGAGCTCCGTGATCAGGGCAAGCATTTGAAAGCCGTGGAGGCTGAGTCCTTTGAGAGGGTGTGTCAGGAGGATTTCCCTGCTCATCCGGATTTTTTCTTCAGGGGAGACCGAACTCCCTATGTCCTGCAGGAGGGCTGCAAACTCCAGAAGGTCTCTTTCTTCCGGCCCGAGCCCGTGGTAGGGAGCAAGCTCGTCATAAAGAGCAAGGGCATGGGATGCTGCCTTTTTGGCCCTGGCCCCGTCCGCTCCGTAGTATTCAAAAAGGGCTTCCGGGGTCCATTCCTCAAAGCCCATGGCCATCCAGCCCTTATCAAGGGGGCCGGTTCCGGGCTGGAAGTGAAGTTCCGGGCTTTTCTCCTCTCTTTCTTCCTTTCTTTCTTCTCCTTTATCCGCCGCAAAAGGGAAAATGGAAAGCCTTTCTTCTTCAAACTTCGATTTCAGGGCTTCTATCTCAGGTTCCGGGGTTTTCAGCAGGAGGCTCAGTTCTTCACCTGACTGGCCCCGGTCAAGTGCGAGGAGAATTTCAGCCTGTTTCCCGTAGATGTTCCTGTGGCCTGCAAGCTGCATGCAAAAAGCCCTCTCCTTGAGGCTCAGGAGGGTTTTTTCAGGGAGTTCTTCCCGGAAAAGGAAGGCTCTTTCGAATTTGGAAAAAGGACTTTCTGCAAGGTTGTAATGTTCAAGGAGGAATTCCCGGATGCTTTCCAGGTCTTTTATGCTGCCCCCACTTTTAAGTTCCACTTCGAGTTCGCAGTAGAATTTTTCCCTGTTTTCGCTTTTCAGGTTCACCCTGTCCAGGTAAAGTTCGGCTATGTACCTCTCTCCCAGTTTTACCTGGCGGACAACCCGTTTTTGTTTGAGGGCCAGGAGCGGGACAAGCCCCATCCCGGCGGTAAATTCGAATATCCTGTTCCTGATCCGGAGGTCGGGGCATTCAAGGACCGAAAGCCCTTCTTCCAGGGGACTGACGTACTCTTCTCGCCTGTGGGTCCCTCCCTCGAAGCCTCCAAGGCTTTTGATGGTCACCCACCGCACTTCTTCTCCTGCGACTTTTCGAACCCTCAAATAGTAGCCTGCGGCCATAACCTTCCTGTCTTCAGTGTCCAGGAAGATGTCATCTATGAGCTGGACCTCTGCCTCGGAGAGAGTGTATGCTCCAAGCCGGGAAAGGTCTTCAATTGCCTGGAAGCCTGCTTCGTCCAGTACCAGAAATTTCGATTCGATTTCCATGCTCTGTCCCCCACAATTATTAGAGCAGATGCCTTATACCTATTCCTCAATTATATCTTTTTTTTAATAAAATCCTATTTCAACGCTTTCCAAAAACTAAAAAGCCAGTAAAGCGTATCTATTAAAAATTTAAAAAAGCAATAGATATGTTTATCAAAAATTTAACATATTTATTAACCTCTTCAAAGTTTAATCTCTTCAAAGCTTCCCCATTTTAATTGAGGAACTTAAACGATTTCCAACTTAGGTGACCGATTAAACTCTGCCCTATCAAAAATGCCTCGATAAACAGGCCTTTTCACAACCTTATTCCTTTAAACCCGTACCCAAAATACATGAATGGAGCAACTCCCCTTGACCGGTAATGACATGCTACTCTGGGACGAAACCCTGTTCAAGGACCTCTCGGTGCTTGAGCCCGACTACCTCCCTGACTATTTTCCCCACAGGGACACGCAGCTGAACGCTCTCAGGTTTGCGCTTCGGCCGGCTCTTCGGGGTATGCGCCCCTTAAACTGCCTTATGGTGGGGCCTCCGGGGACCGGAAAGACGAGCGCCGTGATGAAGGTGTTCAGGGAAGTCGAGGCCCACGCTCCCAATGTCATGCCCGTGAAGGTAAACTGCCAGATCGACTCCACGCGTTTTGCGGTGATTTCCAGGATTTACAAAAAGCTGTTCGGGATTTCTCCTCCTACCTCGGGGGTAGCTTTCCGGAAACTCTTTGAAAACGTTGTTGATTTCCTGGTCTCCTCGGAAAAAGTCCTGCTTGTAGCCCTGGACGACCTCAACTACCTCTGCTACGAAGGGCATGCAAACGAGGTCATGTATTCCCTGCTCCGGGCCCATGAACAGTATCCCGGGGTCCGGATAGGGGTTATAGGGATCGTAAACGATGCCTCGGACCTTTACCGCCTGGACGCAAGGGTCAACTCGGTTTTCCTCCCTGAGGAAATCAACTTCCCCAGGTATGGGTATGCCGAAATCCTGGACATCCTCAGGGACAGGGTAAAATATGGCTTTTACCCGAAGGTGGTTTCTGACGAGGTGCTGGAAATGGTGGTCTCATACGTGGAAAAGACCGGCGACCTGAGGGTGGGAATCGACCTCCTGAAACGTTCCGGTTTCAATGCCGAACGCAGGGGAAGCCGCACAATCTCGTCCGTTGATGTGGAAAAAGCCTATGAGGCTTCCAAACTGCTCCACCTCTGCAGGGGCATAAGCCTCCTCTCTGACCCTGAAAAACAGCTGCTCGAACTGATCGCAGGGAAAGGGGAAATCCAGGCAGGGGAACTCTACAGGTCCTTCCACGAGCTGACACAGCTCGGATATACTCGCTTTTACGGCATGGTCAACAAGCTCCAGTCCCTTAACTACGTGGATGCGGACTTTACGGGCAAGGGGCAGAGGGGCAGGACACGCATCATAAAAACAAAGTTTGAGGCTGAAGATATTCTTAACTGCCTTGAAAAAGCCTGAGCCGTAAAACAACTGTCTAATGACCTGATTAAGAAGGCTTATTTGGAGTCTGATAAAAAGAGCCCGATTAAGAGCTTAAAAGAAGGCTTAAAACAGTTTTTTTGACGTGATCTGAACGAGGATTAAACGAGATCTAAAAACAAGCCTGAAAAAGGAGAACGGAGATTCACATGGATTTCCGGGAAAAACCGGAAAAACAGGCTTTTCAGGCTTGAAATCTTTCCTGACTAAAGATTTTAAAAAAGGAGCAGTGGGAAAACTGCACCTTTTTTGGGTTTAACCAGTACTTGATTTATGATCTTATTTTTCAGGAATTTACATCATTCCTGGGGGCATTCCGCCCATTCCGCCCATTCCTGGGGGCATTCCGCCCATTTCTTCGGGGCCAGGGGCTGCACGGGTGGAGGCGATGATGTCGTCGATCCTGAGGATCATGACTGCGGACTCGGTGGCTGCGTTGATGACCTGGGTCTTGACCCTGAGGGGTTCGACCACGAAGTTCTGCCACATGTCAACGACCTTGCCTTCGTAGACGTCGAGGCCTGCGGTCTTTACACCCTTCTCGTGCTGGGAGCGCAGCTCCATGAGCATGTCGATGGGGTCGAGACCTGCGTTTTCTGCAAGGGTCCTGGGGATGACTTCGAGGGCTTCTGCGTATGCCTTTACTGCAAGCTGTTCCCTGCCTTCGAGGGTTGCTGCGTATTCCTGGAGCCTGAGTGCAACCTCAACTTCAGGGGAGCCGCCGCCTGCAACGAGCTTTTCGTCCTCGATTGCAACGCCTACAACGCGGAGGGCGTCTTCAAGGGCGCTGTCGATGCTGTCAACCACATGCTCGGTGCCGCCGCGAAGGAGGATTGTAACTGCCTTGGGGTTGTCGCAGCCTGTGACGAAGGTCATGTTGTCGCCGCCGACCCTCTTCTCTTCCACGGACTGGGCGTAGCCGAGGTCTTCGGGGGTGATCTCGTCAAGGTTGGTGATGAGCTTGCCGCCGGTTGCCCTGGCGAGCTTCTCCATGTCGCTCTTCTTGACCCTGCGCACGGCGAAGATGCCTGCCTTTGCAAGGTAGTGCTGGGCCAGGTCTTCAACACCCTTCTGGCAGAAGACTACGTTTGCCCCGCTGCCGATGACCTTCTGGACAATCTTCTTGAGCATGGCTTCTTCCTGGTCAAGGAAGGACTGGAGCTGGTCAGGAGAGGTGATTGAGATTTCGGCGTCCACTTCGGTGTCCTTGAGTTCGATTGCGGTGTTCAGGAGAGCGATTTTTGCTTCCTTGACCCTCTCGGGCATGTTGGTGTGGACCCTTTCCTTGTCTATGATCATTCCGGGGATAAGTTCGGAATCTTCGATCCTGCCGCCGACTTTCTTAACAACGTTGATGTTGTCCCTGTCAACGCTCTTCTTTCCGTTTGTGTCCACAACGCTTGTGACGGCGTCTACGGCAATTTCGGAGAGGAGTTTCTTGGAGGACTCTGCACCCTTCCCGGTCATGGCGGTTTCGGCGATGCTGACGAGCAGGTCGCGGTTGGACATTTCCACGCTCATTGCCAGGGAATTCAGGACTTCAACGGCCTTTTCGGCTGCAAGCCTGTACCCGGATGCAATGATTGTCGGGTGGATTTCCTGCTCGATTAAGTCCTCGGCTTTCTTTAAAAGTTCGCCGGCGACAACAGCTGCACTGGTGGTTCCGTCTCCCACTTCTTCGTCCTGGGTCTTGGATACTTCTACCACCATCTTTGCTGCAGGGTGTTCGATGTCCATTTCTTTGAGGATGGTTGCTCCGTCGTTGGTGATGACCACGTCGCCCATGGAGTCCACGAGCATCTTGTCCATGCCCTTGGGGCCGAGGGTGGTCCTTACAGCTTCCGCGACGGCTTTTGCAGCCATAATGTTGTTGCTCTGGGCATCCCTGCCTCTGGTTCGCTTACTTCCTTCTTTCAAAATGAATATTGGCTGTCCTGCCATGATTTAAATCCTCCATTAGTGTGAGTTTGGAATTGCTCTGGAATTAAAATCGCATTTTACATGTTTGTACTTCTATATAAACTCATCCCACTGGACGGTTCGATTTAGATGTGTTTTTTTATAAACTCCTCCGCCGGGACAGCTTGAAATAAATACATTTCTAATGCATTTCTATCTCTTCCTCGGTTCAGCTCAGCCCGGGTCAAACCGGCTCTTTGTATGCTAATATATTTTGTCATGTTTTTCTCTAAAGAAACCGGGCAAATATGGGATATTCTAATTAATATTTTTCAACTCTTTTGCTTTGAAAAATCCGGTTTGCCGTTTTTTTCTCTTTATTAGCTTTTCGATATTGCAAAACACTACCTAAAAAAAAGTTTTATATCACAATAAATATTATATTACATACGTTTTTCTTTACCCTTGTATAATTCAACAGGCAGGGCGCAGTACTGTGATAGAAAAATTAATATCTCTTGTACTCCTAATAAAATTTCGGGGGTGCGCTTATGGCAAATACTAGAGGGAAGGTGCTGGGTATAGACCTGGGTACCACTAATTCCTGCATGGCCGTAATTGAACTAGGTGAACCAAAGGTCATTACTAATTCCGAAGGAAAAAGGCTTACGCCTTCAGTTGTAGGTTTTTCAAAGAAGAATGAGTTGCTCGTGGGGGAACTTGCAAAAAGGCAGATGGTTTCAAATCCCGAGAATACTGTCCAGTCTATAAAGCGGTACATGGGGAAACCGGATTACAGAGTAACACTGAATAAAGATCAATATACGCCTCATGGGATTTCAGCAAAAATTCTTCAGAAACTTAAACATGATTCTGAGAAATATCTCGGGGACGCCGTTTCAAAAGCTGTGATCACGGTCCCGGCTTATTTTAACGATTCCCAGCGCTTTGCAACAAAAAAGGCAGGAGAGCTTGCAGGCCTGGAAGTACTGAGGGTTATAAACGAACCGACCGCAGCTGCCCTGGCCTATGGCCTGAAAGAGGGAATTGAGAACCAGAAAATTCTGGTTTACGACCTCGGCGGCGGGACCTTTGACGTCTCGATTCTAAAAATCAAAAACGGCGTTTTCGAGGTGCTGGCTACCAGCGGGGATACCCAGCTTGGGGGAGATGATTTCGACCGGAAGGTTGTCGACCATTTGCTTTCCGAATTCCAGGCAGCAGAAGGCATAGATATCTCAGGAAATCCCGAAGCAATGCAGCGCATAAGAGAAGCGGCAGAGCGCTGCAAGATTGACCTTTCCACTCTTACGACTGCAAACGTGAATCTTCCTTACATTTTTGAAAATAAGCTTCTGGATGTGGAGATTACCAGGGACCAGTTCGAAACAATGACAGAAGACCTGGTGAATAAAACCATTTCAATTATGGAAAAAGCTCTGCAGGACTCGGGGCTCTCTCCTGAGGATATCAATAAAGTCATTCTTGTGGGGGGGTCTACCAGGATCCCTGCTGTGGCAAGAGAGGTAGAGGATTTCATGGGGAAAACCCCTCTTCAAAGCATTAACCCTGATGAAGTCGTGGCAATGGGAGCCGCTGTTCAGGCAGGGATTCTCGGAAACGAGTACCTGAAAAGTTCCGGCGAGCAGCAGGTCGAGAGCGGCAATCTGGTGCTTCTTGACGTGACCCCCCTTTCCCTCGGGTTTGAAACCGTGGGGGATTCTACGGCATCCATAATTCCCAGGAACACTACGATCCCCACGAGAAACAGTAAGATCTTTACCACGCATTATGACAACCAGAGGGTCGTAAGGGGCAAGATTCTCCAGGGAGAAGACAGGGCCGCATCCAAAAATGTGCCTCTGGGGATGATTGTTCTTGACAATATCCCCCCTGCACCGAAAGGTGTCCCGCGGATAGAGGTTACTTTTGACATCGATGCCAACGGCATAATAAACGCTACGGCCAAAGACCTCGGGACCGGGATAATGCGAAGTGTCATGATCGAAAGGCCTGAAGGTCTCAACGATTAACGTTTCAACGGTAAATAAAACTGGTAAATAAAACTGGTATAAGTATGGTAAACAGGGAGTTTGGAGGGGAAAGCGGTGGACTACTATCAATTGCTGGATATTCCCAGGGTTGCAAGCCCTGAAGATATTGAGGACAGGTATCACTTACTTGCAAAGAAATATCATCCGGATATTTCTAAATCCTCTGATGCCCATGAAAAGTTCATAAAAGTCAAAGAAGCGTACGAAACTCTTAAAGACCCACAGAAAAGAAAGGCATACGACAAGTCCCTGCCTCCTGAAGAAAAGGCAACAGAAGCTTCTCTTGATCCGGAGGACCCAGAGGACTCTGCCCTGGATTCTTCCATTTCCCCGGATGCAGACCTCTCAGGCTCCAAACGTGCCTTTAAATCGACCACGATTGCCTACGTTCCTTTCAAGTCCTCCCCTAATCCAGAGCCTCCGGTCCAACCTGCTTCACCTGCCAGAGAGAAGGATGTCGACTGGTCCAAATACGTTTCTTCCGGAAAGAACCCTGCCAGGGCCAGCGTTCCTTCAGATAAACCAGATCCGAAGAGTGCCGATTGGTCCTGTGTGAAAGTTAAATATGAGGGAGTGCCAGAAGAAAGTGACGATAGCCATAACAAAAAATCCGGGCCTTCAATAGGCCACGTTTTAAGGAAAGGTTTTCTCCTCACTTTTGTCCTTACCTGTGTTCTTGCAGCCCTCGCGGTCTTTTCACCGGGTGCATTAAAAGCTATCGGGTTAGAAATTATAGTAGACTCCTTTGATAAAGTGATACTTTTAGCAAAAAGCTTGCTTTAAGTGGTGTGTCCTTTCAGGCCCGTGTATCCGGCAGCTTTGAAAGCCCCTCTTCAATTTCTTCAACTTTTTCAAATGAAATCCCTAAGGGAAGCTCGAAATCTTCATATCCGCTGTGCTTCCGCGATCCCTTGCACCCGAAAGATAAGCCAAGGCCCTGTCTTACGGCAAGGGCTGTGCAGTCTCCGCAGACGGAGGCAGCCCCCATGGTGTCCAGTACTGCCCTTTTTCCTTCCGGGTAAGCCTGGGCCTGCACGATTCTCATGGCTTTTTCGGGTTTCAGGAAAAGGATTAGCACATCAAAATTTTCCCTGTTCCAGGACAGGGGTTCGACCCTGATTGAGCAGAATTCCTTTTTAAGCCGGGGAAGGGATAGGGCTGCTTTTTCAGCAGCCTCCGGGTCCCTGTATCTCCCCGATTTCAGGTAGTATGCGGCAGGGCTCTCTTCCGAAAGGCCGAGCACGTAATTCCCTGGCGAACAGCCCTGCCCTGAGACTCTGAAAGTTTCCCCGAAACGGGCTTTGTGCACGAGTTCGCAAAAGAGCAGGCCGGATTTTTCGGGAAGGTTTCCGCTACCAAACCTGGCAGCTTCTTTTTTCCCGTTTTCTCCTTCTGCGGGTTTCCATTCTCCGTTTCCTTCTCCCGTTTCGAAGGTCACGCACACGGGTTCTCCGGCTTCCATAAGCCGGCTGAGTTCAGGATACCTTAAACCTGCGTTTTGCTCGCTCTGCATGGGACCTCTCATTCCTGTTTTTATCCTTTTTCCCGTTTTCTCACTCGAATTCGGCTTTAACCGAGGTGAAAATCGGGCCTCTGATGTCTATCTTTTTCTTTTTGCCCGTGATGTAGCGCTGGGCGGTCGGGCCTATCTTCAGGTTGACTTCCGATGGGACCTTGACGATCCTGACCCTGACGATGTGTTCGTCTGTGCCGGACATTGCGGCTTCCTCGATTTCCCGGGCAGCCTGGGCGGCAAAGGCCTCTATGAAGCGGATGCCGGCAATTGCAGAGTGGTTCTCAAAGGCTTTCTGCCACTTCTTCGTGTTCGGAATGCCCAGGATGTCCCCTCCGTAGGCAACGACCTCGTTGAAGGCTGCAGGGCCGCAGAGTTTCGTGTTTTCTTCGGGTTCGATTACGGAGACCTTCACCTTCCGCCCACAGACTTCCCCTTCCCATGCCGGGAACTCGCAGGGGCTTGGTTCGTCTCCGTGCAGTTCGCACTGGGTAACCACGGCAGCCGCAATTGCCCGCCCTTCGGGAGTTTCCGGGGTCCTGTCCACAAAGACCTGCTTTGCAAGTTCGCTGTCGGACATCTCCCACTCGCTGTACTGGGGGATCTGCGGGTAGGTCAGGGAGCGGATGTCAGGTGCGTCATGAAGGATCATGGCAAGCCTCTCGACCCCGAGCCCCAGGTTCATGACAGGGTACGGGATATCGTATTCTGCAAGGGCTGTCGGGGAGTAGATGCCGAAGGTTGCGATCTCGATCCAGCCGTCGGAGTATTTGGAGTTCGAGCCCACGAGTTTCGGGTGGAAAGCAAAGACCTCGGTCTGGGTGTCAGGCACATAGTACTTGCTGCGTTTTTCGTCAGGCCTGAAGAGGAACTTTTCAAAGCCGAACTGGGAGAGGAGCCCTTCAGAAACGGCTTTCCCGTGGTCAACGGTTACTTCCTCATCCATTATCACACAGGAAGCCGAGTAGTAGGTCATGAGCCTGGAAGCGTCTTCCTGCTGTTCCCGCCTGAAACAGCGGTCAATTGAGAAAAAGTGGAATGGAGGCTCTTTTCTCTCAAGGAGGGCGCCCAGGGAAATGAACCAGCCACTGGTCATATGGCTGCGCAGCGTCCTTGTGCCTGCCACGGGCACCAGTTCTTTAAATTCCGGGAAAACCCGGTCGATCATCTCGGCCACAAGGGCATCCGAAACCTCCAGGGCTGCGGAAATTTCAGGGACCAGGTCGTCTCCTTCAACCTTACCCTTCTTGTATGCATGGAGGACTTTCCTTATTTTGTCGATGCCTTCGTCCCCTATGTCTCCCAGGATCTCTGTTACCTGGGCGATTCTCTCATCGGAAATCCCCACATTCGGGCGGGGTAGGCCTGCCAGGTAGAAACAGCGGTCAAGGACGGCCAGGGCTTCGCTCCCGAACTGTTTGTGGACCTCTTTTTCGTCCACTATCAGGGGGTTCATCATCTCTTCAAAGCCCATGCGGAGGTAGGCTTCCCTCAGCTTCTGGATGGTATCGTAGACAGGGTGGGCTTTCCCGTATTTCAGGGTAGTCCTGGGATAGCGTTCGTTCAGGGTCGGTGTCCTGATCAGGTTTTTGCCCTCGTTCCAGGCGAGGTCAAAGTTTTCCTTTGCCTCCTTTTTTATCTTCTCTGGATCAAATCTCATGGGTATCCTCTTGTGATTGATTATCGGAACCTTTCTTGCAGTGCTTATTTATCTGCTCATTATGATGTTTGAATTATGGAAGCCTGCACTATGAAGTTTGAGTTATGAAGTTTGAATTATGGAAGTTTGAGTTATGAAGTTTGAATTATGGAAGTTTGAGTTATGAAGTTTGAATTATGGAAGTTTGAGTTATGAAGTTTGAATTATGAAATCTGAATTGTAGAAGTCTGCGTTATAAGCCTGCTTAGTGATGTGGTTTATGTGATTTATCGTGATCCCTGGCCTGTGTGTTCTTCCGTGACAGGTGCGGGTTCAAACCTGGCTTCCAGTTCCCTCATTGCGGTTTCAAGTTTCTTCTGCTGGATTGCGTTGATAACGTCCCCGCGGGTTTTTTCGATCAGGGCGCGGGACACGTCGGTCTTTCGCCTGAGCCCTCTGGTTATTGCGTCCGGGTAGTCAAAGTCCATAAGGGCAGCATGGATATTTTCCATTATCCCTAAAAACACTTCGGCTTTTCCAAGAGATTCTGCCCTTATCAGGTCCAGGACATGCCTCCTGAGTTCTCCCACAACATCTCCTAGCCCGTTAAGGTAGGCGGAATATCCTACTCCGAGGGCTTCGGGGGAAGGAAGGGTTTTTTGCTTTTCTTCCTCTTCTTCCTCAAGCAGGCTGTAAAGGACCGAAATCTCCGAATATTCCTGCTGGGCGTGTTCCACGAATCCGGCATGGTAGATGTCGGAATGCCTTCCAAACAGGGCATCTAACTTTCCAATGGCTTTTCCTGCGGCTTCGATACTGTTCTTCGCCTTTGCAAAGTCCTGCCCATGCAGGGCAAATGTTGCGGTCCGGCATTCCCTTACGATTTCCCGGGAAATTTTTAATCCCTCTTCCCGGACTCTGTCTTTCTCCTCAAAATTTTCCCTTATAGTGGCTGAAATTTCCTTGAGCATGAATTAATGACCCCCATGTGAAGTCTTTGTTCACCCTTTCCAAAGGTGTGTATATTTTCTATGAGTAATTGAGCCGCATTTTATATCAGCTGTTCCTAAAATCCTCCCAGAAATTTCCCTTCAAGTGTATTATGCCTATCGGTGGCATTTTTAGTCAGCTTTTTTCCTTCAAGGGTGGCATTCCCGGTCAGTTTTTTACTTCAAATGAGGCGTTTCCGGTTAGCTTTTTTCCGGCCGGGCTTTTACCCGTTTTTCCGAAACCTGGGCCTGGAATAAGGTTTGCAGGCATAAGCATAGCTCTTTGAACGAGCCAGAGGAAAAAGATAGAAAAAGGGAAAGGGAATCTTTCCGGGTTTTACGTTCCCGAAACTTCCTGTATTCATACCTGAAGCCAGCTTGATTTTGGGCCGCAGGACAGCAAGTGGTGTGTCCCTGCCAGTTCTTTTTTCAGAATCAGATTAAGTTGGGAGTTTTTGAACAGGAATGCCTCAAGAGACGCACTTGAAGCCTGGTTTTCGGCTCCAGGAGTTCTACTCCTTTTTTAGAGTTTACTCTTAGATAAATTCTATCTCGAATTCGATTTCGGGTTCGATTTCGGATTCAATTTCGGGTTTTTAGAGATTTAGAGAAGTAATTCATTCCTCTTGCTTTACTCGTCCACGGGAATGGTTTCGAGCTGGCTTGAGAGGTTCCATATGAGGGTTCTGGTGTGCAGGGGGAGGTTCGGGTCGTTGCTGATGTCCTCAAGAATAGAAATACTGGATGCTGCCCTGAGGAAGAGGGGCTCGGACTGGTTGTTCAGAATGTCCGTGATTTCGTTTACGGAACGCCTGATATTTCTCGGAACGGAAGAGTCGTTGGTTATGCTTTCTAAAACCTGAAGACATTGCCTTATAACTTCTGCTGGGTCAACTGATGACATTTAAATCACCTTCACAATCATTGTGATAAAATAAGAGTTAATAATTCGCTAGTAATTTAGTGCTAGTAAATTAGTGTAAGACAGGCTTGTTATATAAAATATTATCGGTGATCCCTGAAATGCCCGATATCAGGGGTTTCGCATTTTGATTCCGGGCCCGGTTTTTCCCTTTTGCGGCGGATGAAGGCAGTTTCAGGATAAAATTTCAGGATAAAAGGTAGTTTCATATACATGGAGCCAGAGGAGAAATCTTATAACATAAGTGCGAATGTGTGCAAAGAAGAAGGTAAGGCATATGGATTCCGAGAAAGATAAAAAAGTAAAACGAATCGCCCGTTTCCTGGAAATCGGGGGCACGATGCTTGCCGAACACTGCAAAGTCTGCGGAGCCCCGAAGTTTCGCTATCAGGGTACGGTAATCTGTCCCATCTGTGATGTCAGGGAAGAAGGAGAGGCAGAGGAAACTCCCGTACCTGCGGCAGAAGCCAGGGCCCCGGAAACCAGACCTTCGCCTGAGAAAGGCAGGCCCTGGTACCAGACGAAAGAAGAAGCTCCGGAAACACGGCCGAAAACCTGGTTCGAGTCAAAAACCTCAGCCGTACCCGAGGCAGAGGAAAGGGAATCTGTCCTGCAGTACGGGGAAAAAGAGCCACCGAAAACAGGTTATAAACCCGCTTATGAACCCGGGGCAGGAAAAGAAGCTCCTGAAAGCACGGCTGCGCCTGAAGGAAAGGAGCCCGCAAAAAGAAGTGTTACAGCCCGGGGGCCGGAAATTGGTGGGGACCGGGCCTTGCTGGAAGGCTTGCTCCTCAAGAAATTGATCAGCATCGCAGCTTCCGTCCAGAACGAAAAGGACCCCCGGAGGGTTGCCGAAGAGTTCGACCTGATTGATAAAGGGCTTGGCCTCATAGAGCGCCTCAGTCAGGGATAATTTCAGGTTAAATCATTTCAGGTTAAATCATTTCAGGTTAAATCATTTCAGGTTAAATCATTTCAGGTTAAATCATTTCAGGTTAAATCATTTCAGGTTAAATCATTTCAGGTTAAAGGCGGTTATTTCTTACTGAATTTCTGCCTTTTTGAACCTTTTAGAGCCTTTTAGGACCTTTATGAACCTTTTAATGGTTTTCAAGGCTTTTTTAGGCCTATCATGGCCTCTTCGGGAATCCTGGGGCAATGAAAGGATTTCCAGCGTACTTTCAGGAAGTTTCAGATGCCCTGACTACCCGGAAAGCGCTTCAAAAATAGAGACCTGGCCTCAGGATACATTCTATCCCTCTATTTGCGCTGGATCCCCCGCTCTTGCCGCATAATGGCTCTTGAATACGTTTTTTCCGGTTTGAATTAACCTTCGGGTTTCAATTCGCTTTTATACTTTTCCCCATATCCAATTCAAAATATATATGACTTTTTATAAAATTTCTTATATTGTGGTCAATAGCTCCTGATTTTTCATTACAATTCCGAGGCTCTTGCTTGGAGGAATCCTTTTTCCTGTTCTGTACCCTGTGAGATGACACACATTGTAAAAATAAGCAAACATTCCTTGTGATATTGTTTTTCTCTTCACTGTGTGAACTTTATCAAGTTTCGAGAAACTGCGGCATATGTTTGTAATTATTTATCATTACCAATGGGGCACTTTTACTCGAAATCTACCGCCGGGAGCCGGGATGATCTATCACGATTTATCATAAATTTATTTTAGGAGTCTTTATATTTATGAAAAACAGATTGTATATTGAGAGGTGATGAAAGCATGCGAGATACGTTAAAATACCTGCTTTCATATCTGTTTACCTTTGTGAGGTTGCTGGGAGGCATAATCCTTCTATTTCCTTTTGGATGGATTTTTGTTCTCCTGGGCGTGCTGCCTGAAACAAAAAATACTTTTCAGGGGCATCATCTAAAAAAAAGGCGTTGCGGCATCAAAAGGTATTGATGAGACAGGTTTTCTCGCTGGAATTCCCTTTCCGGGAATTCCTTGTTAAAAAACATTTTTTCCCGGGAGTCGCAGGCTGAGTACTGTCGTCTCAGGTTTTTTATTAGAGGATTTCCTCCTGTGTTGTGCCAGATATCCTCCTGATATTTATAACGGGTTGTTTATAACGGGTTGTTTATAACGGGTTGTTTCCGGCCTCATTCCCCCGGGGAATATTTACTTTTTAGTTTTTGATTTTCACTTTTTAGCTTTTGGTTTTTACAATTTCCTTTTATTTTTGATCTTGCCGTTGGTCTTTTCGTTGTTCATCTCTTTGATTATAGTTGATTACGTCATTTACCCCTTATATGGGCTTGCCACAATCTCCCTGATTTTTGCCGCTGTTTTTGGGCCTATGAGTTTTACCTTTTTGAGTTCTTCGATATCAGCCTTCATGATGGCTTCGACGGAACCGAAGTGCAGGAGGAGGTTCCTGGCAGCTTTGGGCCCGATATCTGAGATGGAGGAGACCAGGTATTCCTGCTGTTCGGCAAGGGTACTGGCGGATTTTTTCCCATGAGGGTTTACCTCGCGTTTGTTTTCTACCTGCTCGCGTTTTGCAAGCACCTTTAATATCGCAGCCGTTTCCTCCTCGTCCCTGGAGTAGAGGATTGAAACCCCAAAATCGATTGCAATGGATGCCAGGGTGCCGTAGATGGAATTCGGGTTTATCTGCCTGGCTGTGAAGAGGTCTCCTCCTTCAATGATAAGGAAGGGCTTTGTGTATGCTCTGGCAAGGTCTGAGAGCTGGGCAAAGAGGTTGCGTTTCCCGTCGATCAGGGAACTTGCAAAGTCATCCGTGCGTTTTCTCTCAACCGCTATTCGGTCACTGACCACATAGTCCCCCACCTCAAGGGTCTTGAAGCTGAGTTCCACTCCCAGCCTGTCGAGGAATTTTGCAACCCCGCTTTTCGTTTCCCGGTGGTCGACGACAACCCTGAGGGTCTCGCCCCCTGTTTCGCATGGAAACTCAAACTCCCCGAGAGTCTTTTGCTTTTCCGGTCCCCTTTCAGTTCCGGCTTCAGTTCCGTTTTCAAAAGCCGAGAGCCCGGATCCCTTTTTCGGGCCCAGTGCCGACTCTAAACCGTGCATGCTGTTCAGCATCTTCTTTTCTTTGTTTTTGCTGCTCCAGTAGTAGGCTTCATCCCTGGTCCCTTTTGTAACCAGTACGACGACCCGGCCCTTATGCTGCCTGCCTGTCCTGCCTTTCCTCTGGATGCTCCGGATTTCCGAGGGAATGGGCTCGTAGAAAAGCACCAGGTCGGTGGAAGGGATGTCAAGCCCTTCTTCTGCAACGGAAGTTGCTACCAGGACGTTGTACTCCCCTTCCTTGAATTTCTCTATGATTTCTACCTGCTTCTTCTGGGTGAGCCCCTTATCTTTGTATTTCGAACTCTGCCCCACAAAGCGGACCGGGAAAATTCCGGGTATTTCGGAAAGGGCATCTGTGACCATCTCCGCAGTATCCCTATAGTTAGTAAAGACGATCGCCCTTGATTCCGGGCTTTTTTCAAGCTGGACGGATACGATTTTTTGTGCAAGCCCAAGTTTCGGGTGCTCAACTCCGTTCCCGTTTTCCTTCAGGCGGTGGAGGGCTTTTCGCATGTACAGGTCTTCCATCAGCCGCTTTGCGGCTTTAGTCCCGCCTTTTGCGCAGGCTTCCTGCTCAAGCTTTTCCAGGTACTTTTGAAGGGAGAGCATCCCCTGGGTTTCGACCAGTTCTATGCCGTGATTCAGCTTCATCATCTCTGCCAGGACGGAAAGGGCGGTAAAGACAGCAGAGTCTCCCTCTCCCCTGAGTTCGGACTGAAGTTTTTTCTGGAGGGCGATCAGATCTTTTTTGGACATGTTTTGCCGGGCTGCTGCCGGAAAGCCCAGTTCCCCGAGTTTCCCTATACGGTCGTCCATGATCTTTTCAAGCAGGTCCCTGATCTCCTTCATTTCGGGGGGGAGGCTGACCTTTTCCCACTCGATTTCCTTTTCCTGCACATAGGGCTGTACGTCCCGGTCCTTCTCGGTTTTCACGGCAACGTTTTCGATGTGCAGGGCTTCGCAGACCTCTGCGATTTTCTCGTCGGAACTCCCCGGGCTTGCCGTGATTGCGAGCACGTGAGGGTTTTTTGCGGTCTCGAAGTACTTTTCCGCAATGAATGTATAGGCGTAGTTCCCGACTGCCCGGTGGGCCTCGTCAAAGGTGACGTGGCTTACGTCCTCCAGGCTGATCCGCTTTGTCAGGATGTCGTTTTCAATTACCTGCGGGGTGGACACGATGAGTTTGCCCCGGGCCCAGAGCTCTTCCCGCTCCGCAGGAGAGATGCTCCCCGTAAAAGTCAGGACCTCTTCTTCGGGAAGGGCCATTACCCTTTTAAAAAAAGCTGCGTGCTGCTCCACCAGGGGTTTTGTTGGGGAGAGGACCAGGGCTTTTCCCCCGAAACGCTGGAGCCGGGAAGCAATGACAAAGAGGGCTATGATGGTTTTCCCGAGCCCCGTCGGGAGCACTACAAGGCTTGAGCCTTCAAGGGCTTTTCCCGCCAGGTTCAGCTGGTAGAGCCTCTGCTCAACGGTATCCGGTTTTATCAGCGGGTGCCTCATGAAGGCCGGTTCGTTTGTAAAAAAACTCTCGCTCATTTTGGTCAGCGCTATTGGTTAGTTTTTCAATTCAGTGCCATCACTTAATGCCATCAATCAGTGCCATCAATCAGTGCCATCACTTAATGCCATCAATCAGTACTATCAATTAATGATATCATTTAATGATATAAAAAAAGTAATAAAAAATAAAAAGTTTGCTGCGGGCTCGGTTAAGAGCCCGGAATTTGTAGCTTCAGACTGGCTTCAGGCTGCAGCTTCAGGTTTCGGAACTGCAGGGTTCAGAAGTTGAAGGGCTTGCCTGCAGACTCGAAGCTCCTGCCCCTGTAGATGAGTTCGTAGAGCAGGTTTTCGATCCCTTCGACGGGAGCCCGGACCTGGCGCATGGAGTCGCGGTCCCTGATGGTGACGGTTTTGTCTTCAAGGGTGTCGTAGTCCACGGTGACAGAGTAAGGAGTCCCTATTTCGTCGTTTCTCCTGTAGCGGCGCCCGATGGTCCCCGAGTCGTCGTAGGCGGCAAGGAGGTTCTTTTCCCTGAGCTTTCCCACGATATCCTTTGCAGGATCTGAGAGCTCTTTTCTGGTCAGGAGCGGGAGGACTGCAACCTGCACGGGGGCAACTGCGCTGGAAAAGCGCATCACCAGGCGGGTTTCCTCTTCGGCTTCGCCCTCTGCTTCGCCCCCAGCTTCGACTGCAGGTCCCTCTTCGCCTTCTTCCCCGGAGCCTTTCAGCCCGGACTCGGCTGCCTTCTGGGCCACGTTTTCTTCTTCGAAGGCATGTTCCATGGTCCCGTAGAAGATCCTGTCAATCCCGTAGGAAGGCTCGATTACGTGGGGTACGACGTTTTCCCCGCTGACCTTGACGGTCTCTTCCGCAAATTCCACCATGTCGGAGCTGACGGTGACTTCCTCGCCGTCCACGGTCACTTTGATCTCGGCCTGCGAGAGTTCGGCCTCGGAAAGCTGCTTTAAGGCATCTGCAACAACTTTTGCCTTGCCTTTGAAGATGGGGCCAAGCTTGCCCATGTTCGGCTTTACCGTAAAGCGGGTAACCATCTTCGGCTCGTCGTATTCAACGTAGACATAGAGCTCGGTCTTGCTGACCCTGGCGTGGGCGCTCAGGTCGTAGTCCGTCCGGTCTGCGATCCCCACGATTTCGACCCAGCCGAAGCGGTCCGTTTCGATTTCGGCGTCCCAGCAGTCGATTGCGTAGTGGGCCATCTCGTCCTTAAGGTGCTGCCTGAACCTGAGCCTTGCAGGGTCGATTCCTACCTTTGTCAGGAACTCGTTGGTAAGCGCGATGTTGTACCCCAGGACCTCGTGGGCAATGACGCCTTTTTCGACTGCTTCCCGGACAGTCATCCGGACAGGCTCTCCTGCCTCCTGCGCTGCCTGGGAATAGAGCACAAGCTCCCTGCCTGCGAAGCGCTCGAAGTTGGGGTGTTTCTTGTTCCTCGGGTCAACAAAGATCTCACACTCGGCCTGGGTAAACTCCCTGAGCCTGATAACGCCCTGCCGAGGTGCAATCTCGTTCCTGTAGGACTTTCCGATCTGCACGGCCCCGAAAGGCAGCTTGTCCCTGTAGAAGCGCGAAAGCCTCTGGAAGTCCACGAACATCCCCTGCGCCGTTTCCGGCCTGAGGTAGCCCTGCCTTCCGGTCCCCGGCCCGATGGTGGTCTTGAACATCAGGTTAAACTCGTAGGCGTCGTTGAACTCTCCGCCGCATTCGGGACAGGTGATCCCCTTTTCCTTTATGACCTGCGTGAGCTGTTCCGCACTCAGGGTCCCTGCCGCATTCATAACGTTTTCTACAAGGTGGTCCGCCCGGAAAGCCTCGCCGCACTTCTTGCACTCGCACAGGGGGTCAGAAAAGCCGCCCACGTGCCCGGATGCGATAAAGACGTCCTCGATCCCTATGGTCGGGCACTCGATTTCCATATGCCCTTCCTGGATCACGTAAAACTCTCTCCAGACCTGCTCGATCCGCCTCTTTAACGTGCTCCCGAGCGGCCCGTAATCGTAAAAGCCACGGCTCCCGCCGTACAGCTCAAAAGAGTTCCACAAAAAGCCGCGGCGCTTTGCCAGCTCGAATACTTTTTCGTATTTATCCATTTTATAAGTCCTCGTGATGATTGATTGGGGGATATTGGGTAAATGTGAATTTGTCTGAAATATTAGATGGATAAAGGTTTTATCATATTAAATTTGCACTGGTTGAAGGGTGGAGGGAAGAAGGAGGATTGTGAGTAAATTACCTACTGATTTTCATTCTAAACTGATTCACCTATGTTTCTAGCTTTTTTCTTAGAAGCCGATTCCGAATGTTTCCTTCACTTCGCAGAGCCCTGGGCTCTCACCGGTCGTGCAAGCACGACCGGCCTTTTCATAAAGATTTATAGACAAGATGGAGAAATTTGACTGCTTCAATTCTCGTTCCAGATGATGATCGATCAAATTTAGCATCAATATTTCAGAATCTCTACTGAATGAATTTCTTGATTCAATAGATAGATTTAAAAAAATTAATATGTAATCTAGATACGTGCTGATAAGATCCTTGAAATTGATTTTTTGTGCATTTACGTTAGTGATACTTATTTGCTCTTTTCCAATAGTTAGTGGAGCAGTTGAATACAAGGAAGTCAAAGCTGAAGACATTCTTAAGCAAATAGAGAATCGAGATGATGTATGTCTTGAAAATTGTCGTATAATCGGAGAGCTCAATTTAAGTAAAATAGAACTTGAAACCGTTCCTAATCCAAAGTATCACGAATTATCTGAATACGGGTTCAGCGAAAAAGAATTGGATTATTATGGAGTGAATAAAGATTTAAAAGTTGTTGAAAGCCATATCGAAATCAAAAATTCAATTTTTGAAAATGATCTTGATTTCTCAAATTCACTATTTAAAAAATTCCTGATTATAGTTGAAGTAAATTTCTCATCCTCAGCTAATTTTTCATGTGTATATTTTGGTGATTCTGCAACCTTTGATCATGTGATTTTTGGCGGTTCAGCTTACTTCGACCATTCTACTTTTGGTGATAGAGCCCTCTTCTCTGGTTCCACTTTTGGTGATTCTGCTAACTTTGGATATTCTACCTTTGGTGATTCTGCTACTTTTAATCGCGTGATTTTTGGTGATTCTACCAGCTTTGATCATTCCTACTTTGGTGATTCTGCCAATTTCTTTGGTTCTACCTTTGGTGATTTTTTCTGTTTTCAATGTTCAACCTTTGGTGATTCTGCTAACTTCTCTAGTTCTACTTTTGGCGATAGAGCTTTGTTCTCTGGTTCTACCTTTGGCGATCATGCCTATTTCTGGAATTCTACCTTTATTGATTCAGCTGGTTTCCTTGATTCTAAATTTGGTCACTCAGCTGATTTTGGTGATTCTACCTTTGGTGACTCAGCCAACTTTGGCAATTCTATTTTTGGTCACTCAGCTGATTTTGGTGATTCTACCTTTGGTGACTTTGCCAACTTTGGTGATTCCACTTTTGGTGACTTTGCCAACTTCTTTCTTTCCATCTTTGGTGATTTAGCCGACTTCCGAAATTCTACCTTTGGTGACTCAACCAGCTTTAGGGGTTCTACTTTTGGCGATTCAGCCACCTTTTGGAATACCACCTTTGGCGATAGTGCCTACTTTGAATATTCCACCTTTGGCAATTCAGCCACCTTTTTGGATTCTACTTTTGGCAATAATGCCTACTTTGAATGTTCTAACTTTGGAAGTACTGCCTCCTTCAATGGAGCGAATTTTAGTAATATTTCCAACTTTGAAAGGGTAAATTTTGCTGGCACTGTTGACTTCTCAGATGCTATATTTAAAAAAGTTTCATTAAGTGATTCTGACTACAGAGAACTGGATGTTAATTGGTTTTCTCTTAAAGATTCTCTTGTTTATGATGGCCCAACATATGTAAAACTAATAAGGAATTTCAGGAATCTTGCACAATTAGATTATGCAGATGACGCTCTTTACCAATATCATGTGGAAAGAAGAAAAAATGAAGATCTGAATGTTTCTACTATATTTTTTGACATCTTTATGCAGTACACCTGTGAGTATGGCACGAGGCCGGAATTAACAATTATTTGGTGGATAAGGGTAGTCTTAATTTTTACATTTTTTTACTATCTCATGAATGCTATCTCCAAACCTGCTGATTATCTTGATGGACATCAAAAGGCATCTCTCACTGATGCTTTATTTTTTAGTATGAGTGCTTTTCTAACAATGAGCTATAAGGAATGGATTCCAAAGGAACGTTATCGGTTGTTTCCTTTAATCGAGGGATTTTTAGGCTGGTTGTTACTTACAATTTTTGTGGTCACATTAACGAATGTGACTTTCAGACCATAATATCAGTAGTTTGGATAATTTTAAGCCAATAGACATCAAAGAATAACCAATGCAAAACCTGAAACTCAAAATCGAACTCACAACCAAATCCCTAACCTTCTTCCGCGAAATCCTCTCCGAACCCTCCTCCCCAATCATCCGCGACGCCACCCTGCTCAGATTCCAGCGCAGCGCCGAAACCTTCTGCAGCCTCCTGAAGACTACCTCTGCGTCCATGAGGGATTTTTCTGCGAGTTGTCCAGGCACTTTTCAGGTGCATTCTTAGCTGGACTTGAAGTTGTTTGAGACTAACATTAAATTCAAGTATTGAAAACCCTTAAATGAATAATAGATGAGCATTCTTTCCCCTATCTATCAAAAGAGCATTCAGGACCTGAAATCCCTTGTTTTTGAAACTTTGAAAGAGGAAAATGCCACTGTCATACTTTTCGGTTCCAGAGCTAGGGGGGATTTTAGTCGGGTTTCGGATATAGACATTGGGGTCCTTCCAGGGAAAAATTTTGATCGGAGAAAATTGGTTTTTTTAAAAGAAAGGATTGAAGACCTCAATATCCCCTATACAGTTGATGTTGTGGACCTTTCCAGGGTTTCGGAAGTTTTTAAAGACAAAGCACTAAGAGAAGGGGTCATATGGAAACCTTAAAGCTCAGGATCGAATCCGCCGAAAAAGCACTCAAAACTTTAAAAGCTATCACAGAAGAGCCTTATTCGGTAATAGTCCGGGATGCGGCTATCCAGAGGTTTGAATATACTTCTGAGGTCTTCTGGAAAGTCGTTAAGGGCTACCTTGATGTTCAGGAAGGGATCATCTGTAATTCTCCCAAGTCCTGTTTTAAGGAAGCTTTCAAGGTCGGGCTTCTTTCGGAAGAGGAAACTGTCAAAATCCTTGAGATGGTGGATGACAGGAATCTCACATCTCACACCTACCATGAGGAAGTAGCGGAAGAAATCTATCGCAAAATACGGGATTACTGGGAACTGATGGATAGGGTCTGCCGGCGGGTTGTCGAAAGGTTGGGAGCAGAAGGTTAAAAGTTCCTTTTATAGTTCTTTTTTTGGAGTGCTTTTTTTGAACGTTTCGCTGGTTTGCTCCTGGCGCACGCCGGCGAAATATAATAATAAAGTTGTAAAATTAGGGCAAATTTGCCCGGATTTTACCTTTACTCAGGTCATGATAGGGAGTTTTTGCTTCCTGTTTTCCATTTTGCTTTCAATAACAGTGCAATCCCCAAAACAGTAAGAATTAGCATCTGCCAGTTTTGTGAAAGTGGGCCTAAACCGACAGATCCTTCAAGGGTATCACGGACTTCATCAAATGCGGCGTGATACACGGTCGCTACAGCTAAACTTTGCGTGCTTGACCAGATGTAGGCAAATACAACTGCGTGCATAATTGTCGGTATTAAACTGATAAGCAAAACAAGGGGTACTGAAACAAGAGGATTGCCTGTCATTTGCATTCCCATCACAACTAAAACCGGCAGGTGCCAGACCCAGGTGATAAAGCCATGCAAAAGTAGTGCGTGGCGGGTACTGTATCGCGCAAATAAGCGGGGCAGTAAATATCCGCGCCAACCGAACTCTTCCCCAAAAGCCGGAATAAGCGTGATTGTAAAGCTAAGTAAAAACTCAGCCAGAATGGTTGTGGGGCTTACGTCTTGAGGAGCTTGATAAATTCCCAACATCTGTTCAATAACTCTCGGGAAAACCCACAAAAATAATGCCAGTCCGAAAGCGTATACATAATGCCTGGGTCTGCCCCATTGCCAGCCGGCATTTTCAAACCCATCCCTGAATACAAACTTGCCGGCAATATAACTGCCGACAGCAACCATGATCATTGATACTAAAAGGAGGGGTTTGAAGGCTTCCCCTAAAAATGGGTAGGCGATCTGAAAAGGCCATGAAAGCGCAATGATAATTAGCAAATAGGCTTTTAGTGAAAAGGGACGATCACGGATTCCGTTTTTCATGAAAATAATGTTTTAATTATTGATAAATACTTTTTGAAAGCTCGGTGTCTGCTGGCAGTTCTCCGGAAACCTTTTTCTATTTGCTTTTCAGTGCCTGCGCTCTCAACGGGGGCCCGTCCACATATAAAATATAAATGACCAAATTTTAAAATTGTAGTCCTCTTGAGGGAGCGTAGCGAGCGAAAAGGACCGCGTACTGCAGAGCCGCAACTCTGCTGACGAAGGAGGCCGGCCTTTTCCATGAAGTATATTGTGGTGACCAAAAAGTATGCCCTGATGACTGAACATGTATATTTTGATGACTAAAATGTATATCCCAATGACTGAAAGTCTAAATTTCAATACCCAAAAAGAGTGTCTGGATGACTGTGGAAGAAGAGTTCAGAAAAATATGTAAGGCTAATTTTGGAATCTGTCCACTGGTTCATAGTTCCGGAAGTTGCCGTTGAGTTCTTTTTGTTGCCGTTGAGTTCTTTTCTTTTGCTTTTTCAGGTTTTTTCCTGCTCTGGCCGCGCTGAGGCGCGGGGAAAATACATGTTTGAGACGGCTATTTAACGCTGCTCTGTTTCTCTCTTCTCTATTGGTATGCTCTTCCGGCCTTTATTCACCTGTCATGTTTTGTTATTGATATTCTGGTTTTTCTTTTTTGCAGGGTATGTTGGGCTGCATATCTGGATGCCAGCACATTATTAAATATATCATATATAAATTGTTTATATAATGCCAAAATTTATTAATACCATAGGGAAGTAAGCTAGCGGTCGTGGGTGGAGAGAAGGACATTTTCGAAGGGAAAATGTTTGTTTGAAGTCTGAAATATGTTGGGAATAAAATTTGCCAATATACCAGTATTACCAATGGGGGTTGGTAAAAATGATTATTAAAAGTTTAAAAGAAATCGTGAGAATTGTCATAAAGGAACGGAGTTTAAATTCGGAAGCTATCGTGGAAGTTGTTGATTTGCTCCACAGCATAGAGTTTCTGGCAATAAAGGTACTCATGTTTGCATTGAGCCTCTACCACCTTTATGTGTACACGGTTAAAACTATCCACTTTTAAGACTATCCACCTCCCTTAAATCTCTTTATTTGGTTTTTTACGAGAGGAAATTGATATTCTAAATGGAGTGTTTAAATGATGTGCTAAATGGAATGCTTATAGATGCAGCAGGCCGGATACATGCGATTAAAAGGAGGGCCCGATGGGGAACCTGATTACGGAGAACCTGCTGCTTATATCACTACTGAAATTTTGAATTTATTTAAGTTAAAAATAAGTTAAAAAGGATTCAGGGTTCAGCAAATGCCAAACAAACAGCCCTGAAATTTTGAATTTCTTTTTCCTTTTCCTTTTGCTTTGTCCTTGTCATTTTCCACCCTGTATTTATCGCGGTGTTTCATTCAGATCGGGACAATAGTCTTTCCGTATGCGTCATTCAGGACTATTCCCAGAGCAGTGTACAGGGCTGCAAGGCCCATTAACTAACCGTTGATTCTTCTGTTCGGAGTTTCAGGTTTATTCCCACCCCCACGGGATACCCTTTAATTATTAGATGTATATCTCTAGATATATTATTTTTATTTATATAAAATTACCAATATGACACCAATCTCTCCGCGTTTTCGTTTTCTGGAATTCTCCATTAATTTTAAATCATCAGGATACTTATGGGAAAGCTAATGGCCCCAAAAATTCTTGTTACCAATGACGACGGTGTTTATTCCACAGGCCTGAAAGCTGCCTATGACAGCGTTTCGGACCTCGGGGAAGTTACCATTTCGGCTCCGGCTGTCCAGCAGAGCGGGGTCGGGCGTGCAATTTCTATCTTTGAACCCCTCCGGATCACGAAAACTGATGTAGGAGGCATACCTGCCTATGCGGTGGGGGGGACTCCCACAGACTCGGTTATCCTCGGCATCTTTACCATCCTCAAGCAGATGCCGGACCTGGTGCTCTCGGGCTTCAACATCGGAGAGAACATAAGCACGGACACGATCACCACCTCCGGGACCATCGGAGGGGCGCTGGAAGCTGCAAGCTACGGTGTGCCGGCAATTGCCGCCTCCATGCAGGTGCTTGACGAGGGGCAGAAGTTCGATGACCCTCGGGACTACCACAGGGAGCGTTTCGAAGCCGGGATAAAGGTCGTAAACCGGATAGCAAGAAACGTCCTGAAACACGGCATGCCCGAAAACGTGGACCTCCTGAACATCAACATCCCCTACCACGCCGAAGAGGACACCCCAATAGAGGTCACGCACCTTGCCAGGAAGGTCTTCAAGACCGATGTGGAAGAGCGGCACGACCCCAGGGGCAGGGCTTACTACTGGATCGCCGGGGACCTGATCCGGGAAGAAGCCGAAGGGACCGATGTACACGCCCTGATGCAGAAAGGGCATGTTTCGATAACCCCAATCTCCCTTGACTCCACAGCCAGGATCGAGTTTTCCGAGATCGAAAAGTATTTCTGATCCGGAAATAGCCAGAAATGGCTCTGATTTCAAAATATCTCTGATTTCAAAATATCTCTGATTTCAAAATATCTCTGATTTCAAAATATCTCTGATTTCAAAATATCTCTGATTTCAAAATATCTCTGATTTCAAAATATCTCTGAGCCAGAAATATTTCCTGGCTCCAGATAGCTGTTTTTAAAAAGAAAAAGCCCACTAACAGGCACTAATCTAAGGCATGGAATCTAAGGCATGAGTTCTGCGGGTATGCCTCTTCAGGAATTCCCCCCGGACCTGAGGGAGTGCCCGAGAAGTTTCATTTTCTTGAAATCCAGTTCCGCCCTTTCAAGTTCTTCTGCAACTGAGGTTTCGACTATGTCCATAAGGGCTGCATGGGGCACTTTCGTTACTCCGGAAAGCAGTTTCAGTTTTGCAGGCATACCTCCTCTTTCAGGGAGGATTTCAAGCTGAGGGGATTCAGAAGCCGAGGTCACGCTTCCTTTGACACCCCCATCCTTCGTTTTCAGGGAGACCTTTATGTGACCTATGAAGTCGGGGTTGATCCTTGCAACCTTTGATCTCACGGACTCAAGAACAGCTTCTGCAACCTGCACAGCCTTTTTTGAATCCAGCTCCGAGAGGATGTCAAGTTTGAGGGAATAAGAAGCTACTTCGGAAATTTCAATGGAGTTTTGCTCTTCAGTCTTTTCCCTTTCTCTTCCTTCTCTCTCCCTTCCTTCTCTCTCCCTTCCTTCTCTCTCCCTTCCTTCTCTCTCCCTTCCTTCTCTCTCCCTTCCTTCTCTCTCCCTTCCTTCGATTTCAAGTTCCTGAAGCAGGGTTTCGAGCTTTCCTTCGTGTTTGGCCGAGAACTTGAGGATTCTGGCTTCAGGATTCAATTCCTTCAGGGCTTTTTCCGCCGAAAGGACCTTTCCTATGCTGACGGCATCCGTCTTGTTGATGCAGAGAACTTCAGCTTCCGAGACCTGGATTTCCATGAAACGGGGAATTTCCTGCTGCCCGAGTTCAAACCTCGAGGGGTCCACAACGGTCACAACCGGGGCAAAAGAAAGGGGGGAAATCTCCAGGGAAGATATGTCGTCCCTGATCTGTTTCGGGAAAGCAATTCCCGTGGGCTCGATCAGCACAACATCCGGTTCGTACTCCTCGGCTAGGGTCATAAGCGTAATCCGCATGCTTATTTTCAGGGTACAGCAGATGCAGCCGCTGGTAAGTTCTTTTGTGGTGATTCCTGCCATGGAAAGGGTATCCCCGTCCAGCCCTATTTCCCCTATCTCGTTTACGATGATTGCTACTTTTTTGCCCTGTTCGCTCAGGTATTTCCCCAGGTTTAAAATTGTGGTTGTTTTTCCGCTTCCAAGGAAGCCTCCGATTATTGCTATTCTCATCAGCTAAGCCTGCCGCATGTTTTCATTGTTTTTCCATTATTTTTGTGAATTTTAACTATCAATGCCTTATTATTGTGAACTACCCCTCCCTGCCTCCTTCGGAGTCGATGAAGGGGCTTCCTTCGAGTACTCGAATCATCCAGGTATTGGCTCTAAGAACTCAATACCCATCTTCAAGCCTGTTTGTCGAAGATTATCGGCAAAAAACCGATAGCCTGTCCACAAGGCATTCTGTG
>NZ_VOUA01000014.1 GCF_024372725.1 Methanosarcina sp. KYL-1
AATTAGAAAGAATGGCCTGAATGCCATGGATGCTATTATAGCGGCGCTCAATGGAGCGCCGCTGTTATCCTGATAATTGCAGATTTTGCTCAAAAAATACTTTTTTAGCAGTGGGCTGAATAGTTACTTTTATTCTTTTTATTTATCCAGAAATCTTATTTATCCCCCTCAATATATTAGTATTAAGTTCTGCCGGATCACATGGGGAAGTAAACCGCAAACTTCGGGTTTTGCATCTGTCGGCATTGCGGTTTAAATGCAGGTTTGAAAAAAATTATACTCCCAGGTTAATTAGACGCCTGAGTTATATGTATGATTATTTTATAGAAGAAACGGTGATTTCATGAGTCTTGAAAAGATTTTAAAAGACACGTTTAGAGGAGAGACCACTGAAGTTGGGTGGTACCTGGCAATGTCGAAGGTTGCTGAACAGGAAGGGCTTGCAGATGTTGCAGTCTATCTCCGGCAGATCGCCATGGATGAGGCCTGGCACGCCACGGAAGTGGCCGAGATCCTGGGGCTGGTTAAGAGCACGACCCTTGAAAACCTGGAAATGATGCTCGAGGGAGAGAGCAAGGCCGAGGTAGAAAAGGCCGAAGCTGCAAAGATCGCCAGGGACGAAGGCAACACCCGGGCGGCCCTTTTCTTTGAGCGTGCATCCCTTGACGAAGCCAGGCACAAGGCAGGCCTGCAAGGCTTCCTTAAGCGGCTGAAAACTCAGCAGTAATGGCAGAGAATGGATCTTTGGATCCATCTTTTCCATTTTGAGCTCTTGTGCTCGATATAATTATCATTTATTTAATATAACATACAATTATATCTCCCTGAACCTATATTGGTTTGAGTTGGATTAAGTTTGAGTTCGGATATACGGTCTGTTTCCAGAATGTTGCCGAGACGAGGGGTATAGTTTCTGGCTTTCTGGGGTCTGGATTTCACAGGAACCGATTTTATAGGAGCCTGATTAATGTGGAGTTTGAGCTGAATTCCTGATTTTCATAGGGGAATTTTGGGCCAGCTTCTTCTCCTTATGTAAGATCATCCTGTAAGATTTGTTTATCTCTTAAGGCGAGAAGACCCCCTTCCTCGCTAGTTCCGGCTTTGCCGGAAATGGCAGGGAGGGGATGAAAGCCGTCCACTTCCCAGCACTACGATTAGTTAACTTGCCTATATACATATAAATTCGTAAAACGTTTGGTAATATGATGTTAAAAGCCTATAAATTCAGGTTGTATCCTGCCGCCGAACAAAAAACCATGATAGCTAACCATATCGAGAGCTGCAGGTTCGTCTATAACTGGGCTTTAGAACAGAAAATCAAATCTTACGAGCAGGAAGGAAAATCCCTCTCCCAGTATGACCTGAACAAACGGCTTCCTGAACTGAAAAAAGAGCATGAATGGCTTAAGAAAGTAAATTCTCAGTCATTGCAGGGAATGACGAAAAACTTAGATTCCGCTTTTACCAGGTTTTTCAGGGAAAAGAATGGTTTTCCTAATTTCAAATCAAGAAAGAACCCCATACAGTCTTTTCCTATCCCTCAACACTACACTGTCGATTTTGAGAATAACGTTGTCAAACTCCCTAAAATCGGTAAAGTTAAAGCAGTTCTCCACAAGAGGTTTGAGGGAAAACTAAAAACAGCAACTGTTTCCAGAACCTCCACTGAAATCTACTATATCAGTATTCTTGTGGATAATGGTGAAGAGTTGCCTGAAAAACAGGAATTTTCGGCTGATACAACTGTAGGGGTTGACGTGGGTATCAAGGATTTTGCAGTTCTCTCAACAGGAGAAAAAATAGAGAATCCTGAGTACCTGAAAAACTCTATGAAACGCCTGAAAGTCCTGCAAAAAAGAGTAAGCAAAAAACCGAAAGGCTCAAAGAACAGGGAAAAAGCCAGATTAAGGCTTGCCAAACTTCACGAAAAAATCAGCAACCAGCGAAACGATTTCCAGCACCAACTTTCCTCTAAACTTATACGCGAGAACCAAGCAATAGCTGTGGAAACGTTAAACATTTACGGTATGCTTAAAAACCATCATCTTTCACAGGCAATAAGTGATTCTTCATGGAGCAGTTTTGTTACAAAGTTAGTGTATAAAGCTGAATGGTTCGGGAAAACCCTGTTAAGGATAGGGATGTTTGAGCCATCAACAAAGCTTTGTAACGTTTGCGGGTATCACAATTCAAACATAACTCTGGATGTTAGAGAATGGGAATGCCCTGTGTGTAAAACAAAACATGACAGGGACATAAATGCCGCTATTAATATCAAAAAATTTGCACTTCAAGCTCAAAATCTGATTGTAACTTGACACCTGCGGAACGTGGGGAAGAGCCTGTGGACTTGCGGAGCTTACTCCGGGGAATGAAGCAGGAAGCCCCTTCCTCAAAACCTGAGCCGCAAGGCGAAGGTTTTAGGGAGGGGTAGTTCACTAGATTCTGAAAATGATTCAATTCTTAATAGCAATTAATTTCCAAAATTGCGATTAAATTTTAAATTATATAGAATGTTGGGAGGAGTATGATATATGAAAGGCGACATTCCTGAGAAAGGAGCAATTGTACAGAGAGACGGTGAGACCTATGCAATTGCCCCCCATATTCCGGGGGGAATTGTATACCCGAAGACCCTTAAAAAGATTGCTGAGATTGCCGAGAAATACGGGGCTGCAGCCCTGAAGCTCACATCTGCCCAGAGGGTTGCAATCGTGGGGTTAAAGGAAGAAGACCTGGATTCTGCTTGGGCGGAACTGGACATGAAGCCCGGTGCAGCAATCGGGCTTTGCGTAAGGAGTGTCAAGCTCTGTCCCGGGACGACGTTCTGCAAACGAGGTAAACAGGACGCAGTCGGGCTTGGCCTGAAGCTTGATGAAAAATACCACGGCATGCAGCTTCCTTCCAAGTTCAAGATGGCAGTCTCCGGCTGTCCGAATTCCTGTTCGGAACCGATCATAAAGGATGTAGGGATCATGGGCACGGCAAAAGGATACACCCTGACAGTCGGGGGCAGTGCGGGGCCCAGCCCTAGGCTTGGGGACGTAGTGGCAAAGGAGCTTTCGGAAGAACAGGTGCTGGACCTGGTTGAAAAGATCATAAACGTCTACAAAGGGTATGGAAAGCAAAAGAGGCTTGGAAAGGTTATAGATGAGGTCGGGCTTGAAAAATTTAAGCAGGATATCGGACTTTAATTCTTTTCCGATTTTTCCGATCCTTTTTTCATCCTCTTAATTTTTTGGCTATAATCCGGGTACTTTTTTCCTTTTTCCTTCCTTTTCGTGAGTATTCTATGAATTTGATTATATAACTTCTTAATTATAATACTCTATATTTCTGCTGTTTTTTTTCTTTTTTCTTTTCCTTTCTTTTGTAAACGGGCTCCTTATTTTTTGGGCTCCCGAAGGCTTTTCGATCTATGAAAAGTTAAAGATAACGTTTAAATATAATAGATACAAAGACTATGCAAACCTTATGCAGACAGTCTCTACGGCAGTCTCTCTATCTTTACTGTTATCTATATCCTGTAACAATACTAATAACAATTCTAATAAAGCAGTATCAGTTCTCAGTTTTTGACCCATACATAGGAGGAATAAATTATAAGTAGCGAAATGGCTTACTTTTCTGGGCTTTCGGATGCACTCAGGCTCACGTTTGTCCAGATAATGATACTCAGTACAATCGCCATCGTTGTTTTCTTGTACGGCATGATCCTCAACTTCCAGAAATGGGGTGCCGGGGTAACAGGCTATGCCCTTGAACCCGCCCCCGGAAGCAAGGGAAGTGCGATCAGGTTCTTGAAGACCTGGTGGGAACAGGTCACAGAAGAGTCTCACCACGGGCATGGAAAACCCATTCTTGAGGTCCTGATCCTTGATATCGTCTTCCAGAGGCGGATCCTTAAGAGAAGCCCTGTCCGCTGGTTCATGCACTTTACTATTGTTTTCGGCTGGATGGCCCTTTTTGCCCTCTCTGGTTTAATGTTTGCAGTGGAAATGACCGAAAAATTCGGAATCGAACTCCCCTTCACCCCCGCAGAGTTCAGAGAGTTCCTCTCTCTCCCGAACTATATCTTCGGCTACATCCTGCTGGTCGGTGTAATCATCGCAGTGGTCAGGAGACTCCTTGTCTCGGATGTCAGAAACGCTTCTATCATGTATGACTGGGTTCTTCTCGGTGGTGTCTTCATTGTTACGATTTCCGGTTTCATTGCTGATGGTATCAGGACCGGATTTATCTGGAGCTTTGGGCTTGACCCCTCAACAGCACCCCCTGCAGCTCTTTTCCACTCCGTGATTTCCCTGCTTTTCTGTATTGCATACATCCCGTACAGTAAGTATATCCACGTAATCGCCACCCCGCTTGCAATCCTTGCAAACAAGGGAGGAGAATAAAATGGCAAAACGAACCCCCTCTATCGACACCAAGAACCTTACGGCAGTCCAGCTCATGGAGCTCGACTCCTGCACCCGCTGCGGTGAATGTGTGAAGTGGTGTCCGACTTATGCCGCTTCCGGCGAGAAGCCCGGGTTAGCTCCCAGGGACAAGATCCTGCGCTGGAGGCAGTTCATGAACAAGTCCTACGGGCTTAAAGCGAAACTCTTCGGCCCCTCGGAAATCCCCTCGTCCGAACTCGAAGAATTCAAAGACGATGTGCACGGCTGTACCACCTGCGGTATCTGCGCAACTGTTTGTGAATCCGGTATCAACACCGTGGAACTCTGGGAATCCCTCAGGACAAACCTTGTCAAGAAAGGCATCGGCCCCTTCGGAAAACAGGGCATGTTCCCAAAACTCATCGGGCAGTACCACAACCCCTACCTGCTTGACCAGAAAGACAGGCTTGCCTGGGTCCCCGAAGATGTTAAGATTGCAGACAAGGCAAACATCGTCTACTTCACCGGCTGTACTGCAGGGTACAAGCAGCTCGCTCTTGCCTTTGCCACCTCCCGTGTACTGAATAAGCTGGGCATCGAGTTCACAATGCTCGGGGAAGAGGAATGGTGCTGCGGCTCCGCCCTTATCAGGACCGGGCAGGTTCATGTTGGTGACGTGGCCCGCGAAACTGCAAAGCATAACGTGGAAGCAATTAAGGCAAAGGGTGCCACTAAGGTCCTCTACGCCTGTGCAGGCTGTTTCCGTGCCTCCAAGGTTGACTGGCCGAGGCTTATCGGAGAAGAACTGCCCTTTGAGGTAATCCACATCACCGAGTTCCTGGCTGACCTCATCAAGAAAGACAAGGTTAAATGGGAAACTTCCATTGACAAGACCGTCACATACCACGACCCCTGCCACCTTGGCCGCCACGTAGGCGTCTACGATGCTCCCAGGTTTGTGCTTGAACACATCCCCGGCGTTAAATTTGTTGAGATGGGCCGGGTCAAGGAATTCCAGCGCTGCTGTGGAGCCGGCGGTGGTGTGAAGGCAGGTATCCCCGATCTTGCCCTGGGGGTTGCCGAGTCCAGGGTTAAGGATGCCCTTGAAACCAACGCAGACATCCTTTCCAGTTCATGCCCCTTCTGTAAGAGGAATCTCATGGACGGCCGTGACTCCCTCAAAGCCGACATCGAGGTTGAGGACGTAATTGTACTGGTTGCACAGGCCCTGGGCCTTAAAGTAGAGTAAACAAAATATATGAGTAATGATGAGGGATGGCTGATTCTCAGTCCTTCCTCATTTCTATCTTTTTTAGTTCGTTTTCTTAATTTGTAGTAACGCTTAAATATAGTATTTGACCCTTTCTGAATATATGCAGATCCCTTACGAATTTCTCGGAAAAGTATTCATCTATATGTTGCTCTTTGCCCTTGCCGGTACGGGGCTTGCCCTTATCATTGGGGCCTATTCCTTCAAAAAGCACAGGATCATTTTTCCGAGCTTCGTGCTGTTTACTCTCTACCTTTTCTATTCCCCCGCAAAATTGCTCTGCAGGGCTTTTCGGATCCGTGACACCCTTGTTGATGATATCCTTATCGATGTCCGGAATGCGGTCATGCTTGAGGATTTCGTGCATGTAAAGGACAGGAGGGTTGTGTTTCTTCCCCAGTGCCTGCGTCATCCTAACTGTAAAGCTCGCTGTGACCCTGTTCATGGTTACGAATGCAAGCGCTGCGGGCTCTGTGATATTGCAAAGGTATGTGAGGCAGGGGACATGTATAACTTCAAAATTTTTGTGATTCCTGGGGGCAGTTTTGTCAAAAAGATTTTCAAGGAGTACGGGCCGAAGGCCTGCCTGGGAGTTGCCTGCTACAACGAGCTTTCTGAGTCAATGCAGGAGGTCTCTTTTATCCCCGTCCAGGGGGTCCTTCTCCTCAAGGACGGCTGTTTCAATACGGAAGCAAACATTGAGGAAATAATTCAAAAAATGGAGTTGTGCGATGTATAACTACATTGGAAAGGCATTGTTTTTCTTCATCATCATATCCCTTGTCCTCTCGACCACAGCCCTGGTTGTCAGCCGCAGGAGCCTTTCCGGGAGTGTCTGGCTGGCAGGCTTTTTTGCAAATGTGCTCGACTTTTTTTATTTACCCATCAGACAGCTTTTCCTCAAGTTTTCGGATACCCGCATCCTTGACAAGTGGATGTCTTCTCTTAAAAATGAGGCACATGAATCTGCTTTTGCAAAAACAAGACGGAGGATCATCCTGGCTCCCCACTGCATGCGTGCCCTTGACTGTCCGGCCTATTCAACACAGACCGGAATACAGTGCAAGTCCTGCGGGAAATGCGTTTTTACGCAAATAAAAAAAGATGCTGAAAAATACGGGTATAAGGTGTTTATCCTCACCGGCTCTTCCTATGTAAAGCGCATCCTGCAGATGGAAAAAGCCGATGGTGTGCTCCTGATAGCCTGCGACTATGAGATCAACAAGGTCATGAGAGCCCTGAAAGGTAAAAAAGTGGTGACTTACGGGGTCCCCATGGAACGGGACGGCTGTTTCGGAACAGAGGTTGATTACCAGAGTGTCCTTAATGTTTTCGAAACTTTTAAAAATTGAATCTTTGTCCCGTATGGAAAAGCTTTCATTCTTTTTCTTCTCTTCTTCTCTCTCGTTTTTCTCTTCTTCTCTCTCGTTTTTCTCTTCTTCTCTCTCGTTTTTCTCTTCTTCTCTCTCGTTTTTCTCTTCTTCTCTCTCGTTTTTCTCTTCTTCTCTCTCGTTTTTCTCTCCTTTTCTCTTGTTTTTCTCTCCTTTTCTCTTGTTTTTCTCTTCTATATCTTTTTTACTCGAATCGTTATTTTGAATTAAGATCGACACTTTAAATTAGCCCCTTGTCAATTAGTATGAAACTCATAATTTAGTTGTAAATCTTTTTAAAAAGGTGTCCTTCTCATGTATGACGTAATCATTGTAGGTGGCGGCCCTTCCGGAGCCTCGGCCGGAAGGAGGGCGGGAATGCTCGGCTTGAATACACTGCTGCTTGAAAAAGAAGATTTTCCGAGGTACAAGCCCTGCGGAGGGGGGCTTTCAGACCATGCAATTTCTCTCCTCGATTTTGAACTTCCGGAAGAGGCCATAGAATGGGAAATCACGGGAGCAAAGGTCTTTTTCAATGGCCATATGATTGAGGCCCACAAAGATTACAGGCTATCAGTCCTGGTTTCCCGTGACGTGTTTGACAATCTCCTGCTCGAAAAAGCAAGGGAAAGCGGTATAAATGTCCGTACCAGAGAAAAGGTCATTGGCTGCAGGGAAATGCCTGACTGTGTGGAAGTGGAAACCGAGGAGAATACTTACCTGGCCAAATTTGTGATTATTGCAGAAGGGGCTCACGGACTCCTTAAGACCTGCGTAAGGCCTGCGGATACTAAAGAGGAGTATGGGATCTGCATGGTCACCGAAGTCCCTGCAGAGGAAAAGGAGATCGAAGAAAGGCTGGGGAGGGCAATTGAACTGCACTTCGGTGTTGCAGGTGGGGGATATGGCTGGATCTTTCCACATAAAACCTACTATTCTGTCGGAATTGGCGGAGTCGTTAAAGACTTGCCCCACCCAAAAGAGACAATGCTTGAGTTCCTGAAGGCAAACGGCTTTACAGGGAAGTACAAATTGCACGGGCACAAGATCCCCTGGGGCGGGATTAAGCGAAAAGTTTCTGATTCGAGAATTCTCCTTTGCGGGGATGCAGCCGGGTTCGTGGACTCGTTTTCAGGAGAAGGCCTGGCTTATGCCATCCGTTCAGGGCAGCTTGCAGCCGAGGTGCTCGCAGGAGTTTGCCTGGAAGGGGGAAAGATAAAAGATCTCAAAAAATACGAATCCCTATGCCAGGCCGATTTCGGGACCCACCTTAAGTATTCCCTTATGTTTTCAAGGGTAATGCACCGCTTCCCGGAGAGGACTTTTAAGGTCTTCACCTCAAGTGAAAAAATGATTGACAAATACCTGGAAGTAGTGGATTTCAAGATGGATTATAAAGACTACCTGCGGTGGGCACTTCTGAATTTCAAGCTCAGATAACTTAAAGAGTAGTATTTGAAAAACGGTTTAGTAATTTTGATGCGAGTGAGGCACGTAAGCTCCCTTCTGTTCCTGCAATATTTCCCTGCCACCCGTCAGTGGTAGGGACGGTCCCGAAGGACTCTTGCAGTGACGGCATTCGGCTAAGCGTTACCAAAACCAATCGGGACGATTCCGGACTGCTCGTTACTTCCCGATTTCCAACTTGCACCCACGAGGGTTCACCGTTTCATCCGTTCTCCCTGCGACCTCAGCTTTTGGCATCATCGCATTTGCAGGGTGCGGTTTTCGTTTCTGTGCCAGAGCCCGGGCTCTCGCCCGACACCCTTCACAGGTGTTCGTGTGTCCGGAGCGGTGGGGAGACTTTCCTCAGACTCGAAGGTCCGGCAGCCGTCCAGCCTCTCTCGCATGTTAATATTGATTGGGGTCTCTATATATTTTTTAAAGCTATATATATTTTGGGGTACGCTGTCTCTGCAAACTGGTGAGACGGTGGAAAGCCCGGAATGGCCGGAAATTATTTCCTCGATAAGGTTTCAGGAGCCTTATTTCCTTAATTCCTGCTCTGCAGGTGAACGTTTTCCTTCTGCTTCTTTTATTTTTTTTGAATTGGGCATGCGCCCAAATATTAATATATATGCATTGTAATCGATAACCTGTGGAAGGTGTTTTGTTTCGCTTCCCGTGATTATCTGGAATAAATTATCGTTACTTTAATATGTGACTATAAGTATCATTTTTGTATTCAGTTTCCAGGCTTATTTTAAGAGGTAAAACATGAGTGATGATCTGTTCAATCTGCATATTGGATATGTTTGTTTTAAGAATCCTATCGCACTGGCTCCCATGGCAGGGATTGTCGACAGTGCGTTTGCCAACCATTATGCAGGTGATGCCGGGCTGGTAGTGCTTGGGGCATTTAACATTGATGAAGGCTCCATTTCAGTTGCATCCCAGCTTGCAGCCCGGGGTAGAAAAGAATTCATTTCCGATGAGCCCATGGAGCTTATAAAAAAGGAAATCCGGGCTGTTACGTCCGGGAGTGCAGTTGCTGTCAATGTGAGGAGCACCACGCTTGACCCCCTCATCGAACTTGCAAAGCTCGTCAGGGATGAAGGTGCGATCCTTGAGTTAAACGCCCACTGCAGGCAGCCCGAGATGCTTGAAGCAGGGCTGGGGGAAGCTCTCCTCCGCGACCTTCCCAGGCTTTCCAAATGGATCCGGGCGATCAAGGAAACGGGGGTTGTGCTTTCCGTAAAGGTCCGTGCAAATATTGTTGACGATGCCGAGCTTGCCCGGGTTATAGATAAGGCCGGGGCGGACATCATCCATGTGGATGCCATGCTGGAAGGATTCGGTCCGGACATGGACGCGATCCTGACCTACAGGGACGCCACCAGGCTCTTTCTCATAGGGAACAACTCCGTTACGGATTTCATAGCTGCAAAGGAGATGTTTTCCCGGGGTGCGGATATGGTTTCCGTTGCCAGGGGAGCTATGGATGACCCCGAACTTATCCGGAAGCTTGTAGAAAGTGTGAACTCTTACCAGGAAATCATAGGCTGGTATAATGCCCCAAAGCATGTCTGCAGTGATGGGGACTTCAGGGCCCTTGCTTTCTGCTGCATGCCCGTAAAGCCCTGCCCTGTTCATGAGAAGTTCAAGAAACTTGGGTACACGGCCGAGGAGTTTGCCCGGACAAAAATGGAATTCGCAAGGGGTACCTTGCTTGAATTTGGGGAGGACACCTGTTTCGGGAGCCTTGTCTGGTGCTGCAAAATCACAAAGCCCTGCTGGATCAGGGACGGGGCGTTAAATGCGCTTGATCTCTCTGATTCGGAGTATATGAGACTCAAGGAGCAACTGGCAAAATATATATTGGACCATGCGAGAATCCCGGTAAATGAATCCCGATAACGCAGATATCCCCGGCTTTTTGCCCTCAGGAGCTTTTGCTTCTCCCGCATCCAGCCATATCGCCCGCTGTGCCCAGCTTGCCATGCTACTTGAGGTCTCGGCCTCCCCCAAGCCCGGGAACGTGGACCGGGAACATGACTATCCTGATACCTGTTTTGAGCATTTCGTGGCTTCCTCCGTGGGAGTTTATCCGGCGCTTGAATTTGCTGCAAGGAGCAGGGAAGGGGTAGGAGCCCTGATTAAAGCGGCGGTATCCGAAAGTTCGGCATGGCAGCGGGGTGGAAATACCCATTTCGGGGCTTTTTTGCTTCTGGTCCCACTGGCAATGGCTGCAGGTGAATTCTTTGGAATAAAGGCTTCCGGAAACGGAAGTTTTGGCCAGGAAAGTTTCAGCCAGGAACGTTTCGGATACGAAAGTTTCATACTCAAGGCCTCGGACTTTGAGGTTCTTGCGTCTCGAGCCCATGCTTTTGTCCGGGCAACGGATTCCGAAGACGCTGTCGAGTTCTACCGGGCATTCGGGGCTGCAGGAGTCCGGGTAAACAGCGTGGAAGAGTTCGACCTGGAAGACCCCGAAGCAACTGCAGAGCTCAGGGAACAGAATATAACGCTTTACGACCTTATGGAAATTTCAAAAGGTTACGACCTTATCGCAAACGAGTGGACCTCGGGCTTCGGGCGCTGCCTTGAAGGGGCAAGGTGCATCCTCGATTTCATGCAGGCCCGGAATGGCGGAGCGGAAAGTTCCGTTCGAGGCTCTTCTCCGGACTGTTCGGGCACCGGGATCAATGAAGCCGTGGTTTATGCTTTTATTAAGCTGCTTTCCAGGCACAGGGACACCTTCATTCAGACCAAGTTTGATTCAGAGACTGCAGATTACGTCTCTTCCCGGGCCCGGGAGATCCTTCTTGCCCGGGAGGACGGCTCAGGGCCTGCGAGCCGGGCTTTTTCCTCATTGATCCCTGCGATAAGGGAGTTTGATTCCGAGCTTCTTGAAAAGAGGATCAACCCAGGTTCAACTGCAGATATCATTATTGCCGGGCTTTTCATTGCCCTTCTTGGGGGGCTGCGCTTTTGACCGAACCTCTTATTGAATGCAAGGAATTAAATGAAGATAAGGAATGCAAGGAATTAAATGAAGATAAGGAATGCAAGGAATTAAATGAAGATAAGGAATGCAAGGAATTAATGGAAGATAGTGGGTGCAGGAATACGGTTCTTGATATCGATCTCTCCTCTTTCGGAATTCTTGAAGGGATTTCCGAAACAATTGTCAGCACGGGCTTCGAGTTCCCGAATGCGGCCCCCATAGGGATCATACGGAAAAGCGGAAGGCCTTTTGTCCGGCTCTTTAAGGGCAGCCATACTTGGGCAAATGTCTCGAAAGAAAAGTACCTGGCCGCAAACGTGGTGTACGACCCCCTGCTCCTTGTGCGTTCCACTTTCTTTGACCTCGCCATTTCCGAGTTTGAGTTCGTTCCCGCAGGTGGGCGAAGCTTTCCGGTCCTGAAGGAAGCTTCCGCTTGGGTGGTCTTCAAATGCGTCAACATAAAGAATACGGACCAGGCCCTGGTGGCAGAACTGGTGCCGGTAGAAGCGGGCTTTAACGAAGCGAATATGAAATTCCTTCCTGTCCCCAACCGGGGCTTCAATGCCGTGCTTGAGGCCACTGTCCACGCAACGCGCTACCAGCTTTCCAGAGATGAAAAATACCTGGAATGGATCCTGCACTACGAAGAGCTTGCTTCCAAGTGTGGAGGCGAAAAAGAAAAGCAGGCAATGGAACTGCTTTATAAGGTTCTGGGGCTCTGAATCTTTTTTCCAGGGCTGGGAATTTTTCATCATGTCTGGTTCTACACATTTCCATTTTTTTCTCTTTTAACCTTTTTTTGTTCCTCTTTCAGTCCTCTTTTAGCCCTCTTTTTTGCTTTCTTTTTAGAAAATTATATTATCCCCCTTGGGCATGAGTTCTTTCTATGACTTTTCAGAGAATTGCATGGGGCATTACGGGAGCCGGGCATTTCCTGGACCGGAGCTACCAGGTCTTCAAGGAGCTCAAGTTAAGAGACTCCGAGCTTTCCGTAAACACTTACGTTTCCAGGGCTGCCGAGGAGGTGCTGCGGATGTACGGGCTTGAGCAGAAACTTGTGAAAATCTCAGGCGGGGATTACCTGGAAGAGGTCTTCAGGGAAAGTGAGCAGGGGTCCAGTTCCCCAAAAGTCGGGCGCTTCCTCCTTGAAAGATACGATGCCCTCTTTGTTACGCCCGCAACCTCTAATACGGTCTCGAAAATCGCCTATGGGATCGCAGACTCCCTGGTTACGAATGCCGTTGCCCAGGCCGTGAAGGGAAGGGTCCCGGTCTATGTGGTGCCTGTGGATATCGAAGGCTCGATAGTCTCTGAGATGCCCTACAATATAGACCGGAAACAGTGCCGGCACTGTGAGGACTGCCCTCCGCGGGAAAACTGCCCCCACGGCGCAATCACCGAAAGGAACGGTGCAACGGACCAGATCGAACTCCTTAAATGCAAGGGATGCGGGATCTGCAAGGAACTCTGTCCCTACAATGCCATCAAGGGCGGCCCTGTGGAGGTCCTGGTCCGGGATGTTGACATGCGCAACGTTGAGATCATGAAAAGCCTGCAGGGAATAACCGTGCTTGAAAGTCCCGAAGCGATCCTGAATCTTTTCTAAGTTTTTCGGTTTTCGGCACCTTTTTTCCTTTCATTTTCTTTTCCTTTCCTTTCTTCTTCTCTTTCTTCTTCTCTTTTTTTAATTCGGAAGTTAAGCAAACTTTCAGATGGAGCTTCACGACCTATAAGGCAGGATGCTTGCCACTTTAGTGGCGAGAGGAATGCCGTCCACTTCCCCTAATACTTGTTATTGAGCACATAGTATATAAAATCCAGAACATATTCTTCTACAGGGGATGTTATATGCTTCTAACGGTAAAATCTAAATTAACTACAAATCATGAACAACATGATAGCCTATTGAAAACTATGGAAAAGTTCAATGAAGCATGTAACTACATCTCTGTTTTTGCATTTAAGAAAAAGACTTTCGGTAAAGTCAGAATTCAAAAAGAACTTTATTATGAAATCAGAGAAAAGTTTGGATTATCTGCTCAAATGACTGTTAGGGCAGTTGGAAAGGTAGCAGAATCATATAAGGTAGATAGAAAAACACTTCATGAATTTGAACCTCATGGAGCTATTGTTTACGATCAAAGAATTCTGTCTTATAAATCGGCTGATGAAATCTCCATATTAACCCTTGATGGCAGGATAGAAGCAGGTGTCCAATATGGAGAATCTAGAAAACTCGAAGCTGACAGGGTAAAGGGGCAGGCCGACCTCATCTATAAAAATGGAACTTTCTATCTAATGATAGTGGTTGATCTGCCAGATGCAGAACCAATCATTCCTGATGATGTATTGGGTATAGATCTGGGAATTGTTAATCTTGCTACTACATCAGATGGAAAAGCATATTCAGGTGAAAAATGTACCGAAGTTAGGCAGAGATATGCTAAAATTAAAGCTTCTCTACAATCTACAGGTACATATTCTGCAAAAAGACACCTGAAAAAAATTAGTGGTAGAGAACGCAGATTCAAAAAAGATACCAATCATTGCATTTCAAAGGAAATAGTACAAACAGCTAGAGACACGAATCGAGCTATTGCCCTTGAAGATCTTTCAGGCATTAGAGAGAGGGTTACGGTTTCAAAGGCTGCTCGGGAATCTATTGGAAAATGGGCTTTTTTGGAATTAAGGAACTTTATTGAGTATAAAGCAAAACTGGCAGGAGTTCCTGTATTTCCAGTCGATCCTCGAAACACTTCAACAACTTGCTCAGTATGTGGGTACACAAACAAGAAAAACAGAAAGAATCAAGCATCTTTTGTTTGTCTTGCTTGTGGTCATACTGAAAACGCTGATTTCAATGCAGCAAAAAATATCGCTTTCAGGGCAGCCGTCAATCTGCCTATAGTCCTCTGCTCGTAAGAGAAGTTGAAGGACAAGCCTGTGACTTTAGTCGGGGGTAATTGACTTTGATATGGTAATTTTTCCATATCTTCCGGTAAACAAACTTTCAGCTCCAAGAAAGTTGAAAAAAATAAAAAAGAAGTGTACTGTGTGGATTATTCGTTTTTCCGTGGAAATGGTGGAGATTTCCAATGGCAAAACACTCTATAATCAAGTTAAGTTGTTTTGCCAATAATTGGTATTCCTTTTTTATATATAAATATGTTGTTAACGCCGTTATGTCTTAGGGCCTTCATGCCTTCTTTTTCCTTTACTCCTCGATGTGTTTCCTGGTTCTCATTTTCTATCTTCCTGATTCTATCTGTTTTTCAATTTTCCTTGCCAAACTTTCTTCCTGGTGCAAATGCAAAGAGACCTTTACTTTCATTCTCTTCACCTTTTATCATAATCCGCCTGATCCGGAATCTTTTCCGGAATCTTTTCCGGTATCATGCTTCAATCACGTCCAGTTTCCCGTTTTCAAGCATTCCCAGGCTGTCCGACATGAAGCGGACAACGGCTTCGTCATGTGAGATCAGGAGGTAACCGATTCCCTGCTCGTCCTGCACCTTTTTCAACAGGTGGAGGATCTGGGCCTGGACTGAGACGTCAAGGGCTGAGGTTGGCTCGTCAAGCACAATGTATTCCGGTTCGAGCAGGAGGATCCTGCCGAGGGCAAGGCGCTGTAGCTGGCCGCCTGAGAGCTGGGCCGGGTAGCGGGCAAGCACTTCTTCGGGGAGGCCTGTAGTCTTCAGCATTTCTTTTGTGCGCCGGATACGCTCGGTTCCCGGGGTATCGAGCAGTTTCAGGACTTCGGAAACCGAATGCTCGATCCGCTTCCCGGGGTTAAAGGCATCTGTGGGGTCCTGGAACATCATCTGGACCCGGCGGCGGAAAGTTGCATATTCGGCTTTTTTCATCCCGGAAAGTGGACTCCCCTTAAAATGAATCGCTCCCGCCGTGGGACTTTCAAGTCCTGCAATTATTCTTCCGAGCGTGCTCTTTCCTTCCCCCGAGGGCCCCATCAGCCCGAAAGTTTTCCCGGGTTCAAGTTCAAACGACACGTCCCGGAAAATACATTTTCCTCCTCCAAGCAATCCGGACCCGTATATCTTTGAGAGGTTTTCGGCTTTCAGGGACACAAAAAACACCTCACTGCCCTTCCGTTACTTTCTTTAAGTTTGGGGTGTTCCTGCATGCAGCGTTTTTCCTTAACGTTGCATCTCGGATGGAACCTGCAGCCAGCGGGCGGGCTGCTGAGGGGCGGGGATAAACCGGGTATGGGTACAAAACCCCTTTCAGGCAGGCTGTTCAGGAGCCCCCTGGTGTAGGGGTGGCGCGGGCTTTCAAATAAGCTTGAAGTGTCAGCAATCTCTACGATTTCCCCTGCATACATTACTGCAACCCTGTCCGCAAGCCGCCGCACAAAGCCGAGGTCGTGGCTTATCAGAAGCAGGGCGGTTTCACTCTTCTCTTTCAGGCCTTTAAATTCGTTCTCCAGTTCGGATACGCGGTCCCTGTCGAGCCCTTTGCTGGGTTCATCTGCTATAAGGAGGACCGGGTCAAGTATGGTTGAAGCCGCAATCAAGAAGCGCTGGTTCATTCCGCCGGAACACCATGAGGGGTAGTATCCCATGTATTCATGAGGATTTGAAAAGCCCACTCGTTTAAGGGCTCCTGCGACTTTTGAGAGAGCTTCAGTTTTTTTCTTTTCCTTCCCTTTCCCTTTTTCCTGTCCGTGTATTCGGAGGGGTTCTGCAAGCTGGTTCCCTATTGAATATACGGGATTTAAAGCGAGAGAAGGGTTCTGGAAAATGATGGAGATTTCTTTTCCCCTGAGCTTTGCCATCTCTTTTTCTCTCAGTCCGAGGAGGTTTTTGCCTCCGAATTCTATTGTTCCCCGAACTCTGGATTCCGGGGGCAGAAGACGCATAATTGCATGTGCAACGACGGATTTCCCGCAGCCTGTCTCCCCTACAAGGGCCAGGGTTTCTTTTTCCCTGATAGAAATCGAAAGGCAGGAAACTGCGGTCACGGTTCCGGTTTCATTTTCTTTTTTAGTTTCGTTTTTAATTTCTTTTTTATTCTCTGATTTATTTTCGTTTTTGTTCTCGGTTTCATTTCCCTGGAAAGAAACATTGAGATCTTTTATTTCCAGCAGTATGTTCATTCCGCATCCACTCCCCTTTTTCCGTTTTCTTTCTCTTTTCCTTCGAACCCGAACCCTATCAGTGCGATGGACATTACACAGAGAGTGATACAGATTCCCGGGGGCAGGTACCACCACCACATGTCCCTGATAAAACCGCCCCGGGAAAAGGCAAAGGAAAGCATGATTCCCCAGCTTTTCATGCTTATGTCCCCGAGTCCCAGGAAGGAGAGTGAGGCTTCCGAAATCATTGCCGAAGCCGTCGCCAGCATGAACTTGGGCAGCAGGACGTGGAAGAGGTTAGGGAAGATGTCCGATGCCATGATGTGAACTGAGGAGAAGCCCATGCATCGGGCACTTTTGACATAACCTGCTTCCCTTATCTGGAGGGTTTTTGAGCGGACAACCCTGGCAATGGACTCCCAGGAAAGAAGCCCCAGGACAAGGATAAGGGTCCAGATGCTCGGGCGGAGAAATGCTCCCAGGATTATGATCAGGGGGATCTTCGGGATTATCAGGACAACGTCGGTAAAGCCCATAAGCAGCTCGTCAAGCGTCCCCCTGAAGTATCCTGAAAATAGCCCTATCATGAGGCCTATTAAGGTTGAGATGCAGGCCGAAGCAAAGCCCACCATCATCGAGATTCTGGCCCCGTAAACCAGTTCCGAGAGTATGTCATTTCCGATATCGTTTGTCCCCAGAAGGTGGGCAGTCGACGGGGCTTCATAGGGCATGAAGCGCTCGGTTGGTGAGTAAGGGGCAAAAAGGACGGGTAAGAGGGCAAGAATGAGGAAAAAAGTAAAGAGAAAAAGCCCTCCTCTATTGAATCTTTTCAGGTTTCTTTCGTATCTCCGGATATCAAGGTTTATATTGTGGGCTAGAAAACCTTTCCACTGCCGGGCATTTTCCTGGATGATATTTTTCCGGATGGTATTTCCCTGGATTGTACTTTCCTGAATTGTACTTTCCCGTACGTACGCTTCCTCCTGCATCATGCCGGCCTCCTGACTCTCGGGTCGGCAACTTCATACAGCAGATCCGCAAGCATGTTTGCGAGCAGGACTGCGAGGGCTATTACCAGAAACGATCCCTGAAGAACCGGATAATCTTTTCCGATTATTGCATCATAGATAAGGGTCCCCATTCCGTTTAAGGAAAAAACGATTTCAGTAAACAGGGCTCCGCTGAAGAGAAACCCGAAATCAAGGGCAAGCAGGGTAATGATCGGAAGGGAAGCATTCTTTATGACGTGCCTGAAAAGGATGGATGTGTCGTAAAGGCCTTTTGCCCGGGCATAGAGGGCGTAAAGCTGCCCTTTTTCCTGTATGACACTCCCACGCATTATCAGGAAGTTCCTGGAGGCGGAAAAGAGGGCCATCACAGTTACCGGTAAAAACATGTGGTGCGCGATACTTCCTGGGGTCGGGACGTCATAAAACCCCTTGAAAGGAAATAGCCCGAGCTTGAAGGCAAAGATCTCAAGGCAAAGCAGGGCAAGGAAATAGGGGGGTGTGCAGGAGAGGGTAATAAACCCGCAGCATGCCAGGCGGTTTGCCTTTGTTTCAGGTTTCCAGCCTGCATATGCCCCAAGAAGGGTCCCCAGTGCGGTTCCCAGGAGTACGGATACTCCCACAAAAAGGAGGGTCCAGCCAATCCTGTCCCTCAAGATATCGGCCACGGGGCTGTGGAGGTGATACGAATATCCCAGGTCAAGCCGGAGTAGGTCTCCGATGTAAGCTGTAAACTGCTCGTAAAGTGGCCTGTCCAGCCCCATCCCGGCCCTCAGCTCCTCCATTACTCCCTCCGAAACGTAGACGTCCTCTCCTATGAGGTTTTTTACGGGGTCTCCTGGCATGAGCCTCGGGAGCGCAAAGTTGAGAGTAACTATGAGGAAAAAAGAGGCCGCATACCTGACCACTTTTTTTAGCCCTTCACGCATTGTATCACCTTCCCGTTTTCAAATCTCTTTGCCTTTTTCAAATCGTTTTGTCGTTTTCAAAGTGTCGTAGAGGCTGCCCTTTCCTCATACCTGGCCTCATACCTCATGTACGTTGAGGAAGGTGAAGCTGTACGACGAAATGAAAAAATATGGGGTCATGCGGTGCCTCAGATCCCATGTACATTCAAAAAGTTGTCCAGGTTATAGATCCCGTAGAGAGGGTCTGCATACCAGCCTTCGAATTCCCGGTTGAACGGCGTTACCACATTGTTCCAGTAGAGGGGAATTGCCGGCAACTCTTCTGCATAGTAGTCCTGAAGCTCGTGGGCACAGGCCTCAAGTTCTGCGGGGTCAGTTGTTGCCAGGGCCTCGTCACAGAGCTGCAGGAACTTGGGGTCTTCCACGTTGTGCATGACTCCCTGCCCGGTCCTTCTGGAATCGAAATAGCCGCTTCCCCAGCTTGCGTGCATAAGCATGCCCCAGGGGGTTGAACGGGTGACGGTCAGGTCATAGGCATAGCTGTCCTTCATGGTGATCCAGGTATCTGCGTCCACAGTCCTCAGGTTGGCGGCAATGCCCACCTGTTCCAGGTATTCCTTCAGAAGTTCCCCGGTGCGGGCATAGTCCGGCCTTATCAGGATTTCAAGTTCGATGTCTTTCCCGTCTTTGCCTTCAAGGATACCGTTTCCGTTGCTGTCCGAATATCCTGCATTTTCCAGGATTTTCCTGGCCTTTTCAGGGCTGTACTCAAGCTTTTCGGTTTCCTTGAAAGCCTCCATGGACGGAGGCACAAACCCGTGGTTCGGGACGTCTCCGTACCCGAGGGTCTCGAGCCTGACGATTTCCTCATAATTTACGGCATAGGAAAGTGCTTCCCTGAATTCAAGGTCCGAGAGGGGGGCTTTCTTCAGGTTAGGGGCCAGGAAGACAAGCCCGATGTTTGTCTTTTCCAGGAAGTCGAAATCTCCGGTCTTTTCAAGCTGCTCTATGTTGGGGTAGGGGTATGACCCTGCGTACTTGTAATAAGTATCAGCATCCCCGTTTTCAAGGGCCAGGGTGGCTACGTCCACATTGGAATAAAAGTGGACCTCCACGCTTCCGAATGCCGGGGCTTTTCCTTTCCAGTACGGGTTTTTCTCGAATACGAGTTTTCCGGCATTGAGGTCTATCTGCTTGAGGTAGTAGGGACCGCAGCCAACGTATGGGCCTTCGTTTAAGTATTCCATGGGGTTCTCGATTGATTCCCATACATGGGCGGGCAGGATGTCGTAAGTCGCAAATTCAAGGTTGATGCGGGTGTAGGGCTTGTTGAATTTGAAGGTCACGGAGTTGTCGGCATCCGAAACTGCCGAACTTTCCAGGGTATCGTTGATCCACCTTGCCCAGGGGGTTTTTTCTCCGTAGTAGCGGATGGAAAACTCAATGTCTTTTGGGGTTACCTTTTTCCCGTCGCTCCAGTAAAGGTCATCTTTCAGGTAGAATGTCCACTGCGTGTTATTTTCCGAAACCTCGTAGCTTTCTGCCAGCTGCCCTACAAGGTGCCCGTCAGCATCCATTTTCATGAGGGGCGGGTTTGAGAGGTGGGCAAAAACCCCCAGGTTGGAATCCCCTATGAAGGACGCGGACTTTATCACGTTAGGGGTTGCGATTTTCAGGACCGAGCCGTCGGATTCAGCAGCCTGCTCCAGGTATGCGGCTGCTGCCCCGGTGAGAAACTCAGCTTCGGGCAGCTCTCCTTCCTCTCCCAGGTACAGGATTTTCATGTACAGGATGATCGTATCCGAAAGCTCACTTTTTGACATCTGGAGGCTTTCTCCTGCAGCTCCGGCTCCTTCCGCTCCTGCTGGAAGCATGTTTGAAACGAGCATGAGAATGAGCACGGTGAGGGCCAGTCCATGTTTCGATCCCCCTTCCACCTTCTTCAACCCCTGTCTTAATTCCCGTTTCAATCCCTGTCTTATGGGCTGTTTGATCTCGTGTTTCATTTTGTCGCCTCTTTTTGCTTTAAACGCGTTTTCCATAAGCCGAAACTGCAAGAGCAGCCGCCATAACTCCGGATATCACCGGGAAAATTCCTGCAGGGCTTTTTTCGGTTTCTGCTTCCTGTTCTTCCGCAGCTTTCGAATCCGGATCTACGGAAACTTCCGAAGCTTGTATTGTGCCTTTTTTCTGGTTCAGGATGTCATTCCACTGGCCTTCGAAGTTCCCGCTGCCTGAAACCGGGGCCTTTACCCTGTAGACAATTTTCCTGTCGTCCAGCACGGAGAATACAAGGTTCTGGCCTGAAACGCTGACTCTTCCGTCTGCAGGGTATGAAGTCGAAACATAGGTGAACCCCTCAGGAATACTTTCCACAATTCCTGCAGCCCTGAGCCCGGAAATTGTGAGAATCACTTCAAACTCCTCGTTCGGGGCCGGGTTCTCTTTCGAAAAACTTCTCGTTATGCTGCTATCCTCTGCCGCTGCGGGCGATGTGAGAAGCACGGTGCATGAAATTATGAATAAAATAAATAATAGTGTCCTTAATGTTCTTTTTCTTTCCATTTTGTTTACACCTTTTAATAACATTAAGTAATATAATAGTTAAAAATCATACTAATTTATCATTTTTTATGTAATAGGAACTAAACAATTTCGTGATATAAACCTTTTGATTTTTTTATAATATGCGTAAAAACCAGATTCAGGGCAAACCTTTGATCTTTTTAGATGCCGAATTGAATGGAAATGGGAGAGTGGGAAAAAGAAAAATGTTAAAAAAGAAGGTATTTACGAATCTTTAAGGCCTGTTTTTTATGATGCTTTTTTGTGCCGTTTTTTGCTTCTGCTTTTTGATGCTGTTTTATGACTCTGTTTTTGCGTTTTCATTTCCATGTTTCATTTTCTATCTGTTTTTCAATTTCCCTTGCCAGGTTCTCTTCCGAATGGAGGTAGAAAGAGGCTGGAAGGCCTGTATTTGAAATCATGTAGAGCAGGTTCATGGTTGTCCGGTTAAGCCCGGGGAAGCAGTTCAAAAGGGCACTCCTGGAGAGCCTGACCATTGTGTCGAGGGATTTTATTCCTGTCAGAAAGGTTTTGATTTCCTGGCTTTTCCGGCTTTTTTCAAAAATAAGGTCGATCCAGGTGTTCATTTCTTCAATCAGAAACTCTCTTGTCAGGTCTTCCGTGACAATGTAGTTTCTTCCTTTCTCGATATTCCTGAAGTACTCCCTGAAACTCTCTCCCTTTGCCAGGGTATAGACCTGCCCGAATTTCCCTGTATGCGAATCTGTGGTCGCGACTATTCCTTTTCCTAACGTTTCCGCAATGGAGATTGTTAGCTCGTTTTTCAGTTTCGGTTCGTGCATGTTATATTCCAGTACCGGGAAGAGCTTTGCAAGCCCGGGCACCACTGAAGGGTTTGGTTCCTGATGGAATTCAAACCAGAACGGGTGGTTGTATATGAATGGAAGCCTGTTTTTTTTCAGGTAGTGGACAAAGCTTTTCAGGCTGTGTTCGATTTCCGCAATCTCTCTGAGTTCCTCAAACTCTTCCCGGTCCAGGTCAAAGACGTTCACATGGAGCGTGTGTCCTGCCCATTCCGGGTCGTGCACCATCATTTCAATTCCGGTGACCAGCTTTTCCCGTTCCCAGCCCAGGATTTCGTACGCTTCAACGGTATCGTGGTCTGTAAAAGTAATGAAATCCAGCCCCTCACCAAGGGCCTTTTCATAAAGTTTCTCAGGGTGCAGGTTTCCGGCTGGCAGCACGTCAAAAGAGCAGTTCGTGTGCACGTGCAGGTCCGCCCGCTTCCAGCCGCCCTCTTCCATGAGCTCCGCTGCTCTTTCCGGTGTTATGAGCTTCTCTGTGTAATTCCCCTGCCTTTCCCCCATAGGCATAGAATCCTGAGATTTTAATATTTTCTGATATTTGATTGGGTTTTATATCCCTATATGTATATATTATACCCTCTTTGAGATTAAGTTTTTCCGGGAATACCAGGGCATCAGTTTAAGTACCCGGAATATGAGCCCTTGAGTGGAGGTGCTGCATTTTTCCTGATATAATCTACTTTGAGGATTTTTTCCTTTTTGAACTCTTATTAGGCCTTATTTTTTTCTTCTCTCCGACCACCACATTTTATAAATATGCTCGAATACTTTCACATCTTTGCAAAAAACAGAAACTGTAGGATGGTTGTCTATGGGGCTGCTCAGAAAATTATCAAAAATCATGGATGTAATGCATGAAAACGAGTCCGAGGAAAAGGGAAACGACTTCGAGAGGTATGTGGTAGACCTCTTCGACGAAAAAACCTTTTCCCTCATCCAGTGGACCACGGACATGGGAAGAAAACATACCCGTTTTGTCGAATCGGACTGTGGCCCTGACCTTGTCCTGCGCTACAGGCCCACAAACGAAGTCTTCTGCATCGAGTGCAAGTTCAGGTCTTCCCTCTACAAAGACAAGCTCCAATGGTCCGAACCCGCCCAGATTGAACGCTACCGGACCTTTGCCCGGGATAACGAGGCCCCCTTTTTCGTGTTAATAGGCCTCGGGGGAAAAGCCAGGAAACCGAAAAGGATGTTTTGCATCCCTCTCGAGGAAGCGTGGTACCCGGCACTTTACCCCAGCGTGTTTGAAAGATTTGAGCGGGACCCGAAGAAGAAATTTTCATGGAGAAAGGGGGATTTGAATTAAATTTCTCAGGCCTGAACTTTTTTAAGGATTCAGGTTTTTGGCTTCTCCAGGTTATCCGGTTTTAAGCTGCAGATCTACCCCACGTTCTCACCGGTTGCGCTTGCGCAACCGGCCTTTCCCGAAAAAGGTTTGAATTATACATGAAATCAGATTTATTTTTTAAGTAGTTCTAAAAATATTTCTAAACATATATAAATCTATATATTTATGCAGAAACTTCCTCTTTTTCTGGAATCACGGAGGTTTTATCATAGGGTTTCTAACTAAACTAAGTAAAGTAGTTGATGTATTACTGGAAGATGAATCCGTGGAAAAAGGGGATAATTTTGAAAGGTGTGTAGTAGACTTATTTGATAACAGGTATTTTTCCGTCGTCCAGTGGAGCACGGACATGGCACGAAAACATGACCGATTCGTCGAGTCAGATGCCGGGCCGGATATTGTCATGCGCTACATGCCAAAAAATGAAGTTTTTTGTGTAGAATGTAAGTTCCGGTCAGATCTATATGAGGGGAAACTTCAGTGGTCCAATCCCCAGCAGTTAAGGCGTTACCAGGATTTTGCCGCTGAAAACAGGCTCCCTTTCTTCGTTGTTGTAGGGCTTGGCGGGGACCCTGACAGCCCGGAAAGGATGTTCTGCATCCCTCTGGAGGAAGCAAGGTATCCGGGGCTCTATCCGAGTGTGTTTGAAAGGTTTGAGCGGAACCCTGAGAAGAACTTTTTCTGGAAAAATGGTGTGTTGAGTTGATATTTCAGTTACCCACTCAATAAATATATATCACTCCTGAAAGTATCTTCTGTTCATGACCCTTGAGCCCGTGCACATGCGGAAGATCTCGGAGCTGGCAGAGAGGATTGACCGGTCTTTTGAGTTTGAGGAGCCGAAGACTGCGGCTGATATTTATAAGCTTCTCGAGGAGTTGAAGGTAGACGGGAAGGTCATCCTGAAGGCTGTGGACCGGCTCTTCAGGGGGGTGGTCAGGACCGAGCTTATGGCGGAGTGCGAAGACCCTTACCCCGTGACCTATGCCTGCGACAGCGGGAGCACGAACCCGAAGACCTATGACAGCGGGCTTTTTGTTGACTTCTGCCACTGCGGGCTGGCTGCAACGCCTACTGATCTTGATGTCCAGAGGTACAGGACGATTGTGTGTGCGGCTTATTCTTCTTCCCGGAGTGTGGCCATGCAGGCGACTTCCGGGTGGGAGGAGTTTGATGAGGGGATGGGACGGGCAAAGCTTGTCAGGATTGCGCCGGACGAGCTGAATAAGAAATTTCCGGACATGGTGCACAGCCTTGCCATGTACCTGGCGGAGTCGGAGCACATTCTTTTCATGAAGGACAGGGTGGACCCTTCAGGCTTTTTCATCATGGACGGGACGGTTTACCCGAAACAGCTCATGTACTGGCTGGTGCTGGATGACGAGGACGTAAAAATCCGGCAGAATGAGGATGCCAGGAAGGTCCTCCAGAACTACATCGATATCGTGGACCATTTCCTGGAAAAGCGGGTTCCGGTTATCGGGTTTGTGAAAAATCCCATTGACATGCAGATCATGGACAGCGTCCGGAAAAAGAGCGAAGGCTTTGACCTGCCCTGGACGCTTGACTCCCAGTTTTTCCGAAACCTCCTATCACCTGAGAAATGCGGAAGCGAGGGCTCTGGACAGGGCTCAGGAGATTGGTATTCGGGGAATTCCGGTAAGAATGGTAAAAATGGAAGGAATCCCGGCAAAAATTTCGGTTCCAGAAGCTCTTATATTACCTATACGAACTGGTTCTTGCAACCCAACAGGTTTTACGAGAAGCTGTTATCTGGGACATCTCCCCTTGCGGCAGGCGACAGGCTCCGGCAGCAGCTTCGGCACAAATTCCCGCTGGAAGATTACGCTTTATGCTTTTTCATGCTCTACGTCCCTTCCACGGACGTGGTCTTCAAGGTCGAGTCCCCTTACGGGCTCGTAAAAGACGATTTCCTGCGGATGCAAATTACCAAAAAGGTGCTCTTCGACCTTTCCCTTCATGGTTTTCCCCTCACTTTAACGAAGGCGGACCACCTGGCAAAAATCCGGAAGGTGGAAAGGCAAGAGATTGACAAATTCTTTGAAAACATGAGTCCTGATAAAGATTATAATGACACACGTTGGGGTAAGATCAGTGAAGTATGAAGATGCCGATATCCTGGCTTTTGCCTCTGGCAAAGGAAAAAAAGCCCCGGTTCCGGATGAGGGCCCGGGGACCGAAAAAAGTCCCGAAAACAAAGCTTCAAAAGCTGCTTCAGCAGCCGGGCCCGACCCGGGTCCTTCTCTTAACCCTGTTTCAGACTCAGTTTCAGACTCAGTTTCAGACTCTGTTTCAGACCCTGCTTCAGGCCCTTTTTCAAACCCTGTTTCAAACTCAAGTTCTGCGTCGGGTTCTTCTTCGACAGGCTCAGGCAGGCCTGCGGCTTTTGAAGACCCCCTGGAGTCTCTGGGTTCCCGTGCTCCCGAAAAGGCTGATCTTCCTTTTGAAGCCTTCCCGGCCTATGATAAAGGGGTCTCGAACATCCGGGCCCCGGTGGGAGAGGCTTTCGGGATCGTGACCACCGGGATTGACCCCCTTGAAATAACCTCTGCAGGAGCAACGATTACCGGCTACATCACTTCTTCCCACCGGAGTGAGATCCGGCTCGGGACTTACGCTGTCGTGCCTTATGAGGGAGGAGAAAAGCTTTTTGCAAGAATCGGAAAGCTCCAGTACCGCCAGGAATTCGCTGTGGACGATGCAACGGAAATCCATTCCCGGCGCATGCTCAATACCCGCTCAAGCCCCGTAAACGAATCTGACTACAAGTTCCTGGCCTACCTTGACCCCCTCTGCATCCTCTACCGGAAAAATGGGGGGACAGCACTAACTCGAAGGATGGCGGACAGGATTCCCCGCCCGAACACCCCTATCCTGCCTGTCCGGGACCGGATTGAGGTCCAGACAGGGCTGAACATCCCGGAAGAAGGAATTTTCCTCGGGCACCTTAGTGTGGGAGGCGAGCTCGTAAAGACTCATTCCGAGCCTGAAACCGTTGCCTACTACCTGAGGAACGACTACTCCATGGGCGACCCGCTAATCTTTCGGCATATGCTGGTCTGCGGGAGCACCGGGACCGGAAAGACCTTCCTTTCCAAAAATATCCTGCGCCAGTTCATGGCCGAAAGCAACCGTTACAGGCTGCGCAACTCTCCTGACGGGGCCCGGAAAAACCCCTGCCTGGTGATCATGGACCCTCAGGACGAATACTCCCAGATTTTCGAGGACAACGAGACCCTGAGTGAGGACGACAGGTTCAGGTTCGAGTCCGAAAAGGTGGCATACGGCCGTGTCCAGTCCACAAAGGCTTTCGTAGCAAAGGTGGAAGGGCAGACCTATCCCGGAGACAAGTCCAGAGCCGAGCAGGTAGAATTTACCATCCCCTTCTCTCTTGTGGAGCACAATTCCTGGCTGATTGCCGCAACCGGGATGTCCGAACTCCAGTACATCGGGCTTGAGGTGCTCCTTGGGGACTTCTTCAAATCAAGTGTGCCCCACACCTACCTGAACTTCATCTCCTACATTGACAATGAAGGCACACGTTCCCATTACGTTGACAGCGGGAAGCTCCACGAGTCCTCTTACGACGGGATCGTGAGGAGGGTAAAGAGCCGCTTCTTCTCGAAGGTCTTTGACCAGGCTGCTACCCCGATCACGGAACTCCTGGACCGGATCTTCAGGCCGGGTCAGGTCTCGGTCTTTCCCACCGAGTACATCAGCGCTCCCCGGATCCGGGACCTTATAGTGCTTACCATCATGAACCTGATCGTAGACAACAAGCTCGGCACCACCGGGACCGAGGCCATCAAGGAAACTCCTATCATCCTGGCACTGGACGAAGCCCACCGCTATCTCTCCCGGGCAAACGGGGAACACTCCCGCCTGATCATCTCACGCTTTGCAGATGCAGCCCGCCAGGGCCGAAAAGAGGGCCTCGGGCTCTTTTTGATCACCCAGGATCCCCAGGACATCGATGATACGGTCATAAAGCAGATAAACACGAAACTGGTCCTGAACCTCAACAACGATGCCGCAATCAGTTCCTTAAAAGTCCCGAAAGAATACGAGCGCCGGATACCCTACCTCAAGAAAGGGCAGATGATCGTGCACTCCCCGGACAACAGCGACATCGTGGAAATCATCGGGCTTTCAAACTGCGTCGTAAGGCACAGATAAGTTCCTTCAGCAGTTTAAGCTTGAGTATAAAGAGTAAAATGCAAGAGTAAGATGCAAGCGTAAAAAGCAAGCGTAAAAAGCAAGAGTAAAAAGCAAGAGTAAAAAGCAAGAGTAAAAAGCAAGAGTAAAATAGCATACAAAATTCGATTCAGGGCAACCTGATTGGGGTTGTTTGCACATGCCAGGTTTGAAGCAGGCATGTGCTTTATTACTTTATATCCGGGCAGTTTTTATGCCGCGGGATTTCTTTATGTTTTCAGTTCTTTTCTGCTTTAACTCATTCCCGTTTCAGAGTTCTTCAAAAAGCAGTATGTTGTCCAGAACAGCCTGGATGTTCCAGTAAACGAAGGTCTTGTAGGCTTCTGGATTCTTTATGTCATAGATTGCCATTCCCCCTACATTCCAGGAGACTTTTGTGATGAGTTCGCTCTTTTCCAGTTCGTCAACAAACCCTTTGAGTTTGCTGAAGTCGTCGATGCTTTCTCTCCAGTCCGCTGCTCTCAGTCCGCTGTCACTGTCCGCTTCTGCCATCTCCAGCTTTTGCAGGGCAAAGGCATATATCTCGAGAAGGTCGATGTTTGCAGGCGAGACATTCCTGACAATCGGGGTTCCTTCCCGCCTGCTGTCCTTCAACTTGTTCGTGAATACGAAGAGGTCAGCGGATGTCAGGGTGTTATCTGTTATTTTACATTTTAAATCGTTTATTGTCTGTTCCATGGTATTTTACCCCTACATAAAAACGGCTCAAATAATATGATTCTAAATGGGTGATAAGGGGGGAGTAATCCATTTACTCCTTGATAAAATAAGATAGTAAGTTTTCTGTATTAAAATTACCCGTCATTTATAAAGATATTACTTAAAAATTAATATTTTTAAAATGTTATGCAGGCGCTGGCACTCATTTTGGGTTTTAAATCTCATAAAAAAGTGTAAAATTTGATGGGATAGCGCGGATTTGAACCGCGGTCCAAGCGTCCCAAACGCTCGAGGATGGACCAAGCTACCCTACTATCCCATGAAGTGCTTCCTCTCAAAGGCGATTATTATTTATATAGTTTTCGTTAGAGTCAGGGGCTGTAATCCTTCATCACCTCTTTGAAAACCTTTTTTACATCTGAATATTTTTACTCATATTCACTCATATTTACTCATTTTTACTCACATTTACTTTTCATATCTTTTTCATATCTTCTTTATTCTTCTTCATTTTTGATTCTTCTCAGCCTGTTTTTTTCTTTTCCGTTCATTCCCAGCGCCGATATATCTCGTTTTCAATCCCGAGAAGGTCAAGAGCCCTTCCTGCCATCGTATCTATAAGGTCATCAATTGTTTTCGGCCTGGAATAGAAGCCCGGACATGCCGGGAGGATGCTTGCCCCTGCCCTTTTGGCCCTGAGCATATTTTCAAGGTGGATAAGGCTGAGGGGGGTTTCCCGGGTCAGGAGGATGAGTTTTCTTTCCTCCTTCAGGCAGACGTCTGCGGCCCTTGTCAGGAGGGTATCCGAGATCCCGTTTGCGACTGCTCCCAGGGTTTTCATGCTGCAGGGGGCGATGACCATCCCTCCGGTTGCGTGGGACCCGCTGGCTATGGGCGCTGAAAAGTCTTTCTGGGCATGGTTCCAGGTCGCAAGTTTTTGAACTGCTTCAGGTGAGTAGTCAGTTTCGATTTCTATAATCTGTTTTGCAGCTTCCGTCAGTACCAGGTGGGTCTTTACCCCTTTTTCTGCCAGCACTTCAAGGAGGCGGATTCCGTACTGGACCCCTGAGGCCCCGCTAATTCCTACTATTATTTCCATTTATTCCTCTCTCTCTTCCGTTTTGTTGGCCTTTTCACAAAAGGCTATGAACTTTTCTATCATTTCCCCGGATATCGAGACGATCTCCCTTATCTCTTCGGGGCTAATGTCGTCCAGATGGATCCCGGCGACAAACACGCTTGTGCCCCGGGTAGCCCTGCTAACGAGCCTTGCGCCCTGTAGGGCGAGCTGCTCTTCCCGGTGCCCCGGGAGGCAAATCACAGAAGAGCTTGCACGCTGGCTTTTCTCATCGAATAACCCCACTGCAACAGCGCCAGCATGCTCTTTTCCCCCCGTAAGGGTCAGCAGGTAATCGTCTCCCAGTTTTTTCGCATCGAGTAGGAGTTCGATTCTGCCGACTTTCCTTGTAATCTGAAACAAAAATCTTCCCTCTCAACGTTTTCTCTCAACGTTTTCTCTCAACGTTTTCTCTCAACGTTTTCTCTCAACGTTTTCTCTCAACATTTATTCTGACCCTATAAACTTATTGAGTTTTTGTGCATAAAAACCTAAGTCCTGAAAGGGGCGCAGCCTCAAGCGGAGAAATCCCCTTTTCCCTGCTTTACCTTTTCCCTTATTTATTTTCAGAGGTCGCTCAGCTTAAACTGTTTTATCGTCTTCTTGACATCAAAAAAGTCCCTGGCAGCTTTTCCCACGGCTTCACAGTGTTCTTTCGGGCTGTAGACCCCAAGCCTCCAGTTGTCCATGTGGGCTTCTTCCAGAATGGATACAAAGTGAGAAGCCTCGTTTAAGTGGATCATCCTGTGGTCGGTTTTTATCAGGGCCCGCATTTCAGACATCTCCGGCATCTTCGGGATATCCACGAGCACGTCTTTTGGGTCCACGCCTGCAAGTTCGGCGATCTCTGTTTCCACCCTCTGGACCTTGCCCCGGTGCTTGAGCACGCCTTTTCCGACTGCATCCAGCCCGGCGTAAAGGGCCCTCTTGTAGAGCCTGCGGGTGTCAAGCCTTCTGGATAGCTCTTCTCCGTGTCCGCTTGCACGGCGCATGGCTGCCACGAGGTCTATGTCGTCCATCTGCCTGAGCTTTGAGGGGTCAAGTTCCCCGTTTTCTATCATGTATTCCACGGCTTTTGAGCACATGGCTTCTGAAATCCTGCCCACGTGGTGATAGTAGACAGAGGTGTTCATCCAGAAGCGCGAGACCAGCAGGGACTCGGCGGCTTTGAGCCCTCCCTGGCCGACAACGAGCCTGTCTTCATAAAACTGCATCTGGTTGATCAGGCGGTTGTAGTCCACAACCCCGAAGGCAACGCCTGTGTAATGGGCATCTCTTACCAGGTAGTCCATCCTGTCCACATCAATTTCACTGCTCAGGATCTGCCCGATAGAAGTCTCCCCTTTGATATGCTTTGCCAGGTTTCCCGGGGAAATCCCGTACTTTTCCAGAACTTCCTTAAGTTCCCCTTTCCCCAGGATCTCCCTCACATCATCGTGCCTGCGCCGGGTGTATTTGTCTATGATGTTCTCGGTCACGTGGGAAAAAGGCCCGTGGCCCACGTCATGCAGGAGGGATGCGGCTTTAAGTTCTGTTTTTTTCTCCCCGTCGATGGAGTCTAGGTTTTTTATGAGCATGGAAGCCAGGTGCATAACCCCCAGAGAATGCTCAAAACGAGTGTGGTTTGCCCCCGGATAAACGAGGTTGGAAAAGCCAAGCTGCCTGACCCTCCGGAGCCGCTGAAGCTGCGGAGTGGCCAGAATTTCCTGGACAATTTCGTCCAGTTCGATGTAACCGTGCACAGGATCAAGGACGACCTTCATCATCTTTTAGACAGATGTCATTATATATTGCTGTTACTATTACTTTGATGCTGAAAACTTTGCAGTGAAGAATACCTGCTACCCGAAAGATGAAGTAATCCATAACAAGGTATCATCATGATCATATTTTCAGGCGGCACCGGAACTCCGAAACTCCTTGACGGGCTCAAGGAAATCCTCCCCCATGAGGAACTGACCGTTGTAGTGAACACTGCCGAAGACCTCTGGGTCTCGGGGAACCTGATATCTCCCGACCTGGATACCATCCTATACCTTTTCTCAGGCCAGATCGACCGGAAAAAGTGGTGGGGCATCGAAGGCGATACTTTCCTGACCCATGAATACATGCAGGCCCTCGGGGTAGAAGAAAGCATGAAACTCGGGGATAGGGACCGGGCAACTCATATAATACGCTCGGACCTGCTCCGGGACGGGGCAACCTTAAGCGAGGCAACCGAAAAGCTTGCGTCCCTCTTCAAGATCAGGGCAAAGATCCTGCCCATGTCCGATGACCCTATTTCCACATATGTCGAAACCCCCGAAGGCCCCATGCATTTCCAGGACTTCTGGGTCGGATATCACGGGGAACCCGAGGTGGAAGGAGTCGATATCTTGGGAGTTTCCGAAGCCTCTATCGCAGAAAAGGTATTTAATGCCCTTGAAAACGATGACCGCGTCCTTATCGGCCCCAGCAACCCCATAACTAGCATCGGCCCGATAATCTCCCTCCCCGGGATGAAAGACCTTCTTAAAGAGAAAAAAGTCGTTGCAGTCAGCCCTATCATCGGCAACGCTCCAGTAAGCGGTCCTGCCGGAAAGCTCATGCAGGCCTGCGGGCTTGAAGTCTCTTCCATGGGAGTTGCGGAGTACTACCAGGAATTCCTGGACGTTTTCGTTTTCGATGAAAGGGACCGGGCAGATGAATTTGCCTTCGAGAGGCTCGGCTGCCAGGCCTGCCGTGCCGATACCCTGATGACTTCCACCGCAAAGAGCATCGAACTGGCAGAGTTTGTAACAGGGCTCTTTGACACGATTGTCTGATCCTTAAATTTTAATTTTCTCTTTTTTCACTTTTTTCTTTTTTCACCCTTTTCTCTCTACTTTCCTTCATTTTTCTCTCTACTTTCCTTCATTTTTCTCTCTACTTTCCTTCATTTTTCTCTCTACTTTCCTTCATTTTTCTCTCCACTTTCCTTCATTTTTCGATGTTAACAAAATTCGAAAGTTTTATGTATTATTTTTTGTATTTTTTTTAACACTAAACATTATTCTATATTAATTTTATCTTAATTTTTATTCCATATCTTTCGGAAATGTATTCTCTATACATGCTGAAGGGTGTACGAACTTAATTTGATTGAAGAAATCTGGAGAAATGATGCGTGATGAATAATATTGTGACAAGGGCAAAAATGATCCTTTTATTATGTCTTGCAGCGCTGGTTTTTTCCCTGGGTTCGGTTCCGGGGATGGCGGCGGAATATGAGAATTCGGGATTGATGACTCAGGTTTTTGCTGCAGCCGAAACAGAGTTAGGTGACATGGGGCCGGAAAATACCCTCATCATAACGGATATCGGGTCTCCTGCGGAATCTTATGTTTACCTGGATGATTTCTATGCAGAGTTCTATGGAAGGGATCTGCAGTACACGAAGAATCTCCTGGTTCTCCAGAATTCCAGGAACAGCCCTCTCTGGTTTGCTTTCTTTGACAGGGATTCCGGGAACTGTACTTATATTGAGGTTTCCTATGGAGCCGGGGAAGAGATCAGCTACAAGGTAACGGAAAACATAAATTTTGAGGATCTTGTATCTGATGACGATTCCAAGGCATCCTGGAATGAAAAGGTCGGTGCAAAGGTATTCAATGGCCGTGAGTTTGCAATTCTCACAATATCCAACGCCTGGGCTACCGGGGAGTTTGATTACGAACTTATGCAGTGCCTGGAAGTGCATAACCACTTCTGTCCCGGAGTCTCAAGCGGTTATGTGATTGCAAACTGGATGGAGGAGAACTATCCGCTTGAGGCCGGAGTAAGTTATACTGTTTTCTCCTGCCCGAACTGGTGCAAAGAAGATGTTTTCGTGAAGCGCTGGGATACAACCCCCGGAAAGGGAGGAATCTGGGTATCCGCACTGACAGATGAAGAAAAAGTAGCTCTTGGAGTGGCTCCGGCCGGAATCTTCGTGGTCACGAACAGGACTGCAGGAACAATGCAGGCAGTCGTACTGAGTTTTGACTTTGCACCTGTCAATGCAAAATGCGGGGCTCAGGAAGGAGATCCTGCCTGGGTTTCAAAGTACCTGATGGACCTCTGGCTTATGGATAAGGACAACTGGGACGAGGAAGGGATGGTCTCGGAAATTGCCGTCATTGACATTAACGAAGCCATCCTGAACGAAATGAAGCAGGCAGATACCAACCCATATGTGGTCCTTGGACTGCTCAATCCTGCAGGGGCAGTCAATCCTTCGAAAAACGGAATTCCAGGAATCGGGCAGTGGATGAATAATAACAAAATCAAGCAGAATGCCTGAACAGGATGCAGCTGAAGCCAGGGTAATAAATCTTTACCCTGTCTTTTCTATTTTTTACTTTGTTATCCTTACTTTGTTGTGCTTCCTTCATTTTTCCATTCTGTTATCCGTTTTTCCATCATGTTGCCATATTTTTTCCGGAATTCTCCCTGGGGCATCTTTAAATTTATTAACACTGAAATAATTATTTAATATAAGTTCCTTGCAATAGGGAAAGTCTGATCTGGAAATCCAAAATTATATTAAATACTTTGATGTTTCCCTGAATTCGGTTTGTTTTTCCCTGACAGCTATCCGTCCTGCCGTTTATGTGGCTGCCAGCGGGAAGGCAATACAACTGACATGATACTGGCATAATACCTCTGACGTAATACTGACATAATGAATACTGGCATAATGATATGTTTTGAGATCTTAAAGGGCAATAGATTTAAAAGGGTATTTTATAGGATAATATCTCAGATTCACTAATTCACTATTTCCCGGAATACTTCAACAGCCTTATCTAAATATTAAGACAGCCCATAAAGGTTAAAACCATGCTTGAAAGACTGAAAAGCTCACTTGTAAATGCTCCTGTGATCAAGCGGGGTGAATACAACTACTTCATCCATCCCATTTCGGACGGCGTGCCATCTATCGATCCTCGCCTGGTGGAGGAAATCTCCGATTATATCCTGAAGATTGCAGAGCTGAACGTGGACACCATCCTTACCGTGGAAGCCATGGGCATCCCTGTGGCAAACGCCCTTTCCCTGAAAACAGGGATTCCCCTTACTATTGTCCGGAAGCGCCCGTATTACCTTGAAGGGGAAGTGGAGCTTTCCCAGAGCACCGGCTATTCCAAAGGTGTCCTTTACATAAACGGGCTCAAGAAAGGAGACCGAGTCCTGCTTGTGGACGACGTTATCAGTACAGGGGGAACCCTCCTTGCGCTTGTGAAGGCCCTAAAAGGTATGGGCGTTGAAGTCCTTGACGTTGTTTCCGTTATTGGGCGCGGGGGCGGCTCTTTAAAAATGAGGGATCTCGGCGTTGAGCCCAAGATCCTCGTTACCATTGATGTTAGCGAGAAAGGCGTGGAGATCAAGGATGTCTTTGGGGATCAGTGAAGCGTTTGATCTCAGGCTCGATTATCTGATCGACGTTGTAAGGAAAACGGGCGCAAAGCTTGTGGGTTTCCAGTTTCCCGAGGGGCTCAAGCGAAAAGGCCCGGAGCTTGCAAAAAGGGTTGAAGAAGCCACCGGAGCGGAGGTCCTGATCTCAGGAGACCCCTGTTTTGGGGCCTGCGACCTGGACCGGACCCTGCTCGGGCACGTGGACCTCCTCTTCCATTTCGGGCATGCGGAACTGGAAGACACGAAACTTTCCGAGAAAGTCTATTTCATCGAAACGCGCTCTGCAGTGGACGTCCTTCCTGTGGTCGAAAAGGCTCTCCAGGAACTGAAGGGCCAGCGGATCGGCCTGATCACCACAGTCCAGCACGTCCACAAGCTTCAGGAAGCCTGCAAACTGCTCGAAACCCGGGGGAAGACCTGCGTGATCGGGCGCGGGGATTCCAGGCTTGCCTATCCGGGGCAGGTGCTCGGCTGCAATTTTTCGGCGGCAAGGGCTGAAGCCTGCGATGAGTACCTTTACATAGGAAGCGGGGATTTCCACCCCCTGGGTGTTTCCCTTTCCACAAAAAAGCGAGTCCTTGTGGCAAACCCCCTCTCAGGGGAAGTCCGTGAGGTTGACCCTTCAAGGGTTCTCCGCCAGCGAAGCGCGGTTATTGCCAGGTCCCTGGACGCTGAGGTCTTCGGGATCATCGTATCAAGCAAAAACGGGCAGAAGAGGATGGAACTTGCTTCCTCCCTGAAGGCCCTTGCAAAAAAGCACGAGAAAGAGGCGCATCTCATCCTGATCGACCTTGTGACCCCTGACCAGCTGCTCCAGTTCAAGGTGGATGCTTTCGTAAATACCGCCTGCCCCAGGCTTGCCATCGATGAAGTGGGCCGTTTTCCTGCTCCCATGCTCACTCCCCAGGAGTTTGAGATCGTGCTTGGGGAGCGGGACTGGGAACATCTTGTGCTTGACGAGATCACGGAAGAGCCGGTGTGAACCGGGCAGTTCAGGAAAAGGCAGACCGGGAAACAAAACCACTTCTTATTCAGGGATTGAAGCAGGGAAATGAAAAAAAGAAATGAAACAGAGAAAACTTGAAATTTTGCTGGAGGAAGTTGAAGGTTTTGAGAAGCCCGAGCTTGAGCTTGAGCAGTACCAGACCCCTTCCCTCCTGGCGGCTGAAATCCTGCATTTTGCTTATATGCAGGGGGATCTGGAGGAATCTGTCCAGGACCTGGGCTGCGGGACCGGCATCCTTGCAATCGGGGCAAAGCTTCTCGGAGCAAAGCATGTTGTGGGGTATGATGCGGACCCAAAAGCCCTTGAGCTTGCAAAAAAGAATGCAGAAAAACTTGGGGTCGATGTCGATTTTGTGTGCACCGATATCGCGGAGATTTCCGGGCATGTCAGGACCACGCTTATGAACCCTCCCTTCGGGGCCAGGGTTAAAGGCAGGGACAGGCCCTTTCTTTCGGCAGCGTTAAGAACAAGCGAGATAATATATTCCATTCACAACCGCGGAAGCCTCGCTTTTATCCAAAAGTTCATTAAGCCTGCGGTCATTACACATTCTTACGTTGCGAAATTTCCTATTAAAAAGACCTTTGAATTCCACAAAAAGGAGCGAGAAGTAATCGAGGTAGAGATTTACAGGATGACTGTTCCCTGAATCGAAACCCTGTATTCCTGAGCCGTTTTACAGCGGCATACATGGGACTTATGGATGTCCTCAAAACTACAGGCCCGCAGGCCTTCACTTAAATATGCCTTATGTATTAAACCGTACTCTGCAATTAGAGGGAAGAAACATATAAAATTTCCACCCGTAAGGATATGGTTATTTGTGGGGAAAATCACTCTTAAATATCTACTAAATATTCATTAAGTATCTATTAAATATCCATTAAAATACCTATTAAATGTCCATTAAAATACCTATTAAATATCCATTAAAATACCTATTAAATGTCCATTAAATATCTGTCAAATCACTATTAAATGTCTCAAACATCTCTTAAATATCGTCAAATCGCTCTTAATAATCTATCAAATCACTATTAACGATCATTTGAATGAGGGATTAAGATTAGAATCCGAAAAAATAAGACTACCAGAAAGAAATTAACCGGGCCTAGCGAAGGAAAACCAGTTGCCGAAAAAGCGGAGTCAAAAGAAGCCTCCGAAAATAAGGATCAATTTAAGGACCAGGGCAAAAGGAGGTTCCCTTACCCGAAAAAAGCTCCCATGGATCAAAAAGAATCCGGTTTTTCCAGGGAGAAGAGGGAGTCCGGCTTTTCCAGAGATAAGAGGGAATCCGGTTCTCCCAGAGATACCAGGGAATCCGGTCCTTCCAGAGATCGTAGAGATTCCGGTCCTTCCAGGGATCGTAGAGATTCCGGTCCTTCCAGGGATCGTAGAGATTCCGGTTCTTCCAGGGATCGTAGAGATTCCGGTTCTTCCAGGGATCGTAGGGATTCCGTTTCTCCCAGAGATCGTAGGGATTCCGGTTTTTCCAGAGATAGGAGAGATTCCGGTTTTTCCAGAGATAAGAGGGAAACATCTGCTTCTCCCGTGTCTCCGGAGGTTGGGATAGCAGAAGAGGATTTTGAAATGGGGTCTTTTGTCCTCCCGGGTGAACTTGTCGGGACCACCGAGGAGTTCAGGTCCGGAACCGGGACTTCCGTACTTTCGGGGGACATTTACTCCACTGCTACAGGCCGCGTAAGGATCTCCAGGAAAGCCAGGGTAGTCTCTGTCCTGCCTTCCACAAACGTCCCGAACATCCTGAAAGTAGGAGACGTCGTTTTCGGGAAGGTCACGGACGTCCGGGAGTCCGCGGCAATGGTGGAAATTGCAGGAATTGAGGGCAAAATCGGTCGGGAAATCGTTAATGTAAGGCTGGGAGACCTCCATGTTTCAAACGTGCGGGACTCCTATGTCAAGAGGCTGGCTGATGAGTTCAGGCCCTCTGATATCATACGGGCAAAAGTCATCGACGTTGAGAGAATGCGCCTCACCACATCTGAGGATTCCCTTGGGGTCATGAAAGCATACTGCTCGAACTGCAGAGGAGAACTCGAGCTGGACGGGAAAAAGCTTAAATGTCCGGTCTGCAATAAGACTGAAACCCGCAAAATCTCAACCGAGTACGGGAAAGGAATCCAGTAAAGTTCTCTTTCCCTCTTCGTACCGAACCCAGGTTTCGGTAGAGTTGTTTATATAACTCACCAATCACAGGTGATCACGATGGAACTGAATATCCTTTCCAAAACAGAGAACGAACTCGAAGTCGAACTCAAGGGCGAAACCCATACCCTCCTTAACATGCTCAGGGACCTCCTGATCAAGGATGAAAGGGTTGAGATTGCCTTTTACGACATGAAGCATGTGAGCATCAGCGATCCTATCCTTTACATCAAAACCGATGGTTCGGACCCTATTCAGGTCTTAAGGGACGCAGCTTCAATCCTGGTTGCTCAGTGTGTTGAGTTTTCAGATGTCTTCAGCAAGGCAGTAAACGCCTGAAGGCTTGAACGCGAAGCTCCGAAATTAAAAAGCGGGACGCCCTCTTAAGAGGCGTTTTGCTCCAATTTTCCGGGTTTATTAGCTTTTTTAGTTTTTCCCGGATCTTTCGGTTATTTTTCAGCCTTTTTGAAGCCTTTTCTGCTGCGGTGGACTTTTGCCTGGCAGAGCTCATTTTCAGCTGCGCTTTTTCTCTTTTAAATACCAGGGGGCTTTTGCAATACGTTTTTATGAATTACCAGTGATAATTAGCATTTATGAGGTGTAAGGAAAATGACACTTGATGACTCATCCCTTCAGAAATTCGGTTTTATTCGGCGTGAAACATTGGGCAGCATCAACATCGACCCCCTCCAGACAGGCGGGCTTTTAACCGAAGCTGCCAGGCAGACCCTCGTGGAGTGGGGAGACGGTTACTCGGTCTGTGACTTCTGCGGAGGGGTCCTGGACCAGATAAAAAAGCCTCCTATTCATGACTTCGTACACCAGGCACTGCCCGAATTCCTTGGCTGTGACGAAGCCCGCGTCACAAACGGGGCACGAGAGTCCAAGTTTGCTGTCATGCATTCTATGGGAAAGCCCGGGGACTGGATCGTGCTTGACGGGCTTGCCCACTACTCATCTTACGTTGCAGCCGAAAGAGCCGGGCTGAATATCAAAGCCGTGCCCCATGCAGGCAGTCCCGAATACTACCTGGACCCGGAAGGCTACGGGACGGCAATCGAAGAGGTCATCAGGGAGAGCGGAAAACCTCCTGCTCTTGCCCTTGTAACCTATCCTGACGGGAGCTACGGAAACATTCCGGATGCCGGAAAGATAGCCTCAATCTGCCATGAATACGACGTCCCCCTTCTCCTGAACGGGGCTTACTGTGCGGGAAGGATGCCCGTATCCGCCAAAGAAATAGGAGCAGACTTCATTGTGGGCAGCGGGCACAAGTCCATGGCAGCGTCAGGGCCGGTCGGGGTGCTCGGGGTAAGTGGAGAGTATGCCCCAATAGTGTTCAGGAAATCCGTACACAGCAAGGTAAAGGAAGTCGAACTTCTCGGATGCACTGCCCGCGGGGCGACGGTCATGACCCTGATGGCTTCTTTCCCTGAAGTTGTAAAGCGAGTCCGTAACTGGGACCAGGAAGTCGAAAATGCCCGCTGGTTCTCTGCAAGGCTTGAAGACCTGGGCTTTATCCAGCGCGGGCAGAAACCCCATTCTCACGACCTTATGTTCTTTGAAGCCCCCGGCTTCTACGAGATCTCCCAGAAGGTCAAGAATGGCAGGTACTTCCTCTACCGGGAACTGAAAGAAAGGAACATCCACGGAATCAAGTCAGGGCTTACGAAGTATTTCAAGCTCAGCACCTTCGGGGTCGGCAGGGAAAAGCTCGGTGTTGTTGCGGAAGCCTTCGAGGATATCCTGAAAAAGTACGAGGACGTTTAAAATCCGCTAAAATCAGATCTTTTTTGATGCCCGGGAGTAATCTTACAGTCTTTTTTGGACCCTGGGCATCCTGAATACTTTTTTGAATCTACTTTTTTGAAACCGATATGAGGCTTTCATTCCGAATGACGGATTTCATTGAAAAGGTTTCATTCCGAATGATGGATTTCATTGAAAAGGTTTCATTCCGAATGATGGATTTCATTGAGATGGTTGTTTTCATTGGATGGATCCATTTTTCTCTTCCAATTATCAAGAAAAACTTGCCATCTTTTTTGAATTCGCTGCGATAGCCCTGGCTAAAAAAGTGATTACAAAAAAAGGTTTTAAGGTTGTATTTTTTTGTTTTTTAGCGTTTCTGGGAATAAAAACAAATCCGTGTTTTAAGGAGGCTGCCTGCTTTTACTTCTTCAACTCCACGTTTTCCACGTACCCTTCTCCCCGCGGGGTCAGGACGTAATACATAGCCTCTTCGCTTTCCTCTTTTTCGATACAGAGGGTGCTTTCGAGCATGTTGAGGTTGTAGCTTGCCTGGGAGTCCGTGAGCTTGAATTCCGCTTTAATTTCTTCAAGGGACATCTTCTGCTTCCCCAGGGCTTTGAGGATGTTTCTCCGGACAGGGTTCTGGAGGGCGTTGAGGCAGGACTTGTGGTCTTCGGTCATGTCCTCTTTCATTTTGCCTTCCCGCTTCATCTTTGCGACCCATTCTTCTTTTCTTTTTGCAGCTTCCTCGGGAGTCATGGTGATCATTAATATATTTACTTGAATATGTAAATAAGTTTTTGAAACGCAGCCGTTGCCGGATTCAAGTTATAAATAGCAGTGTCTCCAATTTCTTTCCATGAAACTGAACCCTGAACTCGAATCCGTCGAATTGCTTGCAAAGGTCATCCTCACCGCAGCCCGCACCGCCCCTAAGGGCAAGGGCATCGACGACATCGTGACCTGCCTCCTTGGCCCCGGAGAAAAAGCCGAACTTGCAGACCGGATGGAAGAGCTAAGTAAAATCAAGGGCCTCAAGTTCCTCCTTCGGGACGCAAAGAACGTAAGGGATTCTGACGCTATCGTCCTGATCGGGCTGAAGTCCACCGGGGTCAGCAGCCTGGACTGCGGAGCCTGCGGGTTTGAGACCTGTAAAGCGATGCTCGAGCACGAAAAGGTGCAAAAGGAATTTCTCGGCCCCCAGTGTATGATCAAGTACCTGGACCTCGGGATTGCGGTGGGCTCGGCAGCGGCAAAGGCAAAGGACCTGTGTATCGATAACCGTGTGCTGTATTCAGCGGGGGCGGCAGCCTGCTATTTTGAGATGATAGATGCAGATGTGGCTATGGGGCTTCCTTTGAGCGTCAAGGGGAAAAATATCTTCTTTGATAGGGAATCTCCAAGAAAAAGTTAAGCCTGCAAATGAAAATGAAAAAACAAGTCAGATTTCTCTTAACCTGATTAAATTCCAGCAGGAGCTGAATAGGAACTGAAATCAGAATTGTCCCGGCTCCTGCTTCAAATTGACTTTCCAATTTTATGTTATGTTTTGGGCCTTTCATTTAAATGAAATCTTTTTAATGTTTGATTCCCACGAGAAATGGGAAGCAGAGAATTCTAGCTCTACTGAAGTTAATTGGGGTTTCTTTCAGTACTTGCCTTTACCAGTACTTCCCTTACCTTTTGAGCTTCCCTTACCTTTTGAGCTTCCCTTACCTTTCGAACTTCCTTTTCCAGAAGCTACCTGTTCTTCATCCTGTCCTGTTCCCGATCCTTTTCCAGGTGAAAGTCCCGGTCCCTTATCAGCAGGTCTTTTTGACTTCTCTCCTCCTTTACCTCCTTTGTTGCCACCTTTTATCATTGTAGTTTTGGCAATGCAATTTGCCGTGAAGTCTTTGCCGGCAACTGATCCCTTCGCTCTAAATTCCAGACCTGAACCATCATATGTGAAATCTGTGAGTAACAGCTTTTTTGCTTCATAGATCAAAACAAGTTCTTCGGTTCCATCGTTATCGGCATCTGTTATCTCTGTCCGATCGTATTCACCTACCTTGATTTCATTCGTATTCACAGGATTTGCATTGTCATCGATTTCAAGGGTAATGGATGCAGGATCGATATTCTCCGCTTCATAGCCTGTATTTTCCACATGGAAAACTACTGATATCCATTTGGCATTAGTTCCGATCACCAGGTTTTCCGGTGAAACCGAAAGACCCAGAGTTTCAGTTGCTGCTGCAGTAGATGCAAACATTCCCATCAAAATCAGCAAAGACCCAAAACAAATTGCTATATTTCTTTTAGTTCTCATTTCATCCTCCCCTATGTCTTTCCCACTCGATAGTTTACCGTTTTGTTGTTTGAATTATTCCTTGCAACGATATAATTTTGGAAATTATATTTAGGACGAATGGTCCTGATTGTGTTTCTCTTGCGTAGTTTTTGATGTAATTTCAAGCTCGCTCTTATTTCGAAAACTTCTTATTTTCGGTGCACTCCGCCACAATAATTAGAGATAACTCCTGCATCGTTCCCGATCTTCTTGAAGAATGTAAAAAGGCCCGGCGTGAAGACAATAATAGAAGAGTTATCAGCGTCAACAGTTTATGATTCATTTACTGTTTGTTAAACAAAATAAGAGTGTCCGGCAGCAGATGCTTTATTTTCCTTAGTTCTCCGGGGTTTCAAATGCATTCTTTTGATGCATGCTGTTTTTTGATATCATGGCAAATTCTATGTCTCTAAAAAATACAAAATGATTCCCTTCTTTCCGGTCAAAAGGTCAGGTTCTTTGAAACCCAAACCTCAAGGAGACGTGTTGCGGCAAAGGGAAAGGGATCTGCACTTCGGCAACTATGTTCTATATTCGACTGTGGATAAGGTGTTTTATCTTAAAATTGTTGGCAAATGAAAAGTGAGGCTTCCTGAAGTGTGAGTGGGAAATTTTTTTATCGGAAGCCCTAGAGGCTGAATCCTTACCCTATTATTTTTACATGTTTCTCCGGTGTTTCTTTCTTAATTCTTGTCCGGTTTATTTTTCCCTCCGTGATCTTCTGTTTTCCCTGAGCATTTGTGCAGTATCGGGAGTTTATCGTATCCGATGAAGCTTCTTTTGTCGTTAAAGTCCCCGGTGACTGTAAAATACAGGGCGTCAACACACGAAAGGTCTACCGGATTTGTACTGTCAGTTTCCAGAGGCAGGTTTTCTTCACTCAGGAATGTGCTTCTGTAGAACATCATCACCAGCTCGACTGCTCCGTCCCCGTCTTCGTCCGGGTTCTCCGAGCGTACGGGCAGCTGGGTGTATGTTTTCTTGGGAGCATCGGTTCCGTCCCCGAATTTGATCTCAATATTGATGCTGCTTATGTTAACATCTTTTACATCGTAGTCGGTGCCGTTGTCTATTACCAGTGCCATGTAAGGAGAATGGGAATCCAGCATCATAATCTCCGGGGACACGTACATCCCCACTGTTACGTCGTATTCTTCTGCTGTCGCAGGAGGCGCAAATATGTTAATTAAAGCCAGCAAAATCCCAAAATAAATTGCCATGTTTCTTTTACTTTTCATCATATCCCCCCTTTGGTTTTTCCGAAAAAGTCATTTCGGGCAGATTTTCCCTCCTATGTGATTATTCTTTTTGGTAATATAATTTTGGAAATTATTTTTAGTAAGAATTATTCTGATTTATGCCCATATGGGGGATATATCTCCCTTTTTATGCTGCCCGGAATTCATCCCGGCATCAGGTGGGGGTTGATGTTCTCTCCTGCAATGAACCCAAAAATCAGGTAAGGGTGAGCATCCCGAAAAAGAGACGGTAAAGGGTTAAAAACCGAAGTTGAAAAAAGGAGAATATAGAAAGTTTCAGGCACCTGGCCTGTTTTTAAGCTTTTAAGCTTTCACCTGAAATCTTTCAGTTCCTCGAAATCGAGGGTTGCAAAATAGTCCTCGATGGTCTCTGCCCGGCGGATCTGCACAACGCTTCCGTCTTCTCTCAGCAGGAGTTCGGCTGAGCGGAGTTTTCCGTTGTAGTTGAAGCCCATTGCGTGCCCATGGGCGCCGGCGTCGTGGATTGCAAGGATGTCTCCTCTTTCTATTTCGGGGAGCATCCGATCGATTGCGAACTTGTCGTTGTTTTCACAGAGGGAGCCTGTTACGTCGTATTTGTGGACGAGGGCTGCGTTTTCTTTTCCGAGGACGGTTATGTGGTGGTATGCCCCGTACATTCCCGGGCGCATGAGATTTGCCATGCAGGAGTCCATGCCCACGTAGTCCTTGTAAGTGCTTTTGAGGTGCCTGACCTGGGAGATGAGGTAGCCGTAGGGACCGGTGATGACTCTTCCGCATTCCAGGAAGACTTTGAGCGGAGCAAGCCCGCTGGCTGTGATGGTGGCATCGTAGGCTTCTTTTACGCCTTTTGCCACGGCTTCCAAGGAGACCGGCTCCTGCCCGGGCCTGTAGGGGATGCCGATTCCGCCCCCGAGGTTTACGAATTCGAACCGGATCCCGAGTTCCTTTGATATTTCCACGATGAGCTCGAAGAGGATCCGGGCGGTTTCCACGAAGTAGGAGGGGTCAAGTTCGTTCGAGGCAACCATGGTGTGCATCCCGAACCGTTTTACGCCTTTGTCCCTTAGGATCCTGTATCCTTCAAACATCTGTTCCCGTGTAAAACCGTACTTTGCCTCTTCCGGTGTTCCGATGATGGCGTTTCCTTCTTTCAGGGGTCCGGGGTTGTACCTGAAGCAGACGATTTCCGGAAGCCCTGCATATTTTTCCAGGTAGGGGATGTGGCTGATGTCGTCAAGGTTGATGAACCCGCCAAGCTCCTTTGCCTTTACGAACTCTTCGGCAGGGGTGTCGTTTGAGCTGAACATGATATCGTCGCCCGTCATCCCTGCTTTTTCCGCAAGGACCAGTTCGGGCAGCGAACTGCAGTCCGCACCAAACCCTTCTTCTTTGAGAACCTTAAGGATGAAGGGGTTCGGAAGCGCCTTTACGGCAAAGAATTCCTTGAATCCGGGCACGTCCTTAAAAGCTGTTTTCATTCTCCGGGCGTTTTCCCTTATGGCTTTTTCATCGTAGATGTGAAATGGGGTCGGATATTTTTCAATTATCTTGAGAATTTCTTCTTTTGTGAACGGCAGGGTCTTTGAAACCATTATTATAACCTTTGTGGGATTTTCTGTCCTGATGGAATTTTATTAATTATTGGATTTTCCTTCTTATTGGACCTGTACCCATTTGAATTTTTGTTCCCTTATTAGCTTTTCTCCGTGGGTGTTTCTCACAGGAGATTTTCTTTTTCACAACTTCAGATAACATTTTCTACATCCGTATTTGCCCGGGAAGCAAACTGGCTGAAGAAGCCCTGCGTTCCAGGATTAACAACTCGGGCCCCAGGTTTCCTCTCCCGGATACAAAGGGTCCTCCCCTCCGGGACTGTTGTATTAAATTTTTGATTGATGGGCAGGTAATTTTTTTCTTCCTGAATAATTTGCCTGTTTCACTTTCCGTTCGCCCTTCAAAACCTTCTTTATAATAACAAAGTTGCAACGCACCACTACATCCCCCGTACCAAAAACTATTTTAACAAAAAAGAACATGTAAAGCAAATACTGAGCATCTGCGCGACCGTGGTTTAGTGGCTATGACCTGAGCTTCCCAAGCTTAGAACCCGGGTTCGAATCCCGGCGGTCGCATTCTAAGCTTTTTTAAAACTTCTTTTCTGATGAAATGAGAACAATGTCTTTTTATCTTTAATCCGAAAGCTCAAGTGGAACTTTTTTCCTGTAGACCATTCCCTGAAATATCGCCACGAGGTCTCCTTCATCATCAGTGATATTTACGGTATAGGTGGCAAGTTTTGGGTTTATTGAAGTTTCCTTTGCTTCGGCTGTGAGAATCCCTTTTTTCCCGGCTTTTACATAGGAGATGCTTGCATTGATCCCGACTGCAGCAGTCCCGTATGCATTTGAGGCGGCGGCAAAAGCAAAGTCTGCAAGGGTGAATATTGCCCCTCCCTGCACTGCCCTTAAAGCATTAAGGTGTTTTTCTTCGATTTTCATTCTGGTTTTTGCGTGTCCGGGAGAAACTTCCAGCAGTTCTATTCCCGAATATGCAGCGAAATTATCTTTTTTAAGCAATTTTTTGAAATTTTCCATACAGTAACTCCGTATAACTTGTCGTGTTATTCTAAGTTTTTCACTCAATTTATTTACTATTGATGTTACATAAAAAGAATAACAATAAAAGCTAAATAACTTATTCCTATTTTTTATTTTTAAAAGGTGTGAGACAATAAATGAACAATAAGATGGGTGAATCGTATTTTAAACTAAAATGGAATGTTCAGGGAATTTTTGATAATTTTTCATCAATAGAAAAAGAATTAGAACACCAAATAGATCTGCTTCCTGAAAATAACCTCAATGATCGGAAGAAGCTTACTAATTGGATAAACCAGCTTAAAGAAATTGATGTAAAACTTCAAAACTTCAAAACTTCAAAACTCATTGAGTTAGAAAAACATGTCAATTATCATTTTGCTGAACCAGATTTAGTCGTTTTAACTTTAATTCAACCCAGCATTAAGAATTTGTTTAGTGAATTATATAGTTACTATTCAAAAGCTGGTCTTGAATACAATTTTGAACCGTACTTAAATTTGGATGAGGCAGCTAAAGTTTTAGCATTGATTGGGGATGCTGTGATTGATTTAGCGTTAGTTCAAATTCTCTGGCAGCCTAACATTTCTAATGTTGGTGGATTATCTGAAAAACGAGCAGATCTAGCATCAAATAAAAATTTAGCACGGATATGTGATAAATGGGATTTGTTCGATTTTAGAATTCCTTCCAATCCAAATCAACAAGAGGCTAAAGCAGAAAAAGTCAATCATGTGAAGGGGACTATAGTCGAGGCATTGTTTGGTGTCATGTATGTCGAATCGGGTCTCGATCAAATAATTTCTTCAACTGTTTTATTGAAGTGATCCTTGAAGTTTCTGAAGGGCAGAATCACATTCGTGTTTACCATTCAAATTATTTTTTAAACTTCTCCTTTGCTGATGGCTTCTGTATGGGATACTTCTTTACATATTTTGCAGCTTTATTTGTGAAGTTCTTTATTTTCATGTAGGGACGGTATTTTTATGCCCTGAAGTTAGCCATCAAAATCCTTATGAGCATCAAAAATCATTCCTTCTTTTTGGGGAAACGGGGACAAAAATGCGATTTGGAGGAAGTGGACTCTCTACTTGAAGCCGTCCAGGTTTCCTGGCTGATGCCATAAGGTTCTAGCTGGTGATTTTCATGGTTGAAGTGGTGGAAAAGGATGCGGCATTCTGGAAGGCGTTTCTCATGAGGGCTGTGCAGGTACTTGCAGGCTTATTCCTGATGGTGGCAGTTTTCTTTCTCTCCGCCGGCCGGACCGATTTGCCCAGGGCATGGAGTTTCTTCGGCCTTTATTTCGTTTCTTTGCTCTTAAATACGGTTATATTCCTCAGGTTCAATCCGGAGGTCATCCGGGCACGGAGCAAAATGACCAGAAAGGAAATGAAGTGGTGGGATAAGGTTTTTGCGATTCTCTACATCCTGTTCCTTATCATGATGTTTATTGTGTGCGGGCTCGACGCCGGGAGGTTCCGGCTTTCAGACCCGGGACCGGGGTTTCTGCTTGCCGGCATGATAATTTTCGTTGCAGGCTGGCTGCTTGTGGCATGGGCAATGGTCGAAAACAGGTTCTTTGAGACCACGGTCCGCATCCAGGAGGACAGGGAGCATAGGGTTGTTTCCACCGGGCCTTATGCCATCATCCGGCATCCGGGATATGCAGGGATGATTCTCTTTTACGGCTGTGCGCCGTTCATCATTGGGTCCCTTTACGGGCTGGTCCCAGCCCTATTACTTGCTTTTGCTTTCGTTTTCCGCACACACTTTGAAGACAGGATGCTCTCTGAGGAACTTTCAGGATATAAGGAGTATAAAAAGAAAGTAAGGTATCGGCTGGTCCCATTCATTTGGTGAGGATTTGGCGGGGTTCTATCAGGTTGACAGAATATCCCGGACAGTTTCCAAGATAGACCTAAACGTTTTTGAGGGCATAATAAAAAATCAAAGCCCTGAAGCAGGTTCAATTGCCTCATTCGGACAGTTTTCGTAACACCTGCCGCATTCCTGGCACACAGAGCCGTCGATTTTGTAAATATCTCCTTTACTGATTGCTCCCTTCGGGCATACCTCTTCACATGTTCCGCAAGCCTTACATTTTTCCGTGACTTTATATCCGGGATCTTCGACTTTTGCTCCTCCGAAGGCGAATCTTTGCCTTTTGGGGGGGACAACCGATAAGTCAAATACCTCTCCTGCCCCGGCAGATAATCGGAAAACCTCCAAACTTTCTTTTGTTTTTCCCGGGTACACCCCATCAAGAACGGGGTTTGCCTCGAATATTTTTTCCAGGTAACTTTTATCGACGAATTCTATTTTTCCTTTGACCCGGATCGTAACATGGTTTTTGCCCATACCCATAATGGCAATTTCCGGATTTTCCATCAATTGCTTATAATACGGTTTTCCCCTTGCCGTGATAAAATATAGTTTTTCATTTTCAACCAGCATTATTTCGCTCTTTCTAACTGCCGGTTTTCCCTGAGCAACAGTTGCAACAGCTACTGATCTGATGTTCCTTAAGAATTCAAGTGGATTCTCCATTTTCTCCCCTTCTCTCACTTCTCACTTTTAACCTGTAGATTTGTTTAGTGGCAAGCATCTAAATGAATTTGTTAATTATTGATTGATTATTGACCGATTATTGATCGATTTGTTGTCGTTGAGTGCTTATATCGAAGTCTGCTAATGCTTCCTTCAACAACAAAATTTCCCCCTCTCTTATAATATGTTTCTTTATATTTACTTAGGGGTATTCGAAAGCGATATGTGAAATAAAAATCTATCCACCTTTTCTACTATCAATGAAATTGATCAGTGAGTTCAATAATAGATCATCGGCCAGATAACATGCCATAAACTGTAGTCCGTAAGTCTCCATACCACCGGGGCTAGGAATCCGTATTTCCGAAAAAGTGTGATTGGGATAAGGTTTCCTGCAAATATGAAGATGAACAGCCCTGCTCCGAAAATAATGCTCAGAAGCATGCCCATCCGGTACATTCCCGTTATTTGCATGGCTGGTTCCCACAAACTTGCCAGGACGGCAACAACCACAAAAACCTCTTCCTGCCGCTTTCCTTTCAGGAGGACATTGGAGGCCAGCCAGACCAGGAAAACGGTGGGAATAAGGTGGTAGAGGATCTCAAGAAAGATCCCGCCTGAAAGGTAAACGGGAATGGAAAAAGGAAAGGGCACATGGATATTTGGAAGGTCCATTGCCAGGCCGACCAGGATTTCTATTATTGCAAACCCGAAACCCAGGAGGACCGGATATAAAAACCGGTGTTTGTTAGAGGCGTTCTCATCCCATATGTCCGGAAAACCTGTTTGTCCGGCAAGTTTTATGGCAATAAATCCGAAAAAAGCTGCCAGGATTATTGCTGCCCAGGACCCCGTCCAGTTTTGTACGATCGGATGGTCCACCCCAAAATATGTCCAGATAGCTTTTCCAAGCAGCATCAATAAAACGAGGGCTAGAAAAGTCTTATCTGATCTGGTTAGTTTGTCCACAATATGATTTTTGTTAGAAACTTTTACATAAAGTTATCTGCCAGAAAAAACCTTCAGGATAAAACTTTCAGGATAAATTCCCGGTATTTCATTTTTCAAAGGCCCGGTTTCCCCACCAGTTCCACAGCTTTGTATATCAGGTATTCCCGGTGTTTTAAGTCCTTACTTCTCCAGGCGACCCTCAAAAGGCCGTAGCTCATGTAGAGGGGTAGGACCTGCTTTATCCGACGGTATTCATTTTCGTCCCGGCTGTAGCTGCGGAGGAAGCGTTTGATGTGGGGAATGGAGGCGTCTGCCTCGCCTTTTTTTGCGAAATGGTGGAAGACTTCGGCGGACAGGATCCCGAGGTCGTGAGCGCAGTGCCCGTGTTTTGTAGCAAGTTCGAAGTCTATGGCATAGGGCCTTCCCCTGTGGAAAAGGTAATTTGCGGGAGTGGCGTCGTGGTGGACCATACAGCCCTGGTTTATGTCAAGGAGAGGGCTTTTCTGCCATTTTTCCAGTCTTCTTTCGTATCTTTTTCTGGTGGATTCCCGGAGGGGCATGCGGGCCAGGCTTCTTCGGATTTTCTCAAATTCCCTGTCTTTTTCGTAATGGTTCCTTGTATTTTTGTGGAGCCTGCGCAGCATGCGGGCTATGGCTTTGAGCTTTTCGTCCAGGTCTTCGCCGTTTCTCAGGTGCCGGGAAAAAGGTGTGCCAGGGATGTATTCGGTCACAAGCACGCAGTCGAAATGGGAGTTTACTGCAATTGGCCGGGGGATTTCGATTATTCTTTCAAGTTTCCTGAGTTTATAGTATTCGTTCAGCATGGCTTTCCTTGCATCATAACTCTTTATTTTCCCTGTGGGTTTTGCAAGGAATTTCGCAATAACGCTGAAACCCTCCCCATCAAACTCATACCTGCAGACTTTATGGGATGCAGGCCTGACCCTGAATTCCCGGATCTTACAGTTTTTATTCCGTATCCTGTGCCCGAGCTCCTTTACAAGCCAGTCCCTGAAAGAGTCTCCAGGTTCCAGTTTCCTGACATATTCCTGTGAAATACAAACCCCCCATGTGCCATCCCCGATGTATCGAGACCATTTATCTATATCATGTATCGGAGTCCCTAAAAGCCCCTGGAATCCGCTAATCCTTTTCCCCTACTCAATTAGATTTGAAGAATATAAAAGAACACCGGGTCTCACCTGATCGGAAAAACTGCAGAAATCAGATAGACGGAATCAGATGGACGGAATCAGATGGACGGAATCTCAAGGAGGGTCCGGCCTTTTACAGGAACCTTTGCATCCACACAGTATCAAAGAGCTTCCCGTTCTTTTTCCCGACTTCCCTGAACCTCCCGCATTCCTTAAACCCGTGATCTCGGTGGAAGCGGATGCTTCCTTCGTTAAGGGAAGATATGCTGGCAAGGATGCAGTGAAGCCCCTTTTCCCGGGCTCCGGCCATGAGTCTTTCGAGCATTGAGGAGCCTATTCCTTTCCCGGTGCAGTCAGGCCTGATAAAATAGGTGATCTCTGCGGTGCCCGACAGCGTGGGCATGGGAGAGTGGGGGTGGAGCATGCCAAAACCGACGACTTTTTTGTTTTCATCCTTTGCAAGGGTTGTCGGGTATCCGGCAGTGGCCTGGAGGAAGAAGTTAAAAAATTCGTAGGGGACTTTTTTTTCGGGGTAGGCGGCGAAACTGTTTTCGATATAGTGGTTGAAAATATCTATCACTGCTTCCCGGTCTTCCGGGGAGATCGGAACAAGGTCGTATTCCATTTTATGCACCTATTTTCCATGGTTTTGAGGTTTCTATTTTCCTTGATTTGGGGGTTCGGTTTTCTTAGATTTGTGGATTCTGCTTTCCTTAATTAGAGGATTTCTTCTTTTCGGTTTTTTGTTTATGAATTCAAATATTGTATATCTACTAAACTATTTTAATTTAGCTGCTATACAAAATTTCCTGCCGTCTTTTAAGGGCATTTGCTTAAGAAAATTGGCCTGCTGGTATAGTTCTGGTATAGTGCTGGTATAGATAGGACTATACCGGGGCCGATAAAAAGAGTAATCTCCGGGGCTTATTCGAGCTAAGGTCTATAAAATGTGAAATAGCAGGATTTTTCCCTGCCTTATTTTTTCCCTGCCTTATTTTTTCCCTGCCTTATTTTTTCCCTGCCTTATTTTTTCCCTGCCTGATTCATTCGTAGCGTTCCAGGCAGCGGTCAAGCATCTTTTCAAAATAACCGTAGACCCTGAGCATCTTTTCTATCTCTGCGTTGCTCATCCGGGCAAGTTCTTCCCGGACCCCGGTTTCCAGGGACTCGTGGAGGGCTCTGTGCCACTCGAAGGCTTCCTGCCCGAAACCGGTCAGTTCGAGCATTATATTCTTTTTGTTTTCAGGGGTGCGGACTTTTTTCACAAGCCCCTTTTTTTCGAGCTTTCGCACCATCTGGGAGATGGCCCCCTTCGTCACCCCGAGGTGGGAGGCGATTGCTGTCAGGTTTTTTTCAGGGTACTTTCCCACCACCTCAATGACATGGAACTCCGAAGGGTAGAGGAGCACGCCGTTTCCGAGGTCCACCGGCTCTTTTTCGAGGGCATAAGCTTTGTTCAGGGTGCGGATCCCGGCTTCAAGGAGGGAGTCGACCTTTTCATCCAGGTCCGATCTCTCAACCTCCCGTTTCTTATCTGTAATTTTTTTCATGTGGACGAATTCAGGTTTGTTTCCTTTCCTTATATTCTTTTTGAGGTAAGAGATGGGTACAGCTATAATGGGTACAGCTATATCAGGTCTGAATTCAATACAGGAATATTTAATAAAAATAAGTCAGGGTATTCAGTAAAAAGAAGCATGGGCATTCAACAAAAAAAGCCGAGGTAAAAAGATAGCTTTTAGTGCAGCAAACGCATCAGGGGGGAGCCAGCTTGAACAAACAGAATTTGACGTACATCGCCCTTTTTTTCTTGCTTTTGATAGCAGTATTGATTTTTACATCACAGCCGGAAGCCAGTCCACCCGGGTTTGAAACCGTGAGTGTGGACGAAGCCAGGGGAATGATTGAAAAAGGCGATCTTTTCTTGCTTGACGTCCGCACGCCTGCCGAGTTCGACGAATCACATCTCGAAGGGGCAGTCCTGATCCCGCTTGAAAACGGCTATGGGTCAAATCTGGGTCCGGACCAGCTTTTAGAAGCCCGGATAAACGAAGTCCCCAAAGGTAAAAAGGTACTTGTATACTGCAGGACCGGCCGCAGAAGCGCTGTCGCAAGCCAGATGCTGGTAGATGCCGGCTATACTGATGTTTATAACATGGGGGGCGGCATCAATGAATGGACAGCAGCAGGGTATCCTGTCGTAACCGGTCCTTGAAGGTTATGGACGCAAGGGGAGAAACGAGTCAAAAAAGTAAACAGTAGGAAAAGTCCGGGCAAATAAACAGTGGCTAAATTATGTAACTATGTGGTCCTTTATTTCGTCGGTATTGAAGCTAAATTGCGCTCAACCACTTCCATTGTTTTGCGGTATTCAGCCATGGTTGTAGAATCTTCCAGGTCCTGTCCCCATTCCGGAAAGGATGTATTACGGCTTCAGGAAAGGTATTCTTCTGCCTTCTTTACTGTTGCAAACATGCCGTCAAGCGCCGCCATGAACGCCGCATGAACGGAACGGGCAGGCACCGTTTCCTCTTTGAATTTGAGGTTGCGGGTGGCACAGGCATCGGAAATCAGGGTGCAGGCAAACCCAAGTTCCTTTGCCGCCCGGACTGTCGTATCGACGCACATGTGGCTCATTGCCCCACAGACGACAAGGTCCGTAACTCCGGCATCTTTGAGCCGGGAAAGGAGGTCGGTCCGGAAAAAGCTGTTAGGGTAATTTTTCTCAATGATCGTTTCTCCCGGAAGGGGTCTTATGCTTGTATGGATGTCTGCACCTGAGGTCCCGGGTACGAAGAAGGCGGCCTCTGGCCTGGTGGAGAGGTGCCTGATAAAAAAGATAGGCTTCCCTTCAGTGCGGAATTTTTCGAGCACGGCGGCTGCTTTTTCTGCCGCGTCCTCCATACCTTCAAGTTCCATCTTCCCGCCGGGGAAGTAGTCATTCTGGATATCGATAAGGATGAGAGCTTCTTTCATGCTTTTGAATAGAGCATAAAGGGTAATATGTCTGGTGGTTTTTAGATGTCAGGATCCCCTTCGTGGCCCAGCAGTTCTTTATTTGCCTTCTTCTGGGCTGCTATGTCTCCCCGGGAAGCTCCGTTCTCGACCATTTTGTCTATTATCTTGTTTGCGTTTTTTTTGCGCCTTTCATCCATTTCTTTTTCTTTATCCTGTTCTCCGCTCATTTTATCTCTCCTCTGTTTCTCCTTTATTTCTCTCTTGCTGTGGTTTTAACATGAATTTTATGTGTTTTCTGTGTTTTATTTGAGGTCTGTTGTGATTGTTAAGGATTATAATTTCTCAGATTCCATCGGGAAACTGCCTGCTCTTTGTCGTTTTTATAAGCTTTACGAAACTCCTCATGGGTAAAGATCGCTATTTTGCCTTTTCCAGTTGAAGCCCATATCCAGTAAGGAGTGTTGTCCCCTTTTTTCTCCCTGTAGCGCCCCAGAAAAACCGTGGTATGAGGCAGGTCCTTTATTATGCATAGGTCTCCAGGTTTCAGTTCCAGGCAGGGGTCTGTCATATCCGCAGGCCTGACAGATGTTTTGACCTTTTCGGTATACGGGTATTTTCCTTCGTATTTGCCGAGGGAGAGGGCGTTTGTATCCGGGATCAATGTGTTATTGTGATAGACCATTTCCAGGGCGTCCCTTATCGCCTCAATCGCAAGAGCTGAGCAATCGACTGCGTTTTCCTTCATCCAGACATCCCAGGCTTTTTTGAAACCGTCTTTTTTGATGTCGTTGAATAAGATATGAAGCAGGTCATCAATTCCGGTGCGCTTGCCCTGTGCTCCCATTATGAAATCCATGCCTTCGTACATAAACAGGCGATTCACGTATATTTCCATAATTAGTGAATTAATAAAGGCTTTATCCCTGTGGTGATACGAGCAGATAGGGATGAGTTCCCCGCTCCCGTCTTCTATAAGAAAATAACGCCCTTTTGAAGGACATAAAGGAGTAGGGTTGAGGTAAGCCGGAACAAGTATATTGACAGGGTGCCAGTTTTTTGACCGACATCCGTCAAGCCCTCCCTCAAGATCGGCCAGTTCAAGGGCTGTTTCAACGGACCGCAGGTTCAGGGAGCAAAGGGGGTCTAAAAAATCCATTATTCTTCAACCTCTTAATAATGTGGCAGATGGATCTCTGAAATAAATTGAGGATCTCTGAAACGAATTATGTTTGAATTAATTTCTTATGTCTATAAAATTATTGCATATGTTGCAATAAAAACATTTCTGTTCAGTTTTTCTACCCTGCCAATTAATTCAATAACGCTGCTCCCTCATCAATAATCTATAAAAGAATATCAACATCAATATCACTATCAATAAATTAGGTATTGATTAGTTTTGTTAACTGTATGTGAACAGGTTAACGGTTTATAAGTAAGTTAATAGATATCTTCAGTAAATCAGGGATGCAGATAAATGGGCCGGAAAACAATTCCGGGAACGGCTCGCTAAAAGAACTTTCAGGAAATAGGCTATGAAAGAACCCTCTGAAAAATCGGCACGGGAAAAGGGTGCATGGGTAAGCTGGGGTACAGGTCTCCTGATGCTTTTGCTGGCAGCCGAAACCTGGAAAGCCGTGGACGGGAGATGGGGTTATATTGGCCACATGCCGGTTTACATTTATGCAGGAGTCCTGACTCTTTATCTGGGGGCGGAAAGAATTGCATACCGGGGCTCGGGAAGTAAGGGAAAACAAACGAAGATATGGACTCGCCACCTGCTTTTGCTTTTCTGGTTGCCGCTGTTAATTGTCCCGGTTCTTGAATACAGCCTCTACCCTCGCTATGATTTTACCGTCACAGTTATTGGGGCTGCCCTTACCCTGCTCGGGACCGGCCTGAGAGCCTGGGGTTTATGGACGCTGGGAAAATATTTTTCAGCCCACATAGAGATTAAGGCTGACCATGAACTGGTCGAAACAGGCCCCTACAAATTCATAAGGCATCCGGCTTATGCAGGCAACATTCTGCAGGCTGTGGGAATTCCCCTGATCCTGAATGCTTACTTCTCTATGTCCATCTCGGCAGTTCTTATTGCCCTTTTCCTTTATCGGTTGAAGCTCGAAGAAGAGGTTTTAGCCCGGGAAGTGAAAGGTTATGGGGCTTATATGATAGGACTTACAGGCTCATACCGAAGATATGGTAAGCTTGAGTCTTAATTTCTTTTTACCCACCGGATAATTGTGCTTATTTAAAGTACTCTATTTTTCAAGCACTGCCCTTTTCTCGAAACTGTTTCTTTTTATTTTTTCCCTATAAATCTATATTTATTGTGAAATATTATTTGTAATTATGATGATACCTGATGAGGATTACAGGCTTTTTGAAGAAAAGGCAGGGGAACTGGGGGCAAGAAGTGTCAGGTTGATTCCTGCAGAGTACATCGTTGTCGAGAACCGGACTGTTTTGAAGTGCATCTTCGGCTGCAACGGTTACGGAAGCCGGGTCTGTCCCCCCTTTATCCCCACGGTGGATGAATTCCGGAAAATGCTTGCAGAATACGACAGGGCTCTCCTGGTAGAATGGAAATCAGAAAACGTTTTCTCCAGAGAAATCAGCGAGAATTTCGTAAAATACAGTGTCTCCCCCCCCGAAAACGAAGAGATAAGAAAGCAATACCAGGAAAACTTAAAAACCGTGATGAAGGACCGCAAGGAAACCATACAGCCGGGAGTCCTGGAACTTGAAAAACTCGCCTGGACCCTTGGGTATAACACCGCCCTTGCGACTTTCCCGGGCATGTGCACCTGGTGCGCGACCATCGACTATTCGGGGGTAAACTGTGCAGGCGATAGGGCGCCCTGCCACCACCCGACACTCCGCAGGCCCTGTCTCATGGGCCTTGGCATAAGGCTGGACAAAACACTCGATAAAATGGGGATCCCCTTCCAGAAATTCCCTCTGGAGGACGTTGCTCCGTCTCCTTATACCCTTATGCTGCTGGACTGAAACAAGTGTCAGTTCAATAATCGGGTCTTTTTATAGAAACAGGGTTTTTAAAGTACCGGGGGTCTTTAAAGAACCTTTTTTTAAAAACCCTGGGGTTTTTCAGAAAACTTCATTCAATTCCCTCTTACATTCAATTCCCTCTTACATTCAATTCCCTCTTACATTCAATTCCCTCTTACATTCAATTCCCTCTTACATTCAATTCCCTCTTACATTCAATTCCCTTTTACATTCTCTCCCCTTTTATCGCCTGCTCCGGTATATTTTTGAAGTGGTTGTCTGTTACCCGTCTTCCTGCCGAAATTCTTATATTTTTACAACAACTCTCCCCCCTGGTCTCAAAAATATGGGCCTGGAATTAAGAGAGGCTTGCTAAATGGTGTTTCGTGGCTTATCCAATTTCTGCCTTTTTCGGAGGGATGCGGGGATTGCTCGCTGTCTTTCGATCTTACTTTACTTCAGGAGCTGAAAAATGGAATTATCCTTACTGGCACATGTTGATATTCTCCTCGGTTTTGCCGTTCTGATTCTTACTATCTTTTACAAATTCCAGGTCCCTCCAGTGCTCGGTTTCCTTGTGACCGGAGTACTTGTGGGGCCCCATGGGCTGGGGATCCTTGGCGAGGGGCCTAATGTGGAAATTAATGCAGAGCTGGGAATCATTTTCCTGCTTTTTACCATCGGGGTTGACCTTTCCTTAAAAGAGCTCTGGAAAATGAAAAAAGCCGTGCTGGCAGGAGGGGCCCTGCAGATCCTTTTTACCACATTGCTGGTTTTTTCCGTATGCATAGCCCTGGGCTTCAGTTCGGCCACTTCAGTTTTCATAGGTTTTCTGATCTCGCTTAGCAGTACCGCAATAGTGCTCAAGGTCTTTCAGGAAAAAGGTGAGGTTTACACTCCCCACGGGAAAACTTCACTTGCTATTCTGATCTTCCAGGACCTCGCTATCGTACCTCTGATCCTGGTCACTCCCCTGCTTGCAGGAAGCCCGCTGACCTTTGAGGGCTCGCTGTCAACAGTTTTTCTCAAAGGTTCGGTAATTATCCTGGTTTTTATCCTGAGTGCAAAGTTTCTGATGCCCCGGATATTCTATCATGTGGGACGGACAGGCAACAAACAGCTCTTTCTCCTGAGCGTTGTGTTTGTCTGCCTGACCACAGCCCTCCTGACGTCCAGCGTGGGGCTTTCCCTCGCCCTCGGGGCTTTTTTAGCCGGGCTCGTCATATCTGACTCCCAGTACAGCCAGCAGGCTATGGGAAATATCGTGCCCTTAAGGGACATGTTCATGAGCTTCTTTTTCGTGTCCATAGGCATGCTCCTTGATGTACATTATTTACTGGAGCATCTGCCTGTTTTCGTCCTTGCGGCACTTGCCCTCGTCTTTTTAAAAACGATTGCCGGGGGAACCGTTACTTTCCTGCTTGGGTATCCCCTCCGCACCACCGTGCTCACGGGGTTTGCACTGGCCCAGGTGGGAGAGTTTTCTTTCGTCCTTTCCAGGCTCGGGCTGGAGTACTCTCTCCTGACCGAGGAGGTCTATCAGGCCTTCCTGGCAGTCTCCATCATTACAATGGCAGTTACGCCTTTTGTCATCAATTCTTCTCACAGGGCGGCGGATTTCCTGCTCGATAAAATCTCAGGCAGGGCTTTTGGCATGAAGCTGATTAACGGCCTGTGTTCAAAGTCCATGGAAGGCGAGGAAAAGGCCGAGCCCCGGATAAAAGACCACCTTATTCTCGTGGGTTTCGGGTTTTCGGGGCGGACGGTTTCAAAGGCTGCAAAGGCTGCAGGCATCCCCTACATTATCATTGAAACTAACCCTGATACTGTTTTGCAGGAAAGAATGAATGGGGAAAGGATACACTACGGAGATGCCACCTACGGGGCCGTGCTGGAACATGCCGGGATCAAAGGTGCAAGGGTCCTTGTAATCGGAATCTCGGATGCTTCTGCAACCAGGAAAATAGTCGAAACTGCAAAGGAGCTGAACCCGAAAATTTGTGTAATTGCAAAGGTGCGGGACCTGCAGGAAATGAAACACCTGCACGGAATGGGTGCAGATGAAATCATTCCCGAAGAATACGAGACCTCAGTAGAGATCTTCGTCCGCCTCCTTGAAAAATACCTGATCCCCAGGGAAGAAATTGAAAAACTAGTAAATGATGTCCGGGCCAACGGTTACAGAATGCTGAGAAAGCTGTCTCAGGATGCGGGCATGGATAACAATTTCAGTCTGAGGGAAGACCTTCCGGGAGTCGAAATCCTCGTCCTTAAAGTTGGGACAGGGTCCGATTTCGAAGGAAAAACCCTTGCCGGTCTGGAACTCAGGAAAAGGCACGGAGTGACCGTGCTCTCGGTCCGCCGGGGGGCTGAGATAATTTACACTCCCGAAGGGGATTTTCTCCTCCGGGCAAACGATGTCTGTATCCTCCTGGGTAAACCTGAGGAAATCTATAATGTCCGGAAATTCTTTGAAGGGGTGCGGGCATGAACTGCCTTTTCCCTTTCTTCTCCTTTTCTTGTCTCTTTCCTGTCCCTTTCTCCTCTCTGAAAATCCCCCGCGTAAAAATCATTGATTCCAAATCATTGATTCCAAATCATTGATTCCAAATCATTGATTCCAAATCATTGATTCCAAATCATTCATTCCCGACAGATGCGGGAGTTTCAGTCGGTACTGCCGATACTACCGGTTCTGTTTTTCCGGCATGTTTAGCCAGTGCACCCGGGGCCTGCAGGGCCGAATAAATCTCGTTTAAGCCTTTTAGAATCTTGAACCCCTTCTCGGTGATCATGTAGTCGCCCCGCTCGTGCTGCTGCATGATAAGCTCGCTGTCCAGCAGTTTCTGCAGGTGGAAGAGCAGGTTTCCTCCCCGAAGCCCGGTAAGTTCGGAGAAGCCTGAAAAGCTCCTTGCCTCAAAAGCTACGGCTTTAAGGATTTCCAGGCGCTGGCTGTTGGCTACGGGTTCGAGGATTTCATTGACTACCGGGACGGTTTCAAGGGCTGAAATGTCCTCTTTTTGTTCCTGGTTGACTGCATAGATCCGCATTGAGCGCATCAGGCTTACCTGTTTCAGGAAAAGTGTCGAGACTTCGGAAAAGCACCTGTCACATTTCCCATAGGGAGCTTTCTGTCTCATTTCCTCGATTTTTTTGCCGGTTTTTGATATGGCAGCTTCGTCCACATGTTTTTCTTTTATCATGCCTGCATTTTTCTGCAGGAGGCCGGTGAAAGCAGCCCTGCAGTTTTCCTTTTCAGGGCATTTTTTTACCATGCTGCGGTCAAGTCCGGTCTCGATGTCTTCTAAGAGGTGTCCTAAAAGTATGTTTGAGTATTCAGTCCTGGAACTTGCCAGGGCAGATTCAAGGTGAAGCCTGTTGGAGTACTCCATTACCTTCTTGATGTCGCTGTGCATCTCCGAAAGCTTTGCTTTGATCGCCTGGATTTCAGCAATTTCAGGATGTTCGGGGGTTTCCGGGGCTTGAAGGCAGTTCCTTCCCTTGTCGTTATTTTTCATATTTTCAAATTTCCCTGCTTTATTTATATAGTTTTTGTCCTAACCTTTAAGGTCATTCCAGTGTATAAATGTCCTTAGGGCACAGGAGTGTATTTTGTACATTTTGATGCCGATTAAGTATATATCAATGACTGTTCTATAAGTTAGCAGGGCATAAAATGCCGTGTCAAAGGCATCAAATGCCACGTCAGACACAGAATCTGTCAGACACTGATGGGAGGTAAAATACTATGGTAAAATGCGGAATTTGCGGAGGCGAAGCCCCCAAACAGCCCTGTATCACTGAAGAAGGCAACTGTAACCTCTGCGGCAAGAAGGTAGTTCTTGCAGAAGAAAAAGAGAAGAAGAAATAACGAAAGGAAGAACGGAAATTAAGGCTGAGCAATAACAGCCGAAGAAAAAAGGCCGGTAAATAAAGGCCGAAGAAAAACAGCTAAAGAGTATCGTCCGAATAAAAACGGAACCAGAATCTTGAGTAGCGAACATACCACCGTGAACTACCCCTCCCTAAAACCTTTTCCTTCCGGCTCAGGTTTTTGAGGAAGGGGCTTCCTGCTTCATACCCCGGAGCAACCTCCGCAAGTCCACAGGCTCTTCCCCACGTTCCGCAGGTGTCACGTTACGATCAGACTTTGAGCTTGAAGTGCAAATTTTTTGATATTGATAGCGGCGTTTATGTCCCTGTCATGTTTTGTTTTACATTCAGGGCATTCCCATTCCCTAACATCCAGAGTCATGTTAGAATTAAGATATCCGCAAACGTTACAACGTTTTGTTGATGGCTCAAATCCTCCTATCCTTAACAGGTTTTTTCCATACCATCCAGCTTTATATTCTAACTTTGTAACAAAACTGCTCCATCCGGAATCACTTATTGCCTGTGCAAGACAATGGTTTTTAAGCATACCATTAACGTTTAACGTTTCCGCGGCTATTGCTTGGTTCTCGCGTATTAGTTTTGAGGAAATTTGGTGCTGGAAGTCTTTTCGCTGGTTACTGATCTTTTCATGGAGTCTGGATAGTTTTAATCTGGCTTTTTCCCGGTTACTTGAACCTTTAACTTTTCTGCTTATCCTTTTTTGCAGGACTTTCAACCGTTTCATGGAGTTTTTCAGGTACGTGGGATTATCTATCTTTTCTCCAGTTGAGAGAACTGCAAAATCCTTGATACCCACATCAACCCCTACAGTTGTATCAGCCGAAAACTCCTGTTTTTCGGGCAACTCTTCCCCATCATCCACAAGAATGCTGATATAACATATTCCAGTTGAGGTCCTGGAAACTGTTGCTGTTTTCAGTTTCCCCTCAAACCTCCGGTGGAGAACTGCTTTAACTTCACCGATTTTAGGGAGTTTGACAACATTCTTTTCAAAATCGACGGTGTAGTGTTGAGGGACAGAAAAAGACTGTATGGGGTTTTTTCTTGATTTGAAATTAGGAAAACCTTTCTTTTCCCTGAAAAACTTGGTAAAAGCAGAATCTAAGTTTTTCGTCATTCCCTGCAATGACTGTGAATTTACTTCTTTAAGCCATTCATACTCTTGTTTCAGTTCAGGAAGCAGGTTGTTCAGGTCATAGCAGGAGAGGGATTTTCCTTCCTGCTCGTAAGATTTGATTTTCTGTTCCAAAGCCCAGTTATAGATGAACCGGCAGCTCCCTATATGTTTCTCGATCCTGGTTTTTTGTTCAGCTGCGGGATACAACCTGAATTTATAGGCTTTTAACATCATATAAGTAAACGTTTTATGAATTTATATGTATATGGGCGGCTTAACTGATTGTAGTGCAGGAAAGTGGACGGCTTTCATCACCTCCCTGCCATTTCCGGCAAAGCCGGAAATGTCGAGGAAGGGGTCTTCTCGCCTTCAAAGATAAAAAGCGCATTCTGCGGGTAATAAATGCCTCGGCAGCAGTCGGGGTCGTTTATTGCTCTCTTCTCTGAAAATGTAAAAAAGTACAGTAGATTTTAAGGATTATGATTTTCTCTTTATATTTTTCCTCCTTAACTTTTCCTCCTTTTATTTGCTGCTTCCATCAAGGTTAAATCCACCTTTCTCTGAAATCTCCTCATGCGCCGAATCATCCTCGCTTCCGCATCCCCCCGCAGGAAAGAACTATTAAAACAGCTGATAGGGGACAATTTTGAAGTCTTCGTAAGCTCTTATGAGGAAAAACCCCTTCAGGGGTTAAGCCCTGAAGCACTTCTCATCCGGCATTCCGTGGAAAAAGCCAGGGACGTTGCAAAAAGGTTCGATTCCGGGATCATTATTGCAGCGGATACATCGGTGCTCTGTGAAGGCGAGGTTCTCGGAAAGCCTCACACCCCGGAAAGAGCAACGGAAATGCTGGAAAAAATAAGCGGAAAAACAGTGCAGGTCATCACGGGCCTGACGGTCCTGGACATGGACAGAGGAGAGGAAATCAGCGAATCCGAGCTCACAGATGTCCGGATGAAGAAAATGAGTGAGGAAGAGATTTCGGCTTACGTCAGGACAGGTGAACCTCTTGACAAGGCAGGGGCGTTCGGGATTCAGGATAAGGGGGCAGTGCTGGTGGAACGGGTCGAAGGGGATTTCTTTAATGTGGTGGGACTTCCCCTGTTCAGGCTTGGGAGGATTCTTGAGATGCTGGGTGTGTCGGTTTTTGAGGTAAATTAATTTTTATGTGTTGTCGAAAATGCGCACAAGAATCAAAAATTTGTGGAGGGCTGTGTGCGTACCATGGTCAAAAACGTCGGCAAAAAATTCTCTCGTCCGGATGATGCAGTTATCACGATCAAACAGATTAATGAAGAAAGTATCCATCGTCACAATGCTTTTGCGGAAAGGGTTGCCCTGATGGGAGAACTTCGGTCAGAAATTGCCCGGGGATAGATATGGAAAGGTATTTGGAGAAGTATGGGCAATAATATCTGGGTTATCTGATTAGTAAGCCCCTTGATAAAACCAGGAGGTAATAATAATGTGTAGTGTTGGAGATTCTTTTGATATCGAGCTGGAAGGAAAGCTGGCGCCTAAAAATTACGTATGCAAGGACTGTCAAAATAAATTCAAAGGCATTGGCAAGAATGTGACGTGCCCTTCCTGCCAGTCTAAAAATGTAGAACCCAAATAATCAACCGGATTTTTCAGATACTTATTTTTAATATGAATAAACCGGATTTTTCTAAAGACATTTCACTGAAGGAAAGTGAAATGCTCCTCCTGCGCGGCACGGCAGGAACCGTGGCCATTGTGAAAGTAGGTCCGCGTGGGCAGTTCTTTCTGGAAACAGAACATGAAGAGATTGTACTGGGACTGGAACCTCATGACCTGATTGTTGCTTCTGCGTTTTCGGTGGATGAGAAAACGGAGAAAGGGCTTAAATGCGTTCTCTTCATGATCCGGGAAATGAGGTCACCATTAATAGTTCTTCCGAAGAAACACCCTGCATCACCAAGGCTTCCAATCGTAGTGTCGGTTGGTGAAAAGACTGTCCTAAGCTGCCATATCACGCCTGGCACGCACCCGAATCAGGACGTACTATGCGGTTCAAATGAATTTGATAGCCTGGAGGTAACAGGAACACTGGAGGGCGTACAAATCAAAAATATGCCGCAGTGTGAGGTTTTAAAGGTTAACTTTGATATCTGACCAACGCATATATTCAGCCATGGGGTCAAATTATCTTATCCCGGTGCTTTTTTTATTTCCATTTCTTAATTTGTCCCGCTTCTGATGTGTTTTTGTCTTCCTTTCTTTTCCTTTATTTGTCACCGGGTGGTCTATTTGGGGCCGGTTTCGTTTTCTTTATATTTCTTGAGACTTATTTTTAATTATAGCATCAAATTAATTCGTTATTCACAGTGGTGTTCGGAATGCTGCAAGTGTACAATACCCTGACCAGAAATAAAGAGCCTTTCAAGCCCCTGAAAGCAGGGGAAGTTTCGATTTATGCGTGCGGGCCTACGGTTTACAATTTTCCCCACATAGGCAATTACCGCACTTTTTTAATGACGGACAACCTTGTCAGGACCCTTGAATACCTTGGTTACAAAGTAACACTTGTTATGAACATCACGGACATCGACGACAAGACCATCCGGGACTCGGAAAAGGCCGGGATGTCCCTTAAAGTTTTCACAGAGAAGTATACGAAGGAATTTTTTAAGGGCCTTGATATGCTGAATATCAGGCGGGCTTCAGTGTATCCGAAAGCCACTGAAAACGTCGGCGGAATGGTCAACCTTACGCAGAAATTGATGGAAAAGGGGCTTGCTTATGAAAAAGGAGGGTCGGTCTATTACAGGATTTCGGGATTTCCGGAGTATGGCAAGCTTTCGAAAATCGATTTTGAGAACATTAAAATCGGGGCTTCGGTCGATGTGGACGAATACGATAAGGACAACCCCCGGGACTTTGCCCTCCTGAAAGCCTCAACGCCGGAGGAAATCGAGCGGGGGATCTGCTATGAAAGCCCCTGGGGCAAGATCAGGCCAGGCTGGCACATCGAATGTTCGGTCATGGCAATGAAAACCTTCGGCCCAACCCTTGACATCCACACCGGGGGCGTGGACCTGATCTTCCCGCACCACGAAAACGAGATCGCTCAGTCCGAAGGGGCCACAGGAAACCCCTTTGTCCGCTACTGGGTCCACGGGGAGCACCTGATCGTGGAAGGGGAAAAAATGAGCAAGTCGAAAGGAAACGTTTTTACGCTTCCCGAAATCGTGGAAATATACGGGGGGGAAGTGGTCCGTTTCATGTTCCTCTCAGTCCACTACCGCAAAAAGCTGGACTATTCCGAAGCGTTTGCCGAAAACGCTAAAAACAACTACATGAAGCTTAAAGAGACCCTTGATAACCTTGAATTTGTCCTGGGAAGCGCAGATGACCGGGAATATCCCGGGGACGAAGAAACTCTCAAAGTACTTCCTGAACTGGAAATCCAGTTTAAGGAGGCTCTCGAAGACGACATCAACACCCCTAAAGCCATAACGGCCTTCCGCGACCTTTCCCGTACCGCCAACAGGTATCTCGAAGCCGGGAAAAACAGGCAGGTGCTTGAGAAAATACACACCCTTTACCGCCAATTTTCGGATGTCCTGGGCCTTTTTGCAGGAAAAGAAGAGGTCCCGGAAGAAGTAATGAAGCTGGTTGAGGAACGTGAAGCTGCCCGGCAAAAGAAGGACTGGTCTACTTCAGATTCTATCAGGGACCAAATAAAAGACCTTGGCTATATTGTCCAGGACACAAAAGAAGGGCCTAATGTAAAGAAGGCTGAAGGTGAATTGACAGCATAACGGAAGTTCTTTGAAAAACCGAAAGCCAGCCTCATCGCTCTGAAGATACTTTTTCCCAGAAAAGAAACTTGAGGCAGAGTGTTTTACTCTCTTTTCCAGCCTCTGCCCCCCTTTTCGTCACTATTTTTTAAGTTTTTTACGGATTTGAATTGATTTTTGAATTGATTTTTTCCGGTTCAGACTTTCCGGTTCAGACAGGGAAGCCTTCAATCTTCTCAAGATAGAATATTTCCGGTTTGCCAGAAACCCCTACATTCTGCATCCTCTTCTTCAGGTCCTCGGAAGCTATGAATTTGATGGCATTCTCTTTTGTGTCTCAATTAAAAAGAATAAATATCTCATTCGGGTCATCCGAATTGCGGAAAAGTTGTCCGCCTTTGCATCCGGCTTTTCCTCTTGTTGATCCGTGTTCATCAAATATGGATTTCCATCTGGAGTAGTCTTCGACTTTGTGTTTTATTGCTAAATATACCGTAATCCACACCCCCCTGTATAATTGGGTTTCTGCACCCCTATTAGTATAGTATTAGATTTTATAGAAAAGCTTTGTTTCATACGTTTTTTTCACAATCACTTTCTTTGCAGCATCACTTTCTTTCAGCATCATTTTCTTTCAGCGTCACTTTCTTTCCAGCTTTTCTGGCAGGACAGGATCTGTACAATCAGGACTGTTCAATCTTTCAGCATTTCCGGTGCAGAGGAAAGGAAGGAATAAATAAGTACCAGTGGATTTATCATATTAATATAATGAAATCAAAAATCCTTGTTCTTCTTCTGATCCTTTCCCTGGCAGGAAATGCCTATTTTATCATGTTCCAGCAGCCGCAGGTTCCCGGGGAAGGGGATATCCAGGAGATGCAGGCCCGCATCAACTCCCTTGAAAAGGAAAACGATGCCCTGGAGGCGAAGGTCATTCAGAATAACCAGTCGCTCCAGTCTTACGCCTCTCAAATAGAGTTCTACCGCGAAAAGGTCTTTGAGCTCGAATCGCAGACCGGCGCCTGCCCTTCCGGCGTGGAAGGTTTTGCCTCCCTCCAGGCCCCGGCTGTCTTCCAGAGAATTGAAACGGAGCAGTCAGGCCCCTTTGTCCGTGAATCCGTTTCCGAAGAGGGTACCCTGATCAACATCTCGGCTGAAATCCAGCCCGGAAAAGGCCGCGTCCTCGTCCAGACGACTCCCCTCATGGGAGTGATTTTCCAGGACGCAGCCAACACCGCCGTCTTCGTAGCCCAGAAAAGGACCGGGGTCCCCCTCTCGGGCAGCGACACCATTTTCAGCATCACGGCAGAAGAAACGATCCCCGGAGTTGACGGTTCCAGCGCCGGAGCCCTCATGACCCTCCTTACGATTTCCGCCCTCAACGGCACAGACCTGAACCAGAGCATAACCCTCACCGGCACCATAGACAATGAGGGAAACGTCGGCCCCATAGGCGGCGTCCTTGAAAAAGCCCAGGCTGCAGAAGCAGGCGGCAAGACCCTCTTCCTCCTACCCAGGGAAAACAGCGAGCTTGTGACGTACAGGCTCGTGAAAAAAGAGTACGGCGGCTTTACCGTCATAGAGAGAGTGCCGGAAGTCCTGGATGCCGAGGAATACATTGAGGAAAATGTCGGGATTGACGTCGAGTATGTGGATACGATTGATGATGTTCTGGAGTATGAGATGTAAATAACTTATGTTTAAAACATCATATTCTTAAAAACATCAACTTTTTTACATCGTAAGTTTCATATCCCACAGCATTATTCCACCTGCAAAAGAAAAAAGTGTTTAAAGTGTTGTCTATGTTTGACAAAATAATCCCGCGCCAGCGCAAAATGTCCACCCGGATAGGCGGTTTCCTTATCCTCATAAGTGAAACCATGTTCCTTTTTTCCATCCTGAACTTCCTCATGATCAGCCGCCTGCAGTACTATAGTTCCGGAGACTCTTACATCCGGACCGTCTTCCCGCACTATCTTTTCTTCCTGGGGGCCATGGGCTGTGTAGGGCTGACTGCAATGTTTATTATTTATACTTACATCCTGCCGAGCAAGCAGCGCTTTTCCCAGGAACAGGCGGTCAAAGACAACCGCAGCCCCATGTATGACAGGATCATTGAGGTTAAGGGGGAGCTTGCCGAGATGCGGAAGATGATGGAGGAGCTTTCGGAGAGATTGGATAAGCTTGCGGAAAATGGGAAACAGGAGGGCGGTGATAAGTGAAGTTGCGTCCATACTGTCCCCTCCTTCAGGTATTCTATCTTTTATAATCGGTGCATTATTTAAATATTGTAAAATACATCTCATCTTGAATATTTTCTTGAGTCTGAAAAATCAAAATTCTCTTTTCAAGAGTAGGAAAGGTTCCTTGAATCCCTAAAAACCATCCATTTACTAATCATGCCCCCCAAAATCACCCTACCTCCCGAAATCACCCCAATCCTCAACGAGCCCGCTCTCACCGTCAGGAACACCGAAACCGCGCTGGTCATAGCCGACATCCACCTCGGGATCGAGTGGGACCTCTACAGGAGCGGGATCAACCTCCCCAGCCGGATGAAAGAGCGGCTGACAAAAATAGAGGGCTACATCGAAGAAGTAAATCCTGACCGGATAGTGCTCCTTGGGGATGTCAAGCACAATGTCCCGCAGGTTTCCTGGCAGGAAAAGGACGAAATCCCCAGGTTCTTAGAAGCGCTTTCGGAATACGCCCGGGTTGATATTTTGCCCGGGAACCATGACGGGGGAATCGAGCTCCTCTTCGACAGGCAAAAGGACATCATGGTGCATCCCGTGCGGGGGGTGGTCCTGGATGGGGTCGGGTACTTCCACGGGCATACCTGGCCTGCACCGGAACTGCTGGCTGCGTCCCATGTGGTCACTGCCCATAACCACCCTACAGTCCGGTTCACCGACAAATTCGGCTATTCCATAACCGAGCCTGCCTGGATCAGGAGCAGGTTCAACCCCGAAGCCCTCAGGGAGCACTTCAAAAGCCTGGACTTCGGTTCCAAAGAGGCCTGGGCTGATCCCGAAGTCTTCATCATGCCGGCTTTTAACGAACTCTGCGGGGGTGTCCCATTTAACGAATCAACCTGTGAAGACCTGCTAGGGCCTGCATTTTCTTCCGGGAGCATCGAACTTGAAAATGCCGAGATGTACCTGCTGGACGGAACAAGGCTCGGGTCTGTAAGGAACCTCAGGAAACTGGAGCATACGAGAGTTAGAACCCGAACCGGGGGCAGAAGACGTAGAAGCCCCGAAAGCCCAGAATGAGACGATCTGATGAATATCATATGAAGATCTGATGGGCTGTAAGAGAAACGTCACTCAGAACCTTTAATCTCAGCTTGCAAATAGCATTAGTTTCAACATGCTGTTCCACTTTTTCTTTTGGGGGGTGCCTTTCTTAAATTAAAATTTTTATATTGTGTCAAAATGTTTTTATGACATTGATAATGTATATTGCATTGATACAAACTTTTTAATGGTCCTGGAGAAAACCTGAAGATAGAAAATAACAAAGGGTCTAAGAAACATTATTATATATTTATTTATATATTCTCATAATATTCATCTTTTTATTCAGATTGGTTCTGTTTTTCCTGAAAAGCGTTCAAGGAATAATCAAGCTTTTAAATTATTTTTGGTGATTTGAGGGGACGGAATGAGTGAAAAACCGAGAATTCCCGTTATCGGTCCATTGGGAATATGTCACGGAGCGCACTTTTGCCGGTTCTATCAAATGAAAAAGGATTTTGCGGACACACTGTTTCTTTTCTTTGGAACAGGGCTGGAGAATTATGACTTCTAACCGTTTGAGTGCTGACGAACTGGAGATCCGGGTGCAGGAACTGACTGCCGAGCTTGAAAAAGCCAATCAGGCTTTACATGCCGAGACTCTCGAGCGCAAGTTTGCTGAAGAGGCGCTGTGCCAGAGTGAGCAGCGCGTCAGGATGAAGTCAGAAACTGTTCTCTCGCCTGCCCGGGAGATGGCTAACCTTGAGCTTGCAGAGATTGTTGACATCCAGGCGATTCAGTCCCTTATGGATGATTTCTATAAGCTTACTCATATTCCCATGGGCTTAAACGACCTTAAAGGCAATGTTCTGTTAGGGGTCGGGTGGCAGGACATCTGCACCAGATTTCACAGGATTCATGTCGAAACCTGCAAGCACTGCCTGGAAAGCAGCATGAAGCTATCTATGGGCGTTGCTTCTGGAAAGTTTAAGGTGTTCAAGTGCAAAAACAACATGTGGGACATGTCGACTCCAATCATGATTGGAGATCAGCAAGTCGGGATTCTCTTCTCAGGGCAGTTTTTTTTTGAGGACGAACCTCTGGACTACGAGCTTTTCAAATCCCAGGCTAAACTATACGGCTTCAACGAGGAGGAATACCTGGAAGCGCTTGAAAAAGTTCCGCGGTTAAGCAGGGAAGCTGTGGATACAGGCATGGCCTTCCTCACGAAGCTTGCTCACATGATTTCACAGCTAGGCTACAGCAATATCAAACTTGCCCGGTCGCTGGCGGAACGCGATACCCTGGTGGACGCGCTGAGGAAGAGCGAGGGGCGGTATCGCATGCTATTCGACCACAGCACGGATGCCTTTATCCTTAGTGACCCCCGGGATGGGGGGAGAATTCTGTCAGCTAATCCGGCCGCCTGCCGGATGCTGGGATGGACGGAAGAAGAACTGGTCGGCAGGGGGCGCGATGTGATGTTTGACCCGGAAGATCCGGCGGTATCCGACGTATTAGACGAACTTATGCGTACCGGATCAACAAAAGCCCGGCTAACTTACACTCGCAAGGATGGAACTAAGTTCCCTGGAGAGATCAGCAGCACCTTTTTCACGGATAACAATGGAGAGCCTCGGATAGTCATTATCATCAGGGATATTACCGAGCGCAAACGGGCGGAGCACCAGCTCAGCAACGAACTGGCGCGAGCGACAGGCTTATGCGAGCTCTATACCCGATCATCGACCCTATCAGACCGCGAACTCTACGATTTCGCACTCAATCAAGCCGTCAAGATAACCGATAGCACGATCGGCTTCTTCCACCTCGTCTCCGAGGACGAGAAAGAGATCATCCTCGTCACCTGGAATCAGGAAGCATTGAGGTCATGCACGGCAGGGAAGGAAGGGCACTACCCTATTGAAAAGGCAGGTAACTGGGTCGATTGCGTCCGGCTTAAGCGGCCGGTGGTCTACAACGACTTTTCTTCCTCCCCACACCAGAAAGGGCTGCCGGCCGGACACGCTACAGTGAAGCGATTCATGAGCGTGCCGGTCACCGAAAACGGCAAGGTGAGGATCATCTTCGGTGTGGGCAACAAGGTAGATGAGTACGACGACCGCGATGTCATGCAGCTCCAATTGGTGGCTAATGAGCTTCACAAGATTATGAAGCTGCGTCGCATCGAGAACGAGGTCCGGGAGAGCGAGGCCTTCCTCCGAGACATCATGGAGAACGTCTCAGACGCCATCTTCGTCATGGATAGAGAAGCCCGGATGATCCTGGCAAACACAGCTTACTACAGGCTTATGGGCAAATTTCCTGAAGAGGTCCTTAATAAGAAAGTTTCCAATTTTTACCCTCCTGAGATAGCCAGGAAGCTAGCGGAGGATGACAAGCGGGTCATGGAGACCGGAAAAGGGACAACCTTAGAGGAGAGAATATTTACATCACACGGATGGCTCATCCTCCAGACCGTAAAAGCACCATACTATGATGGACAGGGCAACATCATAGGATTGATAGGAGTGGCGCGAGACATTACCGAACTCAAGAAAGCAGAAGATGCCCTGAAAAAGGCACATGATAATCTGGAAAAACTTGTTGAAGAGCGGACGAAGCAACTTGAAAAGGCTTACAACCGGTTGAAAGAAAGTGAAAAAGGTCTGGCTGAAGCTCAAAGAATGGCTCATATCGGAAACTGGAGCTGGAATATTGCAACTAATGAACTGTTCTGGTCTGACGAGGTTTATCGTATCTTTGGACTAAACCCTCAAGAATTCAAAGTAACTTATGATTTGTTTTTAAGGTATGTACACCCCGACGATCTGGACCACCTGATTAATGCAATTAATGAAGGTCTAAAAGGGAGACCACATGATGTTGATTACCGGATAATCTTAGCTGATGGAGAGGAGCGCATAGTCCACACAGAATCAGAAATTATTTTTTATGAAGGAAATGTCCCTGTTCAAGCGAAGGGAATAGTTCAGGACATTACTGAGCGCAAAAAAGCAGAAGAGAAGATTAAGATACTGGCAAATGCTCTGGAATCATCGAACGATGCTATTGTAACCGAGTCTCTTGAAGGTATTATTACCAGCTGGAACAGGGGAGCAGAGCAGATTTATGGTTATTCGGCTGAAGAAATTCTGGGGAAAGATGTTTCTATACTTGAACCGGCTAACCTAAAAGGGGAGATAAAACAGTTGAATGAGAAGATTATACAGGGGGAACTGGTCAAACACTACGAAACTTTACGGATAAAAAAGGACGAAACTCTTATAAATACTTCAGTGACTCTTTCTCCGATTTTTGACGCATCCGGAGAGCTTGTAGCTATCTCAGCTATTGCCAGAGACATTACTGAACGCATTAAAGCAGAAACAGCCCTGGCTGAGATTGATATAGTCAGGATTAAAGAAATTCATCACAGAATCAAGAACAATTTGCAGGTGATCTCTTCCCTGCTGGATCTCCAGGCTGAGAAATTCCGGGATAAAGAGGTGCTGGAAGCTTTCAGGGAAAGTCAGAGCCGTATACTCTCTATGTCTCTTATCCATGAAGAACTTTACAAAGGGGGCGGAACCGACACAGTGAACTTTTCGGCATATCTTAAAAAGTTAGCTGAAAATCTTTTCCAGACTTACAGCCTTAGAAGTAAAAATATCCGCCTGTACATGGACCTGGAAGAAAATGCCTTCTTTAATACGGATACTGCTGTTCCATTGGGAATAATTGTTAACGAACTCGTTTCGAATTCTCTCAAACATGCTTTTACTGAAAAAGAGGGAGATATTCGAATCCGGCTTTGCAGGGAAGAAAAGAATAACGAAATAAGCAAATCCCTTTACAGCCTGACAATTTCGGATAACGGGAAAGGAATTCCCAAAAACGTAGAATTGGGAAGTGTTGAATCACTGGGACTGCAGTTAGTAAGCATTCTTGTTGACCAGCTGGACGGAAATATAGAGCTTAAGCGAGAGCAAGGGACAGAATTCAAAATCACTTTCAACCTGGCGGAAAGATCATAAGCTCTATAAATTAATAAACAAAGGTACTTTTTCAGCATAACCTATGTTTCAAGTTTTTCGCTGGCTCTGATTTTTTACAGTTTCCTTTTTATCCCGGGCCTGCTATGAATATTTCATACTAATTTCCATTCCTTATCAAAAATTCCTTTTCATAAGCCCCTACCGGAAAAATGACATACGATAACACTCTCAAAACCTTTGCGGCCTTTCACCCGAAAATCCAGGAAGCCTTAAAAACCCTGGGCTTCGCCCGCCCGACCGAGCCGCAGGAAAGGGCTTTTCCCCACATCCTTGACGGAAAGCACACTCTTTTGATCGCCCCCACCGGCTCCGGGAAAACCGAATCGGCTGTCCTGCCGGTCTTCCATGCTATCCTCAAGAAAAAGCAGGAGAAGCGGAGCGGGATTTCTGCCCTCTACATCACTCCCCTGCGGGCTCTCAACCGGGATATGCTCTCCCGGATCGAGGTGCTGGGAAAGCTGCTTGACATCAAAGTCCAGGTCAGGCACGGGGACACCCCGCAGAGTGAGCGCCAGCGCCAGTCCAGAAACCCCCCTGACTTCCTGATCACAACTCCTGAGACTTTGCAGGCGATGTTTACGGGCTCCCGGCTGCGGAAGAACCTGGAGACCGTAACCCATGTAGTGGTTGACGAGATCCACGAGCTTGCAGGCTCAAAAAGGGGAGCCCAGCTGGCTGTGGGGCTTGAGCGGCTTGTGGAAATTTCAGGCGAGTTCCAGAGGATAGGGCTATCTGCAACTGTGGGAAACCCCTGGGAGATTGGAAAGTTCCTGGCAGGCTCGGAGCGGGATTTTTCGGTTGTGATGGTGCCCCTGCTCAAGCTCCTGGAGTTCGATGTGGTCAGCCCGCAGGTCTCGGGGGAATCCGAAGACCGGGAGGTCATGGAGATTGCAAGAAAGGTCGGCTGCGAGCCTGAGTTTGCCTCCCAGCTCCGCTGCATCCTGGACATTGTGGAGGAGAGCCAGTCAACCCTGATTTTTGTCAATACGCGGCAGAGCGCGGAGGCGCTGGCTTCGGGTTTCAGGAAAATGGGGGCTTCCATCGGGGTGCACCATGGCTCTCTTTCCTTTGAGGCGCGGATCGAGGCTGAGGAGTCGTTCAAGCGTGGGGAGCTCAGGGGGCTGATCTGTACGTCTTCGATGGAGCTCGGGATCGACATCGGGAAGGTGGACCGGGTGGTCCAGTACGGGTCTCCCCGGCAGGTATCGAGGCTGCTCCAGCGGGTCGGAAGAGCCGGGCACAAGATCCATGAAGTGTCCCGGGGGACGATCATTTCGATGGAAGCCGACGACACCGCCGAGAGCATGGCAATTACGAAAGCTGCCATGGAAGGAAGGGTGGAGAATATTTTCCCGCACGCGAAATCCCTGGACGTTGTTGCAAACCAGATCGCAGGGATGGTGATGGACTTCGGGGAGGTGAAGGTCGAAAAGATCCATTCGATTCTCCGGCGGGCGTATATCTTCAAGGACCTCAGCCCGGAAGAGCTGCAGCGGGTGGTGGACCAGGTTTCCGATTACAAGCTTGTCTGGCGGGACGAGGGTTCGCCTGCTGTCAAGAAGCGGAAGAAGAGCTGGCAGTATTATTACGATAACCTTTCCATGATCCCGGACGAAAAGAAGTACGAGATCTACGACATCGTGAGCGGCAAGTCCGTCGGGACGCTGGACGAAGCTTTTGTGGTGAACTTTGCAAGCCCGGGAGCCGTTTTCATTACGAAGGGAGACATGTGGCGGGTCGTGGAAATGCCGGATAAGGAACGGGAACCGGGCAGGGACAGGATCAAAGTCGAGCCTGTCGAAGGCATGGGGGAAGTCCCTAGCTGGACCGGAGAAGAAATCCCGGTACCCTTTGAAGTGGCGCAGGACGTGGGAAAACTCAGGGCTGAGATTGCAGCCCTCATCCGGGAAAGGCTCGATAACGATAGTGATAACGATGAAACTGACGATGGCTATGACGATGGCGATGTTGGCGGCGATGCCGTTGGCGATGCCGTTGGCTATGACGATGGCTATGACGATGGCTATGACGATGGTGGCGATGATGAGGTGGTTGCCGAAAAGCTGCAGGCGAAGTACCCTGTGTCCAGGCTGGCCGTGCTTGAACTGATCCGCCTCCTCCGGGACCACGTCGAAGGAGGCTTCCCCCTCCCGGACGCAGACACGATCGTGATCGAAGACGAAGGAGACGCCGTGACCCTGAACGCCTGCTTCGGGCACAACACCAACGGCACTCTTGCGCGGGTCCTGACCTCCCTCCTCTCCGCCAGGTTCGGGGGCAGCGTAGCCCAGGAAGTGGACCCGTACCGGATCAGGCTCACTCTCCCCCGCAGGCTAGGCCCCGTCCAGATCCGGGACATGCTCCTGTCCCTCCGCCCGGAACACGTCGAGCCCATAATCGAGATGACCCTGAAGAACACGACCCTCATGAAGTGGAAGATGGTCCACGTAGCCCGCAAGTTCGGCGCCCTTTCAAAGGACGTCGAGTACGACCGGATCAGCATGAAAAAGCTCCTTGAAATCTACGAAGGCTCTTCCATGTACGACGAGGTGGTCCGCGAAATCTTCCATGATATGCTCGACGTCTCCAGGGCAAAAGAAGTCCTGACTAAACTTGCAGCCGGCGAAATTGCAGTCGAGGTCTCGGGCCCAACCCCGATCGGCTCAGCCGGCTTTGCCATGAAAAAAGACCTGGTAGCCCCGGAAAAAGCCGACCGTTCGATCGTCCTTGCCTTAAAGGACCGGATCATGAACGACCACATCATCCTCTTCTGCACGACCTGCAAGAAATGGACCTCCCGCCGCCAGGTCAAAAACGCCCCCGAAGAAATCGTCTGCCCGGTCTGCGACTCAAGAATGGTTGCAGCCCTCAAGCCTTGGGAAGACGAGGAAATCAAACTGGTCAGGAAGCAGGGAAAAGGCGTCCCTATCTCAGCCGAGGAGAAAAAACGCATCCAGAGAGTCTACCGGAACGCCAGCATCGTAAACTCGCAGGGGAAAAAAGCCGTTATTGCGCTTGCGAGCAGGGGGGTCGGGCCTGAGACGGCGTCGAGGGTGATTGAAAAGATGAGGGTGGATGAAGAGGCTTTTTACAGGGATATTTTGAAGGCTGAGAGGCAGTATGTGAAGACGAAGAAGTTCTGGTGAAGAAGGAGAGGAATGATTATCTAATAATTTTTGGAAAACTGGCATTAATTCTTCAAATGTATGAAATTTTTGGTAATCTTATTTATTTTCCTTTTCTTTGAATAAATTCTCTTCAACATAATTTATTCTGTCTTCATTAATAAATATCTTTTTTTCGTCCTTTAGTAGGGACACATATTTTCCGAATTTCAATATCTTCCCTTCGAAAACTGTCCCATCATCTAGAAATATCTTTGCGGTTGGATAATATGCTCCATGGTATCCAATGGAAATTGCAATATTTGTAACTGTAACCAATGTTAAAAGTAAAGAAATTGAGATTATTAGTGGAGAGTTGGTATTGTTGAAAAGATTAAAACTTGAATAAATGGTAACAAATGAAAATATGTATAAAACTTTTTTATTTCCATATATCTTGGTTGGAATTTTATTATAAATTAGGTTAAACAACTCTGAAGGCTTTTTATTAGAAAGTTTTGTTGTATCTATCCCTCGCTCATTAAATATCTCATTAACTTTTTGTTCAGAGGCCTCACTGTATTTTTTAAGCAAGCCGTATCTATTAAAAAATTTATTTGCTCTGACATTCGTCGATACACAACTAAAAATAAATATCTGTAAAAGAAGTATTCCTAATGGATGTTGGCTCAATTTTATTTTAAAAGTTGGTAATAATTCTTGATGCCCTCCCAAATAATTGTCAATATATATTGCAATTACTAAAGGAATTACTACGTAGTAAATGAAAAAGAAGAATCCTTCAATATAATATACATCTTTGTCGAATTTTTCAACCCTAGTGTCTCCGATAAATCTCCCAAAATAATATACTATAATGCTCAGGAGAATGAGAAGTATTGAATAATTTAGGTTAGTAAGATCGTTAGCTTCTAGCATGTTTATCTAAAATTTAACTTTTAACTATTTCTCTCTCTTTATTTATGGATGTGATTACATGGTTAAATTATTTTGGGATTCTATTTGTGAATAATTTATGGTATTACGTTCAGGTTTATTCCTTCGCGCTGTGCTGTAAACACGGCCATTTCTACATCACGCGCTCTCCATTTTTCTTCATTCATTTCTGTTAATACCTGTGCCATCTCTTGGCACCAAGAAACCCAATTTAAATAGTTAGGGAAGTCATTTTCCTGAAGAGATGTGTAATTCTTTTTGAAAAGGGTTAGTTTGTCTTTTCTGTTACGATTGTGATCTTCTGCGTTTAGGTTTACCCAAGATGCAACTTTATTATCTATCATGGGGATTCTTTCTGGGTCTGCGAAAGCTGGAAATGTCAGAGGGACAGCTAAAACTCTTGTCGTGATTCCTAATTTGTCTCTAATTTTTCCTAGGTTCTTTCTATTTTGATTTCTTACGAAGTTCTGTACTACGTTCCATATATCTTCGGCTATTATTTCTTCGTTCAGAACACTGTCAACAATTCTTGTCGTGCTGCTTTGCTTTATGTGGGCTTGTGAATATAATTTCCAAAACACTACTTCGAAATATACTTCTATACATTCAGGGGCCAACTCCCTGAAGTAGTTTTCAAAATTGATGGTGCTCTGCCGATCTCCTTTTATTTTTTCACTAAAAAAACTTGGAAACAGGGCTGCTTTTTTATAGTCTTCTAAGTTTACGGGATACGAATAACTGTTCAAGGCTTTTTTCCAGCTTTCAGGCATCAATTTTCCCTCTTTATATGCTATGACTCTGTAGAGTTCACTTTACTTTTTTACGCTTTATTTGATTCTCAAACTTCAAAACTCGTTATTTTTTCATCATTTTGCTTACTTTTCTTCTGCCGATTCTTACATCAGCTACTACACGACCATAGCTTCTTGCTTTTGGTACTAATGAAACCGTTTCTCCCTCTATGAGATCTTTAAGCTTTTTAGTTGCTCTTTTTCCGCCACGCTCGTTGAGTTCTGGGGCGTTATATCCTGTAATTCTTACCCTATTCGTGTCTCCAATTTTGGTCTTGACTTCAAAAGTATCTCCGTCAATCACTCTTGTTACTTTTCTTCTCATTAAACTCACCCGAAAATTCTCATAAATACTCCGGCTACACCAAGAAGCCCCAGAAGGATTCCTATACTGATTCCACCACTTATTGCGGTTATAGCCAACTCGGAAGAAATATCAAGCGTTTTTAAAGCTATTCCAGCAATAATGAGGGTTCCCACGATTCCTGAGGCCCCTGTTCCGGCAAAAAATATTCTTTGTACCATTCTTTTCCTCTGAAATTTTGCTGGCTGTCTATTGTCTCTCCTCTTTCATAAATATTTTTTAACTTATTAAGCTTAATATACTTAATATTTTTAATAAAATGAATATGCCAAATAAGTTATATATGGTAAGTTAGAGTTATGTACTATGAAAAATCCATTAAGAGTTCATATCTGCGTTGTTGGCTTTGAATTGGATAGGATCAGCAAAGCTGCAATTATGAAAAACGCTGATATAGTCTATCTTATTTCTCAAGAGAAAAACGATAAAGGCAAGGGCTATTTAGACGAAAATAAGAAACGTCTGGAAAAAGAAGGTATTCCAGTTATCATAGAGTTTGTAGAATCAATAAGCGACTTGTCTAATTTGTTGGGTGCGATAAAGAAAATAATTGGGGGACAAACCAAAGAAAATTATATTTATATAAATATCTCATCGGGGAGCACTCTTTCGGCAATAGCTGGAACAATAAGTTCTATGATGTTGGAAAAAGACATGAATATTATTCCCTACTATGTGAAACCTAAGCTGTATTTTGAAGATTTTGATGAAAGCAATAAAAAGAAATTAAAGAAAGCATTTGGTGGATTAGAACCAAGAAGTATAGGCGTCAAAGAAATAAATGAGATTCCTACTTTTCCCATTAGGCTCCCTAACAAGGAATTAATAATTATTTTGCAGTACCTCCAATCTAAGGATGGTCCCGTAACAAAGAAAGATCTTATTGATTTCTCAAAGAAAAATGATTATTTGAAAACAATGCGGGATACAAATCGTTCTCTTGCCGGAAAGTTAGATGACCAGAGTAAAAATAAGGGTTCAGATGAACATATCGATGAGTCAAAACAAAAAGCTAGAGATTATGCTTGGTTAAATCAGAATTTCATTAGCAAGCTCAAAGATGAATGGAATTTAATTGATATCGAAAAAATTGGCAAATTTACTTGCATAAAATTGAATGAAAAAGGTAAAAAGATGTTAGATTATTTGAATTATTAACTTTTTAATTTACTTTATGGAAAAGCCGGTCGTCTTCGAGACCGGTGAGAGCACCGGTACCTAGAAAGCAAATCGAAAAAAGGTTTTAGAGAATAGCTGATGGAGTAATTGCACTTACTTGATCCTGGTTTTCGAATTAGATCCAGCGTTCCGTTATTCTTCTGAAAAATAGATTTTTTTCTGCGGTGATCTTTCGAAAGGTTGAAGATAATTTTAGCGTCCCATTTTTCGACCTGCTGATTTGAGGGTGGGCGGTTGGCTGGCGGAAAAATATAATTAAACAGTTATTTCCGGTTGCTTGGATAAGTATTCGTCATCCGGTAGTTCTAATGGAAAATGGGTGTCCACTGCTGCATCCTTTCGAAAGGTTGAGGGGAATTTTAGCATCCCGTTTCTCGACTTGTTGATTTGAGGGTGGGTGGCTGGCGGAAAAATCCAATAAAACAGTTATGCAGCTCCGTTTTTTCAGTCAGCTGCCATATTCGATTCCGGGCTGTATCAGTTTTAAATACTCACGGACCCAATAATATCATGATACAAATGGAAGGCAAGACCTTGAATTACACAGTCCTGATCGAGCAGGATGAGGATGGGATGTACATCGCAACAGTACCGGACATTCCTGGCTGCTATACTCAGGGGAAAACTGTGGAACAGGCTATGGAGCGTGTAAAGGAAGCTATCCAGGTCTGCATTGAGGCTGAAGAATTGGAAGATATCCTGCCGATGAAATTTATCGGGATTCAGCAGGTAGAGGTAAAAGTATGAGCAAGCTCCTTCCCGTGAATGGGAGGGATATGTGCAAAATACTTGAAAGGCTCGGCTTTCAAAAGGTGCATCAGGTAGGAAGCCATGTGAGATACGTTCATCCTGACGGCAGGAAAACAGTGGTGCCTGTACATGGTAATGAAAATTTAGGCATCGGTCTGATTAAGGAGATTCTGAAGCAGACCAGGATTTCTCGGGAAATGTATGAGGAGTTGAGGAGAAAGGTTTGAGGAACTTGAATGTTCTTTTTTTCGCTTAGTCTTTTTTCTTCTCTTTTACTTCTTTCTGTTGTGTTTTTCCACTTGCTGATTTGAGGGTGGGAGGTTGGCTGGCGGAAAAATATTATAAAAAATTCACTCTGGGTAACTAAATATACTTCAAAACAGCGGCGCAATCGGAGGATTTTCGGCCGAAGTATTTGAGGGGGGGCTGGGGCGGAAATATAATAAAAAAGTGATATTTCCCCGGTCTTTTTACGGCTTTTTGCTGACTTTATCCCCATAAATTAAATGGGATTGGGGTTTGAAGACTATTCTTTTGCGGAAAGACATTTTTTCCTTCTGAATTCTGGCGATTTCTCTCAGGTCCAGATCCTTCACGTTTTTAAACCCTGCCTTCCTGAAGTATTCGATTGTTTTTTTCGGCGGAACTCCATTGGGGTTTGGAAGTTCGTTTTTGATTTCGTCAGGATACTGCCTTCTTCCGGGATATCTTCTCTCAACGAGCAAAGTTAAGAAATCACTGATAAATTGCCTTGTCTTTCTTTCAATCAAGCCGCCATTATAGAGCCCATCTATAACGATAAGCACTCCTCCTTCCCTGAGTACTTTCTTCCAGTTCCTGACTGCAGTATCAGGGTGTGGAAGAGTCCATAGTAAGTGGCGGGTTACAACAACATCAAAAGTTCCTGTTTCAAAAGGAGGGTCTTCAGCATCTCCTGCTCTGAAAGTAATATCATATTTTTTCCCGGATGTTTTTTCTCTTGCTTTTGCAAGCATTTTCTCCGAGAGATCAAGCCCGGTAACATGATGCCCCAGTTCTGCAAATAAGAGCCCGACTTCACCTGTCCCGCAGCCAACATCGAGCACTTCCAGCCTGCCAGGGGGGAGCAGACTTCGAAATAGGTTTTTCCATGCTTCCCTTTCGATTTCACTATGGATTCCATGCCCTTCTTTGTCATCGTAGGTCTCGGATGAGATGTCCCATACATGGGCGATATCCAGTTTCATCTGATCATCCTGAATAGCCATAGCTTGATTCCTCTTTTAGAGCTTTCAATTGATGTGATAGTCCAATGAAGAAGTACTTTGAAGCCTTTGACATCATCGCTGCGCTTAACTATTTTAATTTCAGCTGGTACAGCTTTAATATTCACAGGTCCAATGTTATTCTGGTAAAGATGGAAGGCAAGTTGCAGGTTCTGGGGAGTTTTATGTTATTCAGAGGCCCTCTACATTTTTCTCTCTTTTTATAGTCACATCCATATCTTACCGAATAAGTTAAAAAGTTTCAGTGACTCACATAATCAGGTTAACATATTTGTAGATCACAATGGTTTTTAATAATCTAAAGTGAAGAAATTTACAAGTTGTTACATCTAAATTTTAACTTTATCGGAGGAATTTAAAAAAGTTAATTATTGTTTAATGAGTTCGACTTTGAAAACAGTACGTGATTCAAAAAACTTAAAACGGTGAAATTTATGGATTCTAAAAAACAATTGTTTCTTTTTGGAATTATATCTGTCATCCTGATGATGACAACCGGTACAGCTCTGGCGCAAACGCTAAATGTTACTGGCAATGTGGGCGTAGGAAATTATACAACTATCCAGGCGGCTGTGAGCAATGCCAGCTCCGGGGACACGATTCTGGTTTATCCCGGCAACTATTCGGAAAATCTGTTCCTGACGATGCCAAATATAAGCATTCAGGCAGTCTCCGGGAACCCGGAAGATACGGTTATCTGTTCAAATTCAGAGAACAACGTATTCGACATATATGCAGACGATATCACTATCAGCGGATTTACACTCAAAGACACTCAATATTCAGGGGTATATCTTTCAGAGGGGGTTTCAGGAGCAAATATCGTTAACAATAATTTGCAGAATAATTCCTATGGTATCAGGGTATATGAATCCGATAACAACAACCTGACCGGAAACGCAGTAACAAACTGTGAATATGGTATCAAGGTGTCTGAATCCAATAACAACACCCTTGCCGGAAACACAGTAACAGACTGTGAAGAAGGTATTTCCCTGATTTCTTCCAGCAACAACACTCTGGATAATAACCTCATGCAAAATAATTATATCAATTTTGGGGTTACTTATTACACAGGTTCCGACCTGGGTCCTGATGTTTCATTTAATAACGACATCAGCGACTCTAACACAATAAACGGAAAGCCGGTTTTTTACCTTAGAGGGGTTTCAGATGTTGAAATTACTTCTTCTTCCAATGCGGGCATCATCTACCTCATAAACTGTAATAATGTCCTGGTAGAAGACCAGCAGATAAGCAACAACACATGTGCAATTTACCTTTACAATACCACTGGCTCAATCACAATAAAAAACAACATCCTGACAAATAATGAGGGCGGAATCTACCTTGAAAATTCCAGCGGCAGCCAGCTTCTTGGAAATAGGGTTACAAGAAACTTAGGCGGCATTGTCCTTTTAAACTCCGGTGGCAGTACTCTCAATGGAAATAAGGCTCTGGAAAACTCACTTACTGGAATTCTTTTATGGAATTCGGAAAACTGTGACCTGATCGGGAACACAGCTTCGGATAACGTTGATATGTCCATGTTTATGCCGGGTTTCAGAGAGAAAGGCCTGGTAGGTGCCTCATCTTCAGAAATCTATCCTGTACCTGCCGGAATTGCTTTGATGAATTCCCCGGAGGGCACCCTGACTGGAAATACGGCCCTTAACAACAGTATAGGTATCTATCTGGGGATGTCTGGCGACAGTACGCTTACCGGAAACGTTGCCCATAACAACAGTTTCGGCATCGGTTTGGAATATTCCAACGGTGTCAACCTGATCGAAAATACGGCTTCTTCCAACAACAAACCTTTCACGCCCATACATATGGTGAGTGCGAGCAGCAGGGCTCTGGTCAGGAGCAGTGAAAGACCGGCTTCTTCCGAAATTATCCGTTATGGTTCCGAGAATAGCAATTTGATGATGAACAAGGCTCTTGTCGGGAGCAGTGAAGGACCGGATTCTTCCGGAATTATCATTCATGGTTCCGAGAACAACAGTTTGATAAAAAACAAGGCTCTGGATAGCGAAGTTGGAATATATTTAGTCGAAACTGTTAATAACAGTCTTTCCGGGAACACTGCCCTCTACAACGGATGGGGCATCTATATTGATAGTTCTGAATTCAATAGTCTTTCCGGAAACACTGTTTCATACAATCAGAAAGACGGTATCACTTTATTGGATACTGCAAACAACAGTCTTTCCGGGAACACTGCCCTCTACAACGGGGGGGGCGGAATCTATATTGATAGTTCTGAATTTAACAGTCTTTCCGGGAACATCGCTTCCTACAATAAGATGTATGAGGGAATCGGTATATACACATCTGTTAATAACACTCTTTCCGGGAACACGGCCTCATACAATGAAGAGTGCGGTATAACATTATATGAGGCTACAAACAACACCCTGTCCGGAAATACCATTTCGGAAAACAACTTATCGGGAATTTATTTCGAAGCTTACAACAATACCTCTCTTTTCAACAACTACTTCAACAACAGGAACAACACCGAATTTTATGAGGAGAGCCAGAACGTCACCTGGAACATCACGAAAACCTCCGGGAAAAACATTGTCGGCGGCCCCTACCTTGGTGGAAACTACTGGGCAACTCCTAACGGGACCGGCTGGAGCCAAAACTGCACGGATGCTGACAAAGACGGCTTATGTGATGCCCCTTATAATATCACGGCTAACTTTACGGACTACCTGCCCTTAAAAGTCATCCCCACACCCGAAAGTACCGGCGGGAGCAGCCATGCCCCACGCTACATTCCGGCTTCTTCCGGGGCTTCAGGAGTGCAGGCTGTTGAATACGGCCAGCAGAGAGTCATAGCAGGTCAGGAAACCCACATCACTTTAAGCGGAGAAAATTCTGGAATCCTGGGCATCAGCTTCACGTCGGAAGAATTTTCCGGAATGGTGGTGACAACCGTTGAGGTTCTTGATGCGGATGCCGCTGCCGGTGAAACCGGGGACGAGGCTTCCGGTGTTGCAGAAACCCCCGAGGGAATTATCCTTCGCTACATGAACATCAATGTTGGGAATGAGCGCTTTGAAAGTTCCGAGAACCTTAATAGAGGGGTCATCACCTTCAAGGTCCCGAAGAGCTGGATCAAAGAAAACAATATTGATGAAAGCACAATCGGCCTTAACAGGTTCCACGACGGGGAATGGAACAGGCTCCCCTCCGAAAAGACCGGAGAAGACGAGGAATTCGTCTACTTCAGGGCCGAAACCCCGGGTTTCTCCCTCTACTCGATTACCGGGGATCAATTAAAATCCGAGGTCATTGATCCGGAGACAAAAATTGAGGAAACTTCTCCCGTATGCGGATCTGAGGCACAGCAGGAGACTCCCGAAAAGTCACCGGGATTCGGGATTGCTCTTGCATGTCTTGGACTGCTGCTCTCGGTTTTTCTGAGAAAGGACCAATAAGGGACAGACCGAAGAAGAGTAGAATAAACGGAAGAGAATTACAAACAGATCAAAGAAAAGGCGCATGAAAGAATAAAAGAAGGCATTTCGTGCCTTCTTTTTATTATTTTTATATATCGATGATAGCAACTTCTTTGCTTTGTATCCTCATTTCTCCTTTCCGTTACCCGTTTTAGCTTCCCTTTTTCCTTCCAAAAATCGCAGGACTGCTGCATATACAAGCGTAAAAAAGCCGGCTGACATTATAAGCCCGGAGGCAAAAGCCGGATCCTGGCTGGCCGGGGTGCTGTCAGAAAGTCCGGTTATGAAGAGCAGGAGCCCTAAAAGGAGCGGCGTGAAGAGCAGGATTTTCCCCATCGTTTCAAGGGCTTGCAGGTAATCTTCGGACCCCATGTACTTTTAATACTCTTTTATTCACTTTCAAGCTTTCGTTTTAATGCTTGGGCTTCTCCACAAATGCAATTTATTTATATACGTAGCCTCTATAACATCCATACTAATATGATGCTGTTCTCTTTGATTTTCCAGAGATAAAACCAGTGCTGAAGGACGACTAAAAGAGGAGGAAGTCATATAATTTTACAAATCCATCCTGCTGCAGTGCCATATATGGAGGCTCTCGTTTTTTCGGCGTTTGTCTCGCTTCTCCTGGCATATAAGGCGTATCTTACCTTTGACTACCGCAGGGTGCGTTTTGCAAGGTATTTCATCCTTCTCATGCTTTGCATGGCTGAATGGACGGTATTTTACGCAGGGGAAATCGGGTTTATCGGAGCCGATGCCAAGTTCCTCTGTACCCGGCTCTCATATCCGGGGAATGCTCTTCTTTCTGTTTTATGGTTTTTGTTTGCGGCTGAATACTGCGACACAGGGCGAAATTTCATTCGCAGGTTTGAAAAGTTCTTTTTCATCGAACCTGTCCTGTCGGTTCTTGCAGTTGCCACCAACAGCTTGCACTGGCTTTATTATAGCGGATATACCATTGAGACTTTTGGGGGAATCCCCATAATCTTATTTGAGCACGGCCCTCTTTTCCGGGTGCTTTATGTTTATTCATTTTCCCTGAGCATGCTCGGAATCTTCTTTTTTGTAAGGAGGTTCATCTCCGCAAGTCCGGCTTTGAAGCCCCAGCTGGGGGTCCTGACGACAGGGGCCCTTCTGCCGATTCTTGGAAATTTGCTCTACGTAAAAGATATCGGGCCGTTTGCCTTCATTGACCCTACCGCTTTTTCTTTTGCTTTTGGGGGGCTGATCTTTTTGTGGGGTACCGGCAAGCATGAGTTCCTGAACCTTGTCCCCATTGCCCGGGAAAACGTTATTGATACCATGAATGACGGGTATATTGTAGTGGACGCGGACGGGAGCATTGCTGATATCAACAATGCGGCTCTGGAGCTGATTGGCAAAAGCAGGAAATCAGCCCTCGGGAATAGCTTGAATGGAGTTTTCGGGAGGCATGATGACTTTTTTTCGGATCAGTGGCAGGAAGGGAGTTTCTCCGGTGAAATCTCAATAAACAAAGGTTCAAAAGCAATGTTCTTTAACGTGAACGTCTCACCTGTCCTTTTTGAAAACCGTGTTGAAGGGAGGCTTATAATGATCCGGGACGTCACAGAGGCCTACCTGTACAGAGAAGCCCTTGAGCAGGTCAACAGGAAGATCAACCTCATGAGCAGCATAACCCGGCATGACATCCTTAACCAGGTAAACGTACTTTCCGGATATACGGAACTGCTTTCCGAAATGCTCCCACCGGATGTCAAAAAAGACCTCCGGCTGGAAGGGTACCTGAAAAACCTCAAAAAATGCATTGAAACAATCCATTCCCAGAGCATTTTTACCAGGGACTACCAGGACCTGGGGGTTGTGGCCCCGGTATGGCAGTCTGTCCGCAATATGGCAATTGATGCCGCATCTTCCTTTTCAAATGCCGGGGTTGAATTCTTCATACAGGAGGGGGATATGGAAGTGCATGCAGATCCCCTCTTTCAGAAAGCATTCCATAACCTTCTTGACAGTGCTCTGTCTCATGGGAAAAATGTTAGTAGAATTTCTGTCAGTTTCAGGGAGAACGGGGAAAAGGCTGTAATCGAAGTCCTGGACAACGGCGTGGGTGTCCCTTCGGAAATGAAAGAGTCCATTTTTGAAAAGTCCGCTGAGAACAACACAGGGCTCGGGCTCTTCTTCATGAAAGACGTCTCCTCTATCACGGGCATGGAGATTAAGGAAACGGGAATAGAAGGGGAAGGCGCAAGGTTTGAAATCACCGTCCCGCCGGGGAACTGGAGATTAGCCGGGCCTGATACGGAAATCGAGCCCGGAAGCTGGTTCTAAACTGGCATGATCACCGGACCGGGGTAATTAATCATTTCTCTTTTTCGTCAAGGAATTTCTGCACCCACACAACATCAAAATACTCTCCGAACTTGGTGCCGGCAGCTTTGAACCTTCCGCATTCCGAAAAGCCGTGTTTTTTGTGGAAATTGAGGCTGGCTTCGTTTTTCGAGGAGACATTTGCAAGCAGGCTCATCATCTTTTTTTCCCGGGCGTCCTGGCAGAGCCTGTCCAGAAGCCGGGACCCAAGGCCTTTCCGGGTGTGTTCGGGCAGGATAAAATAGGAGAGTATGCCAGTATGCCGGAAGTTAGGGAAGGGAAAATATGGCCTAAGAGCTCCGATACCCACAATCCTGCCCTTTTTATTTTCCTTTTCATCTCCTTTTTCCTTTCCTCTTTCTTCTCCCCTTTCTTCTCTTTTTTCCTGTCCTTTTTCTTCTATAACATAAAATGGGAAATTTTCGCCTTCTTTTTGCCCGTTTCCATTCTTAAGGGCCTGGAAAAATTCGGGGCCTACGGGAGTTTCAAGGTATGCGGAAAAGCTGTTTTTAACTTTAAGGCGGGAAGTCCCCTTCTTCGGAGCGAAGCAACAGGTGGGGGATGAAAGCTGTCAACTTCCCGACAAAGCAAGTTTAACGAAATCTATTTATCTCTCTAAAAAATATAATGTTTATTATGTTAAGAGCCTATAAATACCGAATCTACCCAGACAATGGTCAGAAAGAACTAATCAAAGTTCATTTTGGCGCATGTAGATTTGTCTATAATTGGGCTTTAGAACAGAAGATAAAAACATATCAACAATCAAATAAATCAATATCAAGATTCGACTTACAAAAGATTTTAGTTCACGAGATAAAGCCTTCTAACGAATGGTTGAAAAAAGCTAATTCACAGGCTCTACTCGCCTCTTTGGTAAATGTAGAATCAGCATTTACAAAATTCTTTAGAGAAAAAACTGGATTCCCAAAGTTCAAATCTAAGAAAAATCCAGTGCAGTCCTATCAAATGCCACAACATTACATGGTAAATTTTGATAGAAATATTATCAAACTTCCCAAAATCGGAGAAGTAAATGCAGTTCTTCACAGAAGATTTGAAGGTGAAATGAAAACTGCAACTATCTCTAAATCAAGTACAGGAAAATATTTCATAAGTATTCTTGTTGACGATGGAAAAGAAACACCTGAAAAACAAGAAATATCAGAATCAAATACAATAGGCATAGATGTGGGCATAAAAGATTTTGCAATCCTTTCTAATGGAGAAAAAATAGAGAATCCCAAATACCTCAAAAATTCTCTTAAAAGAATGAAATGTTTGCAAAAAAGAGTTTCAAAGAAAGTAAAAGGTTCTAATAACCGAAACAAAGCTAGGCAACGTCTTTCAAAAATCCATGAGAAAATAAGCAACCAGAGGAACAATTTCCAGCATCAAGTCTCTTCTAAACTTATCAGCGAGAACCAAGCTATTGCGCTGGAAACTTTGAATGTTAAATGTATGGTTAAGAATCACTGTTTGGCTCAATCTATTTCGGATGCAGGATGGAGTAGATTTGTAACGAAGTTAGAATACAAAGCTGAACGGTTAGGAAAGACTATTCTAAGGATCGGAAAATTTGAGCCTTCTTCTAAGATATGTAATGTTTGCGGTTATCATAATTCAGAATTGATATTAAAGGATAGAGAATGGGTATGTCCCTATTGCAAAACAAAGCATGATAGAGACATAAATGCTGCAATCAATATCAAAAAATTCTCTCTGCAAGATCAAAATCTTATAGTTATCTGACACCGTAGGAACTACGGGGATGGGCTTGTGGACTTGTGAACAGTAGTTCAAGGGATGAAGCAAGAAGCCCCTTCCTCGCCATCAGGCAGGGAGGGGTAGTTCACTGTAGTAGTTGAATACTTCGAGCATTCTCTGGATGTCTTCGGCTGTGGCATGCCTTATTATGTAGGTGTTCGTGGTTACGGCTTCTTTCATGATTCTCTCCTGTTGAAGTCTTCTCTCCTTCTGGAGTCTTCTCTCCTTCCAGTGTATTCTCTCCTGCTTGCTTACATTAATAGTCTGGAGCTTATCACTTAAATTTTTTTATCAGTTTTGTTTTTCCTGTCCTTTTTCTTCCTCAAATACCTCTTTTCAGGAACACTGTTTCCCCGGAGTATATGCCTCTTCTAACCTGATTTTTCACAGGTGGTCGAAATGAGGTTGAAAGGCAAGACTGCGATAGTTACGGGTGGTGGACGGGGGATAGGCAGGGCTATCTGCCTGGCCCTTGCGGAGGAGGGAGCAAATGTCGTTGCAGCTGCAAGGACCGGCAAAGAGATAGAAGAGACTGCGGAAATGGTCCGGAGAAAAGGGGGAAGGGCTCTTGCAGTAAAGACGGATGTAAGAAAAGCAGAAGATGTCAGAAGGCTGGTTGCAGAAACCGTCAGGGCTTTTGGGGGGATCGATATCCTCGTCAATAATGCAGGGGTTGCGTACCGGAAGTTCCTCATGGACACCACGACAAAGGAATATTATGCAATCATGGATACGAACGTGAAGGGGATTTTTCACTGTACCAGGTATGCCCTCCCTTTTCTGCTTAAGAGCAGGCCCGGAAAAATCATCAATATCTCTTCCGGGGCAGGAAAGCACGGGATCCCACAACTTTCAATTTATAGCGCCTCAAAATTTGCAGTGATAGGGATCACGGAGTCCCTTGCTGCCGAGCTAGGGAGAAAGGTGCGGGTCTATGCAGTTTGTCCCGGAGGAGTGGATACACAGATGTACCGGGGTCTCTATTTCGATAGACCGCTCCTGAAACCCGAACATATAGCAGAAAAAGTGCTTGAGCTCTGTCTGCCTGAGGCGCAGGTCCCGTCGGGCACTTCAATGGAGGTTTATGCCCCATATTCATAATTTTTTCATTTCTGTTTTGGGGTTTTCGGAAAACTTTTACATGCCTCTTGCTGCCTGAATCTTTTTGTTTTCCACCCGGTTTTTTCCTATTTGTCATGATTTATATTTATAATTTATTTTCAGTGCGAATATATTTATATACTTATGATATTCTAGTAATCCCTGTATACAATCGATCCCGGTATACAGAACTGATTCATGTCCTGTATTCAGCAGGCCGGATCGGCAGGCCGGATTGAAAGGTTTTCGAAATAAGCCCCGGGTCCGGAGTGTTTCAAAGTTCTTGCCTTAGTTAAAACCCAAACAAAGAGGAGATTTTGTTATCAATATATCCTCTTTAATATATTCCCTCAGAAGTGAAATAAATCATGTTCTGGAATAAAAACAACATTGTGGAAAAAATCAGTGAAATCCCCCTTACACTTGATGACATCTCCGAAGACCTCTTCGGAGGAGTAAGCACCAATAATGGTTTCCTGCACAGGGTCGGCCTCCCTGGCAAAAATGACCCCGCGGATATGTACATGTGCGAGGGCCTGTGTGTTGGTGTAAATATTGAACCTGAACTGGTCTACCCGTATGTTTCAGGAGCACTTTCCGGAAAATATGCTGTCCGGTCAAGCCCTCAAGGTTTCATGCTTCCCTATTCATTTTCCGGCAGCGGGCCCAGGAAGGAATGCAGGGTACTCCAGCCTTCCGAGCTGGAAGCAGAGTTTCCCCTGGCTTACTACAGGGTGATGGATTTTAAAGCCAATTTCCACCACGACTCCTCCCCGCTTGGCTCCCCTGACTATTATAGTGTGCGGGGGACGAAACTTCTGGAATACCTCAACACCCCGAAAATCATTGTCAACGAGGGCTACCGCATGCAGGCTGCTTATGATGAAGCCGGAAAACACCTTTTCAGGGAAGGCTGCGGGATTGTCCTTAAGGACCCTGAAATGTACCATTACGTGACAGCAGTCCTGAACAGCCCTGTTGCAAGGCTCTTTCCTGCGGTCTGCAGGTACAGGATGGTGTACTGCGACACCCTTACCCCTTCAGTCCTGAAGCGCTTCCCTATGGCATTTCCGGAAAACGAAGCAGTCAAAAACCTTATCAGCACACTTTCCAGTTACCTCATCTTAATCCACAGGCAAAAGTATGCAGCTGCAGGGGCCGGAGCTTCGGGCTCGCTCCGCGAACTGGCCGGGTTCTACGAAGAGATTACAAACCGCCTGGTCCTGGATACTTATCTCGGAATCGAACCGGCTCCCAAGCTCCTTGATATTCTGGAAGAAAACATCCATCCGTATGCCGGGGAAATGGAGTGGGAAAGCTGCGAAAGCCTGCTGAGTGCGATGCAATATGTAAAGCAAGAGATTACATCCATTCTCAATACCGAAAAATGCGGGCTTGATCTCGGACTTCCGGATGTCCTGAGTCTTCCGTAAAATAGCAGCGGATGCTGAACAAATAGGTTCCCTTACCCATTTTTCCGGGGAGACTTTGATCAGCACCCATACCTTTTAGTCCGTATTTGACTTTTGTTATGCGCTTTTCAATATTTTAACCTGCATCCAACTCTTTTAATCCTTTCAGACTCGAGTGAAATTCTTCACGAATATCCTTTACAATTGCATTTATAGTCTCTCCGGATTCCCCCGGTTTCGGCTTTTATCCTTCATCATTTTACATTTAGATTTTTATGAAAAAGTTTATATATTTTAACCCTTTCTAACCCACTCGTAGAAGATGCTCTCAGAGCTAAAAAGCGGGTCATACACGAAGAGCCTATCGGGCTGCAATACTCCACACATCTCTACTGCATTTACGGAATAATTCCTGATACTCCCTATGCTGCTGGGAGCCAGGAACAAAGCCAGACACGTTATTCCCTTCCGCATATCTGAAAAATACCGTGATAAAACCGGTGGCTCTGAGAGAATTTTTTTACTATTTGAAGACCGGGAAGGAAAAAGGGCTGTAAAAGCATTCGCAGAAAAGAGTTTCCTCCTCAAAGGCATTCATTTTTTTATACCTCGGAAAACTGTCCGGGTGAATGAGATGGGTTGAAAATGGGTTTCAATCCCGGATTTCCGATTAAGGGATTTACTGACGTAAAATTTAATAAAGCGTGCTAAAAGCAAGAACCGGATTTGGAAGAAAGTACGAGACCGATTTAGAAAAAATTCATAACAGATTTATAATAATTCCAAGGTTTTACCAGTGAAGTGAAACAAACCATGTTCTGGAGCAAAAATAGCATTATAGAAAAAGTGAGCCAGATTCCGAACACTCTTAAAGACATTTCTGTGGACATTTTCTGTGGGGTGAGCGAGGACCGGGACTACCTGCACAGGGTGGACCTTTCGGATAAGAATGACCCTGAAGCTCCCTGTGTGTGCAGGGGCCAGGACCGGGAACCGAACCCGGAAGAAGAACTTATGTACTCCTGCATAGACAGTAACAATCCCGGCGAATATGCCATCCACCCTGCTCCTTACCGCTTCATGCTGCCCTACCGGATAACAGGCGAAGGGGCAAAAAAAGAATTCCGGCTCCTGGCCCCCGAAGAATTGAAAGCCGAATTCCCTCTGGCTTATTCCCGGCTTTCGGAGTTCAAAAAGCTTTTCAAGCACGATGAAACTGCGCTTTCTTCATTTGACTACGGCCTGAAAGGCTGCAAACTGCTTCAGTACCTCAACACGCCGAAGATTATCGTTGCCGACCACTACAGCCTCCGGGCCTCCTTTGATGCAGCCGGAAACCACATTTTTGAAGACAGCTGCGGAATTATCCTTCAGGACCCTTCCCGTTACCCCTACGTCACGGCTGCTCTGAACAGTTCGATTGCAAGGGTCTTTTCGGAAATCTGCCAGCGTGAAAACCTTTCAAGCAGCCTCCTTACCCCTGCTGCTCTAAGGCGCTTTCCCATTGCTTTTCCTGATGACAAACTCATTGAAAACCTTGTCACTACCATTTCCCGCTACCTTATTTATATCCACGGGCAGATGTACGGGGCAGTTTCCTGCGGTTTTTCAGGGAACGGTGAAGGCTCCAGGGACTATGAGCTGATGAAGTTCTACGGAAGGATCGTAAACCTGCTGGTCCTGGACACCTATCTCACAAAGGACCTTGACCCCCGTTTCCTGGAAATCCTGGGGGAAAACATAAAGCCTTTCGAGGGCTCTTTCGAATACGAAAGTGACAGGAGCCTGCTTGAAGACCTGCATGCCGTAAAACAGCAGATCCTGGATACCCCGGATTTCGGGAAGTGCAGGTTTAACAGTGAGTTTACAAATATCCTTGCCACCCTGAAAAATAATGGGGTATGGTAAGCAAACGCAGAAAAAGCCAACTTTCCAGGGATTTTTCCCACTCTGGGTTACTCTAGGTCACTCTTGGTTACTGTAGGTCACTCTTTATCGCCCTGGGTTACTCCGGTTCACTCTTGATCGCTCTTGATATCTCTGGGTTACTCCGGTTCACTCCTGGTTACTCCGGGGCTTTTCCCTTTCTTTTGACTTTTTAGGAGCATTAAGGGCTAATCCCCGCTTTTTCAAAGGCGGGATACAGCCCGTCAACTCCAACAACGCAACTTTATTAACATATGTATAGTAACCATCTACATAAAATAATATGCCAGAGAAAGA
>NZ_VOUA01000015.1 GCF_024372725.1 Methanosarcina sp. KYL-1
ATTGATAACTATCACGTCTTACAAGGCAGAATGGGCTGGTAAACGTGTAGAGTTTGTCAATCCGTGTAATACGTCTCAAATGTGCTCAGGCTGTGGTCAAATAGTCAAAAAAGAACTATCAGAGAGAGTACACAGTTGTCCTTATTGTGGTCTTACTCTTGATAGAGATCATAATGCTGCTATGAATATTCTGAGATTGGGATTACAATCTCTCCAGAATTCTGGTAGATGCCCGTCACTTCAGTGACGGGAGTAGTCACAGATGATTCGGAATGAACATTCCTTGAAAAAGGATGTATTTGAAGATAAATATATTCTGGAAATAATAGATGGATTCGGGAAATAATGTATGTGTTAGTCAGGTATGTAATTCCGGGTAAATTTCAGAAGGGCCTGGAAACTTTCTGGAAAAGCAGGTATACAAATTTTTCCGGGTTCAGTTTTCCGGCATGATCTCCAGTTCTCTTAGCCTTCGGAGGGCATCCATTTTTTCCCTGTTGTCTTTTAAAAATTCCTCTTCAAGGGTCTGCACGATTTGGGGGAACGGCACGATCAGCTGGTAATATTTTACAGGTCTTCCTTTTCCCTTGCTCTTTTTTTCGGACCTTTCGTCCACCCAGCCCCTGTCCCTCAAAGGACGCATAGCTACGCTTACTTCCGGCTGCCTGAGCCCGGAAACAAGTTCGATGTGGAGGGACCTGAGCTCCCTGCAGTCTTTCAGGCATACGATGGCCGTGGCTTCCGTCCTTGGGAGGCCCAGGCTCTGGAGCATGTCAATAACTGAATACTCTTTTTCGGATAAATTAACAGGAGAATCGTCGGTCATCGAATGTGAATAATACTTTCAGGTTTATATAATTTATGTAGATAAAATTATTTTTTTAAATTAATTGAACCATGTCCGGGGAAAAAACATATATCTACTTCTTTTCCAGACTGTTTTCCCTGACTTGAGGTATAAAAATCTTTAATAGTCTTAAAAATAGCTCTCCCGGAAAAATCAGTTTTGTAAGCTGAACCAAAACCTTTAAACCCAGCATCTGCAGGTAGATAAAAGGTCATTTTGATGAAGTATACCTTAACATCCTTAACATAAACCTTAACATCCGTAACATAAAAAAAAATTTAATATTATTGCAATAAAGAATTAAATACCATTCGTACATGTAAGTTCAGATCGGGGCAAAGGCCTGAAGTTAAAGGTCAAGCTTCAAATAACAGAATATATGTATAGATAGATCAGATATTAGAAAGGGTGAAATGATGTCGTATATCGGTTTACAGCAGGATTCTGGAGATTACAAAATACAAAAGATACACGCTCGGGAGATCCTGGATTCCAGGGGAAATCCCACCATTGAAGTTGATGTGTTTACACCTAAGGGGTTCGGAAGGGCAAGTGTACCTTCAGGGGCTTCCACGGGCACGAACGAAGCTCTCGAACTTCGGGATGGGGACCTGAACAGGTACGGTGGAAAAGGTGTCCTCACCGCGGTCAAGAACGTGAACACCATCATCCAGAAGGAGCTGCTGGGACTTGATGTGCGAAACCAGCGGGAAATCGATGAACTGATGATCGAGCTCGACGAAACCGAGAACAAGTCCAACCTCGGCGCCAATTCGGTCCTCGGCGTCTCGATGGCCGTTGCAAAAGCTGCAGCTGATGCCCTTAACATGCCTCTTTACCGCTATTTCGGAGGCTCAAACGCTTTTACCCTGCCTGTTCCGACCATGAACGTCCTGAACGGAGGCAAACACGCAGGCAATGAGCTTGCAATCCAGGAATTCATGATCCAGCCCAAAGGGGCAGAGACTTTCTACGAGGCTATGCAGATCGGGGCTGAGATCTACCACACCCTCGGAAAGTTCTTAGAACAGAAATACGGCCGCTCTTCGATTAACGTGGGCTACGAAGGAGGATATGCCCCCAAGATGAGCGAGTCTGCAGAAGCCTTAGAAGCCCTCGTCCAGTCAATCGAAGAAGCAGGCTACACTGAAACCGAAGTCACAATCGGGCTTGACTGTGCAGCTTCCGAGTTCTACGAAGACGAATTCTACACAATCGACGGAAAGAAACTGGCTGCTCCCGAGCTGCTGGACTACTACGTCGAGCTTGTGAACACCTTCCCGATCCTCTCCATCGAAGACCCCTTCTACGAGGAATCCTTTGAAGACTTCGAGGCCCTCACAAGCGAACTCTGGGACACGATCATCGTGGGCGACGACCTCTTCGTAACAAACATTGAGAGGCTCTCCAAAGGCGTGGACATGGGAGCCGCAAACGCCCTCCTCCTCAAAGTCAACCAGATCGGGTCAATCTCCGAAGCCTTTGACGCTGCAAGCATGGCTTCCAGAAACGGTTACACCGTAATCGTAAGCCACCGCTCGGCCGAAACCGAAGACACCACCATCTCGGACCTCGCAGTCGGCATAGGGGCAGAAATGATCAAGACCGGAGCCCCTGCCCGCGGCGAAAGGACCGCAAAATACAACCAGCTCCTCAGGATCGAGGAAGACCTGGGCGAAGTTGCACACTACGTGCAGCTTTAACCCTCCCTTTTTTTCGATCTCTACTTTTCTTGTCCAAATCACTGTTTTTCTGCTTTTTTTCTTAAAGCCTCTGTATTTTCGACTCCGCAGGAATTCGGCTGCGTTGCCGGAAAAGCCGGATAGGGACCGATTCCAGACTCCGATTAAGTTAGGTCTTTATCTTCATCGCTCCCCTTGCTCTCACCGCCCGCCTCAGCGGGCGGCCTTTTCCGAAGTCAATAAAAAAGTCACTTGCAAAATAAGCAGGTGAAAATAACTGATGAAGAGGATGCCTTTCACTCTGATTTTCCAGCCTGTCCAGCCTACTTTTGAGATCATGCTTTTGAGATCATGCTTTTGAGATCATCATTTTGATATCATGCCTTTCATTCATCTGGATGGTATTTACTCATAGTAAAATATTTTTCAGTCACTGAAATGACATCTTTAATTATTTTGTTCAAATTTTTGGACCAGTTTTCCAAATTTTCATTTATACAATGTAATTTCCAGAAAAGGCCGGTCGTCTGAGACGACCGGTGAGAGTGTCGGTACTGAAAAGAGGATTAAAAAAGGTTTTTGGGGGTAGCTGAACAGGGAAATTATACCTGCCTGTCCTGAACAGTCCGGGTTAAACCTTTTCCTGTGGTTTTATCAACTTTTTGCAGCTGGTTAAAAGAGGTTTTCTGCAAAGCCATTTTTTCACTCCCTGTTTTCTGCCGGGATCAGAAACTGATTTATAACCTTGAATCCCAAAATTGAGTATAAAATTTCAGCCGTTTCAGGCAGCCTGAAAAAGCCCGTATATATCGTATATGCAGGCAGGTCATCCGAAAAGTCCCAGGAGTTTTATCCCGTGTATGAACTGAAAATTGCTTTGAGGCAGGTTTTATCCAGGAGGAGGCAGACCGTATTTGCCATCATGGCTGTCGCTCTTGCAGTTGCGGTTATCACGGTGATGATGGCAATGCTTTCGGGTTTTCAGGGAGAGCTTGTAAAGGCGAGCATCGAGAACAATCCCCATATCGTGATCGGCCCGGCAGACGAAGAAGAGGAATTCATTCACCTGTACAGGCACACCTCGTCCAGGGTTCTGGAAAAGGAAGGGGTTTTGGCCGTATCCCCCAAATACCTGGGCCAGGCGGCGCTGGAATACCGGGATAATACCGAAGGCGTCTCCCTGCAGGGCGTAGACCCCCTGGCCGAAGATGCGGTTATGAAGGTCAGCGAGGACGTTGTTGAGGGGGAATTCCTGGCCCTTGTCCATACCAGGTACGGGATCGTGCTCGGGGACAAGCTTGCCCAAAACCTTGAGGTTAAGGTAGGGGACCGGGTGAATGCAGTTTTTCCGGGTTCAAAGACAACTTCTTTTAAGGTGGTCGGCCTGGTCCACACCGGGACTGCGGCAGATGAGGTAACGGCATATGCAAGGCTGGATTCCCTTCAGGACTTTTTCAATGAGCCGGGAGTCGTAAGCAACATAGGAGTCCGGGTCTCGGACCCATACCAGGCAGAAACCCTTGCAAAAGAAATTGAGGATGAAACCGGGCTTGATGCAGTGAGCTGGGCTGAAGCAAACGCCGAGATCCTGAACCTCCTGGAAACCCAGATGGCCTTTGTAAATGTCTTCTATGCCCTGATCTACGGGATTGCAGGCTTCGGGATTGCAAACACCCTGATCACCGTTGTTGCCCAGAGGACCAGCGAAATCGGAATCCTCAAGGCCATGGGGGCCTCGAAAAAGAGTATCACGATCGTTTTCCTTTTCCAGTCCGTATTTCTGGGGGCCATCGGCCTTGCGCTGGGCACTGTCCTTGGCTACATCACAACTGTCTATCTCCAGAACTACCAGATCGAAGTTCCCCAGGAGATGTATTTCGGGCTGCAGACCCTCCCGCTTGAAGTCGAGCCCCTTAACTTCGTCTATGCTGCCTTTTTTGCCTTCATAATCAATGTGATCGCCGGAGTTTACCCAGCCCTGAAGGCTGCAAAACTTGATCCCGTAGCGGCCATTGAAAGCGCCTGAATCATCGAAAATGCCTGAATCATCGAAAGTGCCTGAAACCTTTTTTCAGATTCTCTTTTCAGGTAGCCCTTTTTTCCCTTTCTTCTTCCTCTTAGTTTTTTAAAAGACCCCCATCATTTTCAGCCCTATGTAGACCATCAGGAATACAAAGAAGTGCTTGAGGTATTCCGGGTTTACCACATGGGCAATCTGGGCTCCTTTCCTTGCAGCCAGAACCCCGGGCCCTGCGAGCAAAAGCCAGTTCAGGAGGTTGACGTAGCCCAGGGAGTAAGGAGGAAGCCCGGGCTCTCCCCAGCCGTTAATTACGTACCCGAGCGCCCCCCCGAAAGACGTGAAGATCATAACCGCAGCCGAAGTCCCGACGGCTTTTCTCATATCAAAATGCAGGAAAATAAGCATGATCGGGATGCCAAGTACCCCTCCGCCGATCCCTACAAGCCCTGAAAAAAACCCAATTACGATGCCGGCACCCACATAAAGGAGTGTGCTGGAACTTATCCCGTTCTCAGCCCTCACAGCCGGGGTCGTGTAGGTTTTGAGTGCTCCCAGAATGACTGTGACCCCGAAAATCTTGCTCAGGACTGCTGCCGGCAAATAAGAAGCCACAGCTGCCCCCCCGAAACTTGCAATCGACCCGGAGACCCCAATTAGCACCGCCTGCTTCCATAATACGGCCGAGTGCCGCTGGTGCTTCAAAGTCCCGCTGATGGCATTCGGGAGGATTACGAAGAGGCTTGTCCCGAAAGCGATCCGTAACGCAAGGTCAGGGGAAATTCCTGCCTCCTGAAAGAGCCAGTACTGGATAGGGGACATGATAAAGCCTCCTCCCACTCCGAGCAGCCCGGAGACCAGGCCCGTAAAAGCGCCTGTAAGAAAGAGGATGACAATGTAGAAAGGTTCTATAGGGTTCATTTCTCAGGTTAATGGCTAATTTTCAAGCTTATATCTAATATATCCGGGTAATGGCTAATTTTCAGGCCAGTAGCTGATTTTTAGGCCGGGGTTTATTTTTGCTTCTGGGTTATTTGGAGCTGATTGAAGTTAATAATATCATATTTAAAATATACAATCTGGCTACTGGTGGTAATTCGAAAAAACCCGGTGTTTGCGGTTAAGTTGTACTTAAAAGGGTATATCATGCATTAAATGGCAGTAATTTTTTTCTTAAATAAGTTACCCCCGAAAAACCGGATTTTCTTTTCAAACTTAACGCGCGGATTTTTAAGAGTCTTTTCATAGTTTCCGGGGAGTTGAGCTTATTAATTCCTTTTCTTGTTTCTCCCTTCCTGTTTTTTCTTTTCTTCTTTTTTTATATAATAATGACAACGGTTATATGCAGAGGCTCCGATATAGAACAGGCACTTTTGAAAAATAATATTGAATCCATATCGGAAAGCTGCAGGGCTGGATGCAGAAAGGGCATTTTTGGGCACTTAAGGACACTTTAAGAGCACTTTAAGGGTTTTTACCTGAAATCCGGTTGCACTCCTTTCCCCTGCGAAATAAATATTAAAAATCGGCCATAATCATAGTTAATCATAGTTATGCACTGTTATACACTGGCTCAAGAGGCGCTTTCATGATCAAAATCGAGTTACACGGCACATACAACATTTACTACGCAATTCAAGGCATGAGGAATCCCCTGAACTCCTGGCACCTGATGGACAGCAGCCAGCCGGATGCAGCCGGAAACTGCGAGCTAGGGGAAAAGGACCTGAACCTGGCCCAGCGCCTGACCCTTGCAGGGACCGAGCACGGCAAATTCTTGAGGTTCATCCAGGTCTGCTTTGACCTCACAGCCCCCCTCTACTGGTGGAAGGAGTTTGACACTTATAAGTTCGTTGAAAAGAACTCCACCTCAACCATGCACAAACTGACCAGCCGTGACCTTGCCCCCCACGACTTTTCCTTTGACACCATGACCGAGTACAGGAACGCCCATATCCGGCACCTCAACGACCTGATCAAAGCCTACAAATCCAGGGCAGGGGACAGCGAAGAAGACACTGCATACCGGAAAGCCGTCTTCAGGGAACTCGTCCAGGACCTCCCGAGTGCCTACATGCAGAAGCGTACCGTGATTACCAACTACGCCGAACTCCGGAACATCTACTTCCAGCGCCGGCACCACAAACTGGACGAGTGGCTGGAGTTCTGCGACTGGATGAAAAAGGAACTCCCGTATTGTGAAGAACTGATCTGTGTTGAGAAGAAAGAGTAAAGCCGGGAATAGAAAAGGCTGAACAAAAAATACAGAATAAACTAATGAATATAAAAAAAATAGGATAAAAACGATGGAATTAAAAAGAATGAGGTCCAATATTAAAGGGATAACGTGGAGAATGCTGTTCCTCCGTAATCCAGTCTAACCGGGGTCTGATTGCTATCAGAACCCCGGGATCTCACCGGTCAGCTTGCTGACCGGCTTTTCCTTAATAATTAATAGAAATCGTGGAAATTGGACTTATCTAACCCCCTTTGCCAGATAATAGCCCAAATTCACCGTGAAATGTGTTTAATCTCTTTTGCTTATTTGAACACCCTTTAAAAGCTGAGTTCTGCTTTCATTTACGGTTTTCAGGTCTTACTTATTATTTTTATCTTTATATACTCCTTAAACTTATTAAGTATGATCCCCAAGTAATGACTGGTGATTTTTTGGACTACTCTTCTCTCGATCTTCAGGTTGCCAGACCCCCCGAAGCCCCTCAGTATTTTTACCGCGCTTCGCTTCTGGAGGATGGAAATGTCGTAGCAAGCAGCGATTTCGAACTCAGGCAGGACTATAAGTTCCGGGAGATGCTTGAAAAGATCGAAAAAAAAGTAACTGAAGTTCCCGATAAACTGAAGGAACAAAAGGAGAAAATAGAAAAACCGGAAGAAGAAGAGAAAGAGAAAGAAGAGCCGCACAAAGATTTCGGGAAAATGCTGTACAAAATAGTATTCTCCGGGGAGCTTGGAGAGTACTTCAACAACTCCTTAAAGGCAGCTCAGGAAAATGGCAGTGGGATCAGGATTTCGCTCAGGTGTGATGAAGGAGTCCCGGAAATTGCAGCTCTTCCGTGGGAGTACCTGCATAACGGGAAGGAGTTTCTAATTACGAGAAAAAGTATTTTGATTTCCCGACTGCCTTCAGGAGCGGTTAAAAAAAAGTCCGAACCTCTGGAATCCATGTTGAGAATGCTCGTTATTATATCCGGGCCTGATGACCCGAGGGTTCCACCTTTGAATACAAAAAAAGAGCAGGAAATCATTCTGGAAGCCGTTGATGGTCTTTATCGGGAGAAGAAAATAAAGATTGATTTTACAGATGACGCTACTTTTGAAAATATCCAGGACTGCCTTACCGAGAATGATTACCATATAGTGCATTTCACAGGGCACGGTATTTTTGATGAAAAAAGTGAGAGAGGATACCTTCTTCTTGAAACTGAGAAAGGAAAACCCAGGTTAATAGATAACGAGAAAGTAGCTGAACTTTTCTCTGAAAGGGGAATAAGGCTTGTGGTGCTCAGTTCCTGCCAGACGGCAAAAGGCTCTAACAGGAAATCATTTTCAGACCTGGCAAGTGTGCTTTCAATTCGTGGAATTCCCGCTGTTGTAGCAATGCAGTATTCTATCCTTGATAAAGTTGCCACGAAATTTGCCCACACGTTTTACAGGACTATTGCCAACGGAAAACCAGTTGACCTGGCTCTGAAAGAAGCAAGAATAATGATCCGGAATTCGGAGAAAAGCAATGGAGTGGATTTTGCAACTCCTGTGCTGTACCTTTCGGATAAGGACTGTGTCCTGGCAGGTGAGCTTAAACCCGAACCCTCTATGTTCGTAAGCAAGCCAATGATGTTGAAGGACTTGCAGGTAATGAAAACGGGATTCGTATCCAGAAGGAAAGAACTCCGGCTTATAAGAAAAGGATTTGAATCCGACATAAAACGTGCCGTCATCATCTACGGTTTCGGCGGATTGGGCAAGACCGTCCTTGCAACCCGGCTTGTGCTGGAAATGAACGATTATTTTGAAGGTTTTTTCGGAATGAAAATGACCTCAAAGAGCAGGCCTGAAGATATTCTTGACAGGATCAACAACTTTGTCATGAGGAAAGGTTTTTTCCAGTTAAATGAAGTCATCAACCAGCCCGTATCCCTTGAAGTTAAAACATCCGTGCTGGTCGACATACTTAACCAGGTGCGTTTTCTGGTAATCTTTGACAATTTTGAAGACTGCCTGAATGAAGATAGAGATGATATTGAAAGCCCTGAACTCAAAGAATTCATCCTGCATCTATTGAACAATACAATCAACGGTACAAAATTCATAATTACAACCCGTTACGATTTTGACCCGCTTGAAGGCAGACTTACCGGAGATTTCGAACACATTTCTCTCCCCGAACTGCAGTTCCCACAGACCAACTGGCTTATGGACAACTATACTGAACTCGCTGACCTCGATATGGACATTAAGATGAGGATATACGACGTCATAGGCGGCCACCCCTGGACCATAGGCCAGTTCGCTGTACTTGCCTCCAATCAGGGGGTGGACGACCTTTTACTGGAACTTGAACCTCTCCAAAAAAAGCTTATCGAGTTCACCCTGCTGGACAGGTCCTATTCAAAACTGGACGCCGCCGCAAGAAAACTGCTCCTCTGCGCCTCAATCTACGAAGAAGCTGTTCCTGTCGAAGCCCTCTCCTGGATTGTCGGGGATGAAAAGGACGCAAGCCCGTCCGTTGGGGAACCTCTGCAAAAGCTCCTCCAGTGGGGGCTTATCTCAAAAGAGCAGGAGTATGAAAAGACCGTCTACTCAGAACACACGATTGTAAAGGATTTCGCACGCAGGAAACTGGAAGAAGACGGGCTGGACGAAAAAGAGCTCCTCATAAGGGCTGCCAGATACTATGAGATTCTTGGCACCCAGTCCAGAAACCTCTGGGAACACCTGAAAGCGAGAGATTATTATTATCAGGCTGAAGAATGGGAAAGTGCCAGTAAAATTGTAGAACTTACTTCCGACTATCTGATCCGCTGGGGGCATATCGAACTTGCAATGAATCTGTTGAACGAATCCATCAAAACAACATCAGGAGATACGAAAACAAATTCTGAATATGTTTTGGCAACAGTTTTCCAGCGTCTTGGTGACCTAGATCAAGCTTTAAAGATGTATAAAAAAGTTAAATCTGAGTATGAAGAGAGGGGCAAAATAAGAGGGGTTGCAGGAACATTACACATGCTTGGAACTATTTTTCAGGCCAGGGGAAACTACAAGGAAGCGTTTGATACGTATGACCAGTCTCTGAAAATAAAAGAAAAACTGGGAGACAAAAAAGGAGTTGCAGGAACACTGTACCAAATCGGAATTATTCATCAGAATCAGGGCAACTATGAGGAAGCGCTTGAGATGTATAATCAGTCCTTGAAAACGTTTGAAGAATTAGGGGACAAAAGTAGTGTTCCAGGAATACTGATTCAAGTCGGAATACTTCATCAAAATCAGGGCAACTACGAAGAGGCAGTCAAAAAATATGAAGACTCTCTGAAAATTGAGGAAGAACTGAGGAATAAAGGAGGGACTGCACTAGCGCTACACCAACTTGGAAATGTTCATTATCTGCGGGGTAATTACGAAGAAGCAGTCAAAAAGTATAATTTGGTTCTGAAAATTAGGGGGGAAATAGGGGACAAAAAGGGAATTGCAGAAACATTTGGACAGTTAGGACTTATTCATACGGACCAGGGAAATTACGAAGAAGCAGTCAAAAAATATAGCCAGGCGCTGAAAAAATTTGAAGAACTGGAAGATAAAGGAGGTACCGCACGAACACTGCACGCTATAGGAAATACTAATTACCGTCAGGGCAACTATGAGGAGGCAGCTAAAATGTATAACCAAGCGCTGAAAAAATTTAAAGAACTGGAGGACAAAGAAGGAATTGCTTCAACACTGGGGCAATTAGGGAAGATACATGTGGAAAAAGAGGTGTATCCACTTGCTATTCAGGCTTATTTAATTTCTTTTTTGATTTTCAAATCAATTAATTCCCCATATGTTCAACTGGCTGAAAGAGACCTGGCAGAGTTAAGAAATAAAATGGGAGAGGAAGAATTTGATGCTCAATTTGAAAAGCTGGTGAATAATCATGGCGCTTGAACTCATAAAATGTCCTTTTTGTAAATTCAAGTTCCGTATGGATGTAGAAGAACTGGTTAAAGAGGGGGAAGCTCCGATATCCCGGGCTTTGTTTGACTTTTTGAAGAAAAAACCTGAAAAGAGCATGAAGATAGACATCAAATGCCCGAAATGCGGGAAAAACTTTCTGCACGAAGTGTAATCATGCAAGAAGAAGGTACTGAAACCGACGTTCCGGATGAAGAGATTCCGGTTATTCCTGTTGAACCGAACCCTTTCTGGAAGCAAAATGCCGAAAAGCTTGTGGGGGAATCCATTTCCTCAATTGAAGATACGGCAAGGCAGTTTGTGGTTATTACCAGTTTACTTCAGGGCATCTACTTTCATGCCATCGCTTTTTCAGATTTGAGGGTCTGGTCTGAATACTCGGTGCTTATTTATGTGGCTCCGCTTTTTTTGTGGCTTTTGAGCCTGAGTTTTGCGGTTCTGGTCTTTTTCAGGCGAAATTTTAAAACGAATATAAATTCAACTCAAATATCCAGGGAAACATTTGAAAAAATAGTAAAGGAGAAGTGCTGGCTTGTCCAGGTCTCAGGGGTTGCACTTATTTTCAGCTTCGCGGCGCTTCTTGTTGCTTTTTTACATTATCTCGGCCTGCTCTTTGCGTAATGGAACATCCTTTCTTTTTCATTTTTTTCAGGAAAGGGCCGGTCAGCAAGCTGACCGGTGAGAGCCCCGGTACTGAATCAATTCTGAGGGCTTGCGGTTTTATGGTACTGAATTAACTCTGAGAGCTTACGGTTATTTGGAAAACTCTTTAAACATCGGGAGCAAAAATGTTCCTTCATACCATCGACTTTCGTAAAAAGGACAGAACTACCATGCCAGCTCCCGGTCAAGCCCCACATATGCACGAATACACGTCAGGGGAAATGAAATGTGTGCTCTTTGCAGCAACTCTTGCTTCTTTCCTGTCTCCTTACATTGCTTCTTCCGTCAATGTCGCCCTGCCCCTGATAGGGAGGGAGTTCGGGGCGGATGCGGTGCTGCTGGGGTGGATTCCGACTACTTATTTGCTGACTTCGGCGGTGCTCCTGATACCGTTCGGGAGGCTGGCTGACCTTTACGGGATGAAGAAGATTTTCACTTCCGGGATAATTGTTTATTCGCTTGCGGTCTTGCTTTGCGGGTTTTCGGTTTCGGTCCCGATGCTTATCGGGTGCGAGGTGCTGGCGGGGATCGGGGGGGCTATGATCTATGCGACGGCGATTGCGCTCGTGACAGCGGTTTTTCCGGGGAGTGAGAGGGGGAGGGTTCTCGGGATCAATGTTTCGGCGGTGTACATCGGGCTTTCGGCAGGGCCATTCCTGGGCGGGGTGCTTGCGGAGGCTTTCGGGTGGAGGAGCATCTTTTTGTCCATCGTGCCCGTGGGGATTGCGGCGTTCCTGCTCTCTTTCAGGGTGAAGGTTGCAGGGGCGGGGGCAAAAAAGGAGAGGTTCGATTACATCGGCACCGTAATTTACGGGTTCATGCTCTTTTCCCTGATCTACGGGCTCTCCAGGGTCCCTGAGAGGGCCGGGTTTGCGCTTCTTGCCGGGAGTTTCGTGGGGCTGCTGGTCTTTATCTCCTGGGAAATGAAAAACGAAAGCCCTGTCCTGAATTTGCGGCTTTTCCGGGACAACCTTACTTTTTCCCTCTCGAACCTGGCCGCCTTAATCAACTACAGTGCAACGGCTGCAGTTGCTTTTCTCCTCAGCCTCTTTCTCCAGTTCAATAAGGGGCTGACTCCTTTTGAGGCGGGCTCGGTGCTCGTAGCCCAGCCGGTGGTAATGGCTCTTTTCTCGCCTTTTGCAGGGAGGCTCTCGGACAAAGTCGAGCCCAGGATAGTGGCTTCCGCAGGGATGGGGCTTGCAGCTATTTGCCTCTTTGCTTTGAGTTTCCTGACGGGAGAGACCCCGCTCCGGAACATAACGGTTATCCTGATGGTCCTGGGTTTTGGCTTTGCACTCTTTTCCTCCCCCAATACCAATGCGATCATGAGTTCCGTGGAAAAGCGTTATTATGGGATCGCCTCCGGGACCATGGGCACCATGCGCCTGATCGGGCAGATGCTGAGCATGGGCTTTTCCATGATGATCTTCTCGATCGTCATAGGCAGGGTGGAGATTACGGCAGAGTACCATGCCCGGCTCCTTACCAGCGTGCATATCGCCTTTACCCTCTTTGCCGGGCTCTGTTTCCTCGGGATTTTTGCTTCGCTCGGGCGGGGCAAAGTCAGGCGCTGAAGGCAGGCTTTAAAGTCAGGCTTTAAAGTCAGGCGTTAAAGTCAGGCTTTAATCTGCAAGAGTGCAAAAAAACGCAAAGGTTATAGGGCTGAAAGGCATTTCACCTGCTTCTCATCTTTATTCCTATAATTTTTTATATTAACTATTATAATTATTTGAGTTAGAAGGGATGAAAAATAACCGAACTTAAAAAAACAGTTACTTTAGGGCGCGGTGTGGTACTGGCCATGTTGATGGTCATAGGTTCCGGGCTTCTGGGCCTGCCGGGCCTTGTGGCGGACGTAGGGACAGTTGAGGAAGTGGTCTACGGCTGGCTCCTGATCATCCTCGCAACAATGCCCCTGATCCAGATCTGCGCCAGGCTCGGGGTGAAGTTCCCGTATTCGGGAGGCATTTCCCTTTATGCCAGGGAAGCTGTTGGAGAATGGGGAGGATATGCGGTAACAGCCCTCGTCTGCGGCTCTTTTATGCTTGGAGAGCCTATGGTCGCTCTTATCGGCGGGGAATACCTGCAGCACCTCTTTGACCTTACCCCCTCCGGGGTTTACCTGCTTGCAATTCTTATAGCCACAGCCATGACTCTCATCACGATGGCCGGAGTCAGGCTCGTCTCTATCTTCAATTATGCAGCAGTAGTCGTGCTCCTCTTCCTGATTGCGGCTCTTACTTACTTTAACTTCGACTTCTTTGCCTCAGGAGCAGGTTTTTCCATGGAAGCCCTATCCGAAGGCGTATCTGCAATTGTGGGAGGGAATTTTGAAACCCTTGACCCTTATAATGTCTGGAAAATCTCAGCCCTCCTTTTCTGGGCTTTCCTGGGCTGGGAAAACATGTCTTTCGGGCTTGGGGAGCTTCAGGACCCCAAAAAGAACGTGCCCCGGGTCTTCTGGCTGAGCTTTGTCCTGACAATTTTCATCTACCTCATGCTGGCAGTCACAAGCATCGGGGCGGATGCAAGCGGCGTCCCCCTGGGAGGGGCGTCCGGACTCGTGGAACTGGTCAAATTCACGCCTCCGGGAAACCTGCTGATCTGGCTGATGGGAATCGTTATCGTGGCAAACGTGACCTGCTGGAACTTTGCCTCCAGCCGTCTCCTCTATGCCTCGGGAAAGGAAGGAATCCTGCCTGCATATCTGGGAAAGCTTTCGAAACGCGGGCAGCCCATGGCCTGCATCCTGAGCATGTACGCGGTCTTCGTGCTTGTGATCCTGGGAACCTGGATCTTCAAGATCCCGATTTCTTCCCTGATCATGCTCGTAAACCAGAACTTCCTCTTCCTCTACGGCTTTATCCTGCTCTCCTACTGGAAGATCGAAACCGGATGGAGGCGCTGGGTCTACTCGGCACTTTCTCTGGTCTCCCTGTCCTTCCTGGTCTCAGGCTTTACCTGGAAAATCCTATATTCCGTGGCCCTCACAGGGCTAGGGTATTATGGTTTTGTCCGGAAAAACAGACGGCGGAACCTTGAGAAGGAGATCCGTGAAGGGAAGAAATGTGTTGTTTAATGTCCGGAGTAACACGTTGATGGATTTCCAGTGGAAGTAATGCCGGATTTCTGCCAGCCAAGCGATATATACTAAAATGCCGAATCTACGGCGACGAAAAAAATGACAGAACTCGGAAAAACAATAACCATCTGGCGGGGCCTCGGGCTTGCAATCTGCATGCTTATAGGTACGGGAATCCTTGCACTCCCCGGCCTGGCCCTTGATGCCGGAAACGTCCACGAGGCAGTCCTCGGCTGGCTGCTGATCTCCCTTGTCGCCGTGCCCCTTATCCAGATCTGCGCCCGCCTGGGCCTGAAATTCCCCTCAACCGCCGGCCTTGCCCGCTACGCCGAAGAAGCCGTGGGTCCCTGGGGCGGGTATGCGGTTTCCTATCTTGTCGGAGGCTCTTTCCTCTTCGGGCTCCCCGCCGTTGCCCTTATCGGGGCCGAATACGTACAACAGCTAATACCCCTTACGGAGCCAGGTGTCGCCTTTTTTGCAGTCCTTCTCATAGTCCTGATGACCCTCTCAAACCTGGCAGGCATAAGGGCCGTTTCCCTGATTAACTATGCAGCTCTGGCCGTGCTCTTCCTTTTGCTTGGCCTGCTTGTCCTCTCCAACCTGAACTTTTTATCTTCCGGACTCGGGATTGCTCTGGAAGCCCTGAAAGTGAGCTTGAACTGGAGCCCGGGTGCAAATGCGGCTGTAGGTGCAGGTGCAGGTGTAAGCGTGAACCCGAAAAACCTCTGGACCATTGCAGCCCTCCTTTTCTGGGCCTTCCTGGGCTGGGAGAACCTCTCCTTTTCCCTCGGGGAAATAAAGGACCCTGAGAAAAACGTCCCCCTCCTCTACTGGTTGAGCTTTTTCCTGGTGACTTCTATCTACCTCCTCCTGGCCTTTATTAGTGCGGGAGCAAAAGCAGCCGGGGTCCCTCTTCAGGGTGCAGCCGGGCTCTCGGGCCTTGTCCGTTTCACCCCCGGAGGAGACCTTCTGGTCTGGTTCATGGTAATAGTGGTTGCAGCAAACGCCTGCTCCTGGAACTTTACCGCCAGCCGCCTGCTCTTATCCGGAGGCAGGACCGGGATCTTCCCGGCAAGCCTTGGGAAGCTTTCGGAGAGCAGCATTCCGGTGCCTGCCCTTGGAGTCCTTTTTGTCTCATCTTTAGCCCTGATCCTGGCCACTTATATTTTCAAAATCTCGGTCTCGGACCTTATCCTGCTGGTAAACCAGAACTTCGTCTTCCTCTATGCCTTCATCATCCTTGCCTACTGGAAGACCGAAACCGGATGGCGAAGATGGGTTTTTTCAGTGCTTTCCCTTGCTTCCCTTGCCTTTCTGGTCTCGGGCTTCACCTGGGAAATTATCTACCCGATCTGCCTGATAGGGCTCGGATATTACAGGTGGAGTGTTTCCAAAAAGGGGGAACTCCTGGAAAAAGAAAAGCAGTATGTGGTCAGCCCTGATGAAAGTGAGCTGCCTATTGGGTTTCAGCACTGAAAGCAACTGGCCGGAAAAGGCAACTTAAAAGCCAAACCCCGGCTCCTTGAAAATCCTGTTGTATTGCCCAAAATAGGCCTGGTTTGTGACATATCTTAACTTTAATTTCAAGTTAGGTCGGATCTTCCTATAGTACCCAGGGCTCTCCCCGCTTTCGAAGAAAGCGGCCTTTCCTGAAATATCTGAAAAGAAGCAATTGCAAAATAAACCGCAATTATTGGCTTTATTGGCTTTTCTTTTTATTCAACTTACTTCATGTCTGATTTTGATTTTTTGATCATCCCGACATTTTTTTGGTCACTCACTTACTTACTATTTTTATTCATTTTAATGTACTTCCTGGAAAAGCCGGTCGTCGAAGACGACCGGTGAGAATAACGGTACCTATAAAAGCAAGTCGAAAAAAGATTTTAGGAAAAGCTGAACAGCGGAGTTACAGCTACCCTATAATGGTTGATTCAGGTAGGTTTTCTACAAAGCCAGAGTTTCTACGAAGCCCAAACACCAGAACTTTAAGGCCTGAAAACAAACTCATTATGCAAATCGGGAAAAGTAACATCGAGGACACATGGAGGAGGCCAAAACACGTCCGGTTCCGGGCTTGGAAAAGAAATTACACTCTGGAGAGGAGCTGCCCTTGCGGTTTCCATGGTCATAGGCTCCGGCCTCCTCGGGCTCCCGGGCCTGGTCCTGGAAATCGGAAACCCCTATGAGGCTGTCCTGGGCTGGATTTTGATTTCCCTCGCAGTCTTTCCTTTGATCCGGATCTTTGCGACCCTCGGCCTTAAATTCCCGACAAGTGCAGGCCTGGCCCGCTATGCCGAAGCAGCAGTTGGCCCCTGGGGCGGCTATGCCGTTGCCTACCTGGTCTTTGGCTCGGTTCCCGGGATCCCAGCTCTCACCCTTATCGGGGCTGAGTATGTTCAGCGCCTCTTTTCCCTGCCCTTTGATTACGTACCGTTTCTCGCCGTGCTCGTCGTAACCGCAATGACCCTTTTCAACCTTGCAGGCGTCCGGGCGGTTTCGCTCGTCAACTACGCAGCCCTGGGGGTCCTGGTCCTTCTGCTCCTTGTCATTTCCATCTTTAACCTGGACTTTTTTGTCACGGGCCTCTCCCTCCTCCCACAGGCTCTTTCCGGAGAAGGCAGCGTGGAATTCGAAAGGCTCTGGACAATCGCAGCCCTCCTCTTCTGGGCTTTCCTGGGTTGGGGAAGCTTTTCCTTCTCCTTAGGTGAACTAGAGTCCCCGGAAAAAAACGTTCCCAGGGTCTACTGGCTGAGTTTTGCCGTGGTGGTCTTCATCTACCTCCTGCTCGCCTTTACAACAGCCGGCGCCGAAGTCAGCGGCGTTTCCTTAAAAGGGGCTTCCGGCCTTGCAGGCCTGGTCGAACTCACCCCGGGCGGGGACCTGCTGCTCCTGCTGATCGTAATAGTCCTTGTAGCAAACGCAAGCTCCTGGAACTTCACAGCCAGCCGTCTGCTCTACTCCGCAGCAAACGAGGGAATCTTCCCTGCATCCCTGGGCAAGCTCTCGGGAAGATCGATCCCTGTCAAGGCTCTACTTGCTCTTTATGCAGTTTCTCTTCTCCTCATCGCTGCGACCTATGTCTTCAAAGTCCCGATTTCAGCCATGGTGCTCATCGTGGACCAGAACTTTGTTTTCCTTTACGCTTTTGTGGTGCTTTCGTACTGGAAGCTCGAAACCGGGTGGAAGCGGTGGGTTTTTACGGGGCTCTCGCTTGTGTCGCTTTCGTTTCTGGTTTCGGGGTTCAGCTGGTGGGTGCTTTATCCGCTGCTGCTGGTGGGAGTGGGGTACTGGAGGAGTGTGAAGAAAAAGGGGAGTAAGGAGGAAAGCGGTGAAGTCTGAGCAAGGCCACTGAGTGAGTATCGAAAAGCAAGATCAAATGAACGAAGATTTTAATCGCTCTTTAACCTTTTTTTATACCCTGCTTTTCTTTTCTCTTGTTTTATATACTTCTGGTGGCTTCTCTTCTCCTTCTATTTTCTTGCCTATTTCCTCAGCTCTCTTCTTCTCTAATTCAGTTGTATATTTTCCAGGTTTAATGTGTAACTCTTTTTCGTACATTTCTTCCGGTACCTTAGCCTCAGGTCTTAATTCTTCAAATTTGAATGGAGGCATTGCTGGGTAAAACTCGAATGGAGGTGGTGAATGTTGCATTTCAATCTCAAGTTCCTTTCCCCGAATACGCTCGATACTGGGGGATAGTAAGAAAAAAAGCAAAAAAATCACAGGAATTGAAACTAATAGCAAATAATCTTGAAGACTAATATCTTTTTTAGCCAAAAGAGCATACAGGGGGCCTAAGAACGCACCAAAAAAGATCAGTAAAATAATGGCAAAAATTATTCTTTTAGTCCAACGTTTGGTGGGCGAAGATACCCACCATTCCCACCAGAAAGGCTTGATTTGAAAAGACCAGAGATTACCAATTAATTTTTTTGCAGTTCCCTCCATTGGGAACTTTGATTTCAAATTAATACATTGTTCCAATTTTTCGCTTGCTGTAAAGAAGTCTTTGATTTTGTAATAAAAACAACCTAAAAAATATAAGGTATATGCCCTTATTTCCCTATGTGACTTTTTCTCTTTACTCTCATAGCCTACCAGTTGCAGATTCAAGTTTGATAATTTGCTTCTTATGAATCCAGGATTTATTGATAGGTAGTTTAAAGCTTTTTGCACATCTCCCAGAATGCTTTTTTCCATTTTCAAGCGCTTATGGGTCAATTTTTTCTCGGTTTCATATTCCTCTGAAAAAATAGATACTTTCTCTAAATCTCTGATAATTGAAAGAAGCTCTTCCTGATATTTTGCCTTACTGCGTAAAGAGAATTCCACATAGAGATACCTGGAATAAGTATGCCAGAGCAAAAACAATAAACACTCTGGATACAACTTTATTGCTTCTTCAAAACAATTTTTGGCGTTATCATAATCTTCTCTTTCAATCTTGATTTGGCCTGCTAAACAATAAGCTTGGCTTCTTTCGTAATCTCTAACGTCATCCAAGCCCCGAACGGCATTAACTTCTTTTTCAGCACCGTCAAGATTTCCAAGGTTTAAAAGAATCTTTCCTAAAATAATATGGGATACAATATTTTTTGAATTTTTCTGTGAGGAACTTATGAATGTTTTTATAGTTTCATGAGCTTTCTCATACTCTTTTTTTTCATAATAAGCAAGAGATTTGTAGTTCCATGGAAATGAAAATTCGGGTTTAAGCGTTATAGCTGCATCGAAAAATTCTATGGCTTCGTCATAATTTTCAGAATTGTAATGAATAAGCCCCCTATAGAATTGGCATGAAAATGAGGAACTTCCACTTTCCTGGATCTCGTTGTCTACATTTGCCAAAGTTGAGATGTACGTGGAATATTTTTTATTGTCAACAATAATTTGACTTCTAATTATTTCGTCTATCCATTGTTGGTCAATATCTGAAAGCTTATCAAGCTCCTCTATTATTTTCTTCTCTACTTTTGAAAGCTTATCAAGTTCATCACAAGGTTCCTTGTCAATTTCCTCTAATATTTTTTTACTTTCTACCGCTTCAGGAAAAATATTGCATATGGCTCTAAAAGCATCTTTGTTATTGGAGTCAATTTCAAGAACTTGATCAAAGGCTTCTACTGCTTCTTCATATTTCTCTATTTTGCAAAAAAAGCGCCCTTTCTCCATGAGAGAATCTATGTTCTTTGAGTCAATCTCAAGAACTTGATTGTAAAAAACGCACCCTTTCATCATGAGAGCATCTATGTTTTTCGAGTCAATTTCAAGAACTTGATCATAAGTTTTTAGCGCTTCCTCATATTCCCTTTTTTCGTAAAAAATGCGCCCTTTCTCCATGAGAGCATCTATGTTCTTGGAGTCAATTTCAAGAACTTGATCAAAGACTTTCAATGCTTCTTCATATTCCCTTTTTTCGTAAAAAATGCGCCCTTTCATCATGAGAGCATCTTTGTTCTTTGAGTCAATTTCAAGAACTTGATTGTAAAAAATGCGCCCTTTCTCCATGAGAGCATCTATGTTTTTCGAGTCAATTTCAAGAACCTTATCATAAGTTTTTAGCGCTTCCTCATATTCCCTTTTTTCGTGAAAGACACGCCCTTTCTCCATGAGAGCATCTATGTTTTTCGAGTCAATTTCAAGAACCTTATCATAAGTTTTTAGCGCTTCTTCACATTCCTGTTTTTCGTAAAAAATGCGCCCTTTCTCCATGAGAGCATCTATGTTTTTCGAGTCAATTTCAAGAACTTGATTGTAAGTTATTAGCGCTTCTTTATATTCCCTTTTTTCGTGAAAGACGCGCCCTTTCTCCATGAGAGCATCTATGTACTTCGAATTAACTTCCAGTACGTGATCGAAAGCTTCTATTGCTTCACCGTACTTCCTCCACTTACGAAAAGCAAGGCCTATATGGTACCAACAATCTACATTTAAATTTATATCTTGAGGAGCTAGTGATATTACTTCCCTAAAAGATTTTATCGCCTCTTCATAGTTTTTAAGTTCACTGAGAACAAGTCCTCTTAAATAAAAAGAACTGGCGTTCTTTGTGTCCAATTTAATAGCCTTGTCAATAGCTCTCAATGAATCTTGATATTTTTTGAGGTATAAGAGAACAGAGCTTTTACTTACCCATACATCAGGATTATCTGGCACCAAATCTGTGACTTTTTCATAAGCTTCCAGAGCTTCATTATACATTCCAAGATATAATAATGAGTCTCCTTTTCCAGCCCAAGCAAAAATGTTCTCTTTTTCCAATTTAAAAACATGGCAATAGCTTTCTAAGGCCTTTTCGTACTCCTTCTGATAAAGTAAAGAATCACTTCTGCCAAGCCAGGCAAAAATATAATCTTGGTTCAATTGAAGAACTTCTTCATATGTTACTAAAGCTTTATCGTATTGTTCAAGCATAAATAAAGACTCAGCTTTTCCGGTCAGAGCATCGATGTCTTCTGGATACCATTTAAGTACTCTCTTATAACTTTCTAAAGCTTCCTCATACCTTTTGAGTTGAAATAATGAATCGCCTTTACCAACCCAGGCTTCCAGATTCTCTGGATTGCAAGAAATTGCCGTTTCATATGCTTCCAAAGATTTTTTATGATTCCCCATGGATTTAAGAGCTTCACCTTTGGAGATGCAGGCTTTGATGTTATAAGGGTCCCGAGAAATTACTCTGTTATATACTTCCACAGCTTCCTCGTATTTTTCAAGAGTAATAAGAGTCTCGCCTTTGAAAATCCAGGCATCTATAATTCTAGAGTCCCTTTTAAAGGCTTCTTCATATGCTTCCAAAGCATCTTCATATCTACCGAGACAGAAAAGAGTGATACCTTTTCCAATCCATGGATAAGGATCTCTTGGATTCTGTTTGATTTTTTGTCCATAGACAACTAAAGCATCTTCATATCTCTCTAAATAGTTAACAGCAAGACTAACATTAAGACCTATCATTGGGGGATTGAAAGATAAGTCACTTGCTTTTTGGTAATTTTGTAAGTACTCTTTACACTCTCCTATATAATAATGGGCTTGACTTACATAGTAATAAATATCGGCAGCATTGTCAGGTTCTTTTTTAAGAGCTTCTTCAAAAAAACTTATTGCTTCGTCATAATTTTTAAGACAAAAATGTGTAAGCCCAATCCCTGATAATGAATATGGGTCTTCAGGATTATTTTCAATTGCTTTATAACACTTTTTCAAAGCTTTTTTATATATTTCTACGTCAAGTACAGGGGTTAAATAAGAAGGATCAGTAAAACCTAAATCAATTGCCCTCTGGTAGGATTGATAAGCATTTTTATATTCTCCAAAAAGAAAGCACAATAGTCCCTTTAAATACCAGGCGACAGGGATATTGGATTCCATATCAAGAGCTTTTTTAAAAGAGATTCTAGCCCGATCATAATTTTTAAAGCAAAAGTGAGCAAGACCTTCACTGGTCAACACAGCAGGATTTTTAGGATAAATTAAGAGGGTTTGATCATAGACATTCAAAGCTTTTTCGTATTTTCCAAGATATAATAATGAATCACCTTTGCCGATCAAAGCATAGAAGTTTTCTGGCTGCATTTCAAGTGTCTTTTCATAAGCCTCTAATGCTCTTCTAAATTCCCACCTATCAAATAAAAAATCAGCTTTCGCAATCCAAGAATCGATGTTTTCTGGCTGCAGTTCGAGTACCTTGTTATAAGCTTCTTCATAAATTTCTGTAAGCTCTTCGAAATTGAGTAAAAACTCAGCTTTTGCAATCCACAGATATATATTATCTGGCTGTATTTCAATTGCTTTTTCATAAACTTCTAACGCTTTTTGGAACTCTCCATAATCATATAATGAACTGGCTTTTGCAATCCACAGATATATATTATCTGGCTGTATTTTAAGTGCCTTGTCGTAAGCCTCTGATGCTCTTCGAAATTCTCCCAGATAAAATAATAACTTAGCTTTCAGAATCCAAGCATCGATGTTTTCTGGCTGTATTTCAATTGCTTTTTCATAAACTTCTAACGCTTTTTGGAATTCTTCGAGATTATATAATGAACTAGCTTTTGCAATCCACAGATATATATTATCTGGCTGTATTTCAAGTGCCTTTTCGTAAGCTTCTAATGCTCTTTGAAATTCTCCCAGATAAGAGAAAAAATCAGCTTTCGCAATCCAAACGTAGCTGTTTTTTGGCTGCAGTTTGATTATCTTGTTATAAGTTTTTTCATAAATTTCTGTAAGCTCTTCGAAATTGATTAAAAACTCAGCTTTTGCAATCCACAGATATATATTATCTGGCTGTATTTCAAGTGCCTTTTCGTAAGCCTCTAATGCTCTTTGAAATTCTCCCAGATAAGAGAAAAAATCAGCTTTCGCAATCCAATCATCGATGTTTTCTGGTTGGAATTCGAGTACCTTGTTATAAGCTTCGTCATAATCTTCTGTAGTTTCTCCGAGATTATATAATGAACGAGCTTTTGCAATCCACAGATTTACATTATCTGGCTGTATTTCAAGTGCCTTTTCGTAAGCCTCTGATGCTCTTTGAAATTCTCTCAGATAAGAGAAAAAAATCAGCTTTCGCAATCCAATCATCGATGTTTTCTGGCTGGAGTTCGAGTACCTTGATATAAGCTTCGTCATAATCGTCTGTAAGTTCTCCGAGATTATATAATAAACGAGCTTTTGCAATCCAAAAATAGATATTCTCCGGTTGGAGTTCGATTGCCTTCTTATAAGAATATAAGGCTTTAACACCGCCTTCAATGAACGTTATAATCTCGGCTTTGTAATACCAGGCTTCTGCATTTTTTTGACTCATTTCATATAAAATATCTTCAAATGCATCCAATGCGTTCCTAAATGACTCCAGAGCTTCTTCTTCCCGCCCGCTATTTAAAAGAGCAAGACCTTTACTATACCAGCCTTTGGCGTACAAAGAATGCATAATCTTTGATCACCCCACCCTCAACATTGAATTATATGCACTCAATATTATATAAATAGTTGATAATTATAGGTCCTTGTTGTATCCTGAAATGACTTAGGAGATTAAAAATCATTGAGCAGTTCAATAATAGAGAAAAGAATCTTTCTACCCAAGGGATTTAAGAAGGTAATTCGTCTTTTTTCCCATCCGGGTTGGGAACATGAAAGGGATAATGGGATAGATGCTTCTATAAAAGCTATAAGATAATAGAGTTGTATATTTAATTAGCTGGGGGAAAGGAAGGGGGACGTCCTATAGCTATCTTTCTTATTGAAAATATCATTAGTGCGGATGAAGCAAAAGAAGCATCTGTAGCTGACCTCATGGAGAAACTCAAGTCAGGTGAAGGCGGACTTGGTGCTGCAGAGGCAAAAGAAAGGCTTCAAAAATACGGACCCAATGAAATCACGGAAAAGAAAACCAGTGAGCTTGTCAAGTTTTTAGGCTATTTCTGGGGTCCCATCCCCTGGATGATCGAAATTGCAGCAGTCCTGTCGGCAGTCCTGCAACGGTGGGATGATTTTGCAATTATTCTTGCGCTGCTGCTGCTGAACGTCACGGTAGGCTTCTGGCAGGAGCACAAAGCCGATAATGCTATTGAATTATTGAAGCAGAAACTGGCTTTGAAAGCAAGGGTACTCCGCGACAGCAAATGGCTTGAAGTATCTGCCGGCGAAATAGTGCCCGGGGATGTGATTCGCCTCCGCCTGGGGGATATTTTCCCTGCGGATGTAAAACTCACGGCCGGGGATTACCTGCTGGTAGACGAGTCCGCATTAACCGGGGAATCTCTCCCTGTGGAAAAGCATGTGGCCGATGTTGCATACTCGGGCTCGGTTATCCGGCAGGGGGAAATGGATGCACTGGTGGTTGCAACCGGCATGAACACCTTCTTTGGCAGGACTGCAAAGCTGGTCGAAGAGGCTAAGACCCGGAGCCATTTCCAGAAGGCTGTCATCAAGATAGGGGATTACCTTATTGTTTTTGCCCTTATACTCGTTGCCTTTACTTTTCTTGTGGTGCTCTTCCGCCACGAAAGTTTGCTTGAATTTTTCCAGTTTGCGCTTGTCCTGCTTGTAGCAGCAATCCCGGCAGCTCTGCCTGCAGTTCTATCGGTGAGTATGGCAGTAGGTGCAATCACCCTGGCAGGAGACGGGGCTATCGTCAGTAAGCTTGCGGCTGTCGAGGAAATGGCGGGGATGGATATCCTGTGTTCGGATAAGACCGGGACCATTACCAAAAACGAGCTTGTCCTGACCGAAATAAACCCTTTTCAGGATTTTTCCGAAAACGATGTGCTTCTTTTTGCCAGCCTGGCTTCAAGGGAAGAGGACGGGGACCCGATTGATGATGCAATTCTTGCCGGAACAAAGACCCTGCAGGGTTTTTCCGGACTTGCCGGAAGCTACAGGGTACTTTCATTCAAGCCGTTTGACCCTGTTTCGAAAAGGACCGAAGCCACCGTCGAGGACTCTGCAGGCAACAGGTTTCTGGTAACAAAGGGGGCGCCCCAGGCAGTTTCGGCTCTCCTGGACGGTGAAGTTGCCACGGACAGTAAAGTTACTGTGGAAGGTGAGGATACACCCGAATCCCGGGTTGAGGAATTCGTTGACGAGTTTGCTTCCAGGGGGTACCGGGCTCTGGGGGTTGGAAAAACCGATGCCCGGGGGAACTGGCATTTTGCCGGGCTCCTTGCCCTCTACGACCCGCCCCGTGAGGATTCCGCAGAGACCATCAGGACTGCGCAGGCTATGGGCGTGGACGTAAAAATGATTACCGGAGACCACCTCGCGATTGCAAAGGAAATTTCCAGGCAGGTAAACTTAAAGCCGGACATCATGCTTGCAACGTCCTTTCTGGACCTGCCCGACCGAAAAGCAGAGGAAATAGTCGAAGCTGCGGACGGTTTTGCCCAGGTGTTCCCGGAGCATAAGTACCATATCGTGGAGTTGCTGCAGCACAGGGGCCACATCATAGGCATGACCGGAGACGGGGTCAATGACGCGCCAGCCCTGAAAAAAGCGGATGCAGGCATTGCTGTTGCAGGAGCCACGGATGCGGCCAGGTCCGCCGCTGACATCGTGCTGACAAAGCCCGGGCTTTCCGTCATCGTCAATGCGCTCAAGGAGAGCCGGAAGATCTTCCAGCGGATGAACAATTATGCCCTGTACCGCATTACCGAAACAAACCGGGTCCTGCTTTTCATAACGCTTTCAATCCTGGTGTTCAAGTTCTATCCCGTAACTTCCCTGATGATAGTTTTGCTGGCGCTTTTGAATGATGCCCCGATAATGACCATTGCTTATGATAATGTCAAATACTCCGACCTGCCGGAAAAATGGGACATGCGGACTTTGATGAGCATGGCAACCCTTCTCGGGGTTGTCGGGGTTATCAGTTCATTTGGAATCCTGTACATAGGCCTCCACGTTTTCCAGCTTTCCCATGAAGTCCTCCAGTCTTTCATATACCTCAAACTTTCCGTGGCTGGCCACTTAACAATATTTGTGGCAAGGACAAAGGGCTACTTCTGGTCGGTAAAGCCGGCCAAACCCTTATTTGCAGCAGTAATAGTTACACAGTTAATTGCCACGCTCATTACCGTGTATGGGTTCCTGCTTCCTGCAATGGGCTGGAAACTTGCCCTTTTTGTCTGGGGATATTCGTTGACTGCCTTTGTTATAACGGATTTTATCAAAGTCCGGGCTTACAGTTTGCTGAACCACACCGGGATAAAGTTTCATGTATAAGATGGGCTTCGGTTGCCCGTGAATCTCTCGAGAACCTTTCGGACGGAAATCTATAAGTATGTTACGGCTAGCCTTCAGGTATACTTATTGCCTACAAATTTTTTGTGTGTTTCCGTGGGTCATTGCCTGAAAATCGTCTTATAAAAACACGATTGGTGAATGATTGTTCATTTACAATTTTGCTGAAATCCAAAATGCTGGTTTAGCGGCTCTGTAGATATCTCCTATTTTTATGAAAATATACCTTGAAAGTATTTCAAGATTTTACTTGTTGTCAAAATGAGTATTTCCACAGAGCCAATATTTACCTATTATTTTATGGACACAGGTGGAAAATTCTAATAGTTTACAGTTGTAGATTTTTTATCCATTCCCATTTCTTTCTCAGTTAAGTTCAAATCCCCATATATCTTTTTTTACATTTTATTATGTCCTAACAGCAATTTCTTCCTGATTTCTCATATATATGTCCTCTGTAAACAAGCTTTTGTTTTTTAAAATGGACATAGGCATTACTGAATAATTGTTAACAAAGTTGTTTACTTTTTTCATTAAATCAGTGTAGTCATTTTTTGCTGCCCATGAAAAAACTATTAAGTTTGTTTTTCCTCTGAATATAAATTCACATCCAAAAATTCCTTTATGATAAAGGATATTGAGCATCTTAGAGTAAGGTAGATCTTGCATATAGTAGTTTCCAAATAAATTTTCAGAGAAAAACATCACTCTTTGATTTGTAAATACTAGGTATTTAGGCAAAATAGAGTATTTAGTTACTACTTTCACAACAACTTCGTTTATATATAAATTATCTCTTATCTTTTTATTATCTATCATATCATCTTGCCAAAATTTATGTGTAAAACTTACCTCTTACTTTACAATGGTCACAATTTTCACGATGTTTTGTCACTATCGAACGTGTAATTTGTAGAGGATGATCAAAAATCATTGCCAGTTCCCCTCCCATTCGCTTATCATTATTGTTGCAAACAAGCGTGAAATTTTTCAATGAATTAATCACTTTCGGTACATATTCGCTATCGTTTCTATTTAGTAAATCAACAATAATCTTCAATCCTATTATAGTAATAAAGTTAATATCTAACGAGATACCTGGTTCATATGCTATTTTTGCTTCGTCTTCTTCAAATGAATAAACGTGTCTATTCACAGACACTCGATTGCTTAATATATTTCTTTCACCAAAAACACAATTGTAACAAGCTGTTAATCCTGGTAGGGAATAAAATATTTCTCCTGCAAAAGCTCTTTCCCAGAAACCAATACTTACAAAAGGGATGTCTAAAAGCTGTGATATCCTATTAGCATACAAGTCACTTTCTCGATTGTCGGTGGCTCCAATTATTAATTCTATTCCTTTTTCACTGATATTTTTAAAGTCGTCTTCCGAAAGGCTTTGAATCCGAGATTTGAAAGTGGCAATTTTTGCAGACGAATTTATATTGTGGATAGCTTCTTCAACAGCGTTAACTTTGTATTTACCCACATCTTTAATCCCACATTGGTGACGACAAATATTGTGATAAGCTAAAATATCACTGTCGACTAATACGAAATTTCCAATACCCAATTTTGCCAGCTCAATTGCAATTAAACTCCCAACTGATCCACACCCTGCTATTAACACATTTTTTTTCAGGAATTTAGAACTTTCAATAATTCCTGTATTTCGAGAAAAAATATCATTAACAAGAGAATATGGTTCAATGTTGCAATCTTCATTAATACTAGTTTTGAATACTAGATCTCCATTTTCAGCATAAACACCATTTATTTGATGTGTTGTATTCACTGTAGTACTTTTTTCAATTGCACCTAAGTACTCTAGGCCATCTGTTTCAATACCTGTTATTACATTATATGAATTTGTGGATTTATTGTAATATCCATATAAATCATATGAATTCCTTTGTTCTATATATTTCAGAGGTAAGTAAATCGTCGGTTTAGGAAGCATTTATATTCCACTCCTTTTAGAATGGTCACAATATAGTGATTCAAATTCATCTAGTGTAATTTCTTTTTCTGTCCATGATTCATAAGATTTTATCCAATTAATTGCAAATGATAACGAATTCACGGCATTTTGAGAAACACTAAAATTATTTTCTTTGACATTTTTAACATCCTGCTGAATATAGAATTCGCCATTATCATCTTTTCTCAGGTAAGGAATATTATCTGTACTAATTATTTTTTCTGAATTTACTATATATCCTCTTATAGGATGTTCTCCATTTTCTTTTTGAGGGTAAAAATCTTGGTAAATAATTGCTAGGAGCCAATTATTTTTTTTTGGAGATTTGACGGTGCCTAGCCACATCATTTTTCCATCTGGTAAAGTTTCAAGTTCAAATTGTGGGAACAATCTTTCCATAAGTCTTTTCTCATATTTCAGTAACTCTGGAAAATCTTGATACCATAGACTATGCTTTTGTACTAGAAGTCCATTATTGCTTCTTTCTGTACATTTGGTTGGGAAAAATGAAAGGTTTACATCAATTGTTCTTGCAGCATAATTTTCATTTATTGTCTTATTATTCCCATTAATTGTTTCTAAAACTTCTTTGAGCGTAAATTCTTTTATATTAAACTTAGATAGCAATAATTCATGCTCCATTATTTCATAATTAATTTTACGATATTGATTATTTGCTTCAAAAAAGTACAGAGTAAACTTGAAATCAGGCATCATATTAACTAATGCAGAAATAATTCCTTCTGGAGAAATTTTTATGAAATTTGAAAACGTAGCTAAATCGGTGCCAGAAAAATCATTGAATGAATCTGGATGACGGTGCCACAAACCAAGTATTACAAGCGATCCGCCATATCTCCTTGCTATTTTGTTTGCTAAATGTGTTTGATATTCATGATCATATTCAAAATATGCTTGTGAAAAAAAAGATTTGGGTCCAGGATCAATAGTTTCAAGGACAATCCAGTAATTATTAATCTTTTTTCCTATAAAAAGTCCACCCGTTTCTGTGGATATTCTTTCTTTTGTTTCCAGCAAGATATCTGTAAATGCTCTTTTTGAGAAAATAATGTGATCTTCTCTCTTTTTTTTTAAATGCATGTGGAAACCTCTAATAATCGTGAGATGCAAATTCTCTTTCCGATATATCTCCATGTATCCAAGATTCAAATAAGAATATCCATTTGGATGCCCAACCTAATGCACTAACAGCAGTTGATGCTTCTAAAACCCTTCCTCTGTTGTCTCTTCTTGCAATAAAATTTTTTGGATCAACAGTACACAAATAATATATTCCTTCACTATCCCTTACGGTATGTGGTATTGTGCCATATTGAGCGATTATTTGGTTTAAATCTGGTTTAATCGCGTACACTTTTATTGATCCCCCATAATCATCATTATTTGGGTGATTATTTTCGTAAATCGCAGCAAGGGTCCATAAGACTCCTCTATTCGATTTTAGTGTACCATGCCACATAATTCTTCCATCTCCCACCTCTGCTAACTCAAACTGTGGAAAATTTCGAATCATTGCTTTTATTTCATAATCAAGCAATTGACGATTTGTGTCGTACCAATAAAAAGCAGCGAGTTCCCCTTTAGGTACTACTATCATCTTTTCTTTATCTTTTCTGCTTTGAACATAGCATACGCTACTTTTTGTCATATTACTGAATCCCCTAATACCAATATTCTGAGATTTATGTATCTAAATACTGTACTAATTATGACCTTATTGCAAAAAATAAAAAAATTTAGGCTAATTTACCTTCAGGTACTCTTATTCCTCTATCTCCTTCTTCAGCACTCCCAAGGCTCCCATCTGGCCTTGCAACTACATCTTCGCCATTTTTTAGATTTTCTCTTAGTTGCTTAAATCTATCAGTTACAACACTCATTATCTCACCTAATATTCTTTATGATGCTATTTGGAAGATTGCCTAATGAGATCGTTCCCGTTGAACTATATAGTCATTACCAACCTACTAACTCCAATGAAAGTAGGATTCAATCATACAAAAAGATTTTTAATTTAATTTAATTTAATTATTAATTGTAATACACAAGTATTATCAAATATCTTGTATATAGGCTCTTTAAAGTTAACAATATTTATATACAATTGACTAGATTTCGATTCAGAATCAAGAATCTCTTTTAACTCCCTGCTCATCCTTACATATTTTTCGGCTCTTCGCTGTTTTGTATGGGTTGAAAATAATTGCTTAGTTATAAAGTAGCCAGACCAAAGTTATAAACATCAAGCAAGAATGTGATTTTCAACAGCACAAGTTTCTAAATCTTATACATGTTACTTCGATATCTGAAACACCGAAACCACCCCCAAAGCCGTCCATTCTGACCTTTTATTTGTGAAGTAGGATATCTGGTGTGTGTAGTGTGAGATGGTCTATTTTTCTCGTCCGTTTTGTTGACTTTTAAGCGTGAATGATGTATTACCCTTACCTTTGACCTGATCGTGCGAAATTGGGCGGAAATTCTCAGTAGTGAAGTTGAAGCCTGGAAGCCTAGAAGCCCTTTTGCCCGGTTGCCTGTTGGATCATGTTGGGGTTTGCGTGGGTGTCGTGTGATAGCAACATAATACGAAAACGTTGCTGTTTTTGCTTCCTTGCCTTTCCAAAACGTCTATGATCTCTATATGGAATTAGTAAAAATAGCAACATTTTATGGTAAAAAGTTGTCTTCCATCGACAATCTCCTGAGAACCTTGCGGACGGAAACCTATAAATCCTTAGCCTTTGCCACATAATGGAATAATTAACAGGCAACGCAGAAGAAGTTACAGGAGCCTGATCTCATGTCACTGATAAGTGTTAAAGACGCACCCGGCAAAGGTAAAGGCGTATTTGCACAGAAAAATTTCGAAAAAGGCGAAATCATAGAAACCTGTCCCGTCATAGTCCTTCCCCCGGAAGAAGTAGATATTCTGGAACACACAAAGCTCTTCAATTACTACTTCGCCTGGGGTTCCGACTCAAGAGAAGCAGCGATTGCCCTGGGTTACGGGTCCTTATACAACCACTCGTACACCCCGAACGCAAAATACGAAAAAGACCTCAAAAACGGCCTTTTGAAATACGTCTGCATAAGAGACATCCAGCAAAATGAAGAAATCACAATAAACTACAACTGCGACCCGGAGGACAAAACACCTGTCTGGTTTGATGTTGCGAGCCAGAACTGATTTCCGGATCTTAATCAACCTTATAGTTTCCGTTTACCAGTTTCCTTTTGCCTTTATTTTTTTCTTTTTTCATAATCGGCTGGGTTTTTTTGCCGTGGGGAGAGTACTGCCCGCATCGGGGTTAATTTTAGTTACAAAAAGCCTCATTATAATTTAAGTCATAGATTCAGGTAAGGTTCCTGTTCATAATTCACTGGAGTTAAAAGTTGGAAAACACACTATTGACAATTCTGAAATTAAGCCTGTTCGAAACCTTCTACGTCACAGGCCTCCTGATCCTCATAGGCCTGGTCCTCGGCATTATCGGAAACAGGGCCAACTTCTACATCCAGAGGGTGTTCGGCTGGAAAGGCATCATGCTGACCGCCTGGATAGGCACCCCGGTCCACGAGCTCGGCCACCTGCTGATGTGTATTTTGTTCAGGCACAAGATCCAGGATTTCAAGCTGGTCGACCTGAAAGCCCGAAACGGAGTCCTGGGTTCGGTCCAGCACACCTGGAACCGGAAAAGCCTTTACCAGAATATTGGGAACTTTTTCATAGGCATGGGCCCGATCTTCAGCGGCACGGCTGCCCTGGTCCTGGGGATGTACCTGCTGCTTCCCGACTCTTTTGCCAGGTTTGGAAACTACCTTACTCTCGATACCGGCCAGCTTGATTCCGGCACACTGGTAAATATTTTCGTACTGACTGGCGAGCTCTTTGCCAGCATATTTTCTGCGGAAAACGTGGCTTCCCTCAATTTCTGGATCTATTTTGCCCTGGCAATCGGCATCTCCTCCCACATCGCTCTCAGCAAGGAGGACCTTAAAGGAGCTTCAAGGGGCCTGGTTACAATCTTCACCCTTATTTTCCTGATAAATCTGGTTGCCCTTGTCCTCAACGCCGACCTTTCCGGCTTCTTCATGGAGATCCTGGCCCTCAACGTTTACCTGCTGGCGTTCTCAATGGTTTCGATCGTTTTTTCTTCGATCAGGCTGGTTTTGAGCGCTTTTGCTTATTTTCTGGTCTACAAAGTCCCCTGATGTACGGCAATTTTTCCCTGAAATTGTTCCGCACTATTCAGGGCAGAATTATAATTCGGATGCAGCAAAAAGTAGAAAAGGGAAGGGTGAGTAAAAAGAGAATTGGGGGACATTATAGCGAGAAGGAAAACGCATCTGACCTTTGGAGTGCTGATTTCCTTAATTATCCTTTCGTACCTGATTTCAAAAGGCCTTGTCAGCAGTTTCTGGGTTCTAACGATTGCCCTGGCATCCTCGGCTGTCGGAGCCGTGCTGCCCGATGTGGTCGAGCGCCCGAAAAGCAGCCGCCACAGGAAGTTTTTCCATTCGGTCCTTTTCCTGGCGCTGGTATTGCTGTTCCTGGCTTACACCTACACAAGAATCCTGACTGCCGGCCTCGGGGATGAGGTCACTTTCGGTCTTTTCTTTGCAGGAGTGGGGTATGTTACTCACCTGCTGCTGGATGCACTGACGCCGGCGAGGCTTCCGGTGGTGGGGTTGTGATTAATTACGGTTTTATGCAATTCTATGGTTGGGATGTGGTTGTAAACTTGACAAGGAAATGTAAATACAAAGCTAGGTTTAGCAGGTTTGCAGACATGGAGGATTAAGATTCCAATTCTTCTTAATATTTATGGGTTATATAATTTGTTTAGACGATTCCAACCATTTTACTTTATATTCATAGAATTGTCTTGAGACAATGTTCCATATTTCTTTAAGAATACTTTGCTTATCACTTTCAGTTAAATGATCTGAGTCTAAATCATTGATGTCGCTTTTTGTAAGTACTTTTTCAAGAGTATCGGGCTCTTCATATTTTTTTACATCCCCCGATAATCCAATCTCAAATCTTCTCTTGTTACTTTTAGACAGTAGTTGAACAACAAATAAGCGACTTGATCTGCGATCGTGAAGAATTATGTTTGCACCCTCAAGGAAAGCACTACGTTTTTTAAGGTTTTCCAATATTTCGTTTATATCCATACGTTTTACTTCTTGGCTTCCTTTTAGATGGTTATCTTCGAAGGAATCAGATGTGTTCAGGTCATCTGCTTTATTCCGATTATATTTAATTATTCCTAGAACTTCATACTCTTTATCTAATACCTTCATAAGTTCTCTGAAGAACTCATGTCTTTTATCAGTCGTGGGAATTATAGACAAATCACTTTCAATAAGCTTCAATTTTAGATCTGAATCATTAGAAATAATGCTACTAAGGATGCCAAATACTACAGAATAGTCAGTATCACGATTCAGTATTAATGTAGCTATGAATGTATTTCCGATTTTTGAAATCTCAAAATTTGCTTCTCTTTTTACAGTTTCAAATATATTATAGCTAGTTACTTCATCAATAAAATATTCAATGTCTATACTTAATTTGTTAGGCTCTGGAACAATGTGAGTAATTTTGCTTTCTTTTATATCTCCAAATTCGTTACCTATGTGAGTGCTTAGATAATCATAGAGATTTTCCAGTGTAACATCAACGTCTGCTTCCAAAATGAATCCCGAAAGCTTTGGGAAAGCTTTTACACCTGTGTATTTCAATAAATTTTCTTGAGAATCAATGCCTATAAAAAAATTTGATGCAAGGCTGGCCATCGCGTCTTTTTCGTTTGCAAATGCAAAAACACCTCTCTCTTTAAAATACTCTTGAGCACTATGGAGCCTTATATGGTTGCTACTAAAGAAAAGCTGAAGAGTATGGTAGTCTTTAAATAAGCTATTTTCTTTAGTTCCACTCATTTAGTAAAAACTCCTGATATATCTAAAGATAGATTCATGTTGCTATCCAAACAATTTAAATTAATTTCCTTTTCAGCTCTTTTTTCCCATTCTACTTTGTATTGTTCATACAGAGATTTTTGTCTATAATCACCCTTTGCTAACAAGACCTCGAAAATATTGTGATTATATCTCCCGCAAAAATTTTCAACCAATTCAAGTGATTTTAAAGAGGGTTTGTCAAAAGAGATTGCATACTTTTTATCATCCAATTCAAATGGAATTATATCTGAAAATAGGTAAAACAATGATAATCTTTCATCCAGCTTCATCCATTGGTTGACATTATAATAAGGATAATAATATTTCAATGTAAGATTTTGAACATAGTCTCTTTTTAAATTTATAAAGGCACTTAATCTATCATTTGTTAGAATAAATATTGTTGGGAAATTATTCCCCTTTTTGGTCTCGATTATCTTATATTCTTTCAATACTTTTTGATATTTATCGAGATCAAACTCATGAAACCGATAACAAAGAATCCCATACTTAAAATAATGAATGTTATTCTTCTTTATTTTTTCATCATCACGTAATTCTTTCGACTTACTCGCGTTCTGTATTTTTTGCTTTAATGAGTCAATGTCTTTGGAAAGCCTACTTTTATTAAATAGAGTTGGATTATCAATCTTTTTACTTTCGATAATTATACCATGATTTCCTGATTCAAATGGTTCATATAGTTCATAAATGAAATCAAATCCCCTATTTTCCTCTTTATCATCATCAATCTTTAACAAGGATTTGACATCTACATTTTTATAAAGTAAATTCCATTTTACAAATTTTGAAAAAAAAGACTCTATTTCATTTTCGGTAAAAGAACCAAGTATATTTTTTCCTTCAGGGCCTTCCAGATTAACCATTTATAGATCTCCTGAATCGATGTGGTGAACAAAATGGATGATAATGTCGATGTTATCTTTTCTGCAGTTTTTAAATAGAAAGGATCCATTTTTGTGAATTGTAATAGATGAAGTATTTCCATCGTAACTTTCTAAGGATAATTTTATCTTTTCCACTTTTTTTCCATATTTAGCTATAACACTTAGAAGGATTTCTTTGTCTTTTATATTAGCAATATATTTACCCACCATCAAATCGCCATAATTAAATCCATTGATAACTGCTTGTTCACTTCTCACAATAAACTTTGAATTAGTTAACAAATTAAGTAATTTTTGAAAATCTATTTCCAGAACATAGAAAGATATTCCAAAGATATTCGAGAGCCTTTTCAAAAGAAAGTCACTTTGTTTTTTTCCTGAAAAAATAATCATCATTTTGTTTTCTAGGTCCAATTGGAAATTGGTTTCCCTAATTACTTTTTCTGTCCTTTTGCAGTATCCATTATTATATTCCCCATAGGTAATTGGAACTTCTCGTAAATATTGGAAACAAAATAACTTATCTGAATTGTTGCTTAATAACGAGAAACCTTCGTCTGAGATCAAAGGATTAAAGGGACTGTTTATTATTTGATTGACATCATCTGTATTAATTGATGATGCAATTTTGCTAACAGATGCTGATCGAAATCTGTACTCCATATGTTTTCCCCAAATTCCCTTAAATTTTCATAAATAATCATGGATTCTCTCTAACTGTATCTAAGTGTCGAAAGTCTAAATTCTAAATCAAAAATGGGTTTTCACTCATTTTGGTCAGATCTCAGATTTATTATATGTAAAAAGTTAGATGATTATAAATCTTTCTAAAATCTTGCATTGTATTATTAAATATAAATTTGTTATTCTATAATACCTCTTGACTCAATTTTTAATGAAACATTATTCTATATTTATAGGAAAGATGACTTTCAAATTGATGACTGATAGGAAATGAACAACAAGTTTGCATAACGTAGTCACAGTAAATATGAAGTTTATTCTGAAAGTGATAGTAAATGAGATTAATACCATTTTTTTGTAAAATTTTATCCGCCAATTAGCTTTTAGGTCATTTAGAACCCATATTCCTTCCCTGTCATCCTTTCAATCTCAATCTTAATCACACACAGCCTCTTTACTTTCTCCTCCTCAAACTCAAACGGCCCCTCTTTTCCGTAATGCTCCGAAAGCACGGTAAGCCCCTCTACTTTTTCATCGTATCCTTCCAGAATCTGAGCCCTCCCGTACCCGATAACGCTCCTGTAGCGGACGTTGTAGTTGCAGGGGTCGTCGGAGGTGATCACTTCGGTTTCGATGTCGGCCTCGAAGCAGACTTTGTTGTTCTTCCTGATAATGTCGATTTTCTTGCCGCTGGCAGAACCGTGGAGGTAGATTGCGTTGTCCTCATAGCCAAAGGATAGGGGGATGAGGTAGGGGTTGCCGGTTTCAGGGTCTGAGAGGGCGAGGCGGATGAACTTTGCTTTTGCGAGGATGGCTTCGATTTGCTGGGGGTCCTGGATCATTTTCTTGCTTCCCATGCTATTCACCTGGAAGAGATGGTTTGTGAATAAATTCTATAAAATTTACCAAACTGATAACTCTTCATTTTTATTTAAAACATTACATGTAAAACAATGTCAGATAAGATGAAACTTGAAAAAAAGACAATTTAGCTTGTATGGGGATGTTTATAAATAGTTCTTTTGAAACCTGTTTTTAATGACTGGCCTCCACGATCCGATGCTGAATGAATATACCGAAAAACCCATAGCAACCCTTAAATAGAACAATCTCCCTCCACTATTCTAATGTTAAGTTCTACCACAAACTACACGGAATCCAATTTACCCTTATCTGTAGTAGTTGCATTAGTGGTAGTACTATTCGCTTGAGCAAGAAAAAGAAACTATTCTGGCTCAAGTGTGCTGTTTTTGGTTATTATACTGAATAGTGCATCCTGTGCCAGTTTTGTTTCTTTCCGGGAGTTTTAAGATGAAAGAAATGAATGGAGCAGAAGTCCTGGTTAAGTGTCTGGAGGACCTTGGGGTCAAACACATCTTTGGCTATACGGGAGCAGCAATACTTCCGGTATTCCACGCCCTCAGGCACAGTGACATTGAGATTATAGTTAATTCCAACGAGCAATCGGCAGCATTCAGCGCAGCAGGTTATTCACGGTCAAGCAACCGGGTAGGAGTGGCCATAGTCACATCCGGGCCTGCCATAACTAACACGCTCACCAGCGTTGCCGATGCATTTGGGGACAGCATTCCCCTGCTTGTATTTGCGGGACAGGTCCCTGAGCATAAGATAGGCACCGACTCCTTCCAGCATATTAACGTCAAAGGTATCTTCAGGGATGCAGCCAAAAAGGTCATACAGCTCTCCAATGACGATGACATAGAAACCATAGTCAAGGATGCCTACTACTTTGCAAAGTCAGGAAAACCCGGGCCTGTAGTCATAGATTTCCCTCTTGATAAACAGATGAAAAACCATGATTACCATGGTATGGACGTCAAAAGGTTTGAGGGAAGTTATCACGATGACAGGCATCTGTCTGAAGAACAATGCCAAGCCTTTTTTAAGGTGTTGCTCAACTCCAGAAGACCTTTGCTCTATCTGGGAGGCGGCCTGAACTCGGAGGCCGGGAGCCAGGCTGTCAGGGAATTCAATGAGCTTTTCGGGATACCCTCTGTCAATACACTCATGGCAAAAGGCGTCGTTGACGAAAGGGATGAACTGAACCTGGGAATGCTGGGAATGTTCGGAACCCCTTATGCGAACATGCTCATACAAGAGAACGACTTCTTCTTCGCTATCGGGGTAAGGTGGGATGACCGGGTTGCGGAAAAGGTCGGGTTTGCAATAGGCACTGACATAGCTTACATTGATATCAATCCCGAGAAAATGCATCAGATAAAAATCGAGCGCAGTCCGAAATTCACATTCATAGGGGATGCCGCCACAGCGCTCTGCGACCTGCTGGACTATGCCAGGAAGCATGACATCCGTCTGGATATTCGGGAGTGGCAGATGCGTGCAAGAGGCCTGAAAAGGTCGTGGCCCCTGGATTACAACCGGACATCCGAATACATACAGGCTGCCGAGGTCATTTCAATGCTTGCAAGCTACGTTGACGGAAGCACAAAGATAAGCACCGGTGTGGGCAACCACCAGATGCTCGCAGCACAGTACCTGCCAATGCAGGGCCCTAAATCTTTCATGACTTCCGGTTCCTTCGGCACAATGGGCTTTTCCATGCCCACAGCAATCGGTGTCCATTATGCGAACCCGCATTCAGGAGTCATAGCAATCGATGGCGACGGCAGCCTGAGGATGAACCTGGGAGAACTGCATACCATCGCCTCGCTGGACCTTCCGATCAAGATACTCATGCTGAACAACAGAAGCGACGGTATGGTCCAGAACCTGCAGGATGCAGCTTATGAAGGAATACGTACAGGGACACAAAGGCCAAAAGATGTGCATTTTGCAGAGATTGCAAGGTCATTTGGCTTCAGTTATGCAGAGAGGGTAAGCAGCAGAAATGATTTGAAAGAGAAAATGGAAGCATTTATGAATGCAGACGGACCCTGCTTCCTGGAAGCTTGCACGGACAGGGAAGAGATCCTGTATCCGAAGGTTCCGGCAGGGGGATCTTATAAAGATATGATCCTGGGACCATACATTAAACAAATTTGAGTATCTCAAGAACTATGTTGTGGAATCGCAGATGTTGTGGAATCGCAGGGAAACCGAAAGCAGAGTTTCAATCCCGTACATTAAGGAAATCCGGGCAACGGCAACTCGAAGCCTTCCGAATCCCCGGGAAACCTGGCCCCCGGGAAACCTGGTGTGCTGCCCGGAAGAATCATTTTTTATAGGTAGTGGAACTTAAAATAAGAATGGAGTGATAACATGAACGCAAAGAAACTGATCAGTGCGGTCCTGTCCATTCTTATCGTTTTGCTGGCAATATACTTCTTGATAACGTACTTGCAGAATCCCTTCCGGTGAATGCTTCTCAGTGGCCGTTTTTGCAGTTTTCCTTAAACAGTTTTCTCTTTAAAGCAGGCATATTCAGGCAAAAATAGAATTTCACAATTCTCGATAGACAGACCGTCGATGTCTAATGTAGAAAATTGTTATGCACTTTGTTTCGTGGAGGACTTCATATACTATCCTGTAATCGCCAGCACGAATTCGATACAGGTGTTCAGAGCCGGTTAATTTTTTTGCGTCGTGAGGAATCGGCGTATCGGCTAGTTCCGCAATCTTTTCGAGTATCTGAGGAATTCTTTCCTCAGGTAATTTCTTTAAGTCTTTCTCTACGCTCTTCCTGAAAACTACGCTGTAGGCAGCCATTGTTCCAATGTTACAATTTCAATCTCTTTTTCATATCTTCAAGACTAAGGGTCTCCTCATCACGTCTTTCTGCAACGATGGCGAGGTCGTGGAGATCCTCCTTCATTTTTTCGTATTCATCAAGGGGAATAATAACTGCGATTTTATTTCCCTTTTCGTCAACCACATACTGTTCCTGTGAAGCGCCCATTTAAACACCGCGATAAAAGATTGTAGCCTTTTAAGTATAATACGGCTTTTAAGTATAATCCGTTTTTGTTCAGGAAATCCAACTCCACTAACTCCACAATTACTTAAGCTTAAAAGACTTCAGAGTTAAGCGTCCCGTATCTTTTCCGGGTATATTCAACTTTTCAGGTACAATTCCCTTATCCGGTACAGCTACTCTCTCCGGTGCAGTCACCTTCCCAGGTTCAGCTGCCCGGGTTTGGTTTTCCCCGGCTGCCTGCCGGATCCTGAGGATTACAAACTCAGCGGGTTTCACAGGGGCAAAACCCACCAGAATATTGACGGTTCCACTGTCTATGTCGGCCTGGGTAGTTGTTTCCCTGTCACATTTAATAAAATAGGAATCATCAGGTTTCGTTCCGGGAAAAGCGCCCTTACTGAATAGTTCGTACATGAAAGAGTCGGTGTTCAGGCGGAGCTGCGCCCAGAGGGTCTCGTTATTGAGTTCAAAAACAGCCCATTCTGTACCCCTGAAAACACTTTCTTCAATAAAGAGGGCAAAGCGGCGGACGGGGATGTATTTCCATTCACTGGAAGGGGCACCAGCTCCCTCAAGGGTACGGGCCCCCCAGATAACACAGCCTCTTGCCGGAAATATACGCAGGCAGTTGATCCCCAGCCTGTTCAGGTCTGCGTATTCGGCATCGTTAAGGGTGTAGCTGAACTGGATTACACCCGCCAGTTTTGCATCAAGGCCTGATGGCGCTTTCCAGACCCCGCGCTGCATGTCAGTTCTGGCAAAGACGCCTGCCACGGCTCCGCAGGGCGCAAACTCCTCTACAAGGTTATTTTTAAGGGGGTTTGCCAGCTTGATGCGCGGGAAAAAAAGCGCTGCATTCTTTTTGGAGGATGCCGGAATTGCAGGCTGCAGTTTATCCTCCAGATAGTCCTTTATCGATTCAGGGTCTCCGGCTTCTGCAGGAGGGTCTATAATAAGCATAGCCCTGCGTTTTTCGCAATAGGCTGCTGCCCTTGCAAAAGTCTCGGGATCGATGTCTTTCCCGAAACTCAGGGGAGGCAGGCAGAGCAGGTTGAAGATGTCGGTTTTTTCAAGGGTATAGATCCCTTTCCGGATATCCGGGCCGGGCGGCACCAGGTCTTCGTCGCGGAGGTCACCACCGTCATTTTCGGAACTGTCGCTTTCGAATTCGCTATTGCTTTCGGAAATGTCGCTTTCAGGCTCTCCTTTCCCAGGATAGGAAATCTCAGCAGTCCCTGTTCCTTTCACACGCACGATAACTGCTTCGTTTCCGCCATTGAGGAAATACTGCCATACTGCAAAACTCATCGTGCTCTTTTCCCAGAGCCCTCCGAAGATCTCTTCAAAGTCCCCGAAGCTGTGAATAAGAAGCGGTTCATCCGCAGGCCCTTTCCGGGCCCTGCCGACAAAAGCCGCAGTTGAGGTACTGACTCCTGTAATCGGGCGGGCACGCGCGGAAATTTCCTCTACATATACCCCCGGTTGCCTAATCGTAAATGGCATTACGTATCCCCTTTTTGGAATATTTATCCTCATTATGTGTCCCCCGTTGAAAACCGGACATCAGATTCCATCCAGCACCCTGCCATTGACAGAAACTTTCTTTCCTTCCAGCCTGATGCTGCCTTCTCCGCTGGAAAGCTCTATTCCGGCCGGGCTGAGCACGATTTTCACGCCTTCTGAAGTTTCGAGGGTAATTCCCCCTCTCCCGGACGTATCTTCAAGGGTGATTGCGGTTTCAGTGGTCCTGAAAACCTTCTTTTCAGGCCTGGAGTCCGGAACTTCTCCTTCTTCCCAGAAACAGCCGCACCAGATGGGGCGATTGGGGTTCCCCTCTTCAAATTCAACCCAGACATTTGCACCGATGGGCGGAAGGGCAAAAAACCCGACATCTGCTCCCGCATAAGGCACACATGGCATTGCCCAGTTCCTGCGGCTTTCTTCAGGAATTGCGGGAACAGTTACAAGGAGCCTGCCAATTCCCAGAGGATCCAGATGGTCCAGGACTTTTCCCCGGTATTTTCCTAAAAAAAGATCAACTGGTTTATCGATTAATTTATCAACTGATTTATCAACTGATTTATCAACTGATTTATCAACTGATTTATCAACTGATTTATCAACCGGTGTATCTGTTTTTCTTTTTCCAGATGGTGCCGGTAATATTTTTGCTTTAATCTGAGAAACCATAACTATTTACAGCATCTTTAAGTTTAACAAGTTTTCCGGAATACGGTATGCTACAGCATGTGCATTCGGCTTACCTTATGGGGTTTCTTGCTTTATTTTATGTAAAAAGTTCAGAGCTCGGGATATTCAGTAAATTCCCTGGGCTTGCGGTCCGCTGAGCTGTAAACCACATGGATGACTTTGCCGTCCAGAGTCCGATTGGTCTGTTCAATGCAGTAGCTTTCCACGTTCCCGATATAAATACCTCCGATAACCACATTTTCTCCGACAGTCATGGCAACCCGGCTGTCCTCGATGCCTGCAACCTTTCCCCTGTAGTTGCTGATGGGAGCTGTTTCTTCGGTATAAGAAAGGCCTGTCCGGAATATGCATGGAATGGAAATTAATGATTAAATTCCGGAGAAAGTGATATGGAAAAAGCACTTTTAAGCAATATTCACCTAATTTCCGGCTCATCATCCTTAGTTTTCACTTCAACCAGCCTCACAACCCCGCCTCCTCCTTCCCTCCCCATTTCCATCTCTACAAGGTAGGTGTAATCCGAAATTCCTTCAAGCCCTCCGGCCCCCGAAGCTCCCACTATCAGCGAATAGATCTTTGCGTTGTATTTTTTCTTTGCCTCCTCCCAGCGGGCAAGCACAAGTTCGTCGGAGACTTCGGACTTTCCGTCCGTGATAAAGAGCAGATCTGCGCCCCGAAAGTCTTTTTCTTTCAGGGACTTCAACCCGGAAGCAAGCGCCGTGTTAAAGTCTGTCCCGCCCCCGAAGGTGTAGAGGAGGAAGTTCAGGAACTTTTCCGACATCCGCTTCCTGCTGCTGAGTTCGATTTCCAGGTGCTGGGTCGTGGAGGCGAAGAGGATGATTTTCATATCCCGTTTCTGGGTGAGCATCCTTTTTGCTATCGCAAGGACCGCGGACTTGGCAAGGGTCTGGGGGGCTCCGTGCATGGAACCCGAGGTATCCACCAGGGCGATAAGGGGCCCTTTCGGCTTTATGCGGGGCGGGCCTGTAAAGTGCTTGCCAAGCAGCTGGTAGCTGAGGAGCCTTCCTTCCAGCATGTCTGCGTAGAACTTCCGTTTCAGGGTCGGGTTCAGGAGTTTTGCGGCTTCCATGGGGAGAAGGTTGTTCAGGGAATTCGAGAAGCGGACGGTCTGGATCCGGTTTTTCCCGAAGGGAGAGTAGCGTATGCGGTCTGCAGGGGGGTCAAACTCCCTTCTTCCGATGAAGTCCACGATTCGTCTCAGGTCAGGGTTTTCTTCGAAAAAAGTTGAGAAGCGCCTTACCATTTTCAGGTGGACGTAGAAAGGCTCTTTTTTAAGCTCCTTTAAGGAATAGCTCCAGTTCCTGCCCGGAAAGAGGAGGGCAAGGAGGTCGAAAAGGTCCAGGTTTTCTTCCATTTCCGAGATGAATTCGTCCATCCTGCGGTAGAGCCCTTCCAGCATCCCGTCCAGGAAAGCCTGGTATCCGTCCATCTGCATAAAGTTCAGGACAGCTTCGCAAAGAGCCATCCGTTCAGAATTCGCCGGCTGAAGAGGCTGGCCAGCCCCTCCCTCAAGTCCTTCCTGGGGGCGATTTCCCCAGTGGAGGAGGGTTTCTTTAAGGATCTTTTCGAATTCCAGGAGGACAGCTTCCATTTCAGCCCCGATTTCCCGGGTAGAAGAATCAGATGATGCCGAAAAACGTTCCATCACATCGTATACCGGGGGGAGGAGCAGCTTCAGGCAGGCAACCCCGGCCCCGGGACTTTTTTTCGCGATTTTTCGGAGTTTCGGCCAGGGTTTTGAGTTTTTAAGGGTCAGGAAAACAGGGTAAAATGCCCCGAAATGCCCGACGAATTTCCCAGGGTCTTTTATTTCGTAAGGCTGCCCGAAGAGGATTTCCTGGGTGATTACTTCAGCAATCTTTTCCCTCAGGGAGCGGGGAATAGTCCTCGGAAATGCAACCGTGCTCCTGAGTTCGCCTTCCAGCAGGGACGTGGTCTGCTTACGGACGGTAAGGGAGCCGTGCCAGGGCCTGTTCCTGGAAAAAAAAGAGTAGACCTCCGGAGAGGTGCTGTCCATATTGTTCAGGGAACCGGCCGAATCTTCCGTATCAACACCTCACTTTCATACTGTGTTATCTATTAGGCTGTGGTTATTCTACTATTTGCGGTTCATTTTGCTCTGATTCACCTGAGCTTGAACCTGGACCCCAGCCCTTTCATAAAACCGCTGCCATTGCTGCCCGAATCCTGAACCGGGATCTTTGCTTCCTCTTTTCCGGGCCGTGGGGTTCCGGACTGCGGCGGCTGGTCCTGCATCCCCGAAACAGGTATCCCTAACAGGGCCCGGATTTCTCCTGTAAGGGCCTCGATTTCGGAAACCTCTGCAGTCCGGGTATCGTGCAGGAGGAGGGCCTCGTTCCTGTCAAGGGTAGAAAGCCAGATATTTGCCTCCATCAGGTCCCTGAGAAGTTCCCTTTCTTCATCCAGCCGCTGTTTTACCTGCCTTACCCGGCTTTCAAGGGACCGGAATTCCGTTCCGAAAACGTCCCTCTGGGCTGGAGGGAGTGTGTTTTTCCTGCCCGAAGCTGCCTGGAGGGAGTCAATTTCCCTGACAAGGTTCTCATACGGGTAGATTCTGGAGTCCCCTTCCCTTTTGAGGGTATAACTGTGGTTTGGGTACGTGTTGTGGTGCGCTTCGATTTCCTGCCTGAGCCGGAATTCTTCCCCGCAGCTGTCGCAGGCGGCTCCGAGGGGGAGTTCGTTTTTCAGGGCGATGCTTAAGGCAGCCTTGAGGTCCTCTGCGTCCTGGCGGAGCTTTTCCGGGCTGACCCCGCCCGAGACCACAAGTTCGAAAACCGTTTTCCGGATGGTTTCCCTCTCCTCCGGCAGGTTCCAGAGCATGTGCTGGAGCAGCAGAGCCATCGTTCGGTCCACAGCCGGGCACCCGCTGCTGCAGGCTGCAACTTTCAGGACCCCGACGACCCTTTTCCAGCGCCTGTCCGAAATTTCGATTTCCTGCAGCTGGAGGTTCCTCCGGAGTTCGGTTATGATCAGCTCGACGTCCGGGTCAACAGGCACTGACCTTGCGGCCTCCCTGAGTTTTTCGATTTCGGACACCGGGACCTGTACTTCCGGCGTGAAGTCTTCTGGAGTGCGGAAAAGGAGGTTCCTGAAGTTTTCGTCGTCCTGGATGTAGGCAAGCCTGTACCTGAAGAGGAAGCGGTCATAAAGGGCTTCAAGGCTTTCATCTTCTTCCGGAAGCTCATTGGATGCCCCGAATACCGAGAGCAGGGGCACTTCCACAATTTCCCTGCCATTATGGTATTTGCGCTCGTTAAGGATGGTCAGGAGACTGTTGAGAATCGCGCTGCTGGCCTTGAAGATCTCGTCCAGCAAAGCGACGTGGGCGGTCGGGAGGCAGCCGTCGATTCTCCTCCTGAATTCGTCTTCTTCCAGGGCTTTTAGGGAGAGGGGGCCGAAGATCTCTTCAGGGGTGGAAAAGCTGGTCAGGAGGTAATTGAAGAAATTCCCGCCCTCAATCGACTGGCAGATGTTTTTGGCAAGCTGGGTCTTTGCAGTCCCGGGGGGCCCCAGGAAGAGCAGGTTTTCCCCTGAAAGAACGGCAAGAAGGGAGCCGTTTATTTCGGCTTCACGCTCTTTGAAGTATTCCGTGAATGCGGATTTGATTTCGAGAAGAGTTTCTTTCAGGTTTTTGCCTCCCGGATGCAAGCCATTTGTAAACTAAAATTAATTTTTCGCGGCAATTTTTCTAAAGTCTTTAGCATGATTCTATTTTAAACCTTCCAATTCTGTTTTTCGTTTCGGGAAATTATTGCCCCTGCAACCGTACCTCGTTAGTTCTCTTCGTTTTTACATGGTTATTTACATGTCATTTTTTATTCAGTTGAGCAAAAAACCTTTTTCGATTTGCGTTTCAGGTAACGACGCTCTCACCGGTTAGCTTACTGACCGGCCTTTTCCATAAAATGCATATGTGTAAGCAAAAGAGTAGCAAAATTACTGAAAAGTGTAGTGTGAGAACTGAATAAGTATACTGAGGGCTTAAAGAGGGCATTGCGATGACCTAATAGGGCATTGTGGTGACTGTGAAGGACATTTCGATGACCTAAAAGGGCATTGGGATGACTGTGAAGGGCATTGAGATGATGGAATTAATATTTCCGAAAAAACAGGGAATAAATTTGAAATTAGTGCTCCAATCCTCAAAAACCGGGAAATATTCTTTTTAAGATCTCTTTTCATTTCTTTTTGGGCAGGCGCCGCCAGGCAAGTTGGCGGAGTTTTTCCTCTTACACCTGGACTGAAAAACGGTTTCCGGGGTCAAAGGAAGTATTATTTGTCAGGGCAGGTTTCGGGAGTAATATTAACCGAGAATAATGGACCACCAAGGGTAAAATGACCAATAAAAGTAGATGGAAAGTTTTTTCTTAACATCCAGAGTAAATTACCCTTTGTTGACTATATTTTAACAAACGTGTCTATAATATGAAAAAACTTAAGTACAATGCTCCGGTATTTTCTAATGTCTACAATCTTAAAGAAATTACTATTGTATCAATTTAAAATTGCGTTAAATGGAAATCGTGCATCTGCAGGTTTTAGTTTCATTAAAGTAATGGGGATTGGTATTTTGGAGACATTCCGTAAAATTATTCTGGCAACAATTACACTGGCTGTCATGGCACTGGCATGCGGGACTGCATCTGCCGGCACTTTAACGGTGGATGCTAACGGGGAAGCGGATTTTACTACAATACAGGAAGCAGTTGACTTCGCAAAAGAAGGAGACACAATCCTTGTAATGCCCGGGAAGTATGTTGAAAACGTGCATATCGGCAAGCCTTTGAGTATTATTTCGGAGGCAGGAGCTCCGGAAGGAACGGTTGTTGAGGCTGCAGACAGAAGGGACCACGTTTTTCATATAAGCGCTGATAACGTCAACATTAGTGGCTTTACCCTTCAGGGCGCGAAAAATGAAGATGACCTAATAGCCGGGATTTACATGGACAACGTCGAGAAAAATACAATCCGGGGCAATATCCTTTCAGGCAACTATTACGGGATTTACCTTAAGAAGTCTCGTCAAAATTCATTAAGTGAAAATCTTGCTTCCAATAACAAATACGGGCTTATTCTTTGTGTTTCAAGCGGTGAAAACGTTCTTAGCAGGAACAGGATTTCGGACAATTCCTACGGGGTTTACCTGGAAACTGCTTGCAATAACAATGTCCTTACCGGAAATACCGTCTGTTCAAACAGGGAAGCCGGAGTCCTGGTGGTCTCTTCCAGCTGTACCGACCTGAACAGCAATAACATTTCCTCAAATCCAAAGGTAGGAATTGAATTAGATAGTTCAAGGGGGAACAATATATCCAATAATTCCGTCTCTGGAAACGAAAAGGGGATCTTAATCTCTCTTTCCGGCGATAACCGGATAACCGGAAATTCCGTGAACTCAAACAGCGTGTGCGGCCTGCAGCTTGGAGGCAGCGCGGAGCGCAATACCATAGAAGATAATAGTTTTTACGAAAATAAGGATGGTATTTTCATAGCTTATTTCGCCAGGTATAATACGGTTACCAGTAACATTGTGTTGAACAACGACAGGGGCATTTACCTGACCGGGCACAGCGATTACAATGAGGTACTGGAAAACACCGTATCTTCAAATTCTTTTGGTTTCTATGTGGAATACTGCAAAGAAAACGTGCTGAAAGGCAACATGGTAACCAGTAACACAGATCGCGGGATCCTGCTCACTGAGAGTTTTGACAACGTCATCTATAACAATTATTTCAACAACACAAAGAATGCGGCAGAGGACAAAAGCAACATCTGGAACACCACAAAAACCGCAGGTACGAACATAGCAGGGGGTTCATACCTGGGAGGAAATTGCTGGGCATCTCCTGAGAGAAATGGTTTTTCACAGGCCTGTGAGGATGTGGATGGAGACGGCATTTGTGACTTCCCTTATATGGTTGAGGATACTGATTCCGACGCTGATGAACTTGCACTCGTTTACAGCCCTAACATCGATTCACTGATTCAAGAAAAGGTGATTATTCCAGAAGTTGCAGAAAACGAGAGTGAAGCAAAGGGAGCCAGTGAGGAAAAGGAAGAGGCGGAAAAAGCACCTCTGGGCCCTGCTTATCCCTTAGGAGTTTTGTTGATAGCTTTCTTCTTTTCGGACAGAAAGAGAAACAGATGAATCGTTAACTGATTATGAAAATAAGGAATGGAAGTAAAAATATGGCCTGAAAAGGTTAAGAATTTTTAAGCACAAACATGCTAAAATTTTGATCAACTCAATACCCCTCTTTTTTTTTATTTCCCGTAGTTGATAAGTCAAATTTGGATTCATGTGAGTCCCTACATTGGGCCAGGTTTGAGTGCTTGCTACATGGAAAACGAAGATTTTCGGTAATATTTCTACTTTTTTGCCTGTTAATTTTTAGGGAAAGGCCGGCCGACTTTGCGGCCGGTGAGAGCTCGGGGTTCTGCAAACCAATGGTTCCAGGGGGGGCCGGTTGATTGACTCAAAAATAAGATACATGGGAACCCGGTGCAGAGCGAAGATTGCGGCTTCTTTTCCAGAGAGCCTATGTGTAAAGTTTTTATACTAAAAGCACTAATGACTGATTAGTCAATCTTATATTGAGAGTTCAAACATGGATCAGCAGGTCAAGGACAAAAAAACTGCAATCATGGACGCGGCCCTGAAGCTCTTTACGGAAAGGGGTTTTCACGGCACATCCACCGCCCAGATTTCAAAGGAGGCGGGGGTTGCCACAGGCACCCTTTTCAACTACTTCCCAACCAAGGAAGACCTGATAAACAGCCTGTATTTCGAAGTGAAAGGAAAACTAAGCCGCCGCATGGGGAAAGATATCCAGGCACAGAGTGCGTTCCAGGATAAATTAAAGAAATTATGGTATAATTTGATCGAATGGGGATTGAACAATCAGGACGATTTTCTTTTTGTCGGGCAGTTCTGTTCTTCCCCTTACATATCGAACTATACGCGTGAAGAAGTAATGAAAGAGTACGTCTTCCTTCATGACCTTGTGGAGGAAGGAATAGCAAGTGGCGAGATCAGAGATTATTCCGGAGGACTGATCATTGGAATGTTCTATGAGTCCAGCAGGACGGTAGTGAACTTTATCCTTTCATCAGGTCCAGAGGACAAAAATAAGGTTATAGAGGATGGATTCCGGATTATCTGGAGGGGTCTGGCCAAAAATTAATTTTTTTCATCTCAGAGTGAGTGAGTAGTCACTCATTACGGTTTTAGGGTAGTGAGTAGTCACTCTTTGGTGTTTTAAGAGCTTTGCCCACTTCCCGGATAAGCAGGAGATCAAAGACAACATTGAGGCCCTTCTTGACGATTAAACATAATTAGTAACTTTAGATAGGTGTGCCCTTATACGTATGTGGCGGAGGAACCATTCCTTTGCTGCTGGAATGGTTGCGGCATGGCATGAGTATGGGTGCAGCAGCAGCGTTTATGATAACCGGGCCAGCAACAAAGATCACGAATCTTGGTGCTGTGAAAATTGTTCTTGGTTCTCGGCAATTCAGTATCTACCTGTTATTCACAATTCTGTTTGCAATTACAACAGGGCTTATTATAGATCTTTCTCTGTAATATCTTGTTATTGGAGCTATACATGCTGTTTAGAAAAATTGGTGTTCTTGTGGTTGAAAGAGCAAAAAAGATCAAACTCAAAAAGATCGTATTACATTTATTCTTCTTTTTGATTCTATTTTGTGCAGGTCTTATATTATTCATGAATATAGACCCGGCTTTCGGTGGGAATCCAACGACAGAACAAAAAGAAACGTATCAACAATCAAGTAATTATGTTGATGGACATTTTATAAATGAAGTGCCTACAAGGGTATTCGTTGATGCATCAGATAATCCATCAGCAAATGATCCTTCTACTTATGAGGTCACGGACCGTGAGCCTGCGGGTCCAATCCCTGTTTCTGCGATCGACTGGAATCAAATAGAAAGCGAGAATGATAGTTTGACCTGGTTAGGTCATTCTGCTTTTCTGCTTAGCACTGATAACAAAAAATTATTGCTTGATCCTATGCTGAGTCCTGTTGCCTCTCCGGTTTCATTTGTGGGAATTGAAAGATACGAATATAGTGAGGATATCATGCTGAATCTCATTGATGAAATGCCGCTTATTGATGCAGTTTTTATTACACATGACCATTACGACCACTTAGATTACCAATCCATTGTAAGGCTAAACAGTAAAGTATCGCATTTCTTTGTTCCTCTCGGGTGCAGTGCCCATCTGATCCGATGGGGTATTCCGGAAGAGAAGATCACGGAACTCAACTGGTGGGAAGAAACGGAGTATCAGGGCTTGACCGTTGCTTTGGCACCATCCAGACATGGTTCCGGAAGAGATCCATTCAGTATTGATACCACATTATGGGGTGGATGGGTCATCCTGGGAAATAAAACTCGAATATATACCAGTGGAGACGGTGGATACGGTCCGCATTTTAAGGAGATCGGGAACCAATACGGACCTTTTGATATAACCTTAATCGAAGGTGCCCAATACGATCGTAACTGGCCGGATATCCATATGGTACCGGAACAATCAGTGCAGGCTAATCTGGATGTAAATGGGGAGACCATGATGCTGATGCATTGGGGAGCATTTACATTAGCTAATCACGGTTGGAATGAACCAATAGAAAGGGCGTTGGAAGAAGCAAACGAAAGAGACGTAAACATAATTGCCCCGAAAATCGGTGAAACTGTTCTATTAGATTCAGACCTGCACATGCCTCCAACTCCTTGGTGGGATTTTTGAAAGAGCATTATCTATGGAGATGGTGCCTGGAATGTGGGAGATATTAGAGGAAGCAGAGTAATGAAACCGGGATATGAATTCGAAAAGCGGTTTGATAGAAGGAGAAGAATCCAGGCATGTTGGAAAATTACTTTTCAATTTTTTACATTCTGCCTTTCTTTGTATGGCTTACTTTTATATATCATTAAATCTTATATAATGACTGATCAGTCACTCATAGCAGTCGATCGAGATAAGGAGGACAAAAATATGGACAAATCAAACGATTTAAGTGAAAGCGTGATCTTCCCGAAAGGAGAAGAACTTCCTGAATTTTTAAGCAAATATTTTACAGGTAAAGTATGGGTTAGCATGCTGGTTGGAAGGGATAATGAATTTAATTGCCCCATCGGCAATGTAACATTCGAACCCGGATGCATAAATAACTGGCATAAGCATCCGGGAGGTCAGATTCTGTTAGTAACAGGCGGACGCGGTTACTATCAGGAGGAAGGAAAGCCTGCAAGGGAACTTAAACCTGGCGATGTAGTGACAATAGCACCGGATGTAAAGCACTGGCATGGAGCAGCACATGACAGCTGGTTCGTACACCTTTCCGTTGAGACAAATGCAAACGCAGGCCCGGCAGAATGGCTGGAACCCGTAACTGATGAAGAATATCTCGCTTTGAAAGATAACGGTAACAACAATTTATGAAAGGCGAGGGGCAAGAAATGACGAATTTGAAAGAAGAAAAATGTCTGGTAGCCTATTTTTCACGTGAGGGGAATAACTACGTTAGTGGAAAGATCGTGAATTTGCCAGTAGGTAACACAAAAGTAGTAGCCGACATGATCCGGGAAATAACAGGAAGCGATGTTTTCCGTATTGATACAGTAAGGTCTTACCCCAAGGATTATACTGCAACCACCAACGTGGCAAAAAAGGAATTGAATGAAAATGCCAGACCTGAACTTTCCAGCCATGTGGAAAACATGGACTCTTATAACGTGATATTCCTGGGTTATCCTAACTGGTGGGGAACGATGCCGATGCCGGTGTTTACATTTCTGGAAGAATATGATTTTTCGGGAAAAACTATTGTTCCATTTTGTACACATGAAGGAAGCGGAATAGGCCGCAGTGAAAAAGATATTGCAAAACTTTGTCCGAAAGCAACACTTTTGGAAGGGCTCTCTGTCCATGGCTCTCGTGTAAGTGATGCAAAAAAGGATGTTGCAGATTGGTTAAATAAAACTGGTATAATTTCGTAAACTGCCCTGTGTATGGAGATAATTTCAATGAGTAAGAAAGTATTGATACTGTCCGCCAGTCCGAGGAAAGGCGGAAACTCCGATCTGTTGTGCGATCAATTTATGCTTGGAGCAAAAGAAGCAGATAATCAGACGGAAAAAATCTTTTTGAGAAACAAAACGATCAATTACTGCACAGGATGCGGAACCTGTTTTAATATGGAAGAAAGCTGCCCCCAAAAAGACGACATGGCTGAAGTCCTTGAGAAAATGATTGAGGCAGACGTGATCGTAATGGCTACGCCGGTGTACTTCTACACAATGAATGGTCAAATGAAGACTCTAATTGACCGCACCTGTTCCCGTTACACAGAAATCAGCGATAAGGATTTTTATTTTATTGCGACGGCAGCCGATGATAGTAAGCAGGCAATGGAGAGAACTTTTGAAGGATTCCGTGGATTTACTTCCTGCCTTGAAGGAGCAAAGGAAAAGGGTATTATCTATGGAACTGGCGCCTGGAACATCGGAGACATCAAAGGAAGCAAAGCAATGGAACAGGCATATGAAATGGGGAAAGCGATTTGATTTGGAAGAAGGAACAATGAGCAGAGCAGGATTATGTGAACAGAGATTTGAAGAATTATCTGAGAGGTCTAACTAAAATCAAATTTTTTCACTCATTCCATGAGTGATTAGTCAATCAAAGAAGATATATACTAGAAATTCCATCTCATATTGACTGTTCAGTCAGTCATCAACCGTGCTATTGATATAATTCTAATATTCAGGAGAACTAAAAATGTCAGAAATTATAGAAAATAAAAAAGAAGCTAGTGGAAAAACTTTTGAACTCAGTGAAAAGGTAACTGTAGAAAAAGTATCCTATAAAAACAGGTATGGAATTACCGTTGCAGCAGACATGTACCTGTCAAAGGACATAGATAAGTCTGAAAAATACCCGGCAATTGTCATAGGAACGCCTTATGGTGGTGTAAAAGAGCAAGGTGCTGGTATTTATGCACAGAATATGGCAGAAAGGGGATTTGTTGCCATTGCGTTCGATGAATCTTTTAATGGCGAAAGCAGTGGTGAACCAGGACATACCTCTTCTCCGGATATATTTGTTGAAGATTTTAGCGCAGGAGTAGACTTTTTGGGAACACGTCCTTTTGTGGACAGAAACAGGATCGGTGCTATCGGTATCTGTGGAAGTGGAGCTTTTTCAATTACTGCAGCTCAGGTTGACCCACGTATCAAAGCGATTGCCACTGCAAGCATGTATGACATGAGCAGATTCCATAGATTTGGTTGGGAAGATACCATGACTGATGAACAGCGTGCTCAAACTCTAGTTCAACTTGCTGAGCAACGTTGGAAAGACTTTGAGAATGGTACTCCTGAAGTACCTATGGGTTTCCCAGGTGAACCAGCTGATTCTATACCGGAAGGATTGGATCCGATTTCAAGTGAATTTTTTGAATACTATGGAATGGAACGTGGGCATCATCCTAATGCAGGAGCCGCATTCACTATTACAAGTAGCATGTCATTCATGAACTTCCCTTTGATGAACTATATTGAGACCATTTCACCACGACCAATTTTGTTCGTCATCGGTGAAAATGCTCACTCCAGATACTTTAGTGAAGATGCCTATGAAAGGGCTGCTGAACCCAAAGAACTCTACATTGTTCCGGGAGCAAGGCATATTGATCTGTACGACAGGACTGACATGATTCCGTTTGACAAATTAGAATCGTTCTTTGCAAAATATCTAGGTAAAAAATGAGCAGAACAGTGTTCTACAAACCGAAATTTGAACAATTATCTGGAGCTGACAGGCGGGAGACTTATTTTTGGCCTCGCCTGTGAGTGATTAGTCAATCATGATGCCGCTAAACAATTCAATAATTCAGGAGGATAAAAAATGCTGTACAGACAAATGCCAAAGAATGAAGACGAGCTTTCAATACTTGGATTCGGCTGTATGCGCCTTCCGGTAAAAGAAGACGGGACAATCGATGAAGAAAGGGCCAGAAACCAGGTCCGCTACGCAATCGACAACGGGGTAAACTACGTGGATACAGCCTGGCCCTACCACATGAGTGCGAGCGAACCTTTCCTGGGGCGTGCCCTTGCCGACGGCTACCGGGAAAAGGTCAAGCTTGCAACAAAGCTCCCCTCCTGGCTTTTGGAGAGCCGGGAAGATATGGATAAATTCCTGAATGCCCAGCTTGAGAGGCTTAAAACGGATCACATTGATTATTACCTGGTCCACGGCCTTGCAGGAAAAGTATGGGACAAACTGGAAGCTCTTGGTGTGACCGATTTCCTCGATAAGGCAAAAGCTGACGGCCGGATTGTCAATGCCGGTTTCTCTTTCCACGGGTCGATTGAAGATTTTAAGCGGATCGTGGATGCATATCCCTGGACTTTCTGCCAGATCCAGTACAATTTCATGGACGAAAAGCATCAGGCTGGAACCGAAGGGCTTGAATATGCAGCTTCTAAGGGCATGGGTGTTATTATCATGGAACCTCTTCTCGGAGGCAACCTGGCCAGTCCGGTACCTGCTGAAGTGGAGGATATCTGGAATGAAGCAGCAGTGAAACGCACACCCGCAGAATGGGCTTTCCGCTGGGTGTGGAACCATCCTGAGGTCACGGTTGTACTTTCGGGAATGAATAAAGAGTCGCAGGTTGAAGAGAACCTGAAAATAGCAGACGAAGCCTACCCGAATTCCCTCACTGAAGCCGAAATACAGCTCATAAGCAGGGTTGAGAAAAAATACTGTCAGCTCATGAAGATTGGCTGTACAGGCTGTGAGTACTGCATGCCCTGCCCTTCGGGAGTTAATATCCCTGAATGCTTCAGCATCTACAATGACCTGCATATGTTCGGTAATCTGGAAGGGTCCAGATTCACGTATGCAGTCAGCATGAGCGGAGTATTCACAAATACCAAACCCGGAGGATTTGCTTCTCAGTGCATTGAGTGCGGCCAGTGTATGGAAAAATGCCCCCAGGGCCTGAAAATACCTGACCTGCTTAAAGAGGTGGCAGAGGAGCTGGAGGGGCCTGACCTGGAACAAAGGTTAGCTATGGCAAAACAACTGTTCGCAAATAAATAACCGGAAGTGTGATAGTCAAAAGAGCGAAATTTTTAAAAGAGCCCGGGTTTTACGCTCAACTTCAGCATAACTTTTTATCGCATTTTTTTCCGGGGCACTCCTTTTTTTAAAGACTCTGAAACCTCAGACGTGTAGTATTCTTTATGTCGGTACCCTTGAGTCGTATTCTGAATGGCAACAAATTTTATTGTAAAGTTATTCCCCTTACATAATGAAATTTATGGATACCTTTAAATACTATTCTGTCCTTTCGATGATAAATCATCAATTGATTTTACATCGATCTGTTTACTAACTATCTGTTTACTAACTATCTGTTTACTAACTATCTGTATACTAACTATCTGTATACTAACTATCTGTATACTAACTATCTGTATACTAACTATCTGTATACTAACTATCTGTATACTAACTATTGTAATTTCATCTGCTGAAATCCCAGCTATTATAGCCCCATAGACCCCTGGAGGAAACATGGACCCTGAATGCATTAAGAAAGTGAGGTTAATGGACCTTGAATTCAAGGCGCTTCACAGTAAATTGTTTGAAGATCGGTTTTTCCAAAAAGTAGCTGCATCTGAAAACGCCGAACTCAAGGAACTTAACAAAAACCAGCCTCTCGTTATCACGATAATAGGTATGGTAAAGGAAATCATGCCCTCTACCATCGGGACATACGTGGGTATGGACCGGAGCAGCCTTTCAAGGATGGTGGATTCCCTGGAGGAAAAAGGTTTTGTACTGAGAAAAAACGACCCTGAGGACCGGAGAAAAGTCCTTATTTCCCTTACTGAAAAAGGGGAAAGGTGCTATGAGTTCCTCAACGAAATAGCTGAGGAGATGGCTGCCGAGCTCCTCGGGTTAACCGATCAGCAGGATTTAAAGGATTTTGAGCAGAGCCTTGAAACAATGCTGCGAGTCCTGAGGAAAATCGATTCGGCAATGGAAAGTGGAAAATAAGCCCGGAGGAAAAAGCATGACCCTGAAACTTATAAACAACCTGCAGAAACTCGGCTTTACGGAAAACGAGGCCAAGATATATGCCTCCCTTGTCTGTTTGAAAACGGCAACTGCAAGGGAAATCTATGAAACTAGCGGGGTCCCCAGGCCCAAGGTATACAAAGTCCTGAGGGGAATGGCAGAGAAGGGGTATGTACAGATAACCGAAGGGGAACCGACCCATTTCAGCTGCATCCGTCCGGAGGAACTGATCTCGAGGATCAGGGCTGACTTTATGCTCTCTCTGAATGAGACCTTCTATGGGCTCCATGCCTTAAGCCTTGAAGATGAAGCCCCATCTTCTGGGAAATCTGCAGAACTCGGAATCAGGTGTTAAAAAGAATTCAGGGTAGGGTTTCGAATTCTGCTACAGGCTGTTTTTCAATAAAATCAATGCCTGTGAGCTGTTGATGAGGAAATATTTATTCAGGGCCTATCCGGAACAATATAAAACGAACTGGCTTAAAAACGAACTGGCGTAAAATCTAATTTGACTAAAAACAAGTCTCCTGAGGGGGATTTTCTATAAAAAACATCTTTGAAAAACTGGGTATTTTTATCCAGAACAACCGTGCAGCCATACTGGCTGTCGTATTTATGCTGGTCCTGCTCTCCTTCCAGGGCTCCCAATATATTGAAATGGCATCCGGGACCGAGACCCAGGTGTCGAAGGATTCGCAGCTGTACAAGGACTATGACCACCTCTTCCTGAACACCTTCAGTACTGAGAGTGTTGTTGTGATGGTAGAGGGAAACGATGTTAAAAACGCAGCCCTCATGAAGGCCGCCGACCGGCTGGAACAGCAGGCCCTGCTAGTCCCGGGGGTTACTGCGGTCTCAAGCCCTGCGTCCGTCATCAAGCAAATAAATTATGCGGAGTCCGGAAGGTCAAAGGTTCCCGATTCCGACCGGGAAGTCCGGGAGATGATGGAGCGTTACCCCGAGTATTTCGAGGCCCTCGTGATTGATGAGACCCACATGCTCATAGCTATCGAAATAGAAGGGAGCAGTACGGACCAGCAGCAGGAAGACATTATCAATAATATAGAAATCGCCTCAAAGGAAGCCGTTTTTCCTCCCGGCTACAACATGATTATTACAGGCGGGCCTTCTCTGATGCTTGACATTAACAGTGAGATGGGAAAGAGTATGGGCGTGCTGCTCGGAATCGCCGGGTTCCTGATGGTAGTCGTGCTCTTCCTTGTGTTCAGGCATGTCAGGTGGGGGCTTTTACCGCTTCCGGTAGTACTGCTCGGGATAGTCTTTACTTTCGGGTTCATGGGGTATGCCGGGGTGCCCATGACAATGGTCTCCATGTCGGCTTTTCCGGTACTGATCGGGATCGGGATCGACTATGCTATCCAGTTCCACAACCGGATGGAAGAGGAAATCCGGGGAGGCAAAACTTCCTCGCAGGCCCTTGTCTTTACGGTCAAACACACAGCACCCGCCGTACTGATTGCCCTTGCAATGACCGCGCTCGGTTTTGTCTCGCTATTTACCTCCGTTGTCCCCATGATCCAGGACTTCGGAAAACTCCTGCTCATCGGAGTAATCATGTGTTACCTTGCCTCGCTCTTTTTCGGGCTGGTTATCCTCTACAGTTTTGACTGGATCGCACAGAAAAACCCTCTTGGAATGTTTAAGAAGAAAGGGGGTGAAGAGGGCGAAAATGGCAAAAGTAGCGAAAATGGCAAAAGTAGCGAAAATGGCAAAAGTAGCGAAAATGGCAAAAGTAGCGAATATGGTGAAAATGCTTCCATCTCCGGCCCCGCCGGGCCTGAACCCGGAGCAATTGAAAAATCCCTGAAAAAACTCACCGGTTTTACCCTCAAATACTCCACGGTGATACTTGTAATTGCCCTTCTGACCTGCTGCGCCGGGCTTTACGCCGACCGGTCAATTCCCATCCAGACCGATACAAACACCTTCATTCCCCAGGACATGCCCTCCCTGATCAACTATAAGCACATGCAGAGCATCATGCCGGGGTCCGGAGACCACCTTAACATCATCCTGAAAGTCGAGGATGCAAGTGACCCTGAACTGCTGGAGTGGATGGATGAGTTTTCCCGGCACGAAGTTGCAAACAGGGGGCATATTTACAGTGCCTCAAGCATAGTGGACCTGGTAAAGGAACGAAACGGGGGGACAATTCCCGGGACCTCAGAGGAAATACAGGCAATATATGAAGAAATCCCGGAAAGCCAGAAACAGAAATACATCGAAGGAGGCCAGCTGCTTCATATCGACCTGGACATCGGGACCGCTATGGCCGACCTTGAAATTATGGGAATCGAAGAGCTTCGGGACGTTGTCCTGGAAGATATCCGATGGATGCAGCCGCCTCCGGGAGTCGCTGTTACGATTACTGGCAACTCGGTGGTTGTTATCGACATGATTGACGGGCTTACAAATGGCCGGAGCCAGATGACCCTGTTAGGGGTTTTGCTGGTACTTGTGGGACTGCTGGTGGTCTACAGGGACCTCGTAAAAGCCCTCTCCCCAATTATCCCCATGCTGGTAGTTATCGGCTGGTCCGGCCTTGTGATGGCCGGCATGGGCATTGCATACAACCCCATGACTGCAGTTATGGGTGCCCTGATCCTCGGGGTCGGGTCCGAGTATTCGATCCTGATGATGGAGCGCTACTTTGAGGAAAGGGATGCCGGAATGGGCCCCGTTGATGCCATCTACCAGGCAGTGTCTACCACGGGCACAGCCCTGATCGCTTCCGGAGCCACAACCGTATTTGGCTTTTCAGCCCTGATCGCTTCGCCGTTTCCGATGGTCAGCAGTTTCGGGCTTGTAACGGTCATAGATGTTCTCCTGGCAATGCTTGTAACCTTCGTGATCTTTCCGCCCCTGATCGTCCTGATGGACAGCCACCGGGGGAAAAAGCTGGGGATTTTTGAGAAATTACAGGGTTTCAGGAAAAGACGTCCATCCGGGATTCCGGATCTCTGATAAAGAGGGCTTAAAGCCCTCATTTAATCAGAAGGTTCAGAGGATTTAAGGCCGGAGAAAATTGGAAGGTTCAGAGGAGATCAGAAAATTTAAAGGATTAATAAGGCATGGAGAGGGAAAAGAGCATGAAATCAAAGTTACTCGATACCATATTCTTTTCGGAAAAAAGGAAGGACCTGCTTTTGTTTCTTGCAGACGGCCCGAAAAGTACTGCGGAAATCAAAGAAGCCTTTGATTTTCCCTGGAAGTCCATGATCCCCCAGATAAAGCAGCTCCTGAAAACCGGGCTGCTTGAAAAAGAAGGCGACATGTACCGGCTTTCTGGTATGGGGCCTGTGGTGGTTGCTAATATGAAGCATTTGCTTGGAGCTCTGGAGCTTTACGAAGAGGACATGGATTACTGGAAAAACCATGACCTCAGCTCTCTTCCCTCTTCCCTGGGTGCCAGGCTTGGGGAACTGGGCAATTGCAGTTTCGTCCCCCTTAAAAATGAAGGCATACTGCACCAGGCCGGGTTCCTGAATGAAGTCCTGGCTTCCTCCAGGGTTCTGTTCTTTGCTTCAGCCTTTTATTCCGAGCTGCCTTTTATTTACTCCGAACTCACGGGGAGAGGCATAAAAACCAGTATCATAATCAGTGAAACTGTTTTTAAGGACATGAAAGAAGAGCTGTTTGAAGACAAAAATCCCATGGACCTGAAAAACCCCGTTTTCGGGATGCTTTTTGAGGAGTACAGGAAAGAGGCAGGCAGGCTCCTGGACAGGAAAAATCCTGACGTTTTTGTTTACGGAGGGAGCAGGGTGCCTGCAGCGGTCCTGCTCACGGACAAGCTCCTTATGGTCGTGCTCTATGGGAAACCCGGGGTCCTGCCAAACAGGTGCCTTCTCAGCAAGGAGCCAGGAGCCCTGAAATGGGGTGAGGAACTGTTTATTTACTACATGAAAGAGTCAAGGCATATCAGCAGCTGTCAAACTCACTCTCAGGTTTCCACACATGAAGATCCGGAGCCTCGAAGAACAGATAAGACTCCTCCACAGGAAATCTCCGGCATGCAGGCCTTTCCCGGGCTTCATCGATCCTGAGCCACGGTTTTTTCCTGAACTTCGATAAGCCTGAGCAATAGTTTTTCCCTGAACTTCAACGAGCCAGAACCTTAATTCTTCCGGGTTGCAATACTCTCTCAAAAGGCAGGTTAGAAATTGAGCATACAGGGAATCCTGAGGCTTCAGGCTTATGTTTATATATAATTTTGAAGTTTATACAGTTAGAGTGAAAATTTAAAAAGATAAGAGTTTAAAAAGATAAGGGCCGAAAAAAATGGTACTGAGCGCGAACCGGAATGTCTGGAGATTTCTGCTAGCAATCTCCGTGTTTTTTGCAGGTTTCTTTGGAATCCTGTTTTATTTCCAGGATATTTTCATAATCCTTATTCTGGGAGCTGTCCTGCTCCTTATAAGTGAAAAATTGCTCTCCTATTTCAACAGGGTGATGGATAGGTTTCCTAACCTGAACAGGAAAGTGGTAGGAGCCGCTCTGATCGCCTTTGCCTTCCTTTCCTTCTTTTACCTGGTCAGCAGCCAGATGCACTGGATAGTGGCCCTGGTTGCGGAAGCTGCAACAGTACAGCAGGACTATTTGAGCGGGTCTTCCGCGCTTTTCGGGAGTGATTCCGAGTTTGCAAGGCTTACGGATTCAGGGGTTATCAGGCCCGAAGACCTGCAGGCGGTTGGCAACGCCATCTTTACCGAGCTTACCGGGACTATTTCTAAAGTTTCATACTATCTTTTCTCTGGGGTCCTCATAATTCCCCTGATGTTCAGCCTGTATTTCAGGCGCCGCAATAACCTGGACAGCTACATCTACGGACACGCCCATCCGAAACATGCCGAAGTGGTCCTCAGGGCCTTAAAAAGCATTGGAAAGGAGCTTGAAGATTTCTTCAGCGCAAAGATGCTGGAAAGCGCTGTCGTGGGCTTGATCTGCTGCATAGGCTTTTATCTTGCAGGAGTTGACGGCTGGTTTTTCCTTGGGGTCCTTGCAGGTTTCCTGAACATCATCCCCTACATCGGCCCGATTATAGGGGCCATACCCCCCATTATAGTAGGCTACTTCAACAGCCCGGAAACCGCTATCCTCGCAGCAGCCACGGTCCTGGTTGCCCAGCTTGTGGACAACTTTTACCTTATCCCTTTCATGATTTCCGAAAAGGTAAACATCAACCCCCTCCTGAGTGTGGTCCTGACTCTGGCTGCCTCCAAGCTGCTCGGGCCCCTCGGGATGATATTTGCAATCCCGATTTTCATCATATATAAGATAATAATTATCGAATCCTACAAAGCCCTGGTGAAGATTTATCCCGATGAGGACTGAAGAAATGTAAAAGGAATATTACAGGGACTGAAGAAATGTAAAAGGAATATTACAGGGACTGAAGAAATGTAAAAGGAATATTACAGGAGCCAGGGAATGATTGAAGTAAAAGGTCTCTCAAAATCTTTCGGAAATGTAAAAGCAGTTGACGGTGTGGCCCTCTCCGTGGGTAAAGGGGAACTCTTCGGCCTCCTGGGCCCTAACGGCTCCGGAAAAACGACTATGATTAAAATGCTCACAGGCCAGATAAAACCCGGCTTCGGCTCCCTGAGGGTGCATGGTGTGGACGTCCTCAAAGACCCCCTCAGGGTCCGGGAACTTGTGGGGATAATCCCGGAGCAGGAAACCCCTCCCAGCTTCCTCACCGCAGAAGAGTACCTTCATTTTGTTGCAAAGATCAGGAAACTCGAAAGGTATGAGGAAACCTGTGAAAAGTGGTTTGACTTCTTCAATTTCGGGGACCAGAAAAACGTGCTCTGCAAAGACCTCTCCCGGGGCACAAGGCAGAAGCTGATGTTTGCCCAGGCTTTCCTGCACGAGCCCGAACTTGCCATCATTGACGAGCCCCTGATCAACCTGGACCCCGTGATGCAGCGGAAGGTAAAGGATTTCCTCCGGGGATACGTGAAAAACGATGGTACGGTCTTTATTTCCACCCACATACTTGAAATTGCAAGAGAGATCTGCACAAGCATCGGGATCATCTATAAGGGGAAACTGGTCTACACCGGGCGTATGGACGAACTTGGTCTGGAAGGCAGGAACCTGGAAGGGTTCTTCCTGGAACTGGTGGGGCAGCCAGGGGAAAAACAGGCGAATTATGAGACGGGAATTACCGGGATGATTGCCCGGGAATGAAGGAATAGAAAACGAACAGGTAGAATCTCAAGCAGAAACGATTACATGGGAATGATTACCTATGTTTGACATTTTTAAAAGCATGATGAAAGAAGAGTGGCGGATGCACTCAAGTCTCTTCGGGCATAGCGGCTTTGCCCTCTTTCCGGGTTTCATCTTCCTCTTCACGTTTCTTGTGTGCCTGGTGCTCCCTGTCTTCAGGGAAATCGTCAGCGATGCGGGGATTGCTCTCGGGATGCACTACTTCTTCCTGCTGGTAGGTGGCATGGTGGGGGCTTTCGGGCTCATGGGGAGAGAGTTCATGAACCGGCGTTTCGGGCAGGCAAGCCTGATTGCGTATTCCTCAAGGACGCTTCCGGTTTCCGAGAGGGTCATTTTCCTGAACTTCCTGGTAAAAGATGTCGTGTACTATTTTTTCCTCTACATCCTGCCCTTCATTGCAGGCTTTGCCCTGGCGGTAAAACTCGTACTTCCCTCAGCCGCCGGGAGCTTCAAGTTCTCTCTTCTCACCCTCACGCTCTTCCTTTCCTTCATGATCGGGCTTTCCGTTGTGTTTTTCCTTTCTACGGTCTATGCCCATTCGGGAAAAACCGTGATTGCCGGTTTATTGCTGGCGTTTCCGGTACTGGTTTTTGCCTCCGGGAATTTCAATGGGGAAACCCTCTACGCCCATCCGGGGCTTGCCTTTTACTTGGCCCCTTCCGAAACCCGGTACCTTCTGGCCCCGGCTTTCCTGATACTCGTCCCTTCCGCTCTTTCCCTTATCTTCCTGAAGGTGGACTATCCCCAGGTCCAGAAGAGTTTCTCCAACTCCTTTTCCGGGCTTTCTTCCCGACTTGGCTCCTACCGCTACGCATCCTTTGTTGCAAAGGACTTCCTTGACCTGAAAAGAAGTGAAGGCGGGCTCGGGAAAATCATCTTCTCCTTCCTGCTCCCGGCAACACTGGTGTGGGTGCTGCTTTCTGCCCTTGGAAACGTGATCCCTGCTCTCGACTCCCTGCTACTCTTTTCCCTGGTCCTGGGGGTGCTTTCTTCCTCGATGTACAACTGGCTTACGGAATTCGACCTGTTTGCTTCCTACGCTTTCCTCCCCCTGAAAGTCTCGGACGTTATAAAGAGCAAACTCGACATCTACGCCTTACTCAATGTAGTCCCCTTCGTTTTCCTTTTAGGCCTCGGCTTGAGGACTGAACCTTACACCCTTGGCCCCTCTTTGCTGGTCTTCCTCTCCATATCTTTCTACATGGTGACAGTGCTTGTCTACCTGACAGGGCTTTACCCTTCAGTGAACCTCTACAATGGAAAGACCTTCGCCCTCTATGCCCTCTCAATAGTCCCGGTCCTGATCCTCAACATAGTTTTGTCGATACTGGGCCCCTACTATTTGCTTGCGGACCTGGCGCTGCTGCCTGTAGCCGTTTACCTGCTAGGAAGGAGCTTCAGGAAATGGGACGGGGTGGAAAACCCGCAGTTTTGAGGAGTTCGGGGCTATTGCTTGAGGTACATTGTCAGCGATTATGATAATTTAGAGTTAATGGGGATCTGAAGTTGATGATAATTCATGCTCGATGAAGATTCGGGGTTGATGACAATTCGGAGTTGATGAGGTTTTACTCGATGGAGACTCGGAGTTGATGAGGATTTGTACCTGATTTCAAAGCTAAGGAGAAAGAAACTATGCTTCCTTACTTAATTGCACTGGCGATGTTCCTGAGGTCGTTATACGACCTGCTTAAAAAACCGGAAACTCGTGCCCTTTTATCTTCCGTGGTTTTTGCCCTTCTCCTCGGGGCTTATGTCTACCACGACCTTGAGGGCTGGAGCTGGCTTGATTCTTTGTATTTTTCAGTCATCACACTGACGACTGTGGGTTATGGAGACTTTTCTCCGCAAACGGATCTGGGAAAAATTTTCACTATGGTTTACATCTTTGTAGGGCTGGGAATCCTGTTCGGGTTTGTTGATGTTATCGGGGAACATATCATAGAGAGAAGAGTGGAACGTATTGAGAAAAGGAGACAGAGAAGAGACCTGAAATAATTCAAGTTCCACTGGGCGGACTGAATGGACAAAGTGCGGGGCTGATAGAAAGGGGTGAGCTCTGAAAGTTTTCAAAGAGTGTTTTTAGTATCACGTTTCCTTTATGTATTTCCTTAATTATTTTCAGACTGCAGTAAGTCTGCCAGCCTTCCTTCTGTTGTTGCGATGAAATTGCCGCATTTAACTGCTTTTTTGCCTGACTTAAGTGACCAAAAATAGAGGAGATGCGATTAATCATCTTTAACTTTTTTTTCTGGCCCACTTTTCCAAATTTGCTGCCATTGCAGACATATTTTTAACCTTTTGTTTATATATATCAAAAGGGGGCAAGGGCAATGCTATATATTTTAATCACTCTGGTTTTGTTTCTAAGGGCCTTGAAGAAACAGCTTGAAAATGAGGAATTCCAGACCCTTTTATTTCTGGTGATAATGATTCTTCTTCTGGGTACCTTCTTTTACCATAATGTCGAGGGTTGGGGATGGCTCGACTCATTATACTTTTCAGTAATAACCCTGACGACCATAGGATATGGGGACTTTTCTCCGAAGACGGACCTGGGAAAAGCTTTTACAATGATCTACGTCTTTGCAGGGCTTGGAATCCTCTATGGGTTTGCAACTATACTCGGAAAAGAGATCGTCACTCACAGGCTGGAAAAGGTGGGAAAGACAAAACAGGATAACGAAGACTCAGAAGAGTAAACGTATCCAAGTAAATATTCTTATCTTGCTAAAAAATCTCTTGTCAGACCCTCCAAAAAGATGTGTGGTTAATAAAAGACAGACATTCAAGACTACTTAATTCAGATTCAGCTTAAGAAAGGTCTATATTGAAATAATGCATTTTTTATATAACCATTTACGGGGGTACGTTATGAAAATTAATTCGTCTACAGGTATTGTTTTACTCCTTACCATCGGACTTATGACCGCAAGCGTCTTTTCGCTTGGCTGTGCCGAGCAGGAAACTCCTGCCGAGCCTAACGAAACTACCGGGGGGGAACCCGCTGAACCTGTTGAGCCTGTCGAACCTGCTGAACCTGTCGAAACTATCCCGGAAGGTGCTGAGCCAGAGGGTGCTGAACAAGCAGAACTCGGCCCGATTTCGGTTGATGATATTACCGACATAGAGTGGCAGTGGACCGAACTTCAGGAGTTTGATCCCACAGGCCAGTCAGTGGTGCCTGATCCTGAGAACTACACCCTTGTCTTCACCCCAAACGATACATATTCCATCAAAGCGGACTGTAACGTCGGCAGCGGGAGCTACACCCTTGAAGGAAACACCCTCACACTGGGGGCAGGCCCGATGACGCTTGCCGAATGCGGGCCGGAATCATTGTATGACCAGTATGTAACTCTCCTGTCCGGTGTAAACTCAGCAGCAATGGAGGACGGTCAGCTTGTCCTCTATACCGGGGACAAAGGTGACAGGATGTTCTTTGCCAACGGAGGGCCTGCTGAAGTGTAAAGAAACAAAGGAACAAAGAACAGAGGAGCAAAAGAAAAAATTAGTCACTGAAGAAATTAACCATTGAAGGCACGGAAAACATGGTAAAAGGAGAAAGGGGCTAAAGTTTTCCATGTCCTTTCATGTTTTCCGTGGTTATAGATTCCATTTTTCATTTTCATTGGTTTTCTTCGTTTTTCATCGTCTTTTATTCAGTTTTGATCTCCACAAGTTCCAGTCTACCCGATCCGCCTTTCGCTACTTCTTCAAGGAGCATGCCGGTTCCGGAAGCATAGTACTTGTTCTCCTCGACGCCGGGTTCAAGCGGTGTCCACTCCTTTGTCTTCAGGCAGTTTTCAAATGAACCGTAGGGAACCGAAACCGATTCGGTCAGGGAAAGGACTTCAGCCATGTCTTCAGCTTCACCTTCCAGGTACTCCTGGCGGTAAACATCCCCTACCTGCGGGTCGCCCTTGATTAAGATCCCCGGCAGAGCTCCGCCAACTCCGGCTTCCCAGGAACCTGCAGTGCTTACAACTTCTCCACCTTCATATTCTTTAGAGTCCTCCCCGAAGTACCAGATGTTCCCGTCTTTGTCCTGCGCATACCAGTCGAAAGTTTCCTCAATAAGTTCACCATCTTCCCAAACCCTGTCCCGGACAACAGTCGTGGTAACGCCCATCACCTCTCTGGTCTGTAGGGTCACAAAAACTTCATTTCTTTCCGAGCCGTCTTCGGTTTCTCCTTCATATACGAAAGTTGTGCCGGGGGTCAGCGGGAAGTAGGGGTTGTCAATGGTTTCTACGAAATCTTCAGGGTTTATGACAGGGCTGTATTCCTCCTCCATTCCGGCCCCTTCAGTTTCTTCCATTTCTTCTGTCTCTTCCATTTCTTCGGTTTCCCCTTCCACAGCTCCTTCTGTTTCCTCCATTTCTTCAGTTTCTTCTACTTCTTCAGTTTCCCCCTCTACAGCTCCTTCCGTTTCTTCTACTGCTCCCTCTTCTGTCTCCCCCTCGGGGGGCTCTTCGCTCACACATCCCGAAGCAAATAAGACAAGAGCCCCTGCAAGGATCAGCAGTATAGCAAGTGTCAGTCCTCTTTTCACTTTTCAGCCTCCTTCTGTTATTTTACAGTACGATTTTACAGTACTGTGTTGCATCCACATGAAATCCTGTAATTCGCATACGATCCCGTGGTCCGCAAAATCTATTATCGATCCGCAAAATCAGTAATAAGTCTCAATTTTGAACCCCGGAGATTCCACCTCCTTTCCCCTTTAAGTAATAGTTGGCCAGGGTTTTTAAAATTAATTCTGGCACATTTATAGAATCCTGGGTTATAAGGCAGAAATGAAAACAGAAATGAAAACAGAAATGAAACTGAAATAAGGAAAAAATAAGCAGAAAAACTATTTTTTAAATAGCAGAAAATCGAATCATCTTTTGTTTAGGAAGAGTTCCGGAATAAAACATTGATTGTAAAATCTCTGTCAATACATCCATTAACACATTTCGTAAAAATACTTATTTAGGATCCATATTTTACCGGGAGTGACCCTTCATGGCAAGAATACTTTCTGACAAAGACATTGACCTGCTAAAAAAACTTGCACCCGAATGCGAAGACCTGCTCTGTTCAGGTTCAGGCGTCCCCTACCGTTCGATTCTTCCCCCTCTGGCGAACCACTATTCAGAAGATGCCATAGATTTCCACCGGAGGCTGAGCGGGACCTCCCCCGAAGACCTGGAATACCTCATTTCCCTTATCTTCAGCGGGGAAGAGAGCCTGGGATGTGTGCCCCCTGACTACATTACTATCTTCCTGCGGGTCGTGGCAGAGAAACTCGGGGAGGAAGCGGCTGCTGCAGTAAGGCAGAAGTACGAGGAAAATAGAGAGTGTCATACCTGAAACAATATTTTCCGGTTATTTTCCGGTTATTTTTTGGTAATCAGCTTGATTATTTCCAGGTGGGCCCATCGGCCGGCCTGAGTTCACCTTTTTTAAACTGTTCGACTGCAGCCTGAATCGAGCCGCTGGCCCCTGTTACTATACTGACACCTTCTTCTGAGAGGATTCTAAAAGCATCGGGGCCGATTTTGCCTGTCAGCAGAACATCGATGCCTTTGCTCACCATGGCCTGCGCTACCTGTATCCCTTTCCCAAGCACTGAAACGCCCGGGTTTTCAAGTACCTCGAATTCCATGGTTTCAGGATCGATAATGATAAAATACGGGGCTCTTCCAAAATGCGGGTCCATAGTGGAGTCCAGATTCCAGGATGTAGCTGTTACACATATTTTCACTGATTTCCCCTCGATATTGTCAGGGTGCGCCAGACTGCCCGGGGCTGATGGGATTTTACCCGCAACAATTACTTCAAAGCAGGGCATCTTTACAACCCTATAATAATCGTTGATGGCTTTGATATAAGTAAGTTCTGTTGCCTGACAGAGAAATGAAATTTCCATGCGGCCGTTTTTCCGATAAAGCGGGCAAAGCGGCCTGGAGCAAGAATCGCCTCATTCTCCGAAAGGGTTATCCTCTTTCTCAAAAAGGCACCCCGTCTCAAAATCCCCGGGACATTTTCAGATGGATTCTACAATAGGGTCATGATAGAGTCATTCCTGGACATTCTTGCCTTTTTGTCCATATTTGCCCGTAAAATCCGGGACATTAAGGGGTATTTTTCGAGCAAAAATCCAGCAATTTTCCTGATTTTTGGACTTAATATCCGGATCCGAGACTTGCTCCGAAAAAGTCCCGGGGAAAAAGTTGCCGAGTTCTACAAAAAGGACATTATATTTCCATATGTTGCGGACACTTCAAGGGCAGTTTTGTTTTTTTCTTGTTGTTTTTCTCAAGCATGCAATGCTAAAAATGTATCACAGCCCGGGTAGAAACGGTAAAAAAGTAAGGGCAAAAAAGTAAAAGGTAAAAAAGTAAGGGATAAAATGTAAGGGATAAAATGTAAAATTGTGAATGATAATAAAGGGAATCTCCCAAAATGGCTGTATATGGTGAAACCAATGGCTCCTGATCAGCCACGTGCAGGAAATTCTTTTGGAAACTCCGTTGTGCCTAACAGGTAGTCAAAACAACATATAGGAAAAAGTTAAACATCAGTATAGAAAAAACTTAATTGAAAAAGTTTAGTAGCCCGGCACGGATTCGAACCGAGGTTGCAGGATCCAGAGTCCCGCATGATTGACCACTACACTACCGGGCTTCGATGATTTTTCGCTGTGGGGCGTGTTTCTTGCGCCTTGAAGCGTATCTTCTAAAGGAAGATTTTGTATATATAGCTTTCGGGCGAGTGTTTCCAGATTTTTAGGATCTGGCACATAAGGGGCGAGAATATGCTTAGAATATATCCTGATTATGTTGTAAAAATGGTTTAATTTCAGGTTTACAGGCTTGCTTCGTCCTGGCTGAGGACTGCAGTCCACCACCAGCGGGCCATATCCATGAGGTCTTTTGAGAACTGGCCTGATAGCCTGTACTCCTTGTTCTTGACAGAGATCAGGCCTGCTCCGAGGAGTTTGTTGCGCATGGCATAAAAAGAGGCGCGTCCGGTCTGGAGCTCGTCCAGGAGGGCTTTCCACTCGTCGGTCCTGAGCGGATTTCCCGCGGCCTGCCTTTCTTCAATCATGGTCAGGAACTTCTGGCCCCTTACGGCAGTGGCTTCTTCCTGGAAAATACGCCGCATAAGGTTGTAGTACGGGTCTCTTGAATGGCTTATGCGGGTATTTGCATCCGACCGTACCACGATAGTCGTTGCTGTCCTGGGTGCGTTTTTTACAAGTGACATAGTCCATCAGGCAATTTGCCGGGAGTAAAAAGAATTTCAGGCTGAAGGTTCAGCAGATGTTTTTGGCGATGAATTCACAAGTTTCAAAAGCAGATCAACGTATTCTTCCCTCAGAAGATAGACCATTGGGGTTTTATAGGACTCTTTATGGGCCCTCAGGACACCGAGTTTTGAATGAATGTATCCCACCATGGATGCAACCGTATTCCTTGAAACATTGTACTTGCTTGAAAGCATTTCATGCAGCTCATCAATGGTTGCCTTTTTTACTTTGATAAAAATGCACAGTATAGCTCTCCGATATCCGTCGGAGTCTACTTCGAGAAATTTCTCGACTCTTGATTTGATTTTAGCTCGGATGGATCCCATTAATTACCACCTCTACTGATGTAGTAAACTATGTCAGTTATAGCCATATATATAGGTTTGTAAATTTATTCGTCATGATAGGGATTATGCAAATAATTTTTAATTGATGCGCAAGCATATTTCATTTCAAATCAAGTTGATACCATATATCATATTGGGCTTTATCGGATATATTGCTTTTTATGAGTCAAACATAGACTTCTATGATTTAGATGTACTATGTTGAAAGATATCAAACATCTATATTTTTTATTTTTATAGTTTATAGTAAATAAAATATTAATTACCTTTAAGAAACAAAAAGAACCCTATCATCCCCATCATGTGCTAAACACATAAATAATATATTTATTTATACTCGCTATTTATTTTACATGAGCTTGTATATTAAACTTGTGTCCTGTAAAAATTCTTCAGAAAAATTCTAAGACATTATGACCGGGTACCTGCTCCGGAATGACTTCCCGACAACCATTCTGCCTATATTTTAATCAAAAGTAATACGGTTTTATCAGACCCCGGATTCTATTATCAGCACTAATATATTTTTATCTATTTTTATCTGAATATATTTCTATCATCCTGGTACATTTTGAAATAATAAATATTAAAACTTGAACCTCTTCCCGGTTTTCCCCTCCACATCCTTATCTGCTCATCTCATACTTTTTACTCAGTTATATTTTCCCAACCTGCCTTATATACTCAGTCTTCTACTCAGTTAAGCCTTCTATCTGCCCCATTATTCTGCCCAATTCAGTCCCCTACTCATTTTCCATATCTCCTACCTCAGACTTCCCGAGCTCCCACTTGCCGAGCTCAGACTTGCCAGGCTCCCACTCACCTGAAATATTCCACCGACCTTCCACTTGCCCCTAAGTTCCGGCAGACCCGGTGGTGCTACTTTTGGACATGCCTATTTTTAATATGCTATTTTTCAAATCCCCTGCAGTCCCTCCTGCAGTTCCGGGCCAAAAACTTCCCGGAGGGATCAATGTTTAATATGTTTATGACCTTAGACAGAAATACACAAGGAAAAGCCAGAAGTAATGCAAACTCCTTTAAATTTTGAGCTGCACTCAGGAGTAAAACACATGGAATACAGCTATGACCTTCAGGGCAACGACCTATACATAGGAGAAGACCGGATCCCCGCCTACAGCCTGGAAAAAAACGAGATCGGAACATGCACAACCTGTGATGCCTTGCTTATGAGCCTGAGCTATCACTCTGTGGAGGGGAAGCTCATAGTCATAACAAAATGCACTTTTTGCGGCAGCTTTTCTGCGAACATTTATGACCCGGAATGGAACTGGACTGACGAAGCTCCTATTTCCCTCCTTCCGGTCCCTGTCCCCATAAGTAACCCCGTGGTCGACGACCTGGAAGGACTCGAAGCAGTTCCCATTAAAAAACTAGAAGCAGTATTTTCAAGGGGAGAAATCGAAGCTCTTTTTGCAAGGGCCAGAGAAAAAGTTCCCGTCCGTCAGTACCTGTACCGGGCCCGTAAAAAATACGAACTATTTGAAGAAATTTTTGAGCTTAAACTGGAGTTCTAAACGGAGTTCTAATTCAGTGACTCCCTAACCGGATTTTTGGAAGGTCCGAAAGAAAAAAATCAGGCTTCAATCGATATTCTTAAACGTAATAATATACTGTTACGAGAAAAATATAAAATTTATAATAATGAATAAAATAAACAAATAAAATTAAATAGACATAATTAAATTATCCAATATAATATCTATAATAATATTTAATTAATATAATAGAGCCATAATATTAGTTATTGCATAAATTTAAATTAAAGTAGAGAGTTGCACCTATACAAAGGACACGAATACCGGGCAAGCATATTTCCGAGAAATACACTGGGTTTTCAATATTTATGTTATTTATGGCTAAATATCAACTAATTTTCTGATAAATTTTAAAGTAAAACGGTATGCGTATTTGCCAAGGTTTGACCTGCTGAGTCTACAGTAAATAAGTCAAAAACGTATTTATAAATATAGGCATATAATATATGATAATATTACTTAATAAATATAGTTGCCAATTAATAAAATATTTTTTTTGATTTTAAATTTTAGAAAGACATGCATAATTCTTGAAAAATTATAGGATTCTTCTGACTTTTTTGCTTCTTGCAAGCCCGGGAAAAAAGGAAAGCTTAACCTGTGAACAAGTCCGGAATTATGTAATATACGCCCTACTGAATTATTACTTAATTGCATAGTGAATGATTTTTTAACTTTTGCTCGTGTTTTCCCCTGAGTTTACATCCAAATCCAGATTTAAGTGCCAGGATGAATCCCTTTATTCACATAGTATATGTGCATATATACCAGGGTCCCCTAAAAACCTGAAATTTGCTCTCATTTTGTCAAGTCGTTCATTACATAAACTATAGGAATAGAGCAGTCTCTGCCGATCACCGTAATATTTACTGCAAAAAAATGTAAAGAAAAGAAAGAGAGAAAATTTTGCAAATTGAATCTTATAGTATGTATGAATGAAATCTCAAAAAATACATGAACTTATGCCAATTATATAAAATGATATGAAAATTTAACCTATGTGTTTTTAGTAGGTTTTGACTTAATCACTCTACCCTCGCAGGTCCAAAAATGAATATATAAAAATAGAGATATTTTAGTAAGAAACATGGAATTTTTCTAAGAAATTCAAGAAACGTATATATAAAAAATGATATAGGTTAATTAAATGATACATTACTTTCAATATACAGAACTGAATTATATATAAGAGGAGGTACAATTAATAATTGAGACTTACTTTGTAAATACATAGTAAATAATATAGATATAAAAGATAAGTAATAGTTTTTAGGAAATGTTAAAACCAGCAATTAAAAAAAGGCATATTTGTAAATAAATATTTTATAATATATTACATAAGCTATGCACGTAAAAAAGCATTTTTTTGAAAAAAAATATTAGAATATATATAAAGAACAATAAACGAGTTAAATAATAACAAATTAAAATACATAATATGCAATATACAAGATATAACATATAATACATAAATAAATAGTTACTATAAATAATATATGTGATCTAAAAAACAGACTAGCATAATATATATCATAATATAAATATTTAATCAGCATTCACAAAAAATATGCACAAGGCGTATCATAGTTACCATAATACATACATTACAGATATAAATTTGCATATAACAAAAACAATAACAAAAAAATCGAGACGAACATAGTATAAAAACATACCTCCATAAGGCATAATAGGAAACATATTTTTGATTAATCATTTTTTAGAAGATATATTCAGCAAAGAAAAACCGGAAAAAAGACTGAGTTTGATGCAATACAATACAATACAATACAACATTTATCAAAAAATCAGCATTAAATCAGATTAACAAATATTTATCGATATATATATTTTAAAATGTACGGCAAATGAGTAGATTCGGGGTCATATTATAGTAGTATATTTATAAATATGTTTATGAGTTAGAAGTGATACACCATGAGACTCAAAAGTAGGATGAAACACATAGTCGAGCAAAAAATGAACCACAGTGTATTATAATTAAGGAAGACCTACTATTTACTAATCTAAACTGAGTAAATTTAGAATTATTTAAACATAACTCAAATATTTAGAGGCTGTACAAAGTGGAAATAAATACAGCCTGCAAAATATTCATTTTGATTGGCAGGAGTACCGCCATGCTACTGATTACTGCGATTCCTCTGGCAGCCGGGCCATCTTCAAAGGCTTCAGACCTGATTTTACCAGACTTGACTTATAAGATTTTGTTTTTGCTATATTCATTCCTGGCAATTCTGACAGTACAAAGAACTGCTCCATTTATAAAAGATAAAAATCAATTCCCATGCTGTAAGAAGAAACTCACTATAAATTCACTATTTATGAGCCAGAAAAGTTACTGTTTTATTCTGTAACGGTTTTATTCTTTTTCAGTATATGCGTGGTGTGCTGGCATGCTTGAAAATGTAGATCTGTCAAAATCGGTAAAAAACGGCGAATATAAAGAGAGCATGGAAGCCCTTGAGGCTGAACTCGGGGAGCTTCAGCGGAGAGCCTGGGAACTGAAAATCCCGATTATACTTGTTTTTGAAGGCTGGCATGCATCAGGAATGGGGGAGGACATTAACCGCTTTATCCTGCCCCTTGACCCCAGGGGATACGATTTCCATACCATGACAGTGCCCTGCTACGAAGAACTTCTAAAACCATTCCTGCTTCGCTTCTGGGCCCGGGTCCCTGTCAGGGGGAAAATTGCGATCTTTGACAGGAGCTGGTACAGCCGGGCGATTATCGAGCATTACGGGAAGGAAAAGTATGAGGCCGGGCTTGAAAAGTGCCTGGAGGGAATAAATTATTTTGAGCGGCAGCTTGCAGATGACGGGTACCTGGTCCTTAAGTTCTTCCTGCATATTAGTGAAAAAGAGCAAAAAGAGCGCTTCAAGGAAATACAGAAGAAAGGAATCCCCCTGATCCTCGACGAGTATGAGAAGAGCAACGGGAAAACGCTGGACTTCATTGATGAATATAACGAATACCTCCCGGTAGTGGAAAAAGTGCTTCAAAAAACCGACATGCCCCATGCACCCTGGACCATAGTGGAAGCCAACGACCGGAAATTTGCAACCCTCAAGATCATCATGACCGTGACCCGGGCCATCAAAGCCCGAATAGAGGAAGTGACCAGGACCCCGGGAAAGCAGACCATCAAGTACCTGGAAATAGGCACCCCGAAGTTACCTGACATCCAGGGTTCCGTCCTCAAGCAGGCGGACCTCTCAAAAAGGCTTCCTTACGACGAATATAAAGAGCAAAAAAAGTTATACCAGCACCGGCTCGAGGAACTCCAGTACGACCTTTTCAGGCAGAAACGCTCCATGGTAGTTATCTTTGAAGGCTGGGACACCGCAGGCAAGGGAGGGGGCATCTACCGCCTGGTCGAAGAACTGAACCCCAGGCTCTACAGGGTAGTCCCGGTTGGTTCCCCAAACGACACTGAAAAAGCCCACCACTACCTCTGGCGCTTCTGCGAAGGAGTCCCGAAAGCCGGGCACCTGACCATCTTCGACCGGAGCTGGTACGGGAGGGTCATGGTAGAAAGAGTGGAAGGCTTCTGCAGTGAGGAAGAATGGAAGCGGGCCTACCGGGAAATCAACGAATTTGAAACGATCCTCAGGGAGGGAGGAGCCATAATCCTCAAGTTCTGGCTCCACATCGATAAGGAAACCCAGCTTGAACGCTTTGAAAGCCGGCAGAACGACCCTGAAAAACAGTGGAAGATAACCGCAGAGGACTGGCGGAACCGAAGCAAATGGGACCTGTACGAAGCCGCAGTAGAGGAAATGCTCCAGAAGACCAGCACAACCGACGCACCCTGGATAGTTGTGGAATCCGCCGACAAGCGCTACTCCCGTGTAAAGATCTTAAAAACAGTGGTCGAAACCCTTGAAAGGGGAACTGAAATCCTGAAAAAACCTGAAAAACTCAAAAACTGAAAAACTCAAAAACTGAAAAGCTGAAAAAACTTAAAATGAAAAACTAAACCCTAAAAGCTCAAAAACACGAATATGGAAAAAGGTTCAAAGGCTCACTCTGGAGCCTTCGGATCGGTTTGAGCGGCTGAAGGATTCCGGATTTTTTTCGGAATCATTCTCCTGCTTTCCGGAATCTGTCTCCATTCCCTGCTTTTCCACGCTCTGTTTTTCGATGCCCTGTTTTTCCATCCTGTACCTTCGCAGAGCCACATCAATGCTTTTTTGCAGGTCTTTTTCATCAAAAGGCTTCACAATATACCCAAGAGGCCCGGTCTTCCATGCCCGCTCCACGATTTTGCTTTCGGAACAGGCTGTCAGGTAAACCACAGGCACATCAAAGCGTGTTGTAATCTCCTTTGCTGCCTCTATGCCGTTGACATCACCTTTCAGCATGATGTCCATCAGCACCAGGTCAGGAAATGTGCTCTCGGCTTTGCTGATGGCGTCTTCTCCCGAGGAGGCAACACCTGTTACCGTATACCCCAAACTCTTTAGCATCCGCTTTATTCCCATTGCGACGATGTGTTCGTCCTCGACAACCAGAATTCGTCCTTCTACCATTCATTACACCTTCGTTTTGTATTTCAGCTCCTGAAAGCTGATTTTAAACATGGTTCCCCGGCTCGTGTCAAGTCCGATGTCCCCTTCAATCTGGTCCACAAGCGTGGTCACAAGCTGAAGCCCGAGGGAATCCGTGTTCCGGAAGTCAAGGTCCTCCGGGAACCCTTTTCCGTTATCCCTTACAATCAGAGAAAAACGGTTTTCTTTATTACTATTCCCCTGTTTTACATTGCTTAAGTTGTTGATTTCAGTACTGCCCTCTTTATCAACCTTTCTGTGCAACCGGATACAAATCTCCCCTTTTTCATCTTCGGAAAAGGCATGTTTAAGGGAGTTTGAGACAAGCTCATTGATGATAATCCCGAGAGGGACAGCCGTGTCCATCCCGAGAAAAACATTCTCTACGTCAAGCTTCAGCCCGACCTTCCCGCCATCGACAGCATAGGAATGGAAGAGATAATCTGTAAGGTTCTTGATATAGTCGGAAAAGTCCACACTTACCATGTCTTCGGACTGGTAGAGCTTTTCGTGGACAAGAGCCATGGACTTGACCCTGTGCTTGCTTTTTTTGAAGGCTTCGGTAACCTTCTCATCATCAAAGTTTCCGGACTCCAGGTAGAGCAGGGAAGAAATGACCTGCAGGTTGTTCTTGATCCTGTGGTGGATTTCTTTTTTGCGGGTTTCTTCCATCAGCAAGAGCGCTTCTTCGGCTTTTTTGTGCTCGGTGATGTCCAGGATAATCCCCTGGAGGTGAATTCCCTCAATTTCGTTCCTCTGGATAACGGTCCTTTCATCCACCCAGCGCACTTCACCGGATTTTGTGAGGACCCTGTACTCCGAGGTATAATCCTTGATTCCGGAATCTATGTGTTCTTTGACCTCTGCCCGGACTTTCTCCAGGTCTCCGGGATGGATCAGGTCTTCATAAAGGACCCGGGTGGAAGTGAAATCTTCCACATTATACCCTATCCGGGTAACGTTTTCCGATACAAATTCAATCGGCCAGCCTTCCTCGTATTTCCACAGGAAGACGATTACAGGACTGTTGTTTATGACTTTCTCCATATCTTCTTTTAACTTATTAGAGTGCTCAAGCTCCATTGCATATTCCAGCAGGGCTTTTTCAGCTGCATTGCGCCTGTTGGTGGCACGGTCGAGAGCTATACGGGTATTTTCAATCCCATCCGTAAGGAGTTTGAAATCCCCCTGTCCGTGTACCGTGATCGGCCTTTTGAAATCGTTCTTTTGAAAGGCACTGAGGACGGCATTTGAGTCGTCAATAATCCCATTCAGGGCTCCCGAGAACTTATCAAGGGTATTTCCGAGTTCCCTGAATTCTCCCTGCATGTCCACATTGACTCTCTCATTTAATTCTCCCTTTGCAAGGGCATTGGTTACCCGCATGGTCTCCCGGATGGGGACTACCACAGCGTTGAGAATTTCATTCAACCCGTGAGGGATTTCCCGGAAATCGATTTCCACGTCAGTATCCGCTCTTAAATCCAGCTTTCCCCCGACCGCAGCATCGGCTATTTTCCTGAAACCGTCAACAATATCATCTATCGGCCTGGTAACAGAGCGGGAAATCATGTAAGCCAGGGCAGCCATAAACATAATAGAAACTGCCGAAATGATGAGCAGCCTGTTCCGGAGGTCATTGACTCCGGCAAGGATTTCTTCTTTCGGGACGACCAGGACGAAAGCGAAATCCCCGGTCTCGACAGGTTCGTAAAACATATCCACAGTCTTTCCGGTTGTCGGGTCCGTAGTTTCCAGGTGCCCGCCTATCCCCTTTTTGATGTCAGTGACAGCCGGGTCGATATTTTCAAGCCCGAAATTGCTGAGGTTTTTTTTCCCGATCCATTCCTTATGGGTGGGATGGGAAAGGAGTACACCTTCATTGCTGACCATGAAAGCATACCCTGTATCAAAGGTCCTGACCTCGCTTACCACTTCATCAACGTAATCCAGGGATACGTCTACTCCCCCGATCCCCACAAACTCCCCTCCTTTTACGATAGGAGAAACGTAGCTCACCATGAAAACCCCTTCATAAAAGTAGGGTTCCGTGAGCACATCTTCTTTCCTGTTTTTCGGGAGCTGGTAGTAGTCGGAGTGGTCATAATGGAGCAGGGGTTCAAGAGTGACGGATCCGTTCATTTTGTTCCAGTATGGGACAAACCTGCCTGTTTTGTCATTCAAAGGCGTGTTTGCATAGTCCGCGTCTTTCCCGTCAAAGGCGCCGGGTTCAAAGGCCACGTAGGTCCCCAGGATGTGGGGGTTGTCAAGGAGCAGGTTTTCGAGAATCTTCAAGACTTCGTCCCTGTCTGCTGCCTCATAAGCCCTCATTGTGCCGGAAATCGTCCTTGCAATAGCAAGGTTGGCTTTCATATCCGCATCAAACTGGTTTGCGTAGTTGCATGCCATTTCGACCGACTGCTCATATGCCAGTTTCTCCTCCTGTGCCGTAACCGTGGAGATAATCACAGCTGTGGAAGCCGTAAGGATCAGCAAAACCCCAAGCACGGTGTAGAGGATCAATTTGGTTTTCAACGGGACGTCCTTGAATCTCATCTGGATTTCATCCTGTATTCCGAAGCATTACAGTGAAATTAAAAGGGAAAGGCAGCTAATCGCCTTCTAACATTAAGTTATTTTCCCTGCAGAAGCCGGTTTGTTTTCAAATAAAACCGCGCTTCCGGTTAAATGGAAACCCAGGCCGTCAAGCGGAAAGAGAGGCAGAGATTTTCCTGCATCGATTTCTATATAATTAAAACTATATAACCTGCCCCACATGGCGTTTACAAAAGAGAAGAGATTATTCAGGGCTTTTATCCTTTGCAGATGAGATGGGTTTTGGCAAACGCCACAGGAGATTTTAATCCCGTTAAAATTTTCAAGCGCATGAGACTTTCGGTTGTCCACTTTTTAGTCTTTCAGTTATCAATGGAAACCTTTTATGAATTTGTTTTTCAGGCACTATATTTTCAGGTACTATACCTTCACCGGTCGCGTGTAACAGGCCTTTTCCACAAGTGCATTGAGATAACTATAAAGGGCACTCCAATGACTGAAATAATGCATATGAATAACCAATAAAATATGGATAACCCAAAAAATATGAATAAGCAATAAACAAAAAGGCATTCATTTTCTTCCAGCCATTCCCCTCAGCAGCTCCCGTGCCAGCAACCATAAGGCAAGCAAAAAGGCTGTCACTATCAAAAGGAATACAACCAGCATGGGAATGCTGAGAATCAGCCAGAGCACTGCAAGGACCCCAATGATGCGGAGAGCCAGGTCCACGGCTCCCCAGGTAGAAAGAACACCTTTTTGCCTGCCTGAGCCATTCCGGGAACCGGGAGAGGATTTATCCCACCTTCCGGTGGGGTTTCCGGATGCGGGCCTGCTCCCCGAATATTCCCTTCGGGTATCCCATCCCTGCCTGTTCTCCCTCCCACCCTGGCCGCCCCATGTCCAGGTCCAGCTGTATTCTTTTTTCCAGGAATAATCCTCTGCCCTGAAATCTCCCCCTGCTCCTGAGGGCCTGGAACCAAAACGTCCCTGGAGGTCATATTCAGCCCTTTTTTTCGGGTCAGAGAGGACAGAGTAGGCAACATTAATCATTTTCATCCGCTCTTCGGCGTCCACCCCCGGGTTTCTGTCAGGGTGGTACATAAAAACGAGCCTCCGGTAGGCTGCCTTAATTTCATCAGCAGATGCCTTTCTGGAAACTCCAAGAATCGCGTAATGGTCTGGTTCTGACATGGTCTGGTTCTGTTCTGGTTCTGACATGGTCTGGTTCTGAAATGATCCGGATGCCAAATATGCCTATTCTATGCCCTAATTCTATGTCCAAAACTATGCCTAATACTATGCCAATTTTATGCTGATTCTATGCCAAATGTTTAAAGTTTAGTAAGTATCCCGAACTTCATTATGTTTTTTAAGCTTTATGTACTCATGCCCACAAACTGAAAATATATTTTGGATGCCCTGGTGGTGCCTGTAAAAAAGCCGTGAGAAGGAAAAAATTCCCGCAGGTGAAGGCTGAAGAAAGAGAATGGATTCAGGCTTGGGTGACTGACTGGGATAAGTTCAGGACTCTGGAAAAACCCGAAAGAAGGGATAATCCGAAAGAAGGGATAATCCGAAAGCAGAGATGAACGTTGACGGAAAAACCATCGTTTATCATTTCTCTTCAATAGCTTCCCCGGATTTTTTTTCTGTCCTGTACCTGTGCAGGGCCACCTCTATACTGCTGTGCAGGTCCTTTTCATCAAAAGGCTTTACGATGTAGCCGAACGGCTCGGTCTTTTTGGCCCTCTCGATAATCTTGCTGTCGGAGTAGGCGGTCAGGTAAACCACCGGTATATTAAAACGTGCCCTGATCTCCTTTGCAGCTTCCACACCGTCCATATCCCCTTTCAGCATGATGTCCATCATCACAAGGTCGGGAAAGGTACTCTCTGCTTTGCTGATGGCGTCGTCCCCCGAAGAGGCAATGCCTGTTACCGTATACCCCAAATTCTTTAACATTCGCTTTATTCCCATCGCGACGATATGTTCGTCCTCGACAATTAGAATTCTTCCTTCTGCCATTAGTTACACCTTTGTTTTGTACTTCAGCTCCTGAAAGATGATTTTAAACTCGGTTCCCCCGTTCGTGCTGAGTTCGACATTCCCGTTAATCTGGTCAACAAGCGTGGTCACAAGCTGGAGCCCGAGGGAATCCGTGTTCCGGAAATCAAGGTCTTCCGGGAACCCTTTGCCATTGTCCCTGACAACCAGGGTTAACAGGTCCTCTTTGGTTTTATCCTCCCGTATTCCGCCGCTAAGGCCAGCACCATCACAGGTCCTGGTCTCACTCAATTCTTTATCCTTAACTGCTTCTTTATCCCTGGCCGGCTCTTTATCCTTAGCCACTTCTTTATCTTCTTTATTATTATAATTTGCTCCTTCCCGGGACGGGCTTCCTCCGTTCCTGTGCAGCTGGATGCGTATTTCCCCGTCCTCATCTTTGGAGAAGGCATGTTTAAGGGCATTTGAAACCAGTTCGTTGATGATGATGCCCAGGGGAACGGCTGTGTCCATTCCAAGGAAAACGTTGTCAACATCAAGTTTCAGGCTGACGTTTCCGCCGCCAACGGAATATGATTTGAAGAGGTAATCGGTAAGGTTTTTAATGTAGTCGGAAAAGTCGACGCTTACCATGTCTTCGGACTGGTAGAGCTTTTCATGGACGAGGGCCATGGACTTGACCCTGTGCTGGCTGTCTTTGAAAGCTTCCATTACCTTTTTATCGGAGAAGTTTCCGGACTCCAGGTAAAGCAGGGTGGAGATTACCTGCAGGTTGTTCTTGATCCTGTGGTGAATTTCTTTTTTGTGGATTTCTTCCATCTGCAGGAGGGCTTCTTCGGCTTTTTTATGCTCGGTTATGTCAAGGATGATGCCCTGCAGGTGGATTTCTCCTTTTTCGTCCCTCTGTATAAAAGTCCTTTCATCCACCCAGCGGATTTCCCCGGCTCTGGTGAAGATCCGGTATTCCGAGGTATAGACATCACAGCCGGACTCCACATTCCTTGCAAGTTCTTTTTTCATCTTTTCCAGGTCCTCGGGGTGGACTATGTCCGCGTAGAGTATGCGGATGGAAGTGAAGTCTTCGGAGCTATACCCGAACCTGGTAATGTTTTCCGAAACAAAATCCGCAGGCCAGCCTTCTTCATACTTCCAGAGGAAGACAATAACCGGGCTTTTGTTGATAACCAGCTCCATCTCTTTTTTAAGTTTATTCGAGTGCTCAAGCTCCATTGCATATTCCAGCAGGGCATTTTCGGTTGCCTTGCGCTGGGTGGTAACCATATCAAGTACCTCGCGGGTCTCTTCAATCCCGTCCGTAAGGAGTTTGAAGTCTCCCTGCCCATGTACCTTGATTTGCCGCTTGAAATCGGTATTCTGAAAAGCGGTAAGGACCGCGTTTGAATCATCAATGATCCTGTTGAGGGTCCCGGAGAATTTGTCAAGGGTGTCTCCCAATTCCTTAAACTCCCCCTGCATATCTACTTTGACCCGCTCTTTTAGTTCCCCTTTTGCAAGGGCGTTGGTCACCCGCATGGTCTCCCTGATGGGGACAACCACGGCATCCAGGATTTCATTCAGGCCCCTGGGGATTTCCCGGAAATCAATTTCAACATCCGTGTCTGCCCTTACACCCAGTTCCCCTTTGACCGCGTCCTGGGCAATGCTCTTGAAGTCCTCGACAATTTCATCAATAGGCCTTGTGATGGACCTGGCAATCATGTAAGCAAGAAAGCCCATGAACAGGATTGAGATTGCAGAGATAATCAGCAACCTGTTCCTGAGGTCAGTAACCCCGGCAAGCATCTCGTCTTTCGGGACAACCAGAACGAAGGCAAAGTCCCCGGTCTCAACAGGCTCGTAAAACATGATAACGTTCTCACCTGTGGTGGGAGAGGTGACTTCCATGTGCCCCCCTATTCCTTTCTGGATGTCATCGGCAGCGTTCTGGATTTCTTCCTCGTCAAAATCATGGAGACTTTTTTTTCCGATCCAGTCCTTCTGTGTCGGGTGGGAGAGGAAGATCCCGGTGTTACTTACCATAAAAGCATACCCGGTATCAAAAGTCCGGATATCGCTTGCAACCTCGTCCACATATTCAAGGGGGACGTCCACGCCCGCGATCCCTACAAACTTCCCGTCTTTGAAAATAGGGGAGTCGTAGCTCACCATGAATATCCCTTCGTAAAAGTAAGGTTCGGTCAGGACGTCTTTGCCTGTGGTTTCCGGCAGCTGGTAGTAGTCCGAGGAATCATAATTGACAAGAGGGTCGATAGTCATCGGACCGTTGATCATATTGCAGTAAGGAACGAACCTGCCTGTTGCATCATGTCCCGGCGCATTTACATATTCGGAATCCCTGCCGTCAAAAGCATCCGGCTCGTATCCTACATAGACCCCTATAAGATCGGGGTTCTCTTTAAGGACATTCCTCAGGATATCCATTGTCTCTTCCCGGTCAGAAGTTTCGTACTCAGCCATGGTAAGCGCAAGGGTCCTTGCAACAGCCTGGTTGGCCTTCATATTCGCATCAAACTGGTTTGCATAGTTGCTTGCCATTTCAACGGACTTCTGGTAGGCCAGTTTTTCTTCCTGCGAGGTCACCGTGCCAATGATGACTGCCGTAGAGACGGCAAGAACCAGAAAAACTCCCACAACAATAAAGAGAACCAGCTTTGACTTAAAGGAGACGTCTTTGAACCTCATCGTACTAAACTCCCGCATATCGGTGTTTCTGGAAAAGGACAGAGGATGAAACGGCCACCTATCCGGACTTCAATATGCCGGGAGCATTAAACTTCAGTCACTTCCCGGACGGATTTCCTGTAATGCATGAAAAGCTCCCTGCCCCAGCGAAGCGCACTTGCATCGAAGCTCATCACCTTTCTATGGTCGTATTTTCCCTGCCTGTCGAAGAGGCAGAGATACATAAAACGGTCGGTGACAGCAATTGTGGGGATGTTAAGGCCCTCCTCACAGACCCCTACAACCGTATTTGGCGAATCCAGAAGCGTCCGGAGTTCATCCAGGCAATCGGTTTTCAGCCTCTCGAATACGGGTTCCGTAAGCACGAGTTCCACTTCCGCTTCACTTTCTGCAAGCTTTGAATAAAGAGAAGAGTAAAGGGGATGGTAGTAAGAAAGGGAACTCAGGATGCACCTGGATTTTGTAAGGTTTTCCGTAAATTCCCTGGGAAGGTCAAACATGTGGTTCAGGTCGGGTTCGATTACCATACATTCCCCAAGTTCGCCCAGGCGCATGAACAGGTCATGGGGTATGACACTGGTGTCCCGGCTTGCCCAATATTCCTTGTTTTCTTCGATGACCTCAAGTGTGTTAAGGAGAGGGAGCATGTTCCCTACTACCAGTTTTCCGATCTCGGAAAGTTCGTAAGTATCCACTCTCTGGAGAATTAACTCCTGCTTTTTCAGAATCTTAATTTGAGGCATCATCGCTTTTGAAGTCACGTTAAGAGAAGTCTTTATTTGCTCGATGTCCCGGGGTCCTTCCATAAGCAAGAGAAGGAGGTTTTTCCTTTTTTCAGAAAGCCATATCGTATCGCATAAAGATGAACTCATTCCTGTGTACATTTATAATGAATACTTTTATTAATAACTTCTGTTTTAGAGGGGAGAATAAAGCCGAATAGACTGCTTGCTCCTCAAAAAGGAGAGGCAAAGAGTATTTTAGAGGTCTTTACTTTCCTGAAAAGAATTTTCACTTTCCCGGTTTAACGGCTCCCGGGCTCATAGGGTAAATCTAAGCTGCCTTTCAGGGGTTCATGTGAATTGCTTTTCAAGCCGTTTAAAATTTCAACGGCATTAAAAAATCCCATCACTCTGGCAATTACTCATTACTCTTTCTTTAACCAAAAAGTTTCGAAACTCCCCCATAGGTTGGGCTATATATAATCGAAGTTATAGAACAGAATAGAAATTGGGAATAAAACATCTACCTGGCACTGGCAAATGCCCGGTGGGATACCCAGCAAATTTAAGAGAGAGTTTAAAACAGAAGTAAAATGGCAAAAGAATAGAATAAAAAATGGCACGAAAAACGGATTAAATAAACGAATTAAAAAGACAAAATTAAGAAAATCGTTGCATCCTCTAAAAGAAGTGAAAAAAAATATCTCAGAGAGTAATGGAAGGCCCCGGAAGGCATGTGGGAGTGCAGTCCGCCCCTTAAGAGACCTCTTGAGAAAGAAGGATCAAGGACCTGCTAAACCTCCAAAAAGCAGTTCCCATGCTCCTCCATGAACCCCAGCAAATGCATTACAAATGTGCCTGAGGGTTGTGGCAGTGGGATTTAATGCCACGCCCCTCAGGTGCCTCCGAATTATCTCTTTTTGAGTTGTTGAAATTTTCAAAGGCATTGAAAAATCTCAGGGCACAGGCAATGCCTTAAAGCCCTTTCTCGAACCATGTTCAGTAGAAAAAACCTCATAGGTTGGGCTAAATATCATCAAATGCATAAAGGAAGGTGTCAGGAAATAGTAATACTGGCTCCTCCTGACGTGATTTGAGGTTCAAAAGAAGGGATAACTTAAGAAACGGGCATATAGGTAAGGCTCATACCCTGGATGTCTGAACGATATGTCTGGAATCCGGAAAATGTGGGAAACATATCTGAGGGAGATATGGAAACAAATCCGGGACGTAAAAACGAACCTCTAACTGAGATATGAGTTTGGGAACTCATCAATAGAAAACCAAAAGATAATGGGATATGAGTTTGGGAACTCATCAACGGAAAAACGGGAACAATGGGATATGAGTCTGGGAACTCATCAACGGAAAAACGGGAAAATAATGGGATATGAGTTTGGGAACTCATCAATGAAAAAACGGGAAAATAATGGGATATGAGTCTGGGAACTCATCAACGGAAAAACGGGAACAATGGGATATGAGTTTGGGAACTCATCACTGAAAAAGAAATCTGTTGGAAATAATAGAAAAACGGTATGTGTAAATTCGACAACTCGCTTAAAAATACCTGACCTTTGAGAGGAAACCCAAATCAATGAACTCACCCAAATCGGTGAACTAAACCCAATTAGACTGCCAGGATTCTGCATCGATCCCAGGGAAGAATTGTGGTGTTGTGGCCACGATTCTGAAATGGCAACCAGAGATCTTGCGGAAACAGCATCAAACCGGGAATACATACATGGCATACCTGGTTTATACCTGGTCTGAAATCAACATTCTTTCCAACCCCGAAAAACGTAACTTGAGTAGCAATCATACCTGAATCCAATGAAATCATCTCCTCTCCGACAGATTTCTTTTTTAAATTTTTTTTTAATTTCTTTTTTAAATTTGTTTAATTACTTCATCATTCCGATTTGCTTATAGTCCCGAAAATAAATATTTACACTTACTTTATAGACGCGGAAAGCGCGGAAAGCGCGGAAGGATGTGCCCCTATTTTCTTTATTCCGTATTTTCCGTGCTTTCTGTGGTTAAACTTTCACTTGAGATTGGTGAAGAAATTTGGGTCCTTGACTATAACCATCCCGATTTGTTTAACCAACCCGATTTGTTTAACCATCTTGATATTTCAGAGTTGGCCCCAGTTTCCTAATCTTGAGTTTCATAATCATGATCTGCTTTCACCTGCTTATTGTTTCAGGCATTCCGGAATCCACCACTGGCAACTGCCTCACAGTTTCTGCCTGTACTTCAGTTCCCGGAACCGGATCCTGAATTCGGTACCCCTGCTCCTGTCAAGTTCGATACTGCCTTCAACCTGGTCCACGAGGGTGTTCACAAGCTGCAGGCCCAGGGAATCAGTTTCTTTGAAGTCGATATCTTCAGGGAAGCCTTTGCCGTTATCCCTGACAACCAGCGAAAAACATTCTCTGCCTTCCCGGATTCCTTTTACGGAGTCGGCACTTCCGGTACTTTTGCTGCCCTTTTCCTTTGTCTCCTTTGTTTCCTTTTTGAGACAGATACAAATCTCCCCGTTTTCCCCTTCGGAGAAAGCGTGTTTAAGGGAATTCGAGACAAGTTCGTTGATGATGATTCCCACGGGGACGGCCGTATCCATTCCGAGGAAAATATTGTCAACGTCAAGCTTCAACCTGATATCCCCGCTGCCTACTGAATAGGCCCCGAAAAGGTAATTTGCAAGGTTCTGGATGTAGTCGGAGAAGTCTACGCTTACCATGTCTTCGGACTGGTAGAGCTTTTCATGGACAAGGGCCATGGACTTGACCCTGTGCTGGCTGTCCCGGAAGGCTTCGATTACTTTCTCGTCATCAAAGTTTCCGGACTCCAGGTAGAGCAGGGTTGAGATTACCTGCAGGTTGTTTTTGATCCGGTGGTGGATTTCTTTCTTCCTGACCTCTTCCATCTGCAAAAGGGCATCTTCGGCTTTCTTATGCTCGGTGATGTCCAGGACAATCCCCTGCAGGTGGATTTCTCCGGTCTCGTCCCTCTGGATAAAGGTCCTTTCGTGCACCCAGCGGACTTCTCCGGACCTGGTGAGGACCCTGTACTCGGAACTGTAGTCTTCAGAGCCGTTTTCCACGTTCCTGCTGAGTTCGACATCTACCTTTTCAAGGTCTTGCGGATAGACGATATCCCCATAGAGGATCCTGTTTGAGGTAAAGTCTTCCATTTCATACCCGAGGCGGGTAACGTTTTCCGAGACGAATTCGATAGGCCAGCCTTCCTCATACTTCCACAAAAAGACAATTACGGGGCTGTTATTGATTATGCGCTCCATTTCTTCCTTTAACTTGTTGGAGTGCTCAAGCTTCCTGGCATACTCGATCAGGGCCTTTTCTGCCTCCCTCCTCTGGGTCGTAACCCTGTCAAGGACCAGGCGGGTCTCTTCAATCCCGTCCGTAAGGAGCTTGAAGTCGCCCTGCCCCTGGACCCGGATCGGCCGCTTGAAGTCGTTGTGCTGAAAAGCAGTAAGGACTGCATTTGAGTCGTCAATGATCATGTTAAGGGTCTCTGAAAACTTATCCAGCGTGTCCTCAAGTTCCCGAAACTCCCCCTGCACGTTCACTTTGACCCGCTCTTTTAGTTCCCCTTTAGCAAGGGCGTTGGTCACCCGCATGGCCTCCCGAATAGGAACGACCACGGCATCCAGGATTTCGTTTAAGCCCCTGGGGATTTCCCGGAAATCGATTTCGACATCCGTATCTGCCCTTACCCCGAGTTCCCCTTTGACCGCATCCTGGGCAATGCTCTTGAAGTCCTCAACGATTTTATCGATGGGGCGGGTGATGGACCGGGCAATCATGTAAGCAAGAACGCCCATGAACAGGATTGAAATTGCAGAGATAATCAGCAACCTGTTCCGGAGGTCAGTAACCCCGGCAAGCATCTCGTCTTTCGGGACAACCAGGACGAAGGCAAAGTCCCCGGTCTCAACAGGTTCGTAAAAAAGAATAACGGTCTCGCCTGTGGTTGGGTCCGCAGTTTCCAGGTGCCCGGCAACCCCGTTTTTGATATCAAGGGAGGCTTTGCGGATCTCATCTCCCTCAAGGTCATAAAGGTTCTTTTTTCCTATCCAGTCCTTATGGGTGGGGTGGGAGAGCAGGATTCCCGTGTTGCTTACCATGAAAGCATATCCTGTGTCAAAGGTCCGGACCTCGCTTACCACTTCATCCACGTAGTCAAGGGATACGTCCACCCCTCCGATCCCCACAAACTCCCCGCCTTTTATGATAGGGGAAACGTAGCTTACCATGAAAACCCCTTCATAAAAGTAAGGTTCCGTGAGCACATCATCCATAGTGCTTTTTGGGAGCTGGTAGTAGTCTGAGTTATCGTAATGGAGCAGGGGTTCGAGAGTAACGGGCCCGTTCATTTTGTTCCAGTAAGGGACGAAACGGCCGGTCTCGTCGTGTGCCGGAGTGTTTGCATATTCCGCATCTTTCCCGTCAAAGGCATCGGGTTCGAAAGCCACGTAAGTCCCCAGAAGGTTGGGGTTATCGAGGAGCAGGTTTTCCAGAATCAACAGGGCTTCGTCCCGGTCTGCGGTTTCGTAGCTGGCCATGGTGGTGGAGATAGTCCTTGCTATGGCAAAGTTGGCTTTCATATCCGCATCAAACTGGTTTGCGTAGTTGGAAGCCATCTCAACCGACTGTTTGTACGCCAGCTTTTCTTCCTGTGTTGTCACCGTACTGATGATAACAGCCGTGGAAACGGCTAGGACCAGAAAAACCCCAAGCACGGTATAGAGGATCAACTTCGTTCTCAGCGGGGTATTACTAAGCATCATCAACCCTCATTGTCGGTTCCATTCGTTTTTGGGCTGCTGAACAGGGAAAAAGAGAGCAATTTTCCACACCTCAAACATTTGAAAAAGATCGGACCTTTATGCAATATTTTATTCCAATCCTTTACGTTATTTATATCTGGACTTCTGCACCTGAGGAAAAGAAACTGCAATCGAGCTTGTTAAGAGCATTTTAACCAATTTGATGCTCGTCCAATGATAAGGACCTCGATTTTATTCAACTGCAGAAGTCTTGATATATATATTATATGTAATATCTATTTAAGGTATGGCCGAAAAAATTTTGAAAGGAAGAGCGCAGAAGAAAGAAGGGTGCAGAAGTAAGTTTCTGCAACACAATTCCTTTTACTGCGACACGATTCCTTTTACTGCAACCCTATTATACATTACATAAGGGCTTCGCTCATTACGTGGGTTTCGTTTTCCACCCTCACCGGGTTCTCGTTCTGGGAGTAGAACCAGAGCGGAATGTAGAGGGCGAGCACCACGAAACCGACGATCGTGGAAGTCCATCCAACCTCAAGGCTGTTCAGGTAAACCACCCCTATCAGGCAGAGAGGCAGGTTAAAGAGCCCGAAGAAGAGGGCAACGGACTGCCAGCCTTTGGGGGCTTTGAAGGGCCTTTCCAGCTTTGAGAAGCGGGGGTCAAGTTTTGCCTTCACGTAGGCAAAGAGGCTGATCCCGTTGGCACACACATACCCTATGGCTGATGCAGCCAGGATGGCTGCGGGAGTACCCATGCAGATGAAACCCATGTTGAAGAGAGCGATGACGATCATCGCATTAACCGGGGTCCCGTGAGCGTTCATCTTGCCGAAGAACTTGGGGAGATTTCCTTCTTCAGCCATGGAATACATTGCCCTTGAAGCCCCGAGGAAAGCGGTCTGGATGATCATGACCATTGCCGCAACCAGCATGAGGATGGTAAGGGCTCCTCCTATGGGTCCGAGGGTCATCTGGGCCATCGGGAGCATAGGCGAGAAGGGTTCGGCCAGGATTCCCTCAATTCCCAGGGTCCCTGTACAGGCTGCCTGGACCAGGATGAAGGTCACAAGGCAGATTGCGCCGCAGATAAAGAGGGCTTTTGGCACATCTGACTTCGGTTCCTTGTACTCGGGCCCGTAGATTGCTGCGGTTTCCCAGGCACAGGCGCTCCACTGGGCCATAGCAAAAAGCCCGAGCAGGATAAGGATGTGCGGTATGTCCCAGCTCCAGTCCGTGGGCAGCCAGGCACCGGTGATGTTGCTCATTTCAAAGTGCCCGGTTACGAAAGGTGCAAGGGCGATAATGATAAGCGGGGCAAGAGAAAGCACGGCAAGGATGTACCCGAGGGTCGCTCCGCCGGCAAGCCCGCGATAATTAACTAGCATAAGGAATATGTAAACAACTGCCCCGGAGGCAAGATAGAGAGCAAGGTCAGGAATGCCGGCAAAGGCAGGGACCAGGCCTTTAAGGTAACTTCCGATAAGGATTGCAAAGATAGCAAGCACGGGGTTCCAGGCAAACCAGTAGCTCCAGGCGCTGAACCCACCGAGCAGTTTACCCTGGTCGTACTTCTTGTTTCCCTTATTCGTACCGAACACACTCTGGGCGTATCCCGGAAGCCCTGAAGCTTTCGGGAACATTGTTGCAAGTTCGCCGTAGGCAAAGTTCTGCATGAAACCCTGGAAAACTGAAAGGACCCACACGATGATTGCAAAAGCCCAGACATAACTTGCAAAGTAGCCGATGGAGGGCAGGATAAGCACAGGAACCCCAAGGGCAATAGCAAGCCCCTGTTTCCAGTCAATTGTCCTCTGAAGTCCACCGGATCCACTGTTTTCGTCACTCATTTTCACGCACACTCCGTTTAGTTTTATACTAATGCGGGTTGACGATTCGCACAGCTCTTAGAGCACAAATCAGCCTATAGAAGCCTGCAAGAGGAAAAACGGGCAGGTGCCCGGGAACCTGAACAGAGAAACTGTACCGGTTTATTCCCGCCAGCAGAAACCCAAAAAAAGTTTCACCCCCCGTATCCCGGCATGTTTCCCGGGGTTAAAGGGGGATATAAGTTCCTGATGCCCGTTTTTTCTCAGTTTATGCAGGTATTTCGGATTTTTTGGGATTACTTTGAATTATTTCGGGTTGTCTCGGCGTTACTGGGTCTGTTTCCTGAAGAGGTCGCAGGAGTTGATGTTGATGTCGAGAAGCTTTTCTATGTTCATCTTTGCTGCAATGCCCTTTGCAGCTCCCGGCACGGAAGTGATCACGCCGATGTCAAGCTCCTCACGGAGTTCGCGCATAACGTGTTCGTCCGAGAGGTCCATTGTGTCTACATTGAGCTTCTTTGCCACGTATT
>NZ_VOUA01000016.1 GCF_024372725.1 Methanosarcina sp. KYL-1
ATCTCATAAATTTAAGATATCTGGGCAACGGAAACTCGACGATTTCTGAGTTCCCAAAAAACCGGGCGGGCGGCCCGAAGCATACCCCATCCTTTAGGGTGGGGTGGCCGCCCGCAATTTGATTTTTTTAAGTTGACTGCTTTCCTTTTCCCGAAGTTGCGGCTCGATACTATATTCCTTTTTGCTCTTTTCTTATTAAATCAGAACCCCTCTCGTGAGGATTAAATAAGGACAAACTTATTTATGGAAAAAATCCTATGACAAAGGTAAACACAATTGAACAAACAAAAATGTCTAAAGTTTTATTCACAAAGGTGCGCTGAGGGTACATGACATCCAGAGACTTTCTTACGATCGACGACTTTGACATTGATGGAAAGACAATTCTTTTAAGGGTTGACCTTAACTCTCCCATGGATCCGGACGGCAACATCCTGGATGATATGCGGATCAAGAGCCATATTGCCACCCTGAAGGATCTCGAGAACGCAAAAGTTGTCCTGCTCGCCCACCAGAGCAGGCCGGGGAAAAAAGACTTTACGGTCATGAAGCCCCATGCCTTTCTGATGTCCAAACACCTGGGCAGGGAGGTCCGCTACGTGGATGATATTTTCGGGACCTTTGCAAAGACCCAGATTGCTTCAATGGAAGACGGCGACGTCATAATGCTTGAAAATGTCAGGTTCTATTCCGAAGAAAGTCTCGAAAGAACGGCAGCCGATCATGCCAATACGTACATGGTCAAGAAACTGGCACCTTTTGTGGACATTTTCCTTAACGACGCCTTTGCGGTCTCTCACAGGTCTCACCTTTCCGTTGTCGGGTTCACCGAAGTCCTTCCCACCGGGGCGGGGAGGGTCATGGAAAAGGAGCTCATGTCCCTGGACAGGGGGATTAAAGGAGGGGAAAGGCCCTGCATCTTCGTGCTCGGAGGGGCGAAGGTGGACGATTCCCTGAAAGTTGCGGAAAATGTGCTTGCCAGCGGGGGGGCTGACCGGGTACTCTTAACAGGTGTGGTCGCAAACGTGGCGCTTGCAGCTTCAGGTGTCGAGATCGGAACCGCCAACCTCGAGTTCATCAAATCCCAGGGCTACGAAGACCAGATCCACAAGGCAGAAAACATGCTTGCAAAATTCGGGGACCGGATCGGGCTTCCGAAGGATGTTGCCCTTAACGACGGAAAGAAGAGGACTGAAGTGCAGGTCTCGGAACTTAGGCCGGACTCTCTCCCCATCAACGACATAGGGCTTGAGACCATTGTGGAGTTCACTAACGAAATCGAAAACGCCAAGACCGTTGTCCTGAACGGGCCTGCCGGAGTTTCAGAAATCGATGACTTTGCCCTGGGGACCCATGAAATCATCAAGGCTGCCGTAAAGTCCGAGTTCTCGATCATCGGCGGCGGGCACATCTCCGCAGAAGTCGCCCACCTGGGCCTGGAACACCGCTTCTCCCACATCAGTACGGGCGGAGGGGCCTGCATCGATTACCTTGCAGGGGAAAAGCTGCCCGGAGTCGAAGCCCTGAAAGTTGCGGCCAAAAAATACCAGGAAGCCAAAAAGCTGTGAGGGGTTTTCAAATCCCTTTTTCCCTCAACCCAGCTTTCCCCGTCCGGATTTCTCTTAATTCATATTCACTTAATTCATAGTTTTTGTGCCCATTTTTTGTATCCGCGCAGCTTTTTATCTTCTCCTTGCATATACTGTTCGGGGCATATACTGCTTAACATTCGTACCATACGATACCATAATACTATACAGTACCACAGGTTCGTACCATACGATACCATAATACCATACAGTACCACAGGTTCGTACCATACGATACCGTAGTTTGTACATACTTTCGTACAGTCATTCGTACCACACATTCGTAACTTTAGCACACGAGATTTGTTTTAATATACAAGGGCGTGATCCAGGTATGCTTACAGAATCGGAAGGCAGGACTGCAGTCAAACTCGCACGGGCAACCATCGAATCGTTCCTGGGGGGGAAGGGGCGCATTAAGCCCTCAGAGAAAGGCTTTGAACTCTCCCCGGTTTTTAAGGAAAAGCGGGGGGTTTTTGTCACCCTTACGGAACATGAGCTTCTCAGGGGCTGTATAGGGCACCCATTCCCTGACACCTCCCTTGAAGAGGCGATCCTGGACTCCGCAATCTCGGCGGCGACCAGAGACCCCCGCTTTCCTCCCGTGGAAAATACCGAGATGGAAGAGGTTGTTGTTGAGGTAACGGTCCTGACCCCCCCGGAAAGGATAGATGCCCCTCCCGAAAAGCTCCCCGAACTGATCGAGATCGGAAGGCATGGACTTCTCGTACGGCAGGGCTACTACCAGGGCCTGCTCCTCCCCCAGGTCGCCCCTGAGAACGACTTTGATGCAATCGATTTCCTGAGCCACACCTGCATGAAAGCTGGGCTCCCTGCAGACGCCTGGCTGACAGGGGCTGAAGTCTACTGGTTCGAAGGGCAGATCTTTAAGGAAAAAGAACCCCGAGGCGAGGTTTTCGAGGAGAAGTTCTGAATCTTTGGAAACGGCATCTTCTGAGCTTTTTTTCCCGCGCCGCACAGGGAACCTGAATACCTGGAATACTTCCCCGGTCCCCGAAAACCTTTTTTCAATCCAAATGCGAGGGAGATTCCTCCACCAGCTTGCCTGGCGGCGCCTTTTCAAAAAGAAATGAAAAAGAGATCTGATAACATCGAATGAAAGGACTCTCCTTCAAGAACTTATAAAAACCCTGAAAAAAGGTAAGAGCTACGAATGACATCCTAAAAAAGTCAGCAAACTCCTTTTACTCATACGTTTCTCTTTGCGTCATTAGCAAGAAGGAAAGGTTTACCATATCTGTTTTTCCTGTCGGAAACTCTACCTGAAAAATGTCCGGAAGGCCGTAATACTCAAGTGGTGCTGTTATAGGTGGATTCGTTTAGAAAATCTTTTACAAGCACCCTCGTACTGTTCATTTGAGACAACATCCCATGACCACCGGTATCATATAATACCAGTTGCGATTGGCTTATTTTATTGTGGGCATTTTCCGCATGTTCGTAACTTACCAGCGCATCGTCTTTAGCGTGGATAATCAGTGTTGGTGCACGAAGATTGCCTGCGGGTACGGTATAAAATTCAATCATTTTTTCATCGTTTACGGTGCCTTCATACCTCTGGGACATGGGATGCATTATATCAAGCATTTCCTGTGCCAGTTCTTTCTGTTCCGGATTAAATGCTTCATATACTTCTGTTGGAATTCCCATCAGGTCCAGAATTGTAGCTTGAAAAAATCTTGTGAAGAGCCAGTATGCATAATCAGATTGCTGGATCGTGTGAATGATGCCAACATAAAGCGGATCCTTATCACCCGGTGCCGGACCCATACTTACAGCAGACACCAGTACCAATGCCGAGCACCTGTCAGGATAGTCGTTGGCAAACTGAGTGGCTGACGGACCTCCGGCTGATGCGCCGACAACAATTGCTTTATCAATGCTTAAATTATCCAGAAGAGTTTCGTACGCAGCGGCCTGCGATTCAATCGAAGCATTCTCCGGAATGGATGATCGAAGATAGCCATACCGTGAAACCGAGATAAATTTATACCCGTCCCCGAAAAATACTTTGCCCAGCCAGAGTCCCTGGTCATAGCCGCCTCCTGCACCATGCAGCAATATGACAGGTGTCCCTTCTCCCATTACGGAATACTCAATATCCCCATACTCTGTTTCCAGAATATTACTGTTCGCAAGCAATTGTTTTTGTGCTTCCGTCATCGTATCGTGGTAATTCGGATAAGTTAGAGCGATCAGTATGACGGTTGTGCAGATTAAACATGCCGCTATAATTAGTAAAATCTTCCTGAATCTTCCCTTAACTTCTTTCAAGAATACCACTTCTTATCTGCAACTATATCCCGGGCTTAAGTCCAAAGCCTTTTTGCAACTCCAAAGGCTCTCTGTTTTTGACCCTGTCCGGGATATATTTCTCAACAACTTTCCAACCACTTAGTTGCAGGAATTCTCTCTGTAATATCACATAACTCCAACTTCTTATAATCTTTCAGACTTTCTTCCCCGAATCGTTCACGCTATTTCAAGTTCCTCAGAACTGCAAACCTTACCAAAGAAGGGGAAAATCACATCTACGGCAAAGCTCTGGGCCTCTTCACTGATTGAAGCAACACAGTCACTCAGAACAACACAATTATATCCTCTGTCAAAAGCACTTCTCACTGTACTTTCAACACAGAGGTTCGTTATGGCCCCGGCAAATATCAGGGTATCGCAGTGGAGGGCCCTGAGTATTTTGTCAAGGTCCGTGTTGTGAAAACCGCTCATTGTATGGTGTTTGGCAACCATAAGGTCTTCAGGATGAGGGGTGAACTCATCTATTATCCTCCCCTGGAATTCTCCTTGTTCGGGACTTATTTTCGTGAAGTCCATTTCCCTGAGGTTTTTCCAGAAATCGATGTCCGGTAAGTTATCATTCAGGGCATGTGATATCTGGGGCCGCAGCTCCATTACAACGAAGATTACGGGTATATTTGCTGCCCTGAATCTTTCTATGGCTTTGGCAGTTCTTTTCACCATATCCTTTTCCTGAGAAAATTTCCAGGCACCCCAACCTGCACCAAACCCGTTTTCGTGAAGAACGAAGTTCTGTGCATCCACGATTATGAACGCAGTGCTATCTTTATTTATTTTTGTCACAAGTATCCCCGCCAAAAATAATTTTAATGTATTCCTATAATAGCAACGTTAGTTTTTCAAAAAAATATAATTTTGGAATTCTTTTTTCTAAAATTTGTTACTGATTTGAAATAAGAAAAAGATCGAACAAAACCGATGACTATCTAAACTAGCTTTAAAATATAATATTTAGAACCACCCGACCTTACAGGGTAAAAATCGAACTTACTTTTAAATAAAAATGGGAAAAAAGCATGAAAACCCGCTTCCTGCCCCAAAGCATATACCGTAACTTCTTTGAAGGGATAAAGCCGGAACTTTACGTGCTGTCCTTTTCCAGGTTCTGCGAAGACCTGGGTTCGGGGATGCTGGTGACTTTGATCCCCCTTTATATTGCCGACCTCGGGGCATCTTTTTTCTCGGGCCTCCCGGTGGTTGCAAAAGCAGGGCTTGTGGTGACGGTATTCGGGCTTTTCAGTGCGCTTACCCAGCCCCTTATGGGGAGGCTCTCGGACAGGCTGGACCGCAGGCGGCCTTTCATTGTCCTGGGGCTTATCGGATATACGCTCTTTTCCTTCCTCTACTCCCGGGTGGAAAGCTATGAACAGCTGCTCCTGATCCGACTGCTCCAGGGCATAACCGTAGGCGCAACAATCCCTGCGGTCATTGCAATGGTCACCCATATCTCGACCCCCGATACCCGGGGAAAGGCTGTCGGGGTCTACACCACCATCCGTGGAATCGGTTTTGGGCTCGGGCCTATTGTCGGGGGGGCGATTGCCGGGTACTGGGGCTTCAATGCCGGGTTTTATTTCTGCGCCTTCCTCGGGGTGGTGAGTTTCGTGCTGGTCACCCTTTTTGTAAAAGAAACAAAAAGCTCTCCTGATCCAGTTCCGAAAGATGAGGCCGGAAACGGCTATGTTTCGATTTACCCCCTTGCCGGAGCCATGCTCATGATGATGGTAGGGATCATGATGGTCGTAGCCCTCCTCCCCGAATACGAGCTCAGGCTCAAAGCTTCCGAGCTTTCCCTGGGGGTAGCGGTCTCAGCCTACATCTTTGCAAGGCTGCTTTTCCAGGCCCCCCTCGGCAGCCTCTCGGACAGGATAGGCAGGAAGAAACTGATCGTATCCGGCCTCTTCCTGAGCATCCCTCTTGTCGTGGGCATGGGCTATGTAACAAGCATCAACCAGCTTATCCTGGTCAGGGCCCTCCAGGGGCTGCTTGTTGCGTCCATCGATACCCCTGCCATGGCTCTTGCAGCAGACCTTTCCGACGGCTCTTCCTTAAGCTCCAAACTCAGCATCATCACCACCGCCCAGGCTGCAGGCATGGCTTTTGGCCCCATCTTTGCAGGTTTCCTTGCAGGGTACATGGGCTTTATCACCCCTTTTTACGCCTGCGCCGTACTTATGCTCCTGGCAGGCTTCGTGGTCATGAAAAAGGTGGATGAACCCAGGAAGGCAGCCGAGCCCGGAAATGTGTATGAGCCTCTGGCAGTTAATGAACCGGGCAGGTCCTGAACCTATTTTTCCCGCACCTGGCCTGAGAAATACTTTTCTTTAATACATTTCTTTACCCCGGAAACCATTTTTCAACCCAAAAATTATAAAGTGCCCCCGCCAGCTTGCCTGGCGGCGCCTCCCCAGAAGAAATAAAAAAGGACTAAAAAAGATGTGAAAAAGAGTAGTAAAGATGAATGAAAAAAGGGCGGAGGAAAAAGGTGGAGGAAAAATGTTTTTCTGACACGGGAGTTTTAGGAGTTTTTCTGTGGGTTTTTACTTTTGTTTGAGGATTCACGTTTTGGTTGTTGGTGGACTGGATTGTGGACTGGGGTTGTTGGTGGACTGGATTGGGGACTGGAGTTGAATTTAGTGGACTGGATTGGGGACTGGAATTGAGCTTAGTGGATTGGCCAGGAAGGTTGGCCTGCAGGCCCGGTTGCCTGCAGGTCCTATCGGCACATTTGGTTTTTGTGGCTTAAGAGGTTTTACTGGTACAGGTTTTATCGGGTTTGAGGGGTTGATTGTTTTCATCGTTTTGTGGTATTTAAGGCAGCAGTTTTCTTTGCAGTACCTCTGGTTATGTTTGCATCTTCTATCACTCGATCAGGATTTTATCACTTAAACAGGATTTTATCACTCGATCAGGATCTTTTTCCCTTCCTTCAATTTCAGTTTCGGCAGGGTGACAGTTAATACGCCGTTTTTGAGGCTTGCAGTTGCCCCATCTTCGGTTACGCCTTCAGGGAGGAGGACTTCACGGTAGTAGCGGGTGTAGGAGCGCTCTTTCCTTAGGTAGCCTTCCTTTTCGCTTTCCTCTTCTTTGCCGCGTCCCGCACTGATTACAAGGGCATTGTCCTTCAGGCTCAGTTCGACATCCCCTTTCTCAATGCCGGGCATGTCGGTTGTGACGGTAACTTTGTCTTCCTCTTCCATCACGTCCGTGAGGGGAGATAAGGTCTCGCCGCCGAGCCGGGTTTCCAGCGCCGGGAAGGTCCTGAACATTTGTTCCATGTATTCCTGCATCCTTCTGACCTCTTCAAACGGGTCCCAGTTGTATACATCACGCGGTGTTCTCTTCATCGGCAGTCTCATGTAATGATTTCTCCGTATCTGGTTTCAAGCTTTGTTGGTTTTTGGCATCGGGTTAATTTTTATGTGGTTTTGTTCGGCGATTTCTATCGGCGATAGAAATCGATGACCTGTTTATTTGTAACTGGTTTTGATCTGCAGGTTAAGAGCATTTTTTTCTGTCCCTAAGGAGGTGGCCTGTGAAAAGTCCGGGTTTTGCCGAGGGTGATGATTTGAGAGTGGAGATTTTTTTCTTCCCTTTTCCCGGCTTCTCACTGGCACAATGGCATGGGAGTCTGGATCTTCTTGTCCGCATCTTGAGGAGGCGGAAATGCTCTGTCTTCAGGTGGTACACAATTCCACCTTTTCTTGTAGGTCGCTTGCTAGGGTAACTGATGGTGACTGTCTTACTGGTAATGCCCAATAGTTACTGTAAGGCAGTTATTATCATTCAGTTACTAACCTATAGATAGGGTTTCAAATATTTAAATTTTTCGTTACGTTGGGGATATTTGGGGTTAAATATTCAAAGATGTATGAAAACCGGTATGAGAACAAGCATAAAATAAACAGATTCAGTTAGGAAGAGCAGGTCCGGAAGAACAGATCCGGAAGAACAGATCTGGAAGAACAAATTCGAAAGAGCAGGTCAGGAAGAACAAATTCGAAAGAGCGTATCCGGATAAATAGGTCGGGTAAGCCGGCTCCATAAGGTCCGCAGACATTAAAAATAAGATTCGTGGGTTTATTTGTGGATTCTGTGGGATTTTTGTGAGTTTAGGGGTTTTCAAACTGCTGAAACGCCCATGTCTATGCACAGCAGTTCCGCCTGCTTGAGGATACTCTCTGTCGCAAGTTTCTGTTTGTCGGGTGGGTAACCGTATTTTTTCAGGAGCCGCTTTACGCTGACTTTCATCTTTGCCTGGATGTTTTTCCTGACAGTCCAGTCAACCCCTGCGTTCTTCCTGATGATCCCGACAAGTTCTGCTGCCATGAGCCTCAGGGTCTCGTCGCCCAGAACTTCTACGGCACTTTTTACTATCTTTTTTTCTGTCGGCGTCCCCTCTTCAGATTGACAATAGGTATTTAATTTTGACAGGATACCGAAGATGTCTTATGTTATTGAATTTCCAAAATACTAATCTGGATTAGTACTCTGACTTTCCGCAGATGTCTCCAAAAAATAACATTTTTCCTGTTATCGTTTTTGGAGAATTATTTGAAAATTTGCAGTAATAATCTCAACTGAAGCTTAGGGAAATGGCTGCTGGAAGTTTTCAATGAAGGCAAAAAGCCAAAAATGTTGGAAAATCATCAAAAACACACGTTTGAGTAAACATGGGATTTTTCAGAAAAACGATAGCAAGAAAAATTGTGAAAATTGAAAGGACATCTGCGGAAAGTCGGAGTACTAATTACGATTAGTATTATTTTCCAGCATTTGAGCAATTATCTCTTTTTTCAAATGCGAATGGCGAAGCCTGAACCGCCCCTCCGCCGAAAAGTTCCTCTAAGCCCTGGAACAAAAAGCCCCCCTCGTCCAGTGGCAAAACGAAACTCGCCGCGAAACCTTCGGGCTCCTTACCAGGAAAATAGAAGGCAAAAAAGAACCCCGGAAAAAAGGCTATCTGGTCTTTGACCTGGAGGATTTTGAAAAAGCTCTCTTATGAAACCCGGCGGTCTTTTTGAAGTTTCTCTCAGCTCTGTCCCATCGTGGCTTTTTAAGGCAGGGAGTGGAAAATCAAAGGGGCAGAAAGAAAACGGGGCATGGTTTTTTAATATATTTTTTATGTAGGCAGCCCCTCACCAACTACTCTGAAGAAAGCACAAACAGAGTGAAGCCTCTTGAGAAAACGACTTGAACAAAAAGGGGCAGCCTTATTAGTCGTATTTATGGTGTCCTGGCGATCTCGGATTCCTGCTCGATAGCAGGCTTCTGCTTTCAACCTTTTTGTAACGGGACCAGTTTACGAAAACGGGTCCTGTTCACAACCGTTCACAATAAGTCTTTTTGCAATCAGCTTATTTTCATTATCAGGATACTGAGGCTATCTCTTAATTCCTCTTTCATGGAGTCGGGCAGGTCTTCAAGTTTGTCCAGGACAGCTAACGCCTTTTCATAATAGGACTTTGCAAGGGCAGGGTCCCGATCAAGGTATACTCCACCCATTGCAGCGTAAAGGTAGATGTGTTCACCGTATTTTTCAATGAGCCTGTCATACAGTTCCTGGATTTTTTCGAGTTCGCCTTTTTCCGAAAGTTCAGATATGTAAAGCCCCAGAAGTTCATAGAATTCAGGGCCGTTTTCCAGCAGGAAATCGAATTTTTCGGCGTCTGGCAGTGAAAGGAATTTGCTTTCCATCTCGGCTCTTAGCTCCTCTTCTTCTCCCAACTCTTCGAAAAACTCTAAATAATCCTCCTCTTCTTCCCCTTTCATAAGCATGAGGTCTACATGCTTACTTGAAAGCCCGAGCCTGGAGGCAAGCTTTTTGACACTCTCTTCGTACTCCACCTTCTCCTCTTCATTATAAAAGCCCATCATGTAAGCAGCCCATTTTACGTATGCCTGTTCATCTTCCATCCAGGACCTGTTCTCGATGGTTTCCAGGACATAGTCTATCACAAGCCTGAACTCGTGGTGGGTTATGGGCTCTTCTTCCATGAGCTCAATCATAGTTTCCAGAATTTCTTTTTCAAGGTCCAGTTTAAAAAAAGAGATGTTTTTTCCGAAGTTTTTCCTGATATTCTTTAAAGCCGAAACGACATCTTTGTCCTTTATCTTTCTGTCAGCCTCATAAAAATGCCGGGAAATTGAATATTCCACTTCTCCCAGGTAATCTCCGTATTCGTACTCCTTCTCATGCAGGTCTTCGATTTCCTTTACTTCCGGCGTATCGGGCTTGAGATAGCGGGAAAGTGAGTCATCACCTTCTCCGGTGGATATGTTTTCCCTGTAAGGATTCATGACCTTTGATCTCCAGATTATTTATTCCCTTTCTTAATTCCCTTTTTAATTTCTTTTTAATTTCCTTTTAATTCCCTTTCTTAATTCCCTTTTTAATTTCTTTTTAATTTCCTTTTAATTCCCTTTCTTAATTCCCTTTTTAATCTAGGTTTCTTCGTATACTGTGATAACATTGTTGATTCTAAGCTACGCTCTCTATTTTTCTAGCTAAGGCAGTTTTTCAGTAAACCAGGTTACGGTAAATCAGGTTATTTCCGGGATAAAATGAGTTTTCAGGTACGTATGCCTGTTTTAGGCTTGCTTTTAAATCTTTGAAGGTTTTTAAAATTCAAACCTTATCCCCACTCCATCAAAAGCTGCACGCAGCCGGTATGCCCGTCAATCTCTTCTCCTGCCGCAGTAAACCCGTGTTTCTCGTAAAACCCGGGGGCTTTTTTGTTTTCCCTGTATACCCTGAGGGACAGTTTTCCTTTAAGGGCTTTTGCGTGTTCGAGGAGGGCGCTTCCAATTCCTCTTCCCTGGCTTTCCGGGGCCACGAAGAGGGCGCAGACTCTGGTGCCAACAAGCGATATGAAGCCGGAAACCTTTCCTTCTTCCTCAAAAACCAGGTTCTCGGCTCTCGGGAGGTAAAGGTTCCTCATCGCCTCCCTCTGTTCCGCCCAGAAGTCCGCAGGGACGAAATCGTGGGCAAGGACTGAGGCTTCATACCAGATCTTTACCATATCTTCAAGGTCGTTTTCCAGATACGTTCTAATCAACGGAATCCATTCCCCGGTTTTGCAGTATTTTTCATTTTTATGTTATTTTTCATTTTTATATTATTAAACCCTGCCGTAAGCCGGGAAAAGGCAGTCAGGGGTTAGAAACAGTAGGAAAAATAAACTAGGGAATTTCCATAATTTAAATTAAAGAAAAAAGTTAAAATTGAGTTTAAAAGTAAAAAGTGTCCGAATCAAAAAGACAAATTCGGAAATTCTTTATTTCTTATTTTAGGACTCAATCTGTCGGATTAAGTCGTTAGTATATCTTTCGGATATCCTCACATTTGGACCGCAGGGCACTACCTTGATCATTTCTCCATACTGAGATACGTAGACTCCGGACCCATGTGAAGTTTTTACCTTCATGAAGGTATATCCTTTAGGGTAGGTCATTTTCTTAACCTCGTATATCTAATATGTATGGCTTACCATATAAACATTTTTTAAAGTATTAATCATTATAAATTATGCCTGCAGAACTTGAATTTATAATTTTATTTGTAATCATTGAGGGATAATTTAAATAATAATCATGAAGGGGCTTTGGACCGATCCGAATAAATAAAAGTTATTTTTATGACTATGTTCAATGCCCCTCGATTTCCCTATATCTCAGAAATGTATGAATTTATGAGCTAACCCTCCTATAAATGCCAGAGTAAATGCTAGAGGATGGCATGGAAAACTTGTTAAGAAAAAAATGCCAGCTATGGCTGTGGTATTAACTGTATAAAAATAACTGTAATAAAATGCCTGCAGCTGTGGAAATGACTATGGGAATGACCATGGGAATGACTGTGGAAAAAATGCCAGTTTTATATAGGGCAATGGCTATGGAAATGAAAGAATAGAAGCAGGTAATTATCCGGTAGTTACCGGAATTTTTCCATCACTTCCATAAGCTCTTCTTCGGTCCTGGCAAGGGCATTGGCGGATACTTCGATCATCAGGTTCACAATCCCGTTCGAAAGAGCCCTGAAATCGGTCCGGAGCCCGATTATCGGTTTGCCTTTTGCATAAGCATATCCGATCTCCCAGGCCGTGCCCGAGTCCACGTCCCCGCCGTCCAGGACTGCGACGATGAGGTCCGAACCGTCAACGCCTTCTACACAGCGCCGGAAGATATACTCCTGGTTCTGGCGTTCATGCTCTTCTTTTGCATCCTCGGCGTCTTCCTGGGGTAAAAAGACAGAAAATCCTTTATTGAGGAGCATGTCCCTCAGTTTCCTGTTAAACTCAAGTTCGGCGTGGGTGAAGAGCGGGCCTGCAAGGTAGATTGTCTTTTTTTGATTCAGGTTTTTTCCTCCTGTTGTTTCCGAATTCAGGGCTCATAAGAATTTTCTTACTGGAAAATATGTTTATAAAGATGAAATAGTTTGCCTGCACAGAGCAGCTTTTTCCGGAGTCAAGCTCCTGAACAAAGCCATTATACTGAACAAAGCCATTATACAATATATTTATATATTTAATAAGTCAAGTTTTACTGTCTTAATATTCATAGTTTTAATCTTCATAATATGGCTGTGTTGTTTCGGGAGTGATATGATGTCCAAAAATTTTCCAATACTTAAATCCCTGGACGAAAAGGGTGTGGCTCCGGTTATTGGGACTGTATTGTCAATTGCAATTGTTGTCATACTCACGAGTTTATTGTCCTCTGTTATTTTTTCGGAATCCGCTGACTCTCCAGATGGCGAGGCGCCTTCCGCAAAGCTTGAAATCAGTTTCGCTGATGGAAACCTGATAGAATTCAAACATGGAGGGGGAGATCCTCTCTTTTTTGATAGTGCTTCCATGGCAGTTGTCCTGGGTATCAATGAGACCTCCTATGTGCTCAATTCCTCTTCCCTGGGCAAACTGGAAGTAGGGGAAAGCAAATTCCTTGTATTGAATAATAGCGGCCTGCCTGCAATGGAACTTGAGCCTGAAAAAGAGGTTTCCGTAAAAGTTGTTGATTACGAAAATGGGCTTCTTATCGCATACAGTAAACTTAAGGTTAACGATAAAATAGTCATAACGCCCTGACCTCCTATCCGACCTCAATCCCTGGCTATGAATCAGTGGCCGGACAGTATCCTTTTTTCCTCAGTTTTTTTTCCGATAACAAGCTTAATTATCCTGTGTCAACATTACAATGGCAGTGAATACCATGATCAAGGCAGGAATTATAGGAGCTTCCGGATACACAGGAGGAGAACTCCTACGCTTACTGGTAAATCACCCCGATGTTGAGCTTGAGCTGGCAACTTCCCGGAGTCTTGCAGGCAAGCCCGTGGCAAGCACCCACAGGCACCTGGAAGGTTTTCTCGGCCTCAAATACGAAAATCCCGAGCCCGAAGAAATCAGGGAGCGCTGTGATGTGGTGTTTGTGGCGGTGCCCCACGGGACTGCTATGAACTACGTCCCGCAACTGCTCGACGGCAGCACGAAGGTGGTCGACCTTAGCGCAGACTATAGGCTTGAGACGTCCGTGTTTGAGAAAGTTTATGGGATAAAGCACATCGACCCCAGGAATACCGTGTACGGGCTTGTTGAACTTCACCCCGAAGCCGCAAAAGAAGACCTGGTGGCAAACCCCGGGTGTTTCCCAACAGGAGCGAACCTTGCGGCAGCGCCCCTTGCGGCAGCAGGGCTTATTGATGTGGCGGTCTTCGATTCCAAGACAGGGATTTCGGGAGCCGGCATCGCGCCTTCGGAAACTTCACACTACCCGAACCTGGCAGAAAACATCATTCCCTACAAGCTTACGGCCCACAGGCACAGGGCGGAAATTTTCCAGGAACTGAACAGGCTGGACCCAAACCTTCGGAACATCAGTTTCACTCCCCATGTGATCCCCACCGTAAGGGGCATCCTTACCACGGCCCACCTCTTCACGAAAGAGCCCCTCTCCACCGGGGACGTGCAGGCGCTTTATGAAGAGTTTTACAGGGACAGGCCCTTTGTCCGGCTTCCGGGAGGCGTACCGTCCCTTGCCGCTGTCAGGGGCTCGAACTTCTGTGACATAGGCTTTGAGGCGGATAAGGAAAACAACCGGGTGGTAGTGCTCTCGGCAATCGACAACCTTGTGAAAGGTGCATCAGGCCAGGCGGTCCAGAACATGAACCTTATGTTCGGGATGAAAGAGATCCGCGGGCTCTGGTTACCTGCTGCGGCTCCTTAAGACTCGGTTTAAGTGAGCAGTTAGCTTGATGAGCGCTTACTCCGGTGAACAGTTAGCTTGATAAGCGCTTACTCCGGTGAACAGTTAGCTTGATAAGCACTTACTCCGGTGAACAGTTAGCTTGACGAGCGGTTAGCTTAATGAGTGGCTAAATTTATCTAGTAAGAAAGACTTGCAAGCCGGCAGGCAGGCGAGAACATATAACTCGTGACGTATAAAAATAAAGAATGGAATCCATTTGCAGGGGTAGTCTGATGAAGGTAAGAGATGTCATGAATCCGGACGTTGTTTTCTGCAAGCCCGACGACACCGTCCGCGACACTGCGAAAATTTTGAAAGAAAACGATATCAGCGGGGCTCCGGTCCTCGAAGACGGAGAGCTTGTCGGGATCGTGAGTGAAGCCGACCTGCTGAAACTGCTGGTCCTCCCCGAGAAAGGAGAGCTCTGGCTTCCGAGCCCCTTTGAGGTCATAGAGGTCCCTATCCGGGAACTCCTGGGCTGGGAAGAGACAAAGAAGATGCTCTCGGACGTGGGCTCAAAACAGATCCGGGAGATCATGAAAAAGGACGTGTACACTATTTCTCCCGAAACGTCCGTGGAAGAGGCTTCCGAGCTCATGATCAGGCACAGGATCAACAGGCTCCCTGTTATGGAAGAAGGCCGTCTGGTGGGCATTGTCACCCGCGGGGACATAATCCAGGGGCTTGCAAAAGTCTAAAGGAAGACAGCGGGGGTTTTTCATGAAAATAATTGATGGTGGTATCTGCGCAGTCAGGGGCGTGTCCGCATACGGGATCAAGCCCGGAAAGATGGGGCTTGCAGTCATTCTGGCCCATGGCCCGGCTGCCGGTGTCTTTACAAGGAACAAAGTGATTGCAGCTCCGGTTACACTCAGCAAGGAGCGCATTGAAACCGAACACAAGCTTTCGGCAGTTATTGCAAACAGCGGGAATGCCAACGCCTTTACGGGAGACGACGGTTTCCTGGACGCAATGGAAATGGCTTCCATGCTTTCCGAAAAACTCGGGCTTGATCCCGATCAGGTCGGGGTTGCCTCCACAGGAGTTATCGGCAGGAAGCTTGATGTGGCCTGGATAAGGGACCATCTTCCCGAAGTCCTCGCAGGGCTGGGCGAATCTCCCGAATGCAGCAAAGCTGCTGCAAAGGCGATAATGACCACGGACAAAGTCATGAAAGAGGTGGCCGTGGAGCTCGACTGCGGGATAAGGATCGGGGCGATTGCTAAAGGTTCCGGGATGATCGAGCCCAACATGGGGACGATGCTCTGCTTTGCGTATACGGATGCAAAGGTGCCTGCTGACGTGCTTGACGCAGCCCTTCAGGAAGCAGTTGACAAAAGCTTCAATATGATCGTCGTTGACGGGGACACCAGTACCAACGACATGGTGCTTTTCACAGCCACCTGCAAGTCCGGGGTCAAGCCCTGCCTGGAATGCCTTGACGAGTTTCAGGAAGGGCTCCAGTACGTGCTCACCGAGCTTGCAAAGCTGATCGCAAAAGACGGGGAAGGGGCCACAAAACTGATCGAGGCCCGGGTGCAGGGTGCCAAAAAATACGAAGATGCAAGGCTTGCGGCAAAAGCCATAGTCCGCTCTCCCCTTGTCAAGTCCGCAATTTTCGGAAAGGACCCTAACTGGGGCAGGGTCGTGGCTGCGGCAGGGTATTCTGGTGCCGAACTTGAACAGGAGAGGCTTTCCCTGTCCTTTTCAGGCGGGGGAGAAGAAGTCGAACTCGTGAAAGCCGGGGAAATCACCAGGTCTGCTGACCTTGACCTCCTGAAAAGGATCATGGCAAGCGAGGAAATTTTCGTCACTCTTGACCTGGGGCTGGGAGAAGAGTCCGCGACAGCCTGGGGCTGCGACCTGACCTACGACTACGTCAGGATCAATGCCGAGTACACGACTTAATGGAGTTCGCGGCTTAATTCCGGATAAACAACCGATTGATGCACAACCGATTGATGCACAACCGATTGATGCACAGCTTATAACGGGCTTTGGGACCGGGTTTTACTTCTTGCCGGATTTGAAGCCTGAACAAAGCTAAATAAAATAAGCATGTAATGTGAAGTAATGAAAATCCAGGTGGAATAAAGTCCGGGTCCGTAAAAACCCGGATTTAAAGCCCCTTAATTCCGGAAATGTTCAATTTTTTATTTTTATGTTTCATCCGGTTTCAAATGTTATATGATTTTATAAACCATAAAATTCTTCAGGGGGGTTTTGAAGTCAGTGGACCTCGCAGAATGGGAACAGCGCCACAGGGATGCGTTTAACAGTGTAAAGGAAGCCCTTCCTTATCTGGACGGGATGTTCGTAGCTTACAACAGCAATATCGATGCCATCAAGCACCTCACGGAGGAAGACCTTACCAGGCTTTTCGGGCTTTTTGAGCCGGCTGAAATCCAGGAGAGGATCGCATCTTATCCCCGGGAGGTCGGGGAACCCCTTGATTTCATTGCCCGCCTCATTATCTCAATGCGGGAAGGAAAAGCCGCAGAAGTGCCTGCATACACCGGAGGGCCCCATGAATGGCTGAAGGAGCACCTGGGCTTTGACTATGCCCGCATGGGCGGGCAGGCAGGTATCATCACGAACCTTCTCTCCCGCCTGGGCCTGGAAAAGGTGGTTGCCTACGTTCCCTGGCTTTCGGAAGAACAGGCTGGGTATTTTGCGGAATCAGAAAATCTCCTGCACCCGGCCCTTGAAGGGGGAAAACTCCTCCTGAAACACCCAAGGGAAGCCTTCAGGCCCGGAATCGAGTCCAAGGTCAACTGGATCCTGGAATATTCGAAGGACCTGAACGTAAGCTGCGGGGGAAGCACCTTCAAAGTGCCGAGAGACAACCGCCTGATCATTTCCTCCCGCCCCAAATGGCTCCGCCTGGACATGGACAGGGAGGTCTACTCCCGGCTCGATTCCCTGGGCCCGCTCGATGGTGCGATCCTTTCCGGGTACCAGATGATAAAAGAAGAATACGAGGACGGGTCCACTTATAAGGACTACGTCGAAAGCTCGGTCAGGGTCATTGAAAAGCTAAAAGCCCTGAACCCGGAACTCCGCATCCATGTGGAGCTTACCTCCATCCAGAACCGGGTGATAAGGAAAGCCATCCTTGAAGAAATCGTTGCCGGGCATGTGCATTCCCTGGGCCTTGACACTGTGGAAGTGGCAAACGCCCTTAACGTGCTCGGGTATGAGGAACTCTCATACGCCGTTATAAGGAAAGGGGAAACCGGGATCATGTCGCTTTACGAGGGGGCTGTCCGGCTGCTGGAAGACCTGGACCTTGAAAGGGTCCATGTGCACTGCCTGGGCTATTTCATCTGCACCCTTGCAAAAGGCCATCCCCTCACTCTGAAAGATCACCGTGACTCCCTGCTCTTTTCCTCAGCCCTTGCTGCCACTCAGGCCCTCACGGGCAGGATCGAAAGCCTGGAAGATGTGGAAGCAGGCCTCAAAGTTCCGGTCTCGGACAGGGGGCTTGAAGACCTGGCAAACTTCAAGCTCTACTGTACCGGAAGAAAGTTCTGTTCTCCGGATGAGTTCAGTTACGGTTACATCTACGGGCCTGACCATGACGCGGTCATCATCCCTTCGAAAGTGGTCGAAAAGCCAAAAGCCACCGTGGGAATCGGGGACGCGATCTCGGCCGGGGCTTTTGTTGCCATGCTCGCCAGGATGAAGCAGAAACGGGCAGGGGAATAAATACCCGGAATCGGGCTGTGGGCTCTGCGGCTATCTTCGTGGGCCTGAGCCGTGCCCTGAAAACGAAAAAGGACCTGGTAAGATGAAGATACTTTGCGGTTATAACGTGAACATCGATTCGGTGTACAGGATCAGCGGAACCGAGCTCTCCGAGCTTCTGGAGTCTTTCGAGAGCGCCGAAATCCTGGATAAAATAGAAAACCCTCCGGGCAGGATCGAGAGTGTTTCCGATTTTGTGGCCGGGCTTGCCTATTGCATGAAAAATGGGTGTGGAGCTGAATGGCTGGTTTTTCAGCGTTCAGTTTTTGAGTTCCTGAAAGAACGCTATTTCGAAAAGTCCCTTGTGAGGATGGGGGGAAACGCCGGGATAATGGCAAATGCTCTGTCGGAAATCGGGGCTTCCCTGGTCGTCCCGAATGTTGCCGTCCCTTCGAAAGCTCAGCTTTCCCTTTTTTCCGGAAAGAACATGTATTTCCCCAATAACGTTCTGCCCTCTTCGGGGCCGGAAAGTCCAGGGGGTGGGAATACAGCTGAAGCGGCTTTTCCGGACCAGGACCCTATCCATTTCGTCTTTGATTTTTCCGGAGGGGACAGTTTTTCCCTTTACGGGACCCGGGTCACTGTCCCGCGGGAAAACCGCTTTATAGCGACCTGTGACCAGCTCAATTTCAGGCTTTTTACCAGCCCTGCCTTTGAAGCCTATGCCCTCCGGCATGCCGGAGAGATTGACGGCGCCCTTATCTCGGGTTTTCACCTCCTGCTTGAGACCTACCCTGACGGGAGCAGCTATGAAAAGCTTCTTGATAATGCCCTTGCCCGGCTCCGGGCCTGGAAAGGGGCAAACGAAAAACTCAGAATCCATCTGGAATTCGGGCATTTCGGGAGCAGGGAAATTGCCAGGACCGTTTTTTTGAGGTTTGCCGGGATTTCCTACAGCATGGGAATGAACGAGGACGAGCTTGCAGTGTTCCACGACCTGCACGGAGTTCCGCCTGAGGGAATCCGGCGCATGGAAGCCGAATCCGTGGGAAAAGCAGCTTCAGGCCTTGCTTCCGGGCCCGGGCTCCGAAAACTCCTGGTCCATACAAGGGAATTTGTGCTGTCCGCAGTTGCAGTGGACCCTGGCCGTGTCGAAGCCCCTGCCCTCTTACAGGAGGCTGAAAAGGAACTCGAAGCCCTTGAATTCGGGGTCAGGTGCGCGGGCGTGTATGCTGCAACCGGCAGGCTGGACGGTAGGGAGTTTGTGGAAAACAAATCTGAAAAACTTGAAGAGAGCGTTTTTGGAGGGGAACAGCTTTCCCGCTTCCTTGACGCCTTTGGGGGACAGGCTTTCCGGCGGGGGGCTTTTGCCCTCTATGGAGGGTACATGCTCTGCATGCTTCCCACACTGCTTTCAAAATCTCCGGTGACAACGGTAGGCCTTGGGGATACGCTTACATCGGGGACATTTTTGAGGAGGCTCGAACTTGATGTACAGGTTTAAGCCCGAACTTTTCAACCTGGACTACACCCTTGACTGCGGACAGGTATTCCGCTGGGACAGGGAGGGGGACTGGTGGACTGGCGTTGTCGGAGACCACGTGGTCCGGCTTTCTCAGGAAAAAGACAGCGGGGAGCTGCTTATCGATTCTGAACTCCCTCCTGAGTTTTTTGTGTACTACTTCCGCCTGGATGACGACCTGCCCTCGATCTATGAAAGCATCAACAGGGACCTCCTTATTGACAGGGCAATAAACAGGTACAGGGGCTTGCGCCTTATCCGGCAGGACCCATGGGAATGCCTTATTTCTTACATGCTCGCAACAGCCTCAAGCATCCCCACAATCCAGAAAAGGATTCATCTACTCAGCAAATTTTTTGGAGAAGAGCTCGAAGCCGGATACCGCAGTTTCCCTTCCCCGGAAGCCCTGGCAAATGCGGACCTCTCCATGCTTGACAAATGCAAGCTGGGTTTCCGGACCGAGCGCATAAAATCCGCAGCTCAGGAAGTGCTCTCCGGGGAACTGGACTTTAGAGCCCTCAACCGCCTGGAATACCGATATGCCAGGGAACGCCTCATGAGGGTCCGGGGCATAGGGGAAAAGGTTGCTGACTGCGTCCTCCTCTTCGCTTTCGGAAAAATGGAAGCCTTCCCGGTGGATACCCACATCCGGCAGATCATCCAGCACTACCACATCGATGATAATTTCTTCGATGACTGCTCAAGCCTCAGCAGGATGGGAGACTGGGGCAGGGAATATTTCGGGCATTACTGCGGGTATGCCCAGCAGTACCTCTTTTACCAGAAAAGGGTTGAGGGGTTCGTCTCCCTTTATTAAAACGTAAATTGGCTCAAAAACTGGTAAAAAAGGTTTAAAAACAGGTAGATAATTGATTATAATAGGTAAATTCGGCTCAAAAACCGTAAATAAGGAATTAAGTGAGGAAAGGCTGTTTTCTTTCTTCACAGCCATTTCCTCAAAAAAACCCTGAAATCCGGGTCCTTCAGCCTGCAGATCCCGGCGTCCTCAAGGACTTCGAAGCCCTCTTTTACGCTTTTCTGTATGTGTTTTCCGAGGGAGCAGTTCTTGAGCTGCTTTTCTAATACCTCTTTTGCCGAGGTATACTTGCGCCGGATTTCATAGACGTATTTCCCGTTTTCTATGTAGCCTGCAAACACGTCCCCGTCTTTTTCCTTCATTTCCTTCTCGTACCTGGCCTTGAACCGTTCGGCATGGCTCTCTACCCAGACGGGGGGGCCTACGTGCTTTTTGACGTTAGGGAGGTTGTTTGAGATCAGCTCGAGAATAAGGACGCTTTCGTTTTCCCCTGACCAGACTCCGCTTTTGACCATGGAAAAATCGTGTTCCTTAAGGAGGTTTGAGGCAGCCTCTTCCATCTTGTAGAGCTGAGGGTAAAGTACGTCTTCCACGACGTCCGGGGTTTTGAAGACAATGGCAAGCTGCCCGGTCCCCCGGCGGTTGAGCTTCTCGAGAATTTCGGAGTCTTCCACTGGCAGGGGAGGTTCGGGGAAAAAGAATTCAATTCCGGGGTTTGCAAGGAACTCCCGGCAGTGATCGATGAACATGCAGAATTTGTCCAGGGAAAGGGCGGCTGCAACGTTTCGCTTCGGGTCTGTCGGGTCAACCATGACCAGGGGTTCATCGTGTTCGATTTCGGCATGCTGCATAATGTCGATTTTTTCCCCCGGCTTCCAGGAGCAAGCTGCTTTGATAGTGTTTTCAAAAGAGCCGTAGTGGATGACCAGCAGCTCGGTCAGGTAGCCCGAAAAGCCCCGGGTCCTCAGTTCCGAGCCGTAGACCCCGCCGCCCCGCATGAATTGCTTCATGAGCAGCACATCGTCTTCGCATCCATTTATGCGGGCCTTTACGAATTCATTATGAAACGGGGTCCTGTCCACTGCGGACTTGAGCTGGCAGGCCGAGGCTACCCTGAAGCAGGGGACAAGGTCCACGTCATAGCCCTTGAATATGATGTTCAGGTAGGGGTGTTCGGCGTGGCGGTCTTCGGCATGTTCTGAAAACCTTGCCACATGCCTGGCAATTGCCAGGCCCCGGGTTTCCAGTTCCTGCCTCGACGTTTCCTCCGGAAAACTTATGAATACGTCAATGTCGTGAGTACCCGAAAGCCAGGTGCCCCTGGCAGCCGAACCCACCATCTTTGCAAATACGCCGGGGACGCCCAGTTTCCTTGCGGCTTCATTAACCTCCGAGGCCAGCTCTTCCTGGACAGCCAGGAGCTTTTTTCTTTCAGCTTCGGTAGGTTTTATTTTCTCAAGCACCGCACTTTTCAACTCTTCGGAAATGTTGTTATTTGTTTCCATGCCGGGGACGGCTCCATGTGTTTTTTGACTATACGGGTCTGGTATTGATTCTATGGGACTTTGTTCTTCAGATATTCCAGTTCTACGGATATTTTGTTCTACAGATATTCCGGTTCTACGGAGATTCTGGTTCTGTAGAGATTTTGATCTGTAAGAACTCTTGATTCTACAGGTCAGAAATCATGTCCTGAAACTTATAATTTGTGCATTTTCCGCTGAATTTATAAAGGCAGGAATTTTTTTCACATCTCTGTGTCCTCTGAACCGGTCCTATCCCCGGGCGGTTCAAGGAATCCCTGTGTATGACCCCGGGATTCCTGTACACTTTAAATAAAATGAATAATATCTATAGCTCCCTGATTTGAAGCCCCTCAGTTTATCAGTTTTATTCTTTTTCCCTAATCCCCGATTCCCACTCTAAGTTACATAAAACCCGGTTGTGATTAAAAATGTTTGTCTGGTTATACTGGATTGTCACCCTTACAATTGCCACATATGCATCCGTTTATATTATTAAAAAAATGCCCGAGAACGGCTTTACCGTGCTCACCGCTTTTTATGTGGTCTACCTCCTGGCGTCTCAGGTACTTGCCACCCGCATAATCGTATTTGACCTGGGCTTTTATTCCTTCTTTGCCCCTGCAGCCGTTTTCATCTATCCTTTCATTGCGCAGGTCGTGGACATGATCAACGAGGTCTACGGGGAAAGGAGGACGCATATCTCCATCCTCATAGCCTTTGCGACCCAGGTTCTCTTCGTGCTCTTCATAGGCATGGCAACCACCCTTTCCCCTGCACCGTTTTTCGAGCTTGAAGATGCCTGGATGAGCCTCTTCGGGCTGAGCATCAGGATTACCTTTGCAAGCTGGATTTCCTTCCTGGTCTGCTCAAACCTCGATGCCTGGATCTTTGCATCCCTCAAGAAACGCTTTGCAAAAAGGGAAGAAAACTTCAAGCACGGCACGATGCTCAACCCCTACATCTGGCTGCGCTCAAGTGCAAGCGACATCGTCAACCTGACCCTGGACTCCCTCATCTTCGTCTTTGTCGCATTTTACGGCGTGATGCCTGTTGTCCCCCTTGTCATAGGGCAGCTTATCAGCAAAAACATCATCGGTTTTCTGGACAACCCCTGGTTCGTACTCTACAAGAAACTCCTTAACAAATGAAACTAAGCGCTATAAGAATACCGCCACCAGTTTGCCTGGGAAGTACTATCCCTTGACCCATACCTTGACCCCACAAACCGTATTTCAGTCCAGGTGTCGATAGGAATGCTTCCGCCAGCTTGCCTGGCGGCGCTTCTCCATATTAAAATAAAAAATATGATGTTTCTCTCTAAAAGAAGCACAAAATATAATGGATAAATATATTTTCAGGTTGTGACGGCTAGCGCATTAATTTAAATTGAATCCTGTATTTTTTCCTTAACTCTTCCATTAGTCACCGTGCTAGTCACCGTGCTGCTCTTTTTGGTTGTCCCGGTATATTTTTAAGTCATTCGGGTGCCCTTTTTGGTTATCACAGTGTACTTATCAGTTATCAGACTAATTTTTTTAGCTATCCCAATGTATAATACCTGAAAAAATTATTATAACATTAAAACAATTATTTTGCATATTCTCAGGTTAGGGGGGCAGTTCTAATTCAGGGGAATATCCGGGGCATTCTCCGGGTTTTTGCTTCTGGCATCTTCGGATATCGGAGATATTCTTTACAGCCTCCCGAATTGAAAGTACAAAGGAGGTTTTAGATTGGGGATTAAAAATTATGCAAAAATATTGTGCTTGATTTTTATTTTCGGGTTACTGTGCGGGTCCGCAGCTGCAGCTTCTGGTTCGGTCGGAGACCGTATCTGGGATGAAAATACCGGCCAGAGCCTCAACTATACGTGGACGCCTCAGACCTACTCGGGCTTTTATTACGACCTGGATACCGGAGAAGGGTCGGAAAACCTGACAGTCCAGCTTACTGAAGGGAGCCGGTCCATCGGAAAGGAAAAGCTGCAGTACGAAACAAAACCTATAGAAACAGAGTTCGAATATGGTGATTGGGGCTCTTACCAGGTCATAGGGTTCATGGCGGAGCGCTATTTTGCAGGCTATACGGAAAATTCCGGGTTTGTAAAAGACGACATCAGTGTGATTTCGGACGGGCAGCTTTCGAAGGTCCTGTTTGATGATGATGAGAAACGTTCTTTTTATACGGGTTCCTCCCTCCTGCTTGAAGAGGGCTATACCCTGAATATCCAGGAGGTCGACCTGGAAGGGGACAAGGTCTGGGTCAGGCTTGAAAAGGACGGGGACACTGTTGATGATGCTTTTCTTTCTTCGGGGGATGACTACGTCTATAAAACGGACCTTGGGGACGCTGAGGATGTGCCCATAATTGCGGTTCATTTTGCCACCATTTTCAGCGGCACGGAAACCAATGCAGTCTTCGTTGAAGGGGTCTTCCAGATCTCGGACGAGTACCTCGAAATCGAAGGGGGGGACGAATTCGGAGAGCTTGAGGTAAGTTCCATTTCCAGCTCAGGAATAGAAATGGAGAATAAAAATTCCATATCCCTCAGCAAAGGAGACACCGTCGATGTCATGGGAAAGCTCAGCTTTGTCGTAGCTGATGCCGATGAACTCCGCTTTGCTCCCGTGGTTGAGGTGTCCGAGCCCGGGATATACGAGTTAAGGGGTACGGTCTACGACGAAAACCTTAAGACTCTTGCCTGGACTCCGTTTAACTTCGAAGGTTTCTATTACAGCATTGATGAAAACGTGTCCACGGAAAGCCTGGTAATCGAAGAACTCGATGGCAGGACAATTGATGATGAGATGCTGGTCTACACCACAAAACCTGCACTTGTGGAATTCGAGCGGGAAGCCTGGGGCAGTTATGAGGTCATAGGCTTTTTTGCCGAGAAGTACTTCGCAGGATACCCCGAGGAAACTTTAGGCAATTCCGGGGGGGTAAGTGTGCTTTCGGACAACATCCTTTCAAAAGTCCTGATTGATGAAGACGACAAAAAGTCTCTTTATACAGGCTCTTCTCTTGCCCTTGAAAATGGCTACTCCCTCCAGGTGGCGCAGATCGACGTTAGCGGCGAGAAAGTCCTTTTCGAGCTTTATAAAGACGGAAAACAGCTGGATACCGGAGTGATCTCCCAGAACGGGGACTATATCTACGAGGCCGATATAGGAGGGGCTGAAAATGTGCCCATGATCGCGGTCCATGTAAGTACCGTGTTCAGGGGGCAGGAAGTCGATGCCGTGTTTGTGGAAGGTATTTTCCAGATATCGGACGATTATCTGGAACTTGAGGACGGGGATTCCTTTGAGGAAATGGAAATAAGCTCGATATCCAGTTCGGGGATAACAATGGAAAATCCGGACTCTATCTCCCTTTCAAGGGACGATACCATTGACATTATGGGCAATGTCAAGTTCAGGGTTGCAGATGCCTCTGTCCTGCGTTTCTATCCCTTTGTCGAGCTTGAGAGTGCTGAGGGAGACCAGCTGGAAATCGACATGCCCGATGTCCTCGTGGCCGGAGAGGAAGTAAAAATCCTGGTTACGGCAAGGAATGTTGCGGTAAGTGACGTTGAAGTGTTCTTCGAAGATGGATACATAGGAACTACGGGAGACGACGGGACCCTCACTTACACGCCTGAAAATGAAGGCAGCTTCACGGTTTTTGCCAGGAAGGCAGGTTACGTTTCCGGGAGCAAGGACGTGGATGTTGTCGGGGAAGGTGTCCTTAAACTGAAACTCGCTGTCTCTCCGGAAACCATTCTGGAAGGGGACCAGATCAGCATAAAAGTTACGGATTCCGTGGAAGACAAATCGGTTTCTGGAGCAGATGTTTTCTTCGGCGGGGAGAAAATTGAAGAACAGACGGATGCAAAGGGTACCGTTTCCTACTGGGTGACCACGCCGGGTACCTACGTGATAAATGCCACAAAATCGGGGTACGAAGAAGGGAAGACAACGGTTGAAGTAAAGGAACACAGAGAGGATTTTGTGTTTTCAAACCTGACAATCGAGCCTGCTTCGGTTGAAGCCGGGACTGCCGTTACCATCAAGGTAGATGTCGTAAACAACGGAAACGCCCCGGGTGAATCCGAGGTCGAACTGCTGGTCAACGGAGAGGCAGTGGATTCCGGCAATGTAAGCCTGGAACCGGAAGAGAGCCAGGTGCTTGAGTTCTCCCATGTGGAAGAAGAGCCCGGCACATACACCGTTGAAATCGGGAGCCTGAGCGGGACCTATGAGGTCACGGAAAAAGCTCCGTTTGTCAGTGTTGGGGTGACTCTGGGAATCCTTGCTGCAGCATTCGTGGTCCTGCGGAAAAGAAGGGAGCAATAAACCTGCTTTTCTTCTTTTTTACTTTTTATCTTTCTTATCTTTTTAGCTTTTTCTGGAATTCCCTGTCCTGCATTCCCATATCCGGGCTTTTCTTTTCCCTGTCCGTATCTAGTTCGGCAGGGATATCTCAAATCTGGACTCCCGGCAGGTTGTTTGGTGCAGCCCTGCACAAATATAAATATGCTGGATGGCAGTAGATATGCTGGACGGTATAATTTGTATACAGGATGGTTACCGATACGCAGGATAATAAGTAAGAGTAAAACATATGCAAGAGTAAACCCTGGATACGAAGAAAGAAAACGCATATGAAATAGAAAAAAATCCCATAATCCCGAAAAAGCGGCAAATCCAGGAAATTTGCCCTTAGGATCAATACAATGCTTGAACTTCTGAGTTCCTTTATCATTGATAATGGCTACCTGAACCTCTTCATCCTGAGCTTTCTGGCCTCCACTGTCCTTCCTTTCGGGGCGGAAGCACTGTTAGTTGCGCTTATCTACAAAGGTTTCAATCCTTTTATTGTCGTAATGGTCGCAACCATAGGAAACTATCTTGGTGCATGCACCACTTACTACATAGGTTTGAAGGGCAGGGATGCAATTGAAAAATACTTCTCTCCCTCCCCCGAGAAGCTCAAAAAAAGCGAACGCCTTTTTAATAGGTACGGGGTTTATACTCTGCTTTTTACCTGGGTCCCCGGGATAGGAGATGTTATCACCATGGTTGCAGGGCTCATGAACCTTCGATTTAAGCTGTTTTCCATCCTGGTCTTTGCAGGTAAGTTCGTGCGATATTTTGCTATTGCTTATCTGGTAGCATTTCTGAACCATGGTCTCTGAGCCGTCTCGCATGTGAACCACGGTCTCTGAACCGTCCTGTGAGTGAGTCCTCATCTTCGGGTCATTTCGTTTCCGGGTCTTTTCGTTTCTGGGTCATATCTCGGTTCTGGAAGTCAGGCTCACAGGGAAAGGAAATCTGATCTTTTTTCAAACAGCGTTTTTCCTCCCTTTTCTCTTTTGTTTCTCAACTCAAGTGGATTTTCTCTCAGGAGAGTTATTTTCCTTTTTTCAGGGAAATTGATTCTCAGCATTGTGTTTTTTCATAGAATTCTTTATATTGGGAGCAAATCGGCATGTATATATATCACGAGGTACAATATTTAATTGTAAAATCAAATTTAGTTGATTTTGCTTTGCTTTGCACTGCCATCTTTGACCTATCTTCCGGGTCACAAAACGGGACTATATGCGGATATAACCTCCATTTTTATTTTTTTTATTTTTATTTTTCTTTTATTTTTTCTTATTTTCAGGACAACTTTACTTTTTATGGGGGAAAATTTGCTTTTGCCCTGCCCTTCAGGCAACTCTTTTTTCTCTTGCCGCTGTAATGAGGCCCAAAGACTCGTATTTTTTTCCTTTAATTATTCAAAATATGCATAATATATTTTGCATTTTATATCTTTTATTATTCAAGTTTGCTTGTTTTTTCTCCAGGCCTTTTCTTATCGCAAATCTTAAGGTCCATAAACTTATTATATAAGTCCTTATGCACTCGCTTCTTTCTCGCCGTAACCTTTATTTACTAATTAACTCAATTTAATTTGTCTTAATATCAGTAATGTTTACTTGTTATCCCTCTATTCATACTTCTAATGGTGATCGAATGCATATAATGGAAGGTTTTTTACCCACGCCCTGGTGGCAGATCTGGTTTGCAATATCTATCCCGGTGATAATGTACGGCATCTATAAATTGAACAGACTGGTGAACGAAAAACGTGAAATATTGCCTCTACTGGCTGTCGCGGGCGCGTTTGTCTTCGTGCTCTCTGCCCTTAAATTGCCCTCGGTTAATGGCAGTTGCTCACACCCCACAGGGACAGGTATTGCAGCAATCATGTTCGGGCCGGCAATTTCCGCAGTGCTTGGAACAATTGTGCTGCTCTTCCAGGCGCTTTTCCTGGCCCATGGCGGATTGCTTCCTCTCGGGGCAAACGTCTTTTCCATGGGCATTGTGGGCCCGGTTGTGGCATACCTGGTCTACAAAGCCGGTATGAAAGCAAACCTTAACTTCTACGTTGTTGTCTTCCTGGCCACAGCTCTCGGGGACTGGGCGACCTATGTTACGACTTCGGTAGAACTTGCCCTGGCGTTCCCTGAACCAGTCGGAGGGTTCCTTGCATCCTTCGAAAAGTTTGCGATGATCTTTGCAGTTACCCAGGTGCCCCTGGCCATCATGGAAGGCGCTGTCAGTGCCCTGCTCTTCAAGTATGTTGTCAACCTTAAGAGCGATATCCTTGTGGAAATGAAAGTAATCGAAGAGTCGGTTGTCCGCAAACTCAGGGGGATTTCCGCATGAGCAGGAAACTTGAACTTATCGTGCTTGCCATCTTACTGGTCTTTGCAGTCCAGTTCTTTTACATGTCTTCTACCACGGATGCCGAGTACGGCGGGGCTGACGGGGAAGCCGAAGGCGTAATCAACGAGCTGACCGGGGGGACCTACGAGCCAAATGCAGAACCTTTCTGGGAACCACCAAGCGGTGAGATCGAAAGCCTCCTTTTCGGGCTCCAGGCAGCCATCGGTGCAGGGATTATCGGCTACTTCCTCGGGTATTACAGGGCTAAAAACCGCTATGAAGATGAGATCGGATATAACGACGGGAAAAACCGGTCGAAAAGCGAACCCCGGTCTTTATGACCTGAGTTTTTATCGTTAATTTCTTTTCAGGGTTTACTTTCCATTCCGTTCTGGAAAGGAAAGTTTTTATCTTTTGTCTATTATTTTTACTTTTTAACTTGAATTCATCCGGAGCGGGTTCCCCAATGACAAGTATTCTTGATGATTATGCCCTGATGAGTCCTCTCAGGTCCCGGAATAACTGGCTTAAGCTGATGATAGTAGCTTTCGGCCTGCTTGCAGGAGTTTCAGCCACTTCCCCTATTCCTCCTCTGTTCATAGCGCTCTGCATGAGCCTTGCAACGCTTCTTCTCGGGAAAATCCCGCTCTCATTTTATCTGAAACTCCTGGCAGCTCCTCTTGGCTTTGCCGTGATGGGGGTTTTGATAATCGCTTTTTTTTCGGGCTCGGGGGCTGAACTTTATTCCTTTAATCTTGTCGGCTATTCCCTGGCTATCCGGGCAGACGGCGCAGAACTTGCATCACTGGTCCTTTCGAGGTCCGTTAGCGGGATGTGCTGCCTTTATTTCCTGGCTCTCTCAACCCCCATGATCGAGCTGTTTTCCGTCCTTAAGGCTACCCGGCTTCCTGATTCCCTTCTCGAGCTTTCCATGCTTATTTATCGCTATATCTTCGTTTTTCTGGATATGGCCCTCTGCATAAAGTTTGCCCAGACTGTCAGGCTTGGGTACGGAGATTTCAAAAAGTCCTTCCATTCCTTCGGGATGCTCACAGGTACACTCTTCATCCGGTCCTGGGAACAGGGAGAAAAACTGTTTATATCCATGAACTCCAGGTGCTATGACGGGAAAATGATGTTGTTTGAGGCAAGAAAACCGGTCAAAGCGCCAGAGGTCCTGCTCACATCCATGTATTTCCTATCCACAATCGCACTGCTCTATCTTACAAGGGGCGTATCCGTCATCTGAGGTAAAAACATGACCATTATCGAGACTAAAGGGCTTAAGTACTCCTACCCTGACAGGACCGTTGCTGTCAGGGATATCAATATCAAGATCGAAAAGGGGAAAAAAATTGCTTTTGTAGGGCAGAACGGGTCCGGCAAATCAACACTTTTCCTGCTCCTAAACGGGACTTTAAAGCCTGAAACAGGTGAGGTCCTTTTCCATGGCAAGCCCTTGAAATACGATTCAAAGTCCCTCCGGGAAATCCGAAAGTCCGTAGGGCTTGTATTCCAGAACTCGGATGACCAGCTCTTTGCCCCTACCGTGTATCAGGACGTGGCCTTCGGCCCGGCAAACCTGGACTACCCCCGGGAAAAGGTTGAGGCCTGCGTGAACCGTGCACTTGAATGCGTGGGGCTTTCCCATCTCAGGGACCGGCCTCCCCACCACCTGAGCGGGGGGCAGAAGAAGAGGGTGGCAATTGCAGGGGTAATGGCAATGGAACCCGAAGTGATCGTCCTTGACGAGCCCCTCTCAAACCTGGACCCCGTGGGAGCGGACGACATCATGGACCTTCTCAATGAGTTCAACCATTTCGGAAGCACCATCATCATCTCAACCCATGATGTCGACCTGGCATACCGCTGGTCGGACTACGTTTACCTAATGTCAAACAGCGAGCTTATCGGAGAGGGCGTTCCTGAGGAACTCTTCAGGCAGACCGAGCTCCTGAAACTTGCCGGTTTGAGGCAGCCCTCCTCTCTGGAGGTCTACCACGAACTTGAAAGAAGGGGCCTTGCGTGCGGGTACCAGTCCCCAAAAACGCTTCCCGAGCTCGTAAATGCACTCCGGCCTCCCGAATTGATGTGGGTTGACGCCCCGCCAGGAATCCGGGAAGGAGATACCCTGAACCTCGGAATCCTTTACGGGGAGTACTCCCCCAATTCTCCTTATGAAGCTGTCAATGCAAAAGTCCTTCATATCCATCCCGAAGGAAAAGCCATTGTGGAGCTGAAACGCCGCAGCATCAAGGCAGGGGGAATCCTGCTCTATGACACGGACAGTTATTCCTACCCCGAGATCCTCCACCTTATTGAGGAAGGGGACATCACCTTCGTGGGTGCCATGGGCAAAAAGAGCAAGACGCTGGCCGAAGAGGACGGCATCTTCCTTGACGTCACCACAGGGGTGATAGATAAGTCCATCCTGACCGCCCTCTGCGGGAAACGCTGCATGATCCTGACAGGCGGTGGCATGGTCGAACATGCTTTCAAGCGGATCCGCGAGTATGTGGAAATGAGCGGGATCGAGTTAAACGTGGGCGTGTTCAATAAGGAAGAAGGCCTTCCGTGGATTGAAGCCTTTGAGGATTCCGTGGAAGTTTTCCGGACATGAACCGTGTCCGTCACCGGTGATTTTTCTTCTTTCTTATCTTTCTTTTTCGGCCTGTTTTTGGCCACTTTTACTTTTTGCCTTCAGACAATTTTCTCAAATAGACTGGTAGCAGTTCTTTAGCAGTAGGGCGTCTTCTTCCTGGGAAGGGCTCTCGCAGATGAGCAGCCCTCTGGCCCTGAAATCCTTTAAGGCTTTCATAAGTTCGGGGTAATTGAAATCGGACTCTTTAAGGAGCAGGTGCTTTTTTTCTCCGTTCCGGTCGTATTCGATCCCCGAGACGTGCATATGCATGCTGCAAAGCCCTTCTTTTCCCAGGGCCTCTTCCACCTTTGAGAGGATTGCCGTAAATTCCGGGTAGGAATTTTCCTTTCCTTCCCTTGCGTGCATGTGGGAAAAGTCCAGGCAGGGCCTGACGCCCTCTATTTCCGAGCTTAAGGCAAGCACTTCTTCAAGGGTGCCGAACTGCGTGCGTTTGCCCATCGTCTCGGGGCGCAGGACCGCAGGGATTCCTTCGTCCAGAAGCTGCCCTGTAAGTTCCCGAAGGGCTTTTGAGACTTTTTCATAGGTGCTTTCTTTGCTGCTCTTCTGGTAGAAGGCTGCATGCAGCACAATGGACTCAGCCCCGCAGAGGCTGCCTATCCTTGCAGCCTGGTAAATCCTTTCTACGCTTGCCTTAAGTTTCTCTTCTTCAGGGGAGTTCAGGTTGATGTAGTAAGGCGCATGGACGCTGAGGGCCACGCCTTCTTTTGAGGCACTTTCCCAGACGTTTTCTGCCCCTTTTTCACTCATCCGTACTCCCTGCACGAATTCAAGCTCCATGCATTCAAGGCCGAGTTCCCGGATGCGTTCAATCCCTGAAGTGCTGTTTTTCCCCTTTGCACTCCCCGGGACCCCGGCGGTTCCGAATAACAGTTTTTCAGGCGGCATGTTTTTCCAAAAGTTTATCTAAGAACTTCAGCAGGCTGTAAGTTTCTCCTTCACTCCTGCATGATTTGAGGTTGAGCTTTCTTTCTTTCGGACAGTCCGGTGATTCAGACAACCCCGAGGAAGTTCTTTAGCTCCTTTGTCCTCTCGGGAGGAAGCTTTTCGGCTACAACGGCTACAAATTCTTCGAGGTCTTCGTCCAGGGACTGGATGTCTTCTTTTCCTTCAAGGGCAAGCCCTACAAGATAGTCAAGTTCCTCCGGGTCCAGCCTTTCCAGCCGCTCCCTGAAGTCTTCCGGAGACTCGGCAAATTTGTGTGAGATGGGACGCAGGATGAAGGGGAAACGGTGTCCTGCTTCTCTGGAATAGGTTTCTCCTCCGGCTTCCGGGGCTAGCTTGTTGAAAATCTCAATGTCCTTTTTTGTAAATTCTCTTGGCATGCTAGCAGTTTATAACCCTATCCCGATTTATACTTGTTGAAAACCGTGAACATATGAAAAAAGCGGTAATTGAATCAAGTGGCATCGGGAGAAAAGTGCCATCTGAAAAAGAGACATTTATTTAGAAAACGGCCTCCGGAAATACGGACTCCTTCTGCTACTCACGGTTCTTTTTTTAACCTGCCGTGCCGGTCTATTTCCCCTTTTGCGATCCTCGTGGAGGAGATCGGGATCCCGTCTTCAGCCATCACATATTCTACGTATGCGATTTCCAGGGGTTTTTTCCCTTTTTCTTCCCGGATGCTGTTGATCTTGAGGGCAACGGGATATGTCTCAGGGGAGACAACGATGTAATCAAAGTCGTCTTCAAGGGTGGGGCCGTAAGGATCGTTCAGTTTGGTAATCTCATATTTTTCTGCCGTGATTCCCATTTTTTCTATGCACGCCAGCAGGCGGGACCTTCTGGTTTCATAATCGTCAACATTGTGGTTTTTGCGTAGCATCTCATCCGAGGTGAGCCCTATGTAGACTTTCTCATCCCCGGCTACCTCAAATGCTTTCTCTATAAGTTTGGAATGTCCATCATGAAGATACTGAAAAGTACCGCCTACAGCAACCTTTGGCATGATGGGTGATACTATATCAAGTAAAAAGAAGTTTTTGGTTTTTTTCAGTTTTTTAGAAGCATTTTCTTCTTTTTCTTCTTTTCAACTATCTCTCCGTGTGAAATATCTCCATGTGAAATATGCCTTACTTTTTCCATGTTATTCTTTGTTTTTCCATTTTGTTCCCGTTCTGTTCCCGTTCTGTTCCCGTTTTGTTCCTGTTATTTCCTGTTATTTCCTGTTATTTCCCGTTATTTCCCGTTATTTTTTCTTTTTCTTTTGTCATGCCTTTTCTGCCTCTTGATTGTGTTTCCAGGGTCTCGGTGAATACTTTCACCCCGCCCCCTCCAGCTTTATATACCTGCAAGACAATAGGGAAGCAACTGTTATGCACCTTATGCAAACATGTGCATCTTAACGGAGTTATCCTTAATGAGCGAAATAGCACTGGAAGAGTTGCCCGGAGTTGGCCCTGCAACTGCAGAAAAACTCAAGGAAGCCGGATTTAACACTGTCGAGGCGGTGGCGGTAGCCTCCCCTGCCGAACTTGCAACAACAGCCGAAATCGGGGAGTCGACGGCTGCAAAGATCATTAATGCCGCAAGACAGGCTGCTGACATCGGAGGTTTTGAGACGGGGGATGTCGTGCTGGAAAGGCGGAAATTGGTGGGGAAACTGACCACCGGCTGTACGGAATTTAACGAAATGATGGGTGGGGGCATCGAGACCCAGGCCATTACCGAACTTTACGGTGAATTCGGTTCAGGAAAGACCCAGCTGGCCCACCAGTTTGCCGTGAATGTCCAGATGGACAGGGAACACGGGGGCTTAAACGGCTCAGTCATCATCATTGACACCGAAAATACCTTCAGGCCGGAAAGAATCACCCAGATGGTACAGGGCCTGGCCGATAAATACGGTATGGAACTGAACCCCGAAGAATTCCTGCAGAACATTCACGTGGCAAGGGCATACAATTCCAACCACCAGATGCTGCTAGTAGACTCTGCAACGGACCTGGCAAACGAACTCAAGGACTCGGAAAAACCCGTTCGTTTGCTGATCGTAGACTCCCTCATGGCTCATTTCAGGGCGGAGTACGTGGGACGTGGCACCCTTGCAGACAGGCAGCAGAAGCTCAACAAGCACATGCACGGCCTGCTCCGTTTCGGAGACCTTTTCAACTCCTGTGTGGTCGTTACAAACCAGGTCATGGCAAAGCCCGATGCCTTCTTCGGAGACCCGACCAAGCCCGTCGGAGGGCACATAGTGGGGCACACCGCAACCTTCAGGCTTTATCTCAGGAAGTCCAAAGGGGAAAAGAGGATCATCCGCCTGGTGGACTCTCCCAACCTTCCCGAAGGGGAAGCCATTGTAGCCGTCACAACCGCAGGGCTCATGGACCAGTAAAAAATTAATTTCCAGTTGAAAATTTGAATATTTGGAACGGGGAAACATTTTATTTCTCCCCGTTCTATCTCTTTTCAATGAAATTCAAAGCTATTGTTGTTGACATAGACGGGACGATCACCTGCGAAGCCAGGGAACTCCACCTGGGGGCTGTCAGGAAGATCCGTGCCCTCAAAGTCCCTGTGGTCCTTGCAACAGGAAATATTTTATGTTATGCGCGGACTGCCTCAAAGCTTATCGGCCTGGAAGGAGCCGTGATTGCCGAAAACGGAGGGGCTGTTACAGTCCGCTACGACTTGAACGGGGCCTTCGAAGAAAGCCTTGAAGAATGCGAAAAAGCGTATTCTTTTCTTTCCGAACATTTCAAGCTCACAAAACTTGACCCCTTCTACCGGAAAACCGAGATAGCCCTCAGGCGGGATTTTGACCTTGAAAAAGCCAGGGGTCTCCTGGAAACCCAGCCTCTTGATGTGGAAATCATCGATACCAAGTATGCAATCCATATCAAAAGCAGGAAAATAAATAAGGGCACCGGCCTGGTAAAAATTGCAGGGATGATGGGGCTTGAGCCGAAAGACTTTGTAGCTATAGGTGACTCCGCAAACGATGTTGAGATGCTTGAAGCTGCGGGTTTTGGAATTGCCGTCGGGAACGGGGATGAAGATATAAAAAAGGTTGCTGATTATGTTACAAAAGCAGGATTCGGGGAAGGGGCAGTGGAAGCCTTTGAATTCCTGGAGTCTAAGGAATGGATTTAAAAATAGTTTCAAAAATAGTTTCAAAAATAGTTTCAAAAATAGTTTCAAAAATAATTAAATTTGATGGACGGCACTGCCTTGAATTCGCAATTGCCGGGCGTTCTACTCAAAAAAATATTTAATTTGCCTCCAAGTACAGTTATTCTTTATTTACGTTTTTAAGAATGCTTTGTACAAATTCATGCTTTGCATTTACGTAAGCTGTAATATCAGTTCTAAACTGTTCAGCCAATCTAATTTTGAGTTCTCCGTAAGTTTTCACGGCTTCCGGATGATTCCTTAAATAATCACGGAAAGCAATATGCTCAAGATGCCCTTTACCATTCTTTGGACATACATACATGTGATACGGCAGAAATTCGTCTATAAAGGTTCTTTTGAAAGCTTCTCTGCCTTCAACACCTAAATTTCCTTCATGTTCAAACCCAATTTCTGAAAGCCTGTCTTTCACAGCGGGAAAAACATCATACGAATCAATGACTACATCAATATCAATGATAGGTTTTGAAGCAAGACCTTCAATCGCCGTGCTCCCAACATGATCGATATTGATTATAAGGTCTCCGACACAGTCAGAAATCATTGCTTTTATTTTCGAAAATTCATTTTTCCAATCGGGATCGTATGGTACAACTCTTACAATACCTTTCATTTTCACATCCATACTTATTGCTCCTAAATGCAAAACAATAATGCTTCAAAACCCCTGCATAGCTGGTCCGCACCATGAACAGCGCGGCGGCCTGAATTATATATGGTAAACGGTTTTGCATTCTCGATGCCCCTGAGCCTTAAGGCGATAACAGTGGCTTACATTTTATTTGAAATCTCAGGTCCTGATCCCGGGTCATGTTTTACTTTTGCTGGGGATGTGGCGCGCATACCTCAAACTCCTTACTCCATGCGTCCGTAACAGAAAGTAGGTTTCATGTGAAGTTCTCTGCCTCAGGGCGTAGAGTTAGCTATGGGGACCAGCCCTCATAAATATCTAATTATATTTGCCATAAGCACCATTCCAACTGCCAGCTATTGTATCATGCATCGAACTATCCAGCGGTTTTGAATTTGCGAAATCATTTCAGGATACAACAAAATTTCAGGATACAACAAACATAGAATAGCACGAATTAAAAGAAAAGTCCCTCTAGGCTGAAAGAAATATGGAATGAAAAAGAAAACAAGATATGAAAGGAAAGGAGATCACTTTCCTTTCTTTCCGGTTCAATTATGCCCTGGCTTTCATCTTGTCAATGATGATATAGTCCTTGATGGCACTCACGGAATCGAAGGGCAGGAGTATATAAGTATCCTCTTTTTTGTATCTTGAGATGTCGAGGTTAACATTCGGGGTTACCATCAGGTCAATGATGCGTCCGCCTTTGATTTCCACTACAATGTTGCTCAGTGTTCCTATCTCCGTTCCGTCTGTGGCCATCACCTGCTTGTTGAAGAGAAGGTTCCTTGCAAATATTTTCGACATTTTTATCGTTTCTCCGTCCTCGGTATAATGCGGGCTTGAATAACGCGGGCTTTTTCCACTCTTAAAGATTTGTTTCTTCTTTAAATAGATTTTTTAAAGACTTTTTCCTTTTAAGAGTTACTCCTTTAAATTCTTACCTGTATCCTATATAAGCACTTGGTTCGGCAGGCTTCTGTCCACCCTTGAACTGCTCTTCTATCTTCTGGTAGAACTGGGTTATGTTTTCGGTGAGAGTGGGCTTAACCTTTTTCAGGGCTTCCCTGAAGTGCCTCATCTCTATCTTCTCCACGTCGAAGTTCTCCCGAAGAGCCAGCATCACAGCTTCCCTGCAGATGGACTCAATATCGGCACCCACATACCCTTCAGTTATATTTGCAAGGTTTTCAAGGTCAACGTCTTCGGCCAGAGGTGTGCCCTTTGTATGGATCCTGAAGATCCTGATCCTGCCCGTGCGGTCAGGGGCACCTACAAAGACCAGCCGGTCAAAGCGGCCGGGCCGGATGATTGCGGGGTCCAGGAGGTTAGGGCGGTTTGTTGCGGCAATAACCACCACGTCCTTGAGGGTCTCCAGGCCGTCCATCTCGGTCAGGAGCTGGTTCAGCACTCTCTCCGAAGTCCTGCTGTCCCCGGATTCCATTCCGGGCATGGAGGCAATGGAGTCTATTTCATCAAAGAAAATCACACATGGGGCAACCTGCCGGGCTCTCTTGAAAGTTTCGCGGATTGCTTTTTCCGACTCACCCAGCCATTTCGAGAACATCTCGGGCCCCTTGACGCTGATGAAGTTGGCGTTGCACTCCCTGGCTACAGCCTGGGCTATCAGGGTCTTTCCCGTCCCTGGCGGGCCGTAGAGCAGGATTCCCTTTGGGGCTTTTATGCCCATCTGCATGAACTTCTCAGGCCTCTTTATGGGCCATTCCACGGATTCGATGATCGCCTGCTTTGCTTCTTCAAGGCCTCCCACGTCTCCCCAGCCTACGGAGGGCATCTCCACATAGATCTCTCTCAGGGCCGAAGGCTCGGTTTCCATAAGGGCATCTTCAAAGTTCTTCTTGCTTACCGTGATCTTCTCAAGCCTTTCAGGAGGGATGGCTTCCTTTTCCAGGTCCAGGTCAGGCAGGTTTTCCCTGAGGCAGCGCATGGCAGCTTCCTGTACGAGGGCGAGCAGGTCTGCACCCACAAAGCCCTGGGTCCGCTCTGCCAGGTCCATCAGGTACCTATTCTCTTTCTCTTTCTTTTCCCTTGCAGCTTCCTCGGCTTCAACTTCGGTTTCTGCAACTTCAGCAGCTCCGGGTTCTTCGTCCCTTTCCATGGGCATGCCGCGGGTGTGGATCTGCAGGATCTCATACCTGTCTTTTGTGTCAGGGACTCCGATATGGATTTCCCTGTCAAAGCGGCCTGGTCTCCGAAGCGCGGGGTCGATGGCGTCCACACGGTTCGTGGCCCCGATCACAACCACCTGCCCTCTTTCTTCCATTCCGTCCATAAGGGTCAGGAGCTGGGCAACAACGCGCCTTTCTACTTCCCCTGTCACATTTTCCCTCTTTGGGGCAATGGAATCGATTTCGTCGATGAAAATGACCGAAGGAGCTTCCTGGGTAGCCTCTTCAAAAATTTTCCGAAGCCTTTCCTCGCTTTCCCCGTAGAACTTCCCTACAATTTCGGGGCCTGCAATGTAGTGGAAACTTGCTCCGGTTTCGTTGGCAACGGCTTTTGCTATCAGGGTCTTTCCGGTGCCCGGTGGGCCGTAGAGGATGACCCCCTTAGGAGGCTCAATGTTCAGGTGGCGGAAGAGCTCCGGGTGTTTTATGGGCAGCTCTATCATTTCCCTTACGCGCACGATCTCCTGGCCAAGGCCCCCTATGTCTTCATAGGTGACGCCCCTGGCTACTTTTTCGTAGCCCTGGACCGGCTTTTTACGGAGTTCAATAGCCGTGGATTCGGTTATCAGGACAATGGTGTTCGTCGGATCGGTCTCGACTGCGACCAGCGGGATCACCTGACTTGTGGTCAGGGACTCCGTCATGGGCTGCGCCATTGAATTGATTATCGGGATGATATCCCCCTTAAAAACGGGCCTTTTCAGGATATGCCGCTTTATAATCTCGTTTGCGTGTTCCCCGAACTGAAGCTCAGGCCCCCCGGCCTGGGTCATGCTCTCAGGAAGCGCCAGGATGAGCTTTTTTGCCTCAGGTGCTTCCACTTTTTTGATACTGACCCTCTCTCCGATGGAGACTCCGGCATTCTGCCGGATGAAGTTGTCAATCCGTACGATTCCCTGTTCCCAGTCCTGCCGGTCTGCTCTCCAGACTTTTGCGGTGGTCTTTTTCTTTCCCCTGATCTCCACAATATCGCCAGGCGAGAGCTGAAGTTTCAGCAGCGCTGTCGGATCAAGCCGTATGATTCCTCTGCCAAGGTCAATAGGATATGCCTTTTCAACCTTCAACTGTATTTCGTCCATGGGTCATCCCGAAAATAGTTGTCTTTTTGATTGTAATTTTTATCTGGTAAGCCGTAAAATGAACGGTATCTAATAATTTTTCCTGAAATTCCCGGATTGCGAGATTCGGGCTCTATTTTGCTCTATTTGCTATCTATATTATATGCTTCTTTTATTTCAAAGATACCTGTCACCGAATAAGGGTGCATATTTTATAATAAACGTGCTATATTTCCCCAATATATCCTCTATTTATTAAATAAGTTTACCCTCCTTACGTTTTCCACGCAGGATTATTATATACGGCTTACGTACTACTATAAAATGGTTTTACAGCATCTGACTTTCATATATTTTTCAACATATATTATCGCGAATCCAGGAATTTGAGAGCATGGACCTTAAAAGAGCGCAGAATACGATTATTGATTTTATCCGGAATGAAGTAAACAAAGCAGGGTTAAGCGGAGCTGTGGTGGGCATCAGCGGGGGCATCGACTCCGCCCTTACCGCGACCCTTGCAGCAAAAGCCCTTGGGGCGGATAAGGTTCTGGGAATCCATATGCCCGAATCCGGCCTTACTCCTGCCGCAGACATTGAAGATGCAAAAACCCTTGCAGACTGGCTCGGGATTGAGTTCAGGACAATTGATATCTCGGGGATTATCCGGGCGTTCATGGATGCGGTCCCGGAAAGCGAATCTTCAGACAGGCTCTCAAGGGGAAACCTGAAGGCAAGGATCAGGATGTCGCTTCTTTATTTCCATGCAAACCAGCTGGACCGCATGGTAATGGGGACCGGAAACAAAACCGAGATCCTTCTGGGCTACTACACCAAGTATGGGGACGGGGGCGTCGACACCGAGCCCATAGGAGGACTATATAAGACCGAGGTCTGGGAACTTTCCCGCAGCCTCGGAATCCCCGAGTCCATTATAAACAAAAAGCCCACCGCAGGGCTCTGGGCGGGGCAGACCGATGAAGCCGAACTTGGAATGCCTTACGTAACCGTTGATGAAGTCCTCAGGATGCTTGAAATGGACGCAAGTCCCCTGAGCATCAGGGAAGCCCTCCTCCTCTCCGAAGAGCAGCTCGTCTCGGTCCTGAAGCGCATTGAGAGAAACGAACATAAAAGGAAAGTTCCGCCAGTTCCTGAACTAGTATGAGTTTTTTGATGAGTTCTTTTAAAGGGTGGCGGGCACAGTCATTCAGGTCCGCCTCTACTTCCTCTTACTCTCCCTTCAGGCCTGTTGTTCCTGTCAGGATATTCCCTACGCTTTTACTTTTTGTTCTTGAAACTTTTGTTCTTGAAACCTTTTGATCTTGAAACCTTTGTTCTTGAAACCTTTTGATCTGGACCTTTATCCCCACATTCCAGCTCATGCTTTGGTTTCTTTTTTGATTATTTTTTGACTTGACAATTTGATCCGAATATTTTTTTCAATTTTACAAATACTACTCTTGACCTTATTTAGATGATCTATTCTATTTAATTTCTAAATATTTGAATATTTATTATTTTTATAATTATTGAAACAAAATCATATATTTTATATATCCAGTGTCATAACTATTTGATAATACTTTGTAACTTATAAAACGTCTTTTCCATAAAATTGGTAAACCTGGTTTCCTGTTCCCTAACTATAGAGGCTCCCGGTTTCCTGTCTCTCCTGTTCGGGTCTGTTAATCTGTTGAAATAAAGAGGGGTTGACGTCATTTTGTTCCGGAATTTTCCATATCTGTGTAGCTTGTCCTCCTGCAGGCCTTGCTCTTTGTCCTGCTCATGGTCCTATTCTCATTCCGGGTTTTACGGGCAAGATTCATCAATTTACCTATCAATTCCATCATTTCTATCGTGGGTGTTGCGGGTGCTGTACACTACAGAAATAATGCTAAAGATGTTCCTGAAGTTTGTGCTAAGTGTAGCTTTATGCGTATCCGTTGTTTTTTTCTTATTTTTGCTCTTTAGTGGTCCCTGCTCAGGTGCCACGCTTAATGTTAGTGGGGAAGGTAGTCCAGCGGGCTATACTTCTATCCAGGAGGCTTTGAATGACTCCGGGCCCGGAGACACTGTTCTTGTGCATAGCGGTGTGTATGCCGAAAACCTCAGGGTCTCCACCTCAAATCTCACCCTCGGGGTTCCGGGAAATGAGACGGTCATCCTCAAAGCCCTGAATCCGGAGTTTCCCTTAATTGTCGTCGATGCCGACAACGTTACAATTTCCGGTTTTTCCCTGAACGGGACCGGGGGCTGGGGGACAGGCCTCGTCCTTGAGGGGAGAAAAGGGCTTATCCTGGCCAACAACTATATTGAGGCTTCTTACCTGGGCATTGCCCTGAAAAGAGGGGAAAGGTGCCTGCTGGAAAACAATAGTGTTTCAGGGGCTGATTATGGAATCCTTTTGGAAGCTTCATGCAACGATACCCTTGCCGGAAACACCGTTACGGGCTGTTCGGAAGCTCTTGCCCTGAAAAATTCCTGCTCCGGGAATACTCTCTCCGGCAACAGCTTTTCGGACAATTTCCGGGGCATTTATCTGGGGTATTTCTGCAGCAACAACCTGCTGGAATCAAACGCTCTCCTGAATAATTCCCTGGGCATCTCCCTTGAAGACAGCTGCAGCGGCAACATCATCAAAAACAATACCGTGCAGGGAAATGCAGGGACGGTACAGGGAATAATAAGGGAAAGCCAGTACAGGGAAAGCCAGTACGGCTTCTACCTCGATAACTCCTGCTCCGGCAACACCCTGGGGTGGAATAATGTCTCAGGAAACAGGTATGCTTTTTACCTGAAGGCTTCATGCAAAAACAATTTCCTGCACAACAACAGCGCAGCCGATAACCTCTATGGTTTCTATCTCGGGTATTCCTGCGATGGAAACACCCTTTCAGGCAATTCGGTCTCTTCCGGGATCAGGGGCATCCGCGTGGAAACCGCCTGCAGTAACAATACCGTGCAGGAAAACAGGATTACAGGGCAGACCTTTGAGGGTATATGCCTGGTAAACAGTTCGGAGAACCTTATTGCCGGAAACGACGCTTCGGAAAATTCCGAAGGTATGGAGCTTGAGGCTTCCTGCAGCAACAATACCCTTACGGGCAATAATTTATCCGGTAATGCCAGAGGCCTGCTCCTCAGGTTCTCGGGGTCCAACCTCCTGAAAGCCAACAACGTTTCATTTAACGGGAAGGGAATCCTTTTTTCAGCTTCGGGTGAAAATGTCCTCTGTGATAGTTCTGTCACCGGGAATTCGGAATTCGGGCTCTCCTTTGAGGCCAGTGAAAACAACACTGTCTACAATAACCTGTTCAACAATACGCTAAATGCCCTGGACGCTTCCCTGCCGGCCGGTTCCGGAAACATCTGGAACGTCAGTTCTTCTCCGGGGCCCAACATCTACGGTGGGCCTTACATCGGGGGGAACTACTGGTCCGATTACGAGGGCAACGACTCAAACGGGGACGGTTTCGGGGACGAGCCTTATGTTTCGGGCAATATAAGCGATGCCCTGCCCCTCTTCAGGGACCTGGTGCCCCCGGTTATATCCATTCTCTCCCCGACAGAAAGAACCTATCCGGGCAGTTCCGTGCCTCTCTATGCCTCCTCGAATGAGGTGATTTCGAGCTGGTGGTACACACTTAACGGGGACGAATCCCTCAACTTCTCAGAGAGCCTCAAGTATTCAGCCGAAGCCCTTCTCGCCCTTCCGGACGGCAGTTACACCCTCCGGGTATACGGGACCGACCTTTCGGGAAACGTCAACTCGAGCACTGTGGGCTTTTCAGTCGACTCGGGCATTTCTCCTGCTGACCGCAGTGCCCCCCTGATCAGCATTCTTACTCCGGAAGAAAACAGGACCTACACCGGAAGCTCTCTTTTCCTCTACGCCCATGCAAACGAGAGCCTTTCGGAGTGGTGGTATACTCTCGACGGGTCAGGTGTCCTCGGGTTTGATCAAAATTCCTCATTCACCGCCGAAACCCTCCTCGAACTTTCCGCAGGCCCTCACAGCGTAAGGGTTTACGGGTTTGACCTTGCCGGGAACCTCAACTCCACGGCCGTAAACTTCACGGTAAGCGAAGGTGTCCCGCAAGACGGAGTCCCGCCCCTGCTCAGCATACTTTCCCCGAGGAACATGAGCTATTCCGTGCCAGCCGTTCCGCTGTACGCCTCTTCAAACGAAAGGCTTTCCAGGTGGTGGTACACCCTCAATGACTCGGGCATTTTCGAATTTAGCAGCAGCACGGAGTTTACGGCAGAAGGGCCCCTCCAGCCCGGGAACGGAGTTTTCTGCCTTGAGGTCTACGGGCTTGACCCTGCAGGAAACCTCAACTCAACAGCTGTGGCTTTCAAGGTTGAGGTAGAGGACCCTCAGGTTTCCGACCCACTCCCCCTTATTTCCATCAATTCTCCTGAAAACAGGACCTATCCGGCTTCCCTTGTCGAGCTGAATGCCAGTTCAAACGAGCCGGTCCTGGACTGGTGGTATGTGCTTGACGGATCTTCCGCCCGTCCTTTCAACGAAAGCCGGGAATCTGCATCCAGGTCTTTCCTCAACGTTTCGGACGGGCAGCACCGGGTCGCGGTCTACGGGCTTGACCTTGCGGGCCAGCTTAACTTTTCGGAAGTGAGCTTCAGGATGGACTCCATACCTCCCGTTTTCTCAATCCTCTCTCCTGAGAATAACAGGACCTATCTGATCTCCGGGCTTACCCTTTATGTTTCCGCAGACGAAAAAGTAAGGAACTGGTCCTACAGGCTTGATGGGGAAGGGCCCTTTAATTTCAGCGAAAACACCGAGTTTACGGCCGAAACTTTCCTTTCCCTTCCAGAAGGCGGCCATCTGGTTGAGGTTTCGGGCTTTGACCTTGCCGGAAACCCCAATTCTACGACCGTAAACTTCAGCGTGCAGGCCGCAGTTCCGGAGGACACCATTTTACCTGTAATTGCCATAATGTCCCCCGAGAGCCGGGCGTATGCCGCCTCCACGATTCCTCTGGAAGCAGGGGCAGATGAATGCATCTCAAAATGGTGGTATACACTGGACAACTCCAGTGCCATGTATTTCAGTGAAATAGGAGAGTTTGAAGCCCGGGATATTCTCGAACTTCCCGACGGGGCCCACAGGGTAAAAGCATACGGTATTGACCTTTCCGGAAACGTAAACTCTTCCCTGGTCGGTTTTGGTGTGGACACGCTGCCCCCGATGCTCAGCATCGTTTCCCCCGAAAACGGGAGCAGGTATGAAACTGAAAGCAGCGAACTGAACTGGACCTCCGTCGACCTGGAAATCCGGATCAACGAGCCCGGTTTTATCTGGTATCGGCTGGACAACGGGAGCAACTCGACTCCTGCAGGCCTCATGGAATTAAAAGAAAGCCTCAGCCTTGAAATCGGGCTCCACAATATCACCTTCTTTGCAGAAGACCTTGCCGGAAACCTTAACTCCAGTGCTTCTTCCGTGAACGTGTCAAAAAAGGCCGAGGACGGGGATATCGGACCCGGAAGTGCCGGATCCGGGGACGGTGGGCTCCCGGCTTATTACAAGCTTAAAAGGTTGAAAGAAAAACTGGAGCAGTCAATTGTCCTTGAACCAGCTGTTCATGGCCCGGATGAAAGCCTTTCCCCTCAGGGAAGGGAGGCAGGTTCAGTTTTCGTCCCGGAGTCAGAGGACAGTGCATCTAAAGGAATTTTAGGCTGGCTGGGTTCCGGCTTGCTTTATTCGTTGCTCGCCCTGCTGCTTGCCCTCTTCTTCCTTTTCATATTTTATGTTAGGAGGGATATGGAAAGGTAATCAGCAGCCTTTCTTTTCTTTCTCTCTTTTCCTTTCTCTCTTTTCCTTTTTCCTCTCCTTTTATCTGGCCGGATGGACCTTGCAGTCCTGGCATCCTTCCCTTACAAGGGGCTTTGCCAGGTGCCTCCGGGCGCAGGGAGGAACTTCGTAGAACCCGGGTACGAGACTCCTTTCGGTTTCGCACCTGACTTTTGAGGGGGCTGCAGTCCCGCATTTTTTGCAGCGGAAGCCCTGTCCCTGCCCTGCGGACTTCATATGCTTGCCGCATTCCGGGCATTTCGGGTTTTCTTCCGTGTAAAGGGGGGCCAGGGCTTTGATCTCTATTTTTTCAATGTTCAGGGTCCGGGACATGACACTTCCCGAGAGGGCTATCCTGTCTCCGGGCATAAGTTTTCTTACAAGCGCCCTGAAATTTTTGGTGGGCTCAAAGGCGGCGCAGTCGATTTCATTTCCTTTTCTGTCCCTGAGAGAAAATATTACATGCCCTCCCTGGATGGTTTTCGGGGCTGCGGATACCGTGCCTTCCGCCCTGTACGAGTGCATGTCCCGGATTTCGGCAAGGTTTGCGGCAGGCAGGAGGTGCATGTCCGTACCCTGGTTTGTCCTGTAGACTGCAAAGCGTGCTGCAGGTTCGGCCCTGACCATGGAGGCAGCTCTTGTGACGGTTTTTGGGCTTTTTCCCCGGATTCCGAAGAGAACGGGGTCGGCAGAGTGCGGCACGCAGACCACAAGCCCGTTTGCAAGGTCCACCGTGTCCCAGGTCTCGGGATAGGTCTCCCTGTCAGCTTCAAAGAGGCTTTCTTTGTCTACGAAGCGGGGGGTGCCCCAGTTCTCCTGCTGCCTGTATGCCAGGTACTCGAAGGTGTGGTCCCATTTCTCAAGGTTCAGCATGGCCCCGCAGGCTGCAAGGGCCCCTATAAGCCCTCTCCCGTTCTTGAGGCCTTTTGCTGGAATTCCCAGTTCCGAGATCAGGGCTTTTGCCCTTTCGATTTCGATAACGTCCCTTACGGCTTCTTCCATGAATGCCAGGAGGACGGGTTTTAAGCGTTCACAGGCTTCTTCCGGGATAAATACGGCTCCAGGGTTTGTTTTCTCACATTCCAGGCGTGCAAGTTCCCTTATCCTGTTTATAACGTGGCCCATGACCTTCTCGGGGCAGTCAGTCCTTAGCTTGAGGGCGACTGCAGCATTTCCCCTGGTTTTGTAGGGAATTGTGGGGTTCAGGCGGACCAGGATCGGGGGAGTTTCCACTGTCCCGAAAGCCTGCAGTTCTTCCAGCAGCAGAGCTCCCAGATACGTGGTGCACATTCCTTCATTTGAGTCAGTGTCGTCAATTCCGATGATCATTTTTTCTTCTTTTCCTCTTTCCCGCGGCTATCCATGCCCTTCGGCTTCCTGCAACGGGAGTTTTTAGGGGGTACTCCTGCTTGTTTTGACCCTGTAAACATTATCGACAATAGAGGAATATATATATAGATGTTCAAACAGAGATTGGTATGGAATGACAAAAGAAGTTCTCATACATCAAATTATTGATGTATTGTCACATGCGGGTTTCGTTCTTTCGGACCGCTGCAACATCCGGCCCCGGAGTTTTGATATTGCCGCGCGGAAGGATGAAACACTTTTACTTTGCAAGGTTTTATTTAATATTGACGGGCTGAACGAGGAGACTGCCCGGGAAATGAAATTCCTGGCCGAGTATCTGGGAGGGTCAGCTATCGTCGTTGGGGCCAAGACGAGGGACCAGATGCTTGAGGACAGCGTGGTGTACATGCGCTATGACATCCTCGCTTTAAACGTCCAGACCCTTCACGATTACTTTATAGAAGGTATCCCTCCCCTTGTCTCTGCAGCTCCGGGAGGGCTCTATGTTTCAATCGAAGGAGACCTGCTGAAAAAAGCCCGGACTGACCAGTCCATGTCCCTTGGAACCCTTGCGTCCATGGTCGGGGTTTCAAGGCGGACTATCAGCAAATATGAAGAAGAAGGCATGGACGCATCCATAGATGTCGTGCTCCAGCTTGAGGAGATCTTCCGGGTTGAGCTGGCCAGGCCCATTGACATCCTGAGGCCTTACGGCAACAGGAAGTCCAGGAAAGAGCCTGAGAATGAAAAAGAGGAAACTGAAAAGTACCACATTCCTTTCCCGGAAGACTCGGTCCTCAGCATGATCTCCATGCTCGGGTATGATGTCCTCCAGACTTCCCAGGCGCCTTTCAAGGCGATTTCAAAAGATAAGTCTTCAGTTATCCTCACAGGGATAAGCGAGTTCAACACCACCGTGATCAAGCGGGCCCATCTCATGAGCAGCATTTCATGCGTTACGGAGACCCAGTCCGTGTTTATCATCAACGGGCACGCCAAAATCAAGTCCGTGGAAAACACGGTGTTGATCGAGAAAAAAGAACTCGGGAAAATCAGCGATTCGCAGGAGCTTCTCACTTTCATAGAGGAGCGCAAGGAAGGGAGCTGAAAAATCCGGCAGTTTCAATTTTTCTGCTTTCCGACCTTTTTTATCTCTCTTCTTCTTGTTTCTCTTCCTCTTGTTTCTCTTCTTCTTGTTTCTCTTCTTCTTGTTTCTCTTCTTCTTGTTTCTCTTCTTCTTGTTTCTCTTCTTCTTGTTTCTCTATTTTTTCCGGTTTTCTTTTCTGCAGTTTCTTTTTCCGGCGCTTTGAAGTTCCAAAACCCTAATATATCACTGTTTCAATCTAAAAGCTTCAATGACGGTAAAGATTGCAGTGCTGGTCTCCGGAAGGGGCTCAAACCTCCAGGCGATCATAGACAGCATTGAAAAGGGCCATATAAATAATGCCAGAATCAGTGTGGTCATTTCTAACAAGGCCGATGCCTATGCGCTCGAACGCGCCAGGAAGTACGGGATAGACGCTGTTTTTCTTGACCCGGCCGGGCACGACAGGGCCGGATACGACAGGGAAATCTTAAATATCCTGGCCGAACACGACACGGACCTTCTCCTGCTAGCAGGCTATTTCAGGCTCCTGGGCAGTGAAATAATTGAAGCATACAGGCACAGGGTCCTGAACATCCATCCCTCCCTTCTCCCGGCGTTCAAAGGCCTTCATGCCCAGCGGCAGGCTTTCGAATACGGGGTGAAAGTCGCAGGTTGCACCGTGCATTTCGTAGACGAAGGGTTAGATTCGGGGCCCATAATCCTCCAGAGCTGCGTGCCCGTACTCCCGGGGGACACGGAAGAGACCCTAACGGCCCGGATCCTCGAGCAGGAACACATAATTTACCCTGAAGCTGTCAGATTATTTGTGGAGGGTAAGCTTAAAGTCGAGGGCAGAAATGTAATAGCCCTTGACTGAGCCTGTACAGGGAAATCATTCTGGTCCGGTCATTTGCCCTATTAATCGAATTATACCCTTAATCAAATAAAATTATATCCTGAATTGAATTATATTAAATGATACCCTGATACTCGATAATCATTCTAAACCAGAATTGACTAATTCCCTGCTAAAGATAATCACCCCGAAACCGGAATTGATTTTACCCATTGTCCTCATTAATACCCTAATGTTTATAAGCAGTTCAAAATTATAAGTATTCTAAATTATAAGCATTCTAAACTAGAAGTAGCTCAAAAAAGTTTATAACTGGGCAGAGCTTCTCAGATTTCAAAGTTTCAGGGGCTTGAAAAGCCTGCTGGAGGCTCCACCGGACCACCCGGCTTTCTGTAACAGAAAACCCTTTCTGGTAGCTATCAAATATGTCGGGTAACTCCTGCCTTCGAGTGGCTGTCAGCCTCAAACGGCTCTCAACCCCCTCAAGTAGCTCTCAACCCCTCAAGTAGCTCTCAACCCCCTCAAGTAGCTCTCAACCCCCTCAAATAGTTATTAATAATCAACTGCTTTTGAACAATCAGAAGCTTTTGAGCAATCAACTGCTCTTGAATAGTCAGAAGCTCTTGAACATTAGCTTGGACATTAGTAGCCCTTGAACGGCTACTTAACTAGCGTTAATCGATTCACAGGCAGTCTATCAGTACATCAAAAAGTACGTCAAAAAATTCGTGATTCAATACAGATTTAAATGCATGGATTACCAGGTGACAGTCATGTCTTACATAGAAGAGATTGATCCGGAAATTGCAGCGGCTCTCAAAATGGAGGCCGAGCGTCAGGAATACAGGTTAAACCTTATCGCGTCCGAAAATTATGCGAGCAGGGCCGTTATGGAAGCCCAGGGCTCAATAATGACCAACAAGTATGCCGAAGGGTATTCGGGCAAGCGCTACTACGGCGGCTGCGATTTCGTGGATGTTGCCGAAAACCTTGCAATTGCACGGGCCAAGGAAATTTTCGGGGCAAAATTCGTAAACGTCCAGCCTCACTCGGGCTCGGGCTCCAACATGGCCGTGTACTTCTCGGTGCTGAAGCCGGGAGACACAATCATGTCCATGGACCTCTCTCACGGGGGGCACCTTTCCCACGGCAGTCCCGTGAGCTTTTCAGGGAAGCTCTATAACATCGTGCCCTACGGCGTCAACAGGGAAACCGAGACACTGGATTATGCCGGGCTCCTGAAAATGGCAAAGGAACAGAAGCCTAACATGATCGTCTGCGGGGCTTCAGCATACCCCAGGGAGATCGATTTCAAGCAGTTCAGGGAAATCGCCGACGAAGTGGGAGCCTACCTCCTTGCAGACATCGCCCACATCGCGGGGCTTGTGGTTGCAGGTGTGCACCAGAGCCCGGTGCCTTATGCAGACTTCGTGACCACCACCACCCACAAGACCCTCAGGGGACCCAGGGGTGGAATGATCATCTCAAGGGACGAAGAGCTTGCTGCAGGCGTCAACAAGGCAGTCTTCCCTGGCATCCAGGGCGGGCCCCTTATGCACATCATAGCTGCCAAGGCCGTGGCTTTCAAAGAAGCCATGAGCGATAAGTTCAGGCAGGACCAGGCCCAGACCGTAAAGAACGCAAAGGCCCTCTGCTCCTCCTTAAAGGAAAAGGGCTTTGACCTGGTCTCCGGCGGCACTGACAACCACCTCATGCTCTTAAACCTCAACAACCTGGACATCACCGGAAAGGATGCAGAAGCAGCCCTCAGTAAGGCCGGGATCATTGCCAACAAAAACACCGTGCCTTTCGAGACCCGCAGCCCCTTCATCACCAGCGGGGTAAGGCTCGGGACTCCTGCCTGCACCACAAGGGGTATGAAGGAAGAGGAAATGGAAGTTATTGCCGATTACATCGAAACCGCAATCAAAAATGCGGCAAACGAACAGCTCCTGTCGGAAATTAATGGCAAGGTAAGGGAACTCTGCTCAAGATTCCCTGTCTACCTTTAATTAAATAATCTAGGATGTTTCTACCAATGTCAGCTGAAGGCTATGAATCAAGGATCATAGACGGTAAAGCTCTTGCACAGCTTGTCGAAGAAGAAGTAAGGTCAGGGGTCGAGGAACTTGAAAGCAGCCGGGGTGTTACTCCCGGGCTTGCCACAATCCTTGTCGGGGATGACCCTGCCTCAAAGATGTACGTCCGCCTGAAACACAAAGCTTGCGAACGGGTGGGCATCAAAGCCGAAGACTACCTGCTCCCTGCGGAAGCCAGCCAGGAAGACCTGCTTGCCCTGATCGAGGGCCTGAACAAAAACAAAGACGTGCACTCAATCCTGCTCCAGCTGCCTCTTCCTAAGCACTTCTCTCCCCAGGAGGCAATGGAAGCAATAGCCCCTGCCAAGGACGCGGATGGGTTCCACCCCTATAACATGGGTAAGCTCATGATAGGGGACGAAGGCCTGGTGCCCTGCACCCCCAAAGGGGTCATAAGGGCTCTGGAAGAGTACGGTGTTGAATTGAAAGGCAAAAATGCGGTCGTTGTAGGGCACAGCAACGTGGTTGGAAAACCCATGGCTGCCATGTTCCTGAACCGGAACGCCACGGTTTCTGTCTGCCACGTATTCACCGATGACCTGAAGAAGTACACCCTGGAGGCCGATATTCTGGTCGTTGCGGCCGGGGTCAAGCATCTTATAAAAGCCGATATGGTAAAGGAAGGGGTAGTAATTTTCGATGTGGGGATCACCAAGGAAGCCGACGGCGTCTACGGAGACGTGGACTTCGAAAACGTGATCAAAAAAGCTTCTCTCATCACTCCCGTGCCCGGCGGTGTGGGCCCAATGACCATTGCCATGCTCATGAAGCACGTGCTTATGTGTGCTGAAAAGAGTCTCTGAATTCGGCGTCTAATAACTTTTTCTTTCCCCTTACGGGGAATCTTTTTTTCTATTTTCCTAATTGTGGAAAATTATTGACATACATCAATATTTTTATGTATTATTGCAGCCTTCTTTAATACAATCTGGATTTCCCACATTAATAAATATTCATAATAAGTTTCTAAAAATGTAATTTATAGTTCAATCTCAATAATATCAGGCCTGGTACCTGCAGACATTTACATATTCGGCAGTTTATGTATTTCAGTACCACTTCAAAGTTCATGTATTCAATACCTCCCTAAAGTTTACACATTTAGTGCCGCTTTAAGTTTGCATCCATACCAACGCTCATAACACTGCTCCAGATCCCCATTCCCGGAGAATCTCCCTGCTCGAGCATCTGCGGCTTTGAATTTAAGTCAAGAGGCATACCCCGAACCTCTCTTTACTTCCTCCCATACCTCCGCTTCCCGGCCGGAAACCCTGTTTCATTTCTTCTGTATGCCCGGGTGCCTTTCAGGTGCTGGAATAAAAGAGGTTTTTTGAGGACATGTTTCTCCGGATTCGCGGAGTACGCTGCATGTTGCAGGGCACTGGAAGCATGCCGCTAAAATGCTTCATAATTGAAAACGATTCATAAATCCGATGCATTCGAATGGTTTGGTTTGCATGATTGAGTTTGTATGATTAAGTTTGCATGATTAAGTTTGCATGATTAAGTTTGCATGATTAAGTTTGCATGATTAAGTTTGCATGATTAAGTTTGCATGATTAAGTTTGCATGATTAAGTTTGCATGATTAAGTTTGCATGATTAAGTTTGTATGGTTAAGTTTACATGGCTAAATTCATATGCTTATTTATTTATGAACATCTATGAGTGCCTTTGGATGTTAACTGGTTTAAAATCTATCAAATCTCTATATATTGATCTGGTTGTCAAAAATGGTTGTTGATACTACAATCTGCGGTCTGAAAGTTGGGGACAGGTACCCTGCGCATGTAATGGGCGTCATTAACCTGAGCCCGGAGTCTTTTTACGACGGTTCGGTCGTGACTCCGGATTCAGTGCTCGAGACTGCCCTGAAAATGGTTGAGGACGGAGCAACTTTCCTGGACCTGGGGGCCCGTTCCACCTGGCGTTTTGCCGAGCCGATCAGCAGAAATGAAGAACTGGACCGTCTCCTGCCTGTCCTGGAGGTCCTGAAAGGCAACGTAGATGCGGTGATTTCCGTGGATACTATGTTTTCGGAAATAGCAGAAGCAGCCCTCAGGTATGGGGCTGACGTTGTAAACGACGTTTCCGGTTTTACCGCTGACCCGGGAATGATCAAGGTGGTGGCTGATTACGGCTGCCCGGCTGTGGTGATGGCTTCTGAAAAGGTCCCCGGAGACCCGCTGGGAATGGATGCCATCATCGCAGCCCTTGATTCCATCATACAGGCTGCCGAATCAGGGGGTATAAGCCCGGAAAACCTGATCCTTGACCCTGCCATCGGGCGCTGGACCGAGGAAAAGTTGCCTGTCTATGATTTTGAAACCCTTGATGATTTCGAACGCCTGAAGATTTTTGAAAAACCCCTGCTTGCAGCTCTCTCAAGGAAGTCTTTTATCGGGGACGTGCTGGAAAAGCCCGCAGCTGAAAGGCTCAACGGCAGCCTGGCTGGGGCGGCTATTGCGGTTTATAAGGGAGCTCACATCATCCGGACCCATGATGTGCCCGAAACTGCGGACGTTGTGAAACTTGCAGGGGCTTTACGGAGCCGGCCAAGTGTTGTAAAGGAAGGCAGGTACGAAGTTTCCGTGCTTGAGGTAAGGACCCCGCAGGACGCAGCAATGGCGATGCGGAAGCTGGGGGCCACGGGGACAGGCTCGCAGGTGATGCGGGACAAGAGCGTCCACCTGGTGCTCAGGATAAGGAACCTTACGACCACCGAGGCCCTGATCATGAAACAGGAGATGCTTGCCAGGGGCGGGGATGTTGCCCTTACCCGGGATGCGGTTTCCCATGAAACGGAGATGACTGACGTACTTGTGATGGGAACCCTGTTGCAGTTCGGGCGCCTGGCCCGGAAACTGGCTGGGCAGGCCCGCTCCCTCCCTCTTATTGCCGAAATGATCCGCGAGTGTATTGCAAACCGGAACGATCTGGAATACCGATATTCGAGGTAAGTATGATCATAACTTCAGCAAAACCCTTTGAAGAGATCCTGGAATTATTAAAAAATGAGGACTATATCTTTGTTATCGGATGCAATGTCTGTGCTGCAAAGCTGAAGACGGGTGGAGAACCCGAAGTCCTCGAAATGTGCCGCCGGCTGGAAGAAAGCGGAAAGCATGTTGTGGGCTGGGCCCTTCCCACCGCAGCTTGCAGCATCCGCTCATATGAGACCCTGCTAGAGAAAAACGATAAGCTGGATGAAGCTCTCTGCGTCCTTGTCATGGGCTGCGGGAGTGGGGTTTCCGCTGTGGCCAACGTGGTGGACCTTCCCATCTACGGCTCGAATAATACCCTTTCCCTCGGGGGCTCAAGCGGCGGGAAACTGCTCAGCAGCCAGTGTGTGATGTGCGGGGACTGCACCATCAGTGAATTCGGAGGCCTCTGCCCGAAAGCCCAGTGCCCGAAGGGGCTTTTGAACGGGCCCTGCGGGGGGGCGGTTGACGGGAAGTGTGAAGTCGACAGTGAAAAAGACTGCGTATGGTCGCTCATCTATGAACGTTTAAAGAAAATTCACCGGCTTGACCTTCTTTATACAATACATGCACCAAAAGAGCATGCTTTTAAATAATTTCATTTCTAATATACTTATTTAATGCTTTTTAATTTTCGAGAAAAACTGAATTCCAGCAAGTTTCTTATTACTGCTGAAATTTCTCCTCCGAAAGGGGTGAATGTTTCTGTTCCCCTGGAGGACGCCCGCCAGTTGAAGGGCATTGCGGATGCCGTCAATGTCACCGATAACCAGTGCTCCATCATGCACATGAGTTCTCTGGCTTTCAGCAAGCTCCTGCTTGATGAAGGACATGAGGTGATCATGCAGCTTACCTGCAGGGACCGGAACAGGATAGGGCTACAGTCCGACCTTCTTGGAGCGTATGCTTTAGGGATCAGGAACATTTGCGTGATGACAGGGGATTTTCCATCCTGTGGAGACCACCCCGGCTCAAAACCCGTATATGACCTTGATTCCGTGCAGCTTATGGAACTTGTCCGCAAGCTGGATTCTGGCATCGATTTTGCCGGGAACATGCTGGACGGCGGGACCTCTTTTTGCGCAGGAGCAGTCTCCGGGATAGACCCTGAAAAGACCCTTCAACTTATAAAACTTGAAAAGAAGGTCAGGTGCGGAGCGGATTTTATCCAGACGCAGGCGGTCTATGATGTGGGCATGTTCGAAGAGTTTATGGAATCCGTAAACCATCTTGAAGTTCCGGTTATCGCCGGGCTGATCCCCCTGAAGTCCCTGAAGATGGCAGATTACATGAACAGGAATATATCTGGAATTCATGTGCCCGAGGAAGTCATGGCCCGCATGAAGGGAGCCTCCGACCCCCTGGAAGAAGGCCTTTTGATTGCTTCGGAAACCATAAGGGAACTTATGAATCTCTCTCGAGGAGTTCACATAATGCCAATAGGCTCTCACAAAAATACTCCGCGGCTGCTTTCCATGGCCGGGCATTCTCTTAAGTAAACCTGAAAGGACAGGTTAAGGGTATCTGCCCGGGATCATCCGGCCCAAGACCATACAGCTCGAGACCATTTATTTCATATCTACGGATTTATTTCTCCTGTTTTACCATTCAACTTCCCGGTCTCCCGGTCCCCTCTGGCTTGCAGCTTTAACTTTGTGAATTCTTCTTTCTTTCATGCCGTTAACTTCTATCACTTATCTGTTGTGTAACAGTGTTAACTTATGTGGCGTTCGGCCAAATATTTTTGCATATATAACTTTCTATATTCTTTTTTTAGCCTGTTTTTAAGTAGTTATATCTCGTAACTATAAGCAGTTATTATCGGCACAGTTTACATTGTTAATTGCATAATAAATGTAAATACAAATCACTCTTAATTGCGAAATCACTGTTAAACATAATATTACGGGCATGTGACATGGTAGATCGGCAGGATCGCATAAAACGTGCATTCTTCTCCTTTCTCCCGAACCTTCGCTGCTATGTTTCTTAATCTTACATGTCGCCAGGGAGATGATGTGTCAGGCAATTGCTCGGAAAAGGCATCTGAGGGAAAATCGGTTTGTACATTCCTCTTAAGGTATTATTCAAAGGCGTTGCATAAGAAAGGTCTGGTAGTCGAAAAGAGCTTTTTTGTCTGTATCTTTTTTTGGGCATAAGTTGAGCAGCTGCGGACAGGAGTGCTGAAAGTGGTGCATTCCTTTTCGGAGTTCGATTTCCTGGCCCGGACTCCGGGAGACAGGAAACACGGTCCTGCCCGGAGAGTCGGGTTATTTGAATAACCGAAAGCTTCCGCCGGGTCCGAGGTGCTCGAAAAGGAGGTTCGTATGAGGGTAATTGGTATCATATCTTGTAAAATCTTTGAAGATGAAATTGTTCATCTTGTGGAACAGGATGATGAGGTGGATGAAGTCCTGATAATAAAAAACGAAAGTTCGGAGGGCATTGTCCGAAAGCTGGGTGAGGTCGGCTGCCCCTGCAGGGAGATCACTCTCGAAAACGTGGAAGCCCACAGGGGGCTGAGAGAGATGCACCTGGAAGGCGGGGAAGGCCTGGCGCTTGTGCTGAACGTGCTGGAAATCGTCGGCATGGGTAAAAGGCGCACCAGGCTTAAACTGAACGTCTATGAGGCTGTCCTGCGGATGTCCCTCTTCTCTGACGGGCTGCTGCTTTTCTACGGGCTTTGCGGGAACATGCTTAAAGACCTTGAGGAAGATTTCGGGCATCTGGACTGCCCCCTCCTCTTCCTCAGGGATGCCGAAGGAAACCTGGTAGACGACTGCATCTGTGCAACCCTGGGGGGAAAGAAAGCTTTCGTGGATACCGTAAAAAGCTTCACGGGTGCCCGGACCTTCATGCTGACCCCCATGTGGGCTGCCAGCTGGGAGAACATGATTGTAGCCAACGGCTTTGCCAGAAGCCTCGAAAAACTTGAAGAGTCCAGGATGGTATTCAGGGCCGCCCGGTATACACAGGTTGCAAAAATCGATACCGGCCTTAAGTATCAGCTGGATTTCGAGGCCAGGGTGCAGGAATTTGCAAGTTACTACGATTTCAATGTAAGGGAGATCGAAGCTGCCCCTGTCCTCTTTGAAAGGTGTTACAGGGAACTTAAATGCACTGTTGAATCAGCTGGCCTGAATGTCATTAACGGCTGTTCCAGGTTAGCCTGAATTCCCCCTGCTCTAAGACAGCTTTCCGGGTACATTTACTGATACGGGAGTTTTCGGAAATTTCCGGATACATTCGGGGTATATTTTGGATACATTTATCAATAACTTCCGGTATTTTACGCTGGATTCCCTCTCTATCGGTTTTTCAGTTCCGGGAATTGTAAATAAGTATTGGTTTTCAAAGGCATCAAAACATGAATTCAGAAATTACTTCCATCCAGATGTTTGGGATTAAGACCCCGATTATCAGGGCAGGGGACGACATCATGCAGGTCCTGGAAGCTTCCCTGAAAGAAGCCGGCCTGGAGCCCCTTGAAGGGGACATTTTTGTCCTGGCCGAGTCTGCGGTTGCAACAGCGGAAAAGAGGATAGTGGAGCTTGCAAGCATCACGCCCGGGGAAAGGGCCCTGATCCTTGGAGAGAAGTACGAGCTTGACCCCAGGGAAATGGAACTCGTGCTCAGGGAATGTGACGAGATCTTCGGGGGCGTGCCGGGGGCTGCCCTTACCATTACAAAGGGTATCCTTGCCCCTAACGCAGGAATCGATGCCTCCAACGCCCCGGAGGGCTGCGTAGTCCTCCTCCCCGAAGACCCCCGGAAAAGTGCAGACGATCTTCGGAAACGGCTTGAGCAGCGCCATTCCTGTCGGCTCGGGGTGATTATCGGGGACAGCAGGACCCAGCCCCTCAGGCTCGGCTGTACCGGGCTTGCCCTTGGGGTTTCCGGGTTTGTGCCCGTAGAGGACGCAAGAGGCAGTTCCGACATCTACGGGAAACCCCTTCATATAACGCACAAAGCCGTGGCAGACAACCTTGTCTCGGCTGCCGAGCTCCTTATGGGGGAGGCCGGGGAAAGAGTGCCCTGCGTGCTTATCAGGGGCGCCCCCGTAAAATTGGTGGACGAATCTCCCGAGATGCCGACTATCTCCATGGAAGGCTGCATGTACTTTGGAAATATCATCAAAGTGCAGGCCGGAAATTCTCAAACTCAGGACAGGGACAGGTCCTGAATTTTACCCCCTCTGGAAAGGTTTCAGGTCTTCAGGAAATTTCAGGTCTTCAGGAAAGGTTCAAGCCCACACCTGTGGGTGCAGGGTTGAGTTAAAGGTGTCCTGCTGGAAATTGGCCGGGGTCGGATTTCCGGTCCTGCAGTAAAAAGCCTGAAGGCGTTCTTTTTTCGGAATACGCTGAAAATGAGACCCCTTATATCAAGATAAGCGTTATATATGCTCGAAGATAATATATACAATTGATTCCCGACCCTGTTCTGGTAATTCTATCTTCCAGGTTATGCTTATCATTCAGGATTGGGTTTCCGGTCAGCTCTGTCGTACAGGCTGCTTGGGTGCGATTTTCTGCTGGCTACCTGAGTGAATCAACTAACGAACACCAAAAAATATTCAGATGTTTCAACGTATTGCAGGTGATTTTATGAAACCAATGTTATTGGACTTTTCAGCGACATGGTGTGGACCTTGCAGGATGCAAAAACCGATTCTTGAAGAGCTCGAAAAGCAGTATGGGGACAGGGTCGAGTTCAAGGTTGTCGATGTGGACGAAAACCAGGAACTTGCTTCAAAGTACGGCATACACGCTGTCCCGACACTTATCATTGAGAAAGAAGGTGTCGAAGTCAAGCGCTACATGGGAGTTACCCAGGGCAGTGTTCTTGCGGCAGAACTCGATAAAATTCTCTGATCCTTTATTTTTTCTTACAAGAATCTTCCCGGGGCTGCATGGAACCCGGGGCTCATAATTTTCTTTAATTGACTCCGTTTACTTTCCGGTTTCTTTCTTGTTAATGGTTTCTTGTTAATGGTTTCTTGTTAATGGTTTCTTGATAGTGCTTTCCGGTTAAATTGTTTTTTGAAAGCTTTTTCCGGTCTATACCCTGTCAGGCGCATATCGGGGGCTCCACAGAAAAAATGTAAATACCTTAAGTGTAATCTCCTCAAAGATTGGCTTGATTTCTAAAAAGTTGATAGACCTTGGTGTGCTGGCGCTCAGACAGCGGAATTCCCGTGGAACATTTAAACCCCATGTCTCGATCCGCTTCAGGGACGATGCCGGAAATTTGCGCATGTTTTCCGTTGACACCACAAGGACCCCGGGCAAGTATCCCCAGCCCGATGCCTACCTGATCACCCATGCCCATTCCGACCACCACGGGAAATCGGCGATGCTCTCGGACCGAGCCTTTTGTTCGGATAAGACTGCAAGAGCGCTTGAGATCAGGCATGACCGGGAGTACAGGGGCAGCACTTTCAGGCTCGGGGACGAAGTTGACCTGGGCGGGGTCCGGGTCAGGACCTATCCCACTGAACATACGGCAGGAGCAACGGCTTTTTACTGGAAAAACGATGTAGGGACACGGATCCTGGTTACCGGGGATGTAAAGGATGCAAGCGCGCTTCCTCCCTGTGATGTCCTCATTACCGAGGCCAACTACGGGGACCCTGAAGACCCCTCCTGCCATTTTACGGATGACCTGGAGAGCATGAAGAGCGCCCTTTTCGGGAAAGGGGCGGTTGCCTTTGGGGCATATGAGTTCGGAAAAGCCCAGCGGGCTGTAGAACTCGTTAGGGGTTTTGGGTACGACGGAGCAATCCGGATGGAGGCCAGGACCCGGGCACTTACCCAAAGCATGCTCGAAGACGCCGGAGAGCTGGAAGGGCTTGACTCCGGAGGAGAAGACGGGGTATTCATTGTCGCTCCCTGGGACCTTAATAAGCTCCCCTGGCACATGAACAAGTACGTGTTAAGCTGCCGGATGGACTATCCTTATCCCACAATCAGGATAAGCGACCACCTTGATGCCTGCGGGCTTGAGGATATGGTCAGGAAACTCGACCCTGAAGTTACCCTGGTCTACCACCCGGGGGGGCACAGGCCTTCAAAGTTTTCAAAACATTTAAATTCAATAGGAATTGATTCGATATCTATAGATCAGATCGGTAATGTTTTAAGTAATGAATTTGTCTAAATCAGGGACATTTCGAGTCTGATTCCCTGATGATTCTCTGGAGCCAGGCTTCCAGAAGAGATAACGGCCGTTCAGGAGAGTACATAGTTGAGTAAACAAACCCCCAAGTCTAAAGGCTCAAAACCCGGAAAGGAATCCGCAGAAAAGGTAGAGGCCTCCATAGAACGTGCGCCAGCAAGCGCAGAAATTACTGAAAAAAAGAGCTTTGCCAGGGAAAAAACCCCGGAAGAAAAGCAAAAGGCCCATAGGGACGGAATTATCAAGACCGCTGTGGCAACTGTGCTCGGGATCCTTGCAGGGCTAATAGCCTTCAACATGTACGGTGCCGGAGAGGACAGGATCTGGTATGCCCTGCTTACGATTATTTTTGCACTTACGTACTATATCCAGAGGTTGATTTACCCTGCTATCAAGATCGATACAAAGGAATTCAAGTTCAAGGACTGGTTTTATGTGGAGTTCATCGTACTGGACTTCTTCCTTGTGACCTGGACCCTGCTCCTTAACTGAAGTTCTTTTTTCCTGAACTGCAGAAATGGGCTTTCCCGATGGAAGGCCTTTTACCTTATCTTTTTTATAGCCCTTTTACTATCATTCCTGTGTTATAGGCAGGCATTTCAAAGCCACGAACAGCATTTATTGTGATAATTGCCTCTCCAGGAGGGGCAAACACCTCAAAACAAACACCTCAAAATCATCAGACTCATAATCATCAGACGTCGGTAAAATATAGACTGTTTAACCCATCATAAGCAAAAACGTAATTTTCGGGGATCATTATGCGAATAGCAATACTTAACAAGGACAGGTGTCAGCCCAGGCGGTGCAGCAAGGAGTGCGAAAAGTACTGCCCCAGGGTCAGGACAGGGGACGAAACAATCGTTTTCGAAGAGGACGGAAAGCCGGTAATATCCGAGGAGCTCTGCGTGGGTTGCGGGATATGCATTAACAAGTGCCCCTTCAAAGCCATCATGATCATAGGGCTGCCCGAAGCCCTGGAAGAGCCCACCCACAGGTACGGGCCCAACGGTTTTGCCCTCTTCGGGCTCCCCGTGCCCAGGGTCGGGAAAGTTACGGGTATCCTGGGACCTAACGGGATAGGAAAAAGTACTTCGGTCCAGATCCTTTCCGGAGCCCTGGTCCCGAACTTCGGGAAGGGTAAAGGGGACTGGGACGCCGTGCTCGAGCACTATGCAGGCACGGCATTGCACGACTATTTCAAAGCCGTTGTGGATGGAAAGGTCCGGATTTCCCAGAAGCCCCAGTATGTGGACATGATCCCGAAAGCCTTCAAAGGCAAGACTTCCGAACTGCTCGAAAAGACCGATGAGAGAGGCGTCCTTGACGAACTTGTCGATTACCTGGACCTGAGGGGTGTAATCGGGCGCAAGATCACGGAGTTAAGCGGAGGCGAACTGCAGAGGGTGGCAATAGCTGCCTGTGCGGCCAGGGACGCCCAGTTCTACTTCTTTGACGAAATCAGCCCTTACCTGGATATCTACCAGAGGATTAACGTGGCCCGCCTGGTCCAGGAACTTGCGAAGGAAAGGGCTGTAATGGTGGTAGAGCACGACCTTGCAATCCTGGACATGCTTGCAGACGTCGTCCACGTCACCTACGGTGAACCCGGAGGATTCGGTGTGGTCACCTACCCAAAGAGCGTACGCGTCGGGATCAACCAGTACCTAAAAGGCTACCTCCCGGAAGAAAACATCAGGATTCGGCCCGAGGCTATCAAGTTCGAGGTCCACCCCCCAAGAGAGGATTCCGCTTTAAGGTCGGCGGTGACCTTCAACGGCTTTTCCAAGCAGTACGGGGAAGGCTTCTCCTTAAAAGCCACGGGCGGCAGCCTCCGGGAAGGCGAGGTGCTCGGGATCGTGGGCCCGAACGGGATAGGGAAGTCTACCTTCGTAAAAATCCTGGCCGGGGAAATCAAGCCGGATGTCGGGGAACCGGGAATCGATGTCAAGATTTCCTACAAGCCCCAGTACATTAAGGCCGATACGCCCGTGCGTGTCCAGGACTTCCTACGGGGAATTTCGAAGCAGTTTGGGACCAGTTACTACGAAGTTGAGATTGCAAAGCCTCTTCAGCTCGAGCGGCTCTACGACAACATACTCACTGATTTGAGCGGCGGTGAACTGCAGAGGGTGGCAATTGCAGCCTGCCTCTCCCAGGAAGCCGACCTCTATATCCTTGACGAGCCGAGCGCCCACCTTGACGTGGAACAGCGCTCCATGGTCACAAAGGTCCTGAACCGCTTTGCCGAAAACAACCAGAAAACCGCCATGGTGGTTGACCACGACATCTACATGATCGACATGCTCAGCCAGCGCCTCCTGGTCTTCGAAGGCAAACCCTCTGTCTACGGTGAAGCCCACGGCCCCTTCAACATGAAGGATGGCATGAACAAATTCTTAAAGAACCTCAGCATCACCTTCCGCCGGGACGAAGAGACCAGGCGCCCCCGCGTGAACAACCTGGGGTCAAGGCTTGACCGGGAACAGAAGGAAAGCGGGGATTATTACTACGCGGCGGCTGATTGAGCTGTGTTTTTACCTGTTACTCAAAAATTAACTGGTTAATCTAAAAATTTTGGCCTCCTTTCAAGGGGGCTCCAATTTTCTTTGTTTTTCCAAATTACTTTTTTATTTAATGCGGGAGTTTAGTTTCCGATGAAGATTGAAAGCCTCGACCTGCCAGGTGAAGTGAAACGGTTTTATCAGGACTCCGGGATTCTGGAGCTTTACCCGCCCCAGGCGGAGGCCGTGGAAAAGGGGCTGCTTGAAGGGGAAAACCTGCTTGCGGCAATTCCTACGGCTTCGGGAAAGACCCTGCTTGCGGAGCTTGCGATGCTGAAGTCCGTGCTTTCCGGGGGCAAGGCTCTCTATATCGTGCCCCTGCGGGCGCTTGCCTCGGAGAAATTCAGGCGCTTTAAGGAATTCTCTGGGCTCGGGATAAGGGTCGGGATTTCTACCGGGGACTACGACCGGCGGGATGAGGAACTGGGAATTAACGATATTATCGTGGCTACTTCGGAAAAGACGGACTCCCTCCTCAGGAACGAAACAACCTGGATGCAGGAGATCTCGGTGGTCGTGGCAGACGAGGTCCACCTTATTGATTCCCCTGACAGGGGGCCGACCCTTGAAGTCACTCTTGCAAAGCTGCGAAGGATGAACCCCTCATGCCAGGTCCTGGCGCTTTCAGCAACCGTGGGGAATGCCGGCGAGCTTGCGGACTGGCTGGGCGGGGGGCTGGTCCTGAGTGAGTGGAGGCCCACGGAACTCCGGGAAGGGGTGTTTTTTTCCGGGACCTACTACTGCAGGGACAGGGAAAGGCCAGTGGAGCAGCCCACAAAGGACGAGGCTGTAAATCTTGTGCTGGACACCCTGCAGGAAGGCGGGCAGTGCCTGGTCTTTGAAAGCAGCAGGAAAAACTGTGCGGGCTTTGCAAAGAAGGCAGCTCCCGGGGTTAAAAAGACCCTTTCTGCCGAAGATAAGGAAACCCTGGGCCGGATTGCCGACGAGGTCCTGGAAAACAGCGAAACCGATCTGGGGACTACGCTTGCGGCCTGCATCCGTTCGGGGACGGCTTTTCACCATGCCGGCCTTAGCTCGGCCTTAAGGGAGCTTGTGGAAGAGGGCTTTCGGGCTGGCAGGATAAAGCTGATCTCGAGCACTCCTACCCTGGCAGCCGGGCTGAACCTGCCTGCGCGGAGGGTGGTCATAAGGAGTTACCGGCGCTATTCCCCCGAAGCCGGGATGCAGCCTATCCCTGTGCTTGAGTACAAGCAGATGGCAGGGAGGGCCGGGAGGCCCAGGCTTGACCCTTACGGGGAGGCCGTGCTCCTTGCCAAATCTTACGAGGAGTTCGTGTTCCTTTTCGATAACTACGTGGAGGCCGGAGCCGAAGACATCTGGTCCAAGCTCGGGACCGAAAATGCCCTTCGGACCCATGTGCTCTCGACGGTTGCAAACGGGTTTGCCCGGACGAAGGAAGAGCTCATGGACTTTCTGGAAGCGACCTTTTTTGCCTTCCAGTACTCGAACTTCGGGCTCTCTGCCGTTGTGGACGAGTGCCTGGGTTTTTTAAGGCAGGAAGGGATGCTTGAGGATTCCGAAGCCCTCCTTCCCACTATGTTAGGAAAGCTCGTCTCAAAACTTTACATTGACCCCCTCTCGGCAGCCCGGATCGTTAAAGGCCTTAGTGATGCGGAATCCCTTACCGAACTTACCCTGCTGCACCTTGTCTGCAGCACTCCGGACATGCGCTTGCTCTACATGCGCAGCCAGGACTACGAAGAGGTTAATGATTTTGTGATGACCCATGCCGATGAGTTCGTAAAAGTCCCGAGCTCCTTTGATATGGTGGAGTACGAATGGTTCCTGGGCGAGGTCAAGACCGCCCGCCTTGTCCTGGAGTGGATCCGGGAGAGGCCCGAAAACGAACTATGTGTAAAGTTCGGGATCGGAGAGGGGGATATCCGTGCAATTGCCGATATTGCCGAGTGGATCATGCACGTGGCCGCCCAGCTTGCAGGGCTCCTGGGGCTAAAAGGTGCAAAAGAAGCCGCAGGACTTGAAAAGAGGATCCACTACGGAGCAGGCCCCGAACTTATGGAGCTGCTTGATATGAAGGGGGTCGGGCGTGTCAGGGCAAGGAAGCTGTACGACGCTGGCTTTCGGTCCTCGGCAGACTTTGCAGGGGCAGCTCCGGAGAGGGTGGCTGCAGTCGTCGGGCCGAAGATTGCAGAGCGGATTTTCAGGCAGCTCGGCAGGGCCGGTCAGGGAGGTTCGGAGTTTTCTGCCGGAGGGCAGGGCCCGGAGGATGAAGCTGAAAAAGCTGGAGCAGGGCAGAAAACTTTCAACGATTTCTGATTCTTTTTCAACGATTTCTTTCCTTTTTTTCCATGATTTCTAATCTTTTCTCTACGTTTGCTTCAATCCCGGGGTAAAATATTAAATGAGATCAGGGATTTAATGAGATCAGATTTATCGGTTTATATTTCGGAGACCTAAGTTTATCTTTCGGATGTCTAAGGTTATATTTCGGAGATTTCAGGTTATATTTCAGGTTATATTAGAGATGGTCATCATGTTATTCAAAAATTTGTCTGATGTTTCGGAAGCTGAAATGCAGAAACTGCTCTCCCGGGAGTCCGGGCTTGCAGATGTGGGGGAAACCGTTTCAGCCGTACTTTCTGATGTGCGGATGCGGGGAGATGCGGCGCTCAGGGAATACACAAAGAAGTTTGACAAAGTTGAGCTTGCCGATTTTGAAGTAAGCGAGGAGGAGTTTGCACAGGCCCTCTCAGGCATCGATGCAGGGCTTCTGGAACACCTCAAGACTGCGGCTGCGAACATAAGGGCTTTCCACGAGGCCCAGCTGCCTGAGAAGACCTGGTTCATGGAGCTGAGCCCGGGAATTGTGCTCGGGCAGAAGGCAACACCTCTGGAGAGCGTGGGGGCCTATGCGCCCGGAGGCCGGGCTTCCTACCCGTCAACCGTGCTCATGACCGTGATTCCTGCAAGGGTTGCAGGGGTTGAGAAGGTGGTCGTGTGCACACCTCCCGGGGCGGACGGTTCCGTGCACCCCCTGACCCTGGCTGCTGCAAAGGTTGCAGGGGCGGATGCGGTCTTCAAGCTCGGAGGCGTGCAGGCTGTCGGGGCCATGGCTTACGGGACCGAAACCGTCCCGAAGGTTGACAAAATCGTGGGGCCCGGAAACGTCTTTGTAACGGCTGCCAAGATGCAGGTCCGGGATGTTGCCGAGATCGATTTCCCTGCAGGCCCGAGCGAGGTGCTGATTATTGCTGATGAGTCTGCAGATGCGGTCATGGTTGCCTCGGATATCATTGCCCAGGCCGAACACGACCCGAATGCCGTCTCCGTGCTGGTCACAAGCTCCGGAGCCCTGGCCGAGGCCGTAAGGGAAGAGATGTTTGTCCAGGCTGAACAGGCTGCAAGGAGTGAAATTGTAAAGGCTTCCCTGAAGAATGCTGCAGTCCTTACCTCAGTTTCCCTTGACCAGTGCATTGACTTCAGCAACAAATTCGCTCCCGAACACCTCGAAATAATGGTTGTTGATTCGGATTCCGTGCTTGACAGGATCAAAAATGCCGGATCGATCTTTGTCGGGAACTATGCCCCTGTCCCTGTAGGGGACTACGCATCCGGTACCAATCACGTGCTTCCCACTGCCGGGTATGCGAGAATTTATTCCGGGCTGAATATAAACCACTTCCTCAAGTATTCGAGTATCCAGAAAATCAGCAAGAGTGGGCTTGAAAGTCTGAAAGAAACTATAATCGCGTTAGCCGAAGAAGAGGGGTTGCAGGCTCACGCTGACGCTATAAGAACCCGATTCGGGTACAGACCCTCTAAATAATGTTTTGGCTAATCGATACTTATATAAAACGTAAACGCATAAGAAAATTTGTTATTTTAAATAAATGAGGAGTAGTGGGGATTGGTATGAAAATCAGAGTGGTTAGTTCACGGGAGGAAATTCCTTCCTTAAATCCGAATGAAAAGGTAGTACATCTAGCCTTCAGGCCTTCTAACAGGGATGTATTCATGCTTGCGGAAACATGCCCGAAAATAGAGGCTATACAGCTTCCGAAGTCCTATCGTAGGACGGTTTCTAAGTCAATCGAGATGTTTCTGGAAATGCAGAAAATCAGCCTTCTGGAAGGGGATGTCTGGGGACACCGGAAGGACATAAATGAGTACTACAATGTGTCTCAGAATATTCTGGAAAAGATTCAGGAGTTAAAGGCCGACCGTTTCTCTAATGACATGATAGCCGATAAACTTTCCAGAGAAAGCAAACTGAATTCGGACATGATCCTCTATATTCTAAGCAAGAAGAGCATGGAGTGAGCCTGCCCTTTTTTCACTTTGTTTTTCCTGATGAGGTGAGTCGGTTTTTGAATTGCGTCAATAGAGGGACATGGCGTCAGGTATGGATGTACGGGTTCCTATTAGGAGGGGTTTGAAGAATTTTTATCACCCAATCTGAAACTTTCCGGTTTGAAAGGGAATCCGGGCTGAACCTTCATTCTGGATCAGATTCCCCATATACCCTTTTTCGATAAGTTTTCGAGCAGGGCACAGGGTATGGGATTTTTTTACTGTTCTTCCTGCAGGCCGGAGTAAAGGTAGCATCCATACATTATTTTAATTCAATTCCTGGTTTGCAGATAAAGACAGGCCCGAATCTGGCTGAATCCTATCTGGCTGAATCCTATCTGACTGAATCCAAATCCCGTGGAATCCATGTCTTTTTGATGGTGTCTGGTTAACAGACATGCCTGGCTAGCAGGCAACTCGCTTAAGGATCGTTAAGAGTCACTTCTTTTAGAATCCCTTCTTTTCACGAGTGCGCTTGTTTTTCGATGGACACAGTCGACATCCATTTTAAGGGATAGCCGATTTCCGGGCTCGCATATTTCTGCATCAGTAGGAGCAGACAGATGGGAATGCAGGGGAGGTAACTTCTACAACAGTTTTTTAATATTATCCAATACTTTGTGAAAAAAATACGATGAATAAAAAGGAAATAACTCTCATCATACATTTAAATTTTTTTTACTCACACTTCCACAAATATCATTTTTTTTCGAATATGTTGAGGTTGAGAAGGAAAATTTCAAGATTTAACATAGATAATTATTTAAGCATGGAAACCCAATGAATTTTGTCGATTTTAAATTTATTTAATCCGGGGGGATAGTAACGAAGATTAGAGTTGTTAGTTCCAGAGATGAAATTATTTCGTTAAACCCTAACGAAAGAATTGTTCATCTAGCATTCAGACCGTCAAATAAGGATATTTTTGCACTGGTAGAGACCTGTCCGAAAATTGAGGTAGTACAGCTTCCAAGGTCCTACAAAAGGACAGTTTCGAGATCTATTGAGATGTTTCTGGAGATGCAGAAAGTCGAGCTGTTTGAGGGGGATGTATGGGGTCACAGGAAGGACATCAACGAATACTATACAGTTCCTTCTTCAGTCATCGAGAAAATTAAGGACCTGAAAGCGGAAGGAGTTCCTGCTGAAGTTATTGCAGAAAAGGTGGCAAAGGAAAGCAAGCTCAATCCGAAGATGGTGGTTTACATTCTGAACCGAAAACAGTTTGAGTAAATGGGCTAATGCCAGGTGCAAAATCCGGGAATTCCCCGACTCCGGGGAAATTCCCGGGGCAACATCCCGGTTTTTGGCCTTATTGGGTGATTCTTTTCATTGCGTTTTTATGCAATTATTTTCGTTGCATTTTCATTGCAATTTTTTCATGCAATTTTTTCATGCAATTTTTTCATGCAATTTTTTCAGGAAAGTTCCCCGCTGAAGTACTTGTCATAGGAACCCATGTCAAAGTGCCCGTGTCCGCTCAAGTTGAAGAGGATGGTTTTTTCTTCTCCGGTCTGCTTGCATTTCAGGGCTTCGTCGATTGCGCAGCGGATGGCATGGGAAGACTCAGGAGCCGGGACTATGGCTTCAGTGCGGGCAAATTGCACCGCGGCATCGAATACGGCGTACTGGTCGTATGAGACGGCTTCAAGAAGCCCTTCGGCGCAGAGCTTGCTGATGATCGGGGAATCCCCGTGGTAACGGAGCCCTCCTGCGTGGATGGCCGGGGGGGTGTGCTTGTGTCCCAGGGTGTACATCTTGAGGAGAGGAGTCATCTCGGCCGTGTCTCCGAAGTCGTACCTGTAATCTCCTTTCGTAAGAGTCGGGCAGGCCGAAGGCTCGACTGCTATCACCCTTGCGTTGTGCTTTCCTTCCAGCCGGTCTTTTATGAACTCAAGCCCTATGCCTCCGAGGTTGCTTCCGCCTCCGCAGCAGCCTATAACTATATCTGGGTACGTTTCCACCATTTCAAGCTGCTTTTTGCACTCTGAGCCAATCACGGTCTGGTGCAGCACCACATGGTTGAGCACGCTTCCCAGGGCATATTTTGTATTCTCATGGGCTGCTGCGTCTTCCACGGCTTCGCTGATCGCTATTCCCAGGCTTCCGGGGGTGTCGGGCTGCTCTGCCAGGATCTTTTTCCCGAACTCCGTGTCCTGGCTGGGAGAAGGCACGACGTTTCCTCCCCAGAGGGTCATCAGGGATTTGCGGTAGGGTTTCTGGTAGTAACTGGAACGGACCATGTAAACCTTGCACTCGATATCGAAATAGTTGCAGGCAAGGGAAAGGGCGCTTCCCCACTGTCCTGCACCGGTCTCGGTGGTGATCCTTTCTGTGCCTTCTTTCATGTTGTAGTAGGCCTGGGCAATCGAGGTATTTGTCTTGTGGCTGCCTGCAGGGCTTACGCCTTCGTATTTGTAGTAGATTTTTGCAGGGGTCTTGAGAAGCTTTTCGAGCCTGTGGGCCCTGAAGAGCGGGCTCGGCCTCCAGAGCCTGTAAACGTCCAGCACCTCTTCAGGGATGTCGATGTACCGCTCCCCGCTCATTTCCTGCTTTATAAGCTCTTTTGCGAAGATGGGTTCCAGGGCTTCCGGACTGATCGGTTCCATTGTCCGGGGGTCCAGAGGCGGGTCAAGGGGAGAAGAAAGGTCGGCAAGGACGTTATACCACTGCCTGGGCATTTCGTTCTCGTCAAGGATGATTTTTGTCTGTTCCATTGAATTTCTCCGTAACGTTCTCTGTACAAAAATATACCTTGGCGTATTTAAGTGTTATCTGGCTTCCATTTATGGGCTGTGCTATCCACATGTTTACTTTGTTGAGGCTGAAGGGTTCCGGCAGGAGGGATCCCCAATTTCAAAAAATACTGAAGTTGAATACGGGAAAAGAGGCTCAGATAAAGATGAGAAGCCAAAAAATAATTCGGAAAGAAACAGGAGAATAGAAGGCGGCTTGAAAGTGGTTTGAAGGCGATTTGAAGGAGGTTTTTACCCCCACCTTCATTTTTTTGCTTTATACTCCTCCATCATTAGCTTGCTTTATACTCCTCCATCATTAGCTTGCTTTATACTCCGCCATCACTATCTTGCTTTTATTCGACTCTTTTTGCAAGTTCGACTGCGAGCTTTGCAACTTGCGTGGCTCTTGCTCCGAGCAGGCGGACCATGGGCTCTTTTCCCACTCCGCCCTCGTCGTAGACCACATCCGGTATGCTTCCGTATGCTCTGATTGCTTCGGCTGTGCCCCAGTCCATGGTACTGACGTTTTCGGGCTCTCCGGCCCGGTCAAAGGACGAGATGCCAAGTTCCATCTCCCTGCAGGCGGAAAGGGTTTTTTTGGAGTACTTTACGTTTACTGCTGCCCTGGTTCCAGGATCGCAGCGAAGGGCGGCGAGGACAATCCTTGCCACATGCCGGCTGGCCCCGAAATCCACGCAGCCTACCGGAACTGGCCGGCCCCTGTGCCTTACTATCCTGCCTTCAACGGCGGCAACGTCTTCATAGCTTCCGGCACCAGGGACTGCCATTCCTATATTGCAGCCCACTTCCGGGATAAGCTTTGAAAAATCAGGGCTTTCTGCAAGGATTGAGACGGCTTCCTTCATGTCCTTAAGGACCAGGTAGCGCTCTTTTTCTTCCAGGGCCTGTCCAAGGGGGTTTACCGGGTTCACTCCCCTGCCTGCGGGCCGGCTTCTCAGGATTGCCTGCTCAACGAATTTCTTTGCTTTCCAGGCGGCGGTTCCCAGGTCATCTCCCAGGGCCAGGCAGGCTGTCATTGCCGCAGAGTAGGTGCAGCCCGAGCCGTGGGTGCCTCCCTTAACAAAAGTCCCGGAAACCCGGGTAAAGGCGCCTGAGCCAGCCTCGTAGAGGAGGTCAGTGGCATCCAGGTGTCCTCCGGTCACAACCACGGCTTCGGCTCCGAGGTCTGCGATTTTCCGGGCTGCAAGTTTTGCATCGTCCGGGGTTTTCACGGGGATCCCGGCAAGGGCACCTGCCTCGGAGGCATTCGGAGTTATAACCCTGCAAAGGGGGAGGAGCTCTTCTATGAGGACGGTGAGGGCTTCTTTTCTAAGGAGGTCGCCTCCTGCCTCAGCTGCCATTACCGGGTCGATTACAGGGGAAAGCTTATGCTTTTTTACCCGGGCTGCAACCTCACTTACAATCTCCGAAGAAGCAAGCATTCCGGTTTTTACCCATTTAACGTCCATGTCCGAGCAGACAGCTTCTATCTGGCTGCCCACGGCTCCGGCGGCAAGGTCAAAAGTCTCCAGGACCCCGGTGGTGTTCTGGGCCGTAACCGAAGTGATTGCGCAGGTCCCATGGACCCCGAAGGCTGCAAAGGTCTTGAGGTCTGCGGCAATCCCGGCTCCTCCCCCCGAGTCCGAACCTGCAATTGTCATCACAATGGGATTTTCTGGCACTGAGGTTTTTCCTGTCATTGTACTCATCCTGTTTCCTGGTTTTGTTTGATTTTTTATTGAATGTAGCTTGCAAATGTTACTTCCGAATGTCACTTCCGAATGAAGCTCGTGAATTTTACTTGCCGGAAAGTTTTGTAGGTGTGCTCTCCGATAAATTTAGTTAACCTGTTACGTAGCCGTATCCTTTGATCGTGCTCTATGATGTTGTTTTGTGAAGATTTTTTATGATGGGGTTTCCGTTCTTACCCTCTGAATATTTTTTAGAGGGCAAGTGCCCTGAGGGTGTTTTCCGGGGAGTTTTTAGCTTAAATTATATAATTTTCCCCTGAAAATTAAGCTTAGAACCGTCGTTTCCGGCTCTTCAAGAAAAGAGGTGCTTTAAATAAGAGCATTCCGCTTCGATAGCTTTATATATTGTATTTACGACTTTGATGCAAATAACCGAGCATTTGAGCGCGGCGATTAGTTTAAGTCTGGATTAACTATTTATATTGATATAGATAATGATTTGATTTATAATATTTTAAGGGGATTGTAAGGATGGCAAACCGACCTCTGGATATTTTGAACAACGCACTGGATACACCTGTAATCGTTCGATTGAAAGGCGCACGCGAGTTTAGAGGTGAACTGAAAGGATATGATATTCACATGAACCTTGTGCTTGACAACGCTGAAGAATTACGTGAAGGAGAAGTCGTAAGTAAGTTCAGCAGTGTCGTCATCAGAGGAGACAACGTGGTATACGTATCTCCGTAATCTATATCAAGCACTTCGTCTATTACCGTTAACCTCGGCTAGCATAAGAGCTTTATATATCACAGCCGCAGAACCTATCCAGAAAAACGAAATCGCTTCGGCTAATCAGATGTTACTTTAACAGATGTTGATTTTTATCAGGAGATCTAGGAATGAGTAAAGGTACGGCATCAATGGGAAAGAGACAGAAACACACGCATGTCAAATGCAGAAGATGCGGCAGTGTTTCTTACAACGTGCATACAAAACAGTGTACTTCATGTGGTTTTGGAAAAACTCCCCGCATGAGAAGCTACAAGTGGCAGGCAAAGTGCAAGTATTAAACCTGCCTGCCTCATTTTTACTATTTTTTACCTGCATCGGAGGTCAAGATTGAAAGAAGAATGCGGGGTTGCAGGCATTATTCTTCCTGACAACAGGCCTCAATCCAATTCGGTCGCATTCAAGCTTTACTATGCTCTCTATGCCCTTCAGCACAGAGGGCAGGAATCCACGGGCATAATGGTATATGACGGCGCGACTCCCCTTTCCATAAAGGGCATGGGGCTTGTGCCTGATGTATATACCAAGGAGTCCCTTGGGCGCCTGATCGGGAACATTGGAGTAGGGCACGTCCGCTACTCAACAACCGGCGGGTCAAAGATTGAAAACTGCCAGCCCTTTATTCTGAAATTCAAGGGCGGGATTGTCACAATTGCCCATAACGGGAACCTGGTAAACGCCATGAAGCTCAAGGATGAGCTGGAATGCGAAGGCAGGATTTTTCTCAGTGATTCCGACACGGAAGTCATCGGACACCTGCTCGTAAAAGAGCTGATCAGGCATGACCCTGTGGAATCCATAAGGAATGTGATGCGCAGGCTTGTGGGCTCCTATTCTCTGGTTATCCAGATCGACGGCGCCATCTATGCTGTCAGGGACCCATTTGGCTTCAAGCCCCTCTGTTTCGGAGAAGTAGACGGCGGGTACGGGGTCTTTTCGGAAAGCGTAGCTATTGATACCCTTAACGGCAGTCTTATCCGGGACGTAAAGCCCGGGGAGATCATTGTCTTTAAAAACGGGAACTTCGAAAGTTACCAGGTCACAAATGAACCTCATCCTGCACACTGCGTCTTTGAGTTTATCTATTTCGCAAGGCCTGACTCTGTCATTGACGGCAAGCTTGTCTACAAGGTGCGGGAAAGGATCGGAAGGGAACTTGCCCGGGAACACCCTGTAGATGCGGATATCATATCCCCTGTCCCTGACTCAGGAATCACTTCCGCAATCGGCTATGCCCGGGAATCCGGGACCGAATACCTGGAAGGCCTGATGAAGAACCGCTACATAGGGCGCACTTTCATCCTGCCGGGTCAGGAAATGCGTGAAACCGCAGTCCGGCTCAAGATGAACGCCATTCATGACAACGTTGAGGGCAAACGCGTTGTCCTTGTGGACGACAGCATTGTCCGGGGCACGACCTCAAGAAGGATCATAGACATGGTCCGGAAAGCCGGCGCCTCCGAAGTGCACGCCCGCGTAGGAAGCCCTGCGATCATTGCTCCCTGCTATCTTGGGATAGACATGGCAACCCGCCAGGAGCTTATCGCCTCATACAAGACCGTAAAAGAGGTAGAAGGCCTGATCAACGCCGACTCTCTCGGCTACCTGAGCATTGACGGGCTCATGAGGGCTCTTGGGTGCGACAAAAACGATATGTGTGTAGGCTGCCTGACCGGTGAGTACCCTGTGGAGATACCCGGGGAAAAGTGCAGGAAAAAGCAGACACACCTTAACGACTTCTAATTTTCTGAAAGTTCCCGAAGATGTCAGGTTACATCCGTAAGGAACTTTTTTTAACGTTTCATCTTTTAACGTTTCATCTTTTAACGTCTCATCTTTTAACGTCTGCGGCGTAGATCGGATTTTTTCACAAAGCAGAATCTCGAAAGCAGGCTTGAAAATCAGGGTGAAAGGTTTCCTCTTCATTTTTTTTTACAAGCAACTTTTTTCAGTGAATCAGGAAAAGGCCGCCTGCTGAGGCGAGCGGTGAGAGCACAGGGAGCGATATGAAGACAAAGACCTGACTTTGTCCCTATCCGAAAAGTCATAAGGCATTAGAAAATTACAATGGTTACAACACTTTTGAGTTACTCAAATCACCTTACATGCTTCCCGTTATTTTTATTTCTTAACTTATCCCATACCTCAGAGCCCGGTGAATCGCTAGTTAGGTAAATAATGATATGATAGACTATTAGGATTACAGCAAGAATGGCATAACGAGTTGTCGTTTTCTCAAGATAATCTATGCTGGCAAAAACCGCAGCTAAAACTACTATAGTTACCAGCCAACCCTCTAAGCTGATGGGACGATAACCCCATCCAAGAATTCTCTTACCAAACCATGCTTTTTCAGTAATTCTTGTCATATTTCACATCTCCATTTTGAGATTATTCTAGAAATATGAACTAACTGTTATTAAATATTAGTTCAAACTTAATGGACGCTCGGATGTTAGGCTCCTGCTTTCGGCAGGTAAACATAAAAATTCATTTTATTTTTTATCGCTATCGATTATTACTATGGTTTGTGAATTTATTTAGTGTAAATTCCCTTACTCTGTTGACAATATTATCTAATATTTAGATTCATAGTGGAAGAGGAATATTCCAATATACTTCAAATAATTAGTTTGCATGATATCGATTTTTATATTTGCATCAATAATAAGGCGATCAAAAATATTCACATGTTTAAATGTTGTTGCTGCCGAATGTAGGTCGGCTATATTTCGTTTTTCTTTCTTTACCTCATTCTCCCTTCAGCAGGGTAACGTTCACCGTTCTGTTCCTGGGCCCGTCCATTTCGGCAAAGAAGATGCTCTGCCAGGTCCCGAGTTCCAGGTTTCCATCCGTGATTGGCAGGGCTTCGCTTGCCCCCAGCAGCAAGGCTTTCAGGTGTGCGTCCGCATTGTTGTCGATCCTGTCGTGCCTGTAACCCACCCCTGCAGGGACGAGCCTGTTAAGCAGGTCCAGGATATCTTCCCGCAGTCCACTTTCGTTTTCGTTGATTATGATTCCAGCAGTTGTGTGCCGGGTGCTGAGGATGCATACGCCCTGTTCTATTCCCCTTTTCCTGACTTCTTCCCTGACTTCGTCGGTGATGTCTATCAGTTCAATGCGTTTTTCGGTTTTTATTTTGAGTTTCAAAGTCTTTCCCCCGAGCGTTGAATCTAAATGTGTGGAGTTTAGTTTGAAATTCTGTTATTTGAGTAAAAGAGGAAAAGCTCGGATTTATGGCTTTCTGAACTGGTGGGAAGATAAAAACAGTGGAAAATAATTTAGAAAAGCTGGGTGTCAGAGAAAAAACCGGGTAAAAGAATTGGACCCCTAAATATCCAGTTCTTTTCCGGTTTTTTTGTGCGTTTTTTTGTATATTTCCAGGGGGTTGGAATGTTTACGTTTTTTAGCGGTCGTTTTTGGGTTGACTGCTGTTTTTGTTCATCTTTAGTGAACGGTGGAGTAGTTTGGAGTTTCTAGTTGAATGTGGTTTTTTCCGTTTTTTCCGTTTTTCAGGACGTTGTTTCTGTTCGCTTTTATTGTTCTTTGTTGGTGGTGGTATTTGAGGCGTTTTTGAGTTAATTGTTCCCGTTTTTTGGGACCGTTTTTCAGGGTAAATTTTTCCGTTTTTCCGTTTTAAGAGTAAACTGGTTTCGTTTTTGGGTCTCGTTCTTCGGTTGATTAATCGAGATAAGTGATTTTTCCAGATTTTCGGTGTGGGATTGGGATTTATAGAGGCTTTCAGGGTTATGGCAGCTTTTTGATTTTATAGTAGAAATCCGGATTTTCCCGGAGGTTTTTTCAGGAGGAAATTTTCAGGCTGTTTTTTTCGGGTTGAGAGGTTCAGGATTCATCCGCGTTTTCATCCTGCTTTTCTCTTTACTTACGTCCTTACTTTCATCCGTGTTTTAAGCTTCTGAGGAAGGGATGATTCCGAAAAATTTCAGGATTTTTATTCTTGAGGGTGGGACGAACTTGCGGTCTCTCAAAAGAAACCCGTGCAGGACGGGTTCCAGTGGCTTCTCCGTAACTGCTTCTTTCATTCCTGGCTACCTTCTTTCAAATGATTTGCTGGATTCTCTTTTTTTCTAAGTAGGAATACGGTAACTTATTACCTATTTACAATTATTTAAAAATTTCGGTAAGCCGGGTTTTTTCAGGCTCTGTTTTCAGGCTCTTTTCAGTTCTTTTCAGGCGCTTTGTTCCAGCGGCCTGCCAGGTGATTCTGCTTTAAGAATCCCGTTCAGGTACAGCCTCGCCCAGATGAAGGTAACTCCTGCCCCTATGGCATTGCCTGCAACGATCCCCCACCAGGCCCCTACCTGGCCCATTTCCAGGTTGAAGGCAAAGAGGGCTGCAAAGAGCGGGGTCAGGACAATGGTCCTCAGGAGGTTTGCGACAAAGGCGTTCACTCCTTTTCCAACTCCCTGGAAGAAGGATGTGGAGAGCATCCCCAGGGAAACAGTCGGGTAAAAGACGCAGATCACGCGCAGGAAGTGGGTGAGGTCGGGGGCGATATGGGCTGCCTCTTCGGCCTGGGTGAAGATAGCTGCGATCTGCGGGGCAAGGATGAAGGTGAAGGCTGCAACCCCGCTTTCTATGAGGAGGCCGAGTTTTGTTGCATAGGTATGGGCTTTTTCCGCTTTTTCAAAGTCCCTTGCCCCAAAGGCAGCTCCGGAGACAGAGATTACCGCCGTTGCAATCCCTACCAGGGGGGCGATTGCGATGGTTGCTACCCTCCAGCCCGTAGAGTAGATCGCAACCCCATCGGTGCTGCTTACGGCGACGATTATCAGGTTCATGACAAGCATGGTGAGGGACATGGAAAGCTGCTGGGCGGAAGCCGGGATGGCCACGTTGAATATATCCTTTATGATGTCCTTTCCAAAGCTGAAGTCTTTGAAATTGAAGGAGACGAAGGTGTCTTTCCGGAAAAATAGCCAGTTCAGCATCATAAGCGAGGAAATGCCCAGGGACAACAGGGTAGCCCAGGCTGCTCCGGCAATCCCCATGTCAAAGGTATAGATGAAGATGGGGTCCAGGATGATGTTCAGGACTGCTCCCAGGATCATTGCCTGCATTGCCCGTTTCGAGTCACCTTCGGCCCTGAGGATGGAATTTGCCACGTTTGTAAAAAAGACCACCAGGCTCCCGAGGAAAATGACCCGTGCATAAGCTACGGCAAGGCCAGTGGTTTTTCCTGCCCCCACAAGAGTGAAAATCTGGGGAGCAAAGGCATAGAAAGGCAAGGTAAATGCCAGGACCAGGAGCAGCATTATAATTATAGTGTGTACTGCAACATTGTCAGCCCCTGCCTTGTCCCTGGCCCCGATCCTCCTGGAAATTGCAGCTCCACCTCCTATCCCGAGCCCGTTGGAGAGGGCCATGCTTATGAAGAAAAACGGAAAAACGAAACCCATCGCTGCCAGGGCATCGGAGCCGAGCCCTGAGACCCAGTAGGTGTCGACAAGCTGGTAAATGGTCTGCACGGACATGGCGACCATCATGGGGACTGCAAGTTTGATTATGGCTTTTTTCGGGTCCCCCTGGAGTATCTGGACCCCTCTGGTCTCATTTTTTCCTGAAGGGCTGCCTGCGGGCTTACCTTCAGGGCTACTTGAGAATCTATCTGGAGGACTGCCTGATGGACTGCTTGAGAGACTGCCTGAGAGACTGCCTGAATCTGTATATTCGGATGGTCTGGTTTTCATTATACTATCTTCCTTAAATATTTCGTTTTTTCCGCCCCTCTTCCTTCTCAAGCATCAGGGCTCCGGGTTTTTGGAACAAAATCAAGAAAAGTTCCCGAGACGCTTGCCGCCGGGTATATATTGCCTCTAAGCCTCGCTTCTGAGAATCGCTTTTAAGTACCATTTTTAAGTACCACTTCTAAGCGATGCTTCCTTCCGATGGGGAGAGTTAGCAGCAGCGGTTTCTCATCCCGTTCCCGGCAGAATTAAGTTCTTTTAGCGTTTCGTTCAGGGAGAACAGGAACTCGTTCCTGAGCCTTTCGGTAAGCAGTTCCGGGTCGACCCCTCTGAAATAGGCAGGAGTCCCTTCTCTTATCTCAACATACCCCTTTTTTGCCATCCTGTCCAGCACGCCGTAAACCTTAGGCCTCGGAACGTGCGTAAGCTCGTGAATTTCCCTTGCCGTTGCCTCATTTAAGCTGAGGAGCCCCACATAGGTTTTTGCCTCGTTTTCCGTGAAACCCAGTTTCTGGAGTTTGCCTATGAGTTCTGAATCCATTACAGGCCTCCGATATGGTTTATTTTAGGATATTCGGCTTTTTTGGTTCTGGTTTTTCCCTTTAGGGCCTTTCCTTTTCAGGCCTTTACATTCAGGTCTTTTCAATTCAGGCTTTTTCAATTCAGGCTTTTTCAATTCAGGCCTTTTCAATTCAGGCAGTTTCGTCCAGTTTCTTCAGCACGCCAAGCATCGCCTGCAGGCTTTCCTGGTATGCGACAACGTCCTCTTCCTCAAGCTTTTCAAAAATTTCGGACGCGGTTTTTTCGAGTTCCCCGGTGAACCATTCCTTATACTCTTCCCCTTTCTCCGTAAGGGAGACAAGGGTCTTTCTCCGGTCTCCGGGATCTCCCTTTCTGCAGACTAGACCTTCCCTTTCCAGGGCATCGATCATGCTCGTCAGGCTCCCTTTCTGCAGGTCCAGGCACTTCCCCAGCATGGAAGGCATGATTTCGCCTTTAGTCCCGATGATAAGGATGGCACGGTTCTGGTTTTTGTTCAGGTTGTGCGGGCTGTCCCTGATCTCGTGAAACACCCTCGCAAAATTTTTGTGGAATAGGTGTATCATCTCAAACTGGAGCTTAACCGTCTCTTTTATTCTTTCTTCTTTCATTGATAATCACAGTGAGGTGCTTTTTCCTGTCATGACCCGGACGATAAGTAAAAGGTCTGTTCGCGAGGTGGTGTGTTTGGGTTCGAGTTTTCCTAACTCATGTTGTTCATATTCTTATCGTCCGAATCAAGATTGTCTTTAATCTTATTGTGCGTTTTTCTAATTGTTTGAATTCAAACTAAATAGAGATGGGTTCTATTTATACTTTATGATTTGAAACTTGACCTTTATGTGGCTGATATTCATTCAGCTAAGTATAGAAAATAAGTCCTTTTCAGGCTCTTCGTTGTTTTGAGTGGTAATTCATATCCACTTCCTATGTGGGAAAGACGTAGGCAATATTTAGAAGCATTTCTTGGGAATAATCACGCACAAGACCGATATTTGTCATTTCGACATGGTTACTTCCTAACTACACAATTAATTTCTACCCATACAAAACAGCGAAGAGCCCCTTTTCATTATAGTCAAAGGTATCCCCATGAATTAAAAGTATATTTGGATGACCAGGGATGCACTTGAATTCTCAATAATGATTTGGTGACCAAAAAGGCATTTGGATGATTGGAAACGCATTGAGTTGACCTGAGAATACAAAAAATAAAAGATATCGGAAAGGGCAAATCATGCAGGTGATATTGTGGACTGCCGAAATCAGGTATTCTGTATTTTCAACACTTTCCTCCCGCCTCCCCTGCCTTTATCATACACCTCAAATAAACCTGAGCCCAGACAAAAGTGATCACCGACCCTGTAACCGTCCCTGCAACCAGCCCCCACCAGACTCCGGGAAGCCCCCACTCGAACTCGTAGGCAAAGAGCACGGCAAAGAGGGGAGTCATGACCAGGCTCCGGAGAAGGGTTGCGATAAGGGCGCTCGTTCCTTTTCCTGCGCCCTGGAAAAAGGAGGCTGAGAGCATCCCGAAGGCCACCGAGGGGTAGAAGATTGTCATGATCTTCAGGAGCCGGGTCAGTTCGGGAGCGATATGGGAAGCTGCTTCGGCCTGGGTGAAGACGGCTGCGATCTGCGGGGCAAAGAGGTATATCCCTGCTCCTATTACGGCTTCTACAAGAAAACCGATCCCGGTACCGTAAACAAGGGCTTCCCTGGCTTTTTTGAAGTTCCGCTCCCCGAAGGCTGCCCCGGCAATCGAGACAACTGCGCTTGAAATCCCTATCAGGGGAGCGACTGCGATTGTTGCGACCCGCCAGCCGGTGGAGTAGACGGCAACCCCGTCGGTGTTGCTCACGGCAACGATTATGAGGTTCATTATGAGGGCGGTCATGGCAAGGGCAACCTGCTGGACCGAAGCAGGGACCCCTACCCTGAAGATGTCTTTGAGGATCACTTTATCGAAGCTGAAGGCATGGAATTCGAAGGAGACGTAGGTGTCCTTTTTGACGAAGAACCAGTATGCCATGAGGGCTCCGGATGCTGCAACCGAGATCACCGTGGCAAGGGCGGCTCCTGCGACTCCCAGGCCGAAGGTGTAGATGAAGATCGGGTCGAGTATTATGTTGAGTACGGAGCCGAGCAGCATGGAATTCATAGCCCGCTTCGAGTCTCCCTCTGCCCGGATTATGGCGTTGGCAACGCTCGTGAAAAAGAAAATAGCGCTGCTTGCAAAGATGACCCTGGCATAAGCCACCCCGAGTTCGGTTGTCTGCCCTGCACCCGAATACCGGAAGAGGTCTTCCACATAAGCCAGGGAGAGCACGGTAAAAATGACGATGATTATGGCCATGAGCACAAGGGTGTGCACAGCCACGTTGTCTGCGCCTTTCTTGTCCCGGGCCCCGATCATGCGGGAAATGGCAGCCCCGCCTCCTATCCCGAGCCCGTTCGTAAGCGCCATCTGGATGAAGAAGAAAGGAAACGAAAAACCCAGCGCAGCAAGGGCGTCTGCCCCGAGGCCTGCTACCCAGAAGGTGTCCACCAGCGTGTAGATGGTCTGGACCGACATGGCCACGATAATCGGGATGGAGAGTTTTATCACGGCTTTTTTAGGGTCTCCCAGGAGGATGTCCACTCCGGAAGTGGTTTTTCCCGCCGCAGGGGGGACTCCGAACTTTGTGCTTTCCGATTCGCCATCTACCATGTTTTTCCCGCTGTTTTTTGATTCCTGTTTTTGGTTTCTTTTTTTGGATTCTATTCTTTTTCGGATCTTATTCTGTTCTGGATTCTATTTATTTTTGGTTTCTTCTGCCTTTAACATTTTCTTATTTTATACGTACAGGCAAATGTTGTTATTTTTCGGAAGAACGGGTGAAGGGTAGAGAAATTCCCACGACTTCAGTCCCTTCTCCATTCACACCACCTCCATTATATTTCTCAGTCTCCTCTTGATTGCTGTTCACCTTTTCTATCTTCTTATTCTTACATAATGTTGTATTATTAAGAAAAAAGTATTTATTGCATTAATCTTATTGTTATATGTTAATACAAAAATTAAATTTTGTATTACTATACAATTCCATCACACTAAACTCTATACTGGCTGGAAGAATGCAGGTCAATTGCAAGGGTCTGATACCGGGCCGTCTTATCATCCTGCTTTCTTCCGGATTTAAGATGAACCATCATAAATGATGGGGGGTAAATTCTTGAAGCAGGAAGTTAGGGGATTGGGGATAAAGAAGGTCCCAGCAAAGAAAAAAGCCTGTTTACAGGTGCAGGGAACTTGGGGCAAGTTTTCTCCTGCATCTGCACCTGTCCATTCTTCATTTCCTGCTTCATCTCCTGCTTCATTTCCGTTCGCAGCGGCTTCCTATTCTTCTCCAGTTCCTTTTCCCGCTCCTTTTGCTTCTGACCCTTCTGCTTCTGCCCCGACTGTTTCTTTTCCTATTCCGGATTACTCATCTTTTCCTTCCGGGTTTCCTTCTCTCGATCTGAATATTTTCCGGGAACCCGGCATAAAAGCCCTTATTAAAGGACACAGTGAGGACCTTTACCGGCTTATAAAAAAGGTGCACTTTGACGGGCAATATTACCGGGTAAAATGTGTGCGCTCCGGAGACTGGGAGCACTGCTGGGAGCTTGCAGTGAGGGTCCAGTTTTTCGGGATGATGCAGGGACTGACCGTCGAACCTGAGCAGGTCGTTTCAAAAAAATCCAGGAAAATCATTTACAGGTCCCTTATCCTGGTAAACCCCTACGAGTTGTGGGGCGAGGAACTGGTCGAGAGGTTGTGGAACCTGCAGGAGAGGATCGAGTTCCTGATTGCAAAGATCCTCTTCCATGAATGCATACATGTCCTGATCTTCCTTGGAAAAACCCTGCCCGCTGGTTTCGGACAGACGGATATCTTCCTTGAATTCAGGGATCTGCTCGAACTTGCAAACTCGGAAAAACTCTGCCCCGAAAGGCAGGAAGTCCGGAACTGTCTCCGGAACCTGGCTGGTCTTTCCTGCAGCTTTTCCGAAAAACCGGGGAGTCTGTCGGAACTTGACCTGGGTTTGGAATCTGACTTGAACTCGGAACCTGACCTGGAGTCAGAGCTGAAGCCGGTCGATGAACTCTATGAATTCCTGATCCACGAAAAATACAGCATCAAAAAAACCGACATGGCTTTCGGCCTTTCCTGGAGCAACAGGAAAGTTGCCAGAGACTATTCAAAGATTGCAGCTCTAAAGCTTGGCTCCTGCGCGGTTTCCGATAAAAAGCTGTGGGAAGCGGAAGTAAGCAGGCTGCGGAGGGCTTTGAAAAAGCTGTATGACAAGCTTGATGAATAGAATCACTCCTGGGGGATGGATTAATAAATTCCTGTGAAATGCCTGAACCAAATGGCTTAATCCCCGGATTCCTGGTTTATTTTCCTGCCCGTCCTTCCTGTTCCATGCGAATCCGGATAAACTCTTTTAAATCCGACCTCAAATACCTTTCAATCTCTCCCCAGCTACTGTCTTCTGTTTCAGTAAAGAGGAACGCAAAAACCGGATATTGCCTGAAGTCCAGCTTCCGTAGCTCCAGAGGCTTTTCAAAACGGGAAACAAAACCCTCGTAATCAAATTCTTCGATGTCTTCCGTTTCAATGTCGTCCGGCTTTTTAGCAATCAAAAGGCAGTAAGTCCTGTTGTCCTTCTCCCCATCTTTTTCCCTCTCCTTTCCCTTATCTTTCCTCTCATTTTCATCCTTTTCCTTGAGAATCTCTTCCCAGTCGGGTTCCAGCCCCTCGCAAAAATACCTGTGCACATTGATCCCGTATGCGTAATACGCAATATCGGTGGTGCACCACCCCGCAAACCTGATCGGGTTTACTTCTATGGGTATCAGCCTGTTCTTTTTATCAACCCGCAACTCTAGATGCAGCGGGAAATCCCTCAGCCCTGCATCTTTCTTCCCGGTATCTGGCAGCTTTGCAACCTCATTTATCTCGCACAGCAGTTTGGTGACTGCTTCCAGATAGGTCCCGATGGTCTTTTTTGAAGTCGTATAGACCTTATCTTCAACGTCGTCTTCCGAAGTAAACAAATGCTCCAGGATATTCAGGACAACCGGCTTTCCCTCGCTGTTGTAGTAAGCGTCCACCGCCAGTTCCGGCCCGTCGATGCAATCTTCAAGGACAAATTTTCCGGAGTTGAACACCTGGGCCGGAAACAGCCCTTTGATGGCTCCCATTTCATTTTTCAAGGCCGGCAGGACTTTTTCCCATTCTTCCCCGGTATTGACTTTATATACCCCCGCGCTGAAGAACCCGACTGCAGGTTTGATTATGAACGGCTTTTTGACGGCTTCGATATCCAGTTCGTCCAGGCTGGCAAATTCCACTCCCTGATAGGAAAAGTCAGGATATATGTGCTCCATCAGTTCCCTGAACCTGAGCTTGTCTTTGAACAGGTCGATCTTTTCCGGGATGCCGGTGAAGCCGAGATTATCTGCGATCCAGATGAGGGAGATTTCGGAGTTGCTGTAGATTTTGCAGGGGTTCCTGGTTTTGAGGAGTTCGATGAATTCGGCGTCTTCCAGGAGTTTGATTTCTTTATTGAAATCCAGGCGTTCGGAGGTTGCGTTTTTCAGGACAGGCAGGTTCATTTCTACGATTGTGTCTCTCAGAATTTGAGAAACGTATGGCTCGTCAAGTATGATCAACTATCCCACTCCCCCGGTTTATGAATTTGGTTTTTGAGTCCACATTCTTTATTGAGGAACTAACACTTAATACCATCACAAATTTAAAATTTGAATTTGTTTGTTTCTCGTTTGCTGTTGCTTCTTCTTTTTAGGCACGCTCTTCCTAATTTTTATTCTGGAAAAGCCGGACGCTTTTGGCGTCCGGTGAGAGCCCCGGTACCTGAAAAGCATGTCGAAAAATGTTATTCAGGAAAGTTAAATATGAGATAAAGTGGATAAGTGACATAAATAGTCCTCTTGAGCGAACGAAGTGAGCGAAAAGGACCCCGTGCTGTTGCGATTACATCGCAACTCCCAGAAAATCTCCGATTGTCTGCGATCCCGAAGCGGAACTCGGGCGGTGAGAGCCCCGGGACCTGAAAAGCAAGTCGAAAAAGGTTTTCCATGACAAAATTTAAAGACCAGAATCCCGTGGGCTTTTTTTTCAGCCGAGAACAGCCCTGCGGTTTTGAGCATAAACCTGTATCCGGCATCCAGCTTTTCGATTTCTTCGGATTGCGTAATTCGGAAGTTTTTTCTAACCTGTACTGTATCCTGGAAAATCGACTTTTAGAAAAGTACTAATAATTTGAAAAAGATTGAAAAAGGGGTGCTTTAAAAATGCCTTTTCACGTGATGCTTATTCCTACTTTAGGCTGTCCTTCCAATTGCAGTTATTGCTGGAGTTCCGAGGAAAGGTCTCCGATAATGAGCATTGAGACCATCAAGGAAGTGGTTGAATGGCTCAAGAATTTCAGGGACGATTCAGTTACCTTTACCTTCCACGGGGGAGAGCCTCTCCTGGCAGGGGCTGGTTTTTTCCGGGAAGCTTTACCCTTGCTGGTTGAGGGCTTAAGTGACAGGAAAATGGCTTTTGCAATACAGACCAACCTGTGGAAGATGACCCCGGAAATAGCCGAAATTTTTGCGAAATACAATATTCCCATCGGTTCCAGCCTGGACGGCCCAAAGGAGCTTAACGATTTCCAGAGGGGGAAAGGGTACTACGATAAGACCATGCGGGGCTACGAAATTGCAAAGGAGCACGGCCTTTCCGTGAGGTTCATCACCACCTTTACCTCCCATTCCGTAAATTTCAAGGATGAAATCTTTAACTTTTATCTGGAAAACGGTTTCATGCTCAAATTCCATCCCGCACTCCCTTCCTTACGCGGGGACGAACCCGAGAAATGGGCGCTTGACCCTGAAGAGTACGGCAGGCTCTTAATCTATCTCCTGAACAAATACCTTGAAAACCTGGGCCGTATCGAGGTTCTGAACATCGACCACCTGTGTAAGGGCGTGTTCGGCGGCCGGGGCGCTGTCTGCACCTTCGTGGACTGCATGGGAGACACCTTTGCCGTGGGCCCCGACGGCGGCATATACCCCTGCTACCGTTTTGTGGGCATGCCGAAATATGTCATGGGAAATGTTTATGACCACCCCAGCATGGAAGACCTCGCCCAGTCCGACGCCTGGAAACTCATGCAACAGTATAAGGAATACGTGGACAGGGAATGCAAGCAGTGTGCCCACATCAAATACTGCCGCGGCGGCTGCCCCTATAACGCCATAACCCCCTACGACGGAGAAATTAAAGGCGTCGACCCCCACTGTATTTCTTACAAGATGATCTTCGATGAAATTACCAACCGGGTAAATGAGGAATTATTCGGCTCCTCCGGCATGGACATGTTCCAGGCAGGGCCCATGAAAGCCTCAAGGCCTGGGATAATGTCCCTGATGCTTAAGAAGATCTGAAATTAGAGCATCCGGCTCAAAATTTCACTTTTTTTTCATTTTTTTCTGCAGAGGTTTTTATCTTTTTTCGCTTTTTTCACTTTTTTCCCGGGGTCGATGATTCGGGACCGCGGGCTTTTTCCTCGTGTTTTAACTTTGCAGGCGGGAAGTCCCCTTCCTCGGAGGCCGTAGGCCGACAGGTGGGGGATGAAAGCCGTAAAGTTCCCGATACTACAATCGATTAACTTTCTATAAATTGTTCAAAGACGTTTATATATATGCAAACTTACATATTATAAATATTCCATGCAACTGACTGAAAAGATCAAAATCCATCCTGCAGAAGAACAGGTCGATGTTCTCTGGACTATATCTAACCTCTGTAGATTGATCTACAACTTTGCTCTGACCGAAAGACAGGAAGCATGGAAAAAAGAGAACAGGCGTGTCAGGTACGTAGAACAGCAGAACAAACTCCCTGAAATAAAGGAAAAGTTTCCTCAGTACAATATGGTCTATTCCAAAGTGCTGCAGGGAGTTCTCAAAAAGCTTGACGCTAACTACAAATCGTTTTTTGCCCTTCGCAAAAACGGTGATATCAGTGCAAGACCGCCAAAACACAGGGGAAAAAATTACATCTTCACGATTGTGTATAACCAGAGTGGTTTCAAGTTCGGGGATGGGAAAGCCTCTTTTTCCCATAAGGTCAACGAAGTTCCTCTAACTTTTGAGATTGATAGGGAATACGAAAGCAGGAAAGTCAAACAGGTAGAGATATTCAACAGTGACCCATATAAGGCCAGAGGAGACTGGTTTATCTCAGTAACCTATGACTACGTGCCGGAAGTTCAGTACCATGATAACGGTTTGTATCAGGCGATTGATACAGGGGTTACGAAAATGGTAACTGCTGTCAACTCTCATGGAAAGTTCTTCGAAGCAATAACCGCAAGACCTGATAAGTACTGGAACAAAAAAATTGACACTCTGAAATCCCGAAGGGATCACTGCAAAAAGAATAGCAGAAGATGGCAGAGGTTCAATGCCAATATCAATAAAATGGAGAGAAAATGGTCTAACCAGAATAAGGATTATCAGCACCAACTCTCTATAAAAATGGTTGAGAACACGAAGGCTAATACCCTCATAGTCGGGGATCTGAAAGTAAAGAATATGGCCAAGTCAAAAAAGATGAAAGGAAAGCGGAAAAAAGGGTTGAACAGGTCTACTCAGAACCAGGGCTTCCTTTCTCGCTTCATCGGATTTTTGAC
>NZ_VOUA01000017.1 GCF_024372725.1 Methanosarcina sp. KYL-1
ATCCAAGGTTCTTTGTGACAGAAGAAAAAGCTCTTGCAAAAGTTCAGAGAAAGCTTTCCAAACTTGAAAAAGGAACACCAAAAAGAGCAAAAGCTTTGAAAGCTGTTCAACGTGTTCATGAAAGAATCGCAAACAAGAGAGAAGATTTTGTACAAAAAGTAAGTCTTAATCTGGTCAGAGCTTACGACTTGATCATATTTGGCTCTTCGTTGTTTTGTGTGGTAAGCCATCACAAAAACCAATGCGGGCTTGAAGTGAAAATCACCTAATCCATAGAGAATGACGAAGAGCCTCATATTTGAAGATCTTAATGTCAAAGGTATGACAAAAAATCATTGCCTGGCAAAGCATATTGCGGATGCAGCATGGAGTAAATTGATAACTATCACGTCTTACAAGGCAGAATGGGCTGGTAAACGTGTAGAGTTTGTCAATCCGTGTAATACGTCTCAAATGTGCTCAGGCTGTGGTCAAATAGTCAAAAAAGAACTATCAGAGAGAATACACAGTTGTCCTTACTGTGGACTGGTTCTCGATAGAGATCATAACGCTGCTATGAATATTCTGAGATTGGGATTACAATCTCTCCAGAATTCTGGTAGATGCCAGTCACTTCAGTGACGGGAGTAGTCACGGAAGCAATGCATACACACAAAAGGTGTTGCGCTATTTGAAGAGGAGACTATAACACAATATTACAAAGGTTAAATAACATTAGACCAATGATGTAAAATTAGAGAAGTGCAACAATATTAGAAAGAAGTAGTAGCATTATGTGTTACATATATTTTCAAAAGTATTAAATACCGGAAGGTCGTAGTATACATTGCGTTCTCATCCCTTTAACCCCACAGCGAACACTACTCCACACGAAAGAATGAAAACAGGGAATTAGGGAAATAAAAATAAAACCAACAAAAGCGCAACCACACATCGAATTCAATATTTTGTATCTCTTCCCAGAAAAAACTCTCTTGAATGCCGTTCAAGAATTCCAGGTTTTCTTGGGTGGGAACGCAAGTATTTCTTTTTTTAGAGCATCATAAATCAAAATCGTTATATACAGACCCTTCCAATTTTCAAAAATCGAATTAACCTGGTGGAAGGGAGACTCAAACAATGGAAGAAAAAGATGAACTTGACCTTTTTATCGATTCCCGGATAAAAACTGAGGAAGAACTGCTGCAGGAAAAGTGTGAGAAGACCTATAATGCGGCATCCAACCCTGTGCGCAGGGACATTATCAAGGCTGTCTGCTTCCTCGGAAAAAACATGGAAGAACTCCTTAAAGAAACCGGCCTCAGTGAAGTTTCCCTGAAGTTCCACACCGAGATCCTGATAAGCGCTGATTTCCTTTATCAGGACGAAAAAAAGACCTACAGGCTGACTGAACTCGGGCTGCGCGTGTTGCCTAAACTCTGAAGAATTTCAACCCCGATTTTTACCTCCAATTACCTCCAATTACCTCCAATTACCTCCAATTACCTCCAATTACCTCCAATTACCTCATTTTCACTTTATTTATATCTCATTTACCTCATTTTCATTTCATTTTTTTCCCAGCGTCAGTCAGAAGGATCTGCTAATTTTATATATATCTGTAAATATATTAGAATAATCATAGCGTCGGAAATAGAAATTTCACTGCATCACAGAAAAAGGGACAGAAAAAACAAAAAAAATGGAAAAAAGGACAGGAAAAACATGCAGGTCATGATCATAGGGGGTTTTCTCGGAAGCGGGAAAACAACCACTATTCTGAAATTAAGCAGGCAGCTCAGTTATGCCGGAAAAAAGATCGCCATCATAGTAAACGAAATAGGGGAAATAGGGCTCGACGGGGACATGCTCACAAGTCCCGGCATTGCGACTGAGGAGCTGACCAGCGGCTGCATCTGCTGCACCCTGAGGATCAGCATGCAGTATACCCTCCAGACCCTGGAAGAAGAGTTCAAACCCGATGTGGTCATAATCGAGCCCACGGGGATCGCCTTCCCGGGGCAGATAAGGGAAGAAATCGAGACAATGGGACTTTCCGAACTTTCCTTCGCCCCGGTGGTGACCCTTGTGGACCCTGGCCGCTTTGGAACAGAAGCAAAGGAGATTCCCAGGTTTATCGAGACCCAGATACGGGAAGCCGAAATCCTCTGCATAAACAAGGTGGATACTGCTCCCGGAGAGATAATCCTGGCCACGGAAAGGATGCTTCTGGAACTGAACCCCGAAGCCAGAATCCTCAAATTCTCGGCAAAACTGGGAGACGAACAATTCGAAAGCCTATACGGATGCCTTGACCTTCAGGGACAGGAAAAGCCAAGGCCAGAGAAACTAAATTCCGTGGAGCTTTCGGAGGTCTCGGCTTACTCTGTGGGGTATACCCTTGAATCCGGCCTCCTTTCTCCCGAAATAAGCATGGCCCTTGTAGAAGAGAGCCTGAAAACCATTCGGGACAGTGTAAAGGAAATTAACCCGGACTTTGTGGGGCATGTAAAGCTCTCGGTAAAACTCCCGGACTCCATGGTCAAGGGCAGTGTGACATCCTCAAAGGAATCCCCCCAGGTAGAACTTATCCTTAACCGGAGAAGCAAGGAACCTGAGATGAGGCTGCTTTCCGCCATAACCAGGGTCCCGAAAGAAAAGCTTACGGGAATTGTAGAAAGCACTCTTGAAGAAAAACTCCGGGAAGCAGGGGTCCCTTTTGAGAAAAAGGAACAGAAAGAACACGGGCACGGAAGCGGGCAGAACCTTGTAAAATTAACAAGGGCCTGAGCAAAGGGAAAGAGATCTGAACCCGCAAAAATAAAAGGAAAGATTGGAAGGGCCCTTAAACTGGCCGGCATACCCAACAAATGCCTTACTTCAATCGTTCCGGAACATTTAAAAATATCGGGACTTAATTCCTCAAAAACCGGTTAATCAAAAAACCGGTTAATCAAAAAACCGGTTAATCAAAAAACCGGTTAATCAAAAAACCGGGTTATCAAAAAACCGGTTAATCAAAACCAATTTAATTAAAAACCAAAACAGAAAAAGGAGTTTCCACATGAACGAAGACGTCGACGAACTTGATGCCTATCTCGCCAGGCAGGGGGAACCTACTGAAGGCGAAGCTGTCAAACAGGAACACATCATGATGGAAAAGGTTTCCATAAATCCCGCAAGGAGAAAACTCCTCAGGACAGTGGGGGTCTTCGGGAAGACTGAAGAGGATCTGAAAAATGAGTCAGGGTTAAACGATTTCTTTTTCAAGTTCCATATGGATTTCCTGCTCAAGGAAAATATGCTGAAATTGGAAGACGGGATGTATCGCCTGACAGATTCCGGGATTGCCATGCACGACTCCGTGTGCTGAGAAAGGAACAGGCATTCGTTCTTATGCCTTTCCGGCCTTTTTTTCCATATTTTTAAAAATATAATTTTTGGTAGCGTGCGCCCCTTTCAATGCGAATTCAGGAGACATGCTTTTTGCTAAAAAGCGATAAGTTTTTATGTTTATCTGAGTAATGTCGCTATGACTAAAGTTTTCGATATTCTATGGAAGTTTCAAAAACGCCCCTACTAATTTCCAGGACATATATCGAATAATCAAAAGGAGTGTGAAGAAATATGCCAGCGATAGTTAATGCAGATGAATGTTCCGGATGCGGAACCTGTGTCGATGAATGCCCCTCCGAGGCAATTACCCTTGACGAAGAAAAGGGACTCGCAGTAGTCGACCAGGATGAATGTGTAGAATGCGGTGCATGTGAAGAAGCATGCCCGAACCAGGCAATCAAAGTAGAAGAGTAAAAACAACGGTCATCATGGAATAATTTTTTTATTCCATTTTTCTTTTTCCTTTTTATCGAATTATTTCTTTTCTCTCCGGAGGTAGCTTTTTAAATGGTAGCAGTTAAAGCGGGTATTTTAGGCGCCACTGGCGCTGTAGGGCAGAGATTTGTAGAAGCACTTGCAAACCACCCCTGGTTTGAGATCACAGCCCTTGCAGCATCCGAAAGAAGCGCCGGCAAAACATACAAAGAAGCGGCAAACTGGAGGCTTGACACCCCCATGCCGGAAAGTGTAGAAAACCTAGAAGTTGTCCCCGTAGACCCGAGAGCTGTGGATGCGGACGTGGTCTTTTCGGCCCTTCCTGCAGACCTTGCCCTTACAGTTGAGCCCGATTTTGCAAAAGCCGGGTTTGCAGTGGCAAGCAACGCTTCGGCCTACAGGATGGAAAAAGACATCCCTCTTGTTATACCCGAGGTAAACCCCGATCACCTGGGACTCCTTGAAGTCCAGCAGGACACACGGGGCTGGGACGGGTACATTATCACAAATCCCAACTGTTCCACCATCGTCATGACCGTGACCTTAAAGCCCCTCATGCAGTTCGGGCTTGAGACTATCCAGGTCGCAACCATGCAGGCGATTTCAGGCGCAGGCTTCTCCGGAGTTGCCGCAATGGCAATCTACGACAATGTAATTCCTTACATAGGAAGCGAAGAGAAGAAGATGGAAACCGAAACCTTAAAGCTCCTCGGAGAGTTCAACGGTTCCGAAGTCCTGCCTGCGGACATAAAGGTAAGCGCCTCCTGCCACAGGGTCCCCGTGGTTGACGGGCACACCGAAGCCATCTGGGCCGGAATGAGAGACAACCCGACCCCTGAAGAGGTCAGGAAAGCCTTCCTGGACTTCGACCCGAAACTGGGAGAACTCCCCTCGGAACCGAAAAGGTCCCTTATCGTAAGAGACGAAGCAGACAGGCCACAGCCGCGCCTTGACCGCAACATGGGCAAAGGCATGAGCGTTTCTGTCGGCAGGATAAGGGAAGGAATCCGCTATATCGCAATGGGCCACAACACCATCCGCGGAGCTGCCGGGGCAAGCGTCCTTAATGCGGAACTCCTGCACTCCATGGGCAAACTCTGAAATAATCAGTAAAAATATTCTCAAATCGAAAATTGGAAAGTAAAAGGCCGGATTTCAGGCCTTTACTTTTCTCTCAATTCTTTTCTCTTAGTCCTTTTCTCTTAGTCCTTTTCTCTTAGTCCTTTTCTCATAGTCCTTTTTTTAGATCAGGCAAAAAGCTTCCTCGCAGTCTCTTCGGCCCTGCGCATGACCTCTTTTACCGGGACTCCGCTCTTCCTTGCAATCTGCTTGCAGTCCTCAAACTCGGCAGAGATATTGAGCAGGACACCTTCCGAGTCACGTGCAATTTTGACCGCCGTTTCAAATTCCTGCCCCTCAACCTCAAAGCTTATTATCTCTATATTCCGGGCTGCCATCAGCCTGTGCCTGGTAGGGACCACTCTTATCCCCAGAGAGCCCGTCTCAACAATTATTTTCCGGGCAAGCTTTGCACTGTCCTCAGGTTTTGCTATGACTTTGATAACATGGGCAGGCCTGCCTTTTTTCATGGTTGCAGGAATAATAGCGACATCCCTGGCTCCCATCGCAAGCAGTTCTTCAAAGAGGTTGCCCAAAACTTCCCCGCTCACATCGTCGGCATTGGTTTCAAGGACTTCGATCATGTCAGGGATCAGGCAGGAGTCAAGTTCCGAAAGTACGCCCTGGAGCACGTTCGGGCCCGGAAGGTCGGCATCCCCTGCCCCGTACCCTACTGAAGTTACCCTGCCCTGGGGAAAAGCCTCGACAGGCCTTGCAAAATGGGCAAGGACAGCTGCCCCGGTTGGAGTCAGCAGCTCTTTTTTCACGTTGCTGCCCTTAAAGTAGAGCTTGCCCCTCCTGAGAATTTCAAGGGTTGCAGGGGCAGGCACAGGGAGAGTCCCGTGGGCGGCTTCGATAGTGCCGCTGCCCACATTGATAGGGGTGCAGTAGACTGAGTCGCAGCCCAGGGCATGGACGGCTGCCGAGGAGCCGATAACATCGGCAAGGGCGTCGCTCTGTCCCACTTCATGAAAATGAAGGTCTGCAAGGTCGCTTTTCCCGTGGACGGCAGCTTCGGCCTCAGCCATCTTCAAAAAGATGTCAAGGGCACTTGCCTCCACTTTAGGGGGCAGTTTTGCGGATTTAACCATATCCACAAGTTCCGGGTATGTACGGACCGCCTCTTTTTCGGGCACATTTATCCGGACATCCAGAGCTTTTATGCCCTTTTTTACCACTTCCCGGACTTCCATGGAGACGTCCACGGAAGCTTCCACCAGTTCCCGGACATACTCCCGGTCAGCCCCGAGGTCAAGGGCACACCCGAGGATCATGTCCCCCGCAGCCCCCGAAAAAGGATTGAAGATCAATGCTTTCATGGGAATTCCTGTACTCTTATTTTCAATTTATTCCTGCGGATCTTTATTTTCCGGTTTTGCCCCGGCCCCGGATGCGTCTGCAATCATGTTGGCAATCCGGGCTGCGTAAGCCCCTGCCACAAAACCGGCATCGATGTTCACCACGGCAAGGATGGAACAGGACTGGAGCATTGACAGGAGAGCCGCTTTTCCTCCCCCGCCTGCCCCGTAGCCGGTGGACACCGGAAGCCCGATTACAGGCACGTCTACAAGCCCGGACACTACGGTCGGAAGCGTCCCTTCCCTGCCTGCGGCAACAACGATCGCTCCCGGATTCCTGGCTTTGAGTTTCTGGAGTTCGGGGATCAGTCTGTGGATGCCTGCAACCCCCACGTCGTAGACCGAGACGACCTCGCACCCCATCTCGGAAGCAACGACCCCGGCCTCTTCTGCTGCAGGGATGTCAGCCGTGCCTGCGGAAATTACCCCGACTACCCCGCCTGTCCTCGGGGCAGGAGTCCCGTCATGGACCACAACTGTGCGGGCGCGGCTGTTCCATTCAAGTTTATCCGGGGAAAAGGCCGCTTTCAAAGCTTCCAGGTGGGAAGCCGAAACCCGGGTGATCAGGGCCCTCCGGCTCTCCGAAGCCATGATCCTTGCAATCTCCACAACATCTTCAGGCTCTTTGCAGTCGGCAAGGACAGCTTCCATGATCCCGGTCCGGTTCTTCCTGTGGGTGTCTACCTTTGCAATGCTAGAGTAACTGACAAAACCCATGGACCGGATCTGTTCTTCCGCAGCTTCAAGCCCGATTTTTCCGTTTTTGATATCCTGTAAAACCTTTGCTAGATCCAGAGGGACCACCTTCCAAGCTATGGACATTTTAAGATAATAACTTCCACGATAAAAATATTCCAGAAAAAGAACTACTTTTTGAAAAACCCGTAAACCCGAAAAAGGTTAAAAAACAGGAATTAGTTCCTGAAACAGGTTTTCGCCTTATCCGTACAGCACAGTTTTTTCGAAACAGGAGCCAGAGGAGAGACTGTCCCTTCTTCTGCCTGTTCACCGAAATTCAGGGTGAAGTCCTTTATACCCTTCAGGGCTTTTCCTTCGATAAGCTCTTTTAGCTCGTACATTGAAAGTTCGAGGCCCGCCTTCCGGACACTGGATGCCAGTTCCCTCAACTCCTCATACTCCACCCGGGCAGAAAGAGGCTTTTGTTCTTTTCCTATAACTACCTTTACATTGACTTCCCCCTCCCAGAGAGGCAAATCCTCTTCGTCCCTTAAGGAAAAGTAAAGTTTTATTAGTTCATAGGCAAAGGGGTAGTGTTCGGTCTTCAGAACCCTGACACCGAGAGTGCCGGTCTCAAGGGCCATGAACTCAGCAAGGGAATCAAGGGCAGCATCCCCGCTGTCAATAAGGAAAATATATTCGCTCCGGCCCTTCTTTGTAAAAGCGGGCACTACATGTACATTTTTAGCCCCTAGTTTCATCAACTCCTCAATCAGGTAGGGCACCTGGTCGCAGGTAATGTTGTCAACATTGGTCATTAACAGCAAAGCAAGCCCTCCGGAAAACTTTTAGAAAGAAAAATTGAGAGGGCAGAGATGGAAAGGGCAGCAAATGCCTGAAGAGATGGATTTCTTTCCTCTCTGCCGAAGTAAACCGTTTTTCCTTTCTGGATTGGTGGGGTTCAGATATTTTTCATGGATTCCATTATCCTGAGGAATTCCATTATCCTGAGGAATTCCATTATCCTGAGGATGTTCAGATGCCTTCCATAGACTCTATTATCCGGACTGCAAGTTTTGCAACGTCAAAAGCTTTTTCCCGGGCTCCGGGGATTGCAGCAGTACCGGCTTTTCCACCCTTTTCAGCAAGCTTTGCAGCCTCTTTTGGATCAAGTATCTTCATTGCTGCAGCCACGGCTGCAGGCACGGTGATGTTGATCACGGAGTGGCCCGAAAGCTGCAGTTCACAGACAGGGATGGCTGCCAGGGGTATGATCTCCAGGAGGTCCTGCTTGTCGTTGAATATGGCATCAGGGATCACGGTCTGTCCTAGCCCGCGGAGCTCGAACTTGTTCCCGTCCACGGTCACGTCCACGTCGGCGTCCGTGTCAAAGCCGTAGTAAGAATTCGTGAAGGGGTGGTCCCTGCGGGCTCCACCGACCAGTTTCTTGATTTCAATCTTTAGTTCATGGCCGGTCATGGCCCCGAGCATAGCTGCGGCCCTGGTCTCAACGGTTGTCTTCCGCTCGATGTCAAGTTCCCGGACAACGTCTTCCACTGACTTTCCGGCCTTCAGGTCATCATAGGCTTTCTGGGCCCTCCGGAAAATTGCAGCCGAGCGCACGCCGTCGGTCCCGAGGATCATTGTACGGGTAACCGGACCTCTCCTGACCTGCTCGGTCTTCCGGGAAATGGTGTTCAGGGCAACAGCAGCAATTTCGGGGTCCAGCCATTCGTTCTTTTTGACTTCCGCAATTATATCTGCAGCTTTTTCGACGTCAGATTCGCATTTGATCAGGGCTCTCAGGGCGATGATACAGTCTCCGGTCATATGTCCAAGAGGAGGCATGATAGGGCCGCCGGAGAAACCTGCTCCTATCTGGACTGATTCCTGGAAAGCACAGAGCATTTCCCCAAAAGACATCATTCCGACAACGGTTGGGGCACCGATGTCCTTTATAATGACTCCCAGGTCTCCTACAAGCCTGGCGGAATCGTATTCTTCGCCTGTTCCCCTCATGTGGAGCTTTTCCGGAATACCTGCGGCTTCACAGGCAGCCTTTCCTGCGAGGTAAGCACTGTTTACGTCAAAGAACCCTCCGTACTCTTCACCAACGAAAGCGTCAGGATGAACGATTTCCAGGGATGCCGCAGCCCCAAGGATTGCCGAAATGACCGGGCTTGCGGAAACTCCTGCTCCCCAGTAAGCTTTCATCATCGCTTCGGTCCCGATTTTTGCCGCGTTCATGGCGACTTCAGGGAACCCGATATCTTCACCAAGGGTGTTGTGCCCGTAGAGCGGACCTCCGGCAACGCCCAGGGGAAGTTTGCGCCCGTCGATCCGGGTAAGTTTTCCTTCCTCCATGGCTCTGTAGATTGCCTGGACCGCTGCAAAGCCCGAGACCTTGTTGTTGGACTTGGGAGTCGGGACTGAAATGACCCCTGTCCTGTCCGCGCCTGCGATCATGCGGGCAAGAGCCCCTATCTTCCGGTTCCCTGCAGGGACCCCTGCCTGAGCATTGGAACCTGCAAAGTAGCAGATGCTGGCGGCAAAAAGGGCGGCGTTTGCCGGACTTGCCCCCGCTTCCCTTGCGGCTTCGATCCCCTTTTCGAGTACATGGTCAATTTGAAGGCTGCCGCTATCCTCATCCGTTAGCTTGATGTTGGCGCCCCTGAAGAGCTCGGTAGCGATGGCATTTGCAGCGCACATTGCGCCGATGTTTGTCATTCCATGGCCTTTGGTAAGGGCTTCGATTCTGTCGTTCGTAAGGTTCTGAATACTGGAGACCGCAGCCATAACCGCAGCACATACTTCGTTATTCAAAAAATGTTGCCTCCTTCAAAAGTAAAATTGGGATTTATTTTCCCTCAATAGTTTAAAATTAGTCACGTAAATAGTTATCCATTAACACTGTTACAACCCGGAATAAATTAATATTAAAGTTCAAAAAATAGGAAATCAAGAAAAATTGAGTAAAATATTCGGTGTGAACCCCATAAAGGCTTAACTTAAAAAGGCATCGTGGGCCCTGTCGCAACCCGGAGATCTAAAAACAACGCGAAACAGGAAAGATAAAATATTCAGCGATACATTTAAAAATCCGAATCGTTAATGTGTAGAGATCATCATGCTCATAGTACTCTCATTAGGCGGTTCAATACTTGCAAAAGACCTTGATTCGGATCGTTTTTTAAAATATGCGGAAGCTCTCCGGAACCTGTCAAAGAAGCATACGCTGCTCGTGATAACCGGAGGGGGGGAAGCTGCCAGAAACTACATCGGCGCAGCCCGCGCCATGGGAGCCGATGAAGTAACCTGCGACTATATAGGCATCGAGATCACTCGCCTGAACGCAAGGCTCCTTATCGCTGCTCTCGGACCCGACGCCTACCCAGAAATCCCGGCCAGCTACCTTGAAGCCTCAAAGGCCCTGGGCTCCGGAAAGATAGTGGTCATGGGAGGAATCACCCCTGGACAGACCACGGACGCGGTTTCGGCAATCCTGGCAGAATTCCTGCGGGCAGACCTGCTGACAATTGCAACCTCCATTGACGGAGTTTATTCCGCAGACCCGAAAAACGACCCCAGCGCAGTGAAATACGACAAAATCTCTCCTGAAAAGCTCATCAGTATCGTCATGGCAATCGAGATGAAGGCAGGCTCAAAGTCCCCGGTAGACCCCGTAGCCGCAAAGATCATCGAACGCTGCAAACTCGATACCCTCGTCCTGGACGCAAGGGACCCAACCCTGCTTGAAAAAGTCCTTAACGAAGAGGCAGCCAAGAAGTCCCCTATCCCCGAAGGAACCTGGATCACGGCCAGGAAATAAAAGGCAGGAAAAAAGATAGCATAAACAGGCTTAAAAAGAAGGCAGAAAAAAAGACTTAAACCCCTCCCCCTCCGGAACATCAAAACTTAAACATAGAGGTTCCGGCATATATTATACTGCATTCACGTTTCAGAGAGCCAGGCGGAAAATCCGGCCCTGGCCGCCTGCAATTTTCAAAAGAGGAGGACCAGGGTTTGAACCTGCCGGGAAAAATGAACTTTTCAAAACCAGAAGCATTTATTTTCTGTTTCTTTGTTTTATCCGCACTTCTGACCGCCTTTTTCATTGCATCCCCCCCTGCCGCAGGAGCGGAAAATATGGGATATGGGGAAGTAAAAGCATCAGAAAATGAAGAAACTGCCCTTATAACTTACTTTTTTTCCGACCACGACATCTGCGATGCCAGGGTCCTTTTCAGAGAGCCTCTTGAAGACGCCTCTCTCCGCTTCACCCTGAGCTCCGGAAAAGAGGTCCTGAAATCCGAAACCCTGCAACTGGGCCCTGTGGAAGAGGGACAGGAAGTCACAAAAATCCTCTTCTGGGGGCTTCCCGAAGACTTCGGAAAAGAACGGGACTCCTACACGGCCCGGATCTTCGTTGAAAACGGGAATGAGACCCTTGAGACCCGGAAACTCTCCTTTTCTTACAGGAACGCGGTCCTTTCAAACCTCAAGGTCCTGGACTTTTCCGCAGACTCCGAAAAAGCCTCGGCCCTGATCAGCCTTGCGAGCCCGACAGGTTTCGGATACGTGCAGATGCCGGAGCCTGGCATGGTAGACCTGGACTTAAAACTCCTTACAGGGGGAGAAATCGTCTACTCCGAAAAACTGGAAAACATCCCGGTGATGGACGCTTACTACAAAGCAATTTACTGGCCTTTCCTCCTTGAAAAGGGCAGGAACTATACGGCCCTCCTGAAGGTCCGCTCTCACTCCCCTGCCCTTACCACGGCTTATATCTCGGAGTTTGAGGCTGAGGAAAAAGTGGAAATCCTGGACGCCGACGTGGACGTGGATGAGTACGGGGCCAGCGTCACGGTAGTAGGAAAGTCCCAGGTGCCTTTTGACGGGATTATAAGAGTGGTGCTGACTCCCGAAGGAGGAGAACCGCAGGTCTTTGAGGAGACAGCCGACATCCTGACCGCAGGCAAGGAAGATACCGTAGGGATCATCTGGCAGGGGGCTCCCAGGGGTGATTACAATGTCATGATCTACGTAATTAACCCGGAAGGCGAAGTCCTGGACAGCTATGAGACAGTGCTCCGGGTCTTTGAACCTGTGGCGGTTGTAACTCCTTCGGAAAAATCCCCGGCTTCCGGCCTTCCGGCAGTTCTCGGGATATTCCTCTGCTCTGGAGTTTTGCTCGGGAGAAAAAAGGAAAAGGGCAGGAGAAGAGGAAGATGAGGAGGAAAATGAAGGGCCCCAGAACCTCGAAATGCCCTGAAATCCGGAAGCGGGATTGACATGCTTGACCTGATAATCCGAAACATCACGAACCGTAAAGTCCGAAGCGCCCTTACCATCTGCGGGATCGCCCTCGGGATCTTTGCGGTCATTGTCATGGGTGCCATGTCGGAAAACTTCCACCAGACCTTCGAGCGTTCCATGAGCGTGACCAGCGACAAGATCAGGGTCTTTGCGGAGAGCGGGGTCTTTGGAGGAGGGCTTACGGACAATAAGGTCAGCGACGTCCTGCGGGTTGCCGGGGTAAAAGATGCCTACGGGCTTTTGATGACCACCTTTGACGAGGACAAGATGGGGATGACCGGAAAACAGATCCTGGGCGTCCCCCCGGAAAAGTCCAGTGTTGCCCTCTACCCCGTGGAGTTGAAAGCGGGCCGTTATTTGAACCCGGGCGACTCCTACCACGTGGTGGTGGGAAACAACATCAAGAGGGAGTACGAGCTCCAGGTTGGGAGCAAGTTCGAAATCCACGACAAGTACTTTACCGTTGTCGGGATCCTTGACTACACGGGCTCGATCTTCGACAACGCCGTGATCATTCCCCTTAAGACTGCCCAGGACCTGTACAACGTGGGAGACTCCGTGTCCTATATCTTTGCCGTGCCCGATGAGCGGGTGGACGCCGAGATGCTCTCAAAGCGCATCGAACTCAGCGTCAAAGGGACAAGCACCCTTTCCCCCGGGGAACTCGAAGTTCAGGCCAGGCAGTCCTTTATGATCTTCAGTGTGATTACCATCAGCTCCGGGCTCCTTGCCGCAATTATCGGAGGCCTCTGCGTTATGAACACCATGCTCATGTCCGTGGCCGAGCGGACCCGGGAGTTCGGGATTTTAAAAGCCATGGGAGCCGAGACCAGGGACATCCTGCTCCTGACCCTTGGAGAAGCTTCCTGCATGGGCCTTTTCGGAGGAGTCCTGGGAATCCTTGTGGGAGTGGGATCCGTATTCATAATGAACACCTGGCTTGCAAAGACCAGGATAGTGCTCTTTTTGATAACCCCCAGGCTCCTTGTGATTGCCATGCTCTTTGCCCTGTTGATCGGGGCTCTCTCAGGCCTCTATCCTGCATACCGGGCCTCGAAGATGAGCCCGATGGAGGCGTTAAAACATGCCTGAAGAGCAAGAAATAATCCTGAAAATCGAAAACCTTTCCAGGACCTACACCCAGGGAAAAATTCCGGTCCATGCCCTGCGCTGTGCCTGCATATCCGTAAGAAAAGGAGAGCTCCTTGCCATCATGGGCCCCTCGGGATCCGGGAAGTCAACCCTGCTGGCCCTTGTCGGGACCCTTGAGAAAGCCAGCGGAGGAACGGCTGTCCTGGACGGGACGGACCTGACAAAGGTACCGGAAAAGCTGCTTCCCCGTGTGAGGAGGGAGAAAATCGGGTTTGTCTTCCAGCACTATAACCTGATCCCCACGCTTTCGGCCCTTGAAAATGTAGAACTTGCAATGCGCTTTTCCGGAGTGCCTAAAAAAGAGAGGAAGCAGAGGGCAAAGGTACTTCTGGAAGAACTGGGCCTGGGAGAACGGCTGGACCACAAGCCTACAGAACTCTCGGGAGGAGAACAGCAGCGCGTCTCCATTGCCAGGGCCCTTGCAAATAACCCGGCCCTCATCCTTGCCGACGAGCCCACGGGAGAAGTGGACTCAAAGACCAGGGACTCCATTATCCGGATCTTCAAAGAGTTAAGCACAAAAGGGCAGACGATTATCGTGGTCACCCATGACCCGGAAGTTGCAAAAGAATGCACCCGCGTGCTCCGGATCACGGACGGGATGATTAAAGATTGAAAATAAAAGACTAAAGATCAAAGGTTAAAAAGTAAAGATAAAAGGGCTTTGTAGAAAACCTCTCGGAATCGGCCTCAAGAGGCGGAAGATAAAAATGTAAAAATATTAAATAGACCAATCTTTCAATGAAGTTTCAATCCACAGAAAAAGGATTTAACCCGACTAATCCGACAGGGCAGCTGTAAATTACCCATTATACGAGTTACCCCTAAAAACCTTTTTTTAATCTGCTTTTCAGGTACCGACACTCTCACCGGTCGTCTTCGACGACCGGCTTTTCCAGACAGTACTTTGCATAAATAAAAATAGTGTTGGGCGACCGAAAAATATAGTACGATGACTAAAAAGGTCATTGCAGTGACTGAATAAATACAGCCGGATGACTAAAAAGGTCATCCTGGCGACTGAAAAGTAAGTTATAGAAAGCAGGATATCGAAAGCAAGATGGCGAAAGTAATGTGTTGAAGGTGGGATCTCAAAAGTAAGATGTCGTAAGCAGAATATCGAAAGCAGGATGAAAAATCAGAGTGAAGGATTTCCTCTCCATCATTTTTTTATAAGCAATTTTACTCAGTGAATTAGGAAAAGGCCGCCCGCTGAGGCGGGCGGTGAGAGAGCCGGGAACGATATGAGTATAAAGCCCTGACTTAATTTGGGTCAGGAATCGGTCACACTCCGGGCTTTTCCAGCAATGCGGCAGGATTTCTACGGGGCCGATAAAAGATAAAGCCCTTCTTGAATCCAGCTGGAAACCAGACCGTCAAAGGTCCCCGAGTTCCCAGCCAAGATGCTCTTTTATAATCGTGTAGGCCATGGCAGGGGGGATGATCCCTACATCGGTTATGATCATGTCGATGTATTCGGCAGGGGTGAAGTCAAATGCCGGGTTTTTCACCTTCACGTAAGGGAGGTCTGCCAGAATTGAAAGGTCGATTACTTCTTCTGCAGCCCTTTCTTCGATTTCGATCGGGTTTCCGACGATGGTGCTCGGGCTGAACTTGTAGGTTTCGGCAGCGACCATGAAACTTTTCCGGGCTTCGTGAGCCGCAAGGGCGAGCTGCGAGGTCCCTACCTTGTTCACCAGGGCTCCATTTGCAGCAATCGCATCAGCTCCCACGATGACCTTGTCCACCTCTTTCATATAGTAGCGCACCGCCGAGTCCACGATAAGGGTTGTAGGGATCCCGAAACCGTTCAGGTGCCGGATGGTTAATAAGCCCTGGCGGCGGGGGCGGCTTTCCGTGGCAAAGACCGAGATATCCTTTCCTTCCTCAAAAGCCGTTGTGATAATCGAAAGGGCTGCATGGGAGTTGCAGTGGGTCATGATGACGTCCCCGTCCTGAATCCTCCTGGCTCCCATTTTTCCGATCCTTTCAAGAGCTTTATCGGCTCTTTCTATAAAACGGGAAGCATTTTCGAGGATCTCCTGCCTTGCTTCTTCCACATTCCCGGAGGAGTAGCGAGAAGAGAGCTTAACAGCGTTAGGGAGGGAGACAGCTGTCGGGCGGGTGCTGATGAGGAGGTCAGAAACTTCCCGAATTCGGGCACTGAAATCCTCCATTGAAGCTGCCTCAAGCCCTGCAGTATAATCCCTGATGGCTTCAGCCGCAGCTTTTGCAATCCTGCCTGCACCCCGGATTTCCATTGTCCGGATCTTTTCCGCAGTTTCCTGAACTTTTTTCATAGTGTACAGGATAGAAGGGGTCCGATTTATAGGTATCTTCCGGCTTCTGCAGGCATCCGGCAGGCAAAATCGGATTTCACAAAAAACAGGTTTCGCAAAAAACAGGTTTCACAAAAATCAAATTTCCGTTATTTCTTCTGACATGTCCCTGTAATAAGCAAAAAGGTCTTCTCCCCAGCGCAGGGCTGCAGAGTCAAAACTCAAGACGTCTTCTCTGTGGTCAAAGGTCCCGTCAAAGAAAGGGAGGGAAAGGGAAAGAAAGCGGTCAGTAACCACATGGGCGAACTCTATGTTTTCCCTGCACACGTAGAAGCTGCTAGTTCCTGCATCCAGGAATGCCCGGAATTCGGCCTGGAATTCCTCCTTAACCCTTTCAAAAACAGACTCCGTTACAAGGAGTGAAACTTCCCTTCCACTTTTTGCAAAATCGGTGAAGAGGACCGGGTACATAGGATGGAAAATAGAGGCAATGCCGTTTATGTACCTTGATTCTTTAAGGTTTTCCACAAATTCCCTGTGGGGATCAAAGAGGCGGGTCCTGTCGGGAGGTTCGGAAAAAGTGCAGTTCACAAGCTCATCAATCCTGTTCAGGAGGGGAGATGGTATGCATTCGATGGAATGTGTTGCCCAGAACGCATAGTTATTCCCGAAAACATTTAAAATGTCCACCATGTCCCGCATTTTTCCGGTTATGGACTGCCCAAGAGGGGACAAACTGTAGACGTCATTTTCCTTGAGGACAATGTTCCTATCCCTCAATTTTTTAATCTGGGGAAGGATCGCTACCGGACTGACACCAAGGGAATCCCTTATTTCATCCATGGTTTTCGGGTTCTCCTCCAGGAACAAAAGAAGACTTTTCCTTTTTTCGGAGAGGAAAATAAGTTCAAGTAGCGTGTTATTCATGACTCCTCGATATATAGTAAACTTTTAATAAATATCTTTCGTAATTGTGCCACAATTAACCTATTCCAAGCCAAAAATATACCTTCTTCAGCCCATAAAGCCGGGCAATGAAGGGATGAAATAATCCTGAATGGAATAATCCTGAATGAAAGAATCATCAGGAAAAATCCACGAGGAAATATAGAAAAAGTATAAAAAAATTCAGAGAATCATTCGGGGAGTAGCCTGGAAAAAGCAATGGAAATCTGAAAAAAGCGAGGAAAAACAGAAGGCATCAGAATTGCTTTTCAATCCCGGAAGGCGGGATTTTAAGGGTGCTAAATAATTTAATGGGAAGAAAATTTTAAAATCGTTTAGGTTATATACCTCCGTAACATAAAGAGAAAGTCGACGGTTAAGAGTTAAGGGGTTTTTCTCTTAATCGTATGGGGTTGAATCACACAATTGGGAGCCGAATCAGAGGTGGCATAAAGGCTCCCAATCAAGAGGGAAAAATTTTAAAAGGTTCTATTTCATAACATACTCTGCAACTATATAATCTTTTTGAATTGTTAAACATTTAAAAGAATGATATATGACGTCGAATAAAAATATATGACTTATCCGGCTCTTTCTCTTTTCTACTCATTTGCTTAGTTCCACTCATTCCAACCATTTTGCATTTTTTTCCAAATGTTTCCCACCATATCTGTAGGCAGTCGGGTGGAGATTTGTAGGGAAATACACAGGATAAGAATGATCAGTTATGAAAGAAGAAGACAGTTATGAAAGAAGAAGACAGGTATGAAAGAAGGAGCAGTGTGGGGTTTTCGAGGAAAAGATCATATAAAATATTTCAATTGCGTTGAAATTTTAGAGGCAATTAAAATATTTGATGCTAACAAAAATTAAAAGATATAGTAAATAATTTAACGTCGTTCAATATTTGAATAATAATGAATATTTTATGTCGTTTATGTTATATATTTATAAACCGTAGAAAAAGAATGTAGATTGAGAGTTTAAAGGGTTTCCTCTCAATCTCATGGGGTTGGATCATCGATAGGGGCCTCTGGACGGGAAACAATGGGTCCCTATCTACTACTCAAAAACTATCGTGAGGCTTGAATTCTTTTCTAATTGGAGCTCTTTTATTTGAAATTCTTTGATCTGGAATTTCTGTTATTTGAAGTTTCTTTTATTAGAGAGATATTATAAATTTCCATTCCCATGACCCCACATATTATGAAATCATAGAGCTTGATTCAATAAACCATAGTGCTTGCTTCTAATGATTAGACTATTTTCCGCAAGTAACTAAGTATTTCACCCCTTGACCCGGCCGTAAAGCCAGGTTTCCCTGAAATTCTTAATACAATTAAAATGAACTATTTTTTATAAGTAATTGATCATAAATAAAACTTGTGAGTGAAATCGCTGATTTCAAAAAAAGAGAGGAAGATCAGGAGACGAATAGAGGAGATCCGGACTGTTACCCGATTATTAGGTCCAGAAGTCCTTTTATTAAGAGGTCTCTTTTATTAAGAAGTCCTTTTTATTACTATAAACATCATTTGTAACATGAATGAAATACAGAATTTATAAATATTATCCGAAGAATACGAAACAGTCACATAAAAATTAATCACAGATATCCTGAAATAAATAGGAAGTAGGAGATAATAACTTGGACTTCGATACCGCTGCGAAATTTCACGGACACGTCTGTCCCGGCCTCTCGATAGGATACAGGGTGGCAACGCTTGCTGCCGACCGCTTCAAAGACCGGAGTGAAGATGAAGAACTTGTAGCCGTCGTGGAAAACAGGTCATGTTCCGTGGACGCCATCCAGGTTGTCAACGGCTGCACCTGCGGAAAAGGAAACCTTATCTTTAAGGACCACGGGAAGCACGTATACACCTTCTTCAAGAGAGGAGACAAAAAAGCCCTGAGAATTGCCCTGAGATCCGACGTCCTGCCCCAGGATGAAAGGCACACGGCTCTTTTTGCAAAACTGAGGGCGGGCACAGCAAGCCCGGAAGAAGCAAAGGAATTCAGGACCTCGCATGAAGCCAAGAGCCGAAGAGTGCTGGAGATGCCCGAAGAAGAGCTCTTCTGGATCTCGGAAGTGGAAAATGAACCCCCTGAAAAAGCAATAATCTACCCAACCCTGATCTGCAGCGAATGCGGGGAAGGTTTCATGGAACCCCTCGGCAGGGTGAAGAACGGAAAAATAGTCTGCATCCCCTGCTTTGAAGCAATAAAATGAGGCAGGGTAGAGAAATGGATGAAAAAGACCCTGAAACCATAGAATTTGTCCCGATAGGCTACGTGGAAAACGACTATACTGAACCGGCATATGACGAAAAAGTCTACCAGAAGGTTTCAAAGATTGTCCTCAGGGAAGAACTGACAGCGGGGCTTTACAGGATAGAAGATTTCGAAAAACTGTACATCATCTTTAATTTCAGCAAATCAAAAGGTTACGAACTTGTACAGCGCCGCCGCTACGACGGGAAGGTCTCAGGCGTCTTTGCATGCAGGAGCCCACACCGCCCCAACGGGATCGGCCTGACCCTGGTCGAGCTTTTTAAGGTTGAGGACAACGTCCTCCACGTAAAGGGCCTGGACGCAATAAACGGGACCCCGGTCCTGGACATAAAACCTTACATAAAAGAAATAGAAGAAGGCACGGACTGAAAGAAAAGTAAAATAGGGAAAAAAGAGAAAAAAACAGAGAAAACGAGAAGGGCTTTTTTAGTAACTGAAAAGAAGCATTTTATCCCGAAAAGAAGAGAAAAAGGGAAAAAATCCCTTTTTCAAATTTTACTTACATCTTTTTTGTTTACATTTTCTTCTTCCGCATCCCCAGGTAAATTCCGCCGGCTGCGACCAGTACGAAGAGGGTTCCTACAATGTCGGCGCCTGAGAAGGATATGCCTCCTTCATCCTCATTTTCTACAGACTCTTTTGTCATCTCATAGCCTTCCACATAATTCGAGTCAGCAGATTTCGGGACAGCGGGTGCAGGTTCAGGGGAATCAACCCCATACCCGGCATCACTCTGGACAAGGGTCTGGTTGCTGCCCTCTGCACTCCGGACCACCGGAGTAGAACTACCTTTATTTCCGCTGCTGCTGTGTTTTTCAGGTTTATCTTGCTCAAGCTGCTGCTTTGTAGCCGCTTCGATTGCATCGCTGAAACCGGGCACAGAGACAAGGCCTGCAACATAGCTGTTGAGGGTCGGGTTTCCGCAGGTGTGGTGGCAGCAGGTGACCCCATCGTTCACAACGGATTCTGCATATTCCGCAGCCAGGCTTTTGAGGACTTCATCCGAGGCGTCCCAGTTGCCCTTGAGTGCAGTCTCCAGCATCCGTGCAGTTATGGCCTGGTAGGCATAGGGATTGCTGTCCTTGAGCCAGTCGCTGAGTTCCTGGTCACCGACATAGGTCTGGTACACCCGGTTCCAGACATCGTCGCTGATGAGGTCAGGGTTTACGGCTTCCCAGCCCCAGAGGTTTTCAAGGAAATCCGCCATCTCGGCTGCCCCTGCATACCCGTTTTGCTGCATCCCCTCAATCCAGGTTGGGTTGAAGTACCTGGCATACAGTTCTTTTTCAAGGAAAGAACCGAGGGTTTCCACCATTTCACTGCCAGGTTCCCGGAGATTGAAGATAAAGGATTCGGGATACTCCCCCCCGGATGCGTACTTTACGGCAAGGTTCAGGCCTCCGAGGTACTGGAAAAACTCGTCGGTGTCCAGGACACCGTAGGTATTCGAACTCCGGCTGTGCAGGGTGACCTCAACATCCCTGAGGTTGTCTGTGAAGAAGGCTTCATTTTCAAGCTCTTCACATCCCGTAAAATCTGCAAGGCTTTCGCCCCAGATGTATTCGCCGTAAGCATTGCTCATCTTGCTGATGTAAAGTTCGGCAAGCTCATCCGTATCGTTCCAGGTGTTGCTTGCAGAAACCACATTGCTCATGCCTGTACCGTATGCCCCGTCTGCAGGCCCGAAAATTCTGAGAGTTGCAACCTGCCAGGAAAGGGTCTCGTTTTGCAGGGTCTTGTTCAGTTCGGAAGCAAGGGTTTTCGTGTTTTCAAGGACATAGTTGGGGTATTCCTCAGTGCCCGGAAACTCGGACCCGTCACATACAGTCCTCACCGCATAATCGATCAACCGAATGTTGTTCGGGTAAGTGTCCCTGTACAGCCCCGAAATCTGGACCATGACGTCAATACGCGGCCTTCCGAGCTCTTCGTCCGGAATGAAGACCAGGTCGTCGTAGCTGTCAAAGTCCTCGTCCTCATCTTCAAAGTCCGGTTTGACCCCTAGTAGGTAGAGGATCTGGGCTTCCATGACACCCTCATTGCGGGTAGTCTCCCCTGCCCAGAGGACATAAGCAACCTTTTGCGGATAGCTGCCGTTGTGGCTTTCCCGGTACTGCCCGAGCATCTCATCAGCCATCTCGGTCCCGAGTATCCAGGCTTCTTCGGAGGGAATTTCTTCAGGGTCAAAGGAGTAGAAGTTCCGGCCCGAAGGCAGGGTATCCGGGTCCCTTACAGGGTCTCCCCCGGCATTCGGTTCGATAAACCTGCCGTCAAGGGCTTTTAAGACCTGGTTGATTTCGTCCTTGCCCCCGGCAAGCAGGGCCGCATATGCACCGGCTGTTTCAAGGTCTGCAGTAAGGGTTGAGTTCTCGCCGCAGTTCAGCACAAATGCCTGGGCCCCTGCAGGGCTGCTGCCCTGCAGAAGGACACATTCAAGAAGGGCGAATTCGGCCTCATCGGAATTATTGTATCCGGAAAGAGCCGGGTCAAAGCAGAACTCGACGTGGGCTTCAAAAGGCTGTCCGAGCATGGAGTTTACCATCCCGACCAGTTCGTCTCCTTCAGGGGACGTCCCGAGAACATGCAGGCCGTAGGGCATGGCGGTGCTTTTGAGTTCTTCGAGAATGTCTCCGAGCTCGTCCAGGAAAATATCCTCAAAGACCTGGTCATCTTCGGCAAGGCTCATGTTCAATTGTTCATCCAGGCCCAGTTCTTCGGTAAGGTTCAGGATTTCTGCCTTATGCATCTCCACTATTTCTTCTTCCATGCCCATATCCACGGAATTCGTGTACTCAAGGACGGCTTTGTCAAGCTCTGCGTATTTCCCGTAAAGCCCTGCTTCGAGGACCGGCGGTATGAGATGGTCAATAACGACGGCATTTCCCCTGCGCTTGGCCTGGATTCCTTCCCCGAGCCCGTCCATTACGTACGGGTAAATTACGGGAATATCGCCGTTCATCAGGGCCGGCCAGTCCTCGCAGGAGAGGAAGAACTGTTTTCCGGGCAGCCATTCCACGGTCCCATGCCTGCCCATGTTCACCATGGCATCAGCCCCGTATTCATTTTGGAGCCAGAGGTAAAAGGCGATGTACTGGTGATGGGGAGGCAGGTCTTTGGAATGGTAGAGGGCATCATTGTCCTGCAGCCAGCCCCTGGTAGGCTGGGGAGCAAGGATCACTCCGTCTCCGACTTCGATTTTCGGGATTACGAGGAATTTCCCACTCTCGTTTTCATAGACCATAATCTGCCCGGGAGCTTCACCCCACTGGGAAATTACTTCCCGCTGCCGCTCTTCAGGCAGGGCTTCGAACCACTCACTGTAAGTAGAATTGGGAATAAGGGCAACGTCCCCTTCATCAACCAGCCGGTCAAGCTCCCCCGGAGCCCAGGTCCCTATATTCGTGCCCTGCACCAGCATAAGGTCCGTGAGCTCGCTCCCGTTCGGGATGCTGGCAGAGTCCACGGCATAACCCGCATCAGCCATTCCCTCAAGGAGATTGCAGATGCTCGGGGCAACATCAAGGTAAGAAGCTCCTATCCCGTCCTTTCCGCAGCCGTGGTTGTAATAGATAATCGCAACCTTCTTTTCGGCTTCCGGGGTCCTTTCCGGGGAAAGCTCGACCTGGGCCAGGGTGCGGTTTACGAGCCACTCAACCTGCCCGGGAACGGAAACGTAGATTTCTTCCTCGGTTTCAGGATCAAGATCGATAGTAGAAATCATGATAGGGTCAATGAACCCGTACCATTCAGGCCTGTAGATCCTCATCATGCTGTCAGCCGGAAGAGGGCTGCTGCTTTCGTTCCATTCCGTGTAGTTCAGGTAACCGTTCAGGACTCCGTTGATAAGGGGGATGTCCAGCCCTTCGGTGTCAAAATAGTTCCCACGGTACGTAAAGGAGATGAGGGCGTCCACGTATGTCTCGGTCTCGTTTCTTATGAAGGGGTCACAGGGATTGGAGGAATCCCCGTAGAAAGTAAGCACGTTAACGCCCCTGGACTCAAACTCCCGGATGAGGGTATCAAAAGGCTCTATCCTGTTAGGGTAGTAAGAGACATAAAAAGCCATTCCGATGGTAGGGGCGCTTGCATTGTAACGGTGCCCGCCGTCCTCCCGGTTTGCATACCAGGCAAGGTATTCCTCGTAACTTTCGGCAAAATAAAGCTGTGAGCCGTTAACAAAGTCAGGATGATAGATCGCTCTTGCAGGAGGGCCTATGGGAGCTTCCGCGTTCAGGTCCTCTCTCCCGTAATATTCATTTGCAAGGTAGAAAACCATATAATCCAGGTTCCGGTCATCGGCAGCCAGGTTCGCCCAGTAACCCTGGAGATAGGCTTTCAGTGCAGCTTCATCTTCAAGCCCTGAGGGGACATAAGGGATATTATCAGGCAGTGTCGTTGTCTGGCCTATGACCACCGCACCGTTTGCAATTGCCTCTGCAATATCATCCTGCAGCACGTCAGCACTTTGCGTGAACATATTGATGTAAATAATATCCATGCTGCCGAAATCGATCTCATTGTGGCTTTCCAGGTTATTGGGCGTAAAATAACTGACAGTGAGGTTCAGGTCACTGTTACTGTTAAGCCTGTTTACCGCAGTCTCAAGCTGGAAGTCGTACCTGTACCCCGTGATAATCGAGACGTTCAGGTGAGGGCTGTTTGAGAGGTCTGTATACTTTTCTTTTAAAAGCACGACCGTAGCGTTACCTTTTGAGGTACCCTTCGTAGTAACGGTGTAACCGGAAAGAGAAGACCTGTTAAGGTAGCCCAGTACATCAGCAGGTTCAACAAGACTCTCGGAACTGATGGTAATATTTACGTCACTCAAATCGCTGCCGTTTAAAACAGCATCTCCATCGCCTGTGTACCACTGCCATGTTTTGTACATTGAAGAATAGGAATAACAGGCAGAAAGCAGCGCATATTCACCGTTGGGAAGGTCTTCGAAGAAATAGTGACCTTCGGAATTGCTGGTGGTATTTGCCATTAATTTCCCGGAACCGTCCGTAAGGACAACGGTAGCATTAGCTTTGGGGGTGCCCTTTGTAGTAACGGTGTAACCGGAAAGAGAAGACCTGTTAAGGTAACTCAGTACATCAGCAGGTTCAACAAGACTCTCGGAACTGATGGTAATATTTACGTCACTCAAATCGCTGCCGTCTACAAAGGCATCTCCATCGCCTGTGTACCACTGCCAGGTTTTGTACATTGAAGAATAGGAATAACAGGCAGAAAGCAGCGCATATTCACCGTTGGGAAGGTCTTCGAAGAAATAGTGACCTTCGGAATCGCTGGTGGTATTTGCCATTAATTTCCCGGAACCATCCGTAAGGACAACGGTAGCATTAGCTTTGGGGGTACCCTTTGTAGTAACGGTGTAACCGGAAAGAGAAGACCTGTTCAGGTAACCCAGTACATCAGCAGGCTCAACAAGACTCTCGGAACTGATGGTAATATTTACGTCACTCAAATCGCTGCCGTTTACAACAGCATCTCCATCGCCTGTGTACCACTGCCATGTTTTGTACATTGAAGAATAGGAATAACAGGCAGAAAGCAGCGCATATTCACCGTCGGGAAGGTCTTCGAAGAAATAATAACCTTCGGGATCACTGGTGGTATTTGCAACAAGTTCATACTGAACACCTTCACTTCCGGATGCGGGAGCCGAAACCAGAAGCAAAAGCAGTAAAAATACCAATCCAAAAACTTTAGCTTTTTGTGCAGGGTTTTTTAGTACCTCATTTCGAATTCTTTTCATTGTATCTCCTCATGAAAAATTGGTTATGTAAGTCCTGGTGTGGGCTGGAACACCATGCTCGGGATTGCAAAGAGACGGTATCCAAAAAACTAAACTGCCTTCCGTATGAGATCCGGAGAGGGAGCACAGCAGGGAAATACAGTTTCGTACGGACACGTTTCCTGGGGCTGAACGCAAGTTTACTTTCAAAAAGCCAAACGAATGCCTGAAGAGGTCAACCAGTAAATTATTGATACATTAACCATTAAGAATGTCTCGTTTTTTTGTGACAGTAGATCCCACCTTTTCCAGTCAACAGTCTCCACTTAGGGAACAACTCAAGTTGAGTTGATTTGTCATATAATCCCTATTTTTTGGGTAATGTTCATTAGCCAAAAAGGTAACAATGGTAACAAAAAGACAAAACACATGGAAAAAATAGCTCCGAGGTATAGAAAAATCCTTTAAATGAAAAATAATACGCACTTAACCATAAAAAGAGAAGAAGAAAAGAATTTGAGAGCACTGAAAAAATAATGCCCTCAGCCTATCAAAATCTCAAAGCTTCTTTTTCCTGAACCCGAGATAGATTCCTCCCAGACAGGCCAAAACGAACAACGCACCCACAATGTCAGCACCCGAGAAAGACATTGAACTTCCTCCCTCGGAACCATCGACAGCTTCTTTCTGCATCTCGTAGCCTTCCACATAAGGATCGGCTTTAGAGGATGAAGAGCTTTCCGGAGCATCCGGGGTGTCGGTACCATATCCGGCATCGGTTTCCTTAGCAGTGGTCTTGTTCGCACTCATTACTACCGGAGTAGAACTGCCCCTGTTACCGCTACTGCTTCTCTTACTGGGAGAGGAAGTAGAGGTACTCGCCGGGGAATCGGTCGCTTCGGTAATCTTTTTGTTATATGCGTCCTGAAGCTCCTGACTGACGCCCGCAACAGACATCATACCTTTCACGTACTCATCAAGCAGGGGGTTTCCACAGGTGTGGTGGCAGCAGGTGACTCCGTCCTCTACCACGGACTTTACGTACTCATTGATAAGGGCATTGAGAATCTCCTCATCTGCGCCCCAGTACTTTTCACCATTTGCATTTTCCTTGCGGGTGGTCTCAAGCATCCTGGCCGTGATTGACTGGTAGGCGTGAGGACAGTTTTCCTTGAACCACTCTTTCATATCCGGATCGTTTATGTAGGTGTCGTAGACCATTTCCCAGGTGCTGTCGTCCACAAGGTCAGGATCGCAGACTTCCCAGCCCCAGAGGTTGTTGACGAACTCTGACATCATCCAGCCTCCGGCGTAGCCGGATTCCTTCATGCCATTAATCCACTCTTCATTCAGGTACCTGGACCGGAGGTTTGTGTTAAAGTACTCGTCCAAAGAAACCATACCGCAGCCTCCGGCTTCCCGATCCCGTGTGTCCGAGACATACATATCCGGAGTCTTGCCTGAGAGATACCTGGTAGCCAGGTTCATTCCCCCGAAATACTGGAAGAAATCATCATTATCAAGGGTGTCATAGAGATTGGAGGAATCCGAATGAACGGAAGCATCTACTGTCTTCAGGTTGCCTTCCAGCAGGTCCCGGCAGCTGATGCCCCAGAAGTCCTCTCCGTAGGCATAGCCCATTTTGTCAAGGTAAACATTTGCAATATCTTCCTCATTGTCCCAGGTCCCGCTGGCCCCGATAGCATTGGAAACTCCTATTTCATAAGTTCCGTCCCTGACAGCAAAACAGCGCATAGTGGACAGTTTTCTTGCAGTTTCACTGTCATAGGTCCCATTCAGGGCTTCATAAATCGCCTGGGAATTTTCATAAACATAGTTTGTGTAGTCCCCCTCTGTCGCATTATTTGCAAGCTTGACAGCTCCGTCTATCATCTTGATTTTGTCAGGGAAAGCGTCCCGAATGCCCGCAGTCGCATAGACAATGTCGATCCTGGGCCTTCCAACCGCTGTCATGTTGTCCTGAAGCGATTTCGGAAGCAGGGCGTACATCTCGGAATCGCTCATGACGTTGGCCTCAGTAAGCTTCTTGACTTTTCCATTTTCATCCCACTCAGGTTTTATCCCCAGCAGATAAAGGATCTCTGCCTCGACCGTGCCTTCGTCCCTGATAAACTCCACCCCGAACCTGGAGAAAGAGACCTTGGACGGGAATGTCCCATTATGGTTGTTGTAATAATCCACGAGCAGGGTATTCGTAAGGTTTACCGCAAGGTTCCAGGCAGCTTCCGAAGGGTAAAGTTCGGGGTCCACAGAGTAGAAATTCCGGCCCGTGGGTACGGAATCGGGGTTCAATACGGGGTCCCTGCCAGGGCCCGGAGGAATAAAACCGGCCTCAAGAGCGGATAATACCATGTCCATTTCCTGTGCGGACGCTGCAAGGCTGTCCCTGTATTCGAGTCCGGCTTCAAGTTCGGAGTTCACCGAACTGTCATTATAACCGAAAACAAGGTCCTGGGCATCCACGGGTGTGGTATTGTTGCTTACAAGTTCCCAGACCATCCAGTCCACCTTCCGGTCATCTGCGGGCATGCCGAGCGGATACTCCGGCCCGGAATAGAAAACCGTAACGGCTTCTTCAAAGGAGCTTCCGAGCATTGACCTGACCATAAGGGACATCTCATCCCGGTAGAGGTCCAGGATTTCGTCCCTGTAGAGAAGGCCTTTTTTGAGGTCCAGGGTTACCGAACTGTTCTTGGAACCGTAAACAAGGTCCTGAGCCTGAATAGGTTTCGTACAGTTGACGACAACTTCCCAGACCAGAGTGTCCGGTCTCCCGTCATCTGCAGGAATTCCGGAGGGGTACTCCGTGACGTTTGAGTAGAAAGCCCCCGTAAGGTTATCCAGGTAAGAAGGCCCGAGCATTTTCATAAGGGTTGAGTTCATTTCCCCGGGTTTCATTTCGGGGAGGGAAGCCCTGTAAGTAAGCCCGGCTTCGAGGTCCGGGGTTACGGAACTGGAATTGGAGCCGAAAATAATGTCCTGGGCATTTACAGGATTTGTATCGTTAACAATGACCTCACTGAGGAGGGCATCGATTTTTCCACTGGCTTCGGGGCCAAAGGTCTCAGTTACGTTTGTCTCAAAGGACTCACCCATTATTTTCCGGATAAGCGAACAGAGAGAGTTTCTCTGCACCTCAATATCCCTGACTTCAGGGTTTTCTCCCAGCACATGCATGCCGTAAGGGATGTTTTCTTCCGAAATATCTTCAAGGTATTCGTGCAGTTCATTTTTGAGGAAAACCTCGAAAAGCGTCTGGTTGCTCTTCAATTCCTCAAGTTCGCTTTCACTGACATCCAGATCCACATCAAGGTTGAGTTCGACCATCTCGGAGATTATGCTCTGCCAGTAGCTTTTCCTGAGTTCATCCGTAATCCCTGGCTTATAATAGCTCTGGATGTCGCTTTCGAGTTTCCCCAGCTTCCCGTGGAGCCCACCCCTCTCCAGGGTAGGAGTCAGGTGGTCGATTATAAGGGCATTTCCCCTGTATTCCGCTGTCAGGCCTTCTCCCACATTAGCTACAATATAGGGGTAAATATTGGGAAGGTCCTGAAGCAGGAGGGGGGCCCAGTCTCCTGTCCGGTTCATCCCGTATGCAGAGCCTGGCAGCCATTCATGAGTCCCGTGGGTCCCCACATGGACGAGAGCATCAGGCTGCCATTCATTATTTTTGTTCAACCAGAGGTAAAAGGCAATATACTGGTGCGTAGGGGGCAGGATGCTGCTGTGGTACATTGCATTTTCGTTTTGCATGAAGCCTCTTGAAGGCTGGGGCATGAGCCAGATATTCCCGTAGCGGACTGTGGGAATTACAACATACCTCCCGGTTTCGTTTTCCCAGATCATTGGGCTTTTTTCCGGGTCAAGGTCCCCTTCCCATGGAGTTCCCCACTCCTCAAGCACGGAGTCCCTGAGCTCCTGCGGAAGCTCGGACTCAAACCACTGCCTGTATGTTTCCACGGGCAAAAACACCATGTCCCCGCTTTCAATGCCGGCTTCGACCAGCACTTTAAGCTCTCCGGGAGCCCAGCTCCCAACATTCCTTCCGTGGCTCTGGATTCTGTCCAGCAGTTCGGTTGCATTTTCAGGCAGGTCCCGGACAGTATAATCTTTATCGCTTTCCATCCGCACAAGCAGGTCCTGCATGCTCTGCACGGTGTTGAGGTAACTGGCTCCAATGTTGTCCTTTCCCGGCGGGTAGTTATAATAGATTAATGCGACATTTTTATCCTGATTTCCCTTCAACTTCAGTTCGGCCCAGTTAATCGAACGGTTTACTATCCAGTTGATCTGTGAAGGAATTGCCCTGGGGTGGGACACCCCGGTTTCATCCTTGACATTCCTGGCTATATAAATATATTCAAAAATCCCGTCCCTGTCAGGCCCGAGGGTCTCACGGCTCACAGCCGAAGAGGGGATACCCCTGTTGGCATCTGACGCTACGTCAGATTCCGTAACAGCGATGGCCTTTAAAACAGGCACATTGAGGAGCTTCAGCTGGTTAATTCCGTATTCATATGCACTTGGCGTCCTGGAATTGTTCTGGCAGAGCCCAAAGGACTTATATGAAATCATACATTGGACGAGGGGTGTGCCGTTTGCATCACAGTAGAAGTCCTGCACATCGTCAAAGGTATCAAAACCCGCAATTACATTGCAACCTTTGCTTTCAATGTCTCCTATAAGGGCATCAACAGGTTCAAGGTTCCCTTCCCCTATAAAGTCCCTGTGGAACCATATCCCGATCGTCGGTTTGTTGCGGTCGTAGACCCGGTGCCCCTCGGAAGCTGTGGAATACCATTCAAGGTATTCCTGCAGGTTACTAAAATACCTGACATCGGACCCATTATGATATATTCCCATTGAAGGAATTGTTACAGAAGAGCCCCCGGTCAGTTCCCACCCATCTGTAAGTTCGGTATTGTTGCCATATTCCTTTGAAAGATAAATCAGCAGTTTTTCAGCATTTTCAAGCAGATGATACTCTTTCCCCATATTTTCAAAATAATTACTGAACGTACTGTTATCTTTACTATCGTAATAATAGTCAAGGTAGTCCTTATGAAGATCAGAACGGAAGGAGATGAAGGTCGTGCCGGAAGCATGGGCATTTGAAAATACGCCGTCAACTTTGGAATAAATCCCATCGGAGAACATGTCGCAGATTATGACGTCCTGGCTTTCCAGAAACCCGGAGTCACGGGCAGCGAGAAGTTCGGGACTTGCATCTTCGAAACTGGAGTCGTAAGCAGGAAGGAAACTGTATGATATAAACTCACTATACTGGTTTGTGAGGCTGGCGGTATCAAGCCCTTCATTTGGAAAACCGATGTATGTAATATTTATTGTGGGCCAGGCATCAGTGATTTCAGGACAACTGGCATAGTCCCTTGCAAGATGCACCAGCAGTTTTTCAGCATTTCTTAGTTGTGGGTATTCTTTTCCCATATTGTTAAAATAATAACAGAAAGTGACGTTCTTTTCCTCTCCCCCATAATAATAGTCAAGGTAGTCCTTATGAAGATCCGAACGGAAGGAAATGAAAGTCGTACCGGAAGCATGGGCATTTGAAAATACGCTGTCAACTTCGGAATAAATCCCGGCGGAAAGCATGTCGCAGATTATGACGTCCTGGCTTTCCAGAAGCCCGGAGTCACGGGCAGTGAGAAGTTCGGGACTCACTGTTGTAAAACTGGGATCGTAGCCGGGAAGATAAGTATAATTTATAGAGTCATTATACTGGTTTGTGATGCTGGCGGCAGCCAGGGCTTCATTTGAAAAACCTATATACATTATATCTACATGATTTTCGTCAGCCGATACGTTAGGTGCAAGGAGCAAAAGAAGCACTGCACTTAAAACCAATAACCTGCATTTTATACTGTGCATGATATCCCCACAACGTGTTGTTACATCCCGGATCACCAATGAAGAGAAATTGCCAGGATGCCGGAAACACAAGTTCATTTTCTTTTAGAATCAAAGTAAGTTGTACTGGATGTTACAAAGAAATCCGGACAGCCAAGTTGAAAAATGAAGCTGTAAGTTCTCATTCTGCATTCAATATCCAAATCCAGAAACACTAACTAACCAAAGCCGATATCGCGGAAATGCAATACTCACGAGCTGTTAGGAGATAAAATACATAAAACACGGTTTTTGGATAACGATTATTAGCTACTCAGGTAACATGGTCTATTGACTGAATAATGTACCATAAAATGAACAGAGTTTAATTAAAATACTGCCAGTTGACCTATTATTTATCCACTCTTGTCACCAAAACATTATTGGTGGCACTAATAGTCCTGAAAATTCCTAAAGAATACCTTTAAACTTTCAAACGCCGATTACAGACGCAACTTTACAATGAGCTCATGCATGACTATTCCTTTCCCCGTGCAGTCTGCAGATCCCGAGCTGAGCTCTTCATTTCTTATATTGACTTATATTTCAGCAACCACCGCAAGGAAGGCCAGATTATCTTCCATGCAGTTTCCAAAGACGTTCCTCCTGGTGTACCGGTAGATGAAATGAATCTGGTCTCTGTTAATATCACCATCTATGACCCTGATGACTGCAAAGTTAAGGACCAGCAGGAGTTGCTTGATAAATGGATCATGCGCATAAGTAACGAAGCATATGCTCAGGGCGCTTTACTTACCCAGGCTGATACAGCAATTCTTCTGGGTGAGAGCACAAAGACAATTTCAAGACACATAGCAGCGCTGGAAGAGAAAGGAGAACTGGTACTAACCAGAGGAGGAAGGACATAGGGCCAGGAGTAAGTCATAAGAAACGGATTCTGGAGCTCTATCTCAAAGGTTATGAATATACGGATATCGAGAGAAAAACCAAACATAGCGGGGAAGCCATCATGCGCTATGTGAAGGATTTTGCAAGAATACTGGTGCTGACTGAAGAGGGATTTGAAGATGGAGAACTCAGGATCATAACAGGCCTCTCTGAAAAAACAATTCAGGAATAATAAGGAACTGATTGGGACTTATTCTACCGAGGAATATCAGGAGCGTTTAGAGCGTGTCTTAAAATTCAATTTGACTATACAATTGGGATAGGACTCACGGATTACTATCCAAATGTAGAAATTGTTTGAATTTTAAGACAGCCTCTTAAAAATAAAAAATTGTTTAAAAGGATTGTTTTTTGAATCTTCACCTCAACCTCCCAAAGATGCTCTCAAAATAACTCCAGATGCCTCCCATGTTTCCTTCAGAATCCTCGATTTTCATGTATTTGTTTGATGCCGATACGTTCCCATTTGTGGCTTCCCAGGTCTTGAAGGCTTCATCTGCAGCCTGGCCCCCTCCTCTGGCGGAGATCGTGTCGTTACCTGTGTATATGCCGTAGTAGCACCAGGTGGCGATACCGTTTTCGTCGGTCAGGCTTGTGCCCGAGGTCCCAACATGGGGGCCGTCGGTTACGACGAAGGTGATCATTTCTCCGGACACCGGGCTTCCGTTCTCATTGAGGAGTGTGGCTTTCATTATATGTGAGGTCCCGATTTCGTTGGTCGCTGACCGGGGTTCCACTGTTAGCAGGGTCTGGGCTTCTGCCCCTATTTCCCAGGTCTTGGAAACCGCATTTGAGGTTTCCCCGCCGCCCGTTGCAACTATGGTATCTGTGCCGGTAGTTATCCCGTAGGACCAGGTGGCAGTCCCGTTGGCATCGGTTACGCCCTTGCCTGAAAGCCCTGCAAACGGCCCCTCGCTTACATTGAAAGTTATCGTCTCATTGGCTACGGGTGTCCCGTTTTCATCTACCAGGTTAGCTCTCAATATGTGAAGGTTCCCGAGTATGTTCGTGGCAGATTCGGGTTCGAGGGTCAGCAGGGGCTTTTGCCCCTGGTCGCTTTCCCAGGTCTTGAAAGCCTCGTTTGAGGTTTCCCCGCCGCCCGTTGCAACTATGGTATCGGTTCCGGAGTTTTCTCCTGTGTAATTCCAGGTGGCAGTCCCGTTTGCGTCGGTTACATCCGTGCCTGAAGTCCCGTTATGGGGCCCGGCTGTTACGTTGAAGGTTATGTTCTCCCCTTCAACCGGAGTTTCGTTTTCATCTACCAGGGTAGCTGTCAATGTATGAAGTTCGCTGACCTTGTTTGTGGCAGATGCCGGTTCGAGAAGCAGTTTCGGTGAGACAAAACTCTCAGCCCTGATGATCACATTGGAGTCCAGTGCCCTGTCTCCTGCGTCAGCGATAGCCATTCTTATATGGTTTATCTCTCCGGGGGTTACATTGGCCGTAGCAGTCAGGACCACTGTCAAACCGTCCATTTCGGTATCAATTGACCCTCCCCCATCATTCAGGTCGTTGTTTATGTAATACTCCGGATTACTGGAATTCGTACCGAAAGGATTCCCGTTGTTGACATTGTTTATGGATACCGGCGTGCTAGTTCCCGGAATTAAAGCTATGTTCTCCCCGTTGACAAAGAATCCGAATACATCGTTATATTCCGAATTGACCCATTCGTTATATTCATCGGAGCTGAAAACGTATTCAAACTGTACAATTTCCGTATCCGGAACAAAATCAAATTCAAGAACTGCAGCATCAAAGGTTGTGAAGCCCGGGATCAAAGCATTGAGGTCCGTGTCTCCAGGCAGGCCGTTGTCAGCTGTTACGTTATCAAACTCATTGGGGCCCACTACATTTGTAATATTCCCGGTGCTCAGGATGATGCCGTTTCCAAAGCCTATGATTTCTTCTCCTCCGCTAAATGTTCCGGCTGCTACATTTGCCCCGGTAAATGTAACGTTAGAAACAGTAACTCCTTCCCCAAGTAGAGTATTCACAAGATCTGAAGAAGTCAACCCCGAATTCAGGTCTGCGGTCTCGATTCCGGGAGAACCGATCTGGTAGGTTATTTTGCTGGCTCCACCGCGAGATATACTTGTGATTTCTTCTCCGTATGTCAGGCTTACAGTTAATACCGTTAAGATTGTCAGGATAATGACAACTATTGCTGGTGTTATTACTCTTCTTTTTTCCATATATTTCCCCCTCTGCCGGGCATATGATGCATTTACCACACTATCTTGCCGGTAAACTCCCCTCTCGGATTTTTCAAAGTGTGGTTTATGTTATGGATTCTTATTCTGGATTTTCTGTTTTGAATATTATTTATCTCTTAAAAATAAATGCTATTTTTATATATATCCACAGGGATTATTTATTCTGAAAAATGATTCTTTTTTGGCTTGCATCTCCTGTATTCCTGCTGAATCTCGTATGAAACACGTAAGAGCCTTACTCCTGCAGGTAAAGGACAAACAAAAAAACGGTTTACAGGACTGTTCCATGAAGTATATGGGTGCCCAAAAAGGCCCTCCAGATTACTTCAAAATTTATTTGAGTATCCAAAAAGTCTTCCGGAGGACTGAAATATGTATTGGTATACCTAAAAAGGTCCTCCCAATGACTGAAAAACGTACCGAAATTACTAAGAGGCTGTCTTAAAATTCAAAACATTTCTACATTTGGATGGTAGGCGTTTTTGATCTTAAGTTCAGACTGTAAATTAATTACATAAGACTTATTTGCCCGATGCATAAAATCAAATGCATTAGACATCATGGTCAAAATTTACACTTTAGACATTTAACGGTTTAACGCTACCGATTTTTGATCCAAATCCGTGAGTCCTATCCCAATTGTATAGTCAAATTGAATTTTAAGACACGCTCTAAGAAAACAGCTAGATGGCTGAAGAAAAGGATGAAACAACATAAGGATTCAATTTGGAATCTGCAAACCAGATAATGGTTTGGCAAAGCAGATAAGTATGTAGAGAAAGTCGTTAAAAGAGTGTTTTGAAAGGTATGTTTCTTTTTGGAAGGTTGAAATAAAGGTGGGGCTGGTGAGATTCGAACTCACGATCGACGGGTATCTCCGAACAACTGCCTTAGCAGCTTTAGTTCTGGTGAGCATCTATCAGTGCTCCAACGGTTCGTCACTGTCCTGCCCCGTCGGGCAAAACTCGGTAGACCCGTTGTTCATCATTTATCCGCTGGAGCCCATCGCCATGCCGGGCTAGGCCACAGCCCCTTACAGGAGATAAGAAATACTCTTTCTCTTTTATATAGTTGACGGCAGGAAAGGTGAAATTTACAGAAATTTTTTTCAACTTTGCATAAACACCAGATAAATTATTCCTGCCAGGATTGCAAGAATAAATATCGTAAATGAGATGAAGCCAAGCAGGCGAACTGCAAAATCATATGCACTAATTTCACCGGTATATTTTCCTGTCCTGCGGCGGTCAAAGTATTTCATTAGTTTTTTGTTTAACTTCATGGCTTTGAAGCTCCCATTTTAATTTTCCTCTATATCTGGGGTTTTAGAATAAATATTTGGGGTTTTTGAATAAAGATGTTCATGTCAATTCCCAGAAGGCAGGAAAATGCATATTCTTAGCTTTAGCATGATATGTATTCAGGATACAGTTCCCTTTTGAGAACTGTGAAGATATGAAATCGGAAAGATTACAAATGGTCCGGAGACACATTGCAAAAGCACCGGATTGCATGAAAAGAGAAGCGCCCAGGGCAGGATTTGAACCTGCGCTCTCCCAAAGAAGAAACGGTTTTCGAGACCGTCGCCTTACCACTAGACTACCTGGGCATTTTGGAGCAGGGAACTAGAATATACTTTCTATCTTATATACCTTATTCTGGACAGGGTTCAAACACTTAAAATTCAAAAAGTGATCTCTGGCCCGAAGGCTTTTCTGCTTTTTCTTCCTCCTCCGTTTTTTCCTGCTCTCCCGGGTCCAGGTCGAAGAGAGATATTTGCTTTGGGGCTTTTTCGGTTTTTTCTTTTTTGCTTGTATTTTCCACTCTTTTCTTTCCTTCTTCTGCTCGCTTATCCTGCCCCTGTTTTTGCCCCTGTTTTAATGTCTTCAGGTGTTCGGGCAGCTCCAGCCAGCCGTACTGCCCGCCGCCTCCGGGGTGGATGAGGACATCACCTTTTCTGAAGGCAAGGATCGCATTTAAGACCCTTTCGTCCACGACTTCCAGGGTTTCCGGTTCTGCATATATCAGGGCTCCTACCTCGCTTCCGAAACGCTCCACAAGGGTATTCCAGGCCGTCTGGACGCCTTTTGTCTGGATGCCCGCATGGCCGAGGGCCATCTGGATAATCTCGGCGAGAGGGATTAAATGGAGGTAGGGAGGACGGTGCTCGGGGTGCCTGGGGGCTTCAAAATCGGCAAGCTCGTTGACCCTGTCGAACACTCCTTTCTTGACCATGCCTCCGCATTTGGGACAGTGCCAGGCGTGTGCCTCGGCTTCAGGCAGTGCGTACTGAGTAAAGCACTTGATGCAGGCTGACTGGTTGTACTTGCCTTCCTGAGGGAAAAACCCGACGTTCAGGGTAGCCCCGTATCCTTCTTCCCGGATGATGGCTTTTTTCAGGCCGTCAAAGGTGAGGTCAGGGACTTCAAACTGGGTGAACTCCCGGGCCAGCTTATTGGTCCAGGGGGAATGGGCGTCCGAATTGGAGAGAAAAGTCAGGCGCTGCAGTTCTGCAATTCGGTCTGCGTAGTCGCTGTCCGCACTCAACCCCAGTTCCAGGAAAGAAACGTAATTGGTCATGTCTCCGTAGCAGCTTTTCAGGTTGTCATGGTAGGCATAGAGGGCTGTCCAGGGGGTAAAAGCGTGACAGGGCCCTATAAGGGCTCCCAGGTCTTTTGCAATTTCCGCAATTTCGCAGCCGTCCAGCTTAACTGTGGGGCGGCCGTCTACTTCCAGGTCCCCGAAGGGTGCCATGCGTTCCGCAAGCTCCTCGGCTTTTGAGATTGAAGGTAAAATCAGGAGGTGGTGGACTCTTTTGTTGTCCTCTATTTCGGTAGTAGGGATAAAAAAAGTATTTTCGATCCGGATTTTTTCGTCGGAAACGGCTGCTTTTTTGATTTCGGCCAGCCATTTAGGGTGGATACAGTCCCCGGTACCTATCAGTTCCATTCCTTTTTTTGCGGCTTCTCTCGCAATGGTTGGGAGTTCCATCTTATCGGAACACGCCATGGAATATTTGGAATGGAGATGGAGGTCTGCATTGACTTTCATTTCCGGACCTTTTGCTGCAAAATTTGGCCGATTTGCGTTTAACACTATTTTGGCAGTCTGCTTATTCCAGCAGCTTGCCTATTTTAGCAGCCCGTTCCTGCGCCAGGCCTTATCCTATGTAGCGCAGGTCTTCTTCCGAGGGTTTTATTTCCTGGATTTTCTGCTGCTCTTCCTTTTCCTTCAGTTTTTCTACGATGTTTTCCATTTCCTCGGCCTTTTTCTCAAGGGATTCGGTGTTGACTTCGATCCCGAGGATGCTGCAGAGCATCTTTAAAAGGAACTGGGCGCTTTTCGGGTCCATCATGTACCCGGGTGTCATGCCCATGAGGCAGGCCGCGTCAATTCCCCGCATCAGGCTGAATGCCACGAGCAGGCCCGATGCCCCTACGATTCCTCCGCTGGGTTCCGATTCCCTGAACTCGACGCCGTAACCTTTGAGCTCTCCTATCAGGTCAGTGCTGTTGGTTACTCCGAGGATGGTCTCTTCGTAGGTGAGCTTGCCTGTGGGGTAGCCTCCCAGGGTGTATATCCTGGATACTTTGAGTTCCTCTGCAAGGTCAAGGTACAGGGAGCAGAGTTCGTAGTGTCCGGGGGAGGTTGTGCTCTGGTGGTCCCCTACAAGGAAAATGATGTCCCTCTCGTTTGCTCGCCCGAGGTATATCGAGTTACTTACGGGACGGACCGTGCAGTCCGCGTTAACCAGGACCTGGGGTGGGAAATGTGGAGAGTAGACCTCCATGACCTTTTCGGCCTTCAGTTCATCTACCAGGTGTTCTGCCACCAGTTTGCCTACAAGCCCTACGCCCGGAAGCCCGACTATCATTGTGGGTTTTTCAAGCTCAAGGTCTTCTTTCAGGCGGATAAGTTTACTTTCCAGCATAATAATCCCTTATCCTTTCTTTGCCAGTCTGCGGTACTTGCCATAAGGGTCTTTAGGAGAAAAGCGAGCCGGACGTGCGGGCAAGCTTTCTTCCCCGCAGACCGGACATTTTTCCTTTAGCGTGTACCTGCCGCAATTTTTACATTTGCGGATTTTCTGTCCCAAAGGGCATCACGCCTTTGCGGATTCTATGTGTCGCTTAAAAGTCCCATGCCCGCCGAGTTTAGTGATTGTCTCGGTTGCTGCCTGGGCTGATTTTTTCAGGACTGATTCGGCTTTCTTGTAATCCGGGGCTATTACCTTTATCCGGTATCTCGGAGCTCCGGTGTAGCTTACTTCGAGCCTGACATCTTTCCCGTCCACATCACTGATGGAATCTGCGGCACGCAAGGACTGCTTTATGACCTCGATGCCGTTTGGCAGGTTGCAGGTGAGGTCCACATACCCTGCGATGTCCACGAAGGGCAGTTTGATGTTTTCGCCTGCAATTTTGACAATGCTCTTTAAGTATTTCTTGTTGACCTTGAGATTCTTGAAGGCTTTTTCCCCTTCGATAGCAGCTTCTTCGAAGGCTGTATATGCACTTCCGAAATCCTCTACCAGTCTCTCATGAAGGGCCTGAATGCTCTTCTCATCCGTCTTTGTCTCTTCAGCCACGAACTGGAGCCACTTAGCGGCTTTCTGCTCATTTTTCCATTCCTGGATTTTTGCCCGCCGCTGGTGCTCGTTCACGTCTTTTAAGGACAGGTCAATGTGGCCGCGGGAAGTGTCCACGTTCAGGACCTTGCAGACTATCTTCTGCCCTTCCCTCACATAGTCCCTTACGTATTTGACCCAGCCTGCTTTGATTTCGGAGATGTGGATGAAACCTTCCTTTCCTCCGAACTCCTCAAGCTCGACATAGGCCCCGAAATCGGTCACATTCTTTACCGTACAGACAACAAATTCTCCGATTTCTGGCCAGTTATCGTTTCCCATTCGCACCACTTTCCCCTTGTTTTCTTCGTTTACACTTTATTCCCGTATAGCGCTTTCCGGTACAGGTATCTGTACTTATTCAAGCACTTCCAGGATGTGAGTGGTAATTGTTGATTTTCCACCGGTAGGTTCGGCAAGGGTTCTTCCGCAGACAACGCAGGTAATTCTCCGGCTTGCGCTTCCGAAAATGATCTGTTCGTTTTCGCAGTCGTTGCACTTTACCCGCAGGAACCTGCTCTTTGGCCTCTGAGTGTAGTCTACCATTTAAATCTTACTCCTTGAACTCGAACTTCTTTGCCCTGAAACAGGGTCTCTGGTGGGCTTTCTTGCACACGCTGCAGCGGTACCTGAGCCAGATGCGCTTTGTTGGCTTGTCGCCACCGGGCACCTTGGAGAACTTTCCGCTGTTACCGATACCTTTCTGTCTTCTCTTCTGCCTCTCAATATGGGACATGGATGAAGCCCTGCCCTTCTTGACCCTCTCAGCAACATGCTCGGTGTGGGTCTTGCAGAACGGGCAGTAAGTCCTGAACCGCTTTGGAATCTTCATTCTCTACACCTTTTTTGATAATTATTGGGTATTTATGGCCTTTTCCGGCTTTTGCGGAAAGGCGCAGTTTAATAATATCTCTTAATGTTTGGCGACTTGGCTTTTTGATCCTGGGAAGATCTTATTTGGGAAGCCCTTAATTTGATGAACTTGAAATGCGATTGGAACCTCATTTGCCGCGATATTCCTGTCTGGCAGTCTCTATCCCCGGTGAGGCTCGTGCATGCTAACAAGGTTAAGCTACTCAAATATAGCTACACATATAAATACTAGTACTATTGCCGAAATACTTGCCCGCCTTCAGGCACGAATCAAGAATTCCGTGATTTCTCACGGATTTAACTTTTTCCGGGATTTGCCTGTCCTGCAGGATTTGCCTGTGCTGCAACCAGTTTTGCTGCGTTGCGTTTTATCAGCCCGGTCGCATTAAGCTGCGGCAAAACAACTACATCTTCGGCGCCGACCGTATAATTCCGGCCGTCCGCACCCGTGAATGTTGGCAGGTCTTTCAGTATTCGGACAACAACGTAGTCTTCATTTATATTGGTTTTGCCTGCTGCCGTTCCTGTTTCCTGCCTGCCGGCAGCTGCGGGGTTCCCCGTACCTGCCTCCGTTCCCCCCTGGCCCGGGGCAGAAACCTGTCGTGCCCCTCCTATTTCCGGCCAGGCCGCAGTCTTCCCGGAGTCGGGATACAGGATAGGCCCTATAAGTTCGATTTTTGCGGCTTCGATTCCCCGGAGCACCAGGTCGTAGAGCCGTTTTTCAGCCGGGAGCAGCTTTTCTATGTCTTTTGAAATCGGCTTGTCCGCATGGGACTGGTTGGTTGCCCGGGTGATGACCTTACCTATCCGTTTCATGAAGATGGTCTCAAGGTCCGAAAGCGCCCGCTCATGCTCGTCGTTGAGCATCTTTGATTCGGGAGAACGGGAATTGTTGATTTTCCCTATCTCTGCTTCCAGTTCCCGGACATACTTCTCTGCTTCCCGGTAAAAATCAGCCGGTATTGCCTTTAAGGCCTGGTTTTTTTCCTTATACAGTGTCTGGCTGATTTCTTCTATGTCCATACTCCGCTACACCTCTGCACATCAGATACACGGCTGCATACTCAGGAACTTCCTGTATGCCCTCTTCTACTCTTAAATCCTTGCCCTTCATCTGCACGGAAAAGGGTTTTGAAACCGTCACCTTCACCGGCCGGTCCCCGAACACTATCGCATCTTCCAGGGGTTCGAACCCTTCCAGCTCCGACAGCTCCATCTTTTTCACCAGCATCCCCGACCCGCCGTGCAAAGACCCCGGCACCCTTATCAGGCGCTTAATATCGGCTGTAACCGGTTCGTCCACGCTGGCTCCGAACCTGTGCAGGAAATCCCCGGCAGACTCCTGCATAAAATATGCTGCAATCTCCTTAAAATTCCTTACGTCGAAGTCCAGCCTTCCATGTTCGAGAATGTCATTTAAGCCGTCTTCGCTTGTTGCAATCCTTAGCAGCTTCTTTGCCGTCGTATCCCCGACTTTCTCGTGCTTCCGGAGTTCGGGAAACATGTCCTTCTTGTACTTCTTTTCACTTTCCGTCTTCAGGTAATCCGCAAGATACCGTGCAATCCTCTTTCCCCACCCCGAATCATGCCCTATAAGCATACACTTCGTGGGTACGTTCTTTACTCCCTTAAACGTCTTTGACCCTGCCCCGAAGTCCCCGTCCATCGCAACTTCCCTGAAGAAGTACTTGAAATCCAGGTCCCTGCCGCTGACGTAATTCACGATCTCCCTCCTCTCGGAACTCCCGAGTGTCAGGACTTTCGGGCTCCTGATATGGAAGTGGTACCCCCTCCCTCCCGAAAACACAAGCTCGATCTCCTGTTCCGAAAACCCGAAGTCGTCTAAAAGAAAGTCCAGCAGCTTGAAGCTTTCCTTTTTCACAAGCTCCAGCATATCCGCATAATTCCTCGGCGCATTCGGCAGGTGGTCTGCGTCCAGGTCAAAGATCAGCTCCGCCCCGAGCCAGTTCTTATCGTTCATCTTCTTTGCGTCCGGGTACTCGTAATACGCCGTAGAATTATACACATGAGCCGGAGCCATCCCATACAGGTAGTCCAGCGCCTCTCCCGGCGAGCCGAAAGACTTGTGCCTGTGCATCATCTTTTCCGGCATATCGTCATAGAAGATGAAAGCCCACTCACGGCTGGGCAGGTAGTCCGGAAGTGAGATCTCGGCGGTTTTGTAGTACTGCTGGAAGCGGGATTTTAAAAAGCGGATCGTTCGGTTGTCCATGGTTTTCTGGGGGTTATGGGTTGTAGCGGGTATATTTGTGAGGATGAGATATTTTTGATTTTCAGGGTTTTCCTATGATAGAATAACTCATATTTTACTTTTGTTTATCTGTGAGTTTACATAATTTATTGTTCGGTGATCAGTCATTAAGAAATTTATTGTTAAGTAGTTTGTTCGGTAATTATTGAGCAGTTTTATTGATCAATTTTAGGGTTGCATTCTTTTCAGAATTAAGACTGTCCAACGTTCCTGAAATCCGAATTTTTTCATGTACAGGCGACTCAAGGTGGGTTTGCGTGTTCACTTCAAACCGGGACAGCCGTAATAGCTTATTCTGTGTGTCCTGTCCCGCGCCTCAGCGCGGCGCTTTCCTTAAGATTTTTTCCGGCTTGTGAGCAGAGTGTTTAGAAACAGGAACTTTGCAAATTTTGATTTCCCATATAGCTCTCTTTGATATCACTCTGAAGAGTAAAACATATATCTATCAGCGATAATTAAAATTTAAAGATGTGAAGTTGTTGGTAGTAGATGGAAAAGGTTCCTGAAATATTTGATTTTCAAATAATTATAGAATCTGAGGAGATTGATGAACTCACGGATTACTGGCAAAAACAATGCTCTATTCTTTGTGGCGAACTTCGTAAAAGCTTGATTTCAGGTTCAATAGAGCCTCTGACCTCTGAATGTGAAAGCGGTGAAAAGGCAGGAATAGATACTCTATTCAATATCCTCCTTGCCAGCGGTATAACGTTGAAAGCGTTCGATAGAATGTTTGATGTGACAAAAATCTGGTTAGAATACAGAAGATCCGCAAAAGTTGTACTAAAATATGAGGATGGGAGCACAATAGAATTAACACACCTGTCAAAATCCGAAGCTTTCGAATTGATAAAAAACCATCAGCAAAGACCCAATGAGTAAGTGTCATGGCCGGAAGGAAAATCGGACTCGTAATAGGAACAAATGATTATTCAGATCCAAACCTCTTGAATTTGCATTTTGCAATAAAAGATGCAACAGAAATGAGAGCGGTTCTCCTCAATCCTGATATCGGAGAATTTGACGACATTGTCCCTTTAGTTGACGAAACAAAAGGTAATGTAAAAAAAGGAATCGAGAAATTATTGCTAAAAGATGCAACTTTTGATGACCTGGTTCTTATCTATTTTTCCGGACATGGAAAGCTGGACTTCAACTTTAAACTGAATTTGCTTCTTAAGGACACGGAAACGGATTATCTGCTGTCTACTGCCTTACACTATGATTTCATCACAAACTGTATTGCGCAGTCAGAGTGCAGGAAAGTTGTCATAATTCTTGATTGCTGCCATGGTGGGGCCGCTGGCATAAAAGGGGATGGTTTTGTAAAAACGCTTTCTGAAACTTCCGGTTCAGGCACATTCGTGCTTTCGGCCACTACGGGGGCTGACCTGGCAAAGGAAGTTCAGGAATTTGAAAATGGGATTTTTACACATTTTTTACTTGAAGGGCTAAAGAACGGGGAAGCTGATTTAGGTGGTGACGGGTTAATAGACATCCTTGAACTGTATGAATATGCATCTAAAAAATGTAAAAATGAGTATTCCCAGGTTACCACGATAAAAAGCGAGTTTGAAGAAACAATAGTCATCGGAAGGAATCCTCTAAAAATTAGAGAAAATGAATATAACTTGAATAAGAGTAAGCTTCTTGAAGAATTCGCTACCCAACTCCATCCTCGCATACTCAGCGAATCTCTTGCAATTTTAAGGAAAAATTACCAGAACCCCTCTTCTCTGGAACAGGTCGATCTCACCATATATAATTTCTTAGAATCTCTTTTAAAGGGCGAATTTTTGGTTGATAGTTATAGTGAAGCTGTACAGCACCTGAAAGGAATTGGCATAAACTCTTCTCCTCCTCAAAATGGAAACCGCGGTGGCATCTTGAAGACTGATGTTCCAAATATTGGGAATGCAGGAATCAATGAGACATCCCGAAAATCTGATGTTCCTAAAACCTTCACCAGCTCTTCCACTGGAATGGAGTTTGTACTGATTCCAGCCGGAAAGTTCATGATGGGTTCACCTTCTGAAGAGCAGGGCAGGTATGATAACGAAGGTCCAGCTCACAATGTAAGAATTGAAAAGCCTTTCTACATGGGGAAGTATACAGTTACTCAAAAACAGTGGGATGAAATCATGGGGAGTAACCCTTCACGCTTTAAGGGTGATGATCTACCTGTAGAATCTGTTTCCTGGGATAACGTTCAGAATTTCGTCAAAAAACTCAATGAAAAAGAAGGCACTGATAAGTACTGCCTGCCTTCTGAAGCTGAGTGGGAATATGCCTGCAGGGCAGGTACTTCCACAAGATATTCTTTTGGAGGTCACGAATTGAAACTTGGGGATTATGCATGGTATGATAAGAATTCAGGTAATCAGACTCATCCGGTTGGCCAGAAGCTGCCCAATCCCTGGGGTCTTTACGACATGCATGGTAATGTCTGGGAGTGGGTTCAGGACAGTTATCATTCAAATTATAATGGTGCTCCTTCTGATGGTAGTGCATGGGAAGATGGAAATAGCTCCCATGTTTCTAGGGGCGGCAGTTGGTACAGCTTCGCCAGGAACTGCCGGTCGGCTTTCCGCAACGGGGATGTCCCCGGCGACAGCGGCGTCTTCTGTGGCTTTCGCTTGCTGAGAGACCTATGACTACTTTCTCCTTCACCACTTTATACCTTTACGCTGTAAGTGCGAAGTTACTTTGTCGAAGCCGCTGGGACTTAGGCGCGGAATCTCCCGACTTTCAAAAATAATTAAAAAATAATTGGGAAGCAATTCTTTACCTGTTTCCTCAATATGCCATCGCTGTTGTCCCTGCGGGCAGGTTCATGTCATTTTGCCGAGGGATGTGGTGCATTTTTCGATCTCTCTGCCGCTGGCTGCTACCCCCAGGCAGATATTGACTTTTATGGTTTCTTTTGAAATACTGATGTCGGCATGGAATTTGACGGTGTTTTTTAAATCCTCTTTCGGGAGCCTGAACAGCAAAGAAGCATCCAGGATTTCTATGCCCGCAATGGAATTCTCGCTGCTCACATCCAGTATCATGTATTCGGGGTAGATGGAGTATTCATATTTTGCATCGGCAGCATAAAGAAAAATGCTGTCGTTTTCGTGATCATAGTCCCATATGGCTTGCTTTGTCATTGGAAACCTCGATTGTCGTGGTCAGGATAGAGCCTGCAGCAGGGATCTGGACATCCTCATCTTCGAGGTAGAGTTCTACAGCCTCTCTGAGGTTGTTAATGGCTTCCTCAATGGTTTTTTCCTGGCTTGCCACGTCAAGTTCAGGGCACTAGGAGACGTACCATTTTCCTTCCTTACGGATGACGGCTGAAAACTTATAGGTCTCTTCCATATGTGAAAAGAGGTCATGTGTGCTATTAAAGATTTTCTCAATAGCAGTCGTGTTTGGGCAGTAACCATAAAGCCGTCTCTGTTTCTCATATGGGAGAAAAAGGTTTCAGTTCCTTCTCTTTGGTAGGAACAAATTAAAAGGTCTTGAAGTAAGAAAGGGGCTTTGCATAAAGTTGTCCCTTTTTTGTTTTGTGTTCTTCTTGCAGCTTCGTATTTTCTTTTTGGATTATGGAAAAAGCCGTTTGCTTCGCAAACGGAACAAGACAGGTATGGGAAGACATTATGGTTTCCCTGTTTTTTCGAAATTCATGCCAACACCTGTCTTTTGTCCTCTTGAGCGAACGAAGTGAGCGAAAAGGACGGCGCACTGCAGAGACGCAACTCTGCTGGCAAACACTTATACATGAATCCTCTATTATACTCCCCTCATGAAACAGGATATGTCAAGTGCCGACGTTGCTGCAGTTGTTGCCGAGCTGTCCGCAGGGCCGAAGTCCATTATTGATGCGAAGATCGGGAAGATATACCAGCCCGCAAGTGAGGAAATTCGCATCAACCTTTACGTTTTTCATCAGGGTAGGGACAACCTGATCATTGAGGCTGGGAAGCGCATCCATTTAAGTAAACACTTCAGGGCAAGTCCTGAGCTTCCACAGTCTTTTCCGATGCTGCTTAGAAAGTACCTGATGGGGGGCAGGATCGTATCCGTGGAGCAGCACGACTTTGACAGGATCGTGAAGATAGGAATTGAGAGGGCAGGGGTCAGGCACACCCTGATTGTGGAGCTGTTTGCACGGGGAAACGTCCTGATCGTGGATTCGGAAAACAAGATCATCCTGCCAATGAACCCCGTGACCCTGAAGGACAGGCGGCTCAGGAGCGGGGAGATTTACGAGCTTCCCGAGGCCCAGTTGAGCCCTGTGGAGGCTGAGGTCCCGGACCTGATGGAGGCATTCTCAAAGTCAACGGCAGACATCGTGCGGACAATTGCGACCCGGTTCAACCTCGGCGGGGTCCTGGCAGAAGAGGTCTGTTCCCGGGCAGGGATCGACAAGTCAAAGCCTGCAAAGGGAGCCTCGGAAGAGGATGCAGCCCTGCTCCGCAACGCCATGCACGACCTTTTTTCCCCTCTGTTTGCTGGCAGAGCTGCAGGTGAGGTAGAAGTTGCAGGCGAGGTTGAAGCTGCAGGAGAAGTTGAGGGTGGAGCCGAAGCAATAACCGGAATTGAAACTGAAATTGAATCCGGAGTCGAAGCTGAGGTCGAAGCTGAAATCGAAGCTGAAATCGAAGCTGAAATCGAAGCTGAAATCGAATCCGGAGTCGAAACTGGAATTGAAGCTGAAGTCAAAGCCGGAATAGAGGCCGAAGCTCCGAAACTCAGGCCCCACCACGTCAAGAAAGAAATCAACGGGAAACTGGAAGCTTTCGATGTTTTGCCTTTTGACCTTATCCGTTATTCAGATTACGAAAAGGAATACTTCGAATCCTTTAATGAGGCACTTGACGAGTTTTTCGGGAAAAAGGCGCTTGAACAGGTTGCAGAGGTAAAGGCTGCCGAAAAGAAGGAAAAGACCCTCGGGGTTTACGAAAGGCGGCTGCTCCAGCAGGAAGAGTCCCTTACAAAGTTTGAAAAGGACATCGAAAAAAACAATGCCCTTGCGGAAACAGTTTATGCGAATTACCAGGTTATCGAAGAGCTCTTTTCCGTGCTTAACGGGGCCAGGGCAAAGGGGTATTCCTGGGACGAGATCCGGGCTATCCTGAAGCAGGCTAAAAAGGCCGTGCCTGCTGCCCAGAAAATTACGAATATCGACCCGAAGACAGGCACGGTTGCAATTGAGCTTGACGGGAAGAACGTCAATCTTGACATCCGGAAGACAGTGCCCCAGAACGCCCAGGAGTATTATGAAAAGGTGAAGAAATTCTCCAAAAAGAGGGACGGGGCTATCAGGGCCATCGAGGAAACGAAGAAGATAATGGAGAAAAAGGCTGCGGCAAAGGCTGCAAAGGCGGGACGGAAGCTGCAGGCTGTCCGGAAAAAACACTGGTACGACCGCTTCCGGTGGTTTGTGTCTTCGGACGGGTTCCTGGTTGTGGGCGGAAGGGACGCCGACACCAACGAGGAGATTTTCAAGAAGTACATGGAAAAGCGGGACATCGTCTTCCATACCCAGACCCCGGGGGCTCCCCTGACTGTTGTCAAGACCGGAGGAGAGGAAGTCCCGGAGTCCACTTTACAGGAGGCTGCGCAGTTTGCTGTTTCCTATTCCAGCCTCTGGAAGGCAGGGCATTTCAGCGGGGACTGCTACTGGATCAAGTCCGAGCAGGTCACAAAGACCCCGGAGTCGGGAGAGTACCTGAGAAAGGGGGCTTTTGTCATCCGCGGGGAGCGCAACTACTTCAGGGACGTGCCCCTGGGCATTGCCGTGGGGCTTGAGCTGAAAGGCGAGACCCGGGTCATAGGCGGGCCGGCTTCCGCAATCCGCAAGCACGGGGATTATATCCTGGAAATTGCCCCCGGCAAGTTCAACCAGAACGATATTTCCAAAAAGGTCTACAGGATCTATGCGGACGAACTGAAAGACCCGCGCTTCGTGAAGCAGATAGCGTCCCCTGACCTTGTTGCGATGATGGTCCCTGCCGGGGAATCGGACCTCAGGAGCCAGAAACCCCGGAGAAAAGGTGAAGGGGCCGGGCAGGAAATCGGGGAAGAATACGAGACACCGGAAGCCGCAGAAGAAATGGAAGAATTCGAAGAGGGAGCCGAAGGGGAAACTGAAGTGAAAACCGGCGGCGAATTTGAAGGGGAACTCGAAGAGGAATTTGAAGAGGAATTTGAAGAGGAATCCGAAGAAATGCCCGGAGGTAAGGGTGCATGAGAGTCACGAACCGTTCCTTGAAAGGCAGGGAAGGGGAAATTGCCGTAACAGCCGAGACCCTGGATGACCTCTGGCACCTGAAGTACGTCATTGAAAAGGGAGACCTGGTCTTTGCCCTTACCAAGCGGAAGGCCGATACTACAAGCGACAAACTCCGTCCGGAAAAGGTCGAGAAAGTAAAGGTCAGGCTCGGGATAAGGGTTGAGGAACTGGAGTTTCACAAGTTTGCAAACAGGCTGAGGATCCACGGGCCGATCGAGCACGGGATGGATGCCGGCTCCTACCACACTCTCAACATAGAGATCGGGACGAACCTTTCCATCATCAAGGAACACTGGAAGAATGACCAGCTCCAGCGGATCCAGGATGCCGAAGAGGCCGGAAAACGGCCTAAGGTCGTTCTTGTTGCAGTGGAAGAGGGAGATGCGGACATCGGCTTTGTGCGCCACTATGGAATCGAGATTTATTCCCATATCCGGCAGTCGTCCGGGAAGCGGGAAACGGGCCTCAGGAATGAGTTTTTCAAAGAGATCGTGGAACAGTTAAGGCATGCGGTTCCGGAGGATGCCTCCATCGTGGTTGCAGGGCCGGGATTTACCAAGGAAGATTTCATGAAATACTTCCAGGGGGTTGAGCCTGATATGGCTTCAAAGGCCCTGACAGAAGACACGTCCATGATAGGGATGTCCGGTTTTCAGGAGGTGCTCCGCAGGGGGGCAGTGGACCGGATCATGCAGGAATCAAGGATTGCCCGGGAGTCGGCTCTCATGGAAGACCTGATCAGGGAAATCTCCATGGACGGAAAAGCCGCTTATGGTTTTGCCGATGTCAAAAATGCTCTCAACTACGGGGCCGTTGAAACCCTGCTCATTGCGGATGAGACCCTGCGGGAAGGGCGGGAAAAAGGGGATATCGACAAACTCCTCCTGGAAGTTGAACAGGCTCAGGGGAAGGTTGTGGTCTTCAGCACGGCTTTTGAGCCCGGGGAGAAGCTTCACAAACTGGGTGGGATTGCAGCTCTGCTCCGTTTCAAAGTGAAGGGCTGAGCGGCTTCTTCCAACTATTTATACCTATTTATTCTGCTTTCCTTTATTTTTTTGATGTGGTTTTCGGTTTGTTACCATTTCACAATACTTATCTATCTGTTTTCTGCCTTATGATAAGGCAAATATATTGCCTACTTTTATAAATATATTTGTCAGTGGTGTGACAAATTTAATAAAAGTTTTGCTTTCGAAAAAAACAATAAAAACGCAAAAAGTGGAGTTGCTATAGTGGAACTCAGGTTTTCAAAAATGACAGCTTTAGCTGGCGGACTGGTTTTTCTGATTCTGTTGAGTCCGGCGGTTCTTGCAGTAGGGATTACTCCCAGGACCATATCCTATGACACAGCTGAAACCCATGGTGACGGTTTTGTGTGGGATGCGACCACGTTCGAAGGTTTCTATTACTCTGTAAACAAGAACGTGAACTACCTCAACGATGGGTGGGGCGAACGGCTTTACTTCCAGGAGGATGAGGGCAGCAGTAACGGGCCTCTCGGAAGTACGGATAGCCCTGACAATAACATAATCGACGACAGTGAACTTATCTACACCACCACTCCTTACCCCTGCAGCTACAAGCTCGTATCCGAACTCGGGCTCACTGCCGATACCGTACCTGCGGATGTGGGCGGCACCAGCTACTACGAGCTCTGCTGGTTCGGTGCTCCTTACGTTGCCATTGAAGGGGATGCCACTCAGCTTTCCAAGCTCGTGTACAAGCAGGACGCTGACTACCAGAAGACCCTTAAGGCCGGGGAAAGCTGGGACCTCGGTTCCGGTTACAGCCTTACTGTCAACCAGGTTGACGTTGAGGGAGACAAGGTCTGGTTCTCCCTTTATAAGGACGGAGAAAAACTCGAAGACGGTATCCTCAATACCGACGGTGATGTTTCTGACTGCACCTTTGCAGCCCGTGCCGATTTCGGGGATTCTGACGACCAGCTTTACTTCATGACCTATGCTGAAAGCGTCTTCCAGGGCGCTGTAGATTCCCTTGCCGTTTTCAGGTACACCTGGCTAATCGACAAAGACAATGCGCTGCTTATCAAAGCCGATGACACTTACCAGGGCTTCAACGTTGATACTGCCGCTGAAGACGGGCTTGCACTCTCCAACGACAATTCCATCACCCTCAATATTGATGACGGCAAGAGGACCTACTTCACCGAATCCTGGTACTTCCAGACCTCGGACGAAAACAAAGGGACAGGTGGAAACGGTTACATAATCTATCCGGTTCTGGATAAAAGCAAACCCGGCACCTATGCCGTAAGGGGTATCCCTGCTGACACGGCTTCAACTTCCACCTTCGAGTGGAATCCGGCAACGTTCAGGGGTTTTTACTACTCCGTAAACAAGAACGTGAACTACCTCAACGATGGGTGGGGCGAACGGCTTTACTTCCAGGAGGATGAGGGCAGCAGTAACGGGCCTCTCGGAAGTACGGATAGCCCTGACAATAACATAATCGATGATGGTGAACTTATCTACACCACCACTCCTTACCCCTGCAGCTACAAGCTCGTATCTGAGCTCGGGCTCACTGCCGATACCGTACCTTCTGATGTAGGCGGCACCAGCTACTACGAGCTCTGCTGGTTCGGTGCTCCTTACGTTGCCATTGAAGGGGACGCCACTCAGCTTTCCAAACTTGTGTACAAGCAGGACGCTGGCTACCAGAAGACCCTTAAGGCCGGGGAAAGCTGGGACCTCGGTTCCGGTTACAGCCTTACCGTCAACCAGGTTGACGTCGAGGGAGACAAGGTCTGGTTCTCCCTTTATAAGGATGGGGAAAAACTCGAAGACGGTATCCTCAATACCAACGGTGATGTTTCCGACTGCACCTTTGCAGCCCGTGCCGATTTCGGGGATTCTGACGACCAGCTTTACTTCATGACCTATGCTGAAAGCGTCTTCCAGGGCGCTGTAGATTCTCTTGCCGTTTTCAGGTACACCTGGCTAATCGACAAAGATAATGCGCTGCTTATCAAAGCCGATGACACTTACCAGGGCTTCAACGTTGATACTGCCGCTGAAGACGGGCTTGCACTCTCCAACGACAATTCCATCACCCTCAATGTTGATGACGGCAAGAGGACCTACTTCACCGAATCCTGGTACTTCCAGACCTCGGACGAAAACAAAGGGACAGGTGGAAACGGTTACATAATCTATCCGTCTCAGGCCGTAACCGTAGAATCTGAGGACGAGGCGTCCGAAAATGAAGGGGTACCCGAATCCGAAGTCCTTGAACCTGCGGAAGAAGAGCCTTCCGTACAGCCTGAAACAAGGGAAGAGCAGGTTATATCTGAGTCTGAAGACGCTGAAGAGGGATCTGAAGCTTCGGAGCCTGCAGGTGAGGAAAAGTCTCCGGGTTTTGGCCTTTCAACCGCTATCTTCGGAGTTTTTGCTGTTTGTTTCCTCATGAGAAAGAAGTAAGCAATAATAGTGTAGAAGTACGTAGTAAGAAGGATAATGTAAGTATAAGCAAAACGGAATCTGTAAAATTATATTTGGAAAGGAAAATTGTTGAAGAAGGAAAATTTCTCCTTCTTCTTAGTTTCCTCCTTCTTAGTTTTTTATTTGTTTACTCAATGATTTTTTTTAGCAGGCTTATTTTACCTTTTTTTAGGTCAGGCCGGCGTTTTTTCTTTTTCATTTCTTTTTTATTTTTTTTCTTCGACTTTACCTCCTGCTACTTTTTCTTTTCCTTTTTCTTTGCTTTAGTCCTGTTTTGTCCAGTTCTCACTGCATTTTTTGGATGTTATCTTTTGACCTTTTCGTTAAAATTAGTAAAACTTATTAACTATTATAGTTTATTCGTTGTTACAATAATATATTTTCGTCTTACTGTATGCTTATAATATTCTAAAAATTGTAATTTAAACAATACAATTTATGATGGTTTGGTGTTTCTGTATGAAGTATGTTCTTTCAAAAACCCTATCTATAATTTCAGTTGCTTTCACAATCTTTTTGATTCTTGTGCCTTCAGGGCTGGCAGCTCCGGCAGCTCCTGCTATCCGCGGGCTTCCCCTTGATACGAATCTAACGGAAAGCAATGGATTTGCCTGGGACGCTACCACTTTTGGCGGCTTTTGCTATCCCATAAACAAGCACCAGAATTTTGTTAATGAGGATATTGCCTGGGGGGAACGCCTCTGGATTGAAAACACTGACAATACCCACGGGGCTTTAGGTGTTTCGGGCCCTTCAAACAACGTTATTGACGAAGAGGAACTTGTCTATTCCACGAGGTCGTACAGCTCCAAGTACAAGCTTGTTTCCGAACTCGGGCTTAGCGGGGATTCCATTCCCTCGGATCTCGGGAACGGTTTTTACTGGCAGCTCGCCTGGTTTGCTAAGCCTTACATAGCTGTTGAAAATGATGCCACTCAGCTTGCAAGTCTTGTCCTCAACCAGGACGGCAGCGCCAGGAAGACACTTCGGACCGGTGAGACGTGGGATCTCGGGAAAGGCTACACACTCACCGTCCACCAGGTTGATGTGGACGGGAAAAAGGTCTGGTTCTCCCTTTACAAGGACGGAGAAGAACTTGAATCTGCAGTTGTTGAAGACGACGGGACTGTTGCAAGCCAGGCTTTTACCGCTACCGCCGATTTCGGGGATTCTGACGACCAGCTCTACTTCATCACTTACGTTGACTCGGTTTTCCAGGGTGCCGTTGATTCGATTGCCGTTTTCAAGTACACGTGGCTTATCGATAAGGACAACGTACTGGTCATAAAAAGTGGGGACGAGTATCAGGGCCTGGAAGTAAAGGAAGCCAATGAGAACGGGCTTGTGCTGAAAAACAAGGACTCTATCACTATATATGTTGATGCGGACAAAAAGACCTACTTCACCGATTCCTGGTACTTCAAGACCTCGGATGAAAACAAAGGTTTCGGCGGGCAGGGTTATATCATCTACCCGGCAAAAGACCTCACCACTCCGGGTACCTATACTTTAAGAGGTATTTCCCTTGATACGAATCTAACGGAAAGCAATGGATTTGCCTGGGACGCTACCACTTTTGGCGGCTTTTGCTATCCCATAAACAAGCACCAGAATTTTGTTAATGAGGACATTGCCTGGGGGGAACGCCTCTGGATTGAAAACACTGACAATACCCACGGGGCTTTAGGTGTTTCGGGCCCTTCAAACAACGTTATTGACGAAGAGGAACTTGTCTATTCCACACGGCAGCACAGCTCCAAGTATAAGGTTGTTTCCGAACTCGGGCTTAGCGGGTCTTCCATTCCTTCCGACCTCGGGAAAGGTTTTTACTGGCAGCTCGCCTGGTTTGGTAAACCTTACATAGCTGTTGAAAATGATGCCACTCAGCTTGCAAGTCTTGTCCTCAACCAGGATGGCAGCGCTAGGAAGACGCTTCGGGCCGGTGAGACGTGGGATCTCGGGAAAGGCTACACGCTTACTGTCCACCAGGTTGATGTGGACGGAAAAAAGGTCTGGTTCTCCCTTGAAAAGAACGGGGAAGAACTTGAGTCTGCCATTGTTGAAGACGACGGCACTGTTGCAAGCAAGACTTTCACTGCTAAAGCCGACTTCGGTGACTCTGACGACCAGCTCTACTTCGTCACTTACGTTGACTCCGTTTTCCAGAGTGCTGTTGATTCCATTGCCGTTTTCAAGTACACCTGGCTTATCGATAAGGACAACGCGCTGGTCATAAAAAGTGGGGACGAGTATCAGGGCCTGGAAGTAAAGGAAGCCAATGAGAACGGGCTTGTGCTGAAAAACAAGGACTCTATCACTATAGATGTTGATGCGGACAAAAAGGCCTACTTCACTGATTCCTGGTACTTCAAGACCTCGGATGAAAACAAAGGTTTCGGCGGGCAGGGTTACATCATCTATCCTGCAACGGATGTCACAGTGGTGGATGAAACCTTGAATAATGCGGCTGCAGAAGATGAGACTTCCGTAGTTGAGATCGATTCTCAAACTGCAGACTCTACTGAAAACTCTACGAGTTCCGAGGCCAGCCTTGATTATAAGGCTAGAAACGCCGATTCTGCCGGTGAGGTCGTTGAAGACAAGGCAGGCTCAGAGGAGGAAGTGCCTGAAAAGTCTCCCGGATTCGGGCTCTTTGTCTCAGTTTTGGGGCTTACTGCTGGACTGATCCTTAAAGGAAGGAAATGATCTTTCCTTCCTTCCTTCTTTCCTTCCTCCTATATTTCCAGAACTCATTCTTTCTATAATCTGCTTTTCTCTGCCATGCTTTTCTGGCGTGGTTTTTTAGTTTTCAATTCCTGCTAGTTTTGCTCCCCTGTTTTGCTCCCCTGTTTTATTCCTTACTCTGTCTGCTTTTTCGGAGGTTTTTCGATATCCTTATAGGGAATAAATGCATACAACCCCTTTCCTTTGGATAGATAAATTGCGAGATTTACATGAGAAAATATGAGATCAGGTATCCAGAATCCAATTGGCTCGGAGAAGGCTGTCGAGGTCAAATCCGATGATTTGAGATGCGCAAAAGCGATGCGTGTGACGAAACTTGCCCTGCTTACAAACATCGTGCTTACAACTTTCAAGTTTTTTGCAGGGGTGGTGGGGAACAGTGCGGCAATGGTTGCCGATGCTGTCCACTCCCTTTCGGACATGCTGACTGATGTGGCGGTTATGGTCGGATTCAAGCTGTCCCAGAAGCCCAGGGACAGTACTCACAATTACGGGCACGGTAAGATAGAAACGCTGTCAGCAGGTTTTGTCGGACTGGTACTTTTCCTTGTCGGGCTGGAGATCTTTTACTCGGGACTCGAAAAGGTGCTGGCATTTTTTGGCGGGGAAATCCTGCAGGCTCCTGGCTGGATTGCGGTGTTTGCGGCTGTAGCGTCCATCCTGTCTAAAGAAAGCCTTTATCGCTATACGATCCGGCATTCCAGGGAACTGGAGAGTGATGCCCTTGAGGCAAATGCTTGGCACCAGCGCTCCGATGCCATGTCCTCCGTAGGCACCATGCTTGGGAGCGGTGGGGCAATTCTGCTCGGCGGCCGGTGGGCCGTGCTCGATCCCCTTGCAGCCCTAATACTCAGTTTCTTTATCCTCAAGGTGGCTTTCGATATCTTTTACCGGAGCATCAATGAGCTGCTTGAAGCTTCCCTGGGCTCGGATGTCAATGAAGAGATTGAAAAAATTATCCGGTGCACCGACGGAGTCCTTGACTGCCACAAGCTCAAAACCAGGAAAATCGGCAGTGCAATTGCTGTTGATGTCCATATCGAGGTGGATAGGGGACTTAATATCGTGGATGCCCACCAGATCTCTTCCCATGTCGAGAATAAGCTGAGGGGAACTTACGGCGGCAACAGCCATCTTTCGATTCACGTGGAACCGCATCCCGGAAATACGGATTTTTAATTTCAGGTAGGGATGCCCCTTCCCTGACATTTTTTCAATCTCTTTTTGAGTTCTCTTTTTGAGTTCTCTTATTCAGCTCCTGATTCAGGTTTTTTCGTTCAGATCAGGAGCAGAGCAATAAACCCGCTTAAAAATATCCCGTCAAAGGTCCCGGCTCCTCCTATACTTGCAACGGGAGCTCCAAGGTTCTTGATTTTTCCCAGGTTCAGGAGGTCGGCTCCTATCAGGGTTCCGAGCACGCCTCCGGTGTAGGCTGTGACAAAGCGGCACTGGTCAGCCAGGCACTCGGGCATATGGAAAATCGAGGTAAGGATAATTGCAACAATGGCTGCTGAAAGGGGAGGGATAAGGGCCGGGGTTGCTATTCCTACTCCCCTTATTGGTTTTGCTACGGAATAGGTCACTGCTGCAACGGCTGCCACTCCCATCCCCGCCAGGGGGACGGAGGATGGAAATTTCATTAGGAGATACGCGGAAATCAGGACAGGGATGACTGCCCCACCCACATTTACGGCCAGCAAGGTTTCTTCTTTTATGACTTTACGCATTGGGACCCGGTAGTCAACTCCGAAAACCCGGACATAACTGTCCCGTACAACAGGAATGTCTGACTTGAGGACTGCCAGAGGGATGTTGATTCCGCTTCCGATGAAGGAAAGGAGCAGGATAAGGAGGGCATCTTCTGCGGAAAAGCCTATTTTCATGAAAGTGGAGATTATGATCCCGAGAAAGAGGGATCCAAGCCCAAAGGCAAGGACAACGGCTAAAAGGAGAAGGAACTTCGGGCTGAAAGGGATATAGAAGATCTGTCTTCTCATGGGATTACTCTCTTCTCCGCGGGTCGGTTTTTCGGTTATGATATATGTGCTTTCTTTATTAATGGGTATCTGAGTTTTTTTTCAGTTAATCTATATGCTTTTTCTTATGCTGTAGATTTTTTTATAAAGTAAACTTCTCTTTTAGGGTTAAACTTTCTTTTCCGGGGCTGGACTTCCTTATGGAAGCAAGTGGAAACAGGTTTTGCTGCATTTTTTTCTTTAATACAGAGGTTCATATGTACCTGAAAGCAGGCTGAAAGGATTCGATGCAGATGGTCTCTTTCCCGTCCTTGTAGATCCTGAGGACTCCGCCAGACTCGGAAACCGTAATTGAGATTGCCACTGTGTCCCTGCTGATGGCTGCAGCGGAAACATGCCTTCCTCCCAGGCCCTTTTCAATGTCCACATTTTTCCCGTCCACGTCAAGGTAGCGCCCTGCCGCGTGGATAAGCCCGTTTTCATCTATCACAAAAACCCCGTCCAGCTGCGCGAATTCCTTTACGGACTCCCAGTTTTTCCTGTCCAGGATGTTTCTCTGCGCTTCTTCATGGCCTGCATAGGGGTTGAGGATCATCTGGTGGGAGCGTTTCAGGACTTCTTCGGTATCCCCTATTATAAATGCAGTTCCGATTTTTTTGCCTTCCCTCCCCGTAAGGGCGATATCAAATGCAATTTTCAGGACCGCGCTCATAACTTCCGGTTTGACTCTTTCTTCGCATTCTTTCATGGCTTTTATAAGGGGATTTTCTTCAAGGTTGTGCACGATTATGGAACTTGAACCCCGGGTCTCGACAACACCCACGACAATCCCAGTTTTCAGTTCCCCAAGCACGTATTCGATGGCAGAGGCGTGCTGCAGGTGATCTACATTGCCTGCAGTTTCCCGGCCGAGCTGGTCTATGAGCTCTTTTGCGGGGCTTTTTCCATCTTTCCCCGTAGCGACCAGGTGGTCAATTATACTTTTCGGGCGCATGGAGGTGTAGTAGACCGGTATATCGGTCTGGATCCCTTCAAAGCTCAGCTCTCCGGAGACCATGATTGCGGCTGCGTTGAGTTCCCGGGCAACCCGGGCTGCCGTTTCTGCGATTATACGTGCTCTGTCCATTTGACCATCCGCTTTTTATTTTTCGCTCCAATACTTTTTATGGTTCTGTTGCCTGCCCCGGAGGTTGACGGTTTCTTTACAGGTTAACATTAAGGGCGACTGTATACACAATTAAATCTGGTTCACTCAGGTATAATGTTATGTCTACTACATTATAATTGTTCTGTGATGACTCTCTTTTTTCCTCTTTTTCCCTTCTTATTTTTTTTGCATTTCTTTCTGTCGCTTTTTTGTTTTGTTTTTGTTATTTTCTCCGGGTTCAGGGCAGAAAGGGTTTACAATATTCCTTCTAGAAGGGGAGCTTCGGCTTTTTTTGAAAAGAAAGGCTAATAGAAATGTTTTTCTTGTCTGGCTTTCTAGTTTATATTGGTGAAAAGCTTTGATCAGGACGTTTATAGCAGTGGAGCTCGACCCGGTTTTCATAGAAAAGATCCGGGATATTCAGGAAAAGTTTGAGGACTTTGATCTGAAATTTGTTAAGCCTGAAATTGTCCACATCACTCTAAAATTTCTGGGGGATGTGGAGGAGTCCAGTATTCCTTCTCTTGCTTCAGCTCTTGATTCCCTTCTCTGTGAGCCATTCGAAGCTAAGATCGAGGGCATCGGGGTCTTCCCCAAGCCTGCAAACCCAAAAGTCCTTTGGATTGGGGCTTCAGGGGCTTTCGGTGCCCTTCATGATGAGGTCGAGAAGGTGCTGAAGCCTTTCAATTTCGAAAAGGATGACAGGGAATTTACAGCTCATGCCACCCTTGCCAGGGTGAAGTTCCTCAAAAAGTCCCAGAAAGGCGCTTTTCTTGATGCCCTCCGGGATTTAAAGGATATAACTCTTGGCAGCATGCGGGTGAATAAGGTACTTCTTAAGAAAAGTACCCTTACTCCGGAAGGGCCCCTCTACGAGACCCTGCATACCGCATATCTGGATTAAACCTTCTTTTTCACCCTGAAAGATCAGGTCAGGAGGATGATAAAAACTTTCAGTTTTCGTATTCTTCAAACCCGCTGGAGTAAACAAGTCTTCTGTCTTCCGTTACTATAAGGCACTCCACTCCTTCAACGCTTTCGATCATCTCGAGTCCTTCTTCTTCTCCCATCACGAAAACTGCGGTTGCAAAGGCATCTGCATCAATAGCATTTTCCGCAATCACCGTGCTGCTGATGAGGCTTGTGGAAGGGTAACCGGTTCTCGGGTCAGAGATGTGGGAGACTTTTGCGGACTCGTTGAAATAGCGCTCGTAATTTCCACTTGTTGCGACGGCTACGTCCCTGGCTTTAATCACTGTAAGATATTGCTCATTTTTGTTAGGGTTCTGAAGTCCCACAAGCCAGGAGGTACCGTCAGGTTTCTGGCCTATATACTTTCCGTCTCCCCCTGCGTTCACGAAGGCGTTTTCGATCCCGTCAGCTTGCAGGGATTCGATTGCCCTGTCAACTGCATATCCCTTTGCGATTCCTCCTACCGCGACCTTCATCCCCGGTTTGAGGGTTACGTTTCCGTTTTCGATCCTGATCTCTGAATAGTTTACGAGTTCAAGGGTTTCATTGAGCTCTTCTGCAGTGGGGGGTTCGTATGTTCCTCCCGGGCTGAATTTGCTTTTCCAGAGGTCAAGTACCGGCTGGATTGTGATGTCAAAGGCTCCGCCACTGGTTTCCGAATAATACTTAGAGCGTTCAAGTACATTGATGACTGCAGGGTCCGCACCCTGAAGCTTTCCTTCACTGTTCAGGATGTTCAGCTGGCTTTCTTCTTTTGAGGGAGTCATCAGAGCATCAACCCTGGAAATTTCCACAAAAGCATTGTCTATTGCTTGCATGGCTTCGGTTTCATTCGGAGCATACACCATTACCGTGACCGTAGTATCCATAATGCTCCGGGTCTGCTGAAACGCCTGAAGTTCCTGGCTTTCCGCAGGTTCGGTTTGTATGCAGCCTGAAGCAAGAATTGCTGCGGTGATAACCAGTGAAAAGAGTGTTTTGTATCTGGAATCCATAATCTATCAACTTTGCTTACGTTATTTATCCCGTTTTTGGTTTTGTTTTTCGTTCTTCTTTATTTTCTGTTTTTATTTTATTTTCTTTACTTTCCTTTCTTTCCAGGTTTTTTTCAGGTTTTTTTCCAGGGTTTTCTTTAAGTTTTTCTTTAAATTCTTCTTTAAGTTTTTCTTTAAATTCTTCTTTAAGTTTTTCTTTATGGTTCGTTTTTTCCAGAAGCTTTCTTCTTTTTCAGAGGCTTTCCTCTTTTTCGGATCTACTTAATAAGTCTTTATATTCTGTTTTTGTCAGTTCCTTATATACTTACTATTTTTATGTGCATTGTTCTTGTCCTTTTTCTGGAAGTTTTTTGGTTTTTTCCATATTTTTCTTTTATTTTTTAGTCTTCTTACATTTCATATATTATTTCTTCTTTTAATTCCAGGTCCGATTTCTTTTTTTGGTCAATCTCATTTTTTGGTTTTCCTGCTGTCTTTTTTTCGTTTTAGGGCATTTTTCCGTCGAATCTCTTCTATGGTCTTAAAATGTTTTTCCTTTAGCTGTGCGCTTCGATATTTATTTATTACACATTTTATATATATTATATGTTTTTTGTTTCTTCATGTTCCAGCAATCCGTTTTTTGCGGGTTAAAAATGCCTTTTTATGTGGTAGCCGATTGTGGAATCTTTTTTTCTAATCCATCATGTATAATCATGTATTTCTTTTCGGAAAGTTATATATATTAATAATGTGTAATTTTTAAATTATATTGTATATATTTTATATATTTCAATAATATACGCCTCATAATATATATAAAGTATATATTTTTAATACTTTATTAACGTATATTGCATTCCCTAAAACTTATTTCGAAAGAAATAAGTAGTACCTCTGGCAAACATTTTTCGTTGAAGTGCAATTTACCTTTGTTTTTCAGGAATAAAATGGACTATAGTAAGTAAGAAAAGGAAAAGCCGGTGATCGAAAAAGCCTTCAGGGAAACCAGAAGATGCCAACAGGGCCATCTAGCTGTGCGTGCCAGTTCCTTCTCTAACTTGAGGTTTCCGTTTTAATTTAATTCCTGTAATCCCGGAATCCGGATGTGCATTGTGCATCTACTGAAGGTTGGAGGGGACGGCAGTGTATACCTCCTTCTGGCCGTGTACGATCCAGCCGCGGACATCCTTGAATCTCATTCATCGCCCAAAATAAGAATTACTGAAATTTCTTAAAATTTGAAGTATGTTTATTCGGCAAAAATGAACATAACAACGTGAACACAAAAAAGAAAGAATGTGGTCGTTATGAATAGGTTAAATCTGATGGTGTCGGGAGTCGCGGTGCTGCTTCTCGTGCTCGCGGTCGGATACACCTCCCTTGGTTACAGTGGGAATGATGCAATTTCAACCCACTATATGACAAAGGGTGAGTGGTCCGATGCGGTCTGTGGAGTATGTCACTACGGTGCCTACGAGCAAGTAAATAATTCTTATCATGTACAGGTTGATATGGACCGGTGGTCTCCCCTCACGAATTTTGATCTTGAAACGTCCGGAAAGGACGCCTGGGTTGCTGAGTTTGGAAAGTACCACCCGGGTGGGGGACCACTTGCGGAAGAGAAATACGGCATCGCAGTCGATTGCTGGATGTGCCATGAACAGTATGGCCTCTACGACTTCGAAGCCAGAGGAGAGGCTATTGCAAACGGGGATTACGAAAACGCACACAAGGTGGCAATGGAAGAATCCACAAAGGCTGCCCAGACAAGCCCCATTCAAACCTTTACCTACAGTGCCAATCTTTTAACCCCCTACCCCCTGCTGTTCTTCTTCCATGGCGCTGTGAACGGGCCCCCGCATGAAACCTCCTGTTCCGAGCAGTGTCACCTGCAGGATGTGCCAGTAAGGGCTGTTACCTGGGGTTCCGAGGAAGACTACAAAGAATACGATGCTCACGCAAAGAACGGTGTGGAGTGTTTCGAGTGCCACGAAATGGAAGGCTACATCATAACCTCTAACCACCAGATCGGGCGTGGAAACGTATCCGATTCCCCTGACCTTCCGGAGAGCCACTTTGATGATACCATGAAGAGCTGTGATGATGAAGGATGTCACATAGGTATCTCCCACGGGCCCTTTGCAGACTCGCACATGGAGTTCCTTGACTGTACTTCCTGCCACATCCCCATGCTTCCGGGAGGAGAACTGGAAGGTGGCAAGCCTCTCAAGGCCTTCAGCTGGCAGAACGGAGAAAGGGAAGACGTTTACTGGGAAGAAGACTTCCAGCCTGTCCTTGCCTGGTACAACGGAAACTTCGGAGATGTCCTGCCCTCAGTGGACACAAGGAATGACAGTGATGTAAAGCTCACCCCGTTCAACAAGATTACCGGAACCTGGTGGGACGCAGGCACTGACCCCGAAGTGCTCGCAGACCCGAACAACAGTACCTCTACCGGAGACGCGATCCCGGTACAGTACGTGAAGGCTGCAGATGCTGATGGTAACGGAGAGGTTACGGTTGAAGAAATGCAGGCTTATGATGCCGATGGAGACGGCCAGCCGGATTACCCGAATGCCGTACTCAGGACTGTCGAACTCTACTACCAGGTGTCTCACAACATCGTCAGCAGGGATGTAGGAATGATTGACCCCCTGACCTGTAGGGACTGCCACGGAAGTGCAGCTGTTATCGACTGGCAATCCATCGGGTACGTTGAGGACCCGGGAGGAGAGTCGTCAGCAGTCAAGAGCATCGGTGTAACCTACGAGAAGCCGAGGCCTGTGGAAGTTGAACAGGAGCCTGCATTCTAAGGAGGTGGCAAACGTTGAGCGACGTTATCAAACTGGATAAATTGCCTGAAAAGGCGATCATACCCTTAAGGCAGCATGATGGGATTGCATGTGCCCCTCTTGTCAAGAAAGGCGACGAAGTTATCTTTGGGCAGAAGCTCGGGGACTGTGAAGGCAGCGACCTCGCTTATGTCCATTCCCCCTTCTGCGGGACTGTCGCATCTATTGAGTTGATGCCGAATCCCAGCGGAAAAAGGATCTTAAGCGTTGTGCTCACACCTTCGGAGTGCGCACAGTCCGTCGATTTCGTGCCGGAAAAGAACGCTTCCCCTTCAAGGCTAATTGAACTCATCAAGGAAGCGGGCATTGTAGAATACTACGAAAAGCCCACATACCTTGCCTTAAAGCCGGGAAAGAGGGTCGACACTCTGCTTATGAATGCAACTTTCCCCCTGATCACCCATGCTTACCTGAATTCCCTGGACAAGGTCCTCAAGGGGTTCAAGCTCATGCTCGAAGCAGGCGGGATTTCCAGGGGGGCAATTATAGTCCGGGCGGACGACAAGGAATCCATTAAAGCATTCAAAAATGCAACTTTTGAAGGAAAACCCCTTACCGTTGCCCCGATTATCGGAAAGAGGCACGCAGACTACTACTTCGAAGACTCAGAGGACGAAATTCTCGTGCTTGCAGCAGGAAAAGTCACCTATACCCCAACTATGATGAACCTGCTCTCGGCCGATGTGATGGGCAGGAAGATCCCTCTGGGGCACGGACCTGCAGATGAGCATATTGTGGTATGCGGAGTAAAGTCTGCAAAGGCCGTATATGATGCTATATATGAAGGCAAGCCCTACCTCGAAAACGCGGTTACGGTAACTGGAGCTGTCAACAACCCAAGAAGTGTATTCGTCAGGTTTGGCACCCCGATAAAAGATGTGATCGAAGCCTGCGGAGGCTACAAGGGCGAACCTGGCAAGCTTATTGTCAACGGGTCCAGGGGCGGAGTGGCTGTGTACACGGACGAAGCCCCGGTGGTCAAGAACACAACCGGAATCGTTGTCCAGACAAAGGACGAAGTTCTGAGAGATGAAGCGGGGGCCTGTATCCACTGCGCTCGCTGTGTGGATGTCTGTCCTATGAACCTGCTTCCGACCAGGATTGCTTCCTACTCGGATCTCGGAAGATACGAGGAATGTGAGCAGCTGTATGCCATGAACTGCATTGAGTGCGGAGCATGTGCTGTAGTCTGTCCCTCAAAGAGGCATCTTGTGCAATTAATCAGATATTCAAAGCTTCAGATCAACAATATGTGTGCTGCTGAGGCAAGAGGAGGCGACTAAATGCCCTTTACTGTATCCCCACCTCCTCACATAAAGGCAGGTGTGTCGGTTAAGTCATTAATGTGGAGCAGATTTATTGTTCTTCTCCCTGTATGTTTAGCTTCGATTTACTTATTTGGGTTCCCTGCTCTTGGCAATCTTATTGCCGGAGTGCTGGGTGCAGTCTTTATCGAACTGGCAATCCAAAAAACTTTCAAACAAAGAGTCACAATCGGTGATGGAAATGCAGCATACCTGGGTCTGCTGATCGCACTGATGGTTCCCCCTACAGTGCCTTTCTGGATGCCATTTATCGCTGCAGTCTTCGGGGTAGGAGTTGTAAAGCATGCTTTCGGAGGGCTTGGTTCTTATATGTTCCACCCTGCGCTGGCTGCCTGGGTCTTTTTGAAGCTCTCCTGGACCCAGACTATGGTTCCTGCTTCAATTCCTCAGCTTGGTGGGTTCTCAGACCTTATCATTGAAAATGGAGCAGGGTTCCTGGTAGATGCTTCCCCCATTGCAATGATCGGCGTACTGTACCTGATTGCTCGGAAGTACATCGAATGGAGAATCCCCCTGACGTATCTCCTGACAACAGTTTTGCTGGTTGTTTTGCTTGGAGATCCTCTGTCTTATGTCTTTACAGGTTCCTTCCTGCTCGGAGTGTTTTTCATTGCAACTGAAACCTCGACTTCCCCAATTACCCGGAATGGAAGGCTTGTTTACGGTATTGCATGTGGATTTTTAACGGTGATTTACGGGTACTTCACCGGGAATTATATCGAGGGAACTTTTTATGGACTGCTGCTTGCAAACGCCATATCCCCGTTGATTGAACGCTCCACCCTTCCAAAGCCCTTTGGAGGTGTTGAAGCATGAAAAATACGCCAGTTAACATTATTCTAAAAATGATAGTACTTTCAGCTCTTGCGGCTATACTTCTGGCAGCGACCTTTGTCCCCACTGATGCGCAGTTAAAAATATTGCAGCAGCAGCAGGAGGAGGAGGCTTTAAAAGCGGTTTTGCCCTCCGCGGATAGTTTCGAGAGGGTATACGGAGACCAGGTAGATGCTGACGGCAATCCTGTGGTTCTTTACTTCCGCGGGCTGGATGCTTCCGGAAATATTGTGGGATATGCCTTCAAGACCACTCAACCCGGTGCACAGGGCCTTGTACAGATCCTTGGTGGAGTAAGCTCGGATTACAAAACCGTTACGGGAATGGAAGTTATGTCCCATTCTGAAACCCCAGGGCTTGGTTCAAAAATTACGGAACCTGCGTTTAAGTCCCAGTTCGTTGACCTGCCGGTCGCGGACCTGAGTCTTAGTAGCGCTGGTGGGAAAGTTGATGCCATTTCCGGTGCAACCATTTCCTCTACAACGGTGGTGAACTCCCTGCACATGGGAATTGATGATGTAAGAGCTGTGGAAGGGTGATTCATATGGGTGATAATAGGAGTGTAGCAAGCGAATTTATGCGAGGAATTACCAAGGACAACCCAACATTCGGCCTTGTGCTGGGGTTGTGTCCTACCCTTGCCGTCACCACTTCCATTGAAAATGGGATTGGTATGGCTGCAGGGACCTTGTTCGTGCTGGTCGGTTCAAATCTGCTGGTATCAATACTTCGAAAAGAAATTCCTGACACCGTGAGAATTCCGATCGAACTTATTGTCATAGCTACTTTCGTGTCGATAGTGGATATGGTAATGGAAGCTTTTACGCCTGACATATACGCGGCTTTGGGTGTATACATCCCTCTGATTGTGGTGAACTGCATTGTGATCGGACGTGCCGAAGCCTATGCCCTGAAAAATGGAGTATTTTACTCGATAATTGATGCATTTGGTGTGGGCACAGGGTTCCTGCTTATGCTTATGCTTATAGGAGGAATCAGGGAAGTCCTGGGGACAGGCGGGATAAAGCTCTTCGGAGTCCAGTTATTTGATATGGTCTCCATGCTGGGGTACAACCCGATAGGCATTATGACTCTGTCGCCAGGAGCTTTCCTGACCATTGCGGTCCTGATGGCTATTGTCAATTACCGCAGGATTTTAAAGGCTATGAAAGGTGGTTAAAATGGCAGACGCATCTCTATTTGCGGTATTTATGGACGGTGTATTCCTGAAGAACTTCCTGATTGTCCAGTTCCTTGGGCTCTGTTCTTTCGTGGGCGTCACAAAGGACGTAAAAAGCGCATCCGGGATGTCAGGGGCAGTTATCTTCGTTATAACGCTGTCCTCTGTTGTGTCCTATTTCCTGTACACATACATTCTGTTGCCCTTGAGGCTGGAGTACCTGAATACCATAGCCTTCATCATAGTGATTGCAGCTCTTGTGCAGCTGGTGGAGTTTATTGTCAGGAAGCATATGCCTCCACTTTACAGGTCACTTGGTATCTATCTGCCTCTGATCTCCACAAACTGTGCCGTGCTCGGGGCCGTACTGCTTAACGTGATGAATGAATACACCTTCATCCAGAGCGTGACCTTCGGGATTGCTGCAGGAGTCGGATACACTGTTGCAATGCTCATCATGTCTTCCATACGAGAGTGGAGCAACGTGGTCTATGTTCCCCGAGCAGTTGGAAGGGGCGTCACTTACGCCTTCTTCATAGCATTTGTCATGTCTATGTCCTTTGCTAACTACTTCAAGGTGATTCCTCTATGAGCGCAGACCTGATGACCGTAGTCATAAACACTGTTTCGGTGCTTGTAGGGCTCTGTATTGCGGTAGGCGCAATGCTGGTAATCGCCTCCAAAGTCTTTAAAGTGGAAAGCAACCCTCTGGTCGATGATGTAGCTTCCCTCCTTCCGGGAGCCAATTGCGGAGGGTGTGGGTTTGCCGGATGTGCTGCCTGTGCCGAAGCGATTGTCCTGAAAGGTGCACCTATAAACAGCTGCCCTGTCGGAGGGTATGATGTAGCAAAACAGATCGGTGCAGTCATGGGACAGGAAGTTACGGAATCCGAAAAGGAGTTCCCATTCGTCCGCTGCCAGGGTGGACAGGCTCACTGTGTAACCCTCTTTGACTATGAGGGGGTTGAAGGCTGTAAGGCTGCCCTGATGCTCTGCGACTCCAGAAAAGGCTGTACCTACGGCTGTATGGGGCTTGGGACCTGTGTCCGCGCCTGCAAGTTCGACGCTCTCTCTATGGGAGAAGACGGCTTCCCGCATGTGAACAAGAACCTCTGTACAAGCTGTGGGAACTGTATTGCAGCCTGCCCGAACGGCGTGCTCACCTTTGCAAGGGACTCGGAGAAAGTTCATGTGCTCTGCCGCTCCCATGACAAGGGTAAGGATGTTAAGGCAGTCTGTGAAGTCGGCTGTATCGGTTGTAAGAAATGTGAGAAAGAATGCCCTGTAGAAGCAATCAAGGTCACGGACTTCCTGGCGGAAATCGACAGGGAAAAGTGTACCGGATGCGGCGCCTGCGCTGCAATCTGTCCGCAGAAGGCAATCGAGGTCCGGTAAACCCCGGACTCATTTTTTCTTGCAAACCTTTAACCTTGAAACAATAAGAGGTGAAAATGATGCCGTACAAAACTTCATTAGGCTTACCCGAAAACATCGTGGCAGCTCTCAGCTATACAGTTGGCTGGGTCTCGGGATTTATCTTCCTGCTCCTCGAGCGCAAGAACAAATTCGTACGTTTCCATGCCATGCAGTCGGTATTGATCTTCCTGCCGGTTGTCCTTATCATCTTCCTGATGGGCTGGATCCCGTACGTTGGCTGGTTCTTTGCAGATGGTGCCGGGATGGGAGCGATGCTGCTCCTGGTAATCCCTATGTACATGGCCTACAGGGGCTCCAAGTTCAAAATCCCCATCATTGGCAAGATTGCTTACGAGTTTGCATACGGTGAGTAAAGATAAACAGATTTAACCTGAGAAATCGAATTGTCCTGCAAAGGGCAATTCCTCTTCTTCTGTTCTCTTTTTGGATTGTTTCTTCTATCTTCAAATTTTGACATTAGCTTCTTTCTGCTTATCGTGGATTTTTAACTTTTTTTGATTTTAAGTAGTAGTGGAATCTGCAGGTCAAAAAAAGAAAGTACGGATAATCACATTTTTAATTTTATTCTATATAGGGCATCCAGAAAAGCGAGCAGAGGCCTTCCGTTATTCTTGGAAAAAATCCCTTCTCGGCGAAATCATTTTTCTGTAACTGACTCGTACAGTTTTCTCCTTTCCAGGGGCATTGATTCGAGATATTTTTTTGCTTCTTCAGGTGAGACTGCCCCGCGGGTCCCGTCGGGCTCCTGTATGACCACGCCGCTTTCTTCGAGCATCCTGATGCAGATCAGTTCTGAATATGTTTTTTCTGAATTTGGAAACGTCAGGATAAAAAAAGTAAAAGTAAGTCCGCTTGAGCGAGCGAAGCGAGGGAAACGGACCCCGTGCTGCCGAAGCGGAATTCGGCTGGCTCAACTCTGCTGAGAAAAAAGTGAATACATGGTTAATGCAGGGGTTTCTTACGCAATCACTACGCCGTATTTTGCGAATACCTGTGCAAAAGCCTGTCTCATTTCTTCAGCTACCTTTTTTGTTTCTTCCTCGTCTTTGAGGGTTGCAGCGGTTTCGAGCTCGTGGATTTTCAGTTCCACTGCATCCAGGCTGGCTTCGTAGTTTTCGTCCGCACTTTCGGGAGTTTCGGCATTACTTACGCCTTCCCACTGTGCTTCGAGTTCGGGAATCAGGGCCACCACAGCAGCGGTGTCGTTTTTATTTGCGTCCTCAATTGCAATTTCCATTAGCGTGTGGAAGCTGGTCAGGCGGTCGCCCATCAGGTTGATTCCGTTTCTCTGGTGGAGCTCGAAGAAGATGTCTCGCATTGGTTCCAGAGCTTCGTGGGCTGCTCCGATATCATTTTCCAGCAGGTATTCCTGTGAACTTACTGCAATTGCAAGGGCTTCATCCAGGGTTTCCGGCCATTTTTCATCGGCTGCATAGACTGCAGGCGGGTTTTCGACGTATACCGCTTTTACCTCTTCAAGGTCTGATACCAGGCCTTCAAGGGCTGTTGCGGAAGCATTGTAATCTTTTTTGCTGGTCGAGACCAGGGCTTTTACATAATTGGCGTTTGCACTCTGCATCAGGGCTTTGAATTCGGCATCTTCTGCGTCTCCTGCCTCCCCTTCTTCAACTGTTCCCTGGGTTTCCGGCCCCTCCTCGTCTACTCCTTCTTCTGCGGAGGTATCTTCTCCGTTTCCGGAATCCGATACACATCCTGCTCCGAAAATTATCAGTGCCAGTGTCAGCAGGACTGAAATTGCTGTTCTCTTTTTCATATCTATCCCTCATTTTCAGCCTGGAGTTACAGGCTTTAATCTCAGATCTCTTTTTTTCAGGTTTTAAGCTTCTATTTCTTTTATTTTCAGGCTTTGACTTATTTTTTTGCCCGGCTTCCTATTTATCTGCACGTATGCAGAAATGGCCTCTCCTGATGACATTCATCTGCTCTGGATTTTGTTTTTTCGAAATGAAGTCTGCCTGCCATAAATATCGCAAACATTCGAAAGTTTAAATATCATATCCTCTAATTATGGAGCAAGCACTAATGGAGGACTCTAAGATTAAAGAAGAGATCTGGATCGAAAAATACAGGCCTGTAAGGCTGGACCAGGTGGCGGGGCAGGAAGAGGCCATAGAGCGCCTGAAGTCTTATGTGGCGACGAAAAACCTCCCGCACCTCCTTTTTTCCGGGCCTCCGGGCGTTGGGAAAACCGCTTCTGCGGTTTCCATTGCCAGGGAAATTTTCGGGGAAGAGCTCTGGCGGGAAAACTTTACGGAACTTAATGCCTCGGACGAAAGAGGGATTGATGTAGTCCGGAACAAGATCAAGAACTTTGCAAAAACCGCTCCGATAGGTGGAGCCGGGTTCAAGATTATTTTCCTGGATGAAGCCGACGCCCTTACCTCAGATGCCCAGTCCGCACTCCGCCGGACCATGGAGCGCTTTAGCAGCAACTGCCGCTTCATCCTTTCCTGCAATTACTCCTCCAAGATCATCGAGCCAATCCAGTCCCGCTGTGCTGTCTATCGGTTCAGGCGGCTTTCCGACGGAGCCATTCGGAAGCGCCTTGAGTACATTGTTGCAGACCAGGGGCTGTCCATCACCGAAGACGGGTATGAAGCCCTTGTCTATGTAGCCCAGGGGGACATGCGAAAAGCCGTAAATTCCCTCCAGGCGGCAGCCTTCATTGACCGGGAAAAGCCGATTTCCAGGGAGACCATATACCGGACCACCGCAACCGCAAATCCGGAGGAGATCAAAGAAATGATCGAGACCGCCCTTCTCGGGAACTTCAGGGCTGCCAAAAAGGAACTGGACAGGCTGCTCTATGAAGAGGGGCTCTCAGGCGAGGACATTGTGGGGCAGATCTACAGGGTAATTTCCGACCTGAACAATCTTGAAATTCTGGACCTCGGGCTTTCGGAAAAGCGCATGGTTGAACTCGTGGACGTTATCGGGGAGATTGATTTCCGGCTCACTGAAGGAGCCAGTGAGAAAATCCAGCTGGAAGCCCTGCTTGCGCACTTTGCGCTTTCCGGGGAATGAATCAGGTTAAATGGATGATTCAGTAAAATGGATGATTCAGTAAAATGGATGATTCAGTAAAATGGATGATTCAGTAAAATGGATGATTCCGGTTAAATGGATGAATTCGGGCAAATAGATGAACCAGGTAATAAGATATGTCTGTTGAAGCAGCGTTAGTAGAAATGTTACAGGCTGTTCCTGACTGGGGTGCAACCATGGTTATCGGGGCTCTCCCGATTTCCGAACTGAGAGGGGCAATCCCTGTCGCTATGGGAGTCTACGGGATGACTCCTTTTGAGGCTTACTTCTTTTCGGTGCTCGGAAACCTTCTCCCGGTTGTCCCTCTCCTGCTTTTCCTGGAGCCGGTTTCGGACTACCTGAGGCGATTCAGGATCTTTGATATCTTTTTTACCTGGCTCTTTGCAAGGACTCGCCGCAACCACACTGAAAGGTTCGAAAAATACGGGACCCTTGCCCTGACCCTCTTCGTTGCCGTGCCCCTGCCTGTTACCGGGGCCTGGACAGGCTGCGCAGCAGCTTTCGTCTTCGGGATCAGGTTCAGGCATGCTTTGCCGGCAATAGCTGCCGGAGTGATGATTGCAGGGGTCATTGTGACCTTGCTTACAATGATGGGCATCGGGCTGGCTGACCTGATTTTCGGAGTCTGATTTATGGCCTGATTTTCAGGGCCTGGTTCTAGCCTGATTTTCGAAGTCTGGTCATTGCCGGATTCTTCGAAATCTTCATATATCTTAAAAATATCAAATATATCATAGACAGGACAAATATAAATTTATAATTATACTTACGCCAGTCCATGCTTTTACAGTTTCTTACGATAATTTACGATAATAATACTCCGTCCTCTGGCAATTTTTTGACTTTTTGAGGTGATTTTTAATGGCAAAAGCAGATAAGAAAAACAAACAAATTGTACAGTCTGATAAGTGTATTGGGTGCGGGATCTGTTATTCCGTCTGCCCGGTAAACGCAAAGTTGATGAAAAGCGACGATTTTGATCCCGATACCGCTGATCTTGCCATCAGGATCGTGGACGGGATGGCCATTATCAACGACGAGTTCTGCATCCGCTGCGGAGCCTGCTCAAAGATCTGCCCGGTGGAATCCCTGACCCTTGTGGAACTGGAATCCGCAACCGCATAAGCGGCAGGTAGATCTGGAAAAATCCGGAAAAATAGGGAAATGCTGTTTTTCAGCATTCCGTTTTCTTATTTTATCCCTGATTTTGATTGTTCCAGGTCGTTTTTCATAAAGCCTTAACAGAAACCCCATGAACCTTCAGTTCAGGGGCAGTTGATCCTGTCTTACAGCATCTCTTTTGCTAGTTTTATGTCTTCGGCCTTTACGGTTTTTCTGCCTGCATGTTCTGCAAGTTTTATAGCTTCTCTGGATATTTCAAGTCCATATTCTTCCAGGATTTCCGTAAGGGCCATTCCTGCACTTTCACTGACTCTCTGGGCACCTGCGGTTCTTATTAAACGCTCGATTGGCGCGAATGGTATAACTTTTGCCATATTATCCTCCAATCTTCTTCGGTTGTTAATATAAATCCCTTCCTTACTTTGATTTTGGAATTACATCCTATATATACTTTATCTAATATCGGGGGATTATACATATCTTATTCAGCTTTTAATGCTTTCTTTCTCCTTTATTTACTTTCTCAAGCTTTTTTATCTCTTTTTTGACTGCATGCTATTTTTTTAAGGTTTTTTCCTGCCTTTAAACTTCTGATTTACAGTTTTTTAAAGGCGCATGATAGTCACCCTGAGGGCGTTAAGTATAGAAAAACCCGGTTCAATAGGCTCTATTTTTTCGCATCCTTTTTTTTCAACCTGATTTTTTCGCCTTTCCTTTTTTCAAATTCTGCGAGCTCTCTTTTTGAAATCTTAATATCTTTTTTTTCGAAATCTTGATATTACATTATCCGAATCTACACAAACATGCTTTTACAGGAACTCCTTGGCATTGATGAAAATATCTATCTGGTTGAAGAGAGCTACCTTGCCCAGCGGGCAATTAAGTCAACCCTCCAGTACCTTTCCGGGGTCCGGAATTTCCTGGGCGGCCAGAGTGTGCGGCTCCTGAGGGTCCGGGAAGGGGAGTCCACACTGGGGCTGCTGCTTTTCAATCCCGGAGATGAGGATGTTCCTGTGGATTTCTGGTCGGTTTTTACAGGGGCTCTTGCGGCAGCGCCGCTTAAAGCCGAGTTCGAGTCCTCTGCGGATCTAATCCTTGCCCTCAATTCCCCTGAGAAGGAAATTGAAGTTTCCGCCGAACTCTGGAGGGACGCTGTCAACGAATACTATTCCCTTATGCTTGTGAGCCGGAACCTCTGTTCCGTATGCAATGTCAGGCCCGAGTCCTATGGAAGTGTTTTCTCCGAGAACCGGGTGCAGAAGGTCTCCGGGATTTTCGAAAAGCTCCGGGAAAATGGTTATTCTCCCGGGGGAAAGGTACTTGAAGTCTGCTGCGGGAACGGGATGTCCACGCTTGCCCTTTATCGGCTCGGGCTGGACCCTCTGGCTGTGGAAGTAAACAAGTGCACGGTCTGCCAGGGGCTTGAACAGGGGGTCCTGAACCCCAGAAAGGCTCTCGTAATGGATGCCAGGGCTCTTTCCCGGTACTTTGAGCCCGGGAGTTTTGATGTTGTGCTGGGTTTCATGCTGGGGCTGGTCTATGAGTTTAACAGTGAGCTATGGACAGGCATCATGCGGGAAGCTGCGGCCGTTTCACGGAATGGGGGCCTTCTGCTCTTTACCGTAAGCAGCAAGCCGGAGATTGAAATCCTTGCCGAAGCCCTCCGGAATGCGGGAGTCGAAGGGGAAATTGTGGACAATACGGATGCTGAAGGGGTTTATGACCAGTGGTTTTTTGTGGGCCGGAAAAATTGATCTGTTTAACAGCTATGTTTCCCTCTCCCCAACCTCCACTCTTTTTTATGCTCTTTCCTTAGGTCCTTATGACTCCTCCCAATAAATCCTCCATATGACACCTCCTCATAAATTGTGTGTCAGTTTTTTCCCAATTTCGCCAACATGCAAAGGCATTAATGAATTCAAAATCGGGCAGTCTCTTCTCTGAAATTTGTAAATATTTTTAATGTTAACGCTGGCGAAAAGTATATACTTGTTAACAATACTATTAGTACAGTATTTCCTTCACTGCAAATATTTCTCGAGTTTCGCAGGCGGTGCCCGCAAAACCGATCTTCCTGAAAAATAGTTGCAATTTCTTCGGGGTCCTGCAAATCCAGGCTGGAAAACTCTTCAGGAGAATTGCCGTAAACTGTAATTTTATCTTTCGGGAACTCATTAACTTCAAAAAACTCAATAAACCTAATTGAACTTTCAATAAACCTTACTAAACCCCCAAAGGTTCCGGAAGCCTCTAAATATTCCGGAAAAATCCCATTTATTATGATTATGATATTATTCTGATTCAATTTTAAAGAGGTTCATCCATGAGTGTAAAAATTACCGAAACCGTCCTCCGGGATGCACACCAGTCCCTCCTGGCAACCAGGATGCGGACAAGGGACATGCTCGAAGTGGTTGAACAGCTGGACCAGATCGGTTATTTCTCCCTCGAGATGTGGGGAGGTGCTACCTTTGATAGCTGTATTCGTTACCTGAATGAAGACCCCTGGCAGCGTCTCAGGGATATCAAGAAAAAGATGGACAATACATACTCCCAGATGCTGCTCCGGGGACAGAACCTTGTCGGATACCGGCACTATCCGGATGACGTGGTTGAAAAATTCGTTACCAAAGCCTATGAAAACGGAGTGGATATCTTCCGGGTCTTTGATGCGGTCAACGATATCCGGAACATGGAACTCTCTATAAAGGTTGCAAAGCGCCTGGGAGCCCATGTACAGGGTACTGTCTGCTACACCATAAGCCCCGTACACACAGTGGAAAAATACGTGGAGCTTGCAAAGCAGCTCGATGAGCTGGAGTGTGATTCCCTCTGTATCAAGGACATGGCAGGCCTCCTTTCTCCTAATGAGGCCACGGAGATCATCAGGGCCATGAAAAAGGAAATTTCCATCCCCATCTCCCTGCACTGCCACTGCACTTCGGGAATGGCTCCCATGAGCTACATGGCAGCTTGCGGGGCAGGAGTGGACATCCTGGATACCGCCCTTTCTCCCCTTGCCTGGGGCACTTCCCAGCCCCCCACCGAGACCGTTGTTGCAGCCCTCAAGGGCACTCCTTACGACACCGGGTTGGATCTTGGGGCTTTTGAAGAAGCAGTCAGGTATTTCAAGGACTTAAAAGAGAAATACCGCGGAATTCTGGACCCCATTTCCGAGCAGATCGATACCAATGTCCTGATCTACCAGATCCCTGGCGGCATGCTCTCAAACCTGGTTTCCCAGTTAAAAGAGCAAAATGCCCTTGACAAGTACAACGCCGTGCTTGACGAGATGCCGAAAGTCAGGGAAGAACTCGGTTACCCGCCTCTTGTGACTCCCACCAGCCAGATCGTGGGCACCCAGGCAGTGCTGAACGTGCTCATGGGCGAACGCTACAAGGTCATTCCAAAAGAGGTCAAGGACTATGTGCGCGGGCTTTACGGGCGTTCTCCTGCACCAATAAGCCCGGAAATGATCGGAAAAATCATCGGGGACGAGGAACCCATTCACTGCCGCCCTGCCGACCTCCTGAAGCCAGAGTATGAAAAGCGGAAGAAGGAAGCCGAGGAAATGGGTATTGCAAAGTCCGAAGAAGATATCCTTACCTACATCCTTTATCCTGCTATTGCCCCCAAGTTCCTTAAAGGAGAGATGGAAGAAGAAGCCCTCGCAGTTGTTGCTCCGGCTCCTGCAGTGCCGCAGGATTACACGATTCCCACCCTTTTCAGGGTTGAGGTGGACGACGAGGTCTTTGAGGTAAAGGTCGAACCCATCGGAGGAGGAGTTTCCATCTCAGAAGCTTCTCCCAAAAAGCCAGGTGCAGAGTCCGTGAAAGGGGCTGTTACCAGTTCAATGCAGGGCATGGTGCTTTCCCTTAAGGTCAAGGTCGAGGACTCCGTTAAAGAAGGGGACACCGTTGCTGTCATCGAAGCCATGAAAATGGAAAATGCGGTTCATGCCCCTCATGCCGGGACCGTAAAGGAAATCTTTGTGGCTGAAGGGGACACCGTCTCTCCGGGCGACCTGATAATGTCAATCGAGTGAAGCGAGATAAGCGGAGGGTATCATGTTCAAAAAAGTACTCGTTGCAAACCGCGGTGAGATCGCAATCAGGGTTATGCGTGCCTGCAGGGAACTGGGAATTTCCACGGTAGCCGTCTGTTCGGAGGCCGACAAAAATGCCCTCTTTGCCAAATACGCCGACGAAGCCTTCCTGATAGGCCCGGCCCCTTCCAGCCAGAGCTACCTGAACATGGAAGCCATCATTACAGTTGCAAAAAATACCGGGGCGGAGGCCATCCACCCTGGTTACGGTTTCCTTTCCGAAAACCCTGTCTTTGCAAAGCGCTGTGAAGAAGAAGGAATCATTTTCATAGGCCCCCCAAGCCACGTGATTGCCGAAATGGGGAGCAAGATCCGGGCTAGAAACCTCATGATGAAGGCCGGGGTGCCCGTAGTTCCGGGGACAAAGGATGCAGTTGAAGACGTGAACGAGGCCATGGAGGTTGCGGAAAAGATTGGCTATCCGGTCCTGATTAAAGCGTCTGCAGGAGGCGGTGGGATCGGAATGAAGGTCGTCCATACAAGAGACGAGTTTGCCGCTTCTCTCAGTTCCACCCAGAAAATGGCCGGTTCGGCTTTCGGGGATTCTTCCGTATTTATTGAAAAATACGTGGAGGAGCCCAGGCATATCGAGATCCAGATCCTGGCCGACGCCTACGGGAACACGCTCTATCTCTCGGACAGGGAATGCTCCATCCAGAGGAGGCACCAGAAGCTGATTGAAGAGGCCCCTTCCCCTATCATGACTCCCGAACTCAGGGCGCAGATGGGAGATGCCGCCGTGAAGGTGGCAAAGGCAATTGGCTACGTAAATGCAGGGACCGTGGAGTTCCTCTATTCGAAGGGCAACTTCTATTTCCTTGAGGTCAATACCCGCCTGCAGGTGGAACACGGGATTACCGAGATGGTTACCGGAATTGACATCGTAAGGGAGCAGATCAGGGTTGCCTGCGGGGAAAAGCTCGAATTGAACCAGGAAGACATCGTCATTGACGGGCATGCTATTGAGTGCCGGATTAATGCCGAAGATCCCTTAAACGACTTTGCTCCTTCTCCGGGAAAGATTCGGAGGTACCGGTCTGCCGGAGGGCCCGGGGTCCGGGTGGACAGCGGCGTGCATACAGGGTATACGATCTCCCCGTATTATGATTCGATGATCTCGAAGCTCTGTGTCTGGGCGAGGACAAGGGATGCAGCAATTGCCCGGATGGAGAGGGCTCTATACGAATACGTGGTTGTGGGAGTTAAGACCAATATTCCCTTCCATAAGGCGGTTATGCGAAACCCGGCTTTCCGGAGAGGTGATCTTACAACCGGCTTTATCGAAGAGCAAAATATCCTGGAATCCGTAGAAGAAGTTGTCAAGGCAGACGCCGAAAAAGGGGCAACTCTGGCCTCGGCCCTGGAAGCAAAGGACAAGAAGGTTGCAGCGATCACTGCTGCCGTGCAGAGCTATGTCAGCATGGCCCAGAAAACACAGCGGTAATCCGGCTCCTCTTAAGAGGTGTATCCGGAATAATGGTCTGTTTGACATGAATAATATGTTTGAACCAAGGCGATATTAGATAGAACGCATACATACGGGGTGCACGGATGGGAGATAAAAGGTCTCGAATAATCAAGGCGCTTAAGGATGCACAGAAAACCCCTGTCTCCGGGGAAGAACTGGGGCTCAAGCTCGGGATTTCCAGGACAATGGTCTGGAAGTACATCAAGTCTCTCCAGGCCGACGGCTATGAAATCGAGTCGTCCCCCAAGAGAGGATACGTCCTGAAATCCGTGCCTCAACTCCTTTATCCGGATGAAATCCAGATGGGGCTCAAGACGACCCTGCTGGGAAAAAAGATCCATTATTTCGATGAGGTAAGCTCCACCAACAGCTTTGCAAAGGAGATTGCAGTTTCCGAAGAAGAAGGAGCCCTTGTGATCGCCGAAGTGCAGAAAGGCGGAAGAGGCCGCATGGGCAGGGAATGGATATCTCCCCACGGTGGGGTGTGGATGTCAGTAATCCTGAAGCCCGGGGTCCCTCTCCGGCACGCTTCCAGGCTGACCCTTGTGGCCGGGCTTGCTGTTGCCAACGTGATCCGCGACATGGGCCTTGATGCCCGTATCAAGTGGCCCAATGATGTCCGGATCAACGGAAAGAAGGTCTGCGGAATCCTGACCGAAGCAAAAGCAGAAGTTGACAGGGTTGACTATGTTGTGCTGGGGATAGGGATCAATGCGAACATGGACTTAAAGGACATTCCCGAGTCTTTCCGGGCTGGTTCCACCACTCTAAAAGCGGAACTTGGGAAGCACATCAGGAGGGTCCAGTTTCTGCAGGACCTTCTCTTCGAACTCGAACAGCAGTATATCCGCTTCAAGACCCAGCCTTTTTCCCAGCTCCTGAACGACTGGCTTGCCCTTTCAGATACAATTGGAAAGGAAGTAAAGGTCACCACTCCTTCCCGCATTATCGAGGGCAGGGCAGTGGGAGTGACCCCTGACGGGGCTCTCGTGATCAGGAAGGCGGATGACACGAAAGAAGAGGTCATAGCAGGCAGATGTATCTATGTGCGCCCTAAATGAGCGTGGAAGAAGAAAGCGGAAAACAAGGTTTTTTCCTTCGCTTTCTTTATCCCTTCCGGCCCTTTTTCTTTCTATAGTCGTTCTCTTATTCTTCTCCATGAGCTTCAATACCATTCCGGCGGCGGCAGCCTCTGGTGGGGGAGAAAGGCTCTCCATTATTCTGATTGATGGAGATGAATTGTATGTAAGGTCCGGGGATTCTCATACTTTTTTACAGGGGTATCAGCTCTGTGTTAAAGGGGCGGACCCCGAAGCCAGCAGGGTCTGGCTTGAACTCCGCAGGGAAGATGTCGTCCTGCAGGACATCATCGCTACCAGAGGCACAGGTTTTGTGTATTCCCGGAACTCTTCCGAAATCCTGAACCTTACGGTGGATACCATTTATGCAGGGCCCGAAGGGGTCCTGGTTCGTTTTTCTCCGGTTTACCAGTACCTTGACCCGAAACTTCCCAGGCCTCAGACGCCGGCCGGGCCTCTTCCCGATGCTTCGGAAAACCTTTCCTCTCAATTCCCGGGGACTGGAACTCAGGTAGAGGGTTTTGATACGCATCTTTTCCTGCTGGGTTTCGGGGCCGTACTCCTGGTTACAGGCTTTTTCGCAGGAAGAGGCAGAAAAAATGAATATAAAAAATGAATCTAAAACTGAATCTAAAACTGAATCTAAAACTGAATATAAAAAATGAATCTAAAACTGAATATAAAAAATGAATCTAAAACTGAATATAAAAAATGAATCTAAAACTGAATATAAAAAATGAATCTAAAACTGAATATAAAAAATGAATCTAAAAAAGGAAGTTCAATATGAAAGAAAAAAGCCAGATGGCTTTTTTCTGAAAAAATTTATCTGTTTAAAATAAAACAACAGGGACGTTTTTTGGAAACACAGTTCTCTGCTTAAAACTGTTCTTGATTCCGGTTTTTTCAATCGTTTGAAGAGAATTTCACGTCTCCTTTCTCTATCAGGAGTTTCAGGTCTTCCAGGCTCAGGCGGGCATTTTTCTGGAGCTTTTCCCGGGCATCGCTGTGCTTCTGGGTTACTGCGTGCTCATCTTTCTTGAGCTGGACTTCCTTTAACCTGTCAAGGTATGCAGCGAGTTCCTTTCTGCTGTTGTCAATGCTGGCTTTGAGGGGATCAATTTTTTCTTTGATTGAATTTATGTTTGTAATTTTATCCGTAAGCTGGGCGTGGTACATATTTGCTTCTTTTCGGATTTCATCAGCGGCCTTGAAATTTTCGAGCATTTCGATGTGGCAGTTCTGGGACTCTTCGGAAAGGGCCTGGATCTTTTCATGAATTTCGTCGCCCTGGGTGTGTATCCCCTTCGATTCCCTGTAACTTTCCTGGATCAGGGCATGCATTTCGTTTGCTTTCTTTGCGGCTTCCAGGCGTTTCCCCAGGTCATTTAATTTCTGGAAGATCTTGATTTCCACGCCAAGAGGCAGTTCCTTGTCGAAGAAAGCTTCCCGTTCAGCCTCATAAGCTTTTGAAAGGGCTTCTACGCTCCCGTGGGAAAGCCGGTTGTACTCATCCCGCTTTTCCTTGAGTTCCGCAATTCCGGAAAACAGTTCCTGGGTCCTGGCGTTTACAATGCTCCTGTTTTCTTTATACTCGCCAATCAACTTGTTAATCTCGTCTCGCTTATCTCTAAGCTCCTGTGCTTTTGCAACCCGTTCCTTAACTTGCTGGTTCAGGGAGTCCCTCTTTTCTTTAAATTCGCCGATGTCGGTCCGGTTCAGTTTCAGTTCCTTGAATACCGAACTCAACTGCCTCTCATTTCTTTCTATCTTGCTCCTGAGCTCGTTTACCCTGTTCTTCAACTCCCTCTCGTTAAGGTTTGAAAGGTCGGCCGTTGCAATTTCTGCTGTTGAAACGTCGTTGTCCATGTACTACCACCCGCTTGTTTTCGGAAGGGCTTACCCTTCCATTTTTTCCCAGTACCTGAGGGCGTCCTCATGGCTTTTTATTTTGCTGTTCAGCCATTTGTGCTGGGGTTTGCCTTTGGAGATTTCCTGGCTTTTACTGCCATCGTCCTCTTCCAGCTGTTTTTCATCCTCTTCTATCTTTTTGATTTCCAGGTTAGGGTTCAGTGCCTCATCGATTTTAACTTCGATCTGCAGGATGATGCTTTCTTCAAGCCCCGCTCCCTGAGCAAATTCTCGCAGGTTTTCTTTAAATTCACCTGCAAGCCTCTGCTCTTCTGAGGGTTCGGCCTGTCCCTTGAGTTTTTTCAGATCTTCCTGGAGTTTATCTGCAGGCATAGGGTCAAGTTTCGGAAGAAGCTCTTTTTCAAGCAGCCCTTCCGCTTGATGGTAAAACTGCTGGCGTTTTTCCCTGAGGATCTCCTTGCGCTCCTTCATCTGGTTTCTGGAATCCCTGGCACTTTTGACCTCGCCTTCAATCTGGCCAAGCCGTCCGTCCAGTTCTTCGAATTCTTTTTTATATTCTTCCAGAAATCGCCTGTGTTTTTCCACAACCCCGGAAACTAGCTCCCCTGTGGTCAATATTTTTGTCCCGGCTTCTTCGCTGCTTTCGTTCACAGTATCACTATTTGCAGTTGAATTTGATAAATATATTATTCTATCTACCATTTTTCTGCCTCCTTATTCCGCGTCCTCGTCTTGCGGATGCCGAACAGAGCCAGAAGGGCTGCCTTCAGGCAAGCTGCAGTGCCTTTCAGTGACCGGCCCTTCAGATTGCCGAATTCCCAGGCTTCATACCCTGAAGACCTGGGCATGGGGCACGCCTGAGATCATGATCACGGAGTCAGGATCGATAAACCCGCACTTTATGGCACAATTGATCGTTTTTTCCCCGAAGAGGTTGACAGTAGTGGCTTTTTCCAGGGCTTTTTGGAGTTCCGCTTCGGAAACCTCTTCCCCCTCATAAAAAGCTCTGCTAATCTCCACAGTGGCTTTGCCGTGTTTCAGGTTTTTTCCAAGCACTTCCCGGTCACAGGCTGCAACAAGGAAATGTTCCCCGTTTTTATAGGTTTTCAGGTACATATTTTCCCTTTGAGTAATATTTCACCCTTTTAGTATTTACAGCTTAACTATCCATGCTTTATTTATAAGTTATTTGTATAGTTATTTGCAGGGCCTGATTTTTCCCCATTTTCCGGAAAATATGTCAGGCTTTCATAAAGATATCAGGCTTTCAGTGTGAGGCTGATCTCCTCAGTTGACGAGCCTGATGTGGATCTGGTCCGGGGCAACAAGGTCTCCTCTCTGCCGCATTTTCTTTATGTACTCTTCGGCATGGATCCTGTCGATTCCGTACTCTTTCTCAGCTTCGGCATACACTTCTTCCAGTGGGGCCTTGCTGCCCGGGTGCCTCTCACATACCTTCTTAATAACGTCTTTCAGGATTTTTATTTTGTTCCTCTGGCTCATGCTTGTGCCTGAAGCAATTATATCCGCGTCAAGAGCTCCGGTTTCCGGGTCCACTCCCACGTTTTTCAGGCAGTTCATGACAATTCTGATTGTCCTTTTTGCATCTTCCAGAGTGGCTATATTGCTCAGGCGGACCCTCGCGCTGGCTTCCGAGAGTCGGACCAGGGCCTCAAGCTGTCTTGCGGTCACGGGCACGGGCGTGTTCTTGCCTTCCCCGCTCTTCCTGAGGTCCGTATAGAAATTGATCAGGTGGCTCCTGGCGTTGTCTTCCATCACCGGGTAAACGTTTTTCCGGGCGTATGCGACGTATTTTCGCATGATATCGGCTTCGATGACAGGTTCGATCACTTCCAGTTCGGCTTCAACGAATTCTTCGGTGATGAGAGAACCCGGGAGCTTTTCCCGCTGTTCATGCAGTTCTCCTGCATAATGGGACTGAAGGATATGGTTTGCGATCCTGCTGTCCAGGGCGTGGTTCGGAGTGTCGAGCAAAACGAAGATAAGGTCAAAACGGGAGAGCAGGGCCGGAGGCATGCTTATCTGTTCTGCCAGGCCTTCATACCTGTCAAAACGGCCGTATTTCGGGTTTGCAGCTCCCAGGAGGGCGCAGCGGGACTTCAATGTGGCAATGATCCCCGCCTTGGCTATGCTTATGGTCTGCTGTTCCATTGCCTCGTGCAGGGCACTCTTGTCCTCTGTCTTCATCTTGTCCATTTCGTCTACGGCGGCAACTCCCATATCAGCCATCACAAGCGCCCCTCCTTCTATTGTCCACCTGCCGTCGTTCAGGTCGTCTTTGACAGCAGCTGCGGTAAGCCCGCTTGCAGAAGCGCTCCGGCCCGAGGCAAAGACGCCTCTTGGGGAGAGCTTGACCACATAGCGGAGGAGCTGGCTTTTTGCAATGCCCGGGTCGCCTACAAGCATCATGTGGATGTCACCCCTGATCCTTGAGCCGTCAGGAAGGTTTTTCACAACTCCTGAAAAGAGCTGGAGGGCCAGGGCTTCCTTGATGTCTTCATACCCGTAGATGGAAGGGGCAATCGAGCCTATTATCTTATCATAGATGGCCGGGTCCCGCGAGAGTTCGAGAATTTTTTCCTCGTCTTCGGGAGTGATTTCAAGCTCGTCGAAATCCTGGTCCAGGTGCTCGATTGAGTTTGCCTCCAGTACAAGGTCATAAAAGGTGGATTTCCCGTCCTTCAGGGCACGCTGCCTTGATTTCAGGACGCCGTTGATAATCACCCTGTCCCCGGGGGTGACGTTCCCCGTGAGGTCGTCTTCCGAGTCCACCTCCAGGCTCTGGGGCTGAGAACCCCCTTTAAGGTTCTCGGGGGATTCCTGGATCTGGAGTTTCTGGGCATCTACAAAACTGGAGTCTTCGATTGAGACCTTAAAAGGCCCTTTTTTCCCGCATGTCTCGTTTTCACAGCCTGCAAAGGGTTCTTCGAACTTGAAGCTGTTTTGTTCCACAAGGGTAAGGTGCCCGCAGCGCAGGCACTGGAAGGCGGCTTTTGTGATCCTGGGCCTGACTTCCGTTGCTTTCCTTATCATGCCTTCGATTGCGACAAAGCGGGAAAGGTGTTTGCTCCTCAATTCCCTGATAGGGATCCGGTTAGGGATTTTTATTATCCTTACATGGGCCTGCTCGAATTCCTTTTCCACAGGCAGGTCGATTTCTTTGAGTGCAGCTTCGGCTGCCTCTATCAGTTCTCCGGGGCGTTCAAGGAATTCTTTTGAGAGTTCCCTGTCGAACTTCTCTATGTCGGTAAAGTCAACCGTGAGGCTTCTCTGGTCCGGGTACTCGTTTGCAAGCTGGAGGATTTCGTTCCAGTAATAATCTTTAAAGAATTTTTTTAGTTTTTCGTTCCACTTGCTTTCGGCTTCTGTCATGTTCAGTCCAGTTCTCCCCGGAATTCTTTAGTTCGCGTGTAAAAATTTATACTCTTGATCTGGTTTTCTTCGACAAAGTGCCCTCTGCTTAAAACCAGGTTCTAAAAATGTTGGAAAAAACGTACATTGGATCCTGATGTAAGAAGTGGTTTATTCTCATATGAACTTTTCTATACTTTCTGAACTTTCAGAACCTTTTGTTTCCTGAAGGTCTTCAGGTTCAGTTGCTGCATATCCTATCTTTCTTTCTATTTTCCTGATAACACCTCTCAGGGTCTGGACTTCCCGCGGGGTCAGCCCTGCCCTCCCGAAGATCCTCCTCAGCATCAGGAAAGTTTTGTCCTTTTTGTGGGGTGGGTAATCTATCTCATTCAGGAGCTCTTCCAGGTGCCCGTATAAGAGTTGCAGGTCAAAGCCTTCGGCGAGAGGGTTATTGCCTCCTTCAAGCCCTGATAGCTCGTAGAGGATAACTGCCACGGCATGGGAGAGGTTCATCACGGGGTATACTTCGGAGGTGGGGACCGTAATAAGCGTGTCAAAGCTTTTGAGTTCTTCGTTTCGGAAACCGTTGTCTTCGCGTCCGAAGAGGATCGCGACGGTACCGCTGTACCCTTTGAGTTTTTCCTTGAGCTCCGTGGGAGTGTAGAGGGGAAGGCGGATGTGTTCTCCTGTTTTATGGCTTGCGGCTCCAGTGGTTCCTATGACCAGGTTTGCACCTTCTACGGCTTCTTCGATGCTTGAAGTGATCCTGGCCCCTTCCAGCACGTCTCTTGCATGGGACGCCATGGCTCTTGCCTGCCCTTCCAGTTCACAGGGATTTACCATGACCAGGTCCGAATACCCGAAGTTTTTCATTGCCCTTGCAACCGAACCCACATTTCCCTGGTACATGGGCTCCACAAGCACTACGCGAATCTCAAGCGACACGTTTTCTCAAATCCTACAGCATTTTCCTGTTTTCAAAATCAGTTTTCGAGGGTTATTGCGTCTTCCATGCAGACGGTTGTGCACATCCTGCAGCCAAGGCAGTAGGACGCGTCCTTTACGACGCAGACCTTTTTCCCGTCCTTTTCTTCTATGGAATACACCCTCGGACCTTTCGGGCAAGCTGCCTTGCATGCCCCGCAGCCTGTACATTTCTTTTCATCAATATAAATTTTCATATTGATTACTCCCCATTCTTCAAGAGCTATATTTTATTCGTAACTATTCAGCCCTACTTTGATTAATGTCAATTTTTCCTCGGAAGGAGGAAAAATTGCATATAAAATAACATTGTTTTTTCAGCATCATGCTTACACGTGAAGAGATCCTTGAAATTTATGAAGC